>JBMYSZ010000001.1:0-408422 GCA_049603835.1 Mangrovicoccus sp.
TCAGCCCCACCATTGATTGTGTCATTATCATCGCCACCATCAATGTCGTCTGCGCCATTGCCGCCTTGGATTTGATCATCACCCGCATCGCCTTTGAGCGTGTCATTGCTGTCGAGCCCTGCATCAGGGCCATTATTGCCCCGCAATGTGTCATCGCCAGAGCCGCCTTCAGGCTGTCCGAGCCCAGCCCCCCATCAAGCGTGTCTTCCCCTGCGCCGCCTAAAAGCGTGTCGTCGCCAGTTTCCCCTTCGAGCAGGTCATTATCGACACCGCCATCAAGAAGATCCGACCCTTCCCCCCCCGAAAAGCTGATCATTCCCGGAAAGTCCCTCAAGCGTATCAGCCAAGGACGTCCCAACTAGACTATCATCATTCGTGGTACCTACAAATGCAGTCATCAACCCACCCAAAATCTATGCTTAACGCGACATATAGATCGCTAATTCACAAATTAATTAAATCAAAATTGGCAAGAAAGCAAGGTAAACCAAAGCGCATAAATCCCAATCTTTAGGACCACAACACCTTTAGTTTTCAGTTTTTTACAAAAATAATAAACGAGCGAGATTAGAATGGAAGGGAGTGTCGCGTTAATTGGATTATACTGATTTTGCCGGATTTCTGCAGCTGCTCATAACGCTGCGACGTGTTAACCGATGAATTGGATCTCGGCCAATCTGGCGCAGAAGATCTATGACTACTTCCAGGAGAAGGGCTAAGCGATAGTGTTTGATCACGCGGCTGGGCATGGTTAGGTCCCAATGAAAATGGCGGCCAAATTGACCGCCTTTTGTGTTTTCGGATTTCGATGGCGCTAGGCCATCTCGGCCAAACGCTCTAGCGCGGCTTTCAGTTTTGCGATTTCTTCATCTAGCTGCGCAGCGCGTTCGCGGCTTTCTTCGACCACTTCCGCCGGGGCGCTAGCCACGAATTTGGGGTTGTTCAAACGGCCGCGCAATCCGCCTGCTTCTTTCTCCAGCTTGCCCAGGGATTTCGACAGACGGGCCTGTTCTTCGGCCACATCAATCGCATCCGCCAGCGGCAGGCCAAAGACGCCGCCATCAACAGCCACAGTCACCGTGCCTTTCGGGAAGGCTTCGACAGCGCTTAGCCCATCGAGGCGCGCTAGACGCAGGATCAGGGCTTCGTTTTTCGCCCAAGCCGCTTGGCCAGCATCATCCAGCTCCGTGCGCAACAGATCGAGCCGCAGCCCGGCTGGAACATGCATTTGCGCCCGTACCGAACGGATTTCTTCGATCAGGCTTAGCACCCAACCCATTTCGCGATCTGCCTCTGGGGTGACCAGATCTGCGGCGCTATATTCCGGCCAATCCGCGTGAACCAGCATTTTGCTGCGCTCGGCGGTGGTGCCCCAAAGCTCTTCGGTGATGAAGGGCATGAAAGGATGCAGCAGGATCAGACATTGATCGATCACCCAGCCCATGACCTGCCGGGTTTCAGCCACGCAAGCCGCATCGTCAGAGCCAAAGAGCGGCTTGGCGAATTCCACATACCAATCGCAGACCTTGCCCCAGACAAAGCCATAAAGCGCTTTGGCGGCGTCATCGAAGCGGAAGGCAGCCAGGGCGGCGTCGACCTCTTCGCGGACCTTCGCGGTTTCGCCGATGATCCAAAGATTGGCGGTTTGGGCCGGGCTGTCGGGCAGGCCCGCTGCTGGTTCGTAAACGTTGTAGACCTCGTTCATCTCGGCAAAGCGCACGGCATTCCAAATCTTGGTGCCGAAATTGCGATAGCCTGCGATCCGTTGGGTCGAGAGTTTTAGATCGCGCCCCATGGCCGCCATGGAAGACAGGGTGAAACGCACCGCATCCGCGCCATATTCATCGATCAGATCCAGCGGGTCGAGCACATTGCCCAATGATTTGGACATTTTCTTGCCCTTCTCATCGCGCACCAAGGCATGCACATAAACCGTGTCAAACGGCTTTTGGCCCACAACCGCATATTGCATCATCATCATCCGAGCGACCCAAAAGAAGATAATGTCAAAACCGGTGACCAGCACATTGGTCGGGAAATAGCGTTTCAGCTCGTCGGTTTCTTCTGGCCAGCCAAGCGTGCCGATAGGCCAGAGGCCAGAGCTAAACCAAGTGTCCAACACATCCGGTTCGCGATAAATCGCCAGCGCCGGGCCATCCACATCGCCACGCGCCACATTGGGCATCATCGCCTTAGTCTTATTGGCCACGGCGATAACAGTTTGACCGTAATAGACTTCGGCCTGGGCGATGGCTTCTTCTTCGGTGGCGGCGCAGAAGGCCTTTTGCCCGCCTTCGCTGCTCACATCAAAGGTGATGGTGCCGTCTTCTTTCTTGCCCGGCCCGTACCAAACTGGGATCTGATGACCCCACCAAAGCTGACGGGAGATACACCAAGGTTCGATATTTTCCAGCCAGTGGAAATAGACCTTTTCATCCCGCTCCGGCAGGATTTTTGTTTCGCCATTGCGCACCGCGTCCAGGGCGGGGGTGACGATTTTCTCCGCATCCACAAACCATTGGTCGGTCAGCATCGGTTCGATCACCACCTTAGAGCGGTCGCCGAAAGGCTGCATGATCGGCTTGTTTTCCACCAGCGGGATTTCTTGCGGGGCCTCTGGGTTTTCCTCGGCGTCGTAATCCGTGTTCGGGATCATCACCGCATTGCCCTCGGCGGTGATGGCCGCCACGATTTTTTCCCGCGCTTCAAAGCGATCCAGGCCGCGATATTCCTCGGGCACCAGATTGATCACATCGATTTCGGCTTCGGTAAAGCTTTTGCCCTCGATGATCGCTTGTGCTTTCTCGGCTTCCTCGGTGTAAGGCGCGCCATCATTGCGCAACGTGCCTTTTGTATCCATCAGGCGATACATGGGGATGCCGCCGCGTTTGGCGACTTGGTAG
Organism: Mangrovicoccus sp.; assembly: GCA_049603835.1. Lineage (GTDB taxonomy): Bacteria > Pseudomonadota > Alphaproteobacteria > Rhodobacterales > Rhodobacteraceae > Mangrovicoccus. The sequence goes on from JBMYSZ010000001.1 coordinate 2,904, forward strand.
TCGTTGAAATCATGCGCGCCGGTGATCTTCACCGCCCCAGAGCCAAACTCTGGATCGGGATATTCATCGGTGATGATCGGGATCAGGCGGCGCGCCCATTTCGGACCGACCGGGATTTCGCAGAGCTTGCCGATGATAGGCGCGTAACGCTCATCTTTGGGATGCACCGCAACCGCGCCATCGCCAAGCATCGTCTCGGGGCGGGTTGTGGCGATGGAGATGTAGTCGCGCTCTTCGCGCAGGGTTACATTCCCGTCTTCGTCCTTTTCCACATATTCATAAGTGTGGCCCCCGGCGAGCGGATATTTGAAATGCCACATATGGCCGGGCTTTTCGATATTCTCGACTTCGAGATCGGAAATCGCCGTTTCAAAATGCGGATCCCAATTGACCAGGCGCTTGCCGCGATAGATCAGGCCTTTGTTATACATATCCACAAAGACCTTGATGACCGCATCATGGAAATCGGGGCTGTTTTCATGCCCAACCCGCGTATCCCCCGGTGCCCCCGCCATGGTGAAAGCATTGCGCGACCAATCGCATGAGGCTCCCAAGCGCTTGAGCTGCTCGATGATCGTACCGCCGGATTTCTCTTTCTGTTTCCAGACCAAATCGATGAAGTCATCGCGGCTGAAATCAGTGCGGCGCTTGCCGTCATTGGCAAGCTCGCGTTCCACCACCATCTGCGTGGCGATGCCCGCATGGTCCTGACCCGGCTGCCATAATGTGTCATGGCCCTGCATCCGGTGCCAGCGGACCAAGATGTCTTGCAGCGTGTTGTTGAACGCATGTCCCATGTGAAGCGAGCCGGTGACATTCGGCGGCGGGATCATCACGCAAAAGCTTTCCTCTTTCGAGGCATTGGCCCCGGCTTTGAAGCTTCCGGCTTCTTCCCAGGCTTTATAAAGCCGCGCTTCGGCTGCAGCGGCGTCAAATGTCTTTTCCATCGGCATAGTTCTGGTCCTTAGACAGGTTGCCGAGGGTTTAACGAACTGCGTGGCGGAGGAAAAGAGCTAGCTTGAGAGAAGAATAGTAGGCATTTCTAAAGGCATTTTCACCATAAGCGTCGAAAGAGCGGGGTAAATTTTACTCGCTGATTTTTGTGACATATTCTGAGGACAGATATGAAGACGTTTTTAATTGCCGCAATTTTTGCATTGTTAAGCGGAAATCTTGTTAGCGCGACGACTGTTATCTCTGGCGGCACAGGGGCTGCGGGGGGAAATTTGATTATGGCTCTGGGCACTGGCACCCAGGAAGTAACACCGCATGCCAGCTACGCTAGCGGACCGACGATGCCGGGATCCGCCTGGGTCTGGGATGCGGATGGATTTCAGAATTACGAAACGGTGGTTTTTGGCTTCAGCTTTGATCTGACAGGATATGATCCGACGACAGCGTCTTTGTCCGGCCATTGGGCAGCTGATAATTATGGGTTTATTCGATTGAATGGTGTTGAAATCGCACAATTGCCGAATTTCAACTCGACCAGCTTTTCGCAAATGAACTCTTATCTTGCGCTAGGGCAGGGGCAATTCATGCCGGGTATTAACCATGTTAGCTATGAAATTACCAACCAAACCTATAACGCGGGCTTACGAGCTACGGCTATGGTTACTGCCGCAGAAATACCTTTGCCCAATTCGCTGCTGTTTTTAGGCTCTGCGGCCGGGGCATTATTCATTTTTCGCGGGAAATCTCGTTAAATCAATCTCTTGGTGAAAGGCCCATATCGGGTCTTTCTAGCTGTGTGCAGGAGTAGAGCCGACAATATACGGCAAGAATCCTGTGTTTGGACCTGATTCAGAGTTAAGATTTCTCTAACATTCATCCAAATATGTTAAATATGATGTAAATAAACGGGCTGCGTACGCTGGGGTTCATATATGTTAAAGGGACAAGCCTTTACACATAATCATGGACCAGCAGAGCGACAAAGCCCTCAGGATATGCAGCCCGAATATTCCGCGCGCCATGCGCGAAAGGCGCCGCAGTCTTAATAGCCTGCCACGACGGCGGCGGGGGCCTCAGGATTTGGTGGTGATGCTGGACGGCACATTATCGACGCTAGATCCGCAATGGGCGACCAATATTGGTCAGATCTTTCATGTGCTCAGTGCAATTCCGGCCCGGCAGCGACCCTGTATTTACTACGAGCCGGGCCTGCAATTTGACACTATGCGCGATAGTTGGTCGGTTATGGCGGGCGTCGGTCTGAACCGCCAAATTGCCCGCGCCTATGGATGGCTGGCTTCACGCTACCGCCCTGGTGATCGGATTTTTCTGCTGGGCTATTCTCGCGGGGCTTTTGCGGTACGCTCGCTGGCTGGGATAATTGACCAGATAGGCCTGCTCAAATCTCGCGCCGCAACGGAACGGAATGTGCGCGATATTTACCGCCATTACCGGATCGGGGGGCAAACCCCCGTGGCGCGTCGTTTCGCCAAAAGCCTATGCCATTGGAATACGCCGATCGAAATGGTCGGCGTTTTTGATACGGTCAAGGCCCTGGGGCTTCGGCTGCCGATCCTCAATAAATTGAGCGAGGCAAAGCATTCTTTCCACTATCCAGAGCTTAGCCATAATGTGAGCCATGGCTATCACGCGCTGGCCTTGCATGAAACGCGTCAGGCCTTTTGCCCGGTTTTATGGCGCCAGCCCGAAGGCTGGACTGGCCGGGTGGAACAAATGTGGTTCCGCGGCACGCATGGGGATATTGGCGGGCAGTTATCGCATTTCGCTCCGGCGCGGCAGTTGTCGAATATTCCGCTTAGCTGGATGCTAGAAAAAATCGAAGGTCTGAATATAGCTCTGCCCTCGAAATGGCGGGCGAAATTCCCCTGCGATGCGGATGCACCAAGCTCGGGAAACTTCAAAGGCTGGGGCAAGGTGTTCTTGCTGCGTCGCCGTCGCATTGTTGGGATGGATGGTTCCGAAAAACTGCATTCCAGCATTGGTAGTCATTTGATCCCGCGTGGTGTTGATCTGCCGCTTGGGGCGGTTGGCGCTTAGGCCGAAACATCTCTGTCAAATCCGTGTTGTTACAGTGAGCCGGGTTTAGCGCACGCCAGGTAACCTTGAGGTGAGGCTGGGCTGCGCCCTTTGATTGGCTCGCCTAGATTGGGTCCACGCTCAACCCTGAAAGGACCCTTATTATGATGCGCCTCACCCTTGCCGCTGCTGCCGCAGCCTTCCTGACCACCACCGCCGCCTTTGCTGGCCCGCAATATATTGACGAGACCGGTTTTGCGGTTTCGGGCTATGATGTGGTGGCCTATTGGGATCTGGACCAATCCTCTATTGGCACAGCTCAGCCCGCCGGTGTTCCGGGCCATGCGGATATCACGGCCGAATATAACGGGGCGACTTTCGCCTTTTCGACCGAAGAAAACCGCGACATCTTCTTGAAAAATCCTGCGAAATACGCGCCCCAATATGACGGCCACTGCGCTTATGGTGTGGCTCAGGGCGGCAAAGTGCCGGGCAATCCAAATCTGTGGCGCATTGTGGATGACAAGCTTTATCTCAATATTACCAAAGTCGTTGTCGGCTTTTGGGAAGAAGATATCCCGGGCAATCTGACCAAGTCCTCCACCAATTGGGTCAGTATCGAAGACAATGCGGCCTCGACCAATACTATCCCGAAATTTACTTCGTCTGCGCCGCTGGCCGAGTAAGATAGTCTGAAATCAGGGCCGGATGCTCTCTGGCCCATTTCTCTTCACAGGGGGCAAGAGCCTTTGTCATCCTCTACTGCACCAGGTTTTGTAACACGGCGGCGATTATTCACGGCTATGGGGGCGGGATCCGTTGTGATCTTGGCGGCAGGGCTTGGGGTGCGCATCGCGCTGCGCCCTGCGTCGGAGGGCGATTTGATCACCCCGGACCAAGCCCATGCAATGGCCTTGTCGGATCGCGCGGTTCTTGTGGATATCCGCCGCCCGGATGAATGGGCGCGCAGCGGTATTGGAGAAGGAGCAATTCCGCTGGATATGCGCCGCCCGGATTTTATCCAAGCCCTTAGCGAAATAGTCGGCGGCGCCCGTAATCGCCTGATCATTCTGATTTGCGCGGGCGGGGTGCGTTCGCGTTGGATGGCCAGCCGTCTGGCTGAGGCTGGGTTTAGCCATATTATCGATGTGCCCGAAGGGATGCAGGGATCGCGGGCGGGGCCTGGCTGGCTGCGGCGCGGTCTACCAACTGTCAAATGGGATGGAAACCAATGAAGTTAATCAGTGCCGCGATTGCCGCGATTTTTAGTGCTGGGCTGGCCCAGGCTGGCTGTTTGGAGCAGGCCGCGCCATGTGAATTGCCCAGCGGCAGTTATCATATAGAGCGGCCAGACGGGCAGGGAACAGTCCCCGCCATTGTGTTTTTGCATGGATGGGGCAGCCAAGGCGCCAATACTATGGGCAATCGCCGCTTGGTTCAGGCGTTTCTGGATCGCGGCTATGCGTTTTTGGCGCCAGATGGCACGCCGCGCGGATCTGGCGGCGGGCGGTCTTGGTCCTTCCATCCCGATTGGCCGCCTGTGCGCGATGAGCGCGCCTTTCTGAAGTCAGTCATTGCCGATGCGGCGGTGCGTTTTGATGTGGATCCCGAGCGGGTGATCTTGTCGGGCTTTTCCGCTGGCGGCTTTATGGTCAGCTATGCGGCGTGTGCCGAACCCGATCTAGCCGCCGCTTATGCGCCGGTCAGTGGCGGGTTTTGGCGCCCCCATCCCGAGAGCTGCGAAGGCCCGGTGAAATTGCTGCATAGCCATGGCTGGCGCGACAAAACCGTGCCGCTCGAAGGCCGATTTTTGCGAGGCGGCCAGGTGGCGCAAGGGGATATATTCCACGGGATGGAAATCTGGCGCGAGGCGAATGGCTGCGACGGGATGACAGCAGATGACTTTTCGACCCGTGGCGAATTTTGGCTGCGCAGTTGGTCGCGATGCGATGCGGATAGTGCGCTGGATTTCGCGCTTTTCCCTGGGGGGCATACAGTGCCCGCGGGTTGGGCGGATATGGCCATGGATTGGTTCGAGGCGCTATAAAGCGCTTCCCGAAACGCATAGGTGCAGGCTGCGCCGGGCTTGACCCGGCGCCTCCTTGGGGCGCGTTAGACAAACCAGCCTGTGTCGATATCTTCGGCCAGGTAGTTGTTGAAGCGGATCATGCCCATCCCATTGAGATCGACCATTGCGCTGCTTCCATTGGTCATTGTGGTTGCCGTCATCGCCATCACATCGGATTGGCTGATCCCTTGAAGCAGAACCCGATCCCCTTCGGCGGCATTGAAATCTGCCACAACCAGCAAACCGTCAAAGGCCTCAAAGAGGAAAGTATCGGCTCCGGCGCCGCCAGTGGCACGGTCCATGTCCGCCCCAAAGCCGGTATTCAGGAAATCATCCCCGTCACCGCCCAGAAGCTTGTCCAGACCCGCGCCGCCGAACAGATCGTCATTGCCCGCATCGCCGTAAAGCATGTCATCGCCGTCTTCGCCAAATAGCGCATCGCGATCCGCGCCGCCCGATAGCGTGTCATTGCCATCGCCGCCAAAGAGATTGTCCAGACCGTTACTGCCGGTGATATCATCATCGCCATTGCCGCCAAAGGCGCGATCATCCCCATCGCGGCCCACGATCATGTCATCGCCATCTTCGCCAAAGAGCGTATCCGCGCCGGCCCCGCCAAAGAGCTGGTCATTCCCGGCACCGCCCAATAGCAGATCGTCACCATCCCAGCCTTGCAGATAATCGGCGCCTTCTTCGCCCAAGAGACTATCATTGCCGCTGCCGCCATTCAGTAGATCATCGCCGAGATCGCCCAAAAGCAGGTCATCGCCATCAAGCCCTTCCAGCGTGTCATGGCCTGGCCCACCGGCCAGATCATTATCCATGTCATCGCCGAACAAAGCCATGTCTTCGATTTCACCATAGACCGAGCCGGTGACCGTGAAATAGCCATAGCCGCCATAGTAATCCATCGGATCCATCAGATAGTTCAGCAGAGTCACACTGCTTTCCACATCCGATCCGGCGAGGCCCACCTCAATGATGGTCGAGCTGCCAGAGTGATACCAGACGATATCCATCATGCCATAGCCCGCATCATTGAAATAGATGTTATCGCCGTCACCGAAATCGGTGATCACATCATGGCCAAAGCCGGTATAAGTGTCGCTTTCCCAATCATAGCCGAACCATAGATCCACATTGTCATAGCCAGCGCCTAGCGTGATCAGGTCATCGCCTGGGCCTGGGTCGAACCAGTCATCACCTTCGCCGCCATCCAGCTCGTCATTGCCGGTATCACCCATTAGGTTGTCATTATCGCCCAGACCGATCAGCGTGTCATTGCCAGCAAAGCCCTCTAGGTCATCGCCGTATTCAGTGCCGATCAGCAAATCATCCTGGATAACGCTATAGGCGAAACCATCGATAGTGGCCCAGCTGCCATAGTAATGCAGATCCATCAGCTCCAGGTGATAATTCTGCAGCAAGATGGAGCTTTCTTCATCCGAGCCCGGCGCGCCGAACCGGATCTCTGTGTCATCGCCAAGATAAGTCACCACCGGATCCGGCCCCATATAGCCGCCCAGCTGAATCTCGACCACATCGCCATCGCCGAAATCGGTGATGATATCATGGCCGAAACTATAGAAATCGCCGGTTAGATAATCCTCTTCTAGATAGAAGCTGAAATAATCCATGCCGGGACCGCCGGTCAGCAGGTCATCGCCGCGGCCGCCATCGATCCAGTCATCTCCGTCACCTGCATCGATCTCATCCATGCCGGTGCCGCCAAGCAGATCATCCGCTTCGCCTAGGCCGATTAACGTGTCATTACCGCCAAAGCCTTCGAGAATATCGCCATATTCCGTGCCGATAAGCAGATCATCGGCCAGAACGCCCATCATCGTGCCAGTGATGCTGACCCAGCCGCCACCGTCATAGTAATCCATCGGATCCATGAGGTAGTTTTGCAGCAAGACCGAGCTTTCCTCGGGCGACCCGGGCGCGCCAAAACGGATTTCCGTATCCGAGCCAATATAAGTCACGACCGGGGCAGGGCCGCTATAGCCATACATATAGACATCGAACACATCGCCATCGCCGAAATCGGTGATGATGTCATGGCCAAAGCCGACCCATTCCATAGTGTCGTAATTTTCGTACAGATCCGCTTGGAAATGATCCAAGCCACTGCCGCCGGTCAGCGTGTCATTGCCTTGCCCGCCTTCGATCCAGTCATTATCGGCGCCGCCATCGATTTCGTCATCGCCCTGGCCGCCAAATAAATCGTCATTATCGCCAAGGCCAATCAGCGTGTCATTGCCTGCAAATCCTTCGAGCATGTCGTAAAATTCGGTGCCCAAAAGGTAGTCATCGGAATAGACGCTCCAAGCAGTGCCGCTGAGCTGGAAATCTACCCCCGACCAATAGGTATCCAAGGGATCGACTGTGTAATTGAGCAGCAAGATGGTGCTTTCTTCATCCGATCCCGGCGCACCAAAACGAAGCTCTGTATCCGTGCCCAAATAGGTGACGACCGGCGCAGGTCCGCTATAGCCCCAAAGATAGACGTTTAGATTATCGCCATCGCCAAAATCGGTGATCACATCATCGCCAAAGCCGATCCAAGTGCTGGTGTCGTAATCTTCGATGATCTCAAACCGGAAATCGTCATAACCTGTGCCGCCGGTCAGCTGGTCATCGCCTTGGCCGCCATCGATGATGTCATCATCTTCGCCGCCATCCAGCTCGTCCATACCTGGACCGCCGTAAAGATCGTCGCTCCCTGCCAGGCCGATCAATGTGTCATCGCCGGCAAAGCCTTCGAGAAACTCGCTGAATTCCGTACCTATCAGCAGATCATCCGCGACCACGCTGTAGTAAATCCCGTCCACCGAGACGGAATCGCCGTAATCCATGATTTCCCATATATCGGCATGGTAGTTTTTCAGCAGGACAGAGCTTTCTTCGGCAGAGCCCTGAAGCCCAAAGCGAAGCTCCGTATCATTGCCGATATAGGTGACCGATTGCAAAACATTGCCGTAGCCAAAGGCCATGATGTCTAGGTAATCGCCATCTCCGAAATCATAGATGACGTTATGGCCGAAGCCGACCCACTCATTCATCTGAGTGTCGTCATTCCAGAATTGCCACATCTCAAAAGTGACAAAGTCGTTATCAAGATCCGCGCCCAGATTGAGCAGGTCATCGCCTTCATGGGCATAGAACATGTCGCTGCCCTGGCCACCATTCAGCGTGTCATTGCCAGGACCACCATAAAGCACGTCATTCTCCGCGCCGCCATTGAGCAAGTCATCGCCAAAGCCGCCATCCAGCGTGTCAAAGCCGTCTAACCCGTCAAGCGTGTCATTGCCGCCAAAGCCCTCTAGGATATCGCTATAATCTGTGCCGACCAGATGATCGTCCGAGACCACATTGGCATTGCTGCCATAAATCCAAACCCAGTCGGAATAGACCTGCACATCCATGTAAGTATCGATCAGATAATCGACCAGGACGATGGTGCTTTCTTCGTCCGAGCCAGGCGTGCCAACGGTGACATAACTGTCGCCGTCGATGATTTGGAAACTGGCCTGCAAATCAGTATAGCCATAGGCCTGGATATTGATTTCATGGCCCTGGCCAAATCCATAGACCGTATCCGTGCCGAAGCCTTCCCATTCCATGCTGGGATAAATTTCGTAGAACATCGCATCGATCAGCACCGGCACATCGCTGAGATAAAAGACATCATCGCCGGTTTCGCCGCTCATGCTTGCGCCATCAGCGCCCGCTACCAGCGTGTCATTGCCGCTGCCACCGTAAAGATAATCATAGCCCGCGCCGCCATCGAGGCTGTCATCACCCGCGCCACCGTAAAGATTATCGCCGTCCTCAAGACCGATCAGCGTATCGTCGCCGGCCATGCCATCCAGGTAATCGGCGCCGCTTGTGCCGGTCAGTTGCTCATCCAGCACCACGCCGTAATCATAGCCATAGATATAGACAAAACTGCCCGCATTGAAATCACCTGGGGACAGATGATAGTTTTTCAGCAAGATGGTGCTTTCTTCGGGGCTGGCCGGGGTGCCAAAGCGCAGCTCTGTATCATCGCCGATGATGGAATAGCTAAAGCTCTGGTCGGGATAACCCATGAAATCGACTTCGATTTCGTCCCATTCCCCGAAATCCATAACCACATCATGGCCAAAGCCCTGCCAGTTCATCCCGTCATAGAAGAAACTGGCGCGGATGATGTCATAGCCGATGCCGGTGGTGATTTCGTCATCACCTTCACCACCTTCGAACTCGTCGCTTTCATCGCCGCCGACCAATGTGTCATTGCCGGTTTCGCCGTAAAGATAGCTCATTCCCAACCCGCCATTGAGCAGGTCATCGCCATCGCCTCCATAGAGGTAGTCGCTATCTCCATTGCCATCGAGCGTGTCATTGCCGCCCTCGCCATGAAGTTCGTCCCAATAGTCCGAGCCGATGATGTGATTATCCAGGCTGTCACCATAGGTGACGCCGCCAAATTGCGGGGCATTGATTTGAGTAGGCATAGCATCTCCGAAATCGCTGATGGCCGGAGATGTCGGGCAGTGAGTTTAACAAAGTCTGGCTTTGTTCTCTTCCGCTGGGATAACTGCTTAGACTTGTACCTAATTTCGCCCGAGTTCAGCCCGATTTTCGCCGCAATTACCCGCGGCTTTGCGGCAATCTTGCCCCAGGCACCGGCAATTATGGCAGCACTAGGGCGAAAGCGCGGCAAAAACTGGCCCTATTCCAGTGATATGCTAGGCGGGTCTGGCCTATGCGCTTGGGAGCGCCCTACAGCAATTTCCCGGTTTATACCGGATTAACCATAGCCGAGATTTTTGCTGGCCTGGTCTATGGGCGCTGCGCGCTAAGCGCTCGGATAACCCCGCGCAGCTCCGCCAAACCGCGCAACCGCCCGACAAGTGGATAACCTGGGAAGGTCTGATCGCCCGCATCTGACAGCAATTCATGCCCATGATCGGGGCGGAAGGGAATCGCAGCATCCTCGCGCCCGGCTGCACGGCGCTGGATTTGCTCGTCGAGCAGGGCCTGAACCAGCGCGACCATATCCGTATCTCCCTCCAGATGCGCGGCTTCCTCAAAGGATCCATCTGCTTCTTTGGCCACATTACGCAAATGGGCGAAATGGATCTTATCTGCGAAGCGGCGGGCAATGGCGGGCACATCATTATCCGGGTTAGCGCCGAGCGAGCCAGAGCAGAGGGTCAGCCCATTGGCCGGGCTGTCTTGGGTGTTGAGGATCCAGGCGATATCTTCGGCATTCGATACGATACGCGGCAGGCCCAGCAGATCGCGCGGCGGATCATCAGGATGGACGCAGAAACGAAGGCCCAGCTCTTCGGCTGTTGGGATCACCTCGGCCAGAAAGCGAGCGTAATTGGCGCGCAGGCTCTCATGATCCATTCCATCATATAGGGCCAAGGCCTCTCGTAGCCCGTCCATATCATAGCGATCATAAGCGCCAGGAAGTCCGGCCATAATCGCATTGAGCAGCTCGTCCTTTTGCGCGTCACTGGCAGTGTCGGCCCAGGCTTTGGCTTTGGGCAGCAGATGAGCGGGCCAGTCTTCCTCTGCGTCGGGGCGGGCGAGCATATAGACGTCAAAAGCCGCCATATGCACCGCGTCAAAGCGCAAGCATGTGCCGCCGCGAGGCAGGGACGCACGAAGATCGGTGCGGGTCCAATCGATCAGCGGCATGAAGTTATAGCAGATTACCCGCAGGCCTTCCGAGGCGAGATTAGCCATGCTTTGGCGGTAATTGGCAAAAAGCGCGCTCAGATCGCCTTCGCAGCGTTTGATCCGCTCATGGATCGGCAGGCTTTCAACGACTTCCCAATGAAACCCCGCCGCCTCAATCTCGGCTTTGCGCCGCGCGATGGTTTCACGCGGCCAGATCTCCCCATAGGGGATTTCGTGCAATGCGGTGACGATGCCCGTGGCGCCGGTTTGGGCGATTTGGGCCAGGCTCAGACGGTCCAGCCCCCCATACCAGCGCCAGGTTTCGATCATTGTGGCAGATCCGCGATGGACTGCCGCGCGCCTTTAGCGATCAGTGCTTCATAGGCGGGGATCAGGGCCGGTTCCATCGCAGCAGCTTGGGCCTCGGAAAACACATCCCGCACCGACAGCAGGGCGCGGACTTTCTCGGCTGGGTCTTCGGCGGCATCCGACAGAGCCTTAAGCCGTTCGGCCAGGGGATCGCGCACATCAATCGCGCCGCCGCTCTCATCCACGCCGCCCACATAGCGCATCCAGGCCGCCACAGCGAGCATCAAGCCAGGGCAATCGTGCCCTGCGGCTTGCGCCTCGGCGATGGTGCCAAGGATCCGCTGCGGCAGTTTTTGGCTGCCATCCATGGCGATTTGCCAAGTACGGTGCCGGATCGCTGGGTTGCGATAACGCTCTAGCAGAGCGGCTGCATAGCTGGGCAGATCCTCACCCGGCGGGGTGTCGAGCACCGGGATGATCTCGCTCGACCAAAGCCCTTGGACGAAGTGGTCAAAGACCGGATCCGCGACGGTTTCGGCAATGGTTTCATGTCCGGCGAGATAGCCCAAATAGGCCAGGGAAGAATGGGTACCATTGAGCATGCGCAGTTTCATATGCTCAAACGGGGTCACATCCTCCACCATCTGCGCACCGGCAATGGCGAAATCCGGGCGCGCGCCCCCCACAAAGCGATCTTCGATCACCCATTGCCGGAAGGGCTCATGCACCACCGGGGCGGCATCATAGCGGCCAGTCATTTTGGCGATGCGGGCTATGTCTTCGTCTTTGGTGGCGGGGGTGATGCGGTCGATCATCGAGGACGGAAATGCCCCCTCCGCCTCGATCCAATCGGCAAGATCCGGGTCCACCGCGCGGGCGAGTTCCAGCACGACACCTTGGGTCACTTCGCCATTATTGGGCAGGTTATCGCAGCTGAGCACCGTAAACGGCGCCACACCCGCCGCCCGCCGCGCCTGAAGCGCGCGCATCAGATAGCCGGGGGCAGAGCGCGGGATATCATGGGCTAGGTCATGGGCGATATCCGGGTGATCCATCAACAGCCGCCCCGTGGCGGGCTCATAGCAATAGCCCTTCTCGGTGACCGTCAGCGTGACCAGCTTAATCGCCGGATCACTCAGCCGGGCGAGCAGGGCGGCGGGGTCTTCCGGGGCCACCAGCAGCTCCACCACACTTTCGATCAGCTCGGCGGTTTCGCCCTCGGGGCCTTGGGTGACGGAGGTATAGACCCCGTCCTGAGGCGCCAAAGCATCCCGTGTGCCGGGCGAGCGCAGGGAGACACCAATAATGCCCCAATCGCCGCCCGAGGCATTCATCGCCTCTTGGATATAGACCGCGCCAAAAGCCCGGTAAAACGCGCCAAGGCCCAGATGCACAATCCCGGCTTTCGGCGCCGGGGCAGAGCGGGTCAGGCGGGGCAAATCCGCTGGGTTATCGAGCAAGCCAACCTCCATCAACATTCAAAACAGCGCCATGGATATATTGCGACGCAGGGGAGGCGAGGAAAACAGCCGCCTCACCAATATCCGAGGCCTCGCCCCAGCGGCCTGCGGGGATCCGCTCTAGGATCTGGCGCGAGCGTTCTGGGTCATTGCGCAAGGCCTCGGTATTATTGGTGGCGATATAGCCGGGCGCGATGGCATTCACATTCACGCCTTGCGCCGCCCATTCATTGGCCAAAAGCTTGGTCAGCCCCGCAACCCCATGTTTGGACGCCGTATAGGACGGCACGCGGATACCGCCCTGAAAGCTCAGCAGCGAGGCGATATTGACGATGGCCGAGCGGCCCCCCCGCGCTATCGCCGCCTTACCGAAAGCTTGGCAGGTGAAGAACACCGCCTTCATATTCACATCGACCACATCATCCCAATCGGCTTCGGTGAATTCGGTGCTGTCATTGCGGCGGATGATCCCGGCATTATTCACAAGGATATCGATCTGCCGCTCGGCAAAAACATCCCGCGCCGCCATCGGGTCGGAGAAGTCGAGCACCATCTCTTCGCCGCTCTCAAGCTGGCCCACTGTCTCGGCACAGCTGCGGCGGCCTGCGGCAATCACATGCGCGCCTGCCTGCCCCATGGATAGGGCAATTGCTTGGCCAATGCCGGTATTCGCGCCGGTCACCAGCGCGGTTTTTCCACTAAGCGAGAAAGGGTTCACCGTAGCACCTCCATCGGGACCATATCCATATCGGTGAAGTCTTGGTTATCGCCCGCCATGGCCCAGCAGAAGGTATAAGACCCGGTGCCCGCGCCCGCATGGATCGACCAAGGGGGTGAAATGACGGCCTCTTCATTGGCCATGACCAGATGGCGGGTTTCCGATGGCTCGCCCATGAAATGGAAGACCCGCGCATCCGCGTCGAGATCGAAATAGAGATATACCTCCATCCGCCGGTCATGCACATGGCAGGGCATCGTATTCCAGACAGAGCCAGTGGCAAATTGCGTATAGCCCATGCTTAGCTGGCAGGTCTCGGTCACATCCGGGTGCAAGAACTGGATGATCACCCGCTCATTGCAGGTCTCAGACGAGCCGAGCTCTACCCGCTTGGCCTCTGCCGGGGTGACCAGCTTGGTGGGGCAGCTGCGATGCGCCGGGGTGGACAGAAGATAGAATTTCCCCTGACCCGCGAAGCTCACCGGACCCGCGCCCATACCCACATAAAGCACCTCACCCTTGGCCAGCTCATAGGTTTCGCCGTCGACGCTGACCGTCCCAGGCTCGCCAATATTCAGAACGCCCAATTCGCGGCGATCCAGGAAACTGGCCGTGCCGGTATTGTCCACCGCATCCAGCACCAGCTCGCCGCCTGCGGGCAGGGCGCCGCCGATGATCATCCGGTCATAATGGCTATAGATCAGCTTGATTTCGCCCGGCACGAATAGCCCCGGCGCGTGGAAATGATCGCGCAGGCCTTGGGTGTCCAGGGTCTTGCCGGTGGCTGGGTCGATCGCGTGGCGGATCTCAACTTCGGTCATTGGAAAGTCTCCTTTGCAGACTTACAAAAAATCATCGCGGCGCGGGGTGAATGTATCGATCAGCTCGCCGGGCTCTAGGCAGATACAGCCATGCTCGGCCCCAGAGGGGATCACGAAACTATCGCCTGGGCCGACTTCTTGTTCACTCCCCGCGACTGAAAAGCGAAAGCGCCCGGCGCGCACATAGGTTGATTGCACATGCGGATGGGAATGCAGTGCGCCTTCGGCTCCGGCTTCAAACCGGAAGGACACAACCATCAGCTCGGGCGCATCGGCAAGCACCTGGCGGATCACGCCAGTGCCGGTATCGATTGGGGGGAAATCTGTCATAACCGTATCCTTTGCCAAATCAGCGGAAGAGGGAAGGCAGCCAAAGCGATAATGCCGGCACGTAAGTAACGAGCAGCAGCGTGCCGAAAGCAGCGCCATAGAAGGGCCAGATGGATTTCACCGCTTCGCCGATCCCGATCCGCCCCACGGCGCAGCCGACAAATAGCACCGACCCCACTGGCGGGGTGCAAAGCCCGATGCCGAGATTGAGAATAAGGATGATCCCGAAATGCACCGGATCCACGCCAAAAGCAGCGGCCACAGGCAGGAAAATCGGGGTGCAGATTACAATCAGCGGGCTCATATCCATGAAAGTGCCAAGGACCAGCAAACAGATATTGATCAGCAAAAGCACCATGATCGGATTGTCAGAGAAGTTCTGCAGCAGCTCCACCAAAGCGGCCGGAACTTTGAGAAAGGCCAAGAGCCAGCCAAAAGCCGCCGCGCAGCCGATCACCAGCAAAACCATGGCGGTGGTGCGCACCGCGCCTGTGGTGGCCTCGACGAAATCCTTGAAGCTAAGGGAGCGATAGGCAAAGATCGTCACCCCAAGCGCATAGACCACTGCGATACACGAGCTTTCAGAGGCGGTGAAAATGCCCGAGCGCACGCCGCCAAAGATGATCGCTACCAAGATTAGCCCAGGCACCGCCGAAATCAGCATAGCGCCAATAGCCCGTGCGCCGGGGAAGGGCTCGGTCGGATAACCGCGCTTTTTGGCCACGAAATAGGCCGCCACCATTAAGGCCAGGGCGAGGATCAAGCCGGGGATGATGCCTGCGGTGAAAAGATCGGCGATGGAAAGCCGCCCACCTGCGGCAATGGAATAGATGATCAGGTTATGAGAGGGCGGCAGCATCAGCGCGATGATCGACGACACCACGGTCACATTCACCGCGTAATCCGTGCCATAGCCGCGCTTTTCCATTTGCGGGATCATCAGCCCACCAATCGCCGAAGCATCCGCCGCAGCCGAGCCGGAAATTCCCCCAAACATCACCGAGGCGATGATATTCACCTGCCCCAAGCCGCCGCGCAAATGCCCGACCATCGCGCCGGCCAAAGCCACCAGACGGCGGGCAATATCGCCGCGCACCATCAGCTCGCCCGCATAGATAAAGAAGGGAATAGCCATCAGCGCGAAAACCGACACGCCGGAATTGAGCCGCTGAAACACCACTACCGGCGGCAGGCCCAGATAAATCACTGTGGCGAAGCTCGACGCGCCAAGGCAAAAGGCTACCGGCGTGCCGATGGCAAGAAGGGCTGTGAAAGTGCCGAAAAGGATCCAATATTCCATATCTTAGTGCTCGACTTCTTGCCCGAAACGCGAGGTGGGCAGACCAGCCGCACGGCGCGCCAGCCGCTCGACGGAAAACAAAACAACCAGCACCCCGCCTGAAATCAGCGCGTAAAAGGCAACAGAGCCGGAAAACCCAAGCGACGGAATAGTGGTAGAGGCGGTCTTGCCCGCAAGTTGCAGACCGAACCAAACCATCCCGATGCCAAAGGCGATCACCACCAGATCGCTCACCGAATGCAGCCATTCGCAAACCCGATCGGGCAGCACATAAAGCAGCACTTCAAAGGATAGGTGATAGCCTTCGCGCACCCCCACCGCTGCGCCCAAAAAGATGAACCAGCCCATCACCAGCACCGCCGCCGGTTCGGTCCAAGGCAGGCTATCATTCAGCACATAGCGCCAAAAAACCTGCGCCGCGATAAAGCCGGTCATCAAAACCAGGCCAATCGCCGAAAGCCAAAGTCCGATCTTGGCCAAGAGGCCGGTGAAACGGGCGATCTGTTCCATGGGGGACCTTTCGGGAAAAAAGACGCGCGGGGAGAGGAAAGGGTGGAGAAAACCCCGCGCGCCAAGTTTAAGCTGTCAAACTCGGATCACTCGACAGCTTGGATACGCTCGACCAGGCTTTGCAGCTTTTCGGATGTCACATGCTTTTCGTAGACCGGCACCATCGCCTCGATGAACGGGGTCTTGTCGATATCTGTGACGACCTCGACGCCAGCCTCGCGCACCATCTTCTCAGAGGCCACTTCGCGATCGGCCCAAAGCTCACGCATCACCGGCACGCTATCTTTTGCCGCTTGGCGTACGGCCTCTTGGTCTTCGGCGCTCAGCTTATCGAAGCTGGATTTGGACATGACCAGAACTTCGGGCACGATCAAATGCTGGTCGAGGGTGTAATATTTCGCGACTTCAAAATGGCCGGAGCTTTCATAAGAGGGCCAGTTATTTTCGGCGCCATCAATCACCCCGGTTTGGATCGAGGAATAGACCTCGCCATAGGGCAGCGGTGTTGCATTTGCCCCAAGAGCTGCGACCATATCCACGAAGATATCGGATTGCTGCACGCGGAATTTCATCCCCGCCAGGTCTTCCATCGAGTTCACCGGCTTTTCGCGGTTATAGAAGCTGCGCGAGCCGCTATCATAATAGGCCAGGCCTACTAGATCATAAGCTTCAAATGCGGCCAGGATTTCGGCGCCGATTTCGCCATCCATCACCTTATGCATGTGATCGACCGAGCGGAAGATATAGGGCAGGGACACGACTTGTGTCTCTTCGATAATATTGTTGAACGGCCCCATGGAGACGCGGTTCATATCGATCACGCCGAACTGAGTTTGCTCGATTGTGTCCTTCTCTTCGCCCAGCTGGGCGGAATGGAATACTTCGATGCACAGGCGTCCACCGGTGCGCTCTTCGAGCAGCTTACCCATTTCCTGAACGGCGACCACGGTTGGGTAGCCTTCGGGATGCGTGTCAGAGCTGCGTAGCGTGGTTTCACAGGCATAGGCAGCCGGAGCCAGGGCCGTCCCTGCGAGAAGCAGAGCGGCGAGGGTCTTGGTCTTAGTCATGGTGTCCTCCCATGGGTGATGTTTGGCTGGTCAGAGCTTGTAAGCTGTCTTGGCCAGTCTGTAGGTGAGGTCATGCGCGACCTCATGCGCCTCGTCCTCCGCCAGCCGCCCAGAGGCGACCAGGGTGGCGAGGTATGCACAATCCACGCGCCGGGCCACATCATGGCGCGCGGGGATAGAGCAGAAGGCGCGGGTATCGTCGTTAAACCCGACTGTATTATAGAAACCCGCTGTTTCGGTTGTGGCTTCGCGGAAGCGGCGCATGCCTTCGGGGCTGTCAAAGAACCACCAAGCAGGGCCGAGTTTCAGCGCCGGATAGACCCCGGCCAGCGGTGCCAGCTCGCGGCTGTAAACGGTTTCATCCAGGGTAAACAGGATCACCGAGGCGCGCGGATCCGTGCCCACCGCATCCAAAAGCGGCTTCAGCGCTTTGACATAGTCGGTGCGGGTCGGGATATCAGCGCCCTTATCGCGGCCAAACTGCGCCATGATCGGGCCGGAATGATTGCGCATGGCTCCGGCATGGATTTGCAGCACCATGCCATCATCAAGCCCCATTTTGGCAAATTCCGTCAGCATCTGACCACGGAAGGCATCGGCCTCTTCCGCGGTGGCGGTGCCAGCAAGAGCCTTGGCAAATAGCGCGGCGGCCTCTGCCTGCGGCAGATTTTCGGTGCGCGCTGTGGGGTGGCCGTGATCGCTGGCCGTGGCGCCGTTTTCCATGAAATAGGCGCGGCGTTTGCGATGAGCGGCTAGATATCCGGTCCAACTGGTGGTGTCTTCGCCAGTGAGTTCGCCGAGCTTGGCGACGCCCTCGGCAAAGCCATCATAGTCGGGATCGACCACCGCATCCGGGCGATAGGTCGGGATCACGCGGCCAGTCCAGTCCGAAGCCGCCGCCACTTTGTGATATTTCAGATCATCCAGGGCCGCGTCGGTGGTGGCGATGACCTCCATCCCGAAACGCTCAAACAAGGCGCGGGGGCGGAATTCCGGCTTGGCCAGATAATCCGAGATCCGATCATAATAAAGATCCGCCGTCTCCGCTGAGAGCCGTTGATCCAGCTCGAAGAGTTCCTGAAAACACCAATCAAGCCACATGCGCGACGGTGTTCCGCGCAGCAGGTGGAAATGCTGGGCAAAAAGGCGCCAGATCTTACGGCCATCGGTTTCGGTCGGTCCACCATCGGCACGGGGCACGCCCAGATCTTCGAGCCGCACGCCTTGGGAATAGAGCATGCGGAACACATAGTGATCGGGGGTCACGAAAAGCTGGGCGGGATCAGGAAAGGCCAGATCTTCGGCAAACCAACGCGGATCTGTGTGACCATGCGGGCTAATGATGGGCAGATCGGCGATAGCGTCGTATAGCTCTTTGGCAATGCCGCGTGTGGGACCATCCACGGGGAATAGTCGGTTGGGGTCTAGTAACGCCATCTGGTCCTCCCTATTCGCGGTGATAAACATATCTTAACCGCGACCTCGGGGTGGACAAATATGCTAGTATGCAATACCTGTCAAGCAGGGAGGAAGAACTAATATGCAAGATAAGACCGAGCCTTTAGGGCTGGACCCAATACCAGAGCGGCGCTCGGCGGCGGATATCGTCTTTGACGAGCTGCATCGCCGGATTTTGTCGCTGGACCTAAAGCCCGGAACGAAAATGTCGGAAATCGAAGTGGCCAAGCAGGCGGGCGTGTCTCGGCAACCGGTGCGCGATGCGTTTTGGCGCCTGTCGCAGCTGGGCTTTTTGGAAATTCGCCCGCAGCGGGCGACCTTGATCACCAAGATTTCCGAACGCGCGGTGAAGCGGGCGCGGTTCATTCGCACGGCCCTAGAGGTGGAAATCATCCGCACCGCCTGCGAAACCTTTACCGATGAGGATATCGCCGCCATCGAAGCTTTGATCAAACGCCAAGATGCGGCGTGCCAGGCTGGCGATAAAGAGGGCTTCCACGCCCTTGATGATTACATGCACCAAGAGATTTGCCGCCGCGCCGGGGTTCTTTTTGCTTGGGATCTGATCCACGTGCAAAAATCCCATATGGATCGGGTGCGGTATCTGTCGCTCTCTTTTGCCTCGGAACAAGCCTATAGCGATCATGTGGAGCTGCTGGCGGCTCTCAAAGAGCGCGACGCTGACAAGGCCGCGGATATTATGCGTGGACATCTGAGCCGGATTGATAGTCTGATTGGGCAAATCCGCGTCGATCATAGCGCGTATTTCGAGGGGGAAGCAGGATGAATACCCGTTTTGTGAGCATAGGCGAAGCCATGGTAGAGCTGGCGCCTGCGTCAGAGCCCGGCCTTTATGGGGTGGGCTTTGCTGGGGACACGCTGAACACGGCTTGGTATGCTCGCAAAATATTGCCGCCCGATTGGCAGGTGGATTATCTGACCGCTGTGGGCCAAGACGCTATGTCTGCCCGGATGCTCGACTTTCTGGCGCAGGCGGGGATTGGCACGGAGTATATCCAGCGCCGCGCCGATAAAACCGTCGGGCTCTATATGATCGAGCTGCAAGATGGGGAGCGTAGCTTTAGCTATTGGCGCTCTGACAGTGCAGCGAGGCTGATTTGCGAGGATCTTGAGACCCTGGGCCAGGCGATTGCATCGGCGGGGATGGTTTATTTCTCGGGGATTTCCATTGCGATTTTGCCCGAAGACCATCGCGGCAGATTGATGGCCGCGCTTGCTTTGGCGCGCACCAATGGGGCCAAGATCGTCTTTGATCCGAATTTGCGCCCAAAGCTCTGGCCAGACCAAATGACCATGTGCGCCGCCATTATGGCCGCCGCGCAAGTCAGTGATATTGTGCTGCCCTCCCATGAAGATGAAGCGACCTATTTCGGCGATGCGGATCTTGCCGCAACAGCGGCGCGCTATGCGAAGGCCGGGGCGTCTTTGGTGGTGGTGAAAAATGGCGGCGGCGAAATGCTGAGCCTGGACAAGGGCGAAACCGCGCTGCATCAGCCGCAGAGCGTGACCGATATCGTCGATACAACTGCGGCCGGGGATAGTTTCAATGCCGGGTTCCTTGCGGCCTATCTGCAAGGGGCTGGGCTTGGCAATGCCATTTCCCAAGGCGCTGCTCTGGCAGCCAAGGTGATCGGGCAGCGCGGCGCATTGGTGACGCTTTAGAGCCGCAGCAGAACCTCTTTTAACAACCGCTCAGCGGCGCGCGAAAGTTGCTGGCTGCGATTGCGGATGATGAAATAGGGCGACACCTGGATCACCCGGTCCAGGTTCAGCAGCGTCAGCTCTGCGGCCACAGTCTGCCGGGTGAGCAAAGCGCCCACCTCTTCTGAAAGCGGCGCGATGGTATGGGACCGCTCCAAGAGAGACAGCATCACCAGAAGAGACGAGCTATTGATCACCTTGCTCGGCGGATGCGCCCCGGCCTCGGTAAAGGCATTCTCCATCGCTTCGCGAATAGGCGAGCCGCGCTCTTGAACCACCCAATCATAGCGGGTCAGATCCTGCAGCCGCACCGCGTCATGCCCGGCTAGGGGGTGAGAGTGATGCACGACCAAGGACACGACCTCCCATTGCGCGGGTTGGATATGGAAGGCGCGGCTATCATAACCATAGGGCAGGCGGGCCAGGATGAAATCAAACCGGCCCTCTTCTAGCCCGCGCACCAGCTCTACCGAGGGGCCAACCTCGAATGTTGGCTCTATATCCGGGGCGGTTTCCTTCATTTTCAAAATCGCGGGCACCAGGCATTTGACGGCGGGTCCAGTCACCGAGCCCACCCGGATCTCGCCCCCCTGACCAAGTTTGAGCCCCTCCACCTCGCTATCGAGATTGTCGAACGCATTTAGGATCGACCGGGCATGGCGCAGTACCGCGTCGCCGATCAAAGTCGGCACCATACCTTTGGGAAGACGTTGAAAAAGCGGCGTTTCAAAGGTCGCCTCGATGTCTGACAAGCTGCGTGAGGCCGCCGGCTGCGAGATATTCAGCGCGCTGGCTGCGATCTGTAATTTCCCGCTTTCGGCGATTTTCACCAAAAGACGTAGCTGGGTCGGTTTTAGGCGGCGTGCGAGATCCATGAAACTCCGGTATACCATTTTTGGTATGCCAAAAGGCCGTAATCGAATTTGAGTGGCATGTAAAGCTGCGCTACCCAAGCAGCAGGGTTGGGAGACCCGAAACAAAACTTGCGGCTGCCCCAAGGCGGTCGCGTTCCTGGGAGGGATACATGAAACTCAAAACTTTGCTCGCTTCGGCGGCCTCTTTTGCTGTGCTTGCAACCGGCGTTTTCGCTGATGGCACTGTTGGCATCGCGATGCCTACCAAATCTTCGGCACGTTGGATTTCCGACGGCAGCTCTATGGTTCAGCAATTCGAAGCGGCAGGCTACAAGGCCGATCTGCAATATGCTGAGGATGATATCCCTAACCAGCTGGCTCAGATCGAAAACATGATCACCAAAGGTGTGGATGCGCTGGTGATCGCGGCGATTGACGGCACCACCCTGTCCAATGCCCTGGAAAACGCCCATTATGCGGGGATCAAGGTTATCGCCTATGACCGTCTGATCCGCGATAGCGAATATGTGGATTACTACGCGACCTTCGACAATTTCAAAGTGGGCGTGCAGCAGGCCAGCAGCTTGGTTCAGGGGCTCAAAGAGCGCTTCGGTGACGGCCCCTATAATGTCGAGCTCTTCGGTGGCTCGCCGGATGATAACAACGCGTATTTCTTCTATAATGGCGCGATGTCGGTGCTTCAGCCGCTGATCGATGATGGCTCTGTTGTGATCGTCTCCGGCCAGCAAGGCATGGATACGGTGGGCACCCTGCGTTGGGATGGTGCTGTGGCGCAATCGCGGATGGATAACCTGCTTTCGGCCCATTACACCGACAAGGAAATCCATGGGGTTCTGTCGCCTTATGATGGGCTGTCCATTGGTATCCTCAGCTCGCTCAAAGGTGTGGGCTATGGCTCTGGCGATATGAAAATGCCGATCGTTTCCGGCCAGGATGGGGAAGTTCCGTCGGTCAAATCCATGCTGGCAGGCGAGCAATATTCCACCATCTTCAAAGACACTCGCGAACTGGCTCGCGTCACGGTCGGCATGGTCGAAGCGGTGCTAGGCGATGACGAGCCAGAGATCAACGACACCTCTACCTATAATAACGGCGTGAAAATCGTGCCGTCCTATTTGCTAGAGCCGGTGGCGGTGGATCTGAGCAATTGGGAAGAGGTCCTGATCGGCTCGGGCTATTACTCCATGGATCAGGTGAAGTAAGCCCGGCTCTCTGAGCAATCCAATAAGAGCAGTTCTGTTCGGGCCGGGATTTTCCCGCGCCCGTGCAGGTGACTTACCCCCAGCGGAGACGATGCGATGCAGCCCTTGCTGGAGATGCGCGACATCACCAAAACCTTTCCGGGCGTCAAAGCGCTTGACCAAGTAAATCTTTCGGTCGTCCCCGGTGAAATTCATGCCCTGGTTGGCGAAAATGGCGCTGGCAAATCGACCCTGATGAAGGTGCTTTCCGGGGTTTATCCGGCGGGCAGCTATGACGGCGAAATCCATTATGATGGCGCTCTGGCCGAATTTCAGACGATCTCGGATAGCGAAGAGCGTGGGATCATCATCATTCACCAAGAGCTGGCCTTGGTGCCGCTCATGTCGATTGCCGAGAATATTTTCTTAGGCAATGAGATTGCCGAAAACGGTGTGATCAAATGGCATGAAACCCTGATCCGCACCGAAGAGCTTTTGGCCAAGGTCGGGCTGAAGGAAAGCCCCGGCACGCTGATCGACAGCCTGGGCGTGGGCAAGCAGCAGCTGGTGGAGATCGCCAAGGCCCTGTCGAAAAAGGTGCGGCTGTTGATCTTGGACGAGCCCACCGCCGCGCTGTCTGAAACCGACAGCCAGGCGCTTTTGGATCTGATCCTAGAGCTGAAGGCCCAAGGCGTGACCTCGATCATCATCAGTCACAAACTCAACGAGGTGCGCCGCGTGGCGGATACGGTGACGGTGATCCGCGATGGCTCCACCGTTTCGACCATGGATGCGAAGGCCGGTGAAATCACCGAAGACCGCATCGTGCGCGATATGGTCGGCCGGGATATGGCGCATCGTTACCCGGACCGCGAACGCCGCGCCGGCGAGATGCTGATGGAGGTGTCAGGTTGGAATGTCTGGCATCCCGAACATGCCGAACGCCAGGTGATCAAAAACGCCGCCTTCAATGTGCGCGCGGGCGAGGTTGTGG
Organism: Mangrovicoccus sp.; assembly: GCA_049603835.1. Classification (GTDB taxonomy): domain Bacteria; phylum Pseudomonadota; class Alphaproteobacteria; order Rhodobacterales; family Rhodobacteraceae; genus Mangrovicoccus. Next base: position 26,387 of record JBMYSZ010000001.1, read on the forward strand.
GGATTGCCGGGCTTATGGGCTCGGGCCGGACCGAGCTGGCCATGTCGATCTTTGGGCGCTCTTATGGGCGCGGGGTCGAAGGCGAGGTCAAGATGCATGGGCAGATGGTCGACACCTCCAGCGTGACCCGCGCGATTGATGCGGGCCTGGCCTATGTGACTGAGGATCGCAAATCCCTGGGCCTGGTGCTCGAAGAGACGATCTTGAAAAACATCACCCTGGCCAATCTGCCGGGTGTGTCCAGCAATGGCGTGATTTCGGAGCGCGCGGAAACCGATGTGTCCGAGAAATATCGCCGCGCCATGAATATCCGCACGCCGAGTGTGTTCCAGCGGGTGGTGAATCTCTCGGGCGGCAATCAGCAAAAGGTCGTGCTGAGCAAATGGCTTTTCGCCGAGCCCGAAGTGCTGATCCTTGATGAGCCCACCCGCGGCATCGATGTGGGCGCGAAATTCGAGATCTACGGCATCATCAATGAGCTGAGCGCTCAAGGCAAAGGCGTGCTGATGATCTCATCCGAGATGCCCGAGCTTTTGGGCATGTGCGACCGAATTTACGTAATGAACGAAGGCGCTTTGGTGGGCGAGTTGACCGCCGCCGAGGCCAGCCAAGAGCGGATCATGTCGCTCATTGTGACTGAATAGGGGGCCAGGGGAATGGCAACGGCAGAACCAACACAAAAGCCCTCAGGGCATAATATCCGCGAATATCTCACGGAACATCTGCGCGAATATGGGCTGCTTTTTGCGCTCATTGCGATCATGCTGTTTTTCCAGGTGGTCACCGATGGCACGCTGCTGCGCGCGGTCAATATGACCAACCTGTTTTTGCAAAACAGCTATATCATCATCATGGCCTTGGGCATGCTCATCGTCATTGTGGCCGGGCATATCGACCTGTCGGTGGGGTCCGTCATGGGCTTTATTGGCGCTTTTGCGGCGGTGATGATCGTCAGTTGGGGCCTGCCCGTGGCGGTGGCGATCCCGGTCTGTTTGGTGGCGGGCGGGCTGATCGGCGCGATGCAGGGCTATTGGGTCGCCTATTGGCGCATACCCTCCTTCATCGTGACCTTGGCGGGGATGCTGGTCTTCCGTGGTCTGTCGCTGTGGCTCTTGGAGGGGCAATCCATCGGGCCGTTCCCCAAAAGCTTTCAGCTGCTTTCCACCGGCTTTGTGCCTGATCTCTTGGGTATTGGTCGTCCTAATGGCACCGCGCTTGCGGCGGGGATCATTGCGGCGGCGGCGATCTTCTGGATCGGGTTTCGGGCACGGGCACGGGATAAGGAATTCGGCGTCGAGGGCGAGCCTATGCCCTTCTTCATCGGTCGCAATGTGATCGTCTCGGCGGTGCTGATCTTTGTCTGCTACAAACTCGCCATGTTCCGGGGCTTGCCGAATGTGCTGATCTCTATGGTCGTGCTGACGGTGATCTATGCTTTCATCACGGAAAACACCACGCTGGGCCGCCGGATCTATGCTTTGGGCGGGAACGAAAAAGCGGCGAAGCTGTCGGGGATCAAGACCGAGCGCCTCACTTTCCTGGCCTTCGTCAATATGGGAGTGCTGGCCGCACTTGCGGGCCTGATCTTTGCGGCGCGTCTGAACACCGCCACACCGAAAGCGGGCTTCACGGTAGAGCTCGACGTGATCGCGGCGGTCTTTATCGGCGGTGCGTCTATGTCTGGCGGTGTGGGCAAAATCGTCGGCGCGGTGACCGGCGCGCTGATCATGGGTGTGCTCAATAACGGTATGTCGATCATGGGCATCGGGATCGATTACCAGCAGGTGATCAAGGGCTTGGTCCTGCTCGGTGCGGTCTTCTTCGACGTCTATAACAAAAACAAACAGGGCTAAGATTAATGACTTTTACACCCGCTCCTTGGCCTCGCAAGCTGCGCTCGCAGGAATGGTTTGGCGGCACGTCTCGCGATGTGATCTATCACCGGGGTTGGTTGAAGAACCAAGGCTATCCGCATGACCTATTCGATGGGCGCCCGGTGATTGGTATCCTCAATACCTGGTCCGAGCTTACGCCGTGCAATGGTCATCTGCGTGAGCTGGCCGAAAAGGTGAAAGCCGGGATTTGGGAGGCCGGCGGTTTTCCGGTGGAAGTGCCGGTTTTCTCGGCCTCGGAAAATACCTTCCGTCCCACGGCGATGATGTTTCGCAATCTCGCCGCCATGTCCATCGAAGAGCAGATGCGCGGCCAGCCCATCGATGGCGCGGTCTTGATGGTGGGCTGCGATAAGACCACGCCGAGCCTGTTGATGGCGGCGGCCTCTACAGATTTGCCTTCGATTGTCGTCACCGGCGGGCCGATGCTCAATGGCTATTTCCAGGGCGAGCGTGTGGGTTCTGGCACCCATCTGTGGAAATTCTCCGAGGCGGTGAAAGCCGGAGAAATGACCCAAGAGGAATTCCTAGAGGCGGAGCAATCCATGTCTCGCTCCTCGGGCACCTGTAATACCATGGGCACGGCCTCCACCATGGCGAGCATGGCCGAAGCGCTTGGCATGGCGCTGTCGGGCAATGCGGCGATCCCGGCTGTGGATAGCCGTCGGCGGGTCATGGCCCAGCTTTCGGGGCGGCGGATCGTGCAGATGGTGAAGGACGATCTGAAGCCATCAGACATCATGACCAAACAGGCCTTTGAGAATGCCATCCGCTGTAATGGGGCCATCGGCGGCTCGACAAATGCGGTGATCCATTTGCTGGCCGTAGCGGGCCGGGTTGGAATTGATCTGAGCCTCGATGACTGGGACCGCTGCGGGCGCGATGTGGCGACCATCGTCAATCTGATGCCGTCGGGCGAATATCTGATGGAAGAGTTCTTCTATGCCGGCGGCTTGCCGGTTGTGCTGAAGCGTTTGGGCGAGGCGGGGCAGCTCCATAAAGACGCGCTGACCGTCTCGGGCGCCACGATTTGGGACGAGGTCTCGGAGGTCGTCAATCACAACCCCGACGTGATCGTGCCTTTGGAAAAGGCGCTGACCCCCCAGGGCGGTATCGCGGTTTTGAGGGGCAATTTGGCACCGGCGGGTGCGGTGCTAAAGCCCTCCGCCGCCTCGCCGCATCTTCTGACCCATCGTGGGCGGGCCGTCGTGTTTGAGGATATCGACGACTACAAAGCCAAGATCAATGATGACGCCCTGGACATTGATGAGAGCTGCATCATGGTGCTGAAGAATTGCGGCCCCAAAGGCTATCCGGGCATGGCCGAAGTGGGCAATATGGGGTTGCCGCCGAAAGTGCTGAAAAAGGGCATTACTGATATGATCCGCATTTCCGATGCGCGTATGTCGGGTACGGCTTATGGCACGGTGATTTTGCATACCTCGCCCGAAGCGGCCATGGGCGGCCCTCTGGCTGTGGTGCAAAATGGCGATATGATCGAGGTGGATGTGCCGAACCGGCGGCTGCATCTGGATATCTCAGAGACCGAATTGACCGAACGGCTGGAGGCTTGGGCGCCGAAGCATGAGCAGGCGGAAAGCGGCTATGCTTGGCTGCATCAGGCCCATGTGGAAGGCGCGGATACCGGTGCGGATCTTGATTTCCTCAAAGGCTGTCGCGGCGCGCCTGTGGGCAAGGATAGCCACTGATGCAGATAGCTTTGGTTGGGATTGGCAAGATCGCGGTGGATCAGCATGTCCCGGCGATCAGCGCCTCACCAGATTGGGAATTGGCGGCCACCGTCTCGCGCCATGGCTCGGTTGAGGGGGTAGAGGCCTTTACGGATTTCGACCGTCTCTTGGCCGAGCGGCCTGAAATCCGTGTGATATCGCTTTGCTTGCCGCCGGTGCCGCGCTTTGACTATGCAGAAAAGGCTTTGGCGGCGGGACGGCATGTGATGCTGGAAAAACCCCCCGGCGCTACTTTGGCGGAATGCCATAAGCTAGAGGCTTTGGCGCGGGAGCGGCGAGTGTCGCTTTATGCAACTTGGCATTCGCGCCAGGCGGATAAGGTAGCGGCGGCAAAGGCTTGGCTGGCGGATAAAACGCTTTGTCGGCTGGCGATCCATTGGGCCGAGGATGTGCGCTATTGGCATCCGGGTCAGGACTGGATCTGGGAGCCAGGCGGGCTTGGCGTGTTTGATCCGGCGATCAATGCCTTTTCCATTGTCACCGAGATTTTGCCCCAGCCGATCCATGTCAGAACCGCACGGCTCGATTTCCCGGAAAATCGGCAAACGCCTATTTCCGCGCGGGTCGAATTTGGGCACCCAGATGGGGCCGAGGTCATCGCTGAACTTGACTGGCTTAAGGCGGGTGATCCGGCCTGGACGATCACCGCCGAAACCGAGGCTGGCACGCTGATCTTGCGCGATGGCGGGGCGCGGCTAGAGATCAATGGCAGCGAGCTGGGCAGCGAGGCCAATGCCGCCCTATCGGGTGAATATCCCCGGCTTTACGCGCAAATGGCGGCTCTGGTGGAAAGCGGCGGCATCGATATGGATCTGGCGCCCATGACGCTGGTGGCTGATGCGTTTCTTTTGGGCGCGCGTGCAACTGCTCCGGCTTTTGACTGGTGATCTGATGCTGCGCAAAGCCCCGGATATTTTCGGCGAGGCCCCGGATGGCAGCCCGGTTTTTCGGGTGGAGCTTCGAGGCGGCGGCGCTTGCGCGCGGTTGATCACTTGGGGCGCGAGTTTGCAAAGCTTTCGCCTAAATGGGATTGCCCATGATCTGGTGCTGGGCTGCGAAGATCTGAGCGCTTATTTCGGGCCCATGCTCTATTTCGGTGCGACGGTGGGGCGGGTGGCCAATCGGATCGCTAGGGGCAAGACGCCGCTGCTAAACCGCCCCCTAGAGCTGGAATGCAATGAGCCCGGGCGCGGCATGCTGCATGGGGGCTCGCAAGGTGCAGCGCAGGTCAATTGGCAGCTGGTCGCCCATGATGACAGCGCGGCCCAGTTTTCGGTGGTTTTGCCGGACGGGCAGGGCGGTTTTCCTGGCAATTGCCGCTTGACCGCATTGTTCGGCCTGGATGATCAGGGGCGGCTCAGCATTCTTTATGAGGCCGAAATCGATGCGCCTAGCTTTTGCAATTTGGCCCATCACAGCTATTGGAACCTCGCGGGCGGTCCCGATCTTCGCGGCCATCGCCTAAGCATTGCCGCGGATCATTATCTCCCTGTCACAGACGCGCAAATCCCCCTTGGCCCGCCCGCGCCGGTCGCTGGGACCGAGTTTGATTACCGGCAGCCTTCAAGGATAGGCCTCGAGGCGCGCGGCCCTGTTGATCATAATTTCTGCCTGCATGACACGGGCGAGCTGCGCACTGCTTGTGTGCTGGAGGGCGGCGAGCTGCGCCTGAGCCTAAGCACCACCGCGCCGGGGCTGCAGGTCTATGATGGTGCGGCGCTCTCGACCGCGCCCTTTACTGGCCATAATGGTATACCATATGAAGCACATGCCGGTGTCGCGCTAGAGCCGCAGCACTGGCCGGATGCCCCAAATCATCCGGGCTATCCCTCGATCCTTTTGCGACCGGGGGAGGTCTATCGCCAATTTTCGCGCTTTCAGGTGACCCGCCATGGGGCCGCCGCATGAAAACCGCGCCACTCTAACCTTTCGCCGGGCCAAAGCCTGGCCAAAGCCGCAAATTTCACCGGAATTTACCGAAGGAACCGCTTATGACCTATACTCCTCATGGGAAAAGCTTAATCGCTGGCCAATGGCTCGCAGGTGACAAAGAATTTCAAAATATGCCAGTGAGCGGCGAGTCGTCGAGCTTTACCGAAGCCACGACAGAGATGGTCGATCTGGCGGTCAAAGGCGCGGAAGAGGCGTTTGAGACCTATGGCTATTCCAGCCGCGAAACGCGCGCTGCATTTCTCAATGCTATCGCCGATGAAATTGAGGCCCGCGCCGCGCAGATCACTGCGATTGGTATGGTGGAGACAGGTTTGCCCGAGGCGCGGCTTAATGGCGAGCGAGGGCGGACAACTGGTCAGCTCCGTCTTTTTGCGTCGCATATCCTGGCGGGCGATTACCTGGATCGGCGCCATGACGAAGCCCTGCCAGACCGCGCACCGCTGCCCCGGCCGGATCTGAAAATGGTTCAGCGGCCGATTGGCCCGGTGGGGGTCTTTGGCGCCTCAAACTTCCCGCTGGCTTTCTCCACTGCTGGCGGTGATACGGCAGCGGCGCTCGCGGCGGGCTGCCCGGTGGTGGTCAAAGGCCATCCGGCGCATCCGGGCACAGGCGAAATCGTGGCCGAAGCGATTTTCGCAGCGATCCAGAAAACCAGCACTCCTCCCGGTGTCTTCAGCTATCTACAAAGCACCGGCATCGAGGTGGGCACCGCTTTGGTGCAGCATCCGCTGATCAAGGCGGTGGGCTTTACCGGCTCGCTGGGCGCGGGGCGTGCGCTATTTGATCTTTGCGCCGCGCGGCCAGAGCCTATCCCATTCTTTGGCGAGCTGGGCTCGGTGAATCCTGTCTTCCTGCTGCCCGAGGCGATGAAAACACGTGGCGCCGCTTTGGGCGAGGCCTGGGCCGGATCGCTTACCATGGGGGCGGGTCAGTTCTGCACCAATCCCGGTGTGCTGGTGGCGCTGGAAGGCGCGGAGACAGAGGCCTTCCTTGCGGCGGCGAAAACCGCGCTGGAGGCCATGGGCGCGCAAACAATGCTGACCGAAGGCATCGCCAATAGCTATCGCAAGGGCGTCGACACCATTTCCGGCCAGGCCGGGGTGCAAGAAGTGCTCACATCCACCTGCGATCTACGCAATGCCACGCCTTATGTCTTCCATACCACCGGCGCAGAGTGGCTTGCGAATGACGCGCTTGGCGAAGAAGTGTTTGGCCCGCTTGGCCTGATCGTCATCGTTAAAGACGAAACTGAAATGCTCGCCGTGGCGCGTTCGCTGCAGGGGCAGCTCACTTGCACTTTGCAGATGGAAGAGGGCGATACCTCTATCGGCCAAGCCTTGGTGCCGATCCTTGAGCGTAAAGCAGGCCGGGTGCTGGTCAATGGTTTCCCGACCGGCGTTGAGGTTGCCGACAGCATGGTGCATGGCGGGCCTTATCCGGCTTCGACGAATTTCGGGGCGACCTCTGTGGGCACGCTTGCAATTCGTCGCTTCTTGCGCCCTGTCTGCTATCAGAACATGCCTGAGGCACTGCTGCCCCAGGATCTGATCTAACCCGATACGACTTGCACCACTTGGCCCGCGCGCGGAGGCGATAGGCTTATGACACGTAATATTATCGCCATTTTGCGCGGGATCACCCCTGATGAAGTGCTGGACGCAGGTGAGGCTTTGCTTGCGGCGGGGATCGAGAAAATCGAAGTACCGCTGAACTCCCCCGATGCACCGCGCTCTATCGCGCTTTTGGCAGAGGCTTATGGCGCGCGGGCCTTGATCGGGGCGGGGACGGTGCTAGAGCCGCTGCAAGTGGCCGAAGTGAAAGCAGCGGGCGGGCGCTTGGTCGTGTCGCCCGATATGAATCCGGCGGTGATCGCCTCCACAAAGGCGGCGGGCATGCTGTCTTATCCCGGTGTGATGACCCCGACCGAATGCTTTGCCGCGCTGCGGGCTGGGGCGGATGGGCTAAAGCTATTCCCCGGCTCGCTTATTGGGCCTGCTGGGCTGAAAGCGATCCGGGCGGTGCTGCCTTTGGGCACCGAAGTTTTGGCTGTGGGCGGGGCCAGCGCGCATAATTTCGCCGACTGGTTTAAAGCAGGGGCAGATGGGTTTGGCATCGGTACTGCGCTTTATTCCCCCGGCGATAGCGCGGCGGTCATCGGCGAAAAAGCCCGCTATATCACCGCCGCCTATGATGCTTGCCGCAAAGGAGGCGCATAATGGCCGAGATCTTTGATAGCCGGGTTTGCGAGCTGGGCGAGGGCCCGTTTTGGCATCCGGAGCGGCAGCAGTTTTTCTGGTTCGATATCCTCAATAAGCGGCTTTATTCGCGGCAAGGCGACGTGGCGCTGCATTGGGAGATGGATGAGCTTACCTCGGCGGCGGGCTGGATCGATCGGGACCGGCTGCTCATCGCCACGGAGACCGGGCTTTATATCTATGATCTGGAAAGCTGGGCCAAAGAGCTGGTGGTGCAGATCGAGGCTGGCCGGCCCGAGACGCGGTCCAATGATGGCCGTGCCGATCCTTGGGGCGGGTTTTGGATTGGGACTATGGGCAAATCCGCAGAGCCCGGCCTGGGCGCGATTTACCGCTATGCGGCCGGCGAGTTGCGGGCCTTGGTCACGGGGATCACCGTGCCCAATTCCATCTGTTTCGCCCCGGATCGCAGCTGCGCTTATTACGCTGATAGCCGTCAGCGTCAGATCCTGCGCCAGCCGCTTGACCCGGCGGGGTGGCCGCAAGGGGAGGCTTCGGTTTTTGTGGATCTGGTAGCAGATGCGCGCAATCCGGATGGCTCGGTGACCGATGCGGAAGGCGGGCTGTGGAATGCGCAATGGGGCTCTGCCCGCGTGGCGCGCTATTTCCCGGATGGGCGGTTTGATCGGGCGTTTGATCTGGGTGGTCGCCATTCATCTTGCCCAGCTTTCGGCGGGGCGGGCTATGAGCGGTTGTTCGTGACCTCCGCTTTGGAGGCGCTCAAAGACCCGCAGCCGGGCGATGGTCTGACCTATGAAGTTGTGCCGCATGTGAAGGGCTTGGCCGAGCCTCAGGTTCAGCTCTGAGATCAGGGCCCCTGAAATCCAGGCCTTGTATCTAAAGGCCGGAGAAACGGACCAGAAGAGGCACCCGGTCAAGCCGGGTGCAGCCTGTATATAGCGGCTGTTTTTGGGAGAGCTTAGAGATGAAACTCGAAGCAATCCGGGCTGAGATTGGGTGCGCCAGTCCTCTGGCTCTCGCGCCCCGCGCTTTGATCTTGGAGCTGATCGATCCAGCCTAGCGCGGCCTCTTCTAGATCCGGCGCCCAACTGGCAAGACCGCCCGTGGCGCTGCGCAGCGTGTCATAGCATTCCCCAAGGCCCAACTTGTCCAGATGCAGATCAAAAGCCATGCGCCAACTCCCTTTTCCATGCTTTGACGAAAGCCGCAAACTGCCAGATGCAGGAGGCTCGCAGGGCAAAAGATAGGGCAAATTGGCTGCCTAGCCCTTGCGTGATTGCGGCGGGACTTGGGCGATTGATTGAGAATTGCGGCGAATTTTACGAAAAAGCCCAGCTCGCGACCGGGGAGGCGCGATTCGGGCTTGGTCGGTTTTGCTGCCTTAGGTTTTCGGGCCGATCTGGCCGAAATGTGCGTAATCGCGATAGAGCGAGGTGATCTGAGCGGGGCGGGCAAACTCGACCGCCAGCTCTTTGAGCACATCATCCATCTCGGCGCGCGGGGTCACATGGAACTTATCCAGCCAAGCATAAAGCCCCTTGCGGAACCAGCGCGGCAGGCCGTCTTGCTGGCCGAAATCCACCAGGCTCATTCGCCCGTCAGGCGCGGTGATTTTCAGGCCCTGACGCATGGCGCCCGGCCAGTCGGGGATCATGGATAGGCTATAGGAAAAAACCACCTGATCAAAATCAGTGCGGCCAAAGACCGGCTGCGGATCAAAAGCGCAGGCATCGCCCCAGGCCAGGCTGATCCGGTCGGACAGGCCGGCAGCGGTGATCTTTTCCTTCGCATGCTCGATCATGTGATTGGAAATATCGATGCCATAGAGATGACATTCAGGATAGCGCCGCGCCATTTGCACCAGATTGCGCCCGGTGCCGCAGGCGACCTCTAGGATCGCGCTGCCCGGCGCGGGGTCGAGATGATCGATCAGATGGTCCCGGCCAAGCAGGTAATATTTGCGGGTCAGATCATAGATCTTCACCTGCCATTCATAGACCTTGTCCATCTTTTCGGAATGTTCGAGGGAGTTTTGGTCTGTCATGATCTCACCCTTTGAACCGATAGACATGCACGCCGCCATAGATCGCCGAGCGATCCCGCGCCCAAAGCGCTTGGCCTTCTTCGGGATCGGAAACCCAGCGATCCAGCGTCGAGGGATTGACCCGGCCCGGCAGGATATCGGGGATGCCGCCGGTGCGGAACAGCACACGGGCGCCGGGGCGGGCGCTGCGGGTGATTTGGTCCCAAAGCGCGTTCAGCTGCTCATCGGTCATCCAATCTTGAGCATCGAGCAGAACAAAGGCATCGCGGCTGTCATCGGGGGCTTCAGCGATCAGATCGGTGAGCGAGCGGTTATGCACTTGGGCGCGCGCTGCGGATTCTTTCACCGCCTCGTAATTGTCGCGCTGCAAATAGGGCGGAACCGGGCCTTTGCCATCTTCGCGATAGCCGCGATTGAAGGCAGCCCAGGCAAAATAATTCTCGGTGATCGGGAAATCACACATGAGCTTGCGGGTGCGCTCGCGCAGAACCGGGACGATATCCCCGCCGCCATCTGCCGCGAGCTTATCAAACTGCGCCGGCGGAATGCCAAGGCCAAACAGCGAAGCTCGGCGGCGGGCCAGGAATTTCACCCCGCGCGTTTCAAAGAGAGGCGCCACATTTTCGTCGAAAAAAGCCTGCTGCTCAGCCATGGATTGGCTGGCCAGGAAGGGTTTGAAATCGACCCGGCCCAGACCTGCCACCAAATGCGCCGCAGCGATGAAACGCCCCAAAACGCCATAGCGGTAGAACCCATTGGCGAACATATCGATCCGGCGCGGCAGGCGACCTTGGCGGGCCTCCCACCAGGCGCGTGAGGTCGGGTCCAAATGCGACGCGATATACTGATCATAAAGCGCAGGATTATCGGGGCGGTTCGCATGACCGAAGAAATCATAGAAGGCGTCATAATTCGGCAGATGCTGCACCGCTGCCAGTTTTAACCGGTTCAGCGCCACATGCGCCGGGGAAAGATCCACCGCCGTGATCGCCGCTGGGCGCGCTGAGAGATAGCTCATCATATTGCAGCCGCCCGAAGCGATACAGACCAGATGGTCATCAGAGGTCAGCGCCAGCGCCTCCATATCCACCACCGGATCTTCCCAGATCTGAGCATAGACCAGCCCGGTAAAGAGGTTAGAGAAAAGCCGCTCTAACAGGCCAGTACGGCTGAGCGATGCATTTTGGTGAACGGCGCCGCTAAGCTGGTCGCGGGCAACTTGTGTATCGGTCATTCGTTTCCTTCAGCCCCAACCAAAGGGGCTGCATTTTCCAATTGGTTTTTTTCGGCTTTTTTCTTTTTCTTCTTCGCTTTTTTGGCGAGCTTCTTGGCCTCTTTGCGGGCCAGTTCCTTGGCTTGCGCCTCGTCGCGGCTAAGCTGGGCGTAATCCACCAAGCGCATTGTGCCGTCGTGATCTTCGATCAAAGCGGTGCAGCTTTCGATCCAATCGCCGCAATTGGCATAGACAAAGCCATCCATGGGATCGAGCGCCGCTTTGTGGATATGGCCGCAGACGATCCCGTCATAGCCGCCGCGCTTGGCCTCGTCGCTCAGGACCATTTCATAATCGCCGATGAAATTTACCGCGCGCTTGACTTTTTGCTTGGCCCAATTGGACAGCGACCAATATTGCCCGCCCCAAAGTCGGCGCAGTTTGTTGAACCAAGTATTGAGGATCAGCGCCAAATTATAGGCCGTGTCCCCAATATGGGCGAGCCATTTGGCATTCATCACCACCACGTCATATTTATCGCCATGGGTGACGAGAAAGCGTTTGCCATCAGCGGTCACATGCACGTCTTCGTCCAGCACTTCGATCCCGCCGAAATGGGTGCCTAAATAGCGGCGCATGATTTCATCGTGATTGCCGGGGACATAGACAATGGGCGTGCCGGAATGGGCGCGGGTCAGTAATGCCTCGATCACGTCATTATGGGCTTGGGGCCAATGCCAGCCACGTGAGAGACGCCAGCCGTCGAAAATATCGCCGACCAGATAGATTTTCTCAGGATGGGTTTTGGACAGAAATTCCACAAACATCCCAGCCTGGCAGCCACGGGTTCCAAGATGGATATCCGAGACAAAAAGAGTCCGACAATTGGGCTCTGACGCAGGGGAGGCAATAGGGGTCATCATGGGGTCCGAGCGTAAACAACTCCTGTGTGACGGCAGCATGACATTTTCGCTAGACCGCCTGCGATTGAGAGTCTTTCTGTCATGCTGGGTCTTTTCTGTCCTGCGACAATCAAGGCCTTCGAAGATTATTTTCCAAGCCATCTCGGCATTGTTTCCCAGCAATGTTAACTGGCCGCCGGAAGAGATTCGGGAGCACAAAAATGAACACTACAGTCTGGATTCACGGGGCAGGTCTTTCGCCACAAACATGGAATGGCCGCGCCTATGGGATCACTTTGGAATTGCCAGGTCACGGCATTCAGCCGCGTGTCCAAACGCCTAGCGTTGAGGCATTTGCTGAAGAATTGAAGCCCTATTTGCCCGACCAATTCGCATTGGTGGGCCATTCTCTGGGTGGTATGATTTCGATGGTTTTGGCGGCTGAACTAGAAGGCCGTGTGACCAAGCTGGTCCTGGCGGAAACCGCCTATAATATGCGTGGGAAATGGACCCATCGTTTGGGCACTTGGGCAGCGTGCCGGGCGGCAAAGCGTCGGGGGCCGGGCGCTGTTGCTGAGATGGCGGCAAAGGGTGAGAGCCTGGCCGCGCGCGAAGTTTTGCGGAACGATGTTGCGCAAATGCAACCAGAGGGCTTTCACGACGCGCTGACCGCGACTCGCTTCTTCGATGGCAGCAAATATCTGAACAAGCTGACCATGCCGACGCTGATTTTGGCGGGCAAACATAACAAGCGCACCCATGTGCAAGCCCGCGACATGGCGCGGATTTTGCCGAATGCGCGGCTTGAGATGCTGGACTCCGGTCACTTCCCGCATGTGGATGCGCCAGACGCCTTTTTCGGCGAGATCGAGCAGTTCCTCGCGGGGGAGCAAGCACCGGCGCTGGCAGCTGAGTAAGCCGCTTCGCGCCGGAGAACGCCGGGAGAGCAGGACCGGCTAGCCTGTTAAAGGTACGCGGCGGATCAGATGGAACATCCCCGCCGCGTCCGATCCCAAAAGCGCCAGATCGCGGACTTCGAAACGCTCTGGCAAAAGCGGTGTGATCACGGGATCAAGCGCCGCTTTTACCGCAGCGGCATCCTCTTTGGGCAGATTGCCCGACAGGGTGATGTGAAAGCGAAATTCCTCCATCACATAGGGATAGCCATAAGCGGCTAGATTGGCCTCTTGCAGGTCCGACAGAGGCCGTTTGCGGCGGCGTTCAAGCTCCGCCTCTGATGGAGGGGCGCGGAAGGCGTCTAGCTCTTTGACGATGCGGCTTGCGAGGTCCGCCAGAGGCGTTTGATCACCGCTGATTTTCAGCGCCAAGAACCCGCCCAATTGGCTGAGCTCAAGGGGCGACAGGGAAAGCGGCGCGGCAGAGGCGCAAAGCGCGTCAAGCGCAGTATTGAGTCCAGCCTCATCCATTCCCTCCGCCAGATAGAAGGGCGGTTTCAAAGTGCCATGCAGGCCATATTTGCGGGGCGTTGCGGTGATCTCGCTCACCGGGCGAGGCAGGCCCTCTAGCACCGGATGCGCCGCCGCTTGGCCCGTCTGACAATCCCAGCCAAGCCAGCTTGCCCCGAAATCGGCCAAAGGCCCAGGCTGCGGCAGGTAGTAAATCGCGTAACGCTGATAGGTCATGACGCCCTCCCACTGATACTTTGCGGAAGGGCTAAGCTGGCAGATTTCCTAAGGCAAGGGGACTAACTGCCCGCTTGCTTGATACGGCTATTGACCGGCGAATTGCGCTTGCCATTCCTCGCGCTGCTCATCGCTGATTTTGGCGAAAAGCACATCAGGCACCGTAAAGCCATGGCCTGCGGGCAGAGCTTCTAGGGCGGCGCGCAGATCCTCAGGCCAAACCGGCGCGTCTTGGCCCATGGTCTTGGCCATTGTCTCGGCGGAGAAGGGGATAAAGGGCTGCGAGAGGCCCGCATAAACCGTAATCAAGTTAAGCGCGAAACGAACAATCGCCGCCGCTGCGTCGGGATCGGTTTTAAACACCGACCAAGGCGCCGCATTTTGCAGATATTCATTGCCCGCCACCCAAATCGCGCGCAGCTCATTGGAAGCTTTGCGCACTTCAAATTCGGCCATGAGCTTTTGATAGCTGGCGATTTTCGCCTCAAGATCCTTGATCAGCGCTTCTTCCGCTTCGCCATAAGCGCCGCCTGCGGGGACTTCCTCGCCGAATTTCGAGCGGCAGAATTTTGTAACCCGGCTGACGAAATTGCCCAGCACATCGGCCAGGTCTTTGTTCACGCCTGCTTGGAAATTCTCCCAAGTGAACTCGCTATCGGAGCTTTCCGGCGCATGGCTCAGCAGCCACCAGCGCCAGTAATCGGCGGGCAGGATGTCCAATGCCGCATCCATAAACACACCGCGCCCTTGCGAGGTAGAGAATTGGCCGCCGTCATAATTCAGATAGTTAAAGGATTTGATGTAATCCACCAGCTTCCAAGGCTCGCCCGAGCCCATAAGCGTGGCCGGGAAGCTCAGCGTGTGGAAGGGCACGTTATCTTTGCCCATGAATTCGATATAGGTCACATCCTCTGCGCCTTTATCGGTGCGCCACCAGCGTTCCCAGGCCGCATCATCCAGCCCCTGCGCTTTGGCCCATTCCGCAGCGCAAGCGATATATTCGATGGGCGCATCGAACCACACATAGAAGACCTTGCCCTCCATGCCCGGCCAATCCTCCGCCCCGTTTTTCACCGGCACACCCCAGTCTAGATCGCGGGTGATGCCGCGGTCTTGCAGGCCATCGCCATCATGCAGCCATTTCTTTGCAATGGAAGTGGTCAGAACTGGCCAATCGGTTTTGCTATCGATCCAGGCGTCGAGCTGGTCTTTCATCGCCGATTGGCGCAGGAAAAGATGCTTTGTCTCGCGCACTTCCAAATCGGTGGAGCCAGAGATCGCCGAGCGTGGCTCTAGCAGATCGGTTGGATCAAGCTGCTTGGTGCAGTTTTCGCACTGATCGCCGCGGGCCTTATCATAGCCGCAATTGGGGCAGGTGCCCTCAATGTAACGGTCGGGCAGGAAGCGGCCATCCGCATTGGAATAAACCATCTTTTCCGACACTTCCCGGATCAGCCCAGCCTCGGCCAGCTTGCCCGCCAGATGCTGGGTCAGCTTATGGTTTTGCGGGCTCGAAGAGCGGCCGTAATGATCGAAAGACAGACCAAAGCCTTCGGCCAGCTTGGACTGGATTGCATGCATCTCGGCGCAATACTCCGTCACCGGCTTACCGGCCTTAGCTGCGGCAAGCTCTGCCGGGGTGCCATGTTCATCAGTGGCGCAGAGGAAAAGCACTTCATCGCCGCGTGCGCGGGCATAGCGGGCGAAAAGATCTGCTGGCAGCTGACTGCCAGTCAATGTGCCCAGATGCTTGATGCCATTGATATAGGGCAATGCCGAGGTGATGAGGATACGTGCCATGTCCGAAAAACCTTTCCGAATGCCCTCTGTTGGTCCGAAGCTTCCCTTAGCCTATGGGACAGAGGAGTGCCAGCGGCTTGGTCGTCGCTGGTCTTGGGGCAGGTCAAAATCTTTGCGGCCCCTCTGCGCTATGCGCGCGCATATGCGCATTCAGTGAATAGGCGCGCCATATTCCAGGCGGAACCGTTTCGCCGCCGCGATTTTAAAACGGTGGCGAAATTTTTTTGTCGTGCCGGGAAGTTTTGATAGATAGGCGTGGATTTTATAATCCCATAAGGCGCGGCGATCTATTTTGGGGAGAGTCTCAGTTTGTGTGCTATTGCCTTGGGTTCGTTCCATTCTGCTCTGCAGATGAAAGATTTCCTGAAATACTTTAGGGAGATGTTCTACCGAAGGGTCGCTGTCCTCTGGGTAATCGCTGAAATCAGCATTGAACACTGCAGGCTGTCCGGGAAACCAGGTTTCGGTCAGAGATTTGTTGCTTTTTTCAAACTGATGAAGAAATTCCCGAGCTTCGCTGCGCGTTGGAAGGAAAGAGCGCCCAGGAAATGCTTCGACAAATAGTTTTTTGAAGTTCTTTCGGATTATTTCAGTTTCCGCGCTTTCTGCTCCGGTGGCCAGTTTTTTATTTAATTCTTTTAGCAGGATCAGGCCGTGACTGGATAGCGAGGTATTTCTTTGTAGATCGCGTTCGAATGCCGTTTTGTTGTCAATTTCTAGGAAGCCAAGAAAGTCATCAATGATGTTGCCTTCTTGGAAGTTTTCCTTTTGGTATATCAAGGGGTGCAGATTTTCTTTGCCCAAATGGTGGCCCCATAGTTCTAGTAGAGTGCTGTAATCTTGGTAAAATCGTTTGATAAAATGCTCTTGGGGAAAACCTCCGGCTGAAATCTCTTGATGGTAAAGGCTTAGGGCTTGCCTATCTTGGCGCCGTAAATAAGCAAAGAGCCCAATCTCTGAGAAAATCTCTCTCATATCTTGGATTAATTTTGCGAATTGTTCTGGGGAAAGCTCCGCAATGCCTTCATCGGATAGGAGGATTGTTTTTTCTTTCTCGCTCACTTCTGCTTCTAACTTTAGGCATTCCTGTTCCCTGAGGATTGAAAACTTCTCTGCAGTGAGGGTGTTCTCGGTTGAGCTTTTCGGGGAGGTGCTTTTCGCCTTATAGAATTGGGATATCTTTAGGTGTCGCGCTCTGCCGGGGACTGAGAAAGCTTTGGGAATATAGTAGCCATTGGCTTCAAAATTTTGCCGGTTTAAATGAAGGCAAGCCTGAATGGATGTGCTGCCAGTTTTGGGGGTGCCTGCATGGATAAGTAGTTTCACGGCTTTCCCTTTCTTTTGCGGCTAATTTGCCACGCGGTTCATGCCTTCCAACTAGCTTAGTTCTTTTTGGGTGTTCAATCGGGTTTTTGCGCGCTTATTGGCCATGGCGATAAATCCTAGATAAGAATTTTCGAGCTCAATCATGGGCTTTTAGATCCGCTAAATTTGCGAATGCTCCATTTGCGTCGAGGCTTTCTAGTTGGCCAAAAGCCGTGCTGTAATGGCAAGCCCCACTTGGTCATCCACCAATTTTGGATAGCCCGAAGCACCAAAAGCTGATCGGCTCAGGCTGCCGGTGAGGTGGATAGTCAGGCGGTTATACTCGCCTTCAGCACTCCCGGGCGGGCGATAAATTTGCGCGTCGAGGGTCAGGGACTTTGTGACGCCGCGCAAGGTCACATCGCCTTGCATGCGTGCGCCACCGCTTTGGGCGCTGATTTTGCGGCTGACAAAGCGGATCTGTGGATGGACGTCAGTATGGAGTATCTCGGGGCTTTTAAGTGCATCGGTGATCAGCGGATTGGTGGCTTTGGCGCCTTGAGCGTCTAGGACCACCTCGGCGCTAGAGCGAGAGGCAGCGGCGAAATCCAGGCTTATGGCCGCATGGGTGATTAGCATGGTGCCCTGGCCTTTGGTTCCGGCCAGCCCATAGGTGAAGCGCACTTCCGAGCGGGCTTTGTCCACTTGATAGGCTCGTGGCGCGGCAAAGGCCGGACCTGTTGCGAGCATGGCGGCGGTTAGGGCGAGGGCATGGCGGCGCGTGGGGGTAAAGCGGGTCAAAGCGGATCACCTGGGCGAGGGACATATATGGACAGGATGCCGCAGTATCGGGGATCTGAGAAGGGGGGAGATGCGTCACTTCCGGTCACGTGACCGTTGTGGCGCTGTGAGTGCAGTCAAAGTAGGATGGGCAATTTGCCCATCATCCATTTAGCCTTTTATCCATAGAGCCCATCACACATAAAGATTGTGAACCATATCACGGGATTGGGTCGCATGGGCCGCCGCGAGATCCCGCATACTGATCTGCCAGCTGGCCGGAGGTTTGGTCCGGGCCCGGCGGCGAATGAGGGTCCAGCTTTGGGCTTCGGGTTCATGCGCCGTATCCAGTGACCAGCGGCTCTCAATCCCTGGCGCGCCGCCTTCGCCTGGGGTCAGCAGCAGCCCGATCGGCGTAATCCCTGCGCTCGCCCCCAGCTCCGCCCCAGCCTCTGCCGCCAGATGCAAGCGCCGCACTGGCGTCATTCCCGGCGGCTGGGGCAGATCGCCAACCACCAAAGCCACCGCCCCGCTGCGCAAGGCCTCTTCCAGGGACCAAAGCAGATCCTCCGCCCGGCTTGCCCGCACCAGCAAAAGCCGCCCCGGATCCATCAGCGGTTGCAGCCCATCGGGATTCAGCGCCTCAGCCTGCCAGGCCGGACTAATCCAGATCACCGGTCCCGTGGTTTGCGCCGCCGCCATCACCGCCAGCCGCCGTCGCGCATTGCCGCAAAACTCATGGGCGCGGGCGGCTTTCAGATGCATATCGCCCCAGACATGCAGGCTTGGTGTCGGGCGATGCGATCCGGGGGTGAGATTGGGAATTATATCGGGATTTTGCGCGGGATGAGTCATGCTCCCCCATAGCATGTTCTGCAAATGTTCTCAAGCGCTGCCATGAACTGGATCGGGCTCGTCCCTCCCCAATACGCCTAGCTGAATTATTCCCTGCCCAAAAACTCCTTGCCCAAATACCCCTTGCGATAAGCGATCTTGCCCCATAGGTCAGGTCAAGATCCAAGACAGGTGAGGGAGCCCCCTATGTGTATCAACCAACTCGGCCGGACAGGCATTGATGTGACGGATTTCTGCCTCGGCACGATGACCTTTGGCTCCAATACTGATGAGGCGGATGGCCATTCTCAGATCGATCTGGCCCTAGAGCATGGGCTGACTTTCATGGATACCGCCGAGATGTATCCGGTAAACCCGGTCAAAGCGGAAACCGTTGGCGATACGGAAACCATCATCGGCAATTGGATCGCCAAAGGCGGGGCGCGGGATAAATGGGTTTTGGCCACGAAAATTGCCGGTGCCAATGGCGGCTGGTGCCGCGATGGGGCAGCGATCAGCTCGGGCGAAATCGTAAAGGCGCTCGAAGGTTCCTTAAAACGCTTGCGCACCGATTATGTGGATCTTTACCAGCTGCATTGGCCCAATCGCGGCTCTTATGCTTTCCGCCAAAACTGGACTTATGATCCGTCAAAACAGAACCGCGCGGAAACTGTCGCCCATATGGAAGACGTGCTGGGCGAGCTGCAGCGCCAGGTCGAGGCGGGTAAAATCCGCGCCATCGGTCTGTCCAATGAAAGCGCTTGGGGCATGAGCATGTGGACCCAGATTGCCGATGCCAATGGCTGGCCGCGTATGGCGTCGGTGCAGAATGAATATTCGCTGCTCTACCGGATGTTTGACACAGATGCGGCAGAGGTTGCGGTCAATGAAGATTGCGGCTTGCTGAGCTATTCGCCCTTAGCGGCGGGGCTTTTGACCGGCAAATACCAAGGCGGAGCCATCCCCGAAGGCTCGCGCGCTTCGGTCAATGGTGATCTGGGCGGGCGCTTGACCGAGCGTGCTTTAGAGGCGGTCGGCGCCTATCAAGAGGTGGCGGATAAGCATGGGCTGGATTTGATGCATATGTCTTTGGCCTTCTGCCGCACCCGGCCATTCATGACATCGATCATCTTTGGCGCGACGACAGTGCAGCAGCTAGAGCATATCCTTGCGGGCAAAGATCTAGAGCTGAACGATGAGGTGGTCGCCGATATCGACGCGGTGCATCGCCAGCACCCGATGCCATATTGATGGCGGGCGGGGGCGTCTGATCTGCTGCGGATCAGGCGTCGTTCCCGGCCAGCGGAGAGCGGCCATTCAGACGACGAAACAGGCTTTGCTCCGCATCATTGAAGAAAAATGGCACGGTGGCGGGACGCTCCGCCCCGTCGCGCAACAGCACAGCGATTTCCGCCAGCACCACCTGGGTGATAAAGGGCAGATCGAAATCGCGCACTTCCGCCAGCGGAATCCATTGCAAATTGGACAGCTCATCTGAGGCGGCGCTGAAATCATCCAAATCGCTGGAACAAGCCGCGCTGGCATCGGCCAGGAAAAACCGCGCGTCAAACCGGCGTTTATTGCCCGGCGGGGTGATGGCGCGGAACACAAAACGCAAAGCGCTCGCATCGGGGATATGCCCAGTCGCGGCAAAGCCCTGCCAATCTGCCGGCGCATCAGGCCAGTGTCCGGCGCGGCCAAGGATCAGCCCGGTTTCTTCCCAAACTTCGCGGATCGCAGCCGCAAGCAAAGCCTGGGGCAGGGGGGGCTTGATGCCTTCGCTTAACCGATCAAGGCAGGGCGCGGCGGGCAGCCCGGCAAGCTCCACCGCGTGATCACCAGGATCCACGGCACCGCCGGGGAACACCACCTTATTGGGCATAAATACCGCGCCAGAGCCACGTTGCCCCATCAAGACCGATGGCGCCTCTGGTCCACCACGCAGCAGAATAATCGTGGCCGCGTCGCGAATAGGGGGATGGTCCGGTTGCGCCATGGTCAGGCTCTAAGCATCCGCCGGAGTGCCGAAACCATGCATGCGCCGGGCCCATTGGATGCCGATCAGCATGCCTTTGAGCCGGGGCAGCAGATAGAGCGACAAACCCACCGTCATCACCGAAAGTACGCTTGCCATGATCAGCGGATCAGGCCGCCAGACCACAAAACTATAATGCATTACCGGGGCCATCAAATGGCCTACCACCAAAATGGTCAGATAGGCCGGGCCGTCATCGGCGCGGTGGTGATGCAGCTCTTCTCCGCAGCTTGGGCAGCTAGGCCGCACTTTCAAATAGCCCTGAAGCACAGAGCCCTCACCGCAATGGGGGCATCGCTTACGCCAGCCCAGCCACATGGCGCGGCGAAGATTGCGCTCGTCGTTTTGGTCGGGGGCGGTTTGCATGGGGCCACTCTTTTGCTGGTTTCGATTACTGTTGCTCGGGATCTTTATCACCGCAAGACGCAGAAAGTGTAATTTGTTGCGACGGATCGTCGAGCCCAAAGCGTTTTATTGATGAACGCGGCGAAAAAGACAGCCGCGTCATGATAAAACTTTGAGGAGACTAAAAATGACTGGGTATAAACTGAGCGCTCTGACTGCTTTGATCGTCGCGGGTTTGGCCCTTCCGGCTTTGGCGGATCGCGGGGCTGGCGATATGGGTGGCTTTGGTCCGAAAGGGGATCGTGGCGGCAATTTCCAAGCGATGCTGACAGAGATGGACAGCAACAAAGACGGCGATGTCACTCAGGCGGAATTCGACGCTTTCCGCGCGGCACGTTTTTCCGAGATCGACGCCGATGGGAATGGCACGGTTTCGGCCGAAGAGCTGTCCGCGCATCGTTTGAACCAAATGCAAGACCGGATCGAAACCGGCTCTAAAATCATGGTTCTGCGCTTGGATGCGGATAAGGATGGCGTGTTGTCGGCAGACGAGCTGCAATCTGGCCGCAAGATCGGGGCTTTCCAACGGTTGGATGCCAATAATGACGGCACAGTAACCGCCGAGGAATTGGCCCAGGCCCCGCGTATGCACAAAGGAATGGATAAAGACCGTGGTCACCATGGCGAACGCGGCGGCTGGTCGAAATAGGTTTCCGACGCTAAACCGGATCGGCGGGGAAAGAGCCTCGCCGATTTTCCCAAAAGCCAAAGGAATAGCTTTGCTTCACCGGGCATCACAGGACATGGCAAGTGATGAGGATCTGCTCGCGGCTTATGCGGCGGGTGATCCCAATGCGGCGCGTGTGCTTATGCTGCGGCTGACCCCGGCAATCTATGGATTGGCGGTGCGTATGCTGGGCGATAAGGCTGAAGCCGAGGATGTGACCCAAGAGGCCATGTTGCGATTGTGGAAAATCGCACCCGACTGGCAAGCCGGGTCGGCAAAGCCAAGCACTTGGCTCTATCGGGTGGCGGCAAATCTTTGTACGGACCGGCTAAGGCGGCGCCGCACTGTAGCTTGGGAAGAGGGGTTCGACCCGGCTGATGACGCGGCCAGCCCGGCTGAAGAAATGCAAGAGAAGGCCCGGCAAATTGGGCTGCAAGACGCGCTGAATGATTTGCCAGAACGGCAACGCCAAGCGGTGGTGTTGCGTCATTTGGAGGGGCTCAACAACCCGCAGATCGCCGAGATTATGGAAATCTCGGTTGAGGCGGTGGAAAGCTTGACCGCGAGGGGAAAACGAAGCTTGGCCAAGCTCTTGGTCGAGCGTAAGCAGGAATTGGGGTATACCGATGACGGATAAATTCATGCCGCTCGACCCTTTGGACGAGCAAGATCTAGAAAAGCTATTCGCTAATGCGCGACGCACAGCGCCTTTGCCCGGACCTGACCTGCTCGAACGGATCGCGGCAGATGCGGATGCGATGCAACCAAGGCTGGTCCCGCCGATGCCGCAACCAGTGCCGCAGCCCATCCCAATTTGGGAGCGTATGCTGAGCCGTGTGATCGGCCCTGCAGGTTTAGTCACGGCTGGGCTGCTGGGGGTTTGGATCGGCACCAGTGATAATTTGGCGGTCAACAGCTATGCGACGGCGGCGCTGGATACGGAAGTTGGCCTGCAGCTTGCCTATCATTTCCCGCAATTGGCCGCTTATGTGGAAGGAGGCTATTTGCCATGACCGACCCAAATGTCTCTGACCCTTTGGAGCCAGAAAAACCGCATATGCCCTTATGGGGAAAATTGGTTTTGGGCGCGTCTTTGGCCTTCAATCTGCTGATATTGGGCATTGTCGGCGGCTTTTTGTGGATGGCCTCGGGGCATGGCGATAGGCCGCCGCCGCGTCCATTTGGCGGCGCAGTGCCCTATTTCCGCTATCTCGATATTCCCGACCAGCGGGCTCTGGCCAAAAATTTCCGCGAAGATGCGAGTGAATTCGGTCTTAGCCGTGGATCTGAGAGGGAGCATAGAGAGGCTTTGATCGCGATTTTGCGCGCCGATCCTTTTGACCCCGAAGCTTTGGCAGCGCTTTTGTCAGAGCGGCATGATGCTTTTTCAAAACTGGGGGAGCGCGGTCAGCTTCGCTTTAGCAATTACGTGGCCGATATGAGCTCTGCGGAACGTCTGGCCGTGGCGCAGCGAATTGAGCGGTGGAAAGATCGTCCGCCGCGCAAAGATAAATATGGCAATGGGAAACCGCCTCCACCTCCAGGAGGCTAAGTCCTGCCCCCTGTAGAGGAAGCAAAAGCGACCCAGGGAGGAGATGATCTATAAGAAGATCCCGAGATGGCATTGGAGGAGGGACATTCCAAACGGGACAATAGCTGCGGCGCTGTGATCAGGGCCGCAGCTTTTTCATGCCGCAGTTCGGCTAAGAGTGGTTTGATCCCGGCCATCGGCCTTCGCGTGATAAAGCGCTTGATCCGCCGCAGAGAGAAGATGGTCCACATCATAGCTGGTCGGGTCAAACTCCGGGTCGGATTCTCTGCAGGCGCCAGAAATCGCGACGCCGATGCTGGCTGTCACATGGATGCCGCCCTTGGATTGCGGAAGGGCAATAGGCTGGGAGCGGATAATTTTACGCAATTCATTGGCAATGATGCGGGCATCGCTGGGGGCGGTGTCGGGCAGTACGACCAAAAATTCTTCGCCACCAATGCGCGCGATCAGATCCTTGGGTCTAAGATGTGTCCGCAATCTACGAGACACCTCAATCAAAACCGCGTCTCCGCCCGCATGGCCATATGTGTCATTTACCTGTTTGAAACGGTCGATATCGATCACCATCACCGCAAAACGCGTGCCCTGATCTGCGGCGCGTTGGGAAATCTGCTCTAGCCGCGGAAAGGCATATCGGCGATTGTAAAGCCCGGTCAAAGGATCTTGCAGCGCATGGCGCAGCCCATCGCGTACCGAATTACGCAGGCGATCTTCGTGCCATTTGCGAGATAACTGGCGTTCGATCCGGAGATGCAGCTCTTGGCTTTGAAAGCCATCGCATTGCAGATCATCGGCCCCAAGATCCAGAGCCATAGCCGCCCGAACTCCCAATTCCGGACCTTGGGTCGATTTGGGGTTAAGCATAAAAATAATTTTGGAATGGCGGGTGGCCATCCGGCTGCGCAATTCCGACAAAAGCCGGTGCCCTTCGCCTGATCGCGCAAAAGTTTCCGACAAGACCAAAACATCAAAATGCTCCGGCTTATTCCAGGCCAAGATTTCTTCGCGGGTCAGGGCGTCTATAGTGTGGGGGCAATGCGGCGCCAGGGCTGTTTTCCAAGCCTGAACCGTTTGCCGCGTTCCCGCAATCAAAGCCACATGGCCGCGCCGCTGGAAGCCTTGCGGTGCTTCGGCAAAACCTAGGCTGGAACTGGCCAAATTCCGATCATGCAGCTCTTCGGCCGTGCTTTTTTGGCGAAAAGGCCGGCGCAATTGAGCGAGTAATAAATCCTCATGTACCGGTTTTGCCAGCACTTCTTCGGCGCCGCTTGCCAACGCTTTGCCAATGAATTCGGGGGTCGCATTGTCACTAAGAATGAATACCGGTGGTATCGCCGCATCTGATCGTTGCGCGATGGCTTGGCAAAAAGTCAAAGCTGCGTCCCGCTCAATCCCGCTATCAAGCAGGATCAAATCCACAGTTTGTTGATCCAAGAGCATTCCCGCTTGATCCAAGCTTTCAGCTTGAAGCACTTGGTAGCAGGCGGCGGCCAATCGACATCTCAATATGATGCGGTTGGTGCCCACCGGGTCTACAATCAGTACGCGCCCGGGCATTCAGTTGCTCCCTATAGATGGATGGCGTATTGGAATTAAGAAAGCATGCGACTGGTTAAGGAATGCTTGCGGGATTTGACTCAAATTTTCGCTAAAATTGGGGATGCTGTTATGGCTATGCGGAAAGAAGAAGCTCAACTTATTGCTTTGCAATCATTATCCTGGCTTGTGGAAAATCGCTCAGCGCTTTCTGAATTTATGGCTTTGACTGGTATTGATCTAGATACTCTACGGAATGCGGCGGGCGAAGATGATCTCCTTGCGAGTGTTATCGAGTATATCTGTGGCGAGGATGCTAGGATTATCGCTTGCGCTGATCATATTGGTGAAAAGCCGGAAGTTTTCTTAACTGTCAGGGATGTACTGGGTGGCGGTGCCATTCCGCATTGGACGTGAATACCAAATTGGACGATTGAAAATATGTATCAATTAACGATTTATTAATATTTACTACTTTGCCAAACTGCCTGAATTTCTCTTGCATATTAGGTGGCTAGCGGAATGCCGCTTATTTTCGTCTTGTTCTAGATCATGCCTAACTTTGCAGCAAATTATCGGCTTTGAAGGCTAGGCGAAGCATTCGAAAGCTTGCATTAACCCCCTTTCATGTGTCATCTCTTTAAGCACCGGGGAGGAAAACACCGAATGATAACTGCTGTACTGTTCGACAAAGACGGTACTCTGTTCGACTATCATGCCAGTTGGAGTGGCTGGGCGCGTCGTTTGTTTTTGGAATTGTCGGAGGGGGATCTCGATAAGGCTCGCACTATGGGGGCAGCCACGGGATACGACATGGATCAAAAGCGCTTCGCAGAGGACAGTGTGCTGATTGCGGCGACACCGGGCGAAATCGCCCATGCTTTGCTGCCTTTCGTGCCAGGGGCGACCCCTGCGTCATTGATAAACAGGATGAATCTGCTATCGGCCCAGGCTGGTCAGGTAGAGGCCGCGCCTTTGAACGAGTTACTGACCGAGCTGCGGTCGCGTAATCTGATTTTGGGTGTGGTCACAAATGATGCGCTGCAGCCAACTTTGGCGCATTTGGAAGCCAGCGAAGTCTTGCCGCTATTTCACGAGGTCATTGGCTGTGACAGCGGGTTTGGGGCAAAGCCGCAGCCTGGCCAGATCAACGAAATTGTCGATCGGCATCAGCTGACCCCGTCTCGGGTGGTCATGGTCGGAGACAGCCCGCATGACTTGATTGCTGCGCGTGCGGCGGGATGTTTGGCGGTCGGCGTTCTGACCGGTATGGCGCCTCGTCGTCAATTGGCGCCGTTAGCAGATGTGGTTTTGCGATCGATTGCGGATCTGCCTGCTTGGCTTGACCAGGTTTCCAGCGGCCAGGCGATTGATGCAGCCTAAGCTCGTAACCGTTGTAAACTTCTCAAGTTTTAGCAAAAGACTTCGTTGACACTGCCAATTGTTTAGGAGGCTTTAGGCCTCCTTAAAGTACACTTGCCCCATGGTTGACACAGAAGTAACGAGGGTCCGGCGGTATGCACGGTTTAATTAACCGGTCTATACAATGCTTTATTCGCGACACCTATGGGGAACAGGCCTGGAGTGATATAGCACTTCAGGCGGATTTAGGTGTTCAAGGTTTTGAAGCGATGTTCACATATGAGGACGCTTTGACGGAGCGTACTCTAAACGCAGCGCAGCTTTATCTGAAAAAACCACGTGAGGCGCTGCTTGAGGATTTGGGCACTTATCTCGTGTCTCATCCAAATGTGGAATCTTTGCGCCGGCTGTTGCGATTTAGCGGCGAAACCTTTGTGGATTTCTTGCATTCTTTGGACGAATTGCCGGAAAGGGCTCTCTTGGCTGTGCCGGATTTGGAACTGCCTCGGTTCAGTTTAGAGGAACTCGAAGCCGGGGCTTATAGCCTGTCATGCGAATGGCATTTTCCGGGGTTTGCCCATGTCTTGGTTGGCTTGCTGCGGACTTTGGCAGACGACTACGGAACGCTCGCTTATTTGGAATTTTCAGGCAGTTCGGCTGGGCGCGAAGATATCACAATCCATTTGTTGGATAGTGGTTTCGCAAGCGGCAGAAGCTTCGATTTGGCAGCCGGGGCCTAATATAATGACACAGGCCTTAACGTTACTTCGCGAAAATCTTGATGTCATGATGCCCATGCACATCCAAACAAATGAAGCCGGCAAAATTTTGCATGTGGGGCCGACCATGGCGAAAATGCGCGCCGCGGAGGATTTGATCGGCCAGGATATCCTAGATATTTTTGAGTTTCGTCTGCCGCGTGTGCCGGCCACTGCCGCGGATCTGGGAAAATTTTCCGGCTTAAGGCTGCGGCTATCTTTCAAAGATAATCCTACGACAGGGCTGCGGGCGGTGTGTACGCCCATGACTAACCCGGCTGGCTATCTGCTGAATTTCAGTTTGGGAATTTCACTTCTCGATGCGCTACGACAATATCCATTGCACTCTGCGGATTTTGCCATCACCGATCAAACGCTTGAAATGCTCTATCTGATCGAGGCGAAATCGGCGGCGATGGAAGAGTCGCGCAAACTGAATTCGCGTTTGCAAGGCGCAATGATCGCGGCGGAGGAGCAGGCCTTTACCGATACACTAACGGGGTTAAAGAACCGGCGCGCTTTGGAATTTGTGCTGAACCGACTGATCGAGCAAGAGCGGCCCTTCATCCTGATGGGGATTGATTTAGACTATTTCAAATCGGTCAATGACAGCTATGGCCATGCGGCTGGCGACGCGGTGCTGCAACAAGTGGCGCGCATCATGGTGGATAGTTCAGAGCCAGAGGACACTTTGGTCCGCACCGGCGGGGATGAATTTTTGATGGTGCTGCCGCGCAAAATCGATCGCGATATTCTGCGCTTTCAGGCGGAAAATTTGATCCGCCGCATCGAAGAACCAGTGCCGTTCGGCAAATATATGTGCCGTATTTCCGCCAGTGTCGGCATCAGCCTGTCCGAGGGGGGGGCGAATATTTCCAGTTCCCAATTGATGGAGCAGATGGATCTGGCGCTTTACGCCTCCAAACGCGGTGGGCGCGGGATTGCAACTTTCGCGGGGGATGCACAGTCGCAAATCCCAGCAGGTGAAACCGGCACCGTACGCACGGATCGCCGCCCCAATGGACCAGCACCACATGCGAGCGCTGATCATGGATAGGGATAGTGCCTTTGATACCGGCTTTTAGCGTTTTGAGACAGGATTGACGCGCGTCGTCGCGGCCTTTGCCTAGGCCCGCATGTGAAAGTGATCCTCTATTCCCCTAACCGTTTTCGAAACGCGCTAAGCCAGGGCAGGCGCGGCAGAAACCTCCGCACCGCGCCCCAGCAGACGGCCTTCTTGCAAATCATAATAATGCAGGTCGTCAGGGCTGAAGCTGAGCCAGGTCTTTCCAGTCGGGAGCGGTAACTCTGCGCTGATATTCGCGGTGATTTCCGTATCGCCCAGGCGACCATGGATCAGTCGATTGGCGCCCAGTTCTTCAATCGTCTCGATCTGAAAAGGAAGACCGGTATCCTCAGAGGTGATATGCAGCTTTTCGGGCCGAATACCTAGGATCACGGCCCCAGTTACCGGCGCTTGGAGCGCAATGCTCAGACCGCCAATATTCATCTGACCGCTGGTAAAATCTGCGGGCACCAAATTCATCGGTGGCGCACCAATGAAACTGGCCACAAAAGTGGTCTGCGGATGGGCGTAAACCTCTGCCGGGCTGCCGATCTGCTCGATCTGGCCTTGATTAAGAACCACGATCCGGTCGGCCAAGGTCATCGCCTCCACCTGATCATGGGTCACATAAATCGCCGCCGTGCCCAAGCGCCGCTGCAGGCGTTTGATCTCTAGCCGCATTTGGTTGCGCAGCTTGGCGTCGAGATTAGACAGCGGCTCATCAAACAGAAAGATCGCCGGGTCGCGCACAATCGCCCGCCCCATCGCCACGCGCTGACGCTGCCCGCCGGAAAGCTGCGAAGGCTTGCGATCCAAAAACTCGCCGATCTGCAAAAGCTCTGCCGCGTCTTGCACGCGCTTTTCGATCTCTGCCTTGGCCATTTTGCGGTTTTTCAACCCGTAAGACAGATTTCCGCGCACCGACATATGCGGATAAAGCGCGTAATTCTGAAATACCATGGCGATATTGCGGTCGGCTGGCTCCACAGTATTGACCACACGGCCCGCCAGCTCGATCTCACCTTCGGTCACATCCTCTAGCCCGGCCACCATGCGCAGCAGGGTGGATTTCCCGCAGCCCGACGGCCCGACAAAGACGACCAGCTCTCCATCTTCTACCGTTACATCAACGCCTTTGACGGCCAAAGCCCCATTCGGATAGCGCTTTACCGCGCCGCGGATATTGAGCGTCGTCATTTCTCGGACTCCACAAGACCTTTGATAAACATGCGCTGAAACACGATAATCACCAGCGCGGGGGGCAGCATGGCCAGCATCGCCATGGCAAGCGCCTCATTGTAGTCGGGGATATTGGCCCCGATGAAGACTTGGATCACCTGTTTGATGCCGCGCACCAGGGTGAAATATTCTTCCTGGGTGGTCATCAGCGTGGGCCAAAGATATTGGTTCCACCCCACCACAAACATGATGATAAAGATCGCCGCGATCATGGTGCGGGATAGCGGCACGAGGATATCCCAGAAAAATTTCAACGGCCCGGCGCCATCGATCCGTGCGGCTTCGACTAGTTCATCAGGGATTGATCGGAAGAATTGCCGGAAAAAGAAGGTGCCCGTGGCCGAGGCGATCAGCGGTAGGATCAGCCCGGTATAGGTGTTGATTAGCCCGAGCCCCTGGACCACCTCATAAGAGGGCAGGATCCGCACTTCGAGCGGCATCAGGAGCGTCGCGAAAATCACCCAAAAGAAGAAACCCGCCAGGGGAAAGCGGAAATAGACGATCGCATAAGCGGCGAGCATCGAGACGATGATTTTGCCAATCGCAAAACCGAGCCCCAAAATCAGCGAATTTTTCGCCATGGATAGCCCGGTGACCTTGCCGGAAAAGCCGCTTTTTTGCGTTAGAACGGTTTCATATGTCTCAAGAAAATGGCCTCCCCAACCCAGCTGCATGCCATTGCGGTGGATATATTCTGGCAAGAAGGAGGAGGTGGTAAAGGCCACAACCAGCGGCCCCATCATCAGAAAAACGCCAAAGAGCAAAACGGCGTGGTGATACCAGTGAGTTTTCAGCATATCCGCCTCACGAATAATGGACCCGGCGCTCTATCAGCCGGAATTGCACCACGGTCAGGGCCATCACCAGGATCATCAAGATCACTGATTGCGCTGCCGAGCCGCCCAAATCATTGCCGCGAAACCCATCGAGATAGACTTTATAGACCAAAGTCGCCGGGTTATTCGCGGGCTCGCCCTTCACCATCAGATCGATAACCCCGAAGGTCTCGAAAAACGCATAGGTGATATTGAGCACCAAGAGGAAAAAGCTGGTGGGGGCGAGAAGCGGAAAGATGATCGTCCAAAAGCGGCGGCTCTCGCTGCGGCAATCGATGCTCGCGGCTTCCTTCACCGAATTGGGGATCGATTGCAGCCCCGACAGGAAGAAGATGAAATTATAGGGGATTTGTTTCCAAGTGGCGACGATGGTCATGGCGGTAGCCGTGTCGACGTAATTCACTCCCACGCGCATATCCCAGCCGAGAAAGCGGAAAAACTCGATAATCGGGCCAATATGCTGATCAAAAAGCATGATGCCCACCAAGCCCGCCACTGGCGGCGCGATGGCATAAACCCACATGAGCAGGGTTTTATAGGGGCCTTGCCCGCGCAGCACCGTATCGGCGGAAACAGCGAGCCAAAGCCCGAAAAGTAGCGAGAGAAAGGCAACGCAGGCGGTAAAGATGGCGGTAAACCAAGCGCTACGTTTGTAATCCGAGCGGGTCACCGCATCCACGTAATTATCTAAGCCGACAAAGGTTTTCCGGCCGAAAAACGGATCCTCCAGGAAAAAGGAGGAATAGACCGCCTCGCCCGCAGGCCACAAGAAAAAGACAATGATAATACCCATTTGCGGCACTAGCAGCAGATAGGGCAGCCATGGATTGGTAAAGACTGACTTTTTCATGGGGTCTTGGGCTTTCTGATACACACAAGCACAGCAGGCGAAAATCGGGGGCAGCCGCGCCGCCCCCGAAGGATTGAAAGGCCTTAGCTTGCGGTTTTGGCGAAACGCGCCAAGAACTGGTTGCCTTCTTCGGTGATGGTTTTGAAAGCGTCTTCAACAGAAGTTTCGCCCGAGAAAATGCGGGAGAATTCGCGGTTCATCACGTCACGGATCTGCGGGTAGAAGCCCAGGCGATAGCCTTTGGTCCATTCGCCGGCCGGCAGGGTCAGCTGTTTGATGCCAATTTCAGCTTGCGGGGTGGTTTCATAATACCCGTCTGCTTTCGCCATTTCGTAAGCAGCTTCGGTGACCGGCACATAGCCGGTTTCTTTATGCCAGTAATACTGGATTTCCGGCGAAGTCAGGAAGCGGAAGAATTCAGCAGTTGCTTTGTTTTCTTCGGCCGGGTGACCCGACATAGCGAAAAGAGCTGCGCCGCCGATAAAGGTCTGCTTCGGCTCGGTGGTCACGCTTTCCCAGTAAGGCAGGAAGGTCGCGTTGAACTCGAATTGCGCCGATTTTTTCAGACCACCGAAAGAGCCCGAAGAGCCCATCCACATGGCAACTTCTTCATTTTCGAACGGAGCCTGGTTATCCGCCCAGCCCGCGCCATAATAGCCGTAATAGCCATCATCGAGCCATTTTTTGGCGGCGGTGAAATGGTGCTGGATCGCATCGCTATCGATGGTCAGCTGAGCATCCATTCCGTCATAGCCGTTGTTCGCGGTGGCGAATTGTAGATTGTGGCGCGACAGGAAGTTCTCGGCCCAGATCCACGGCGCATGGGATTGCGCGAGCGGAACGTAGCCTGCGGCTTTCAGAGCCGGCGCGGTCACGGTTTCGAATTCTTCATAGGTTTTCGGCGGGGTGACGCCCGCTTTTTCCAGAGCCGCTACATTATAATAGAGGATCGGGGAAGACGAGTTGAACGGCATGCCAACCATATTGCCGTCGCCATCTGCATAGAAATAGCGAACGCCAGAGATATAGTCTTCGATATTGAACGCGATGCCGTTTTCTTCCAGCAGCTGGTGAACCGGTACGACAGCGCCCGGTGCGCCGATGATGGTCGCGGAACCTGCGTCAAACACCTGCACAATATTCGGCTGCTCGCCAGCGCGGAACGAGGCGATGGTGGCGGTCAGGGTTTCTTCGTAATTGCCTTTGTAGATCGGGTTGATCTGGTATTCGTCCTGGCTCTCGTTGAACTTAACGGAGATTTCATTGACGACTTCCCCCAGACGGCCGCCCATGCCGTGCCACCAGTCGATTTGAACCGGCTCAGCAAAGCTTGCGGTGGCGGTCAGGGCAAAGCCCATCGCCAGCGATACATTCTTGATCATTGGAATTATCCCATGTGTGAGTTGGACCACTGGACTCCAATGACGGGCGAATTTGACGGGATGCCCAAAGTTTAGCGAAGTTTTCGCGACAGATTTTTGATGATTTGATGACGGGGACGCCGTGTAGGGTGGGCAATTTGCCCACCATTTGGCGAGGTCTTAGCAATGATGGGCAAATTGCCCATCCTACGAAATTGGCGCCGCTAGCTCTTATCTTTGCCCAGGGATGTCACGAAATCATAGGCCACAAGCGCCACGCAAAGCCCAATCACTGCTAGCAAATCCGGCTGCGGCACATGTATCGCTAAAATTCCAAGAAACCCCAACAGCACAGCAAAGGCGAGGCCTGCCATTATGTATTTCATCACGCGTCTCCTTCGCTCAGGCTTTGGGCCCAATCTTGCAGCCAAGCAGCTGTTCGCAAAAGCCGCCCATCGCTTTCGCGCGGCCCCACCAGCTGCACGCCCATGGGTAGGCCGTTTTCTGCGGTCAGCAGAGGCAAGCTCACCGCCGGGCATCCGGTAAAGGTCCAAAGCC
Source organism: Mangrovicoccus sp. (assembly GCA_049603835.1). GTDB lineage: Bacteria > Pseudomonadota > Alphaproteobacteria > Rhodobacterales > Rhodobacteraceae > Mangrovicoccus. The sequence goes on from JBMYSZ010000001.1 coordinate 58,945, forward strand.
CGTTGAAAATACTATCGCCGGTGCTGTCTAACCCTTGCGGCGCCGGGCCCAGGGAGGCGGGGCAGAGGATGGCATCGGCATGCTCAAAGATCTGGCCGAGCCCGGCATAAAGCACCTCGCGCCAATCGCGTGCGGCAAGGTAATCGCGGGCCAAAATCCCCGCACCCTCTTGCATGGCCTCTTGGGTTTTTGGCCCAAGCGCATCGAAATGATCGCGGCCATAAATGTAATAATTCCGCGCCATCTCGGCCATATTGATGATCTGCCTTTGCGCGCTGGCGGCCTCGAAAGGGGCGGGCAGGTCCATTGCAAAGGCCTGGTCGCCCAGGGCTTCGGTCAGCTCGTCTATCGCGTCTAGCATCTGTGGCTCGGCCCTGTCGGAGCCCGGCAGACGAACCACTGCAAAGCGTGGTGGCAGGGGGGCACCTTTCGCAACCATCGCGGAAAGTCGCGGATGGGGGCGGGGGCTACTGGCGGCATCACTCGGATCATAGCCGTAAAGCGCCTCGGCCAACAGAGCAGCATCCGCAGCATTGCGAGCAAAGACGCCCAGCGTATCAAGGCTCTGGCTTTGCTGCAAAACACCGCGCCGGGGGATGGCCCCAAAGCTTGGCTTAAAGCCTGTCACGCCGCAAAAGCTCGCGGGGCGGATCACCGAGCCAGCCGTCTGAGTGCCAATCGCCAGCGGCACCATAGCAGAGGCAACCGCCGCCGCCGGCCCCGAAGAGGAGCCGCCCGGCGTATGGCCCAGATGATGCGGATTGCGGGTGGGGCCGGGCTGCAAATAGGCCAGCTCGGTGGTCACGGTTTTACCCATGATTACCGCGCCCTCAGCCTTGAGGCGCTCGACCACGAAACTATCGGCCAAAGGCACCCGCCCGCGATCCGCGACGCTGCCATTTTCCGTAAGGATCTGCGCCGTGTCGATGATATCTTTCAGCCCCACCGGCAGCCCATGCAGCGCGCCAAGTGGCCGCCCCGCCTGGCGCATCTTATCCATCGCCGCCGCCTGAGCCCGAACAAAGCCCGGATCATGCCAGGCCCAGGCCCGGATCTCTGGCTCGCGCGCTGCGATCTGCGCCAGATAGGCCTCGGCCACCTCCGCCGCGCTCAGAGCGCCGCTTGCGATCCGGTTGCGCAAAGTCAGCGCATCAAGGGAAAGGATCTCAGCTGCCATAGAACAAGGTCGGAAGATAGAAAACGATCTGCGGGAAAAGATACATCAGCACCATAGAGATGAACACGCAGAGCAAGAAAGGCATACAGCCGGCAAAGATCTCGGTCAGCTTTACCTGAGGCGGGGCGATGCCTTTGAGGTAATAGGCCGACATCGCCATGGGCGGGGTGAGGAAGCTGGTCTGCAAATTCAGCGCTACGAGAACGCCGAAAAATAGCGGATCGATCTCGAAAAACGCCAAAAGTGGCAGGAAGATCGGCACAAAAATGATGATGATCTCCGACCATTCCAGCGGCCAGCCCAGCAAGAAGATGATGAGCTGCGCCAAGATCAGGAACATCACCGGCGAGATATCGAGACCCTGCACAAATTCGCTAATCACATGCTCGCCTCCAAGATAGCTGAAGACAGCGGCAAACACATAAGAGCCGACAAACAGCCAGCAGACCATGGCTGTGGTGCGGGCGGTCAGGTAAACGCTTTCGCGTAGCCTCTCCCAGGTCATCGACCGATAGGCAAAGGCCAGGCCGATCCCGCCCAAAGCACCGATAGAGGCGGCCTCGGTCGGGGTTGCCAGGCCGAACAGGATCGAACCCAGTACCGCAAAGATCAGCACCGCTAGGGGCAGAAAGCTGGTGGCGATCATAAGCAAAAGCCGCCCCATGGGCACATCGGGGATATGCTCATCGCTGGGGCGCGGCGCAACAGAGGGCTGCAAGATCGCCCGGCCCATCACATAAGCCAGATAAAGCCCCACCAAGGTCAGCCCCGGCAGCAAGGCCCCGGCATAAAGCCGCACGATCGAGACATTCGACGCCGCCGCATAAACAATCAGCATGATCGAGGGCGGGATCAAAATTCCAAGCGTACCGCCCGCGCAGATGATCCCACTGGCAAAGGAATTGTCATAGCGCGCCTTGAGCATCGCGGGCAGGGCAAGCAGCCCCATCAGCGTAACCACCGCGCCGACAATCCCTGTGGCTGTCGCGAACAGGGCGCAAGTGATCAGGGCCGCCACGCCCATAGAGCCCGGAACATTCTTGGCGGCGATATTGAGCGTGGTAAACAGGCGATCCACAATATTGGCCCGCTCCACAATATAACCCATGAACAGGAAGAGCGGCACAGCGGTCAAAACCTCATTGGACATGACCGTATAGGTCTGGTTCACAAAGAGATCGAATATTCGGTTATTGAGAAAACCCTCTAGATAGGTGCTTGTCCCATCCCACCAGCTGGCATCCTCGCCCAGCCGGTTATAGTCGCGCCACATGCGGCGCTCATCCCAATAAGCGTAATAGCCAAAGCCAATGCCCATAGCCATGAGCGTGAAGGCAATGGGAAAGCCCAGGAAAACCATAAAGATGAAAAGCCCCAACATCATCAGGGCAATCTGAGGATCGCTAATCATAGATGGCTGTCCTCATCGGTTTTATTGGCGGCTGCGATCAGGATATCTTCGGTTTCCTGCACGTCTTCTTCGGCGGTTAGCCATTCATTATTACGGATCGCATGAATGCAGCGAAATACCTGCGCAATGCCTTGGACGAACAGCAAAATACCGGCTGCCACGATCACGGTTTTGAACTGATAGACTGGCACGCCCGCAGGGGAATTCACCGAAACTTCGCCATATTGCCAGCTGCGCGCCGCATATTTCCATCCGGCAAAGATCAGGGCCAAGACACCGGGAAAGAAGAAGAGGAAATAGAGCACCAGATCCAGCTTGGCCTGGGTCTTAGGCTGCCAAAGCCGATACAGGAAATCCCCGCGCACATGGCCGCCACGGCTGAGCGTATAGGCGCCTGCCATCATGAAAAGCGTGCCGTATAGGATAAAGCTCACATCCAGCGCCCAAGCTGTAGGGCTGTTGAGCACATAGCGCACGAAGACCTCATAGCCCGTGCCCACGGCCATGAGAATTATCAGCCAGGCAAAGGCCTTGCCGAACCAAGCCGATAGATTATCGGCGAAGCGGATATAGGAATACATGAGCAGATCACCCTAGCAGGCGCGATGGGAAACCCCTCACGCGATAGGGCGTGAGGGGCGATTTTAGCGATTGAGGCGGGGGATTAGCCCAGCTTCAACTTGCCTGGGAAGTAATGGTTATAGGCAAGCGCGTAATCCGGCGCGTTCATCAGCTCATAGAAGGTGACCTGCTCAACCCAAGCGCGTTGGCTGTCGAGCACCTTCTTCATGAAAGGATCGGCCTCAAGGGTTGGGATCAGCTTATCCCAAGCCTGGATCTGCGCATCTAGGATGTCTTTCGATGTCCGATGCACGGTCACGCCGCCTTCGTCCTGAAGCCATTGCAGATCCGCAGAGTAGCGGCGCATGGCTTTCGCGGTATTTGCGGTAGAGGCCGCTTCAACCCCATGCACCAAGATGGCGCGCAGATCTGGGTCCAGCTCTTCCATGAAGAATTTGGAGAAGAGGAATTCAAAGCTTTCCGAGGCCTGGTGATAGGAAGAAAGATAGTAGTTCTTCGCCACATCATGGGCGCCGAAATCTTTGTCCGAGCTGGGATTGTTGAACTCAAAGGCATCGATCACACCGCGCTCCATCGCGGGGACGATCTCGCCACCGGGAAGCTGCGCCACTGACATGCCCATGGATTGCAGCAGATCCGCCGCCAGGCCCACAGTACGATATTTGAAGCCCTCAAGATCAGAGGCTTGGTTCACCTCGCCTTTGAACCAACCGAAGGGCTGGGCAAACATGGGAAAGCCCATATAGCCTTCTACATCGAGGCCCATAATATCCTGGGTCAGCTCGTTATAAAGATCCTTGCCGCCGCCTTCATAGAACCAGCTCAGCATCGTCGTGGCCGAGCCACCGAAAACCGGGCCTGTGCCGAATAGCGAGGCGGCTTTGTTTTTGCCATACCAGTAAACCGGCACGGAATGGGCGGCATCAAGCAGACCATCATTGACCGCATCAAGCACCTGGAAGGCCGCCACAACCGCGCCTGCGGGCAGCAGATCGACCTTCAGGCGACCGCCTGACATGGCTTCGACGCGGTCGGTGTAATCTTTGGCGAATTCCTGCCAGATATTGGAGGCCGACCAAGAGGTCTGCATCTTCATCACAATGGGCGCATTGGCCAAAACAGCCGGAGCCGCCAAAGTGGTTGCACCGCCGGCAAGCGCTGTGGTCCGCAGGAATTTCCTGCGGTTCATTTTCGTATCAGACATATTTTCCTCCCATAGCGGACCTTCGTTGAGGCCCAGCTGTTTTCCGCTTTTGCGCGCTGTGACACGGGCGCGGATAATCTAAGAATTCCTCATCTCGGGATAAAATCAAGGGCAAGCGAGGCAGAAATTGTCCATTTTGGTCAGAAAATGCAGCCAATCAGACGAATTACCTAGGGTCTGAGAAATATTCAGGGCTGGATGTCGGGAGCTGCTGCGTCCTATGGCTGGGGCAGAACTGGCAATCCGTAAGATTTTTTAGAGACACTGTCCGCGCATCCGAATGACGCGCAGACAGTGTTCGTTGCCCTCGCTTTGCAGGGCTCTTAGCGGCCCGCAATGCGCGAAAGCATCCCCCTCCCAGGTGATGTTTTAACCTTCTGTCAATGATTCACCCATGCCGGGTAGTAGTGATGTACTACGGTATGCATTCATTCAGCTGGGGTAGAAATAATTTCTGATCGATTTCGTTCATGCAAGCAAACGCATCGCAAAATTGAACTGAAATTCGCCATTTCTCCGTGTTTTTCCAGCAAGGACGCATGCAAACTAGAAATGTAATTGGGCGTTGTGCGATTTTCCGAGGCAGCCAAAGAATCCAAGATTTCCCAGAATACGCGCTCTAGCCGGATCGACGTGCTTTGGCCATTCAAACGCAATCGGCGCGTTTGGGGTTCGAATTTTTGCAAGTCATAACTGGCGGGCAAGTGACCCATGCATTTCCTCCCAAAAATGCAGCGAGTGGCAATCAGCATAGTTTAGAACAGCTATCGCCATGTGATGCTATCCTAAAGAATTTGTGACAAATGACAATTATGCTTGACGGGATTTGTCTGCATACTGCGGATTTTTGGGATAAGCCTGGGGATAAGTCTTTGATAATTTGGGGGTAAGACTTGGGTAACTGGTACTCCGTAGGGGAATCGAACCCCTCTTTCCAGGTTGAAAACCTGGCGTCCTAACCGATAGACGAACGGAGCACGGTTAGCGTAGCGGCGTATCTAGAAGAAGCTGCGCGCGGGTGCAAGGCCTGTTTGTGCGAATTTTTGAGAATCGTTAACAGCCAAGCATAATTGCTGAATACCCTAGCGATAGGGTTGTCTGGCACGCTGATTTTGGGGAAGTCCAACAGTGGTACTCCGTAGGGGAATCGAACCCCTCTTTCCAGGTTGAAAACCTGGCGTCCTAACCGATAGACGAACGGAGCATTTCTGCCGTGGAGGGCTGATTAGGCAAAATGCGCGGCCGGTGCAAGCGGGTTTTTCAACTTTTTTATATTCAGTTTGTCACGCTGGATTATTGTCTTTGCAGTCCAGGTTGGAACGGACTTCATCGGGGCTGGGGCTTCGCTCATAAAAGCGCGGCAGGAAAACCCGATGCACCGAAAACTGGATTTGCCGCCAGCTAGGCTAGGGCGGCGTCTTCTACCTGTAATTGGACACTGACCCGGCCTTGCCAATGGTTCAAATCGAGCCGCCCGGCCACATGCAACCGCGCATCGCCGCAAGTTTCGAAGAACGGCCCCAATGGCCCGTCAAATGCGCCAAAACAGATTGCCTCTACCGTGGCATGGCCGTCAGTGAGGCTGAGCTTTAGATGGGTTTCTCCGACCCGGCGCAAGAATTTGATCCGAAGCCCGCTCAAGGCCAAGCGCGGCGCGGGGGAGGATGGCCCAAACGGCCCGGCTTGATCGAGGGTCGTCACCAGCTCTTCGGTGGCCGCTGCCGGGGCGATCGCGGCTTCTAACACCAAATCTGCCGGGCCGAGCCGGTCTGCGCCTTGCTCGGCAAGCAAAGCCTCTAGCCGGTCCATGGCCGGTTCGATTTTCTCGGGATCGACGCTTAGCCCCGCCGCCATGCGATGCCCGCCGCCTTTGAGCAGCAGGCCCTCTTGTGCCACTTTCTGCACGCAAGCGCCCAGATCGATCCCAGCAACGGAGCGGCCGGAGCCTTTGCCTTCGCCCTCAACCAAGCCGATGATCACCGCCGGGCGTCCCGTGGCTTCTTTCACCCGCGAGGCGACAATGCCCACAACGCCGGGATGCCAGTCTTCGCCGCAGGCCCAAACCAAAGCACCCTCGCTGCCCCGTGTCTCGATCTGCGCTAAGGCCGCGTCGCGCACCTGTGCCTCAATCTCGCGCCGTTCGGTGTTAAGCTCTTCGAGGCGTGCGGCCAGCCCGGCAGCTTCCTCCGGGCTATCCGTGGCCAAGAGCCGGGCGCCCAGATCGGCCTTGCCCACACGTCCGCCCGCATTGATCCGAGGACCAAAAACAAATCCCAAATGATAGGCGGCTGGGGCGCGGTCCAGCCGAGCGCAATCGGCCAGAGCCACAAGACCAGGATTATGGCGCCGGGCCATGACGGTCAGACCTTGGGTTACGAAGGCACGGTTCACCCCAATCAGCGGTGCCACATCCGCAACTGTGGCCAGCGCCACCAGATCGAGCAGGCCCATAAGATCGGGGCAGGGCTGGCCCGCGGCCCGGTTTTGGCGATTAGCCTCGACCAGCAGCAAAAACACCACCGCCGCCGCGCAAAGATGGCCCAGATCGCCGCTTTCATCGGTGCGGTTGGGATTGACCACCGCAAAGGCAGGGGGCAGCTGCGCTTCGGCCAAATGGTGGTCCAAGACCAGCACATCACAGCTGGCCGCGGCCAAGGGGGCGTGACTAACCGTGCCGCAATCGACGCAAATGATCAGGTCATGCCGCGCGGAAAGATCCTGCATGGCGGGCACATTCGGCCCATAGCCTTCGTCGATGCGGTCCGGGATATAAAGCGTCGCATTCCGCCCCAAACCCCGCAGCCAACGCAGCAAAAGCGCAGCAGAACTGCCGCCATCCACATCATAATCGGCGAAAATCGCGATCCGCTGGGACTCTGCCACGGCTTGACGCAGTCTTTCAGCGGCTTTTTCCATATCGCGCAAACTTCGCGGATCCGGCAGCAAGGTTTTGAGTTTCGGCGAAAGATAATCCTCCACCGCCTCTGGCCCGATCCGCCGCCGCGCCAGGCATTGCGCCACGGGAAGGGGCAGGCCAGTCATTTGCAGGATGCTATCGGCTAGGCGTTGTTGCTCGATCCCAGGTCCAATCCATCGCCGTCCGGTGACCGAGGCGGTGACACCGAGAAAGGGCGTGGGGTCAGGATTGGCCATGGGCGGGGTCTCCGGTTTTTCGGCCTCTCCCTTACGGGCAAAGGTGTAACCCGATGAGGTCTGTTTCGGCATGAACTGCAAAGGCTACCCCTGGCTAGCGCCGTCGCAGCAGAGTGAAAAGCCCAAGGCCAATAATTGTCGCAAAAAAAAGAGAACCCGGCTCGGAGGCCGGGTTCGGATCACTTACGTCGCAGACTGTGCTTAGAGAACAGGGTTGCGATAAGTCATGCGGCGGATAGAGCCGGTTTTCGAGCGCATCAGGATGGTTTCCGCAGTTAGGAAGCCCGGCTCACGCTTGATGCCGGATACCAGCGAGCCATCGGTCACGCCGGTCGCGGCAAAGATCACGTCAGAGGTCACCAACTCGTCACGCGTATAGACGCGGTCGAAATCGGTCACACCGGCTTTTTCGGCACGGCCACGTTCGTCATCATTACGGAACAACAGCTTGCCAAAAAGTTGGCCGCCCATGCATTTCAGCGCGCCGGCTGCCAGAACGCCTTCGGGAGCGCCGCCAGAGCCCATATAGATATCGATGCCGGTTTTTTCCCATTCGGCCACATGGATGATGCCCGCCACATCGCCATCAGGGATCAAGCGGATCGAAGCGCCAGTGCTGCGCAGCTCGGCAATCATTTCTGCATGACGCTCGCGCTCAAGAACGCAGCAATTGATATCGGAGGGCTTCACGCCTTTGGCTTTGGCCAGTTCCTCAACCCGTTGGGTCGGGGTCATGTCCATGGTGACCACGCCTGCGTCATAGCCCGGGCCAACCGCCAGTTTTTCCATATACACATCCGGCGCATGCAGCATGGTGCCACGCGGTGCCATGGCGATCACGGCCAGAGCATTGGGCATGTCTTTCGCGGTCAGGGTCGTACCTTCGAGCGGATCCAGCGCGATATCAACCGCCGGGCCAGTGCCGGTGCCAACCTCTTCGCCGATATAAAGCATCGGTGCTTCGTCACGCTCGCCTTCGCCGATCACGACCACGCCTGCGATTTCCAGCATATTCAGCTGGGTGCGCATCGCGTCCACGGCGGCTTGGTCCGCTGCTTTTTCATCGCCGCCGCCGATCAGCTTGGCCGAGGCCAGAGCCGCTGCTTCGGATACACGGGCCAGGCCCAGGGAAAGCATACGATCGTTGAAATCAATTGGGGTCGCCATGGAGCACTCCTTACTACCGCGCGCGAACTGACTTACGCGCTTCTTTCTTCGCCCTGTTGGGCCCTAAACTTGTTCGATCCGAAGCGCGACAGGATCCGCCGCTAGCACGCCAGTTTTCGGCAACATCGCAAGCGCGGCATCCAAACTGGCCCGAGTCGTTTTATGGGTGACAATAAGGACAGGCGCTTTTTGTTCCGCGTGGCCATACTGACGCAGTCGGTCGATTGAGATGCCATTATCCCCCAATATTGTCGCGACCTTGGCTAAAGCGCCGGGTTTATCCACCAGGCTGAGGCGCAGATAATATGGGGCAGGCACAGCGGCGGAGGCGGCAGGCATTTCCGCCAGGCTCTTGGCGGCTTGGCCAAAGACCGGCAGACGCAGCCCGCGCGCAATATCCATCACATCTCCCATCACTGCCGAGGCCGTCGGACCTTCGCCCGCGCCAGCACCGCGCAGCACGATTTGACCCACAGCATCGCCTTCGAGCACGACCATATTTGTGGCGTTTTCCAGCTGACCCAAAGGCGAGCTAACCGGCACCAAGCAGGGGCTCATGCGCTGTTCCAGGCCGCGCCCGGTCAATTGCGCCACGCCCAGCAATTTGATGCGATAGCCCAGATCATCGGCACGGGTGATGTCTTCGATTGTGACATGTTCGATGCCAGTCATGCGCACCCCGTCGAAATCGACCTTGGTGCCAAAAGCGATCGCCGAAAGCAGCGCCAGCTTATGGCCCGCATCAATTCCGCCCACATCAAGGGTTGGATCGGCTTCGAGATAGCCCAGCTGGCGCGCCTCTTCGAATACCGTGTCATAGGCCAGATTTTCCGACTGCATCTTGGTCAGAATATAATTACAGGTGCCGTTCATCACACCCATGACGCGGGTGATCTGATTGCCGGCCAGGCCTTCGGTCAGGGCTTTGATAACTGGGATACCGCCCGCCACCGCAGCCTCAAAGCGCAGGCAAAGCCCAGCCTCTTCGGCGGTTTCGGCCAGTTCTTGGCCGTGATGCGCAAGCATGGCTTTATTGGCGGTGACAACATCCTTGCCACTGGCAATAGCGGCGCGGGTAGCATCAAGGGCAGGGCCCTCATCGCCGCCGATCAATTCGATGAAAAGATCGATATCCTCGCGCTGCGCCAAAGTGACTGGATCATCCACCCAGTCATAAGCCGATAGATCTACGCCGCGATCTTTGCCCTTTGTGCGGGCATTCACCGCCACAAGCTGCAGGTCGCGCCCGGCGCGTTTGCCCAAAAGGGCAGCATGTTCCTGGAGGATTTTGACGACCCCGATGCCGACAGTTCCCAATCCTGCAAGTCCGATGCGTAGGGGCTGGGTCATGGAGGGCTCCGTCTCTTTTCTATTCCTGCCCGCTGCCCTTATCCCGAAGCCAGGCCTGCTGCAACCAAACGACGCCTATTGCCCGTCTTGGCGTTCCCTTTGACGCAGCTGGTCCACATCTCCCTGGAAATCCCGCAGTCGTTTGAGCAGGTCTGTGTCTTCGGCCTCGGCGGGGATTGAAGGAGAGTCCTCTCCAGGCTTGGCAGAAGGGGCAGAGGCCGCAGGGATTTGCCGCGCCCGTGCCTCAGCCGCGATATTCCGTAGATCTTTCGCCCGCTCGGTCAGCTCATCTGCGCGCGGTGTGGTGTCTGTGATCACAGTCGCGGCCGTATTGCGCAGATCCTCGGCACGGGCGGGCAGGGTATTCGCCGGGGCGCCTTCGGGCTTTTGCGCCAACAGATCCGTGGCGATGTCAGCGAGTCCCTCGGCGCGGGCAATGTCGCTGTCACGATCCAATGTCACCTCTTCCAACCGGCCCGCGCTTTGCCGTTCCGGTAGGACATAACGCGCAATGGGTTCGATCTTCGGCGCAGAGGCCAAAGCGCCACGGGTGAAGCGCTGGTTTTGCGGCGGCAGATCGCTGGGCACGCATGCGCTCAGCCCAAAAAGCGTGAGGCAAAGAGCAAAGCGGCGAAACATCGTGGATAGCGGACCTGTGGCTTGGGGGCGATTGACGCGATTTCCTCTGCCTAAAACACTTCGTGCGCAGGGTGAAGGGAAAGGCGGCCCCTCTGGACGATTTGCCAGCAATGCCGTGGCAGGTAGAGCAGGGGCAGAGCGCGAGCCATAAAAGCAAAGCGGCGATAGCCCAAAGCCACCGCCGCCATTTTCTGGGCGCATCACCTGCGCGATGATCTCACCAGATTCAATGAGCGGGCTGAATGAATGTCCCATTTTGCAAATCGCGCATGGCTTGGCGGATCTCATCGCGGGTATTCATCACAATCGGCCCATGCCAGGCCACCGGCTCATTCAGCGGCGCGCCAGAAATCAGCAGGAAGCGAACCCCCTCTGGCCCGGCCTGCACCGTGACCTCATCGCCTGTGCCAAAGGTTACCAAAGTGCGGTCCCCCGAGAGATCGCGGATATTGAACTCTTCCCCTGCCACTTCCTTTTCCAGCAGTACACCGCGCGGGGCAGAGGCATCGGCAAATTTCCCGGCGCCTTGGAAGACATAGGCAAAGGCATGGCGATATGTGTCGATCTTGAAGCTTTTGCGCAGCCCCGCCGGAACAAAGATGTCCAGATATTGCGGATCAGCGGCGATGCCATCCACAGGCCCGGTTTTGCCCCAGAAACTGCCGACTATCACTTTTACCCGCGTGCCATCATCATCGATGATCTCGGGAATATCCTGGCCTTGCACATCTTGATAGCGCGGCGCGGTCATCTTCATGGAGGCGGGCAGATTGGCCCAAAGCTGGAAGCCATGCATCTGACCAGTGGCGTTTCCCTTGGGCATCTCTTGGTGCAAGATCCCCGATCCCGCCGTCATCCATTGCACATCGCCCGCGCCAAGCGTGCCGGTATTTCCTAGGCTATCGCCATGCTCCACCGTGCCATTAAGCACATAAGTGATGGTCTCGATGCCGCGATGCGGATGCCAAGGGAAACCTTTCAGATAATCTTCGGGCCGCTCATTGCGGAAATCGTCGAACAGCAGGAACGGATCCAACTCGCTAGGATCGCCAAAGCCAAAAGCACGATGCAATTTGACCCCGGCGCCTTCGGTATGCGGCATGGCCGGGCGACTACTATTAACAGGTCTGAGGGACATGGCTTTGCCTCCTTATCTATGAAGTTGGAATAGAGGTAATCTACCGAGCCCTAGATGCAATGCACAGATCTGCGCCAAACCGCAGGGGGATTGTGCGTGATCGCAGGTCTCGCGCTTTCTGGCTGGCTGGGTTAGGGCAGGCGCATGACTGACCAAACCGACCAGACTGAGCCTCTTGCTGTTCTCGCCCCTGCTTTCGCGCGCCGGATTATCGTTTGCGTGCTCATGGCCATGGCGAGCCTGCTTTTCCTTAGCGCCCCATTTCGCGACACAGGCGGCACGGCTGGTGCGGATTTCTTGCAAGGGGTGATCGGGCTGGGCCTGGCTTGGTTGACCTGGCGGCTTTGGTACAGCACCGAAGCGGTTCTTGAACTCTGGCCCGATGGGCTGAAACTGGCGGGCGGTGATTGGCTTTGCAAATTTGACGAAGCCGAGAAACTGGAACGCGGGCCTTTTGCCTTTAAGCCATCCAATGGGTTTTTGCTGCGGTTAGAAACCAAAAAAGAGCTGGCCTGGGCGCCGGGCCTTTATTGGCGGGTGCGCAATCTGGTGGGGATCGGTGGGATCACTCCGAAAAACCAGACAAAGGCCTTTGCGGATATGGTTCAGCATCTGCTGCTAGAGCGTCAGGGAATTTCCCCGTTCCGCGGCTCCTGAACCGGATCAAGGCGGTTTTTGAGGGCGGGCCTGTGCCGGGGGCTGAGATTTGGCCTTGGAATTCCTGACGGCCTGCTACGCCGCTTGCTTTTGGTTGAAATTAGAAAACATCTTTTGAAAGCCTATAAATCACGGCTTTGGCACAATAAATTTCAGGCAGATCAAATCTTGCTGAAAATCTAGGCGTTTTATGGACGGGTGGTCGTAATCCGTTAACGATGAGCGGACAAACTGGATATTGGGTCGCGATCTGCGGCCAAATATGGGAGGGCCGCGAATGAATGCACCGTCATATAAACCGCAGGCAGAGCCGAGTTTTCGTCAGTCTGTAGATTTGATGTTCAATCACGCGATTGAGCAGATGGATCTATCGCCGGGACTAAAGGAAAAGATCAGGGTCTGTAATGCCACTTACACGGTGCGTTTCGGCGTGCGATTGCGCGGCCAGATCCAAACTTTCACCGGCTATCGCGCTATTCATTCCGAACATATGGAACCGGTCAAAGGCGGGATCCGCTATGCGCTTGGCGTCAATCAGGACGAGGTGGAGGCGCTGGCCGCGCTGATGACCTATAAATGCGCCTTAGTTGAGGCGCCTTTTGGTGGCTCCAAAGGCGGGCTGCGGCTCGATCCCCGACAATTCGAAGAGCATGAGCTTGAACAGATCACGCGCCGCTTTGCTTATGAGCTGATCAAGCGCGACTTGATCAATCCCAGCCAAAATGTGCCCGCGCCGGATATGGGGACAGGGCAGCGGGAAATGGCTTGGATCGCGGATCAATATGCGCGCATGCACACGACCGATATTAACGCCAAGGCTTGCGTGACAGGCAAACCGCTGAATGCGGGCGGGATTTCGGGGCGGGTCGAGGCAACAGGTCGTGGGGTGCAATATGCGTTGCGCGAATTCTTCCGACACCCGGTAGATATGGCCAAGGCGGGCCTGACCGGAAAGCTTGAGGGCAAGAAAGTCGTTGTGCAGGGGCTTGGCAATGTGGGCTATCACGCGGCGAAATTCCTAAGCCAAGAGGATGGTGCAAAGGTCATCGGCGTGATCGAACGCGATGGCGGAGTGATTGCGCCGGACGGGATCGATGTGGATGATCTGCAGGCTTGGATTGCCGAATATGGCGGGGTGAAGGACTATCCAAATGCTCAGGTCATCCCCGAAGGCACTAAACTGCTCGAAGAGGCCTGCGATATCTTGATCCCAGCCGCCATTGAAGGCGTGATCAATTTGCAAAATGCAGACCGGATCAAAGCGCCTTTGATCATTGAGGCCGCGAATGGTCCCGTAACCGCCGGAGCGGATGCGATTTTGCGCGATAAAGGTGTGGTCATAATCCCCGATCTTTATGCTAATGCGGGCGGTGTGACGGTCAGCTATTTCGAATGGGTCAAAAATTTGGGCCATATCCGCTTTGGCCGAATGCAGCGGCGGCAAGAAGAGGCGCGCCACCAGCTAGTGGTGGATGAGTTGGAACGCCTTGTTGCGGTGGCTGGCAATGGCATGAAGCTATCCTCCAGCTTCAAAGAGCAATATCTAAAAGGCGCAGATGAGCTGGAGCTCGTCCGCTCGGGGCTCGATGATACAATGCGGATTGCCTATCAATCCATGTCCGAGACCTGGCATCGCAAGAACACAGGCGATTTGCGCACTGCCGGCTATATGGTGGCAATAGAACGGGTGGCGCAAAGCTATCAAGCCAAAGGGCTGTAGCCGATCAGGGCCTGCTGGCAAGACTGGTGGCGCGGCGAAAAAACCGGCATATAAGGGGGCATGTCTTTGCCCCCCGGATTCTTAGATGAGCTTCGCAATCGCGTCAGCCTAAGCCAGGTTGTCGGGCGCAAAGTCACATGGGACACGCGTAAATCCAACCAAGCCAAAGGCGATATGTGGGCGCCTTGTCCTTTTCACCAGGAAAAAACCGCTAGTTTCCATGTGGATGACCAGAAGGGATTTTATTACTGCTTCGGCTGTCACGCCAAAGGCGATGCGATAGGTTTTGTCAAAGAAACCGAAAATGTCGGCTTTATGGAGGCGGTGGAAATTCTGGCGCGTGAGGCAGGTATGCCCATGCCAAAACGCGACCCCCAGGCGCAGGCCAAGATGGACCGCAACTCGGTCTTGGTGGAGGCCATGGAAGCCGCCGTGTCGCATATGCGCTTGCAGCTGAAATCCGGAGCAGGGGCTGCGGCACGGGACTATTTGCAAAAACGCGGCTTGCGGGCGGAAATAATCGAGCGGTTTGAAATCGGTTTTGCGCCGGATAATCGCCGAGGCCTCACCGAGGCGCTGACCGGCAAAGGTGTGGCGCTGGATGCGGTGATTGAGGCGGGGCTTGCGGCTCGGCCCGAGGATGGCGGCGCGCCTTATGACCGGTTCCGCGGCCGGATTATCTTTCCCATTCGCGATGCGCGGGGCCGCTGTATTGCATTGGGCGGGCGGGCCATGGATCCCAATGCCCGGGCGAAATATCTGAACTCGCCGCAGACACCGCTTTTTGACAAAAGCCGCAGTCTTTATAACCAGGCCTCGGCCCGCAGCGCGGCGGGCAAGGGGCAGCCGTTAATCGTGACCGAAGGCTATATGGATGTCATCGCGCTGCATCAGGCTGGCTTTGAAGCAGCGGTAGCGCCTTTGGGAACAGCGGTGACCGATCAGCAGCTGGGCCTTTTATGGCGCATGGCGACCGAGCCGATCATCGCCCTTGATGGTGATAAAGCCGGTCAACGCGCGGCGTTTCGGGTGATCGATTTGGCTTTGCCGCTTTTGCAGGCGGGGCAGTCTCTGCGTTTTGCCTTGATGCCCGAGGGGCAAGACCCGGATGATTTGATCAAGGCCAAAGGCGCGGCCGCAATGCAGGATCTGCTGAATGCGGCACAACCCATGGTCAATTTGCTTTGGCAGCGGGAAACCGAAGGCCAAAATTATGACAGTCCAGAACGCCGCGCCGCCTTGGACAAACGTTTGCGGGAATTGGTGAGCCGGATCCAGGACGAAAATCTGCGCCGCCATTATGGCCAAGCGCTGAAGGATCTTCGTTGGCAGTTATTCCGCCCAGCCGGGAAAAACGCGCGCAATGGCAAAAGCCCCTGGCGCAATCCTCGCAGCCCGGCTTTGGCGCGGGCGGAAACCAAGGCCTCGGCTTTGGCGGCGCAGACTATGGATCTGGGCGAGCGGATCAAAGAGTTATCCATCTTGGGTGTTTGCGTGTTGTGCCCAGAAGTGATTGACGCTTATCGTGATCAGCTGGATGAACTTGAGCTTGGCGACCCGGCGCATCGTCAGTTTTTGGCGGTTCTCTTGCGCGCGCCCTCCATGCCGGACCGCGAGGCGCTTTATGATTGGTTGCGCGCGGAAATGGGGCCAGAAGCGCTTGACCATGTGCTGCGTAGCCCCCATGTCCAGGTGATGCCGGTTTTCAGACAGCCGCAGGATACGGAGCTGGCCAAGGTCTCGCTGACGGAAAGTATGGCAAAACTGACAAGTGAGCGCGGCCTGCGCCTGGAAATCGACGAGGCGGCCGAGGATGTGCAATGGGCCGATGGCGATGGCCAATATCTAAAACACCGCCTGGCCGAGGCCGCAGAGATTCGCAATCGCGCGATTCGGGCCTCAGAAGAGGATGACATGGATTTTGAGCTTGGCAAAAATGGGGCCAAGATGGACCGAGAAGAGCGAGATGCCTTCTCAAAACTGCTGGGCACCATCAATTTTGACAAAGGGAAGCGCTCCTGAGTGAAAAATACTCAGGAATCTGAAGGGAATTCCCTCTAGAGGTTGGACGAATCATTTCTACGTCCTAATAGAATCACTCCGCGGCCTTTTGATTCGCCGCTTCACCCTGCAAGGAGTAGCCTATGGCAGCGAAGGACACAGACGATCGGAAGCAGGAAAACTCCGACGCGGAACCGATGCTGGATATGAGCCAGGCGGCGGTCAAAAAGATGATTGCCGAAGCGCGCGAGCGTGGCTTCATTACCTATGATCAGCTCAACCAGGTTCTGCCGCCCGATCAAGTGTCGTCCGAGCAGATCGAAGATGTGATGTCGATGCTGTCGGAAATGGGCATCAATATCATCGAAGAGGAAGAAGCGGAAGAAACCGAAAATTCGGGATCGACCGAGATTGTTACCACCTCTTCGTCGCGCGAAGTTGCCGTTGCGCAGTCTGAGACCGAAAAGCTTGATCGCACCGATGACCCGGTCCGCATGTATCTGCGGGAAATGGGGTCGGTGGAATTGCTGAGCCGCGAAGGCGAGATTGCGATTGCCAAGCGGATCGAAGCCGGGCGCAATACGATGATTGCGGGCCTATGCGAAAGCCCGCTGACCTTCCAAGCGATTACCATCTGGCGTGACGAATTGATGGAGGAGGAAATCCTCCTGCGCGATGTGATCGATCTGGAAACCACTTTTGGCCGGTCGGTCGAAGGTGATGGCGATGATGTGGAACCGGTTGTCGAAGGGCTCGGCGCGGTGAACACAGAGGCGGCGCCGTCTTCCGAGCCGAAGGAAGAAGTGACTGAATATGACGCGGACGGCAATCCCATCGCCAAGGATGAGGATGACGACGAGGATGATCAGTCCAACATGTCCTTGGCCGCGATGGAAGCGGCGCTGAAGCCGCGGGTTCTGGAAACTCTGGACCGTATCGCAAATGACTATATCGATTTGTCGGAAATGCAGGATTTGCGGATTTCGGCAACTTTGAATGAAGATGCGAGTTTCTCGGCGGAGGATGAGGAACGCTATCAGACCCTGCGCGCGGAAATCGTGTTGCTGGTGAATGAGCTGCATCTCCATAACAACCGGATCGAAGCGCTGATGGACCAGCTTTACGGTCTGAACCGGCGCGTGATGTCGATCGATAGCTCGATGGTGAAGCTGGCGGACCAAGCGCGGATCAATCGTCGCGACTTTGTCGAGGCCTATCGCGGCTGCGAATTGGACCCGACTTGGGTCGAGCGGATGCAGGAAAAGGCCGGGCGCGGCTGGCAGGCTCTTTTTGATCGCAGCCTGAATAAGATCGAAGAGCTGCGGGCCGAAATGGCGCAGGTGGGCCAATATGTGGGTCTGGATATCTCGGAATTCCGCCGCATCGTGCAGCAAGTGCAAAAGGGTGAAAAAGAGGCACGGCAGGCCAAGAAGGAAATGGTCGAGGCCAATCTTCGCCTCGTGATCTCCATCGCCAAGAAATACACTAATCGCGGCCTGCAATTCCTGGATCTGATCCAGGAGGGGAATATCGGCCTGATGAAAGCGGTGGATAAATTCGAATATCGCCGCGGCTATAAATTCTCCACCTATGCGACTTGGTGGATCCGTCAGGCGATCACCCGCTCTATTGCGGACCAGGCGCGGACCATTCGTATTCCGGTGCATATGATCGAAACGATCAACAAGCTGGTGCGGACCGGTCGTCAGATGCTGCATGAAATCGGCCGAGAACCGACCCCGGAAGAATTGGCAGAAAAGCTGCAAATGCCGTTGGAAAAGGTTCGCAAGGTGATGAAAATCGCCAAAGAGCCGATTTCGCTGGAAACCCCGATTGGCGATGAAGAAGACAGCCAGCTGGGCGATTTCATCGAGGATAAGAATGCTGTTCTGCCGCTCGATAGTGCGATCCAAGAAAACCTGAAAGAAACTACCACCCGTGTGCTCGCCTCGCTCACTCCGCGTGAGGAACGTGTTCTGCGGATGCGCTTTGGCATCGGCATGAATACTGACCATACTTTGGAAGAGGTGGGGCAACAGTTTAGCGTGACCCGCGAACGGATCCGGCAGATCGAGGCGAAAGCGCTGCGTAAACTCAAACATCCCAGCCGCTCGCGCAAGCTGCGCAGCTTCTTGGATCAGTAAATAAAAATGGGCGCTGCGGCGCCCTTTTTTAACGGCGGCCTTTGGCTGGGGAAAAGCTTGACGCGAAGCGCTTTAGGCGCGGCGCCAGATATGCATCACATCACCGCCAACCGCGCGCTGCCCATGCAAGCGAAATCGCGGCGCATCCGCCAAAGCGGCGATTTCCATCGCGCCAAGACCTGGGCGACCCTCGGCGCCCAATGCCAGCCCGGCGGTAAAGCCCACCAGCTCATCCACCAGCCCCGCGCTGAGCAGGGCAGCGGCCAGATTGCCGCCCCCTTCGCAGAAAATACGGGTTAGCCCGGCTTTGCCCAGGGTTTGCAAACCGGCGGTCATATCGATTTGCCCATCGGTACTGCAGGGCGTCTCGATCAGCCGAGCGCCAGCCGTCAGCCAATGATCGCGGCGCGTCGGGGATGCATCCGGCCCATGCAGCAGCCAAACCGGAATATCGCCTGCGCTCCGGTGCAATTGGCTGTTTTCCGGCAAATCCAAGCGCCGCGATGCCACGATCCGAACTGGTTGCGCCACATTGCCCATACCCCGCACGGTCAGCGAGGGATCATCATCCCGCGCCGTGCCCGCACCGACCATCACCGCATCGGCACGCAGCCGCAGGCCATGCACTGCGCGGCGGGCTTCGGGGCCGGTGATCCACTGGCTTTCGCCCGAGGCGGTGGCGATCTTACCGTCAAAGCTGGTGGCCAGTTTCAAAGTGACCCAAGGCCGCCCGGATCGCTGCAACATAAGAAAGCCGCAATGGCTCTCTTCCGCTTCTGTGGCGCAGAGCCCGACCTCTACCGCCGCACCCGCATCGCGCAGGATTTGATGGCCTTTGCCCGCCACTTGCGGGTTCGGGTCCTCCATAGCAGAGACCACCCGCGCCAAACCGGCTTTGGCCAAAGCCTCTGAACAGGGGGGTGTTCGCCCAAAATGGGCGCAAGGCTCTAGGGTCACATAAGCGGTGGCGCCCCGCGCGGCGTCTCCGGCTTGGGCCAAGGCCATGACCTCCCCATGGGGGCCGCTTTGGCCTTGGGTAAATCCGCGGCCAATAACCCGGCCATTCTTTACCAAGACGCAGCCCACGGATGGGCGGCTCCAGACCTGGCCCAAGCCGCGCTGTCCCATGGCTAAGGCCATAGCCATAAAACGCCGATCCGCATCGGTCCAAGTCATTGGTCTGACCTTGTGTTAGCTGCCGATTGGGGGCTGTTGATCCGGGCGCAGTTCAGAGACGAATTTGTCAAAATCATCAGCGGCTTGGAAATTCTTATAGACGCTGGCGAAGCGCACATAAGCCACAGTGTCGATGCGGGCCAAAGTTTCCATGACGATTTCGCCAATCGTCTTTGACGGGATGTCTTGCTCCCCCATGGACTCTAGACGCCGAACAATGCCCGAAATCATCTTATCCATCCGCTCGGGCTCAATCGGGCGTTTTTGACAAGCGATACGGATCGAGCGTTCCAACTTATCCCGGTCGAAATCTTCGCGCCGCCCGGTGGATTTGATCACCACCAAATCCCGCAATTGCACCCGCTCATAAGTGGTAAAACGACCCCCGCATTCGGGGCAAAACCGCCTGCGCCTGATCGCTACGTGATCTTCGGCGGGACGGGAGTCTTTGACCTGAGTATCGACATTTCCGCAAAACGGGCAACGCATAGGGGCCTCATGTATGGAGTGGGCGATTGATCCACAGCCAGTATAGGATGCCCCCGAAATTTTGTGTAGTCTAGAGCTTAAGCCGCAAGATACCGGATTATTTACGTTGAGGCGCTTAGAAAAAACCGCCGAGCCCTCGTTTGGGCGGTTCGCATATGGCGACCGCCGAGCCGATGGTCATTGCGGTGCCGGGATCCTCCAAACCGATGGAGCCGCCGGTGATATTTGGATGCTCTTCTTTCGATTTTACGACGAAATGCACGCCGCGCGTGCCTGGCCGGGCTTTGCTGGGGCCAATTGGTTCGACCAGCACGACCCTATGGCTGCTGGGGGCGTGCAGGCGCATTTTCGCGTAATCGCCTGCCGCGCAGAAAAATTCGAGCGTCGAGGATCCCATATACCAAAGCACTTCGAATTCACTGTCGCCGGGCAATGTCACCACGCGATTGCCATTTTGCGCCAGCCAGATGGTCCCCGCTTTGGGCGGCTCCGGCTGGGTGCAATTCGTCACCAAAAGAAGGAGCGGAAAAAGGGTCAGCAGCGGGCGCATGGGCGGTCCTTTCGGCAGATGATCAAATTTTGCCGCGACTTACCAAAGGCTGCAAGCGGAAATGGATTCGAGTTATGAGATGTGAACAACCACGTCCCGCCGATGCGGGCGATTGCGATGCTCGACCAGATAGATCCCCTGCCATGTGCCCAAAACCATGCGGCCTGCCTCGATGGGCATGCTCAAGCTGGTGGGCAGTAAAGCGGCTTTGATATGGGCGGGCATATCATCGGGGCCTTCGTAAGTATGGGTTAAATAGGCCATATCCGGGTGATCGCTCGGCGGCACCAGCCGGTGGAAAAACGCGGTCAGATCCGTGCGGACTTCGGGGTCGGCGTTTTCTTGGATCAAAAGGCTGGCCGATGTATGGCGCACAAAAAGCGTGGCGAGCCCCGTATGCGTGGCGGGGATAAGTTGCGCCACTTGCCTGGTGATTTCCGTTAGCCCAGGGCCATGCGTGTCAATGCGGAGGGTTGTGAGCATCCGATTTGTCCATTCGAGCGAAAACTAAGCAGCCTGGTCCCGCCCGCATTCAGGCGGCGGCTATCGGTTTGGGTAAATCCGGCCCAGGCAAGGATTTCTTCGGGCGTTGCACGAGGTTGCCCGCTGAACACCGGCAGACCATTGCCAAAGGTTACGGGTTCGATGGTAAGAACAATTTCATCGATGGCCTGGTGCTGCAAAAACCAGTCATGCACTTGCGTCCCGCCTAAAATAAGCGCTTGGCGCATAGGATGGACTGGCGCGGTAAGTGACACCAAATCCTGAGGCCTCAGTAGTGAGGGGTCGCACCAAATTTGGGTCGGCCGCCGCCATTCCGGCACCGGCGCTTGCCGGGAAAATAGGACTCTACGGCGATGCGGTTTGTCGGCCGCGCTATGGGTGCCGCGTCCCATTATGCCCCAATCCGCTGCATCTACGGCTTTTAGGAAAATTGTCTGCTCTTCTTTGCTGGCCCAGTCATGCGGTGCGTGGCCCGAGCGACGCGCGATAAACCCATCGGCACTGGTCACGACGAGCAAAGAGAAATTTGTCTGTGTCATAGGCCGCAGCTATGGCCTGCTGGGCTGAAAATGACCAGCGTCTTTGGCCAAGAATACCCTATCTGATCACCAGGAATTAACGTTCGCATTTGAACGAGTTTGACCCCCGAAAAGGAGCCATTAATAGTCCTGGGCCTAAAATGGGATCTAAATAATGCCTGAGCAGCGCCGGAGTTTGGTTATGAGTAATGACCAGGACGAAATCTTTCGAAGAGTACTAACCTCCCAGGATGACCTGGTTGCGGCATCCTTGGCGACAAAAATTCTCGTAGCACGACTACGGGCAGATGTGAGCGAAAAACCAGAAAGCCTTGATAAAAAGGTCAAAGTTTTGGCGGATTTCTTCGCCAAACACCGTTTCGCATCGAAAGACTTAGCCGTCCTTTGAGGAGAAAAAAATGAAAAACGGCTTTTATAGCGTTGCGGAAGCCGGGGGTTTAATCGCCTCCGGCTCTGCTTTTATGATTGCCGGGGCGGAGGAGGCCCTGACGCAATTACCAAAAGGCAAATGGATCGGCGGGACTTCGGTCTATTTTCTCACTAAAAATGGGGGTATCTGCGACCGTGATCGGGTCTTTGTGACGGAAATCGATCAAGCATCGGCTTCGCATATTGTGTATCACGCACCCCAGGATTTGGCGCAAATCCCCATGGGCCGCTATGACCATGGGATGAGTTTGATCCTGATCCCAGCCTATAGCAAGGCGCATGCTGAATTTGCGCTGGAGGGGGCGAATTACCCTGGGCTCTTTGACCAACCATTGATGGGCTGGATCACCGGCGTTCATCTGGATGAAATTGGTGTCAAAGACCCGAAAATCGTCAATGGCCAAACCGGCGAGGTGTATTCCGAAGGCGCGATTTTGCTGCATGTGGAACTCCCGCAGCATTTGGAGCCAGTGATTGATATCGTGAATATCTTCAATCCCAGCGAAGATGGCGATGTGATCACATTCACACAAACGGGCTTTGGCGCGACGCGGGCGATAGTGAATGGCCAAGAGGTGGATTTTGCGTCCTATCTAACAGAGAGTAAGCAAAATACCCGTCTTCCTTTGGTGGCCAATTATGCGGGCGCGAAAATAAACACGTCTTTCATGTCGGTGGATGACACTGGGGTCAGCTTTTTTGCGCCGGTTATCCAAGGTGTGGAATATCGTTTCGCGTCGACTCCGAAAAGTTGTCTGACAGGCTATTTGGACAGTTCAGATCTTTCGGCGGGCGAAGAATTATCCTGTAATTGCATCCTCAACTACGCTTATTGCGAATTAGAGGGGCAAAAAACCGGCAATTTCGTTGGTCCAGCGACATTTGGGGAAATTGCTTATATTTTGCTGAACCAGACCATGGTGCATGTGAAGCTGGCGGCGCAAGAAGCGGTGAAAGCATCGTGACACATGCTGCGGGCATTATGGGCGGCGCGGGAAAACCGAAATCCATAGGCCTTGCAGTTTCCGCATAGATCGCAAAAGGCGATTTTGGCGAATATAGCCGCCTTGCTCTAGGCGAAGTAATGCGATCTCGGGTGGGCAAATTTCACCGGTCTTTGGATCGAAATAGCGCGGGGCGGCGATCAATGCCGCATGGGCAAGGCCACTACGGCTAATCCCTAAATCCCGCCGTCTTCTGCTCGGGATTGGCCCGAGGTCTTGGGTCAGCCCCCAGCCCGCATAGAATGGTGCGCCTAGGCAGGTTACTGGAATATCGCGTAAAATCGCTTCGAACCCCATGGTGGAGCTCAGCGTCCAAAGCTCATCAGCGATTTCCAAAGCCTCGGCGGCAGACCAGCCAGTGAGGACACGATTGGCCAAGCGCGCGGCGTCGGGGGGCAGAATGCCAGGACGCAAACCCGCCTCCACATCTGGATGCGGTTTATAAAGGATTAGCCCATTGGGATGAGCGTCGCGCGCGGCCTGCAATAGCTGGGCATTATTGCGCACCGGCCCTCCGGCGCCCAAAGTGACGGAGGCGTCATCCTCCACCTGGCCTACCACCAAAATCCGATGGCCAGCCTCTAATTGCTGCGAAAAGCGCGGCGGGCTGCCATATTTCGTTAGATTGGACCGGCAAATTTGCGCAATTAGACGATCCGCGCGCTTTAGCGCATAATCCGGCAAATTCGGACTGTTAATAATCCGGCTCTCTAGCTCTGAGGGGCGGGAAGGGTCGTAATAAATTCCCGTGCGATCGGCGATCAAAGAAAGAGGCGGCACCAGCTGCGCCCCCAATCCCTGCGACCGCAAAAAACCATCTTCGACCCGGATGACCTGGGCCGGGCTGCCGATGAGATCACGGGCGCGATTGGCCCAGGCCAAGATGGGTTGTTGTTTTTTCTGGGCTTTTTGCACCGCTTTGGCCGGATCTTGATGAAAGCTAAGCCGCCCCCCAAAGATTTGGTTCATATGCCGGCGTTTCCAAAGAGCCATGCCATAACACGCATAGCCCCGGCGGTCCTCTTGCCAGGCGCGGCTTTGCGCTTCGGCAATATCCAGCGCCGTGTCAAAATCCGTCAGCTCATCACGAAACGGGTCATACCAGTTAGGGGCCAATAGCATCGCCGCTGCAAAAAGCTGCTCGGGGCGCAATTGGCGCGTACGGCGGGGCAGAGGTTTTTCCGCCCGATCCTCCGTCAGGCCCCAGCCCGCGTAATAGGGCGTGCCGAAAACATGCGGGCGGTGCCCGGCCCAGATGGCTTCGGCACCGAGGCCCGAGCTAAGGGTGTAAACCGCGCGGGCATGAGCCAAAAGTCTCCAGCAAGACACTGGCATTTCCAGCCGCTGGCACCCTTTCGGCAGATCGAGCCCAGACAACAGCCCTGCGCGCGCGCCGCCCAAAGTCTCGGGATGACTGGCGATCAGGATCGGCGTCACCGGGTTTTCTTGCCGCGCTGTTTGTAACATCGCCAGCATTTCCGCCGGCCCCGCGCCGCTTGCACGCAGGCTCGCATCGCCGGCGACTTGATCCACAACCAGCACATAATTGCTTAGCGGCGGATCGGCCTGGGGATCGGGCACCGCGAATTTACCCAAGCCCAGATCTTGCATCCGTTGCAGCCCATTCGCCGCATCGGCCAGCAGTTTTTCGTCACTCAAAGGATGCTCGGCCAGAAGAGTTTCTAACCGGCTGGGGGAGGCGGCGTCGTAATGCACCCCGAGATCGTCAATCAGCAAACCGAGCGGCGCGCGGCGATCCAGCCGCCCCGGCTGAGGACCGCGCAAGAAGGGCTCTTCTAATGTGATCACAGATCGGCCGAGGCTTTGGGCCAATCGCATTATGCGCCGCGAGGTGGCCCCGCGCCCCCAAATCCCAAAGCTTGGTGCGCTTGGCGAGAGGGTCGGGTGAAAGCCGGACAGCTCTAATATTCGGCGGATTGGGCGCTGCCGCCACAGTCCCGAACTTAGGAGTGTCAGCGGCAGTTGCCCCGGTTTAGTTGGCGGGCCCCGTTGCATGATCACGCTGCGGGGCGAGAGCGTTAGTTTGCAAGGGTTTGGACCGATGCAGCAGTATTAAGCGACCCGAAGAACGCGCTTAGCGCTTTGTTGAACTGAGCATATGGCGCTTCGGTGACGAAAATTGTGTCATCATCCCGCACTGTGAATTCCCGCGCGGTGAAAATCCCAGCACCACTGGTCAGGTTGAACACATAAGCCACCTGAACCGGCGAGCTAATGGTCGGATCCCCCAGTAATTTCCGGGCAACAATTGGTGGTTCTTCGCGCATCAGGAAAATTCCGGTCGGGTCGGCATTATTGGGCAGAAGACCGCCAACCTGGGCCAGGGCTTCCATTGCGGACATTTCTTGGCTGTTAAAGGTCACGCGGGTTTGCGACCCGGTTGCGCCGAGTGCGGTAAAGGCACGGCGGTCCGGCTCGACAAGGATCCGGTCGCCACCGCGCAGAGCGATATCATTGGCCGGGCTCGAAAACATGGAGTCGAACCAAATTGTGCCTTTTTGGCCGCCGCGCAAAACCGTGACTTGGGCAATCTCGGATTCGATATTGATCCCACCGGCGCGGGCCAGCATCGCCGAAAGCCGCCGCGTCGGGCGTTCGATCGGATAGACCCCTTGGGCATTCACTGCGCCGCTAATCGCAACGGTTGCCCCATCGCCAGCGGCGCGCACCACCAGGACCTGAGGATCTGGGGTTTGGCTTTGCAAACGGATAGTGATTTCATTGCGCAACTGATCCGGGGTCAGCCCGGCCGCCATCACCCGCCCCGCATAAGGGACAAAGATATGACCGCTGCCATCCACCTGCACTTGGTTCAAAGGCGCAGGCGTGCCGCGCACGGTGATGATCCCATCATCCACATTTTCCCAAATGGTCAAACCCAGCGTATCGCCCGCGCGGATCGTGTCGGATCCCACCAGCCCGGCGGATTGGAAAGACGAGGTGAAGCCCAGCGGCGGCGTGTAATTGGCCGCCCGCGCCACGCCTCGATTGGCCAAGATCACATAAGTATTGCCATTACGGCTGATAGAGCTGTCAAAAACCTCTTCCTTGGTCGGTCCCGAGCGCGGCAAAGCGCAGGCGGTCAGCAAGGAAAAAAGTGCCAAACCGGCCAGGATCCGCATGCCATTCTTTAAAGCGCGCTGCGACATCGGCGAGGTCTCCTTAACAAGTACGTCAGCTTAGCCCCATTTCGCGGGCCGCCTGAGTTTCGGCATATTTTTGCCTAGGTTACCTTGGCACATGAGGCGAGTTTTGCGAGGCAATCAAGCGGGGACCGAAATGCAAATCAGTAACTGCGACATCTAGGTCATAAATCGGGCGTTTCCGTAGCATGAGCGGCACCAGTCGGGCGATGGTCTGTTTTCGGCCTTTCGGTGTGTAAAACCCGCCGGGCAATTGACAGCCCGCCAGCAGGAAACGCCGCAAAATATCAAATGCCTGTGCATCTGGGGGGGCGGCTTTTGTGAAAAAGTCTTGTAAATTTCCTTCAAAGGTCAGGCCAGGCTTGTCGTAAATCGTATGGCCAAAGCAATAAAGCGGCAAACCCCGCCAAAGCGCTTGCATGGCTGCGGTCGAGGTCACGGTGATCGCAGTTGTCGCGATATCCAAAAGAGGGGCAAGCCGCCCGCCTGGCAGGCAAATGACCCGCTCTGGCGGCAAATCATAATCGCGCGCCAGTGACGCTACGGACTGCCGCATTTCGCCAAAGTTATCCTCTAGAGGATGCGCCTTGAAAATCAGCCGATCTTTGGCGGTGGACCCTTCGGCAAAGGCCATTATCACCGTCTCGAAGAATTCCCCATCCGTGTGGAACGGCCCATGTGCGCGCAGGCTGCTATCATGGGCCAATTGGCACAGCACCACATGATTGCGATAGGGCTGACGGCGCAAGCGGTGCATTTTCCACGCCCGCTCCAGCATCGCTAAAGGGCGGGCAAGCAGGCTTTGGGCCGCGGCTTTCGCCTCTGACGTGACTGACACACCGCGATGCGGTTGATAATTGGGATAACGAGCGGCACCGCGCATCAAATGCGCATGATACACCGCACCATGATACATGTGATGCCGCAAAGCGCCCCAACTCGCCGATGGCTGCGGTGGCGAGGCAGTGCTCGGCGATTGGTCCAGATAGTCCTGCATCTCTGCGATGCTCATCTGGCAAATTGGCGAGTTTCCGTTCGTACCAATGCGCTCATAGGTGATCCAGTTGGGGCGCAAATAGCCTTCTTCCAAAAGATGAGTGCGCAGGCCAAGCCCATGGGCAGCTTGCAGAGCAGCCGCGTGGATCGGGCGTGCTTCGCCATAGATGACCAGATCACTGACCCCAAGATGGGCCATGTAATCTCGCAGCACACCGGGCCAATCGCTGTGGGGCAGGGTCAAAGGCCGGTAGGGCATGGATTTGGGCCAAAAGGCTTCGTCCCCGGCATTCACACCAATGCGCGACGTGATATGGCCCGCTTCGACCAACGCGCGGGCAAGTTGCCGGAAAAATGGGCCATGGGGCCCTTGCACAAATAAAAAGTGGCGCGCAATTTGGCTCATTTTGTCCCTGGTCCGTGGTTTTGCGCTTTGGCGCAAGTCTGTTTACTTGCGATTAGGACGCCAACCAGCTAGCGCAGCTTCCTAAAAGGAAGGGAGTGGTCATGTTCACCGGCATTATCACCGATTTGGGCCGTATTGTCACCGTCGAGCAACGCGGTGACCTAAGGGCCCGTATTGCCACAGCATATGCAGCGGAAACTATCGATATCGGCGCTTCGATCGCTTGCGACGGGGTTTGCTTGACGGTCGTGGCTTGCGGCTCTGAGGCGGGGCAGAACTGGTTCGAAATTGATGCTTCGGCGGAAACCCTGTCGATCACCAATCTCGGCTCAAATCCTTGGCAGCCTGGGCGCAAGGTCAATCTGGAACGGGCGTTGAAAGTTGGCGATGAGCTGGGCGGCCATATTGTGTCGGGCCATGTGGATGGGGTCGCGACCCTGGTGGCGATGGTCGATGAGGGCGATAGCACGCGCATGACCTTTGAGGCCCCCGAGACTCTGGCGCGGTTCATTGCCCCCAAAGGCTCGGTGGCGTTGAATGGCACATCACTGACCGTGAATGAGGTCGATGGCTGCAAATTCGGGATCAATTTCATCCCGCATACCAAAGAAGTGACCAGCTGGGGCCAGGTCGCGGTGGGGGATGCGATCAATCTAGAGATCGACACGCTCGCCCGCTATGTGGCGCGGCTGCAAGACTGGGCATAAGCCGGGCAAACCGCCAAAGATTTGCGCATCGGCCAGTTGGGCCGGTGTCGTGTTACCCTGTGCGGGCTAGCTTTGTTTCGCGGCGGTACTAGCCTAGTACCTATGTCACAGACCAAACCCGCATCAATCGGCCATAATAAGGGCCCAACTCTGGAACCGGGGCAGGGCTGGCGCCGTTTTGCGTGGCGCAAGGCCCGGGCGGATTTGTTGCCGAGCCTGCCGATAGAGGTGGTGCGGATCCGTGTCAAACGCGCCGCTGAGATTGGGATGGACTATCGCTCCTATGCGCGGGTGCGGGCGAGTACCGGCCATGATATTGTGGCAATTTTGTTTTCCTCCAATGCGTTACGGCTGTTTCGGGATCAGCAAAACCTGTCAGTCGAGCGCGCGGCAAAACTGGCTCTGATCCAGAACTGTGAACGCCGAGGCCTCGCGATTGCGCCTCTTTCTGTCCCGAAAATGGGGCAGGCTACTGAGGGTCATTTGGATGGGGTCAGCCCGGCGCCGCCGGCTTTTGCCAGCTGGGCCAGTCAACGCGATCATATTCGGGGCGCTTACGGCGCCGGGCTCGCGGCGGATCACGTTCTGCTGATTGGCGATACAAGCGAAGAACGCCGCTGGAGCGAAGCAGGCCGTCTCGCCGGCTATCTGCCTGCAAGCCAATATTTTTCCGCGCCTTAGGCAAAATTCTTGGGCCATTGTCGCCGGGTTTGACTCTGCTCTGGTCAAATCGAGGGATCACTTGTACATCACGGGTCCCTGCGCCGCGTATCTGACAAAGGAGTCGCCCATGGCCGAGGCTGAACATTACAAAGACGCGATCTCGTCGATCGAGGAAATCATCGATGACGCGCGCAATGGGCGCATGTTTATCCTGGTGGACCATGAAGACCGGGAAAACGAAGGCGATTTGGTGATCCCGGCGCAAATGGCGACGCCTGAGGCGATCAATTTCATGGCCATCCATGGGCGCGGCTTGATTTGCTTGTCGCTGCCAGGTGAGCGGATCGATGCTTTGGATTTGCCCTTGATGGCGTCACAGAACTCGTCGCGTCATGAAACGGCCTTTACGGTGTCCATCGAAGCGCGCGAAGGGGTGACCACTGGGATTTCCGCTTATGACCGGGCGCGGACCGTGGCTGTGGCCATTGATCCCAGCAAATCCGGTGCGGATATTGCGACGCCGGGGCATATTTTCCCGCTTCGTGCCCGCGAAGGCGGGGTTTTGGTTCGTGCGGGCCATACCGAAGCCGCGGTGGATGTGTCGCGTCTCGCGGGGCTGAACCCGTCAGGGGTGATCTGCGAGATCATGAAAGAGGACGGATCCATGGCGCGTTTGCCGGATCTGGTGTCTTTCGCGCAGCTGCATAATCTGAAAATCGGCACGATCAGCGATCTGATTGCCTATCGTCGGCGCCATGACAATTTGGTCAAACGCTCGCAGGAACGGATGGTGCAGTCGGAATTCGGCGGCGAATGGCAGTTGCGCATTTATACGGATGAAACCCATGGCGATGAACATATCGCTTTGGTCAAAGGTGACCTAAGCGCGCCTGGCCCGTGTTTGGTGCGAATGCATACGCTTGACCCGCTGTTGGATGTGGTGGGGCTTGGCGGTGCTGGGCGATCGTCGGAATTTTCCACCTCGATGCAATTGATTGCAGAAGAGGGGCGCGGGGTTTTGGTTCTGATCCGCGACACGACCCTGAAACTGGTCACCGAGGATGCGGCCAGCCCGCAGACTTTGCGGCGCTATGGGTTGGGGGCGCAGATCCTCAGCTCGCTTGGCTTGTCAGAGTTGATCCTTCTGACCAATTCGCCGAAACCCAAGATCGTCGGGCTGGAAGCTTACGGTTTGGAAATCTCTGGTACTCGGCGCATTTCAACCCCCGAGTGACTGGCTGCGGCGTAGTTATCCCTGGCGGGAGCGCCTGAACCAGGCGCTTCTCGACAGGGGCAGGGCCGATATTCCCCCCAGCAATAACCAAACCCCTGCAGGCAGGGGTATTGCCGCGAAATCCACGGCTTGGATGCCAATTTGAGTGCCGTCTTCTGACACCAAACGCCCGGAATTGGACAGATAGGGCAGGTAAGCGGTGAAATCGAACTGCGCATCTGGCAGAGTGTCATTGCGCAGAAAATCGAGCTGCGCCCCGGGTTGGCGGATTAAGGCCAGAAAGCTGAACTGAGCAAAATCAACCCGCCGTCCCGAAGGTAAGAGCGCTCCGCGCGCATCCATCGAGGTAATCAGCCGATCATATCCCCAGCCCACTTGGGTCACATGATTATCCCCAAGGGCCATGCTGCCCAGATTGCCTTCTAATGAAATTCCATTGGAAAAATCCATGGACCACTGCGTGATCGTATCAGGATAGATCCATTCAAGGGTGGGGTGATCATGGGGTTGGCGCGCGGCGTTTAGATCGATGGTGAGCTGTCCGCGAAACCGGTCGTCGGCCTTGATTTCCGCCAGCGGATCCGCCTGATCTGTGACAACCCCGTGAAAAGCGAATGTCACCATTGCCGCCTGCACAACACTAGCATGGCCAAGAGCCAAGCTGCAGATCATCAGAAATAGACGGATAAAGGGCACTAAGGCGGCTCCGATACGGAAAAGACGCCTTAGATTTGCGGCAGAATATTTTATTCCAAGTTAACGAGTTTTCGAAAACAACTGGCGCAAATTGCTGTGTAGTAGGGGACAGGCCCTTTACCTCGCTGGCTGGGAGCGCTAAGTGGCGCTCCGACCTCTGCCTAGGAGTGCCCCCATTGGCCAGCATTACCCATTACAGTTTGCCGCGACCGAGCTTTGATAAGCCGGTTAAAGTATTGATTGTTGTCGCGCCTTATTACCGCGAGATTGCGGATAATCTATTGGCCGGCGCAAGGGCGGAGTTAGAGGCTTGCGGTGCCGAGCATGAAACCGTCGAAGTGCCGGGCGCGTTGGAAGTGCCGACCGCTGTAGGGTTTGCTTATCGCCAGGCGGATTATGACGGCTATGTGGCTTTGGGCTGCGTCATTCGTGGGGAAACCACTCATTATGACACTGTGTGCAATGATAGCTCGCGGGCGCTGCAACTGCTGGGATTGGAAGGCGCCTGTATCGGCAATGGCATCCTAACGGTAGAGAATATGGCGCAGGCAGAGGTTCGGGCAGATCCGGCGCAGCAGAACAAAGGCGGGGGCGCCGCAGCGGCAGCGCTGCATCTGATCGCGCTGACCCGTGGCTTTGCCCAGAAAACCAAAGGCATCGGCTTTCGCACTGGCATGCAGTCCGGCGGCGACGCGGAATGAGCGGGGCTTTATCGGGTAATCGCAAGCGCGCCATGCGCTCGGCCGCACGGTTTTTCGCGGTGCAGGCTCTGTTCCAGATGGAGCAGACAAACCAGACTGTCGAAGCGGTGTGTCGCGAATTCACCGACTGGCGTTTTGGCGAAACTTTCGAAGATTATGAGATGGAAGAAGGTGATCCGCGCCATTTCCGTCAGACTGTGGATAAAGCCGTGGATAATCAGGCGGCGATTGACCAAATGACTGACCGCGCTTTGGTAGCGGCCTGGCCCATTGGCCGGATCGATCCGACCTTGCGCGCGCTGTTTCGGGCCGCCGGCGCAGAATTGATGCAGCCGGACACGCCGCCGAAAGTTGTCATTGTCGAGTATCTTGCCGTAGCGAAAGCTTTTTTTCCGGAGGGAAAAGAAGCAAGCTTTGTCAATGCTGTACTAGATCATATGGCGCGCGAGGCTCGGCCAGAGGCTTTCTAAGCTTGGGCCGCGCCTAGGCTGCGTCGCATGATTGGCCGTGTTTCAGAGCGGCGAGCGATCTCTTCAAATCCCGCATCGCGGAAGGCTCCGTAAAAACCTGTCCATGCGTAAACCGCGGGATATTTTGGCTTTTTCGTGTCTATGGGATAACCTTCGACGGTTGTCGCCCCTTGAGCCTCTGCAAAGCCGCAAGCGGCCTCTAAAAGCGCGGCGGAAACACCGCTGCGCCGATGGGTTTTATGGACCAGAAAACAGGCGATGCTCCAGACCTCTGCATCATCCACGGGTTTGAGAATTCGCGAAGTCGCCAGGCGCGGAAAGGCGTCGCGCCTGTCGATCTGGATCCAACCAACGGCCCGCTCGCCATCCCAGGCCACGAGCCCCGGCGGTGGGCCGTCCTCAAACCGTTTTTGCATCGCCGCGCGATTGGCGGCGCCCATATTGGCGTCCATTTCTTTTTTGGATTGCCGCCAAAGCATGCACCAACATCCGCCGCAGCCGCCTTTCTCGCCCATCACCTGGGTGAAACCGGTCCAATCGGCAGGCAGGACCCGCAGTGTCATGATCAGAAACCCTCTGCGCCGCCTTGCTGCCAGGGTTTGACCAGATTGCCGAAACGGGTGAAGCGCCCTTCGAAGCTAAGCTCCACCGTGCCGATGGGGCCGTGGCGCTGTTTGCCGATGATGACTTCGGCTTTGCCATGGACGCGTTCCATGTTCTCTTGCCATTTCGCCATTTCTTCTAGCCGGTCTTCGGACGGCTTTTCCCGCTCTTTATAATATTCCTCGCGATAAACGAACATCACCACATCCGCGTCTTGCTCGATCGAGCCGGATTCCCGCAGATCGCTGAGCTGGGGGCGTTTATCATCCCGATTTTCCACCTGGCGCGACAGCTGGGATAAGGCGACGACGGGGATGTCGAGTTCCTTCGCGATGGCTTTGAGCCCTTGGGTAATTTCCGAGACTTCATTAACCCGGCTGTCTTTCGCCGTTGCAGGGCGCACCAGCTGCAAATAATCCACAAAGATAGCATCTAGGCCATAGGTCCGCTTCAGACGTCGGGCCCGCGCGGCGAGCTGGCTGATGGGCAGGGCAGGGGTGTCGTCAATATAGAGCGGGCAGGATTCCAAAGTTTTCGCCGCCTCGATAAAGCGGCGGAACTCGGCTTCGGTCATGTCGCCCCGGCGGATCTGTTCCGAGGGCACTTCGGAGGCCTCCGACAGCACTCGCGCGGCCAGCTGCTCGGCGCTCATTTCCAAGCTGAAGAACCCGACCACACCGCCATTCACCGCGCCTTCGGTGCCGTCATGCAGGCGGCCCTTCTGATAGGCTTTTGCGATATTAAAGGCGATATTGGTGGCAAGCGAGGTTTTCCCCATCGAAGGCCGCCCGGCCA
Organism: Mangrovicoccus sp.; assembly: GCA_049603835.1. Classification (GTDB taxonomy): domain Bacteria; phylum Pseudomonadota; class Alphaproteobacteria; order Rhodobacterales; family Rhodobacteraceae; genus Mangrovicoccus. The sequence goes on from JBMYSZ010000001.1 coordinate 92,414, forward strand.
AGATCAGCAAATCCGAGCGGTGCAAGCCGCCCAAGCGCTTATCCAAGTCATCCAGGCCGGTTGAAACCCCGGCCAGGCCACCATCGCGCTTATAAGCGGCATTGGCCACATTCACCGCATCTGTGACGGCTTTGAGAAAGCTCTGGAAGCCGCGCTCGCTTTGACCGGCTTCGCCCAGCTTATAGAGCCGTTGCTCCGCCTCGACGATTTGGTCTTTCGGCTCGCTGGCCACATCCACACGGGCGGCTTTGTCAGAAATCTCTTGGCCCAGCCCAATCAATTCCCGGCGAATGGCCAGGTCATAAATGAGCTGCGCATAATCCCGCGCCGCAAAGCTGGAAATCGCTGCCCCTGCCAGATTGGCCAGATAGCGCGGCCCGCCGAGTTCCTTGAGCCCTTCATCCTCTTCCATAAAGGCTGCGAGGGTCACCGGGGTAACCAAAGCATTTTTGGCGATCCGCGCGGCGGCAACCTCGTAAATCCGGCCATGGACCGGTTCGAAGAAATGTACAGGCGTGATCAGAGACGAAACTTTGTCATAGATCTGGTCATTGGTCAGCAGCGCCCCAAGCAGCTGTTGCTCTGCCTCGATACTATGGGGCAGTTGCTGGGGTGCTTCGGCCGGGCGCACGTCTCCGGCGAAGGTATCTTTAGCGACACCCATATCATTCATCAGAATTGTCCCCTGCTCTTATTTACACCCAATGCCCTGAGCGAGGCTCATAACGCCTTCACCCTGCCTGCGGCAATCTGGATATCCTGTGGACAAGTTTGTATAACGCTCTCACCCCAAGATAAGCCTATCTTGGGGCGGCAGTCTACAATTTATAGAGTGTGCTAGTCTGTTTTTCTTGCGGCCTGCCAGCCACGCGGATCAGCGAGGAAGGCGGCGACCTCTTTCATCGTGGTGTCGCTGAAGGACCCCATGGCTTCGGCCTCGGCGTAAACATCATGCCAGGTGCAAAGACTATGCAGCTTGACCCCATGCTCGGCGAGGGTCGGCTCGGTCTCGGGGAAAATCCCATAGCTGAAGATCACCGCCGTATGGCCACAAGTCGCGCCAGTTTCGCGGATCGCATTGACAAAGTTCAGTTTACTGCCGCCATCAGTGGTCAGATCCTCCACCAGAAGAACCCGTTGGCCTTCGGTCATCACCCCTTCGATCCGGGCATTGCGGCCATAGCCTTTGGGCTTTTTGCGCACATAGGTCATGGGCAGGGCCAGGCGTTCGGCGATCATCGCGCCAAAGGGAATGCCCGCCGTTTCGCCACCGGCCACATTGTCAAAGGCCTCAAACCCCGCTTCGCGCATGATGGTGCAGGCGAGGAAATCCATCAGAGTGGTGCGAATCCGCGGGAAGCTGATCAGCTTGCGGCAGTCGATATAAGTCGGGGAGGGCAGGCCAGAGGCCAGGGTGAACGGGTCTTCGCCATTGAAATGCACCGCTTCGATTTCCAGAAGCATGCGGGCCGTCAGGCGTGCAATTTCGGCTTTGTCGGGGAAAGCGGTGGGGATCATGCGGCGTCCTCTACATGCCAATAGAGCGGGAAGCCTGGATCAAACAGAGTGATCGGGCCGTCCTCACTGTCGATTTTCGCGGGCAGGTTTAGCGGCTCGCCCTTGAGCAAGGTGATGCGGTCTTCATTGGGCGGCAGCTTGTAATAGCGCGGGCCATTGAGCGAGGCAAAGGCCTCTAACCGGTCCAGCGCCCCGGCATTCTCAAAGACCTGGGCTAGGCAGGAAACGGTATTCGTGGCGGAGAATACGCCGGCACAGCCGCAAGCGCTTTCTTTATTCGGGTCGGTATGCGGTGCGCTATCGGTGCCCAGGAAAAAGCGCGGATCGCCCGAGGTCGCGGCCTCGATCAGCCGGTCGCGATGGGTGGCGCGTTTGGCCACGGGCAAGCAATAGTAATGCGGCTTAATCCCGCCCACCAAGATATGATTGCGGTCAATGATCAGGTGATGCGTGGTGATGGTGGCAGCTAGATTGCCTTCGGAGGCGGTTACATAATCCACCGCATCGCCGGTGGTCACATGCTCCATGATCACCCGCAGCTCGGGGAGATCCCGGCGCAGCGGATCGAGCACGGTTTCGATGAACACGGCTTCGCGGTCAAAGATATCCACTTCGGGATCGGTGACTTCCCCATGGACGCAAAGCGGAAGACCGACCTGAGCCATGGTTTCCAGCACTTTGCGCACTTTGGACAGATCGCGCACGCCGCTTTGGGAATTGGTGGTGGCGCCAGCGGGATAGAGTTTGACCGCGGTAATCAGCCCGATCTCAGCCGCAGCGCGCACATCGCGCGGCTCGGTATCTTCGGTCAGATAGAGCGTCATCAGCGGCTGGAACTTGTTATTATCAGGCTTTGCAGCAAGAATCCGGTCGCGATAATCGGCGGCATCAGCGGCGGTCACCACTGGCGGCACCAAATTCGGCATAATGATGGCACGCCCAAAATGGCGGGCGGTTTCAGGCAAAACGGCACGGAGCACAGCACCATCGCGCAGATGCAGATGCCAATCGTCTGGGCGACGTATTGTGAGTAGATCTGTCATGGTCGCGTGTTTAGCCGGAGGTTTCGCCAAGAACCAGCCCACAAAGCGCCTAAGGATGTGGCGCTGCAAACTTCTTGGCCTAGTTTTTGCGCGGTCTTCCGTGGACAGTGCCGGAACAATCGCTAGGGTGCAGAAAAACAGAGGATCACAAATGCCGGATGGCGGGTTGCAATCAGAGGTCAGGGCGCGTCACCAGCGGGTGGATGCGGCGGCTTCGGTTGTGCTGGGCGCGCGTGGCGGGCGCACTGTGTTGCGCAATCTGGCGCAGCAGGGCTCGGCCAAGGTATTCTTGCCCCGCGCCCATCAGCCAGAACCCGAAGTGGTGTTTCTGAATACGGCTGGCGGATTGACCGGCGGCGATCAGCTGCGCTTTGCCCTAGAGATGCAAGATGGCAGCCGGGCGGTGGCAACGACCCAAACCGCCGAGCGCGCCTATGCCAGTTTGGGCGGCAATGCGGCAAAGCTCGATATCTCTATCTCCGTAGGGGCTTGCGGCGATTTGGCATGGCTGCCGCAAGAAACCATTCTGTTTGACCAATCCGCTTTGCATCGGCGCACCCAGATCGATTTGGCCGAAGGCGCGACTTTGCTGACCTGTGAAATGGTGGTTTTGGGGCGCGCGGCGATGCAGGAAACCGTCACGCGGCTAAATTTCCGCGATTGGCGTGATATTCGCCGAGGCGGTCGGCCGGTGGTTCTCGAACCTCTTGCGCTGAATGATCAGCATTTGGCCCAGGATGGGGCGGTGATGCTGGATGGGGCGCGGGTCTTTGGCACTATGATATATCTCGCGCCGGATGCTGAGGATCGCTTGGCGCCGCTGCGCGCGATGTTAGAGGCCCAAGGCGTCACCGCTGCCGCGTCGGCTTGGGATGGCAAACTGATCATCCGAGCCTTGGCGGCGGATGCTTGGCCGCTTAAAGTCCTTTTTGCGCGGCTCATTGAATACCTGCGCGCGGCGCCCCTGCCGCGTGTTTGGCAAGTCTGACAGGGGAAAGAGGGTAAAGCAGATCCATGAACCTGACACCTAGGGAAAAAGACAAACTTCTGGTTAGCCTGGCCGCAATGGTGGCGCGCGGGCGGCTGGAGCGAGGCGTTAAGCTGAACCATCCCGAAACCATCGCTTTGATCACCGATTTCGTGGTCGAAGGCGCCCGCGATGGCCGGAGCGTTGCCGAGCTGATGGAGGCTGGCGCCCATGTGGTGACGGCCGATCAATGCATGGAAGGCATCGCCGAGATGATCCATGATGTGCAAGTCGAAGCGACCTTTCCGGATGGCACAAAGCTGGTCACCGTCCATCACCCCGTGCGTTAGGATGCAGCAGTGATGCAGCTGGGGCGCTATACGTAAGGTTATGCAACCTATACGAGATTTTCGCCCCTAACTTGCTTTGATTTTTTCCAGTTTCCTGTCAGTATTCCCTACGGAAGGACCTAAAATGATCCCAGGCGAAATCATTACTCAAGCCGGTGACATCACGCTGAATGCCGAGGCAGAGGCGGTGACGATCACTGTGGCCAATACGGGTGACCGTCCGGTCCAAGTGGGCAGTCATTATCATTTTGCGGAAACCAATAGCGCGCTGTCCTTTGACCGCGAGGCGGCTTTGGGGCGGCGTTTGGACATTGCGGCGGGCACGGCCGTGCGGTTCGAACCGGGCCAAACCCGCGAAGTTGCTTTGATCCCTTATGGTGGGGCGCGGGCGATTTATGGCTTCAATCAAAAAATCATGGGGAATCTGGACCAATGATCCACCAGAATTTGCGCGGCTGGTCCGCATCGAAGCAGCCGACCTGGTTTAAGACATCGAGCATGCTGACACCGGTCGATTTTTGGAAAACTGGCTTTGAGCTTTGGTTCAAAGGGGCCGAAGCACAGATGGAAATGACGCTTCAAATGGTGAATATGATGACGGGGCTGACCTCTGCCTCGCCCATTACGCAGCCTTTTGCCGCGATGATGCCTTTTGGCCAAACCCGGACCACATCGACAAAGCCCGCCGCTGCGGCAAAGCCGAAAACCGCGCCCAAACCAGCGCCGAAACCCAAAGCGTCTGCCTCTGCGACTGCTGAGAAACCGGCATTGCGCAGTGTAACGGAAGAGCGGGCCAAACCTGCGGCAGAGGCGAGCCCCGCAGCCACGGTCACCGAATTGCCGGTTGCCCCGAAAAAGCCCGCGCCGCGCCGTCGGAGCCCAGCAAAGCCGAAAACCGCAGATAATGCGGCGGCCAAGGTCGCGGCACCGGCACCTGCTTCAGCCCCTTCTCCGGCCCCGAAGACAGAAACGCCAGCTGTGGAAAAACCAAAGGCTCCGCGTCGTCGTAAGGCAGCCGCTAGCACCACCACGGATGCGGCAACAGCGACCCCTGCGGAAACTCCGGCCAAGCCTGCCGCGCGGACCCGCAAACCAGCCGCTAAACCGGCGGCCAAACCGGCAGCAAAGGCCAGCCCAGCCGCGACGGAGGCAACGCCAGCCGCGAAACCCGCGACCCGTCGCAAGACAGCCGCAGCAAAGACAGCGGATGCCGCCACCACCGCAGAGAAAAAACCGGCCCCACGTCGGCGCAGCCCAGCTGCTAAAAAAAGCGACCCATCCGAGTAAACTCTCTGGGCGTGCTGGGGAATGATTAAGGGCTTTGTGGCAGTTTCGCGACAGATCGCGTGCTGCCCTTAGCTTCTTGGCCCCGCGACAATCTGCTGAGCAATGCGTCAGTGGTTATGTCGTATCTTTGGGATCAAGCTGTAAGGCAGCTTTGATGCGCCGAGGAGTAGCAAATGTTCACGAATACCACGTCTTCCCCAATCGCGACCCCCATCGATGTTTGGCGTTTGGGCCTGCAATTCTATCATATCGGCGCCGAATCCCAGGCGGTGATCGCCATGCGACTTATGGGGATGGGCGGCTTTTGGAAGGTCTCCGCGGCCGAAAATAGCGAAATGGTCTTGGAAAAACCTTTGGCTTTTGCGCAATCGGCGAATGAGGCGATGAAATCTGCGCTGAATTTCGACCGCCCGGATGAGGTCCTGTCGGCAGCAGTTGCCCCAATCCGTAAGAAAACAGCCGCCAATGCGCACCGCTTGGCAAAGGCCGGAATGACCACCCCTATCGGCTAAGATAGTGCTGTTTCAGGCTTGGCCGGATGCCGCGCAAAGTGGCAAGATCCCGGCCAAGCAATTGTTTTGCGAAAATAACCGTCGCGCCTTGGAAATGGCCCCTTGACGGCATGGAAGCAGAATGGCGAGGTAGCCGCAGAGCCGCGCTTGACGTGGTAAAGGATACTAGCCGAGGACGTCTTTCATGCCTGCCAAAATCTCCCGTGCCGCTTATGCTGATATGTATGGCCCCACCACGGGGGACAAAATTCGCCTTGCCGATACGGAGCTCTTTATCGAGGTAGAGCGCGACCTGACCAGCTATGGGGATGAGGTCAAATTCGGCGGCGGTAAGGTCATCCGCGACGGGATGGGCCAGGCGCAAACGACGCGGGCCGATGGGGCTGTGGATACTGTGATCACAAATGCGCTGATCCTGGATCACACGGGCATTTTCAAGGCGGATATTGGCCTGAAAGACGGGCGCATTGTAGCGATTGGTAAGGCGGGCAATCCCGATACCCAAAGCGGCGTGGATATTATCGTAGGCCCTGGAACTGAGACTATCGCTGGGGAAGGAAAAATCCTTACTGCAGGCGGGTTTGACAGCCATATCCACTATATTTGCCCCCAGCAGATTGATGATGCGCTGCATTCCGGCCTGACCACTATGCTAGGCGGCGGTACTGGTCCAGCCCATGGCACCCTCGCCACAACTTGTACCCCTGGCCCTTGGCATATTGGTCGAATGCTGCAAGCGGCGGATGCTTTCCCAATGAATTTGGCCTTTGCGGGCAAGGGTAATGCCTCTCTCCCGGCGGCTTTGGAAGAGCAAGTCAAAGCCGGGGCTTGCGCCCTGAAACTGCATGAGGATTGGGGCACGACGCCCGGCGCGATTGATTGCTGTTTGTCGGTGGCCGATGCCATGGATGTGCAGGTGATGATCCATACCGACACGCTGAATGAAAGCGGCTTTGTGGAAAACACCCTGGCCTCCATGAAGGGCCGCACCATCCACGCCTTCCATACCGAGGGGGCAGGCGGTGGGCATGCGCCTGATATCATTAAGGTTTGCGGCGAAAACCATGTGCTGCCTAGCTCCACCAACCCGACCCGGCCTTATACGGTGAACACGCTCGAAGAGCATCTCGATATGCTGATGGTCTGTCACCATTTGGACAAGGCGATCCCCGAAGATGTGGCCTTTGCCGAAAGCCGGATCCGCAAGGAAACCATCGCCGCCGAAGATATTTTGCATGATATGGGCGCGTTTTCGATCATTGCCTCGGACAGCCAGGCCATGGGGCGTGTGGGCGAGGTGATCATCCGCACCTGGCAAACTGCCCATAAAATGAAGGTCCAGCGCGGGCGTCTGAGCGACGAAACCGGCGATAACGACAATGTTCGGGTCAAACGCTATGTGGCGAAATATACGATCAACCCGGCGATTGCCCATGGCCTAAGCGGCGAAATTGGCTCGATCGAGCCGGGCAAGCGCGCGGATTTGGTGCTATGGAGCCCGGCCTTCTTTGGGGTGAAGCCGGAAATGGTATTGATCGGCGGCACCATTGCTTGCGCGCAGATGGGGGATCCGAATGCCTCTATCCCGACGCCGCAGCCGGTCTATACCCGACCGATGTTCGGGGCTTTCGGCCGCTCGGTGGAAAATTCTGCGGTCACTTTTGTCAGCGCAGCGGCGCAGTCGGCGGGGATCGGCGCAGAGCTGGGGCTGGCGAAGCAGACCGTGGCGGTCAGCAATACCCGTCAGATTGGTAAATCCGATATGGTGATGAATAGCGCCACGCCTGAAATCGAGGTGAACCCGGAAACCTATGAGGTCCGAGCCAATGGCGAGCTTCTGACTTGTGAACCGGCCGAAAGCCTGCCCATGGCGCAGCGCTATTTCATGTTCTGAAGTGAATATGTGAGTGATATTTAAGCGGTCGCCTTAGAGGACCGCTTAAATTACGAGCGGCAAGTTTTAAGAATTGGTAAAGTGCTGTGGCGCTTTCGCTGCAGCGCAGTAAAACCGCCGCTGCCAAATTCTTGGGGCATTGTCTCTGCGACACCCTGACTTATCTTTGGGGAAGGGAGGAAACCAGCAACTTTGCGAGGTTTCCAATGCTAAAAAACAATATTGTCTATTTTTCCAGGTTAAGGGCCTTGGCGCGGCGTAAGCGAACGCTGCCGCCCTATGATGACCGATTTACCCTAGACAATTCAAATGCTTGGTCGCGGGACTCTAACTGCATGACATCTATAGGGATTTTCCAGCTTGCGCTGCGGAAAAACCCATGGGGTTCATTGCAGTCTAAACTGGTGAAAATCACCCAGCGGCGTCAGCCTGACCTTATGTCGGTTACGGCCAGAGCGAAAAAATCAAATGACGTTAACTGTATATGGGCGAATGCCCAGCTATTTCTAAAGCTAAGAGCGGCGACAGGTCGCAGAATGAGAGTCGGCCATGCATAACCCGCATAATGTGATCGAGCTTTACCCGCAGCAATTATCGGCAGATTTCGACACGTTTTTTGCCATGTTGGGGTTCGGTGTGAACCCGTCAGGGATGCGTCGGATGTATTACCGGGCTGCCTTGCGGATGAACACGCTCAGTGATGGGGATTTAGCGGCTTTGGGGCTGACCCGCGCGGAAATCCCGGCCTTTGTCATGCGCCATAAATTCCCTAATCACGCGCCTTTGCGGCTTCGTCAGGCGAATTCTTAACGGCTCTTGCCTTTTGCGCCTTGGGGCGCAAATGTGACGCCATGGATGCGTCGGAAACACTGCTAACATGCAGAGAAATCGGGGAGTCTGCGCCGAATTCGGACCAGATTTCCCTAAGTTACGATGACCGCTTGCTGCGCCGGAAACGTTTGGTGTCGGCTAGCGGTCAAAGCTTTTTGGTGGATCTGCCAAAGACCCAAAGTGTCGAAGCCGGTCGGGCCTTTCTTTTGTCAGATGGACAAAGGATTGAAATCCTCGCCGCTGCGGAACCTTTGCTGAAAATCGAAGGCGATCTGCCCAAATTGGCCTGGCATATCGGTAATCGTCACACGCCCTGCGAAATTCAAAGCGACGCACTTTTGATCCGGGATGACCATGTCATCGCGGCAATGCTGACGACGCTTGGGGCGAAAATTTCTAAGATCGACGCGCCATTTCAGCCCGAAGGCGGCGCTTATGGCCATGGGCGAACATTTGGCCATTCCCATGACTGATCGGCAAGACCCGTCCCATGATCTGCTGACGCTAACGCAATGGTTATCGCCGGCCTTTCCGCTTGGGGGCTTTGCATATTCCCATGGGTTGGAAACGGCGATTGCCGATGGGCGTATTTCGGATGCTGCTGGCCTGGAAGCCTGGCTAGACGGGCTTTTGCGGTATGGAAGTGCTTGGTGCGACGGTATTTTACTGGCACGAGCCTTGGCAGGAGATGCGGCGGAGGATCTGCAAGATTTGGCCAGCGCCTTAGCGCCGTCACGCGAAAGATGGGGGGAAAGCCTGGCCCAAGGCCGTGCATTTCAAGCAATTGTCGCGCCTGATGCTGCTTCGCCCTTGGTTTTACCGGTAGCGCTCGGGGTTGCGGCGCGGGATCTAAACCTTGCGCCTCAGACGGTGGTCGGGCTTTATTTGCAGGCATGGCTGAGTAATCTGGTTCTGTGCTCAGTTCGTGCAATCCCTCTGGGGCAGGCGCAAGGTCAGTCTGTGATCACAAACCTCAACGCCCGAATTTCTGAGCTGGCACCGCAGATAGCGGCCGCTGAATTGGACGATCTCAGCAGTATCGCCTTGGCGGGTGATTTAGCGTCTCTCCAACATGAAACCCTTTCTGCTCGGCTATTTAAGAGCTGAAGTTAAAGTGGAGCTTTTGACATGACCTCTCCAAACGGGCCCCTGCGCGTGGGCATTGGTGGGCCGGTGGGGGCTGGGAAAACCACCCTGACCGAGCAGCTTTGTCGCGCCCTCGCAGGTCCATACTCCGTCGCTGTGATCACAAATGATATTTACACCCGCGAAGATGCGGAGGCCCTAATGCGCGCCCAAGTTCTGTCTCAGGATCGGATCCGAGGCGTGGAAACGGGCGGCTGCCCTCATACGGCGATCCGCGAGGATGCCTCGATCAATCTTGCCGCTGTGGAGGATTTGACCGAAAGCTTCCCTGATCTCGATATCATTTTAATCGAAAGCGGCGGTGATAATTTGGCCGCGACTTTCAGCCCGGAACTGGCGGATCTGACGCTTTACGTCATCGACACAGCGGCGGGACAGGATATTCCGCGCAAAAAGGGGCCGGGGCTGACCAAATCGGATCTATTGGTGATCAATAAAACCGATTTGGCGCCTTATGTGGGGGTATCGACCGAATTGCTGGAAGAAGATGCCAGCAAAGCCCGTGGTGCCAAACCTTTTGTGATGGCCGCGCTGCGACATGGGAAAGGCGTCCCTGAAATCGTCGATTTCCTGAAAAGGGAAGGCGGCCTAGGGCTTTAGCTATTCATGTCCAGGGCCATCGCATAGGCGGCGCGTTCCGTTTGATTGAAGTTTATTTGGCCGATATCTTCGATCAGGCGCGCGAATTCCGGCTCTTGCCGAAGCCGTTTTGCCGTCTTTTGGTGCCAATCAAAAGCCTGCTCATGGAGGTCGCGCAGCTTCAGATCGACCAAAAGACCCTGCATTTCTGCTCGCAGCCGTGGCAGATGTCTTTGGATTGAAAGGTCCACATGGTCATTCCAATCCATGCGCGCCCAGTAATTAGCGCCGATTTTGCGGTCCACATGTAGGGCTCGGCCACGTTGACGTTTGATCAAGAAACTATCGCGCGAACGCAACGCATAGTGGTTGAGTTGCACCAAATCATAGCCGATGGTCCGCAGATTGGAGCGCCAGCCCTTCATCGCGACTTCGCGCCCCATGGGCTGGCCTGAGCCATTAAACCAGTGCAGCTCGTCCAAGCGGTCCAGCGCGGGCTTCGTGGGGCGATGGCAGGATAATTTGCCATAAATCCCTAAATTCTTTGTTAGGGTTTTAAAGCCCCAGGCCGTGTGGGGTTTGGGACAATAGCTTGGGGCGCAGCGGGTGAATTGATCTATAACTTTGCGTTGCGCCAAATGATCCACGCCATTATTGCCGAAAAGCCGCCAGGTTAAGGCAATATTACTGGCCTCGGGCATTTGGTCGAGCAAATTGTCCAAAATTCCAGCCCCATGGCGAATATTGGCAAACTCATCCACATCTATGTGCAATATCCAAGTGGAATCGCGAATAACTGGTAATTTGATTGCTTTGTTTAGGGCCGCTTGCTGCGGGGATTGCCCATGCCAATTACTATTATCAATATGCGTCACCCAGCCGGATTTTGCTAAGTGATCTAGGATATCGGCAGTCGGATCCTGGCAATCATTGGTGTAAATTACAAAGTGATCGAAGCCGATGCTTCGGTGAAAAGCCAGCCATTCGAGGATATAGGGGCCTTCATCCTTCATACAGGCGATGATCACCCTCTCCGCGCGATCAATCTGCCGCTGCGAGCGGCCATTCAAAGGAGGCGGAGTTTTTACAATATCCGCGGCTGAGAGCCGATTATTCGGCGCGAAACGGGATTTTGCGAATGTTTCGAAGGTTTTCTTTGACGGCTGCGAAAACAGTCTATCTGCGGCACCTGAAAGCAGAGGTCCGCTGTCTAGGCGTTCTTTCGCGGCGGCATCGGCCATCAATGGACGCATTTTCGCAAGGACAGGGCCGGGGTCGAAATCCGGATCTGGTTTCGGCTCTAACGCCCCAAGATCATGCAATCTAGGGGTCGGGCAAGGGCGATTGCGATTGATATGGCTTAGAATTGGGCGCAGCAGCTTTGGGTCAAGCGGCTTGCCCGGCAGGTCAATCATCCCCATCGCGCGGGCACGTAATTTCCGGGGTAAAGCCAGCCCGCGCGCCATTTCGCTGCGCAAAAGCCGATTTACTAACAATGCACGTCCGAGAAAAACGGAGGATGGTTGCAGTGGCGGGGGAGTTTTCGCGTCTAACGCGGCTAAAATCGGGGCAGGCAAATCCGCATAATCCTGCTGCAATGCTGCCGGGCCGAAAACCTGCCGCCAGTCTTCGATCAGGTTTTGGTGGTGTAGCCAATGGGGTGCGGCTTCGATCTCGGGGAAAATATTGAGGTGAGGCAAGCATTTACCATGGGTTGCGAGCGCGCTGGCCACCCAATCGCGACTGCGGGTCAAAGCCAAGTCGCGGCTTAGCGGCACGGTTCGCCCCCAAAGAACCTGCTGGGCGAAATGTTCGCACAACATCTCTGGCGGGTCGGTATAATCTAGCACCAAGCTGATTTTGTCGAAAATCTGAGCCAAACGGGATTTTAACCGCTCTATTTCAGACCGGCGAAATAGCTCTCGCGACAATCGATCATCATCTAAAATCACAATTCGCGCATCTTTGGCCTGGCGGGAAAGTTTTTGCCAAAATTTTTCCGCAAATTCTGCATGGCGATCTTCGGGGCCTAACCCTCGCGCCTGTCGCAGTGGGTCCAGATGGTCGGGATCAAGGCAGGACAGCGTAAGTTTTGTATGCGCCTTTTTTCCGGGAAATTCGGGATAAAGGATACCTTGGTTCGCTAAAGCCGCGCGTATAGGGGCCAGGGCCTGATGCCGGGCATGGGCCTTTCGACGACAGGGGCCAATAAAAACAATACATTCAGGCCGTTTTTCACCAGGCATGCGCCTGCTTTACGCAAGCATGGTTAAGGTCTGGTATGTGCGCAAGCTCGGCGGGTCCAGCGGTTAGAAAAACGCCTGCAATCCAGTTTGTGCCCGGCCCAAGATCAGCGCGTGGATGTCATGGGTGCCTTCATAGGTATTAACGGTTTCCAAATTCTGGGCATGGCGCATCACATGATATTCCGCCGCAATCCCATTGCCGCCATGCATATCCCGCGCCATCCGGGCGATATCCAAGGCTTTACCGCAATTATTGCGTTTAAGCAGGCTGATCATTTCCGGCGCGGCGTTCTTTGCCTCCATCAGTCGCCCAAGTTGCAGCGCGCTATGGAGGCCAAGCGCGATCTCAGTTTGCATATCGGCAAGCTTTTTCTGAAAAAGCTGGGTTTGCGCCAAGGGGCGTCCGAATTGTCGGCGATCAAGCCCATAGCTGCGGGCCGCATGCCAGCAAGCTTCCGCTGCGCCCATCGCACCCCAGGCGATGCCGTAACGGGCCTTGTTTAGGCAGGAAAATGGCCCTTTGAGTCCCTCCACTCCAGGCAAAAGCGCGTCTTCACCGAGTTCAACGCCTTCCATCACGATTTCACCCGTGATCGAGGCGCGCAGGGAAAGCTTGCCTTCGATCTTTGGCGCGGAAAGCCCGGCCATGCCTTTTTCCAGCACAAAGCCGCGAATTTTGCCGTCATGGGCGTCGGATTTTGCCCAAACTACAAAAATATCCGCAATCGGCGCATTGCTGATCCACATTTTCGAACCGGTGAGGCGATAGCCTGTGCTGGTTTTCTCGGCGCGGGTTTTCATTCCTGCCGGATCGCTGCCCGCCTCTGGCTCGGTCAGGCCAAAACAGCCGATTTTGCGCCCCGCCGCCAGATCGGGAAGATAACGCGCGCGCTGTTCTTCGGTGCCAAAGGCATAAATCGGATGCATGACCAGAGAGCTTTGCACCGACATCATCGAGCGATAGCCGCTATCGATCCGCTCGATTTCCCGCGCGATGAGCCCATAGGTCACATAGCCTGCGCCAAGCCCGCCATAGGCCTCGGGGATGGTCGCGCCCAAAAGCCCGGCGGCGCCCATCTGGGCAAAGATTTCTGCATCCGTCTCTTCTTCGAGATAAGCGCGCGTGACCTTTGGCAAGAGCTGGCTTTGGGCGAATTCGGCTGCGGCATCGCGCAAGAGGCGCTCTTCTTCGCTCAACTGCCCCTCAAGGCGCAGCGGATCGGCCCAATCAAACGCAGCGGCATCGGGGGCGGAATGAGGCGCGGTGGTGGGCATGGGCGGATCTCCTTTGCGGTGATCTTACGCCTCGGATCCACCGCTTTCCAAGGCGTTATCGAGGGCCGCCAAGCCAGAAGCGGCCATGAGCCGCGCGGCCTCTTCTTCCATCAAACGCTCTCGCCCGGCACCCTCGACAGGCACCCGGCCCGGTTCAAGCAGCAAAGGCGCGGCAAGCGGGGTGACGCGGGGCAGGTTCACATGATCGATCCGGCCTTTGGTACGGCTCAGCATTTCCTCGATCCGACCAAAATCCACCAGTCCGCGAAAGGCCTCTTCGCGGGTGATTTCAAGCAGCACATGTTCGGGATCATAGCGGCGCAGCGTGTCATAAAGAATATCGCTGGAAAAAGTGGCTTGCCGCCCGGTCTTACGCTTGCCCGCGCTTTGGCGCTCGATCAGGCCGGCAATTGTGGCGGTGATCTTGAAGGTGCGCTTCATTAGGGCATTTCCGGCAAGCCAAGTCTCAAACGCCTCGCGCAGGCCCTCGGCCTCAAAAAGCGGCGCAGGATCGGTGATCGGATTAAGTCCCCAGATCAGCACTGCGTAATCCGTGGCCACGAAGCCGAGCGGATGCAGGCCCGCAGTTTCCATCCGCTGGGTCAGCAAAAGCCCAAGCGTTTGCATGGCGTTACGCCCGGCAAAGCCATAGATGCAGGTATGGGCGCGGCCATCATGAGGGAAGCTTTCCACCAGGATATGATCGGCTTGCGGCAGATGCGACAGCTGCGCCTGAAGCTCTAGCCAATCGCGGGTATGAGCGGGCAGGGCGGCCCAATCGCGGCGGGCAAAGATATCCAGAATGCGATGGGTAAGCTGGGTGGTGGTGGCGAATTTCGTGCCGGAAAACACCGCAAGTTTGGGATTTTTCGAGGGAGAAGGGGAGACCTCAACGGTCAGCTCGCGCAGCCCCTCATAGCGCACAATCTGGCCGCCGATGAGAAAAGTATCCCCTTGGGTCAGGCTTGCGGCGAAGCTTTCTTCGACCTCTCCAAGCGGGCGTCCTCCGCGTGATTTGAAGCGAACTTTCAGAGTCTCTGTATCATAAATTGTGCCCATATTCATGCGCAGGGCGCGCGCTGTGCGAGGATCGCGCAGCTGCCACAGGCCGTCTTTGGTCTGCATCAAGCGCTGCCAACGATCATAGGCTTTGAGCGCATAGCCCCCGGTGGCGGCGAAATCTAAACAAGCGTCGAATTGCGCGCGGGTAAGCTGGGCATAGGGGCCGGCGCGGCGGATCTCGGTGAGCAAGGTCTTGGCGTCAAACGGGCCCGCGCAAGCTGTGTTAAGAATATGCTGGCACAACACATCGCGGGGGCCAGGGCCGCGCGGGTCACCGTCGAGCTCCCGGTCCCGAACAGCATCAAGCGCGGCTTGACATTCCACAACCTCAAACCGATTGGCGGGAACGAGCCTTGCCTTCGACGGCGCATTATAGTGGTGATTAGCGCGGCCGATGCGCTGGACCAGGCGTTTGACATTCTTGGGCGCGCCCACCTGGATCACTAGATCCACATCGCCCCAATCAATGCCCAGATCGAGCGAACCGGTGCACACAATCGCCCGGAGCTGCCCCGCCACCATAGCCTGCTCAACCTTTTCCCGCGCCTCACGCGCCAGAGAGCCATGATGGATACCGATGGGCAGGCTGTCCTCATTTTGCAGCCAGAGTTCATGGAAAAAGATTTCTGCCTGAGCCCGGGTATTATGGAAGATCAGTGTGGTTTTATGGCGCTTTACCTCCTCCAAAATTGACGGGATCGCATAGCGCCCGCCTCCTCCGGCCCAAGGCGGCGGATGAGGCAGTTCGAGCATGGCGATATCGGGTTCGGGGCCGGGATCTGCCTCTAGGATCGGGCAAGGATCGGGATGGCTGGCCAGAAATTGCGCAAGGGCAGGCGGGTTTTCCACCGTGGCCGAGAGACCCACCCGGCGCAGATCGGGACAAAGGCTTTGCAGCCGCGCCAAGCTGAGCATGAGCTGATCGCCGCGCTTGCTTTCGGCTAGGGCGTGGATTTCATCCAAGATCACCCGCTGTAGCCCGGCAAACATCTTTGGCGCGTCTTCATAGCTGAGCAAAAGCGCTAAACTTTCCGGCGTGGTCAGCAGAATATGCGGCGGATCCACCCGCTGGCGTTTGCGTTGGGTCGCGGTGGTATCGCCGGTGCGGGCCTCAACCCGGATCTCCGCACCCATCTCGGCCAGCGGTGCCTCCAAATTGCGGCGGATATCCGAGGCCAGGGCCTTGAGCGGCGAGACATAAAGCGTGTGCAAACCGGGGCCAGGATTTTGCCCGAGCTCACAAAGGCTTGGCAGAAAGCCCGCCATGGTTTTCCCGCCCCCGGTTGGCGCAATGAGCAAGAGAGCAGGGCTTAGGGATTGGGCCAGCATATCAAGCTGATGCGGATGGGGCTGCCAATTTCGGGCGGCGAACCATTGGGCGATATGCGGGGGAAGCTGGGGCACGAAGAGAGGTTTAGCGCTTTGGGCCGCAGTGGCCAGAGGCGATCGCCAAGCAGCGGGCCAAGCGGGCAAAATAAAAGGCCATCTTGTAAGACGGCCTTTCGATAGTCCTAAAGCTTTCGTCAATAGCGTTTCGAGAAATCATTGATTCACTTTTTCGCTGCCTGTCGCGGTGCTCCAACGCGAAAAGTGAATTTCAGTGTCTCTAGCTTTTCTCGAAACGCTTTAAGCTTAGTCGACGATGGTCGCTTCGGTGGACGCGCGCAGCTCTTCTTCGGTGACGCCATCTGCGGTTTCAACGATCTTCAGACCGCCTTCAACGACATCAAGCACACCAAGATTGGTGATGATGCGATCTACAACGCCTTTACCGGTCAGCGGCAGGGTGCAGGCCTTCAAGAGCTTGGTTTCGCCCTTTTTATTGGTGTGATCCATGACCACAACCACGCGGCCAACACCAGCCACCAGATCCATCGCGCCGCCCATGCCTTTGACCAGCTTGCCCGGAATCATCCAGTTGGCCAAATCGCCGTTTTCAGCAACTTCCATCGCACCCAAGATCGCCATGGCAATCTTACCGCCACGGATCATGCCAAAGCTTTGCGCGCTATCGAAATAAGCGGTGTTCGGAACTTCGGTGATGGTCTGTTTACCGGCATTGATCAGGTCGGCATCTTCTTCGCCTTCGATCGGGAAGGGCCCCATGCCCAGCATGCCATTTTCCGATTGCAGCGTCACGGTAACGCCGTCGGGGATGAAGTTTGGAACCAAGGTCGGAATACCGATGCCAAGGTTAACATATGTGCCGTCTTGCAGCTCTAGCGCCGCGCGGGCAGCCATTTGATTACGATCCCAGGCCATTAAAGCCTCCTATCTGGGGGCGGAGCGGGGCTTTCGCCTGCTCGCCAAATCTGTCTCAGAACAAGCCGGGGCGCGCCCGGCTAGCGGATGCCATGGGGCGATTACGCCGCGCGAGTGGTGCGCTGCTCGATACGCTTCTCGTGCTCACCTTGGATCAGGCGATGCACATAGATGCCCGGCAGATGGATATGATCGGGGTCAAGCGAGCCGGTCGGCACGATTTCTTCGACTTCCATTACGCAAACCTTGCCGCACATCGCCGCTGGCGGGTTAAAGTTACGCGCGGTTTTGCGGAAGATCGCATTGCCGGATTCGTCCGCTTTCCAGGCCTTTACGATGGAAAGATCGGCGAAAATACCCTCTTCCATGATGTAAGTTTCGCCGTTGAAATCTTTGTGCTCTTTGCCCTCGGCAATCACAGTGCCCACACCAGTTTTGGTGTAAAAGCCCGGAATGCCGCAGCCGCCAGCGCGCATGCGCTCGGCCAAAGTGCCCTGCGGGTTGAATTCCAACTCTAGCTCACCCGACAGATACTGACGCATGAATTCCGCGTTTTCGCCCACATAAGAGCTCAGCATTTTCTTGATCTGCTTTGTTTGCAGCAGGATACCAAGGCCAAATTCATCAACACCACAGTTATTGGATGCGATGGTGATATCCTTGGTGCCCGCCTCTTTAATGGCGTCGATCAGCAGTTCCGGAATGCCGCAGAGGCCGAAACCACCTGCCGCGATAAACATGCCATCTTGCAAAAGGCCATCCAGTGCCTCTGCGGCAGAGCCATAAATTTTACTCATGGGTCGCTTCCCTCCTCGACCAAAATTGCGGCGGGTTTTCGCCTAGCTTGTGCGGGAAGTCAACGAAATGCGGCAGTGCCGCGAGCCTTAGGTCAGCTTTCACCAGCTTCACCCGGCAGGTTAGCGTTAACTATTGCACAAGTTTTTTCTAAAAATCCAAATTGTCCCGTATTTCCGCCAAGCTATTCCGCCGCGCCATCGTCACCACTGGTTTTTTTCGCTGGCGAGTCGGATTTCTTTTTGCTGGCAGCGGTTTTCGCGGTCGTCTTTTTCGCGGCGGGCTTTTTCTTGGTGGTCTTTTTGGCAGCCGCTTTTTTCGCAGGCTTCTTTTTGCCCGATTTCGCGGCTTTTTCATTCACCAAATCAACCGCTTGATCGAGGGTGATGTCGTCAACCTCAATCCCATCGGGCAGGGTGGCGTTAACTTTGCCCCATTTGACATAAGGGCCATAACGCCCCTTCATCACCGCCAAATCGCCACCATCGGGATGTTCGCCCAATTCCCGCAGAGGCGTCGCTGGTGCCGGTTTGCCGCGTTTGGGTTTGGACGCCAAGATTTCCACCGCGCGGTTCATGCCGATGGTAAAGACCTCTTCCACATCTTCCAAATTGGCATTGGTGCCGCCTTTGAAACTGATGGAATCCGCATGTTTCAAATATGGGCCATAGCGGCCGATATTGGACCAGATCATCACCCCATCTTCGGGATGCGGGCCGATCTCACGCGGTAGGGAAAGAAGCTTAACCGCTTGTTCTAGCGTGACATCTTCGGGCGGCCATTGCTTTGGAATGCCTTGGCGCGGCGGTTTGGGTTGTTCTTCGGTGACCGGGCCGCGCTGCGCATAGGGGCCGAAGCGGCCTTTGAAAACGCGGATCTCGTCGCCTTGATCTTCGCCCAGAAGTTTTCCCTCTGGTGGAATAGCGCGGGCCGCTTCATCGCCTTCCAGCGGGGGGCCGAAGGGGCGGGTAAAGCGGCATTCGGGATAATTCGAGCAACCGATAAAGGCGCCGCCAGATCGCGCAGTGCGCATGGAGAGACGCCCGGTTTGGCAATTCGGGCAAAGCCGCGGATTTGACCCGTCTTCTTTAGGTGGGAAAAGATGCGGCTCTAGAACTTCGTCAATTTTATCAAGAACTTCGCCGATCCGAAGATCTGCGGTTTCCTCTATCGAGGCATGGAAATCCTGCCAAAATTGACGCAAAACTTCCTTATAATCCGCGCTACCGGCTGAGACGTCATCAAGCTGCGCCTCCAGCCCTGCGGTGAAATCATAGCCCACATATTTGTTGAAGTAATTCAGCAAAAAGATCGTGACTAGACGGCCTTTATCCTCTGGAATCAGGCGGTTCTGCTCTTTGACCACATAGCCGCGATCCTGGATTGTTGTCACAATCGACGCATAGGTGGAGGGCCGGCCAATCCCCAGCTCTTCCATTTTCTTGACCAAGGTCGCCTCGGTATAGCGCGGCGGCGGCTGGGTGAAATGCTGATCCGGGGTGACCATGTCCTTGCGCATGGGCTCGCCCTCGGCGACCTGCGGCAGGCGCTTATCATCATCATCGACCACGTCATCGCGGCCTTCTTCATAGACTTTTAGGAAACCGTCGAACAACACGACCTGACCCGTGGCGCGCAACACCACCTGATTATCAGCGCTGGCCACTTCCACCGTCGTACGTTCCAGCCGGGCGGCGGCCATTTGGCTCGACAGGGTGCGTTTCCAGATCAGATCGTAAAGCTTGCGCTGATCGGGTTCAGAGAGCTTAATTTCGTCCGGGGCGAGCGCCATATCCGTGGGGCGGATACATTCATGCGCTTCTTGGGCATTCTTGGCTTTGTTTTTGTAAACGCGCGGCTTTTCAGGAAGATACTCGCCACCATAGCGATTAGCGATCGCGTCGCGCGCCGCCGTCACCGCCTCGGGGGCCATGTCGATCCCGTCGGTTCGCATATAGGTGATATGTCCGGCTTCATAAAGCTGCTGCGCCGTGCTCATGGTTTGCCGCGCGCCAAAGCCGAATTTGCGGCTGGCCTCTTGCTGCAGGGTCGAGGTCATGAAAGGCGGGGACGGGTTGCGCGTTCCGGGTTTGGCCTCCACCGAGCGCACGGATAGATCGCGGGATTGGATCGCTTGTACCGCGATTTCCGCTGCCTCAGCCGTAGGAATATCGAATTTTTCCAGCTTGTTGCCGCCCAAAATTGCGAGCCGCGCCTCAAAGCTTTGGCCCCGCGGCGTTGAAAGCTGAGCCTTCACCGTCCAATATTCTTGCGGTTTGAAAGCTTCGACCTCCATCTCGCGCTCGACAATCAGGCGCAGACAGACCGATTGCACGCGACCAGCCGATTTTGCGCCCGGCAATTTCCGCCAAAGCACCGGCGAAAGATTGAACCCCACGAGATAATCCAAGGCGCGGCGCGCAAGATAGGCCTCCACCAATTCCATATCTACGTCGCGCGGCGCTTTCATCGCTTCGGTGACGGCCGTTTTGGTGATGGCGTTAAAGACTACGCGTTTCACATCGGTGGTTTTTTTGATCGCGCGCCGCTTGGACAGAGCCTCTTGCAAATGCCACGAAATCGCTTCCCCCTCGCGATCCGGGTCGGTTGCGAGGATCAGCGCGTCATCATCTTTCAACGCATCCGCGATGGCTTTGACATGTTTTTTACTATCGGAAGAAATTTCCCATTCCATCGCGAAGTCTTGGTCTGGATCTACCGACCCGTTTTTGGGCGGCAGATCGCGCACATGCCCGTAAGAGGCCAGGACAGTAAAATCGTCACCAAGATATTTATTGATGGTTTTAGCTTTAGCAGGGGACTCGACAACAACGACGGGCATGCAAGATTTATCCAGCGGAAAACAGAGTTGACGCCTAGATGTGTGCGACGCGCCGCTCTTGTCAATGTGCGCAAAGCGCGTTGTCTAGGTGGTCAGGGCAATCATGCCACCAGATTGGCGACAAATTTGACCGTCTAGTTCCAAATCGGTGAGAGCGGCCATGGCCTGGCCCGTGCTGATCGGCAAATCGCGAATCAATTGATCCTCTGACAAGGGGCTTGGTCCCAACCGGTTGATAATTTCAGAATGGATATCAATAGTTTGGTTGGATATTCTGGCGACTTTTTTCGCCGGATGCATAACGCCATTCGCGGCCATTCTTGCGCCATTTTGCGGCGGTTCTGCCGCGATATTGGGGCTGGTCAATTTTGACAGGCTGCTGATTGCTTGGCTGCGCCAGTTGCGGCTTTGTTGCGGCTCAGCTTTCGTTGGGGCAGTTTGTTGCGCATCGGTCACGGAGAGAATCTCTAACACATCTATTGCGGAGCGAATGAGTTGTGCCCCGTCCCTTAGCAGCATGTTGCAGCCTGCGGCGCGGGCATCGAAAGGATGTCCCGGCACGGCCATGACATCGCGCCCTTGATCCAGCGCGTTATTTGCCGTGATCAAACTGCCCGACCTTGCGGCGGCTTCCACCACCACCAAACCGCAGGCTAAGCCCGAAATAATCCGATTGCGCGGCGGGAAATGGCGCGCTTGCGGTGCGAGTCCCATGACTTGTTCGGAAATCCGTAATCCGCGCCGACCGATTTCGTCGAATAAAACCTTGTTTTCAGACGGGTAGGGGATATCAACACCACCCGCTAAAACCGCGACCGTCCCGGTTTCTAACGCCGCATCATGAGCACAAGCATCGATTCCCCGGGCCAGGCCTGACACCACGGTCAAGCCCGCCTCGCCCAATTCCTTAGCCAAGATACGCGCCATACGATGACCCAAAGAGGATGCGTTTCGCGCACCGACCATGGCAATCATCGGGCGCGACAACATATTCAAATCACCCACCGCCCAAAAAAGAGGCGGCGCATCCGGGATATTCATCAGATGTGCGGGGTAATGCGGGTCGCCATAGCAAATCAGGGCCGCACCGATACGAGCGGCTTTTTCAAGCTCTGCCTCGATCTGCTCATCGCTACAGGGTAAATAGGATTTCACCCCAGCTGATGCGGCAATTTCGGGCAAAGAATCAAGCGCAGCCTGGGCTGAGCCATATTCGTCCATCAGTCGGTAGAAGGTCGCAACCCCGACCCTTCGCGAACGAAAAAGGCGGAGCCACGATAACCTGTCTTCTTCCAACTTGGGTGGGGTGAGGGGTGTTGGGGTAGAAGAAAACAGTGTGTTGGTCATCGCAGCTCCGCCCAAGGGGTAACCAAGATATGGCGCTATTGAAGTTAATCAGGGGTGAACAACCTATCGAAGAGTCGAAAAAAAAGTGATCGACCCCGAAAAAACCTCAATTGAGTTAGGCTGCGGCGCCGCCCACGGTTAGTCCGCCCATCAAGAGCGTCGGCTGACCAACCCCCACAGGCACCCATTGACCTGCCTTGCCGCAATTGCCGATGCCGGGGTCAAGCTGCATGTCATTGCCGATGGCTCTGATCTGCCGCATGGCCGCCGGTCCGTCGCCAATTAATGTGGCACCTTTCACCGGCGCACCGATTTTGCCGTTTTCCACGCGATAGGCTTCGGTGCAATTAAAGACGAATTTGCCATTGGTGATATCCACCTGACCGCCGCCGAACCCAACCGCATAAATCCCGTCCCTAAGATCCGCGATGATATCGTCGCGGCTGGCATCACCGCCAAGCATATAAGTATTCGTCATGCGCGGCATAGGCGGATGGGCATAGCTTTGACGGCGCCCATTACCGGTTGGGGCCACGCCCATAAGACGCGCATTTTGCCGGTCCTGCATATAGCCCACCAAAATACCATCCTCGATCAGAACGGTTTTACCCGAAGGCGTGCCTTCGTCATCAATGCTGATCGACCCGCGGCGATCCGGGATCGTTCCGTCATCAAGAACGGTCACCCCCTTAGAGGCCACTTGTTGTCCCATGAGCCCAGCGAAAGCCGAGGATCCTTTGCGGTTGAAATCGCCCTCTAGCCCGTGCCCTACCGCTTCATGCAGCATCACACCCGGCCAGCCATTGCCCAAGACCACATCCATTTGACCGGCCGGAGCGGCGACGGCCTCTAGATTGACGAGGGCGATACGCAGAGCTTCCTTGGCGGTGGCTTTCCAATGGCTCGCATCCAGCAGCCCGGTCAGGCCAATCCGCCCGCCACCCCCAGCACTGCCACTTTCACGCCGACCATTTTCTTCGACGATGACGGCGACATTCACCCGCGTCATAGGGCGAGAATCAGTGACGATGATTCCCTCTGGACGCAAGATCACCACCTCTTGAGCGCTCGCAGCCACCGTCGCAGAGACCTGAATCACCCTGGGATCGAGATCTCGGGTGAAAGCATCAATTTCCTTCAAAGTTTCGACTTTTACTGAAAAGGCCGCTTCTTCGATCGGATCGAAGGCTCCGTAGAGCTTCACATTGGTCGCGCGAGGCGTGTCCGCCAAGACCCCGCCACCCTCGCCAACCGCGAGTTTTGCAGTGGCCATCGCGCGGCGTAGAGCGCTTTCGCTAATTTCCGTGGAATGCGCATATCCGGCGGTTTCCCCCCGTACTGCACGTAGTCCAAAGCCCTCAGAGGCGTCAAAACTGGCCGTTTTCAAGCGACCATCATCGAAGCTGAGCACCTCGGAGCGGCGTCGTTCTAGGAATAATTCACCGTCATCTGCGCCCGAAACCGCTTCGCGCAGCATCGCCAAAGCGGTGTCTTGATCGAGCCCGTTTTCGAAGGGACGAAATGTCTCAGATACCATCGTATAGACCCCCTGTCTTTGATCTTTATCAAAATAGTATAGCGGATTGCGTCCCGACATCCTTGTGCAGAGAACTCAGAAATGACAAGACTTGGGACAAAGAGGAGATTTGCTGTGCGACCCAAGCAAATGGTCAAGGTCAAAGACCGACCAAAGGCGAGCAGAGCGTATTAGCGCGAGGAGGAGGCGTCTTATGCATCTCAAGGCCCCCATCACCCGTTTATCCACCGCAATAGCGGCTGGTCTATTTGCATTGCCAGCTATGGCTGACGGTTTGGATGGTTTGGAAACCATCGGCAAGCCGACGCCTAACGGGGTAGGGTTTCAGCAGGCGGCGACCGAATTGGCGGCGGATCTGCAATGGCTTAACGGTTTTATCACCGTGATTATCACTGCAGTGGTTCTACTGGTGGTGGTTTTGCTGGCCGTGTGCATCACGCGCTATAACAGCAAAGCCAATCCAACACCGGCGACCTTTACCCATAATTCGCCGCTCGAAGTGGCTTGGACTATCGTGCCGATCTTGATCTTGGTCTTTATCGGCGCCTTTTCACTGCCGATCCTGTTCAAGCAGCAGGAAATGCCCGAAGCGGATATCCATATCAAAGTCACCGGCTATCAGTGGTATTGGGGCTACGAATACACGGATGAAGGCATCATTTTCGACGCTCTGATGCTGCAGCGCGATGAGTTGGGCGAATACGGCTATAACGATGATGAATATCTGCTGGCCACCGATAATGCTGTGGTTGTTCCGGTGGGCGCGACCGTTGTGATGAGCGTGACCGGCGCGGATGTGATCCATTCCTGGACCGTTCCGTCCTTTGGCGTGAAACAAGACGCTGTTCCTGGCCGTTTGGCGCAGCTTTGGTTCGCTGCGGACAAAGAGGGCATCTATTTCGGTCAATGTTCCGAGCTTTGCGGCAAGGATCACGCCTATATGCCGATCACTGTCAAAGTGGTGAGCGAAGAGGCCTATCAAGAATGGCTGACCTTCGCCAAAGAAGAATTCGCCGCCGCGCCTGCCATCTCCGGCACGCAATACGCTGCTCTGCAATAATTGCGGAATTCCAATGCTCTGGGGGCCTGGCTTCCAGAGCGTGAGGGGATTTTATGACTGATACGACAACCGTCTTAACCGGTCAGGGTGATGCGGAGTTCAAGGATTATCTGGCGCTTTTGAAGCCTCGGGTTATGTCCTTGGTGATCTTCACCGCCTTGGTTGGTCTGCTCGTCGCGCCGGTGCCGGTGCATCCAATGGTCGGCTTTGCCGCCATCTTGTTCATCGCGGTTGGGGCCGGGGGCTCTGCTGCACTGAATATGTGGTGGGATGCTGATATCGACCAAATCATGCGCCGCACCGTGAACCGCCCCGTACCCTCGGGCAAAGTCGGCGCGGATGAAGCTCTGGCAATCGGCCTTGCCCTGTCCGGCTTTGGTGTGGTGATGCTGGCGCTGGCCTCTAACTTGGTTGCGGCCGGGCTTTTGGCCTTCACTATCTTTTTCTATGCGGTGATCTACACGATGTGGCTCAAACGCTCGACGCCGCAGAATATCGTGATTGGCGGCGCTGCCGGGGCTTTCCCGCCGATGATCGGCTGGGCTGTGGCCACGGGATCTGTGTCGGTTGAAAGCTGCTTGATGTTCCTGCTGATCTTTATGTGGACACCGCCGCATTTCTGGGCGCTCGCGCTCTTTATGAAGTCAGACTACCACAAGGCTGGCGTGCCGATGATGACTGTGAGCAAAGGCTATGCGGCCACCCGGCGTCAGATCTGGATCTATACGCTGCTGCTGGCGCCGATTGGTCCGGCTTTGGCTTTCACCTCAATCGGTGGCCCGGTCACTTTGGCCGCAGCTTTGGTGCTGAACGCGAATTTCATCTGGGGCGCTTGGGCGATCCGTAAGCGTGATGAAAACGACGCTGGGGCTGATAACTACACCGTGGAAAAACGCGTTTTCCGCCATTCCTTGTGGTATCTGTTCCTGCATTTCGGGGCGCTTCTAGCCGATGCCAGCCTGCGTGCCGCTGGATTGGAGATCTTCTAATGGCGATCAAAGCAACCCATGAGCTGCATCACCGCCGTTTTGGCCGCAATCTTGGCGTCAGCCTTGCTCTTTTGGCTTTTGTCGCGGTTGTGTTTGGCCTGACCATCGCCAAAATCGGTGTCCAAGGCCCGACGGAGGGGTTTGACCATATGGTACGGCCCGAAATGGCGGAGAAAGCAGCCGGATGACATTGAAAGGCAAAAATAAGACTGTATTGCAAACGGTTGGTGTTGTCCTGCTTATGGGCAGCCTGGCCTGGGCATCCGTCCCGCTTTACGATCTGTTTTGCCGTGTCACTGGCTATGGCGGTGCTGTAAATACCGCAGAAACCGGATCTGATGAGGTGCTGGAGCAAACCATCACCATCCGGTTTGATGCCTCAAAAGAGCGCGACATGCCCTGGGATTTCAAACCAGCTGTGCGCGAAATGGATATCCGGATCGGCGAAACCGGTCTGGCCTTTTACGAGGCGCATAACCCAACCGATCGGCCTATCGCTGGATCGGCGAGCTATAATGTCACGCCCTATGCTGCGGGCGGGCATTTCACCAAGATCGACTGTTTTTGCTTTGAAATGCAGGTCTTGCAACCCGGCGAAACCGTTATGATGCCGGTGACCTTCTATGTCGATCCTGACATCATCCGTGACCGTGAGGCCAAATATGTGCACACGATCACGCTTTCATACACCTTTTATGAAACCGAAATGCCCGAAGATCAGGCTAACCTGACGGGGCGTGTGCCCGCCGCCAAGGAGGAGGGATAAGTTATGGCCCATGAGAAAGACCACGACTATCATATTCTAGAGCCGTCAGTTTGGCCCTTTATGGGGGCTGTCGGCGGTTTTGTAATGCTGTTTGGCGCTGTGCTATGGATGCATGGATCGCTGCCGATTGTCTTCTTTGTCGGTCTCGCGGCAGTGCTTTACGTTATGTATGGCTGGTGGGGCGACACGATCACCGAGGCGAAAGCCGGTGACCATACCCCGGTGGTGATGATTGGCCTGCGCTATGGCTTTATTTTCTTCATCATGTCCGAAGTGATGTTCTTCGCGGCTTGGTTCTGGTCCTTCTTCAAACATGCTATGTATCCGATGGGTCCAGAAAGCCCTGCGATTGATGGGGTTTGGCCGCCGGTTGGCATTGAAACTTTCGATCCTTGGCATCTGCCGCTGATCAACACGCTGATCCTGCTTTGCTCGGGCTGTGCTGCGACTTGGGCGCACCATGCATTGGTGCATGAAAACAACCGCAAAGATATGCAAACCGGCCTGATCATCGCGGTTCTGCTGGGCGTGCTTTTCACCTTCTTCCAGGCTTATGAATATAGCCATGCGGCTTTCGGCTTCTCGGGTAATATCTATGGCGCTAATTTCTTCATGGCGACGGGTTTCCATGGGGCGCATGTGATCATTGGTACAATCTTCTTGCTGATCTGCCTGATCCGTCTGAACCGCGGGGATTTCACCCAAAGCCACCATACCGGGTTTGAGGCCGCTGCTTGGTATTGGCACTTTGTGGATGTGGTCTGGTTGTTCCTATTTGGCGCTATCTATATCTGGGGTGCTGGCTAAACCTGCTTTACCTTTTCGAAGATGCAAATTAACGCGGGCGGTGAATGCCCGCGTTTTTTCGTGAGTAAAGGGGGCGAGATGCCTGGTCGTATAGTTTCTGCGCTTGTCATTGGCATTGTCGGTTGCGCAATTTTGGTGGCTCTTGGCGTGTGGCAAGTCCAACGCCTGAACTGGAAAGAGGCCATTTTGGCCGAGGCGGATGGCAAAATTTTCGGCCCCGCCCAAGCTCTGCCGGAGATCCCTGATCAAAGCCGGGATAAATATCAACCTGTCGCTTTTTCCGGCACCAGCCTGCCCGAGCATCTGCTGGTTTTGACCAGCCATAAACGCCTTGGCCCTGGCTTTCGGGTGATCCAAGCTTTTGAAACTGAAACCCGGCGTATTCTGGTAGATCGCGGTTTTGTCGGCCAGGATGACTTGCCTGAAACTTGGCCAGAACTCGAATTGTCGGTCAAAGGCAATATTCACTGGCCGGATGAAATCGGCCCCTTCACTCCCGAGCCGGATATCCAAGTTGGGCTTTGGTTCGCCCGTGAAGTAGAGGCCATGGCGGCCGAGTTAGGAACGGAGCCGCTATTGGTCATCCTGGCTGAAACCACCCCGATAGACCCGACTGTGACGCCCTTACCTCTCGACACGAGTGCAATTCCCAACGATCACCTGCAATATGCGGCCACTTGGTTTGGCCTAGCAATTGTCTGGCTGGCTATGACACTTCTCTGGATGCGCCGGATCTGGCGCGGCCATTACTAAAAAGGACCCCTCCCATGCAGTATGTCTCCACCCGCGGAGCCGCGCCGGTTTTGACGTTTGAGCAAGCTATGCTGACAGGCCTGGCGCGGGATGGCGGGCTATATGTGCCGGCGGAAATCCCGCAGCTTTCCCAAAGCGATATCGCAGCCATGGCGGGGCTGCCTTACGAAGAGATCGCCTATCGCGTGATGCGCCCCTTTATTGGTGATTGTTTCACAGATGACGAATTCGCCGAAATCATAGCCAAAGCCTATGCGGATTTCGACCATGACGCCCGCGCGCCCTTGGTTCAGCTGGGCGCAAACCATTTCTTGCTAGAGCTGTTTCACGGCCCGACTCTGGCCTTCAAAGATTTTGCGATGCAGTTGATCGGTCAGCTTTTCCAAGCCGCGCTCAGCCGCACCGGCGACAAAGTCACTATTGTAGGTGCCACATCTGGCGATACCGGCTCGGCCGCGATCGAAGCTTTCCGTGGATTGGATGCGGTGAATGTCTTTGTGATGTTCCCGCAGGGGCGCGTATCCGAAGTGCAGCGCCGGCAAATGACCACGCCTGATGACAGCAATGTCCATGCGCTTGCGGTCAAAGGCGATTTTGACGACTGCCAGGCCCGTCTTAAGGACATGTTCAATCATTTCGAGTTCCGTGACCGCGTGAAACTCTCTGGTGTGAACTCCATCAACTGGGCCCGTGTGCTGGCTCAGGTCGTTTACTATTTTTCCTCGGCCACCGCATTGGGCGCGCCGCATCGGAAAGTGAGCTTTACGGTCCCCACCGGCAATTTCGGCGATATTTTCGCGGGCTATATTGCAAAGCGTATGGGCTTGCCGATTGATAAGCTGGTGATCGCCACCAATCAAAACGACATTTTGCACCGCACAATGTTGTCGGGGGATCATCGCAAAACCCAAGTTGTGCCGTCGATCAGCCCCTCTATGGATATCCAGGTGAGCTCTAACTTCGAACGGGCCTTGTTTGATGCATATGATCGCGATGGGCCAGCCGTGGCACAGCAAATGGAACAATTGAAGTCTGAGGGCGGTTTTGCCCTGAGCCAAGGGGTGCTGGACAGGCTGCGGGAAAGCTTTGCCTCGGGCCGCGCCTCGGAAGAGGAAACAAGCGCCACGATTGCCAGTTGTTTTGCCAATACTGGTGAGGTGCTTTGCCCCCATTCCGCAGTCGGTGTGAAAGTGGCGCAAGAGCATCTGGATCCGGCAATCCCGATGATCACCTTGGCCACGGCCCATCCGGCGAAATTCCCGGATGCAGTTTCCGCAGCGGTAGAAATGCGTCCGCCTCTTCCAAAACACATGGCAGATCTTTATGACCGTCCGGAACGGATGACCGAAGTGGACAATGATCTGGCCAGTTTGGAGTCCCTGATAGAAGGACATGTATTCGCGTGACAGTACAGACCCACCGTTTAGCCAATGGACTTAGGATTGTAACGGAGCGGATGCCGGGGCTTAAATCGGCATCCTTGGGGTTATGGATCACTGCGGGCGGGCGCCATGAGCGGCCCGAGCAAAATGGCATCGCGCATTTCCTTGAACATATGGCCTTTAAGGGCACGCAACGCCGGAGCGCATTGGAAATCGCAGAGGCGATCGAAGATGTGGGCGGCTATATTAATGCCTATACCAGCCGGGAAATGACTGCCTATTATGCGCGGGTGCTGGAAAATGACGTGATGCTGGCACTGGATGTGATCAGCGATATCGTTCTGAACCCGGTCTTTGATGAAAAAGAGATCGAGGTTGAGCGCGGCGTTATCCTGCAAGAGATCGGCCAAGCTTTGGACACCCCTGATGATGTGGTGTTTGATTGGCTTCAGGAAACTGCTTTCCCGGATCAGGCATTGGGTCGAACCATTCTTGGCCCGGCAGAGCGGGTCGATGGCTTTGGCCGCGATGATTTGTTTGGCTTTGTGCAAGAACGCTACGGGCCGGGGCAGATCATCTTGTCGGCGGCGGGTGCCGTTGATCACGACGAAATCGTCCGCGCGGCGGAGCAGATTTTTGGCCATATGAAAGCCAGCCCGTTCCAAGTGCCGGAACCTGCGCGCTTCCTGGGCGGTGAGCGTCGCGAGCTGAAGACCTTGGAACAGGTGCATTTTACTTTGGCCCTCGAAGGGCCCAGCTATCGCGATGAGCAAATCTATACGGCGCAGATTTTCGCAACTGCTTTGGGTGGTGGCATGTCTTCGCGCTTGTTCCAGGAAATCCGGGAAAAACGCGGATTATGCTATGCGATTTTTGCCCAGGCTTCGGCCTATAGCGATACGGGCATGACCACGATCTATGCGGGGACCAGCGGCGATCAGCTGGGCGCGCTATGTGATTTGGTGGCGGATGAGACCCGTAAAGCGGCGGAACAACTCTCAGAGGCGGAACTCCATCGCGCAAGGGCGCAGATGAAGGCTGGGCTTTTGATGGGGCTGGAAAGCCCCTCGGCGCGGGCGGAGCGTTTGGCGCGGGTCTTGGCAATTTGGGACCGGGTGCCGAGCCTTGAGGAAACCATAAACCATATTGATGCCGTAACGCGCGAAGATCTGCGCAGCTATGGCGAAGCGGTTTGTCATGCGCCTTCGGCCATGGCGCTTTACGGTCCTGCCGTCCAAGCACCGCCGGTTGAGGATCTTAGGAGTAGGCTCGCTGCCTGATGTTGTCGCGCGCAAAGCGGTTGCGGCTGTTGTCAGAACGGCTGCTGCTGCGCCCTCCACACCATAGCGATTTCATTTCTTGGACGGAGCTGCGCCGCGCCAGCGCCTCTTTTTTGCAGCCATGGGAACCTAGCTGGTCAGCGGATCACCTAAGCCGCAAGGCCTTTACCAGCCGGGTCTATTGGGCGCAGCGTTCGGTTTCGGGGGGGACGGCTTTGCCGCTATTCTTGATCCGGCGCGCGGATGAACAGCTTTTGGGCGCGATCACTTTGGACAATATTCGGCGTGGTCCAGCCCAGGCGGGGACGCTGGGCTATTGGATTGGCCAGCCCCATGCGCGTCAGGGCTATATGCGCGAAGCCATCGAAACAGTGGTACATCACGCATTTCACAGCCAGGATCTTAGCCGGATCGAGGCCGCCTGTTTGCCGGAAAATGCTGCGTCGCGCGGGGTGCTAGAGTCTTGCGCTTTCAAATATGAAGGCGTGGCGCAAAGCTATCTGCAGATTAATGGCCGTTGGCGCAATCATGTGCTTTATGCCAATTTGCGAAGCGACCGGCGCGGAAAAGTTGCTTAGGCGCGGTGCCGGAAACCGAGTTTCGCAAAAGTGATGGGTGACGCGCGACGGGATTGTCCTAAACTCTGAAATCAGATCGGAGTTTTGCCCATGCCTCGCTTTGCCTCTCTTCTGGCGCTCTGCGCCTGCGCCTGCGCCTGCGCCTGCGTCTTTGCCTTTGGCACGCTCGCCAAAGCCGAAACTCAGCCGCAAGAGAGGCGGCCCAGCCATTGCATTGCCCTGGTGGAAAATACGCCGGGAATAAGGGTGCATCGTGCCAGTTTTGCTGAGGCTTTGGGCGAATACACAATCGGTATTCACTATATCGGCCATGCGATGTTTCTGATTGCCACGCCAGGCGGAACCACGGTTGTGACGGATTATTCGGGCTTTCTAGGTGCATCTGATTTCGTGCCGGATGTAGCTACTATGAACCGAGCCCATTCCACCCACTGGACCCCATATCCGGATCCGCGCATTCCTCATGTGTTGCCGGGCTGGGGGAAAGATGGCGCGCCGGCCGGGCATTATCTGGATCTGGGCGATATGCTGATCCGCTCTGTGTCCACAGATATTCGCAGCTGGGGCGCTGAGGGGGTGAATGGCAATTCGATTTTTGTCTTTGAGGCTGAGGGGCTGTGTATCGGACATTTGGGGCATCTGCATCATGAACCCACAGCGGAGCAATATGCGGCTTTGGGGCGGCTCGATGTGGTGATGGCGCCGGTTGATGGCGGGATGACTTTGGATTTGCCGCGTATGATCGGGGTGCTAAAGCGGCTGCGCTCCTCGGTGGTGATCCCTATGCACTGGTTTGGCACGGGCAGTTTGGCCGTTTTCCTTGATGGCATGCGCGATGAATTCGCGATAGAGCGGGTCGACGGGCCTAGCCTGATGGTGTCGCTGCGTGATCTGCCGGATCGTCCGACCATCAAGCTATTGCGGCCACAAATGCTAAGAAGTGACGATACCCCATGACTCAATGCCTAGATGCGGATGCGCTCGCCCCGTTTCGCGCGGTTCTTGCACCAGATTTGTTTCGCGAGGTGACGCAAGCCTATCTGGAAGAGCCGCGGGGGCGGTTTCAGGGGCAAGCTTTGGCAGTTATCGCGCCGCGACATGTGCAAGAGGTGGCGCAGATCATTCGGTTGGCCGCGCAGACAGGAACGCCGGTTGTGCCTTTTGGGGGCGGCACTGGTCTGGTTGGCGGCCAGGTGGCGGGCGATGGGCTAAAGCCCATCCTACTCTCTTTGGAACGGATGACCGCTATTCGCGAGGTGCACAAAGAGGAAGCGGTGCTGGTGGCAGAAGCAGGTGCCGTGTTGCAAAGCGTGCAAGAGGCGGCAGAGGCGGCGGGGCTGCTTTTTCCTTTGTCCTTGGCCTCAGAGGGCTCTTGCCGCGTGGGCGGGGTCTTGGCCACCAATGCGGGCGGGGTGAATGTGCTGCGCTATGGCAATGCGCGGGATCTGTGCCTGGGGCTAGAAGCGGTGCTGCCTAATGGCGAGATCTGGCAAGGGCTGAAACGCCTGCGCAAAGACAATACCGGCTATGATTTGCGCAATCTGCTGATCGGCTCTGAAGGCACGCTGGGAGTGATCACAGCGGCGAGTTTACGGCTTTATCCGCGCCCGGCCCGAGAGGCAGCGGCGCTGATGGTGGTGCGCGACCCGGCCGCCGCGCTAGAGCTTTTGGCCCTGGCCCGCGACCAGGTGGGAGAGGCGATCTCTGCCTTTGAGCTGATCAGCGGCCAGGGGCTGCGCTTTATGGCGGAAACCATGCCGGAATTCAGACTGCCTTTGCCGGTGGAAACGGGCTGGGCGGTTTTGGTGGATCTGGGTATGGGTGGCGATGGTGCCCCGGAAGCCGCGCTAGAACGGATCTTCGAGCTGGGTATGGAAGCGGAGCTGGTCAGCGATGGGCTAATTGCCCAGTCAGAGGCGCAGCGCAGTCATTTCTGGCTATTGCGAGAAAATCTGCCGCTGGCGAACCGTAAAATTGGCTCCGTTTCGTCTCATGATGTGTCCGTGCCACTGAGCGCGATTGCGGATTTCATCCCCCAGGCTCGGGCGGCGATTGCGGCGCTCGGCCCATTTCGGATCAATTGCTTTGGCCATTTGGGGGACGGGAATTTGCATTTCAATGTCTTCCCGCCGGAGGGCCATCGCAAGGAAGAGTACCAAGCGCAGCGGGACGGAATTAAGCGCGCGGTGCATGATATAGTTCATGCATTTGACGGGTCTGTCAGCGCTGAACATGGGGTGGGGCGGCTGAAAGTCCCGGATCTAGAGCGTTATGGGGATCCGGTGAAACTGGCCGCGATGCGGGCGATTAAGACCGCGCTTGACCCACGCGGCATCATGAATCCCGGCGCTGTTTTGCGCGATCAGTCGACCTAAAGCGTTTCGAGAAAAGCGAGGGACACTGAAAATCACGTTTCGCGTTGGAGCAAAGCGCCAGGCCGCGAATAGGTGAGGAGGTGATTTCTCGAAACGCGATAAGCAGACGCCCTACGGGCGACTACCTTGCTCCCCATCCATGCCTTGCGGCCTGGACGGGGTCCGCCGCCTAATGCGAAGATTTGGGGTGAAGGCTCAGTGGCCCGAATAGCTCACCAGGGTTTGCACGGTCATGCCAAGAGCCTCTAGCCGTTCGCGACCGCCCAGATCTGGCAAATCGACCACAAAGGCGCAGCCGATGATATTACCGCCCAAGCGCTCGACCAGTTTGATCCCCGCCTCAGCCGTGCCGCCAGTGGCCAGAAGGTCATCGACTAGCAGAACGCGGGCCCCGGCCTCGATAGCATCCTCATGGATTTCAACCGTCGCAGTGCCATATTCCAAAGTGTAATCTTCAGACAGGGTGGCACGAGGCAGTTTGCCTTTTTTGCGCACCGGGACAAAGCCGCATGACAGCTGATGCGCCACAGCCCCGCCTAGGATGAAGCCGCGCGCTTCTAGGCCGATGACATAATCAATGGGCTGGCCGCTATAAGGGGTCAGCATGCGATCTACTGCCATGCGCATGCCTTTGGCATCGCCGAAAAGCGTGGTCACATCGCGGAACATGATCCCCGGCTGAGGAAAGTCGGGGATCGTGCGGATCAAATCCTTGATGTCTTGCATATCAAGCGCGGCCTTTGTTGTGGAACCCGCCTTCGCCTAGCGGAAGGCCGCGTCGCATGCAAGCTTGGGCTCGGTAAGGGCCGATAAAAGCAACTGATTAAAGAACCCGGCCAGCCACAGCGTCGAGTTTTGCGAGCAGCTCGGGATCGCGCTTATCCGGGGCGGTCATCACAGCGAATTCCAGGGCCTTATCGCAGCCATGCGGGCAGTCTTCACGCTCGGCTCCAAGCAATGCGGGCAGGCGAGATACCAGCCCCTTGGCCTTGGACGCATTACCCGTTAGAGTTTTGATGATATCCGTGATCTCGACCGCGCCGTGATCGGGATGCCAACTGTCATAATCGGTGATCATCGCCACGGACGCATAGCAAAGCTCGGCTTCGCGGGCGAGTTTGGCCTCGGGCATATTGGTCATGCCGATCACATCACAGCCCCAGACCTCGCGATAGAGTTTGCTTTCGCCCAAGCTGGAAAATTGCGGGCCTTCCATGGCGAGATAAGTGCCGCCATTATGAACCGTGATGCCTTCGTCTTGTGCACCTTGCAAACAGGCCGCTGAAAGGCGAGGGCAGGTGGGATGGGCCACGCTCACATGGGCCACACAGCCTGTCCCGAAAAAGGATTTCTCCCGCGCAAAAGTGCGATCGATGAATTGATCGACGATCACGAAATCGCCGGGAGCCATTTCTTCGCGGAAGGAGCCGCAGGCAGAGACGCTGATCACATCCGTGACGCCGAGCCGTTTGAGCGCGTCGATATTGGCGCGATAAGGCACTGTGGTCGGGGAATGGACATGGCCGCGGCCATGGCGCGGCAGAAAGGCGATTTTGACGCCATTTAGCCGGCCTGCCAGGATCGCATCCGACGGCGTGCCCCAGGGGCTTTCCACTTCGGTCCAGCTTGCGTCTTCCAGCCCGTCAATATCATAGACGCCGCTACCGCCGATCACGCCAATATAGGTTTCTGCCATGGATCTCGTCCCTTCTGGTCGAACAATTTGCGATGGAGGAGGTCAGCTCCGATCCACCAAAGCAGCAGCCTCAGACCCATCCCCGCCAGGCTTTGAAGTGACAGAGCCCCCTCGGCCAGGCAAGTAAAATGGCGGTTTCCACTGCGTGGACCCTCCGCAATTTTTCTGGCCTGCCCGCTGTGTCCCTGTCTCTTCGACGCCAGGCGATGATGGCTCCGAAGCAGCGGCGTTTGGCAGGGCGGTTTTGCACCGGGGGTCACTCATCGGGGCGGGAGAGGGTGAAGCTTTCGGTGATTTTGGCGTAATCGCGATAGCCGAGCCGTGCCAGAGCCTGATAGTGCGTGATGTCCAATAGCCCATCTTTGAGCGCGGCATCATCCATATGGATCCCGGTGACTTCGCCAAAAACCGCGAAATTTGCCGCGCCGGGCAATTTGTGGATTTGGGTCACACGGCATTCGAGCACTGCGGGGGCGGCGGCCACCCGTGCACAGGAAATGGTCTGGCATTCGGCCTTGTCCAATCCAGCCTCGGTGAATTCATCTGTACCCGCCGGGAAGCTTTGCGAGGTTTTATTCATGGCGTCTTGCAAAGCGGCGCTGACCATATTGACGCAAAAGACCCCAGTTTCGCGGATATTGGCGACGCTATCTTTGGTATCGCCGCGATCTTCTTTGGCGGAGGTGGAGCTAAACATCACCTGGGGCGGCACATAGGCCACCGCATTGAAAAAGGAATAAGGGGCGAGGTTGTCGCGGCCTTGGCCATCGCGACTAGAGATCCAGCCAATGGGGCGCGGCGCGACGATTGCGTTAAACGGATTGTGAGGCAGCCCATGGCCGTTTTTCGGTTCATAGAACATCTGGGGTCCTTTGCGGTGTTTGCGCCTGGGGTTAGGCTCGTATATGGCTGCGGGCCAGTCAAATTCCTGTGGTGTCGATGTTTTCCCTAACCCAAGAAACCGAAGACGACCTTTGGGAGGTCGAGGCGCTTTATGATCTGTGCTTTGCGCCGGGGCGAGAGGCTTTGTCCTCTTACCGGTTGCGGCAAGGTGCGCCGCTGCGGGCTTTGGGTCGCGTGGCGCGGGATGGGGATGGGATTTTGTCCGGCGCGATCCGCTATTGGCCGATTATGGTGGGCGGTGACGAAAGTCTGCTCTTGGGGCCGGTGGCGGTGCATCCTGTTTGTCAGGGCGAAGGGCTTGGTGGGTTGCTGATCAGCGAAAGCCTGGACGCGGCCCGGCGCTCGGGCTGGAGCCGGGTGTTGCTGGTTGGCGATGCGCCCTATTATAGCCGGTTTGGTTTTGCGCGGCTGGACGGGGTGGAGATGCCCCCGCCGACCAATGCCGACCGGGTCTTGGGGCTGGCGCTGCATCCGGGGGCGTGGGATTGGGTCAAGGGCCAGGTCCGGCCCATGGGGGAGGCGGTTAGCACCGCCTAAACCCTCACGACCGGAGGCCCCATAGCCTTAGAAGCTGGCGACCCGCCGATCTTTATGCGCCGACATGCTGGGCAGCTTGCCCATATCGCCAGCCGCGAGCCATTCCATCACCGCCGGGCGCACGGATTGTTGCCCGGTCGCACGCGCCACTTCGATCACTTCGCGCAGCTGGTCCAGATTGGATTTGCGTATCAGATGCTTGACTGGGCCAATAGAGGCCGGACGCATGGACAGCGAGCGCAGCCCCATAGCCGCGAAACACAGCGCCTCTACCGGGCGGCCCGCATCTTCGCCGCAGAAAGACACCGGCGTATCCGTGTCACGGCACCGGCGCACGATTTCCTCGATCAAGGCCAAAAAGCTGGTATTGAGCGTGTCATAACGCCGACGGACCCGTTCATTTTCGCGATCTGCTGCAAAAAAGAATTGCTTTAGGTCATTGCCGCCGATGGAGATGAAATCCGCTAGCTCATAGAAGGCGCGCGGGGCAAAGACCATCGAAGGTGTTTCCAGCATCGCGCCGATTTCCACCTTGGAGGGCAGAACATGGCCAAGCTTGCGTTCATTCTCCAGCTCACTGAGCAGATATTGCCGCGCATCGCGGAACTCATCGAGCTGCGCGATAAACGGAAACATCACCGCAAGCGGGCGACCTTTGGCGGCGCGGATCAGCGCCTGAAGCTGCATGCGCATGACACCGGTTTTATCCAGCCCCACCCGGATTGCCCGCCAGCCCAAAGCTGGGTTGGGTTCTTCGGATTTTTTCATATAGGGCAGGACTTTATCCGAGCCGATATCAAGGGTGCGGAACACCACGCGTTTGTCGCCTGCCGCATCCATGACGCGCGAGTAAATCTCGGCCAATTCGGCGCGGCGCGGCATTTTATTACGGATCAGGAACTGCAATTCGGTGCGGAAAAGCCCAACCCCTTCGGCACCAGAGCCTTTGAGCGAAGGCAGATCCACCAATAGACCCGCATTCATTTCCAGCTTGACCGTGCTGTTGCACAAAGTCGTGGCGGGCTCGTTGCGGATCGAGGCATAGCGTTCTTGCGCCTCGGCCTGCATCGCCAGCTTATCGCGGAAGGCCGAAGATATGGCGTCATCGGGGCGCAGATGCACAGTGCCGCTTTCGCCATCCACCAAGATCGGGTCGCCATTCAAGGCTTCGCTAATGATCCCTTTGGCATTGAT
This sequence comes from Mangrovicoccus sp., assembly GCA_049603835.1. Classification (GTDB taxonomy): domain Bacteria; phylum Pseudomonadota; class Alphaproteobacteria; order Rhodobacterales; family Rhodobacteraceae; genus Mangrovicoccus. The sequence goes on from JBMYSZ010000001.1 coordinate 130,227, forward strand.
CACCAGCGGAATGGCCCAGGCGCGCGCGATGATCGCCGCATGGCTGCCAACAGAGCCTTCTTCTAGGATGATGCCTTTCAGCTTGCGGCCATAATCCAAAAGCTCGGCGGGGCCGATATTGCGCGCCACCAAAACCGGGTTATCGGGTGTATCCGCGTTTTGTTCCGCCCCTTGGCCAGTCAATTCTCGCAACAGTCGGTTCGACAGATCATCCAGATCGGAGACGCGCTCGCGCAGATAGGGGTCGGTCGCGCGCGACAGGCGAGCTCGGGCGGCGGATTGTTCTTTCTCCACGGCCGCCTCAGCGGAAAGCCCGCGCGCCACATCCTCTTCCATGCGGCGGCGCCAGGATTTCGACTGGGCAAACATGCGGAAGGTTTCGATAACCTTCGTGGCCTCTGGATCGGCAGAGGCGGATTTATCCATGATTTCGTCCAGCGACACACGCAACCGGTCTACCGCTGCGCGCAGCCGCTCGATTTCCACCTCGGGATCATCGGCGATGGGGTTGACCACCACCACCCGCGGGTCATGCAGCAAAACATGGCCCTCAGCGGCACCTTCTTGACCGACGACGCCTCGGGTGGTCACCGGGCGCTGATGCAGCGGCGCAATATGGGTATTTTCGTCCAGAAATGCGCCCAGCTCGGCCATTTCCGCCAAAACCATCGCCACGACTTCGAGCCCATAAAGCTCGTCCTCGGAAAATTCGCGGGCGGTTTTCGACTGCACCACCAAAACGCCCAGAGCCTGGCCCAGACGTTGGATGGGCACACCAAGGAAAGAGGCAAAGATTTCCTCGCCCGTTTCCGGCATATAACGGAAGCCGCGCTCTTTGGTGGCATCGGCGCTATTGATCACCCGCTTGTCGCGGGCCACACGCCCCACCAGACCTTCGCCCAGGCGCATCCGGGTTTTATGGACCGCCTCGGCTTTTAGACCTTGGGTTGCGCAAAGCTCTAGCGTTTCCGCATCGCGGAAGAGATAAATCGAACACACTTCTGAACACATGGAATCTGCGATCAGAGTTGTGATCCGGTTCAGCCTCTCCTGGCCCGCACCCTCACCAGCAAGGGTTTCGCGGAGCCGGCCGAGAAGCTTTCTACTCTCTGTTTCTGTGGACTGCCCCATTAGGCCCTACTGTCAGGATGCTGTTTCCAGTTCAAAAGCATCATGCAGAGCCTGCACCGCCAGTTCCATATATTTCCGATCAATCAGGACGGAAATTTTTATTTCTGACGTAGCGATAACCTTGATGTTGATGCTTTCAGCAGACAGCGCCTTAAACATTTTCGCTGCGACACCCGCATGGCTGCGCATACCAATGCCCACAACCGACACTTTGCAGACCTCTGTATCAGCGACCAGCTCACCGAAATTGATCGCGCCCGAGGCCTTTGCTTCGTTCACCGCTTGCTCGGCGCGCAGCACCTGATCAGTGGGGCAAGAGAAGGTCATATCCGTGCGGCCATCTTCCGAGATGTTTTGCACGATCATATCCACATTGACCCCTGCCTCAGAGAGCGGGCCAAAGATTGCAGCGGCGATACCGGGCCGGTCCGCCACCGAGATCAGAGTCATTTTCGCTTCGTCGCGGGAATAGGCGACGCCAGAGACCACATTGCTTTCCATGATTTCCTCCTCGTCGCAAACCAGTGTCCCGCTGGTTTCGTCCGTATCCTCAAAAGATGACAGTACCCGCAGGCGAACTTTGAACCGCATGGCCAATTCGACTGAACGGGTTTGCAGAACCTTCGCCCCAAGCGAGGCCAGTTCCAGCATTTCCTCAAAAGCGATTTTTTCGAGCTTGCGTGCTTTGCGGGTGATGCGCGGATCGGTGGTATAGATCCCGTCCACATCGGTGTAGATATCGCAGCGCTCGGCTTCGAATGCCGCGGCAAAGGCCACAGCAGTTGTGTCAGACCCACCCCGACCAAGGGTTGTGATCCGGCCCTCTTCGCTGATGCCTTGGAACCCTGCCACAACGGCGACTTTCATGCCTTCGGCGAATTTATGGTCGATATTTTCGCGGCCAATATCATTGATCCGCGCGGCCGAATGGGCCGAGGTCGTGTGGACTGGCACTTGCCAGCCCTGCCAGCTGCGCGCGGGCACATCCATTTCTTGCAATGTCAGCGCCATCAGCCCGGCGGTCACATTCTCGCCCGAGCTGACCACCGCATCATATTCGCGGGCGTCAAAGAGCGGCGAGGTTTGGTTGACCCAGCCCACCAGCTCATTGGTTTTCCCCGACATGGCGGAAACGATGACGATTACATTGTAACCGCGCTCCACCTCTGCTTGCACTTTTTGCGCGGCATTTCGGATGCGGTCCAGATCCGCAACCGAGGTGCCGCCGAATTTCATCACCAAGATCGGCATAGTCTTAGCGTCCTCGCCGCGTTGATCGCCCTATCATTCAAGGCCGCGTTCTTAGGCGGGCGAGGCATGGGGCGCAAGAGGCGTTTGGGCGCCTTTAGGCCTTAGTAGGTCCGTTAGGAAGGGAAAAGCGGCGAGACTACTCTCAAAAGCCGGGTCTTCTAGGCGAGCGTCACTATGCTGGGCGCGGCTGTCATTATGGTCATGCACGCTGCGAATATAGGTTGGGCGATGCGAGGTGATCACTCGCGCATGATGGCGCGCGCCGATCCGCAAATGGCTGGTGGCCAAAGGATGGCGCAGCGAGCCGGGGCGCGCGACCATAGCGAGACCCAGATTGGTGAAAGGCACATGACGCGCGGCCAGATGCGGCGGGCCGGTATCGCGAAACACCAAAGACACCCCATCGGCAAAGGACAAAAACACCGCCTCTGTGCTATCTAGATTATTGTCCCAAGCATGCTGCGCCTCCCGCCGTAAAAGCGCGGTGAAATCCTGACACAGCCCGTCATCATCATCCAAGACCACCTGGGCTGCTAATCTCTGGGCGCTGAAATGCCGCCTTGTATAACGCCGGAAATGGCGAGAGGCGCTGCCCTTCGGAGCAAAGAGGATCGCCACCCGTTTCGGCCCCAAAATATCATTGCACATCTGGCGTAAGCGTTTTTGCGCCCAATCGGGCATGAGATCAGAAGAGAGCACGAAATGGCGAAACTTCCGATCGCTTTGACAGGCCAGGCTGGCCAGCGTCACCGCCTCAAATAGGGCGAAGCGTTCTTCCAGCCGATCGCGCTGAAAGAGTAGCTCGGGGTTCTTGCTTGCAGGGGATCGCCAACCGGATTTTCCGTAAAACGAGAACCGGGTTTGATAGATGATCTCCATGACCCGTGCCTTCTAACGCCTGCGCGGGTCATGCCAAATTCAGGTTAATTCCTGGTTGCACTTAGTAGGGGATTTCTTCGCCGTCATAGCCTAGGACACAGCCGGTCGTGTCGATGCTTAGCTCGTCAAAGCGCGCCAGCAGTCCCGCGACGCTTTCTTCGGTGGAAATATCCGCCTCCTGCCCGCCCATTGAGGTGCGCACCCAGCCAGGATGATAGACACCTACGGCAATACCCAGCGGTTCCAGATCGCTGGCCAGATTGCGGCCCAGATTGGTCGCCGCCGCTTTGGAGGCGCGATATGCATAGCTGCCCCCCGGTGCGCGGGCATTGGATGCCATTTTCGACGACATAATCGCGATGCGGGGCGCGTCGCTCATTTGCAATTGCGGTAGAAGTTCCTGGATACACAAAAACACGCCGGTCACATTCACCGCAAAGCTGCGTTCCCAGACCTCAGCGGCGAAGCCATCGGCAAGTTTCATGCCTTTGTCTTCGTAAACACCGGCATTGCAAACCAGCAAATCCACCGGGACGCCATCCAAGGCCTGGCTCATTTGCCGGATAGAAACAGGATCGCCGACATCCAGCGAAATCCAATGATCATCATCGGGAAGATTGCCTCGGCCGGTGCCATAGACGTTTTTCCCCTGATCCGCGTAGTGGTCACGCAAGCCACGACCGATGCCGCGTGTTGCACCCGTTATAACAATTGCCATTGTGATGGGATCTCTTCTGCTGCCCTAGTTCGATCCGCCCCGGCTTCGGAACGGTAGGGGCAGTATAGGCACCCCGTCCTCCAAAAGCGAGCGGGCGTCTTCAAGCTTTGCCTCGCCATGGATCGCGCGTTCGGGTGCGGTGCCTTCATGCATGGCGCGGGCTTCTTCGGCAAAGGAATTGCCCACATAGTCGGAATTCGACTCTACCACATGGCGCAAACGATCAACCGCAGCCTTAACTTGGGCGTCTACCGGCATATTCGGAAGCGGGGCCGGCGCTGGCGCTGGCACCTCGGTGGCGGCGGCTGGTGTTTCTGCCTGCGCTTCGCTGGGCGGAGCGGGGCGTTCCGCAGTGTCCGAAATGGAAACCCGCGGCGCCATCATCGCCTTTTGCACCGATGAGCTGCCGCAGACCGGGCATTCGAGTAAATTAGATTTATGCAATGCGTCATATGCCGAGGCAGATTGGAACCAGCTTTCAAAACTGTGATTCTGATCGCATTTTAGGGCATATCTGATCATCTGCGTTCACTCATGGTTTACAGATCGACATACCTAATCAATCCTAAGAAATATTCAACTGCGTCGTCGCCGCATGGTAAGCGCAGGCGGGAACTCGCCAGGATCGAAGTGGCAAAGGATTTGCCGCAATTCCGGTTCTTGCACCATTTCTGCGGCGCGTTTTGGGCTAAACCAGCGGCGTTTGCGTTCGCCTTGCTCGGGAAAACGGCGCAAAACACGGGTGACTTCCACCGGATATAGCGCCACCACGCAAGGCAGAGCACCGCCGCCCGGCTTGCCCTTGGTATAGGAATAGATGCCGACGCATTGGGGATGCGCATGGCCCTGAATACCCGCCTCTTCAAATGCCTCTTGCGCGGCGGAGTCCGCAGGGGTCTGACCCGCCATGGGCCATCCTTTCGGCACAAGCCAGCGGCCTCGACCTCGGCTAGTGATAAGCAAAATCTCGGGCTTGGATTTGACCTTGCGATAACATATCGCCCCAAATTGTGTGCGAATTTCGCCTTTACGCGTATTTCCCAATGAAAGCGGCCCCTGAGATATGTTCTGCAATGTCATGACCGCTCTGAATAACCCTCTGCATTCTAGGTGAGTCGCTTGCCTCTACTAGATATGGTAGCCGCGGCCTGGATGTCGTGTCTATATTGACAGTGAGTTTTTTGTCCGGCCTATCTTGATTCCTAGATGTCGCGAAATACCTCTAGCCAGTTAGAGGAGGGGACCATGCCTATTTCATCGCGACTTGCTTGGATTCACGCTTTTGGGGCATTGGCTATGATGGCCGCAATGCTGATTTATCCCGCTGCGTCCAGCCGCGCGGCCTCCGACCAGCCGCTGGGGTTTGAATTTGGAAATATCGATGGCGGCGTGTTGCGCATGGCAGATTGGCAGGGCAAAGCGGTCTTGGTGGTGAATACTGCCTCGCAATGCGGCTTTACCGGTCAATATGACGGGTTGCAGACCTTATATGAAACCTATCAGGATGCGGGGCTTGTGGTTTTGGCCGTGCCATCGGATGATTTCCGGCAAGAGCTGGACAGTGCCGCTCAGGTCAAGGAATTCTGCGAGCTGAATTTTGGCATTACAATGCCCATGGCCGAGATCACCCATGTGCGCGGGGCCCAAGCCCATGAGTTCTACCAATGGGTTCGCAATGAGACGGGTTTTGAGCCGCGATGGAATTTCAACAAGGTTCTGATCGGCCCCGAGGGTCAAATCCTGGAAACCTTTGGCGCGACGGTTCGGCCAATGTCGAAAACGATAACCGGATCCATCGAAGGGGCGCTAAAACGCTAGGCCCGATTTTCATCGGCTCCGAGGTATATCGCGGGTCGAGCTATGGCACTTGGCATCCGCTGCGCGTGCCGCGGGTGACCACGTCTATGGATTTATGCCGCGCCTTGGATTGGTTCGCGCCGGGGCAATATCGTGTGTCGCCCATGGCAAAGCCCGAAGGCCTGCATCTATGGCATGACCCTGCTTATGTGGCGGCGCTGCAGGCGGCAGAGGCATCTCAGACGGTGAGCCCCGAGATTCGCGCGCGGCACCATTTAGGCACGGCGTCTAACCCGATCTTTCCAGAAATCTTCCGCCGTCCGGCCACTGGGGCAGGGGCGGCCTTTCTGACGGCGGCATTGTTGGAAAAGGGCGGGGTGGTGCATGCGCCGGGCTGTGGCACGCATCACGGTTTGCCGGATCGGGCCAATGGTTTTTGCTTTCTCAATGATCTGGTGCTGGCGATCCTTAGCCTGCGGCGGCATGGGGTGAATCGGGTGGCCTATATCGATATTGATGCCCATCACCCTGATGGGGTGGAATTCGCTTTTGCCAATGATCCCAATATACTGATGATTTCGGTGCATGAGGAAAATCGCTGGCCCCGCACCGGTGCGCTGGTGGATCGTGGGGTGGGAAATCTGTTCAATCTGCCAGTGCCATCTGGATTGAATGACAGCGAAATGGCCCTGATCCGAGATCAGCTGATCTTCCCGCAAATCGCCGCTTTTCGGCCCGAAGCGATAATTCTGCAATGTGGTGCGGATGCGGTGTTAGAGGATCCGCTATCGCGCTTGGCCCTGTCTAATAATGCGCATATCGCGGTGCTGCGCGGGTTGCGGGATATGGCGCCCCGGCTCATGGTTACCGGGGGCGGCGGCTATAATCCTTGGACAGTGGGGCGGCTTTGGGCCCGGCTTTGGGCGGAGCTCTCGGGGCAGGATGTGCCGGATCGGCTGCCTGCTGCGGCCTGTGATGTTCTGAAGGGGCTGCGCTGGACATTGGCGGGCCGACCGCGCTTGCCGACCGAGGATTTGCTGACACGCCTGGTTGATCCCGACCGGCCAGGGGAAATCCGGGCCGAGATCCGTAGGCGGTTGCGCCAGTTGACGGGGCAGGCTTAGCGCAAGGCCTTTTGTGCGATGGTCGCGGCGAGGGTCACTAAGGCGCGGCTATGGGCGTCGGCGATAGCGGCGGGGCCTTCGCCATTTATTGCGGTGGGGAAATCAAAACTGCCGGAGCGGTCTGATATATTAGCGGCAATCGGTGCCAAAGCATATTGGCCCGACATCCGCACCGTCCCATCATCCGATGCGTAAATTTGGTCCACCACAACCGAAAGCGTTGCCGAAGGCGGCCCGGCAAAAGGCCAGGGCTCGGCAGCGACGCGCGCGCCGGTGATCTGATGCAGCTGCCGTGCGAGCCCTTGGGTCAGCGCCCTTTGAGGATCATCGGCCCAGACGGAATTGGGGTCGCTGATCATAGCGCCGGTTTCATCCATCAATGCGATACTATCAGCGGTGGCATAACGCGGCAGGGATATATCGCGCACCTCAACTGACGCTAAGCGCGAGCGGAATTGCGGCGCGCTTGCTTCTGGGGCCAGTAAATATTGCGTCGGCGGCGTGGTGCAGGCGGCCAGAAGACCCAGGGAAAAGAGCAGAGCAAAGGGGCGCAGCTGGGGCATGTCAGCGTCCTAAAATCAGAGAATTGGGGTTGCGTTCAAGGCTGCGGGCCAGCGATGTCACCGCCCGTGCGGCCTCTTTCAGATCCCGCAAAGCCGAGACGGTTTGGGTATTAAAGTCCGATCTGTCGCCATAAGCGGTGATCAGGCTATTGGTATTGGCAGCCAGTTCATCAATCCGCGTGACCAAGGCCGGCAAATCGGCACTCAGGCTGGCGAATTCTTGGGCAGCGATCCGCGCGGCATCAAGGGTGGCATTGGTGTTGTCCACCGCCCCGCCTTCGCGCAATTCGCCTAACGTCGTGGTCAGCTGGTCTAGTGTTGCATTTAAGGAAGCGGGCAGATCCTGGGTATCGCTAGAGGCCAAGATATCTTCGGCCCGGCCCACCAGCGCATTTGCCCGTGCCACCAGCTGTTCTAGGGGCAAGGCGGCGGCGGTCTCGGCAACAGCGCTGAATTCTTCAAGGATCGGCGGCAATTGCTCGGCGGCTTTGTTCAGGGTGATGCCGACTTGCTCGATCTGTTCAATCGTATCGGTCAGCTCGCCCACTGTATTTGCTTCGACCAGGCGGCCCGTTACTGTGCCGGTATTGTCCAAAATGACGCCGATCTGATCCGGGGCCTTTTGCAATGCAGGGTTCGACAACAAAGAGCGGGCCTCGCTGGTAAGCCCGGCTAATTGGTCCGGCAGGCCCTTTAGCGCCTCGGATTGAACATAGGCGGCCAATTCATCGCTCAGCCCGGTGGTGGAGGTCAAAAGATCTTCAACCGCGAGCTGTTCGATTTTCATCAGAACCTGATCCAGATTGGCCAAGACCTGGGGAAGTTCGCGGCTGGTCTCTTCGACGGAGGACAAAATATTATCGCTGCGGGTCAGTCCAGCATTAAGGGAGGCCAAAGCGCCGCTTGCCTCAAGCTCTTGCACCACTTGCCGCAAGTCTCCGGCCAAAGCGGTGAGTTCGCCAAGCAGCGGTTCGGGATCGACCTTGCCGATCAGGCTTTGCGCGTCATTGAGCAAAAGCGCGATGGATTGCGGGACATTGCGCATCTCATCGCTAGAGGTCAGCGCGGTCACACTATCCATAAGCGAAATGGCAGAGGTCACCACATCCTCGATCGGCAGGGCGGCGACCTTTTCCATGATCCCCTCGGCAGAGGCGCTAAGATCGGCGACCTCAACCGGGAAGGACGGAATTTGCGGCGGATGAATGGTGTTTTCGACCAAACTGCCGGGCGCCCCATCGGGATCATTGCGAATAACGATCTTTAGATCTTGGCTCAGCATCGAGCGGCGGACCATCTCTGCCTTCAGCCCCTGGGCAACCGCATCGCGGAAAAAGGTCAAAGCGTCTTCTTCTGTGGCATCTGCGGGCAGGCCAAGCTTGGCCAGGTCTACCGCGAAACTGACCCGCAGCAGCACTTGGCTGGGGCCATAGGAGTCCTCTCCCACAAAGCTGGATAGCCCAACCACCTGGCCGATCTTTTGCCCGGCCAATTCAACCGGTGCATTGACATTCAGCCCGCTGACCGCCCCGCTGAAAACAGTGGAGATCATGACGTCATTTTCGCCAGGGCCTTCGGCCACAACAGCGCCTTCTTCGGCGGCGTCCCGGCTGGTATAGACCGTGAAATTTTGCCCCGGTTCAACCAATTGGCCACCAGAGCCGAAGGTTGCGAATTCTAGACCACCTTCGAGCAGGGTCGCCAAACTGCCGATATTCAAAGAAATGCCCGTGGATTTGATATCGACCGACAGCCCGGAGATGCCCCAAAACCGCGATGCCGTGTTCAGAAAGTCGTCATAAGGGGCCTCGATAAAGGCATTGGCGGTGACTTGGCTGCCATCTTTCGACAATTCTGGGCGGTCGATTGTGCCCACTTGCACCCCACGATGCAAAATCGGAGCGCCGGCCTGGAGCCCACCGCCGCGCGGCGCGGAAAGGGTGATCGTTGTGCCATCCTTGCCGGTCGGGACAAGCGGCGCCTGAAGCGCGCCATCAAATTCGGTTTGGCTTTCACCGATTTTGGCATCCCAAGAGCCTTGGATGAAAACGCCCGACAGGACCGTATCAAGACCGGTAACGCCGCGGGCCGAGACTTCGGGGCGGACGATCCAGAATTTCGCATCCGCATCCACATAAGGCGCAACTTCTTTGTCCAACCGAATTGCGGCGGTCACCCGCTTGAGGTCTTCGGTAAGATGCAGATCCTCGACCTTACCCACATTGATTTCGCGGAATTTCAAAACAGTCTGATCCGCGACAATCCCGCTGGCTTGGTCAAAGGTGACTTCGATCAGTGGTCCTTTTTCGGAAATCGCTTTGTAGATGATGCCCCCGGCGATGAGCAGGGCAGCAATAGGGACCAAAATGACAGGCGATAAACCGGCAAAGAAATTGCGGCTTTCTTTCACCTTATAACCTGGGATCTGGGGGTCAGTCATTCGGGGTCGCTCCTACAGGTTTCGACAGCAGGTCGTAAATTAGCCGGGGATCGAGGCTAAGAGCCGACAACATAGTAAAGACGACAGATAGGGCAAAGCTGATCGCGGCAAGCCCTGGATGAATTTGTACCACGACCGAAATCTGCACTAGCGCCGATAGGATCGCCACCACAAACACGTCAATCATCGACCAACGGCCTACAAATTCGACAATCTCATGGGTGCGGTGCAATTGATGGGCCGCATGCTCATTCGACTTGCGGGCCATCTGCAAACTGATCGCAACCCAAGCAATCGCGCCAAATTTCGCCACTGGAATACAGACAGAGGCAAAGAACACCACGAAGGCCACGAAATAAGCATGGTGATGAACCAAATCGACAACGCCGCCGATAATCGTGCTGGCGGATGTCGCGCCTAGCATTTCGGTTTGCAACATCGGGTAAAGATTTGCGGGAATATAGCAGATCAGCCCCGCAATCCACCACGCCCAAAGCTTTTGGAAACTTTGCGGATAGCGGCTATGCAGCGTCGCGCCGCATAGGCCGCATTTGCTCTGCTTTTTGGGCCAGACGCGACCACAATGACGACAGCCAATCAGCTGGGCCTCGCGGGCAGTTAGGCCGGGCGTATCATGCGCCATATGGTTCTCTCACATATCAGGGCTTCTTTGACGCCAATCAGCAAAACCGCAATTCCGAATGTCCAAAAGGCCGGGCCTAAGACCACATCGGCTAAATCGGCGACTTTGATCAGGGCGACCGCAACCCCAACCATGAAAATTTCTGCCATCGCCCAGGGGCGCAAAGTGGCATTAAGCCGAAACAGGCGCGCAGCTGCTGGAAAGGCAGGCCGACCCAAGGCTAAAGGGGTGAGCACATAGATCAAGATGACCAGTCTAAGAGCTGGCAAAACCAAGATCATGACCGCCACTGCTAAGGATAATGGCGCCATCATGCCATCGGAAAAGGCCAGCACCGCATCAACCACTGACGCAGTATTTGAAAGCCCCGCCGCCTTTAACCCCAGAAAAGGAAATGTCATGCCAATGCCAAGCAGTGTCAAAGCGGCAATCGCAAGGCTAATCACAGTGACCACCGCATTGGCGTGAGAAGTGAACAGCAAAGCATTGCACCTACGACAACGCGCCGTCGCATTAACTGGCATGGGGGCTTCTTGGTGAAGCAGGTCACAATGCGGGCATGCCACGAGATGGTGATAATCAATCATAAATCGAAGCTAGCATTTCTGAGGGCAGGGGAAACTCTCAACCAGATTGTTTGTCATTTACCAGTTTTTAAGACTATCTGAATTTTCGGGATAGTGCCATAGAAAGCGCTCCATATGATGGGGAGAACTGCTTTGGCCTGGGTCCCCAATCGCCTATACACCTGCGGAAATCTCGGTTTCTAATCCGGTATTCGTTTGCATATTTTGAGGAGAGCCCAGTGTCTGAAGACAGCTCGCAAAAAACCAGTTTTTTGAGTTTGATGCGCCGGGCGAATTCCGCTCTCGAAAATAATGACGACGAATTGGCGCGGGATCTTTATCGAAGCGCTTATGAAGAATTTTCAATTGAAGGATCGGAAAGCGAGGCTTTGATCCTGGCCGAGGGTTTGCAAAAAACAGAATCTTGGGATCAGGCGGGCCAAATTTGTGGCCTTCTTTTGCGCCAAGAGTTGGACGTTGAGGATTGGATAAGGTTAATCAGCCTGACCCGCGTGATTGGTGCGACCGATACGGCTTTAGCGGCTTTAGAGAAACTGCGGGAACTCCCCTTTGTCGATCCGGGATTGCCTTTGAAAATCGCCGGCATCTATCGAGAAATGCAAAAATTCCCCGAAGCTCTAGCCGTGATTGATGCGGGCCTGAAAGAGCGTCCTAAGAATTGGTGGCTTAAATTTGATCGTGAGCGCGTAAAAGCCAAAATTGATCCTCTGTCAGTAAATTTACAAGAATTAAAGACATTAATAGAAGCGCAGCCAAGCCGCCCGGCAGGGCATCGTTTCCGAATAGCTTGGCTAAAATCACAAAAACGATTTGAGGAGGCCGAGGACTGCATAAAATTCTTTTCAGCAGCTTGCCCCGATGAGGGGGATCTAACCCGTGAAATGGCGGAGCTCGCGGCAGCGTCAAATGATCCAAAGCGGGTAGTGGAAATACTCGTGGATTTTCAAAACAAAGGGGCGCTCGACTATAAAACACAAATAGTTTTGGCCGATGCCTATATGGCTTTGGCGGATGAAACTGCCCTTAGCCACATGCTAGCGCGTTTGCCAGGGGATTGTGTCGATGCGGATGCATCAATTTTAAAGGCACGGATTTTAATAGCGCTTGGATTGAACATGGATGCGATGCCGCCACTTAAAAACGCGTTGCATCAAAATCCCAATGATCAACATCTTTGGGCGCTATATATTCAATCCATGACAGATCTCGGTCAAGCAAGGGAGGTAATTGCAGAGGTTGCAAAGCTCGACAGCACTGTTTTGCAACGTCCCGCAATTCGTTTGCGTATTGCCGGAGCTTATTGGGCGATAGGCGAATATGATGAGGCATTGGATGCTTTGGGCCAAGCTGAAAATGGTCCAATCCTACGCCAAATTACAAATTATACCTCCCAGTTAGGGCGCCTTGATTTGGCGGAACAGGCTATTTCTAATTGGCGGAATGGCACCGAAAATGATTCAGTCATTGGGCATTTCGCTCAGGCAATGATTTGTCGAAATGTCATGGATTTTGCGGGTTGCCTAGATCACACAGAGGCGGCCATAGAGCTTGCCCCTGATCGTGCGGGGTTATTTACCTTGATGGGCCATTCTTTAATGTGCCTTAGCCGCCCCGGAGAAGCTTTGGAAGCTTTTGAAAAAGCGTATCTTTTGGATCGCGCCAGTGGCGCGCCGAAGATTGTTCACAAATACGGAATATTTAGCGAAATTCTAAATGAACTGCGTCTTGAACCCGAAATGACAACACAGTTGGAGGCCATCGCGGCGCAGGCGCCAAAGAACCAAATTCAGTCATTTTCGGATCTCTTGAGAAAATACAGAGATAATTCTGCCGCCGCACTTTCATTATTGATTTCATTGCGTCGTGCCGGCCATTTCGAAGTCTCTGACTTGGTGCCAACTGGTGATATGAGAAATATCCCCAAAGTGATCTACCAATATTGGGAGACCGGGGAGCCGCCTCAGGATCTTTCAGCGGCAATGAAAAAGCTGCATCAGTGCCATTCAGATTTTGATATAAAATTATATGACTGCTCGACGGCCCGGCAGTTCATTAAAAGGTTAGGGGAGCCCAATTTGCTCCGAGCCTTTAACATGAGCGAACACGCAGCTGAACGAGCGGATTTATTGCGGCTGGTCTTATTGCGTGAATATGGCGGGATTTATTTGGATTGCGACGATATTTGTCTTGGTTATTTGCCAGATATTATTCCCAGTGATGCCGAATTTGTAACCTATCAAGAGGTTTATGGTTCGACAGGGAATAACTTTTTAGCTGCACAGGCTGGGAATAAATTTATAGAAGAAGCATTAGAAGAAGCAGTAGAGCTTATCCTTTCCGGAACTTCCGAAACGATTTGGATGAGAACAGGACCAGGATTGCTATCGCGTGTTGTTGCGCGCGGAATTGCTTTTTCTCCACAAACCTGTCTACCGTCAGGGCATTATATACTATCGCGCCAAACTGTTTTGCAGCATTTGGCTATTGCTTCGCCCTTTGCTTACAAGCTTGGTGCAGGAAATTGGCAAAAAATTGAGGCAAAACTCGGACGATCCCCGAGCTTTGATAGCCAAAAACTTCATTTTACAGGAAAGAAATAGACCGATGGACGGCAAGGATCAGGAAAGCTAAAACTCTTTGGAATAGTCATATTGAACTTATCCATAGATTTATCCACAGGAGTTCATCGGTTTTTTGCTTTAGTTGGCGACGAAAAGCCATATGAAGACTTTGTCGCAAGCTATTGTTTTTTTTATATTTAAAATTTCGTCTATTTTCTAGGGAGTTTTGATGATCCAGATTGGAAAAAGTTTCGTGTCGCTCGCTGTAAGAATTACTATTTTTTTATCTTGTGTATGCCAAAAAGATAGAGCATATGGAAATACAAGGTCAAACCAATCAAAAATAGAGCAGGATCTGATATGGATATTAAATCCTTGACCAAGCCAGAATTACTTTCGCTCCGGGACGATATCGATAAGCGTCTTGTTGAAGTCGAAAAAGAAATGCGCGTCGCGGCTTTGGAAGAGATGAAAGCCGTAGCCGAGCGCCACGGAGTTTCCATGAAAGAAATGGCGGAATTGGCCAATGGAAATGCAACATTGACCGGTCTAGCGCCAAAATATCGCGATCCAGAAGATGAATCTCGGACTTGGTCGGGGCGCGGCCGTAAGCCGAAATGGTTGGTCCAGGCCTTGGCTGAAGGGGCTGACTTGGAAAGCTTCGCAATCTCAGAATAAGGTTCACCGCCTTGGCTGCAGATTAGGCGGTTTGCAACTTTGATTGCAACGTTATGAAAATGGACGGGAACCCTCGTCCATTTTTTGTTTTTTGGATAAACGTTTGCTCTAGAGGAAACGTTTTTGGTTTTGGGCGAAACGCTCCAACTGGCCGGGTTAGTCGAGCCCACACGGATCAAAAGCGTCCCTGACAGTCAATCTCCCATTATGGAAGAAGTGTCAGGCCCAGGCCAAATAGCGCTGCCCAGACGCCAATCAAAAGCGCCGCCTGGACTAGGCTCAACCGATCATTTTCATTCGCAGAGGAATCATTCGCTATAGGATTTTGCATATTCGGGTGCATTTCGGCCTCACAAACTCTATTACTGCATACTTTTGTGTACCTCCGCATGCAGTCTTTTTCCAGTCGCTTCTTGCCGCATCCTTAATCACAAGGAAACGCATCGGGTAAAAACTGTGCGGGTTACGAAAAGCGAAGTACCATGTTTTGCTGACAAGAAAATGAAGAAGTGCTCACTGAAATCCGGCTATGCTTGACGAGCATAGCTAAAGCATTTCCCGTTTCTTTGAGCTGGTTTTCTCTGTCCCTCATTTATGGTCGAACAAAGACACCGGTAAGGACAATTTCAAGGAGACCCAGGGGCCGAAAATCAAAACACGCCCCAAATAGGGGCGTGCTAAGAAGTTTTATAAAAGCAATAGCTTAGGCGTGGATTGCACCATCGCCGCAGGCCAATGCCGCTTCGCGAACTGCTTCAGAGAATGTCGGATGTGCGTGGCAAGTCAGAGCCACATCTTGGGCCGATGCGCCGAATTCCATTGCAACACAGATTTCATGGATCAGGTCACCAGCCGCCGGGCCAATGATATGGGCGCCCAAAACCCGATCGGTTTCTTTGTCGGCCAGTAGCTTTACAAAGCCTTCCGCGGTGAACACAGCCTTAGCCCGGCCATTACCCATAAAGCTGAACTTGCCGACCTTATAGGCGCGGCCTTCGGCTTTCAGCTGCTCTTCGGTTGCGCCAACTGTGGCCACTTCCGGATGCGTGTAAACAACGCCCGGAATGACACTGTAATTCACGTGACCATGCTTGCCCGCGACGACTTCGGCAACGGCCATGCCTTCGTCCTCGGCTTTATGCGCGAGCATCGGTCCTTCGATCACATCGCCGATCGCATAAACGCCGTCGATATTGGTTTTCCAATGGGCATCGACCGCGATTTGACCGCGTTGCGTCATCTCAACCCCAAGCGCACCCAGGCCGAGGCCTTCGGTATAGGGGCGGCGACCAGTTGCAACCAAAACCGCGTCGCATTCGATCACATGCTCGCTGTCGTCTTTCTTCAGCTTATAAGTGACCTTTGTCGGGGATCCTTTTTCAACCGACTGAACCGCAGCGCCTAGAACGAAATCAAGGCCTTGTTTGCTCAGGATTTTTTGGAATTGACGCGCAACTTCGGCATCCATGCCCGGCGTGATCGCTTCCATAAATTCGACAACGGTCACTTCAGAACCAAGCCGCTTATAGACGGAGCCCAGCTCCAGACCAATGACGCCTGCGCCAATCACAACCAGCTTGCCTGGGATCTCTTTCAGCTCCAGACCGCCAGTCGAGGTCACAACAGTTTCTTCGTCGATCTCGATGCCGGGGAGGGATGACGCCTCAGACCCCGAAGCGATGATGATGTTTTTCGCGGAATAGGTCTGATCGCCTACTTTCACCTGACCGGCCGCCGGGATAGAGCCCCACCCTTTCAGCCAATCAACCTTGTTCTTTTTGAACAAGAATTCGATGCCCGTGGTGTTTTGCTTAATCACATCGTCCTTATAGGACTTCATTTGGCCCCAATCGACTTCCGGCTCGGCGGTGATGCCCATTTTGCCGAAATTCTCGTGGACTTCATGCACTTGATGAGACGCGTGCAGCAGGGCTTTCGACGGAATACAGCCGACATTCAGGCAGGTGCCGCCCAAAGTGTCGCGTCCTTCCACACAAGCGGTTTTCAGGCCCAATTGTGCACAACGGATCGCGCAAACATAGCCGCCCGGACCGCCCCCGATTACAATCACATCATAGTCTGCCATGTCTCTCCTCCTGCCGCGTTTTGGGCCGCAAAATCCATCCTAACCCTAGTCACATCAATGGGCTCTCTTGCGACAGATGTCATATGAGCGCGCCCATGCAGAAAGATGTACCGTGGTATACAGGAGGAAGATTTAGGAGCCTTAATAGGTCAGCGCAACCGTATAGAGAGCGAGCGTGGCAAAGAATCCCACACCCCATGCGCCAGAGCGAAGCCCTTGGATATCAAACACATAGCAAGGGAGGTAGACAAGCCGCGCGATTAGGAAAACCAGGGCAACTGTATCGACATAAGGGGTCGTGATGTTTTGGGTATGGATCAGTAAAACCGCAGGGGCAAAGAGAGCCATGGCCGTGATGGAATTGTTCAGGGCTCGGTCAAGGCGGGCGGTCATCCCTTCGAGGCTGCGATGCTCATCGCGCGAGGATAAAAGATATCCGATCCCGAGTTGTTGCAAAGCACCGATGGCTTGCAAAATGAGAGTGATTACAACCAAAAGCCCGTAAAGAGCGAGGCTATCGAGGGAAGAGATCATCGGGGCGACTCCGCTTTAGTATTGCTTAATACCTACTCCGAAGAGCGGGGAGAGCAAGGGAAAGCGCGCCTATTGACGTATTGGACCCGGCTTGGGCTGGGCTATTGCGGCGGTGATCAGGATCCGGCGTTTGAGCCCTTCGCGTTGCCCAAGTGCAAAACAGACCCGCAAGGCAGGATCATCGGAAGCGCTGGTTTCCGTAAAGAGCCCTTGGATAGCCAATTTCTGACCATCAGCATAGGCGGTTTTTGCGGCGCCGCTGGTGCAAGCTGCGGCTTGGGTCAAAAATAAGCTGGTGAAAAGAAAGGAAACCACCAGGCGCGATAATGAAAGCAGTAGCATTGTGAAGGCTCCGATATTTTGCGTTGACCCTCCCTGTTCGGGAAAGTCTGCCGGAACCGATTATGCGAACTGCTTAATGATGCGTTCTCTGGGCGATCATGCCGCGCCGCAGCATGCGGTTATTGCTATATTGGTCGGCATTTGCCCCAAACATAGGCAAATTAAGCGGATTGCAGATAGATATGCCGTTCATTTGCGACGCCTTCTCGTTCTGCACCGCAGACCGCATCGCCGGCCATCCAGGCCTCCGCCTTGGATTCATCGAGCACTTCGAAAAGTATCCAAGCGTGATTGCTATTGTCGTTATCTTGCCAAACATTCAGAGTCTTCAGCCCCGAATGGGTCATCGCCTTTTTCTCGGTCTCAAACACCGAGCGCCAAGCGCCAAAATCGGCGGTATCGAAATGAGTCAGCACATGTTTTGTCATAGCCCGATCTCCTAGTGATGGGCTTGCTTTAGCGTGATTTGGGTTAAGACGCTCTGACCAATGTCAAAAGAAGTGCGCAAGAGCAGAGCCACCGCAGCCCAGACCACAATAAAAAACGCCCCAGCCAAGGGGCCAGGGCGTTGATATCATTCTTAAAAAAGATGCCTGATTACAGGTTCATCAGCAGACGGCGCGGATCTTCGAGGCATTCTTTGACGCGGACCAAGAAGGTCACGGCGCCTTTGCCGTCCACGATCCGGTGGTCATAAGACAGTGCCAGATACATCATCGGGCGGATCTTGATTTCGCCATTGATAACCATCGGACGGTCCTGAATTTTATGCATGCCCAGGATGCCGGACTGCGGAGGATTCAGGATCGGCGAAGACATCAGCGAGCCATAAACACCGCCATTAGAGATGGTGAAGGTGCCGCCCTGCATTTCCGCCATGGACAGTTTGCCGTCCCGTGCGCGTTTGCCTTTTTCGGCGATCGCTTTTTCGATCTCAGCGAAAGACATCTGGTCGGCGTCACGGATGACCGGAACAACCAGACCTTGCGGCGTGCCAGCTGCGATGCCCATATGAACGAAGTTCTTATAGACGATATCCGTGCCGTCGATTTCCGCGTTCACTTCTGGCACATCTTTCAGCGCCTGACAGCAAGCTTTGGTGAAGAAGGACATAAAGCCCAGGCGAACGCCATGCTTCTTCTCGAACAGCTCTTTGTATTCTTTACGCAGAGCCATCGCCTCGGTCATGTCCACCTCGTTATAGGTGGTCAGCATGGCGGCGGTGTTCTGGCTGTCTTTCAAACGGCGCGCGATGGTCTGGCGCAGCTTGGTCATTTTCACACGCTCTTCGCGCGCGGCGTCTTCTGCCGGGCTCGGGGCGCGGGAAACAGCTGCCGGGGCAGGGGTTGCGGCCGGAGCAGTCATCGCTTTCAGCACGTCTTCTTTCATGACGCGGCCATCGCGACCAGTGCCGGAAACAGCCGAGGGAGAGATGCCTTTTTCCGCCATCAGCTTATTCGCCGAAGGAGCGTTTTCAACATCTTTGCTGCCGGTTGCTGCCGGAGCCGCCGCCGGAGCCGGAGCTGCCGGTGCCGCCGCCGGAGCCGCCGCGCCAGTGCCAGCGCTCAGAACCGCTAGTTTCGCGGTTGCATCGACAGTTGCCCCTTCCGGAGCGATGATTTCAGCCAGAACGCCCGCCGCAGGAGAGGGAACTTCGACCGACACTTTATCGGTTTCCAGCTCGCACAGCATTTCGTCTTGGGCCACGGTTTCGCCAACCTGTTTGAACCAGGTGGAAACAGTGGCTTCGGTGACGCTTTCGCCCAGGGTCGGAACCATCACATCGATGCTTTCGCCACCAGCTGCCGGAGCTTCTGCCGCCGCCGGAGCAGCTGCCGCCGCCGGTGCCGGAGCAGCCGCAGCGCCGCCTTCAGAGATCGAGGCCAACAGAGCGTCAACACCAACAGTGGTGCCTTCAGCGGCAACGATTTCCGCCAAAGTGCCAGCAGCCGGAGAAGGAACCTCGACGGTCACTTTATCAGTTTCCAGCTCGCAGAGCATCTCGTCCAGAGCAACACTGTCGCCCGGTTGCTTGAACCAGGTAGCGACAGTCGCTTCGGTGACGCTTTCGCCAAGCGTGGGGACACGGACTTCGGTAGACATGGGCTCACTTCCCTTCGATAGTCAGCGCTTCATTCACGAGCGCGCTTTGCTGTGCTTTATGTTGAGAGGCTAGGCCGGTTGCCGGCGAAGCCGAGGCTGCGCGACCGGCATAAGCCGGACGAGTATAAGTTGCGCCGATACGGGTCAGAACCCATTCGATATTCGGCTCGATAAAGGTCCAAGCGCCTTGGTTTTTCGGCTCTTCTTGGCACCAAACCATTTCAGCGTTTTTGAAGCGTTCCAGCTCTTTGACCAGCGACAGGGCCGGGAACGGATAGAATTGCTCGATCCGCAGCAGATAGACATCATCCAGGCCACGGGCGTCACGCTCTTCGAGCAGGTCGTAATAGACTTTGCCCGAGCACATAACCACGCGCTTGATTTCGCTATCTGGTTTCAGCTGAGTTGGCGAAACACCAGCCTCGGCACCATCGATCAGAACCCGATGGAACGAAGACCCGTCCGAGAAATCCGCCAAGCTGCTGACACAGGATTTGTGACGCAACAAGGATTTCGGCGTGACCAGCACCAAAGGCTTCCGGAAGGAGCGGTGCAGCTGGCGGCGCAGAATATGGAAGTAATTCGCCGGGGTCGAGCAGTTCGCAACGATCCAGTTATCTTCTGCGGACAGCTGGAGGTAGCGTTCCAGACGTGCCGAAGAGTGCTCCGGCCCTTGACCCTCAAAGCCATGCGGCAAGAGCATTACCAGACCCGACATCCGCAGCCATTTGCGTTCGCCCGAGCTGATGAACTGGTCGAACATGATCTGCGCGCCATTGGCGAAATCGCCAAACTGCGCTTCCCACAGAACCAAAGCATTCGGCTCCGCAAGGGAATAGCCATATTCAAAGCCCAAAACCGCATATTCCGACAGAGCAGAGTCGATCACCTCATACTGTGCTTGACCTTCGCGGACATGGTTCAGCGGATAATAGCGCTCTTCGGTTTTCTGGTCGATCCAACCGGAATGGCGCTGCGAGAAGGTGCCGCGCGTACAATCCTGACCGGCCAGACGCACCGGATAGCCTTCGAGCTGGAGCGAGCCAAAGGCCATTGCCTCTGCGGTTGCCCAGTCGAAACCTTCGCCCGTTTCGAACATCGCTTTGCGCGCGCCGATAAAGCGGTTGATGGTTTTATGCACATTCAGCGTGTCAGGCACAGTGGTCAAAGCCGTACCGATTTCGCGCAAAGCGGCCTCGGGAACAGCGGTTTGGCCGCGCTGATACTCGTCTTGATCCCGATCCAAATGCGCCCAGCGACCATCCAGCCAGTCGGCTTTATTGGGCTTATATTCTTTCCCAGCTTCGAATTCTTCATTCAAATGCGCTTGGAAAGCGGCTTTCATATCCTCGATTTCACCTTCGGGGATCAGGCCATCTTGGACCAGACGCTCGGTGTAAAGCTGCAGCGTGGTCTTATGCTTTTTGATCTTGGTGTACATTTCAGGCTGAGTGAACATCGGTTCATCGCCTTCGTTATGCCCGAAACGACGATAGCAGAAGATGTCGATCACAACGTCTTTGCCGAATTTCTGACGGAATTCGGTGGCGACTTTCGCGGCATGAACAACCGCTTCTGGGTCATCGCCATTGACGTGGAAAATCGGTGCTTCAACCACCAAGGCGTTATCGGTCGGATAAGGCGAGGAGCGCGAGAAATGCGGCGCGGTGGTAAAGCCGATTTGGTTATTCACAACGATATGGATCGTCCCGCCGGTACGGTGGCCCACCAGACCGGACAGAGCAAAACATTCCGCGACGATGCCCTGGCCAGCAAAGGCCGCATCACCATGCAGAAGAACCGGCAAAACAGCTTCGCGGGTCGGGTTGTTTAGCTGCTGCTGCTTCGCGCGGGCCTTGCCCAAGACAACCGGGTTCACCGCCTCTAGGTGGGACGGGTTCGCGGTCAGGGACAAGTGCACCGGATGCGCGTCGAATTCACGGTCCGAAGAGGCGCCAAGGTGATATTTCACATCGCCCGAGCCATCCACTTCTTCGGGCTTAAAGCTGCCGCCCTGGAATTCGTTGAAAATCGCCCGATAGGGTTTGGACAAAACATTGGCCAGGATGTTCAAACGGCCGCGGTGAGGCATGCCGATGACGATTTCCTTGACGCCCAAATTACCGCCGCGCTTGATTATCTGTTCCATGGCAGGGATCAGGGCTTCGCCACCATCAAGGCCAAAGCGCTTGGTGCCCATATATTTCACATGCAGGAACTTCTCAAAGCCTTCGGCTTCGACCAGCTTGTTCAGGATCGCGCGACGCCCTTCACGGGTGAATTTGATCTCTTTGTCAAAGCCTTCGATCCGCTCTTTCAACCAGCCGGCTTGCTCGGGATCGGAAATATGCATGTATTGCAGTGCAAAAGTGCCACAATAGGTGCGTTTCACGATTTCGACGATCTGGCGCATAGAGGCTAGCTCAAGACCTAGAACTTTGTCGATAAA
Source organism: Mangrovicoccus sp. (assembly GCA_049603835.1). Classification (GTDB taxonomy): domain Bacteria; phylum Pseudomonadota; class Alphaproteobacteria; order Rhodobacterales; family Rhodobacteraceae; genus Mangrovicoccus. The sequence continues at coordinate 152,113 of JBMYSZ010000001.1, forward strand.
GATCGGGCGATCCATATCGGCTTCGGTGAAGCCATAGGATTTCGGGTCCAGCTCTGGATGCGGGGTCTGATCCCGCATGCCCAGCGGGTCAAGATCTGCCACCAAATGGCCCCGGATCCGGTAAGCGCGGATCAGCATCAAGGCGCGCACAGAATCAAGCACCGCGCGACGGATCTGGTCATCGCTGACGGCCACGCCTTTTTCGGCTGCCTTCGCCTTGATCTTATCCCCTGCCGCTTTCGCCTCTTTCGCTGGCGCCGCGACTTCGTGAATATAACCGTCCAGCGCCTGAACATTTTCGTCATGATCGTTCAGCGGCCAGGACGGATTTGCCCAAGACGGGCCAGACGCCTCGGCCTTAACATCCATCTCCGCATCACCAAGCTGGCTGAAGAATTCTTGCCAAGCCTCGTCCACGCTATTGGGATCATTCGCATATTGAGCATAAAGCTGCTCAATATAGGCCGCATTGGGCCCCTGAAGGAAGCTGGAGGCGTGGAATATCTCGTTGCGGCTGATCTCTGTCATTGCGCTCCTCCTTAGTGAGCGGGGCGGGGTGATCCCGTTATTTATATGTCTTTGACGGCGGGGATGGGGCCGCAGGCATTAGCCCCAAGATCAGATGGCCGGGTCAGCCACCAGAGTTTCATCACATTCGCCGCATTTTTCGCGACATCGACGTTCAACAGCCCGCCAAAACCGAAACCGGCTGCGAAGCCATTGGGCTTATATATGTCGGTAGCAAGGCTCATTTATCCGGTCCGGTTCACTTTCAAAGCATGTTTCCGTCGCGATCAAATTCGGCAAAGCATTCCGCGGTCACCCGGTAAAGATTTTCGCCGATCACGACAGGTTGCGACACGCTCACGACTTCGGATGCGCCGCATAATTCACGAACTTTGGCTTGGGCTTCTTCGGTGGAATGCGCCACATCATTATAATCAAGCCGAACAGTGGTGCGCTTTTCGGTTTTGCCTGAAAGGGACGCGGTTGCATCATCAATAGTGGCGCAGGCCGAGACGGCGAGGGTCAGAGCTGTCAAACTAGCGAGGGTTCGGGTAGGGCGTTTAAACATTGTCGATAATCCTTGTAGTAATACCTAATCCAGGAGATTTTTGGCAGACATTGCCGTCCGCCGCTGTAAAATATACCCAGGCGGTTTGTCCGCCAAGATCAACAGTATAGCCATCGCAGACTCCGTGGCGCCCATAGGGCGAACCCTCGCTGAGACGCTCTTGGAATTTCCGCCGCAAGCGCTCGCGGGTCTCGGCCATCGCGGTCCCTGCGGCCACTGCGTCGCTGCGGAATGTGCAGCCCCCATCGGGGATCACATAGGCATCAACCCCAGCTTTTTGCATGCGCTGGCGCTTTTTCTGTCCGGTGTTTTCCGCATCGGCTTGCAGCAGTTTCCAGCCTTTAGCGGCGAGATTTTCCGAGATCGCAGTTTGCGCCTGAAGCGAGTCAAGGCAAACATCTACACCCTCACTTAGGGCAGGGCTCGCCGAAGCTTGGGTATTAAGAGTAGACGCATCAGCGCTTGCGATACCGCTAGAGGCTACTGCGCCGGTTGCAGTAGGCGTTGTCGTGGAACCGCTAGATTGCGCGCTTTGAGCCCGACTAGATTGCGCGCTTTCAGCCCGACGCAAATCGGATTCTAAATATTGCGTGTTCTCCAGATAAGTAATGGTCTGGTCGTTGCAGCCGGAAACTACAAGCACGCTAATAATTGCCATAAATGGGAAAAGAGCCAAACGAAGAAACCCAGCACGCAACGCCGCCGGATGCCCCGGGCGAAAAAACCGCCCGAGGGTGAGACGCCCGAAAGGGGCGTCACAATTTATGTGGCGAGCAAGGCTCATCCTTTGATGGCTTTCATCACGGCTTCGCCCAAGGTTGCCGGGCTGTCTGCAACGACGATGCCTGCGGCTTCCATAGCGGCGATTTTGTCTTCTGCGCCACCTTTGCCACCTGCAACGATCGCACCGGCATGGCCCATGCGGCGTCCCGGAGGCGCGGTGCGGCCAGCGATAAAGCCAGCAGTCGGCTTCCAACGGCCTTTTTTCTTTTCATCGGCCAGGAATTGCGCCGCGTCTTCTTCTGCGGAGCCACCGATTTCACCGATCATGATGATTGCTTCGGTTTCATCATCATCCAGGAACCATTCCAGCACGTCGATATGCTCAGTGCCTTTGATCGGGTCGCCGCCGATGCCCACAGCAGTGGATTGGCCCAGGCCCATATCAGTGGTCTGTTTCACGGCTTCATAAGTCAGGGTGCCAGAACGGGACACAACGCCAACTTTACCGCGCTTGTGGATGTGACCCGGCATAATGCCGATTTTGCACGCATCCGGGGTGATCACGCCGGGGCAGTTCGGGCCGATCAGCTTGGACTTGCTGTCCATCAGAGCGCGTTTCACACGCATCATATCCAGCACCGGAATGCCTTCGGTGATGCAGATGATCAGCTCCATTTCAGCGTCGATCGCTTCAAGGATCGAGTCTGCTGCGAATGGCGGCGGTACATAGATCACAGAAGCATTGGCTTCGGTCACGTGCTTTGCTTCATGCACGCTGTCAAAAACCGGCAGGTCCAGATGGCTGGTGCCACCTTTGCCTGGGGTCACGCCGCCAACCATTTTGGTGCCATATGCGATGGCTTGTTCAGAGTGGAAGGTGCCCTGCGAGCCGGTGAAGCCCTGGCAGATTACCTTTGTGTTTTCGTCAACGAGGACAGCCATTTGGCGTACTCCATTTAATTTAAGAAAGGCGACACCCACACCGCGTGGAGGTCACTTTCCGATTTCTTTTTTAACGCTGGATCTGGATCATTCGAACGGCGGCACCGTTATCTTCAAGTATACGCCAATTTTTCCTAGCTGCGATGAAGACAATGTCGTTTCCGGCGCGTCCTTCCCAAGCTTGGGCCGCTTTTTTTGACAGGCCTTTGCCTAGTTCGGCGTTTGTTTTCCCATCATATTTCTTGACCCATGGTTGCGCGAGGCCGAGCGCTTGTTCTGGCGTCATGCTTGCCACTTGAACGATACACCCAGTCTCGCGTCCTTTAGTGAAGACGACGGCCACTACTCCTGACTCTTGGACGCCGAAGAAAGCGGCCTTTTGTCCTTGGAAGCTCTCGGCATATTTGGTTTCCAATTGTTGGAAACCTCTTGTTAGGAAAGCCGATTGAGTAGCCTCGAATGAGGGAATGGCGCTGCTGCATGCAGAAACGGCGTTTTTTGCAGTTGCAATGTCTGAAGACGTAGCCGGAACGGTACTCACAACTTGTGAGCTTTCTGTACAGCCTGCAACCATTGCTGCTGCGAAGATTGCGGATGCTAGTATCCCCCGCATTGCCATTAGCCCTTCACCGCCTTCACGATTTTCTCTGCACCGTCGGAAAGGTTGTCCGCCGCGATCACATTCAGGCCCGAGCCATTGATGATCTCTTTGCCTTTTTCCACATTCGTGCCCTCAAGACGGACAACCAGCGGAACTTGCAGGCCAACTTCTTTCACTGCCGAAACAACGCCTTCCGCGATCACATCACAGCGCATGATACCGCCGAAGATGTTGACCAGGATGCCTTTGACGTTCGGGTCAGAGGTGATGATTTTGAACGCTTCGGTCACTTTCTCTTTGGTGGCGCCGCCGCCAACATCAAGGAAGTTTGCAGGTTCAGCGCCGTAAAGCTTGATGATGTCCATAGTGGCCATCGCCAGGCCCGCACCATTCACCATGCAGCCGATTTCACCGTCCAGAGCGATATAGTTCAGGTCGTATTTCGACGCTGCCAGCTCTTTGGGGTCTTCTTCGGTTTCGTCGCGCAGAGCGGCGATATCCGGGTGGCGGTAAACCGCGTTGCCGTCAAAGCCCAGCTTCGCGTCCAGAACTTTGAGCGAGCCATTGTCCATAACGATCAGCGGGTTGATTTCCAGCATCTCCATATCCTTCTCAACGAAGGCTTTGTAGAGAATGCCCATCAGCTTGACGCATTCTTTGGTCTGGCCTTTGTCGAGACCCAGAGCAAAAGCGATGCGACGGCCATGATAAGGCTGGTAGCCGGTTGCCGGATCAACAGAGAAGCTCAGGATTTTCTCAGGCGTGGAGGCAGCCACTTCTTCGATATCCATGCCGCCCTCGGTGGAGCAGACGAAGGAAATGCGGCTGGTGACACGATCAACCAGCAGAGCCAGATACAGCTCGCGGGAAATGTCAGAACCGTCTTCGATATAGATGCGGTTGACTTGCTTGCCGGTCGGGCCGGTCTGGTGAGTTACGAGGGTGCGGCCCAGCATCATCTGTGCTTGCTCTGCAGCTTCCTCGACGGATTTGGCCAGGCGTACACCGCCCTTTTCGCCAGCTTCCGCTTCTTTGAAGGTGCCTTTGCCGCGGCCGCCTGCATGGATTTGAGCCTTGACGACCCAGAGCGGGCCTTCCAACTCGCCCGCCGCGGTTTTCGCCTCTTCGGCTTTCAATACGACGCGGCCATCCGAAACCGGAGCACCGTAGTCGCGCAGTAGGGCTTTCGCCTGGTATTCATGAATGTTCATGAAAACTGTCCCGTCTTTGTGGTGGTTGTGACTACCGTCTAAACACCCCCTATAACCGTACGGGAACCGCCATAAAGTCGCATCTTGTGTGGTTTTGCCAAAAAACGGATTTTTGTGATCACACGCAGAAAAACTGTGATCACAAATCATGGGGGCGCATCGAGTTCGATAGATTTCTACTCGTAAAATGATCGCTCGATCGGAGCCAGGCAGGGCGATTTTCGGCTATTTTGCGAATCACTTTCAGGCCGAAGCGCCGGGTTTCAGGGCCGTCAAAGCGCTCCACAAGGCAGAATTTGACCTTGCGACCGGGGTAAAAAAGTCCAATGACAAAGCAGGTCGGGGCGGCCTGACGCAGAAGGCAAAGGAAAGCGGATGCGCCATTCTATCCAGCTTACGGGCGTTTCATTGCCTGCCGAAAGCGCGATCCTGCGCGATGCAGTGGTGCCCGAAGAGATCCGCCCAGCCGATTATTTCGATGATTATGACCGCCACACTCTAATCTATGATGTGGCCGAGGCTCCCGCTGGACGAGGGATAGTGGTGACCTGCCCGCCGCTCTTTAACCTGGCGCCGATTTTCCAAAAGGCGGTGCTAAAAGGGCGCGCGCATAAGCGGCACAAGCTGCGCACCAGCGAGCATTACATCCTGAAGCACCGGCTATCTGACCTGCCGATCAATTGGGATGGTCAGCCGGGGCAGAGCCTTCGCCCGCGCCCAGATCTGAGTGCGGAATTTGCCGATCAGAATGCACTGCTCTTGATGAACAAAGACAACCAACTGGATTGGATTGCCGACTGGGCCAGGTTCTATGCCAAGATCCATGGCGCGACGGCTGTGGTTGCTTTCGATAACGGCTCGACCAGCTATTCCACTGGAGAGCTTGCCAGCTGCCTCGAAAGTATCGCGGGGTTCGAAAGCGTTGCGGTCTTTAGCGCGCCCTTTCCCTTTGGGCCTAAGGTGAAGCGCTATAAGCGGCAAAGCTCCATGTTTTTGCAAAATGCGATGATGAATATGGCACGGCTGACGATCCTGTCGAAAGCGCGGGCGGTCTTGAATGTGGATCCCGACGAAATCGTCGTGCCCAAAGGCGACATCACAGTGTTCGACGCGGCGGTGAAGCGGCGCCATCGTTTTGTGAAAATCGCTGGGCAATGGGTCTATCCGGCGCCGGGCAGTCACTGGCCTTGCCGTCAGGCAGAGCATCACTATCGCCTAAGCCCGATTTCCACCTGCCATGATAAATGGTGCGCGGTGCCGTCGGGCTTCATGAGCCGCTTTGGCTGGGATTGGCATAAAGTGGCGGATGAGGCCTCGCGGCCCTTTAAGCCCGATCCGCGCTTTGAGATGCTGCATTGCCGGGCCACCACCACCGGATGGAAGCGCGCCCGCAATGCATCATCCGAGAAAAAGCTAGTCTTGGACCCGGAGCTGCGCAGCCACATGCCGGGATGGTTCGGCTAGGGGTTGGGCTAGGACTTCTTGCCTTTGAGAAGACCCGCCAAACCATCACGCGCCCGAACGAATATATTGTTGAATTGCGGGGCAGGGACTTTGCCTTGCGCCTTCGGGTTTAGGGATCTGTCCGCCGCGATTAAACGCCGGAAATGCTTGGTCAGACGAGAACCGTAAATCTCTTCGGGGGCTATGGGAGTTTTCTCATCTTTGATGCGTTTCACAAAGCCGCTGTGATGCAAAATGCGCGGCGCGGTGAATTTCGAGCCGCCATAACGCCAAAGCGTGGTATTTCGGGCGTTATATTCCGGCGGCAATATCGCCAGGCGCAAATCGCTTTCCCATAGCATTTCGCGGATAATCGGTTGGTCACCGCCGGAATTATCCCGCTTCATCCCCTCAACGATCGACTTGAATAAGCGCTGCGTGGCCTCGGAGCGGCGCACGCCCATCATGCCGCCATTGATCTGCGGAAAGGCATTGGGCAGCGGATAATGCCAGTGGATCCGGGCAAAACCCTGGTTGCGGCCCGCCGCGTGGCAGGCTGCAATGTCATGTTTGCCAAGCAGCCAAAACACATCCGACAGATCCGCCACCACATATGTATCCGCGTCAATATAGATGGTGCGATCAAAACGCGAATTGATCAGCGACTCAAATTTCGGGCGAAACCAGCTATCGGTGAGTTCGTGCACCTGATCGATATGGGGGCTATCGATTTCTTGATCGGTGAAGATATCGACCGCGAAACCGGGATTGGTCTCTTTCAATGTGCGGGCGCATTGAAGGGCCGCTGTGGTATATTTCGCCCCGGTGCAAGCCAGGACAAAGCCGCATGTGGCGGGGGCGAGTTCAGCGGGGGTGGTCCATGCCATGACAGATCCTCAATGCAATGCGCGCCCAAGCGGGCGCGGAGTTGCGGGCAATCTGCCTCAGCTTATAGGGTGGCCGCAAGCGGGTCACGCCGCCTTGCGCCGAGACTGCTTGATCCAGGCCCAAAGAGCGGCGGCACCAAGACCAAGTTCAATTGCCAAAGCGATCAAAAGGCCGGTATCGGGCAGACCATCCAGCCCCAAAGAGACCAACCGCCCCGCGCCATAGGATAAAAACACCGCCGCCGCGACGAGAAGCGGGCCAGTCAGTTGTTTTGCGCGCATGGCGCCATGTGCCAGATAGACCGCAACAGAGAGAAGCAGGGCACCAGGGGCGCGGATTTCCGTGCGCAAAGAAGGGTTTGGGCCAAGACTGACGCCTGAGCTGGCAAAGAGAATGTCAGGCGTGAAGGCGACCATAAAGCCGATAATGGCGACCACTAGGGCGGAAATGGCAAGGATCAGACGAGGAGCGAAGGAAGAATTCTGCATGGGATTGGCCTTTACATAGTGTCAATGTAAGGGCTGGCTTAATATTGAATTGTCACTGTGTCAACCCAAAAAATAGACACTGTGTAAAGCGCTCGCAAATCCCTATCCCAAACCCCCATGCGCAAAGAAAAAGGGCCACGATCCAAAGATCGCAGCCCTTCGAAAAGCTATTTGATGACGCTTAGGCCAGGGTGCTGTCGATGCCCTTACATGCCTCAACCAAGCCTTTAACCGCATTCACGGAATTGTCGAACATGGCTTGCTCGTCTTTGTTCATTTTGATGTCGACGACTTTCTCGATGCCGCCAGCGCCAATGATGGTTGGAACGCCAACATACATGCCGTCCAGGCCGAATTCGCCCGAGCAGTAAGCCGCGCAAGGCAGCAGGCGCTTTTGGTCTTTCAGGTAAGCTTCAGCCATTTCGATCGCCGAAGTTGCCGGAGCGTAGTAAGCAGAGCCGGTTTTCAGCAAGCCAACGATTTCGGCACCGCCGTCACGGGTCCGCTGAACGATCGCGTCCAGTTTCTCCTGAGTGGTCCAGCCCATTTCTACCAGATCCGGCAACGGGATACCCGCAACGGTGGAGTAACGGGTCAACGGAACCATCGTGTCGCCATGGCCACCCAGAACAAAGGCGGTGACGTCTTTCATGGAAACATTGAATTCCAGGCTCAGGAAGTGACGGAAGCGCGCGCTGTCCAGAACACCAGCCATGCCGCAAACTTTGTTATGGGGCAGGCCAGAGAATTCACGCAGGGCCCAAACCATCGCGTCCAGCGGGTTGGTGATGCAGATCACGAATGCGTCCGGCGCATTGTCGCGGATGCCTTCGCCAACGGCTTTCATAACTTTCAGGTTGATGCCCAGCAGGTCATCGCGGCTCATGCCCGGCTTACGCGGAACACCTGCGGTCACGATGCATACATCGGCGCCTGCAATATCCGCGTAATCGGTGGTGCCGCTCAGCGCTGCGTCAAAGCCTTCCGACGGACCGGATTCGGCGATGTCTAGAGCTTTACCCTGCGGGATACCGTCGGTGATGTCGAACAGAACTACATCGCCCATTTCCTTGAGCGCAGCCAGATGCGCTAGGGTGCCGCCGATCTGTCCCGCACCGATCAGTGCAATTTTGGGTCGTGCCATGATTATCCTCTCCGGTCCTTGGCTATTCTTGCGGCAGGGCTAGTCGTATTGGAATAATCGTGCAAGCGCTTGACAGCGCGGCAAACAGAAGCGCATGGGCCTGATTTTTGCGAAATTTGCGATTAGGGCCGCAGTTTTCGGCGTAATCGGAAGGATTTAGCCTGTAAATGCCCTCGTAAAGAAAAATATACGACGGTATGCAATGGCGTCAGTTTTTTCCGAATATATCGATTCCGCACCAGTGGAGAGGCGGATTTTAGCAATTGCTGCGATTTTAAGCGTCTTGGTCGAGGCCCAGAAGTTTCTCTCCCACCAAATCTTCGAAGGCTTGGCCCGAAGCAATCAAACATGTGGTGCCATTGGGCATGGTAACGGTGATGGTCCAAGTCCCGGTTTTGTCAGAGGCGAAGATTTCGACCACGGAATTATTCGCGCCCAAGCCCATACTTTGCCGCGTTTCCCCGTAATCACCGGATAAGCGTTTCAGTATCGCGTCCCGATGAGCGCAGTTGCGCACCGACTCTGCAAAAACAGGTAAGGCGCAAATAGCGAAAAACGCGGGTAAAAAAGCGAATCTCAAAAACTTTGTCATCGGCATATCCCACTCTGCCGCCCGGCCCATGGATCCAATTTATCAGATCTGGCGCGAAGGGCCTGATACAATCTGCGATGCCGGTTCGACCCTGCGTCACGGAAATATCCCGATAATTCCCATGGTTACAGGGCTCGCTTAGCTCCGGCCTCTTTCTATGTCAAAAATGCCAGGGCAAGCTCGAAAAACGGGTTAACTCTTGTGGGAAGAGTGGGTAAGAAACGTTTAAAATTGCTGCGGGTGGCGCAATATTCCTGCGCTGCGGCATCTGACCGCTTACATTTTGCCCCATCCTGTGGCCCCTTCCGCCCAAGTAATGAGGAGACGAAGAATCATGGATCAACGCGCGCGCCCTTACCGCTCGGTTCTCTATATCCCCGGCTCGAAAGAGAAGGCTTTGGAAAAGGCCAAAACTCTGCCGGTTGATGCGATTATTTTTGACCTAGAAGATGCGGTTGCTGTGTCGGAAAAAGCGGCAGCGCGGGACATGCTGGCGGGCTATCTGACCGAAGGCGATTATGGCTCACGGGTAAAAATCGTTCGTGTGAATGGGTTTGACACGGAATGGGGCGCTGATGATGTGGCCAAGCTTGCCCCATGTGCGCCAGATGCAGTGCTGCTGCCCAAGGTGAATTCCGCCGCCGATATCGAAGCCTTGGCGGCAATTCTGGATGGCATTCCCGAATGCGCCAATACCACGATCTGGGCGATGATGGAGACCCCGCAGGGGATTTTGAACGCTGCTGAAATCGCTGCCGCACCGCGGATGGGTGGCTTTGTCATGGGTACAAATGACCTGGCGAAAGAGCTGATGACTCGCTTCCGCGCCGATCGTGAACCGCTTTTGACCTCGCTTCAGCTCTGCCTTCTTGCTGCACGTGCAGCGGGCATTATTATTGTCGATGGCGTCTATAATGCCTTCAAAGACGAAGAGGGCCTAAAGCTGGAATGCGAGCAGGGCCGCGATATGGGCTTTGACGGCAAAACGCTGATCCACCCGGCGCAGCTGGCTGTGGCCAATACCTCTTTCGCGCCGTCCGAGGCAGAGATCGACCTGGCCAAACGGCAGATCGCCGCGTTTGAAGAGGCCGAGGCTCAGGGGCTTGGCATCGCGATTGTGGACGGCAAGATCGTCGAGAACTTGCATATCGTGACCGCGCGTCAAACCCTTGCGAAAGCAGAGGCAATCGCAGCCCTCGAAGCAGAGGCGGCCTAAGCGATGTTCTGGCTCTTGCTCCTTCTTGGTATCGGCCTGTGGGTCGCTGCGCATTCGTTCAAACGGTGGTCACCGATCCGCCGTGAAGCTATGGGACAGAAGGGCAAGGGCCTGGTTGCCCTGGCCATCGCCGCCGGGATCGTTTTGATGATCATCGGCTATCGCGGCACGCCATTCATCACCGTTTGGACCCCGCCCAGCTTTCTGACCCATCTTAACAATCTGTTGGTATTGCTGGCCTTTTTCCTGATGAGCCCGGCGCCGAAAAAAGGCAAGCTGTTCAACTTCATGCGCCATCCCATGCTGACCGGCTTTGGTCTTTGGGCCTTTGCGCATTTGCTGGTGAATGGGGATCTCGCCTCGATCTTGCTGTTTGGCGGCTTGCTGGTTTGGTCCGCCTATGCGGCACAGCTGGTCAATCGCGCAGAGCCGGGCTGGGTGCCTGGCCCGAAGGGCAAGCTTGCCTGGGATCTGCGCGGCTTTGCCGGTGCTGTCGTTTTGCTGGTGGTGGTCGGCTATATACACTCTTGGCTGGGCCCCTGGCCCTTTGGATAAGATATGAAACTCTATCGTTTTTTGACCGAAGACGACACGTCTGCTTTTTGCCATCGCGTTTCAGAGGCCCTGTCAAAGGGCTGGGAGCTGCAAGGCGATCCGCAATACGCCTTTGACGCCGCGCGCGGTGTGATGCGCTGCGGTCAGGCCGTCGTCAAAGAAGTCCCGGTGGACTACCACCCCGATCTGAAATTAGGAGAGCAGTAATGGCCAAAACAAATCCCGGCCGGTTTTTCGAAGATTACGCCGTTGGCCAAGTGATCAACCATGCTGTGCCGCGCACCGTTTCGGGCGGCGAGCGGGCCATGTATCACGCGCTCTATCCGGCGCGCCATGCGCTCTATTCCTCTGATGAATTTGCGCGGGCCAGTGGTCTGCCGGCGGCGCCGCTTGATGATATGATCGCATTTCATATCGTTTTCGGCAAAACCGTGCCGGATGTGTCGCTGAATGCGGTGGCCAATCTTGGCTATGCCCAGGGCAAGTTTATTCGCCCGGTTTATCCTGGCGATACCCTGCGGTCGACCTCGGAAGTGATCGGTCTCAAGCAGAACTCCAATGGCAAAACCGGCGTTGTCTATGTGCGCTCGAAGGGCTGGAACCAGCGCGATGAGGTGGTTCTGGACTATATCCGCTGGGTGATGGTGCGGAAAAACAATCTCGACGCGCCTGCGCCGGAAACCGTGCTGCCCGATCTCGCACCTGTTGTGCCTGCCGAGGAGTTGGTAGTGCCGGAAGGGCTGGATTTCAGCAATTACGATTTCACCCTGGCTGGCGAGCCGCATCGTTGGGGCGATTATGAAGTGGGTGAGGTGATCGACCATGTGGATGGTGTGACGCTGGAAGAAGCCGAGCATATGATGGCCACCCGCCTGTGGCAGAACACGGCGAAGGTCCATTTCGACGCCACCTTCCGCCCGGATGGCCAGCGCTTGATTTATGGCGGGCATATTATTTCGCTGGCGCGGACGCTTAGCTTTAACGGCCTAGCCAATGCGCAGATGATCGTGGGTCTGAATGCTGGTGCCCACGCCAATCCGGCCTTTTCGGGTCTGACGGTCAAAGCTTGGTCGGAGGTTCTGGACAAAGCCGAAACCTCCGCGCCGGGCGTGGGTGCGATCCGTTTGCGGCTTGTGGCGGTGAAGGCCGGGGCCGAGGCAGGGGCGCTGAAAGGCGAGGATGGCAAATATAATCCCGATGTGCTGCTCGATCTGGATTATTGGGCTTTGATGCCGCTATAGATTCCCTAAGGGAATTTATGGGGTGGCCATGCTGCTAAATATTTCAAAATGGGGCGCTGCGTTGGGTGGCGCCCTTTCCGCAGGTGCGGCTTGCACGGTTATTTACGGGTTTTTCTATGATCCGACGCCCCGCAACTTAGAGGAAGCGACCGAAAGCCTCTCTAAAATTGCTAAAATTGTCGAAGCGCTTGTTCAGACGGAAAGTGACACAGAAGCACTTAGAGAAATTCAGGTTCAAGCAGCAAAAATTGGATCCGCAACTGTAAGGTCACTAGAGGATCAAGAGGCATTTATAGTACGGGTTACCCAAGGGGTTTTCGATCTGCCCGTAGGAGAAACTTATGAGTTGGTATTTCCCAATGGTAAGAGCATCCTCCTAAATCACCTTAACCAATATAGTAGTCTTAAACACTCATCAATCATTCTGAACGGTGAACACACCGATTTATACATCGGTCGAGGTCTAAAGATTGATTTATACGGCGACACATGTCGGCTTGAGTATATTTCTTTAATCAATAAAACTTTTCGTTGGAGGTGCTCTGGCTTCTGAATTTGTGATCACAGCTCTTTGTCGTGTGATCACAAATGCGATTGTTAGCGCCAAAGCGCGCCAAAACACCGCGCTTACGCAGCTGCATGTCGCGCTGACAGCAAGTGAAAACCCGCTATACCCATACAAAAGTACCAAAGGCAAAACTCTCAAAGGGGTGACCCATGGCTGACGTGAACCGGGGCAACCGGCCGCTCTCTCCGCATTTGCAAGTCTATCGCCCGCAGCTGACGTCGATTACGTCCATTCTGACCCGGATCACCGGCAACGCCCTCTTGGTGGGCGCGCTGTTGACCGTCTGGTGGCTTCTCGCAGCTGCGGCAGGACCTGAATATTTCGCTTATGTCGATGGCATTGTGACCTCGTTTATCGGCGATATCATTATGGCCTTGTCGGTCTGGGCGCTGTGGTATCACGCGCTGGCTGGCGTGCGGCATCTGATCTGGGATGCGGGCTATATGCTAGAGATCGAAAACGCGCTGAAACTTGGCTGGGCTGTGATTGGCGGCTCTGTTGTTTTGGCAATTCTGACCTGGATCTTGGTGTAAGGGAGCCCAAAGAATGGCATTTCTAACCGACCGCAAACGCGCTGTTGGCATGGGCTCGGCCAAGACCGGCACAGCGCATCACTGGAACATGACCGTATCCTCTTACGGTCTTTTGATCCTGACCCCGCTTTTCCTGGGTATTATCGGCCCGATGCTGGGCAAATCCTATGACGAAGTTATCGCTTATCTGGCACGCCCTTTCCCGGCGGTTGTGATTGCGCTGATGCTGATCGTCGGCTTCACCCATTTCAAAAACGGCGTGCGCGTTGCGATTGAAGACTATGTTCACGGCTATGCCCGCGAATTGGCGATCATCGTAATGACTTGCATCAGCTATGCCGCGATGGCTACGGGGCTTTTCGCTCTGGCCAAAATCGCGCTTTAAGAAGAACGGAGCATCTGAAATATGGCTGCATACGAATACGAGACGCATGACTATGACGTCGTGGTCGTTGGTGCTGGCGGCGCAGGCTTGCGTGCAACGCTGGGCATGGCCGAGCAGGGGCTGCGCACCGCTTGTGTCACCAAGGTTTTCCCGACCCGCTCCCATACTGTGGCGGCGCAGGGTGGCATCGCGGCATCCCTAAGCAATATGGGCCCCGATAGCTGGCAGTGGCATATGTATGACACTGTGAAAGGCTCGGACTGGCTGGGCGATACGGATGCGATGGAATATCTCGCCCGTTCGGCGCCTGCTGCGGTTTACGAGCTGGAGCATTACGGTGTGCCGTTTTCCCGGACCGAAGAAGGCAAGATCTATCAGCGCCCCTTCGGCGGCCACACCACCGAATATGGCGAAGGCCCGCCAGTTCAGCGGACCTGTGCCGCAGCTGACCGGACTGGTCACGCGATCTTGCACACGCTTTACGGCCAGTCGCTGAAGAACAACGCAGAGTTCTACATCGAATATTTCGCCATCGATCTTCTGATGGAAAATGGCGAATGTAAGGGCGTTTTGTGCTGGAAGCTCGATGACGGCACCTTCCATGTCTTCAATGCGAAGATGGTTGTGCTGGCCACCGGCGGTTATGGCCGCGCCTATTTCTCTGCGACTTCCGCGCATACTTGCACCGGCGATGGTGGCGGTATGGTGATCCGCGCTGGCCTTCCGATGCAGGATTTGGAATTCGTTCAGTTCCACCCGACCGGCATTTATGGCTCGGGCTGTCTGATCACCGAAGGCGCGCGTGGTGAGGGTGGTTACCTGACCAACTCCGAAGGCGAGCGCTTTATGGAGCGTTACGCGCCGACCTATAAAGACCTGGCGCCGCGCGATTATGTTTCCCGTTCCATGACCATGGAAATCCGCGAAGGTCGCGGTGTGGGTGAACATGGCGATCACATCTTCCTGCACCTCAACCACTTGCCGCCAGAGCAGCTGGCCGAGCGTCTGCCGGGGATCTCTGAATCGGCCAAAATCTTTGCCGGCGTTGATGTGAATAAAGCGCCGATCCCGGTTCTGCCGACTGTGCACTATAATATGGGCGGTATTCCGACCAATTATTGGGGCGAAGTGCTGAATCCGACCGAGGAAAACCCGAATGCCGTCGTGCCTGGCCTGATGGCTGTGGGCGAGGCGGGCTGTGCCTCGGTGCATGGGGCGAACCGTCTGGGCTCTAACTCGCTGATCGACCTTGTGGTCTTTGGCCGGGCGGCTGCGATCCGTGCGGGCCAGGTTGTTGACCGCGATGCCGCGATCCCGACCGCGCCGGTTTCGGAAATCGACAAAGGCTTTGACCGCTTCGACGGTCTGCGCCATGCGCAAGGGGCGATCCCAACTGCGGATCTTCGTCTGGAAATGCAGCGCACGATGCAGTCTGACGCGGCTGTGTTCCGGGCCTCTGACAGCCTGAAAGAAGGCGTTGAGAAGATGACCGAAATCGCTGGTAAAATGAGCGATCTGAAAGTCACCGATACCTCGCTGATCTGGAACTCGGATCTGATGGAAACATTGGAGCTGACCAATCTGATGCCCAATGCGCTTGGCACCATCTATGGCGCCGAAGCCCGCCATGAAAGCCGCGGCGCCCATGCGCATGAAGATTACCCGACCCGCGATGACGAGAACTGGCGTGTTCACACCATTTCCCGCATCGACGGCAATTCGGTTGATCTGAGCTATCGCCCGGTTGTTCTGGATCCGCTCACCACCGAAGATGAAGGTGGCATCGAGCTGAAGAAGATCGCCCCGAAAGCACGGACCTTCTAATGCGCAAGGCCTGGTTCATAGCGGCATTGGCAGCGCTGGCTGCTTGCGAGGCACCTGATTTGGGTGCCCCCACCGCCGCTGATCACCAGGCCGCCGAGGCTTTCGCGGCGACAGCCATCGAAAGCCGTTTCCCGAGTTACGGCCATGCGGCCCCGGTTGCGTCCTGCATTGCGCAAGGCGCAACAGACCAAGAGCTATTGCAATTGGCGGGGCAGGCTGGCCGAATTCGAGAAAGCGCTAAAATTACGCTAGCCGTGGCAATTGCGCAGCGACCCGCCACGCAAACCTGCATCGTAAACAAAAACGTCCCCCCGTTGGGATGAGGAGTTAGACCATGGTTCAGTTCACGCTTCCCAAGAACTCCACCATCACCACCGGCAAAACCTGGCCGCAGCCGCAAGGCGCAACCAATATCCGGAAATTCCAGATCTATCGCTGGAACCCCGATGACGGCCAGAACCCGCGTGTCGATACATATTTCCTCGACATGGATAAATGCGGGCCGATGGTTCTGGACGCGCTGATCAAGATCAAAAATGAAATCGACCCGACCCTGACCTTCCGCCGCTCTTGCCGCGAAGGGATTTGTGGCTCTTGCGCCATGAATATTGATGGGATCAACACTTTGGCCTGTATCTATGGCCTCGATGAGATCAAGGGCGATGTAAAAATCTACCCGCTGCCGCATATGCCGGTGGTCAAAGACCTTATCCCGGATCTGACCCATTTCTACGCCCAGCATGCCTCGATCATGCCTTGGCTGGAAACCAAAACCAATCGTCCGGCGAAAGAATGGAAGCAGTCCATCGAAGATCGTAAGAAACTCGACGGTCTGTATGAATGCGTGATGTGCGCCAGCTGCTCCACCTCTTGCCCAAGCTATTGGTGGAATGGCGATCGCTATCTTGGCCCCGCAGCTCTGCTGCATGCTTATCGCTGGCTGATCGATAGCCGGGACGAAGCCACGGGCGAGCGTCTGGATGAGCTGGAAGATCCGTTCAAGCTTTATCGCTGCCATACCATCATGAACTGCGCGAAAACCTGCCCGAAAGGCCTGAACCCGGCCAAGGCCATCGCGTCAATCAAAAAGATGATGGTAGAACGCACCGTCTAAAGGCTTGAGCCGTAAGGATTAACCATTATTTCACGAACAAAAGCCTCGCCTTGTGCGGGGCTTTTTCCATTTATTGCTGCGTTGCAGAAAATGCATGCCGCATATGCACAATTTTGGGTGGTGCGTGAGATACAATGGTATACATCCCCCTGCACGGGAGGATAGTTAGCTCTTGGAGACGAGTTATGAGCACTATCGAAAGCCAAAAATTCACAGCTGATGAAGCATTGGACATCTTGACCGAGTCGCTGTCCTATTACTTTCCAGAGCCTGTTTTGGTGGAAAAAGAAGCTGAAACCGACGCGAATAGCCCGGTGATCGAGTATTACGCAGCTGCGTAACTCTGATGATTTCTTTGCGCCTCATCTTCCGCCCCTCGGACCAGAATGGACCTGCGGAAGATGAATATTGCCTCTGCCCCTGATGCGGTTATTTTCCGCGAGCGATGAAGGGGAGAGCACATGCCAGTTCTGATTGTCATTTTAATCGGCACGCTGATTTGGATGTATCTGACATTTCAAACCCGCAAAGATATGAGCGATTGCCGGTGGCGGGCTAATCGTAGCCTCGATAGCGAGGCCGGACATTATTATAGTTGCACATTTTGCGGTGCCGAAGTTTTCTGCGACACCGCCGAGCCACCCAAAGCCTGCCTAAGGCCGAAAGATTAGCAATAGCGTTCCACACCCACAATCTGATGATCGCCATAGCGGTCGCCATGGGCAAACCCCACCGGCAATAAGCGCTCGATTTCCGCCATATCCTGAGGGCTTAGCTCGATCTCTAGCGCAGGCAGCCATTGCCGCAAATGATCAGCGGAGCGGGTGCCGGGGATCGGTATCAGCCCATCACCACGGGCAAGCACCCAGGCCAGGGCAACGGTCGTGGTGGTCCAGCCTTTCGCTTCGCACCATTCGCGGAAAGCATCGATCGCTGCCCGGTTATAGCTGTAATTCGGCTCGACAAAGCGCGGGCTGGTGGCACGCCAGTCATTGGAGTCCATCTTTGTCGGATCCACAGGCACAGTGCCAAGCATGCCGCGCGCCAGGGGCGAGAAGGGGATGAAGGCAACGCCCAGCTCGGCGCAGGTGTGCAGCATCCCCAATTCAGGCTGACGGGTCCAAAGCGAATACTCATTTTGCACCGCCATGCAGGGATGCACCGCATGGGCCCGGCGCAGCGTGCTGGGCGCCACTTCAGAAAGCCCGTAACCGCCGATCAGCCCTTCTTCGATCAGCTTGGCCATGGTTTCGGCAACTTCTTCGACTGGGCGTTCGGCTTCGCGGCGGTGAATATAATACAGGTCAACCCGGTCTTGCTGCAACCGCTTGAGCGAGCCTTCCAGCTCGGACCGGATATAATCCTCGGAATTGTCAAAGCTGCGCGGCGGGCCGGGGATAATCCCTACCTTGGTGGCCAGCACGATATCGGGCTTTTCAGCGGCCAAAAACTCGCCGACCACCCGTTCGGACCAGCCCATACCATAGATATTGGATGTGTCCCAAAAATTGATGCCACAATCCACAGCGGCGGCCATGCATTCAAGGCTCGCCTGATCCTCGGTCGAGCCGAAGAAGCCAGCAAAACTCATACAGCCCAGGCCGATTGCCCCAACTTCTGGGCCATTCGCCCCCAGTTTACGCGTCAACATAGGTCGCAACTTCCTTTTCCGGGGCCTCTTTGAATGCCGCATGCAGTGCGATGTCCACCATATCCGCAAAGCTTGACTGACGCTCTTCCGAGGGCAGGGCCTCGCCGGTTTGCAGATGATCGGAAATAGTGAGCACAGCCAAAGCCCGGCGACCATAGCGGGCGGCAACCGTGTAGAGTTCGGCAGCCTCCATTTCCACGGCCAATATGCCATGGCGGGTCATCTGCTCATTCAAATCCGGGCGTTCGTCATAGAACACGTCGGAGGAATAGATATTGCCCACATGCGGGGTGAGCTCCTTGGCCTCCATATACTCCACCGCCGCGCGCAGCAGACCGTAATCGGCGCAGGGGGCGAAATTCACTTCCTTAAAGAAGCCGCGCGAAGGGGTGTTGATAGAGGTGGCTGTCATAGCCAAAACCACATCGCGCAGCTTGACCTGTGGCTGCATTCCCCCGGCCGAGCCGATGCGGATCAGAGTTTGCACATCATACTCGCGGATCAGCTCATTAGCGTAAATCGACAGCGAGGGCATGCCCATGCCAGAGCCATGGATCGTCACCGGATGGTTATTCCAAGTGCCGGTATAGCCAAGCATGCCGCGCACTTCATTGACGCAGACCGGCCCGGTCAGGAAAGTCTCGGCCGCCCATTTGGCGCGCAGCGGGTCGCCGGGCATCAGAACGGTCGGGGCGATTTGGCCTTTTTCGGCGCCGATATGGATGGTCATGGGGGCCTCATTGCTACGAATGCTTTGGTTAACACCTAGCGCAGAGAGGTGCCGACAACAGCCCTAAATTTGAAAACTGCCGGTCTATATGAAAAATAGGCGCGAAATCAGATGGTTCAGAGATGACGTTAAAGTTGGGCGGGCAGGCTAGGGCAGCGGCTTGACCGTCGCGAAAAGGCGGTCATTTTCATCCCAAACCAGGGCTTCGACGCAGGGGCGTAGATTGCTGCCGCCACATTCCGTGCCGTGGATTTGGGTGAGCAGGACAGTCATTGGCCCGAAAGGCATAACCTGCCAGCCTTTGGTTAGCTTTTTTGTAATCACATCACCGATGATGAAATGCGCCATGCAGCCGCCAGTGCCGCAATAGAGGCTGGCCGCAGAGGAGCAGCGGAAATGAAATTCATCCACCACCCAGTCTTTGACCCCATCACCATTTAGATCCATATGGCTAAGTCCGC
Source organism: Mangrovicoccus sp. (assembly GCA_049603835.1). GTDB lineage: Bacteria > Pseudomonadota > Alphaproteobacteria > Rhodobacterales > Rhodobacteraceae > Mangrovicoccus. Next base: position 171,498 of record JBMYSZ010000001.1, read on the forward strand.
CATTATCAACGGAAAAAGCCCCATTTTCAAAGGCGGCGCAATTGGCCTCGCCCTGATCGAGAATTGTGATCACAGATGCGGGAAGATTGTCTTTAGCCAGAACAGCACTGGCCCAAAATAGGGCCAATGCAGATAGGATGAGGCGCATTACTCTGCGGCGATGGTCGACGGCTGGGCCAGCTCGACAATGTCGAACATGATGCGGTTCAGCTCGAAATCCTTCGGCGTATAGACCCGCGCCACACCCATTGCCTTCAGCCGTTCCGCGTCGTCATCGGGGATGATCCCGCCAACGATCACCGGGATATGGCTGAGCCCTTCGCCTGGCAGTTTCTCCATCAGCATTTCCACCAGCGGGATATGCGACCCCGACAGGATCGACAGGCCGATCACATGGGGCTCATCTTCCTTGGCGGCGGCGATGATTTCGTCTGGCGTCAGGCGAATGCCCTGATATTCGATATCCATCCCACAATCGCGGGCGCGGAAAACGATCTGCTCGGCACCGTTGGAATGGCCATCAAGGCCCGGCTTGCCCATGAGGAATTTCAGGCGGCGGCCCAGCTTGTCCGAGACGGCATCCACAGCGGCGCGGATCTCGTCCAGGCCTTCGGTTTTGTTGGATACTGCGCGGGACACCCCGGTCGGACCGCGATATTGGCCATGCACTTCGCGCATCACGCCCGCCCATTCGCCGGTGGTCACACCCGCTTTTGCGGCCACGATCGACGGCGGCATGATATTATCGCCGTTTTGCGCGGCTTTGCGCAGGCCTTCGATGGCGTCGGCCACCGCTGCCGCGTCACGCTCGTTACGCCAGCCATTGAGACGGTCGATTTGCTCGGCCTCGACCGCTGGATCAACGGTCATGATCCCGCCTTCTTCATCCATCAGCGGGGAGGGCTCCCCCTCTGTCCATTTATTCACACCCACAACAGTGGTTTGGCCCGCTTCGATATTATTGAGACGATCAGCATTGGCATTCACCAAAGCCGATTTCATATATTCGATCGCGTCAATCGCGCCGCCCATAGCATCGATATTGGCCAGCTCGGCCCGAGCGCCTTCTTTGAGCGCCTCAACCTTGCGGTCAATCGCTGGGTTTTCATCGAAGATATCGTCATATTCCAGCAAATCAGTCTCATAAGCCATGATCTGCTGCATCCGAAGCGACCATTGCTGATCCCAAGGGCGGGGCAGGCCTAGGGCTTCGTTCCATGCCGGAAGCTGCACGGCGCGGGCACGGGCTTTCTTAGAAAGCGTGACAGCCAGCATTTCGATCAGGATCCGATAGACATTGTTTTCCGGCTGCTGCTCGGTCAGGCCCAGAGAGTTCACCTGAACCCCATAGCGGAAACGGCGGGATTTCGGATCTTCTACGCCATAGCGCTCTTGGCAGATCTCATCCCAGAGATCCACAAAAGCGCGCATTTTGCACATCTCGGTGATAAAGCGGATGCCCGCATTCACGAAGAAGCTGATCCGCTGAACAACCTTCGGGAAATCCTCTTCGGAAACTTTGCCCTTCACATCATCAAGCACCGCGCAAGCTGTGGCGAGCGCAAAGGCAAGCTCTTGCTCTGGCGTAGCACCAGCCTCTTGCAGGTGATAGGAACACACATTCATCGGGTTCCATTTAGGGATATTCGTGTAGCAGTAGGCCGCCACATCGGTGATCATATTGACCGACGGCTTCGGCGGGCAGACATAGGTGCCGCGGCTGAGATATTCTTTGATCAGGTCATTTTGCACCGTGCCTTGCAGCTTGGTGATATCGGCGCCTTGCTCTTCGGCGACGGCCACATAAAGCGAAAGCAGCCAGGGCGCCGTGGCGTTGATCGTCATGGAGGTATTCATCTGCTCCAGCGGGATCTGATCAAACAGCGCGCGCATATCGCCCAAATGGCAGACCGGCACGCCCACCTTGCCCACTTCACCGCGCGACAGCTCATGATCACTGTCATAGCCAGTTTGGGTCGGCAGATCGAAGGCCACGGAAAGACCGGTCTGACCTTTGGCCAGATTGGTTCGATAAAGTTCGTTGGACTTTTTCGCCGTGGAATGCCCGGCATAGGTCCGGAATAGCCAAGGGCGGTCTTTTTGCACTTCAGTCATGGCGGGCCTCTTTGTGGAAACTGGGTAATAATCGTGCGTTGTGAGACATGTACTTAGAATTTTATGTCTCTGTCAATTCGCCGCAACGCGGCAGGGGACAGTTATTCTCATGAAAATGACTATATCTTATGGGATCTTTGCAGCATGGCGCAGGTCGTCGCAGGGTTTTGTCCCTGTTTTGGCTTTAAAGCTTGGTTTCAGAACAAAAGCTTGCCGGATCAAATTTGGAATAAATTGATTCCCTTCGGACATAAAATTTCAAAAACTGCGATTTCTTTGTTGCTAAATTGCGCGCACCCCATTAGGTGAAGCCAAACGGGGCGGAATTCCGCGCCGCAGCGTAGTTCGTGACGTCTAAATAAAGGAGGCGCCCATGGCACTCGACAACAACCCTGCGATTGCGTCTTACGAGGCGCCAGAAAAAGACCTGTATGAAATCGGCGAAATGCCTCCGATGGGTTATGTTCCAAAGCAAATGTATGCTTGGGCCATCCGTCGTGAGCGCCATGGCGAGCCGGATAAATCCTTCATGCAAGAAGTGGTAGATGTTCCGACTTTGGACAGCCACGAAGTGCTTGTTCTGGTTATGGCCGCAGGTGTTAACTATAATGGTGTTTGGGCCGGTCTCGGTGTTCCGATTTCGCCATTTGATGGCCATGGCGCCGATTACCATATTGCAGGTTCCGATGCGTCCGGCATCGTCTGGGCCGTTGGCGATAAGGTGAAAAACTGGAAAGTGGGCGACGAGGTCGTGATCCACTGTAACCAGGATGACGGCGACGACGAAGAATGTAATGGTGGTGATCCGATGTTCTCCACCAGCCAGCGGATCTGGGGCTATGAAACTCCGGATGGGTCTTTCGCGCAGTTTACGAATGTGCAGGCTCAGCAGCTGATGCCACGTCCGCGTCACCTGACTTGGGAAGAGAGCGCTTGCTACACTCTGACCCTTGCCACGGCGTATCGGATGCTGTTCGGCCACCATCCGCACGAGCTGAAGCCGGGCCAGAATGTTCTGGTTTGGGGTGCGTCGGGCGGTCTAGGCTCTTATGCGATCCAGCTGATCAATGCGGCGGGCGGCAATGCGATTGCGGTTATCTCCGACGAAGACAAGCGCGAATTCGTTATGAGCCTGGGGGCCAAAGGCGTTCTGAACCGCAAAGATTTCAACTGCTGGGGCCAGCTGCCGACGGTGAACACGCCGGAATATGCGGAATGGTTCAAAGAAGCGCGGAAATTCGGTAAGGCGATTTGGGAATTCACCGGTAAAGGCAATAATGTCGATATCGTTTTCGAACATCCCGGCGAGGCGACTTTCCCGGTTTCGACCTTTGTCTGTAAAAAGGGCGGTATGGTTGTGATCTGCGCCGGCACTTCCGGTTTCAACTGTACCTTTGACGTGCGTTACATGTGGATGCATCAGAAGCGTTTGCAGGGCAGTCACTTTGCGCATCTCAAGCAAGCGGCTTCGGCGAATAAGCTGATGGTTGAGCGTCGCCTTGATCCATGCATGTCGGAAGTCTTCCCATGGGATGAGATTCCGGCCGCGCATATGAAGATGCTGCGCAATGAGCACAAGCCCGGCAATATGTCGGTTTTGGTCCAAGCGCCGGTCACTGGGCTGCGTACTTTTGAGGAAGTTTTGGAAGCAGGCCCCACTAGTTAAGGGGTTTCGCTCCTCATAATTCCTGAGTCGTAAACGCTGCCGCCCTTCCTGGGCGGCAGTTTTTATTTTTCGAAACAAAGTAGTTAGTTGTGCTCCCCTCGCTTTTTTGGGGGAGGAAAATTCTGTGAGTATCGCGAATATAGGCCCCTGTGCTACTCTGTTGTTAAGAGGTTGTTAACCACTCATAACGGAGACTAATGATGCAACAAGATTGGGTGTTGGACGTACTTTCGGATCTAAAATCTTTTGCTCAGCAAAACGGTCTTCCCAGGCTTGCGGAGCAATTGGATGATATCCTTTATGTTGCAGCATCGGAACTCGTGGCCCGGTCAAATTCCGCGCCAGGAAGCGCGGCAGGGTATGAACGAGAATCTAGAGACACTTCTCGGATCTTTGCAGCAGGCGAACAGCCATAATGATCTGCAAAATTCCGTAACTTCACTTCGTGATCTATATGATGTGGATCACGTAATTTATCACTCAGTAAATAGCACTGGCCAGCAATATGCTGGGCTGACTTATTCGCCTGAATGGGTCGATCGCTACCTGGAGAAAGATTATGCCAGGATCGATCCGGTGGTGCAGGGCTGTTACCAGCGGTTTCATCCGGTGGATTGGAAGCAGTTAGATTGGTCAAGCAAAGCAGCGCGAAGCTTCCATTGCGAAGCGATTGATGCCGGCGTTGGGAATCAGGGACTGTCTGTTCCTATTCGCGGACCGAGCGGCCAGTTCGCATTATTCACGGTAAGCGCGATAGCGAATGACCAAAATTGGCAGGGGTTCACCCGCAAGAACCTTTCTGACCTTTTACTGGTGGCTCATTTCGTCAATCAGAAGGCGCTAGAGCTAGAAAATGGAAGCGACATACAGCCGCATAAAAACCTGTCTCCACGGGAAATCGATGCGCTTTGTTTGCTCGCAGCCGGATATTCACGGGCTCAAGCGGCCGAAAGCTTAAAAATTTCAGAACATACTTTGAGAGTTTATATCGAAGCTGCAAGATTTAAGATGGGTGCTCAAAATACAACCCATGCGGTAGCGTTAGCTATTACCAGGGGCTTAATCGTCGTTTAACAAAAAATTTTTTCTCTTTTTTAAATGCTTAACGGGTAGATCGCGTCGACTACCTGCCATTAAGCAGCATAGATCGAGGGTCGGTGTCAGAGAAATTTGGCACAGGGATCAGAATGATGCTGCACTATCTATATGCTGACCAACTTCACACCAAACCACGCCTGCGCGACGGTATGTTCCGGGATCGTGCGGATCAATTCAAAGCGCGCCTTGGCTGGGAAGTTTCCGTTAATGATACTGGCGAAGAACGGGATCAATATGACCCGCTCAACCCGCTTTATGTGATTTGGGAAACCGCAGATGGTGATCACGGCGGCTCTATGCGGTTTTTGCCGACTTTGGGTCCGACCATGGTTAATGATATTTTCTCTGATTTGATGCGTGGCCGTCCGTTGCAAAACCCGAAAATCTGGGAATGCACCCGGTTTTGCCTAGCCCGCGGCGCGGCTCCGCAGGTTTCGGCGGCCTTGATGCTGGGCGGCGCAGAGGTCGGGATGGGTTTTAACCTCGATTTCTCACTCGGTGTTTTCGATGCGCGGATGATCCGGATTTATCGCCGCCTTGGCTGGAGCCCGATGATTTTGGGCACCCAAGGGGAAGGCCGCGAAGCGATTAGCGCCGGTTTGTGGCATTACAGCGAAGAAATTCTGAAAGAGATGTGCCACAAATCCAATATTCCGCGCGCTGTTTCGCGCCTGTGGTTCCACAGCTCTGCGGCAAAACAAGATCAGGCGACCAATCCGGTGCGCCGCCTGCGCGAGATCGCGTAATCTCGCTGGTGCCTCATGCGTTGGACCGCTAGGGTCCGCGCATGACTGCTCCCGTTTCTATTTCTCTCTCCGACGATCAGCAAACAGCCTTTGACCAAGTGGCCAATGCTTTGGCTGCTGCGGGGATTGATCTGTCTGATGAGTCTTCGATCCCGCGTTTCGATGGGGGCTCTACGGTGACCGGCGTTTTGGGTAAGGCCGGATCCGGTAAAACGCTTTTGCTTGTGCAATTGGTGAAAGCTCTGCGGGATTTGGGGCTTGATATCGTGACCGGCGATTTCGAAGGCCGGCGCAAAGCGGAAAAGCGAAGCCTCGCTGTTTTGGCCCCGACGAACAAAGCCGCGAGCGTTCTGCGCCTGCGCGGCGTGCCTGCCACCACAATTCACCGTATTCTTTATACGCCGGTCTATAATCCGGAATATGAGGAAATCGCCGAATGGCTGGCGGGGCAGGTGACGAAAATGCCCGAAGTGACATTGTTGACCCCCGAAGCTTTGGAGAAGGCGCAGCAATTTTATAAGCTTTCGCAATCGATTCCGGCGGCTATGGCTGCTGTTGGTATTCGCGGATCTGATTTTATCACCGGCTGGAAACGGCGCGAAGACCCGCTGGATGTGGGTTTTGTGGATGAAAGCTCGATGCTGGATGACCGGCAATATGAGGATTTGCGCGAAATCTTTCCAACCCTGGTGCTGTTTGGCGATCCGGCGCAATTGGCGCCTGTGGGTCAGTCGGGCAAAATGGTGTTTGATGCGATCCCCGAGGGGCGCAAATTATCCCTATCGCGGGTGCATCGGCAAGAAAGCGATAGTCCGATCCTGGATTTGGCCCATGCGCTTGGCCGCGAGGATCTGACATTTGAAGCGTTTGAGGCGATGATCCATGATCTTTCGCGGCAAGATGATCGGATTGTTTGGGCCAGCCGGGTCGAAGTGGATTTCATGGCGCGTTCCCCGGTTTTAGTTTGGCGCAATGCCACGCGTATTCGGCTGATTAACGCCTTCCGCAAAGTTCATGGCGCCCCCGAAGATCAGCTATTGCCCGGCGAGCCTTTGATCTGCGATGGGATCGAGCTGCCGCAGAAACACCGCAAAAAGCGCTTGGATCTAGAGGCTCGGGGCCTGACCAAAGGTGCGCAGGTGATCTATCTGGGCGAAGGGCGGAAATCGGGTTTTGCCCGCTTGCATGTGATGGGCGCACCGGATCCGAAAGTTTCCGCAGCGGCGATTATCAAGATTGAAATGCCCGATGAGGAAGAACCTTTCATCCCATCGGCGGCGCGTATGGGGGCGAGTTTCCTGCATGGCTCGGCGGTGACCATTCACAAAGCGCAGGGGTCGCAATGGCCTCAGGTCCAAGTCTATGGCCCTGATCTTTATGGCGCGGCGCGGGCCGGGCGGGTGGAGGCCGGGCTACCGCTTTGGAAACGCTTGGCTTATGTGGCGGTGACCCGCGCCGAAGAGCGGCTTTATTGGGTGACCCGGAATGCTTTGTCCAAGCCGAAAACGCCCCTGGGCATTGATGATCTGGACGCTTTGACCATGGCTGCGGAGAAAAAACCAGCAGCCGATAACTCGGAGCTTCCGCTTTAGCGCCTCAAAGCAGTGAAAGCCGCCGAGGCACCATAGCCTGCGATCACCGCGATCACCAAAGACATCAACCCGTAAATCAGCGGCTGCTCATGGGCCAAGGCGAAAAGCCAACGCTCGATCCCGACTTTGCGCACATCGATATGGGCGACGAACACATCTTGGACTTCGCCCCCTCGGGTTAGGAAAATGCGGGTTGGGTAATCGCCTTCGACCAAATTGGCGGGCAGGTTGATCGAGGTGCGGAACAGGGTCTGCTCATCCATCACCACGCCGCCTTCTTGAATTTGGTACAGCTCCGCCTCGTCCCGGATCCGCACCAGCGCATCTAGGAAATTTTGCGGGTCGCTCGCATCTTCGGTGGCCCCCATCGCGCGGATTGTGCGGGCCAAGGTTACTTTATGGCGCAGATTTTCCGTTTGGCTCAGAGCTTCGCTCAGCGGCCCGGTCGAGGCCACCGCATAGAAGCTGGGCGCTTGCGACACCTCTATCGCTTGGGTATTGGCCCAGACGCCCATGACCCTGGATTTGCGCCGGATTGTCACCGGCTCTACCGGCCCAGCGACGGTGATGACCACATGCAGCGGCGGCTCTTCGGGCGGCGGGGCATCGCGTTTAATAGCGCCGAAAATCAGAATGCTGGACCCGTCAAATGTGGCGGTGATACCCACCTCTTCTTGGCTGAGGCCTAACACTACCTCTTCCGCCAGAGCAGACCAGGCCAGGCCAATCAGTGCGATAATGGCGAAAAGCCGGGTCATGATCCGCCCCCGCTGGCCAGGCTATAAAGCTCGGACGGGGTCAAAAACAAATCCAGCGCCAGTTTGAAACAGACCAGCAAAACCAACCCGGCCAAGAGAAAACGCAGCATTTCCCCGCGCAAACGCATGCCGATAACAGTGCCGATTTGCGCGCCGATAACCCCGCCAATGATCAGCAAAAGCGCCAGTACCACATCCACGGTTTGGGTGGTGGTGGCGTGCAAAAGCGTGGTGAAGGCGGTAACGAAAATGATCTGAAACAGCGATGTGCCGACGACAACTTTGGTCGGCATGCCCAGCAGGTAAATCATGGCCGGGATCATGATAAAGCCGCCGCCGACCCCCATAATCGCCGAGAGAACCCCAACCGCCATTCCAATCAATACCGGAGGAATGGCCGAGATATACAGCCCCGAAGTGCGGAATTTTACCTTCAAAGGCAAGGCATGCACCAGGCTGCGTTCGGGGCGTTTCGGAGGTGGGCCGCCGGACCGGGCGCGTTTGAGGGCGCGCAGGCTTTCGATGAACATCAAACTGCCCACAACGCCCAAAAAGACCACATAGCAGATATTTACCAGCAGATCGACTTGGCCGATGCGTTTGAGCGCGGCAAAGACTTGCACCCCAATCGCAGCCCCCACAAGACCGCCGGAAAGCAGGACCCAACCCATGCGCAGATCCACGGTTTTGCGTTTGAAATGCGCCAAGACGCCAGAGACGGAGGAGGCGACGATCTGATTGGCTTGGGTCGCCACGGCCACCGCCGGAGGGATGCCCACCAAAAACAAGAGCGGCGTTAATAGAAACCCGCCGCCCACTCCGAACATGCCCGATAAAATACCGACCAGCCCGCCCAGGCCAAAAATGACAAAGGCGTTGATCGAGACTTCGGCAATGGGGAGGTAAATTTGCATGAGCCGCCTGGGATGAGGGTTTAGGGCGAGTATAGGCGAGGCTGCCTGCCGGGGACCAGAGGCGGGATCGTATAGGCTTTAACGCTCTTTGACATAGGGTTCGCCGCCTGCACGGGGGGGAATGGCTTTGCCGACAAAACCGGCCAAGATGATCACGGTCAGGATATAGGGCAGGGCTTGCATGAATTGGTTCGGCACTTGGATGCCGGCCAGTTCGATGCTTTGATAGCGGTTGCCGATGGCTTCGAGCAGGCCGAAAAGCAGGCAGGCAGATAGGGCATACCAAGGCCGCCATTTGGCAAAAATCAGGGCCGCCAAAGCAATATAGCCGCGTCCGGCGCTCATTTCTTTCACAAAGCCCGCTGATAGGCCGGTTGATAGATACGCCCCCGCCATGCCGCATAGCAGGCCACAAATCGCCACCGCGCCAAAGCGCATCATTGGCACCGAAACCCCGGCCGTATCCACCGCACCAGGGTTTTCGCCGACCGCACGCAGGCGCAGGCCAAAGCGGGTGCGAAACAGGATATACCAAGTGGCGGGCACGGCCAAAAAGGCGAGATAGACCAAAACAGTATGGCCAGAAATCACCTCGGCATAAAAGGGCCCGAGAACCGGAATGGCGCTTAGGCTTTCGGCAAAGGGCAGGGTCAGGCTTTGGAACCGCGCCGCGCCCTCTAGGCCGGGGGTGCGCCCGCCTTGGCTAAACCAGTCTTCGGCCACCAAGACCGTAAGCCCTGAGGCCAGGAAGTTAATCGCCACCCCGGAAATCAACTGATTGCCGCGAAAGGTGATGGAGGCCAGGCCGTGAATTCCCGCCAAGACAAGCGAGCTGGCAATCCCAGCCAGAAGCCCCAGCCAGACAGAGCCGCTAAGATAAGCGACGCCTGCCGAGAAAAAGGCCGAAATCAGCATTTTGCCTTCAAGCCCGATATCGAAAATCCCGGCCCGCTCGGAAAAGAGCCCCGCCAAGCAAGCAAAGAGCAGCGGGGTCGCCAGGCGGATCGTGCTATCGAGGATTTGGAAGATTAGCTCTAGATCCATCACGCGGCTCCTTTGCGCAGTCGCAGGAAGAGTTTCTCCACCGGTTGGCGCACCATGCCGTCAAGCGCGCCGGTAAAGAGGATCACCAAGGCCTGGATCACCACGATCATTTCGCGGCTAATGGCAGGCATTTCGAATTCCAGCTCCGCCCCGCCTTGGTAGAGCGCCCCAAAGAGCAGCGCGGCCAGGATCACCCCCACCGGATGCGACCGGCCCATAAGCGCCACGGCAATGCCGACAAAACCAGCGCCTTGGATACTGTCGATGATCAGCCGCTCGGCCTCGCCCATCACCGCATTCACCGCCATCAGCCCGGCCAAACCGCCAGAGATTAGCATGGTGATCATGATGATTTTCACCGGATTAATGCCCGCATAAATAGCGGCGGGTTCCGATTGGCCATAGGCGCGGATTTCATAGCCAAGCTTGCTGCGCCAGATCAGCAGCCAGACCCCAAAACAGCAGGCCAAAGCCAGGAAGATCGAAATATTCAGCGGTGCGGATTTGCGGAACCCCAGGAAACCAGCGAAATCCGCCGCCGCCGGAAGCCGCGCGCCTTCGACGAAACGCGCGGTTTCCGGGGCCATACCAGGGGCTTTGAGCACATTGACCAGCAAATAGACCAGCAGGGCCGAGGCGATGAAATTGAACATGATCGTTGTGATCACAATATGGCTGCCGCGCTTAGCTTGCAGATAGGCCGGGATCGCCGCCCAAGCCGCACCGAAAAGCGCGCCGCCAATCACTGCAAAGGGCAGGGACAAGATCCAATGCGGCCAAGGCAATGCCAGGCAGACCAGCGCAACCCCAAGCCCGCCAATCGCCGCCTGACCTTCACCGCCGATATTAAACAGCCGCGCATGGAAGGCCACGGCCACGGACAGCCCGGTAAAGATGAAATTGGTCGCGTAATAAAGCGTATAGCCCCAGCCATAGGCCGAACCCACCGAGCCCTTGACCATAATCGTCAACGCCTCAATCGGGTTTTCGCCGATATAGAGGATCACCAGCCCCGAAACAAAAAAGGCCAAGGCCAGATTAAGCAGCGGGATCAGGGCAATATCTGCCCAGGCAGGCATTTTATCCATGGGCCAGCTCACTTAGGGAAATCGTTACAGGAAGAGTTTGGCGACGCCGACCACGGCCACAGCGATCCCGCCGCTCACCACCAGGGGATAAAAGAAACGCTCGCGTTTGAGTTTTTCTGCTTCGGCTTGGATCTTTGCGGTTTCGGCTTCGAGCTTGGAGATTTCCGCAAGCGTCTTTGCAATTTCGAGGGACTCGCGATCCTCGGCCATGATTTAGTGAAACAGGGCAATCGCAGCTGCGGCCAAGCCCAGTACCGCGCCAATAACTGAGCCGAGCACCATTGTCATATCCACTTTCGAAGCGGATTTCGGCTCTGTCGTCCCAGGCTGAGATCGCAGATTTTGCGTAGCTTTGGCATTCTCCGTGCGCAGCCGCAATAGTTCGGCTTCCAGGCGCTCTTTCTCCACCGCCCGTTGCAGCTTTTGGATTTCCGCCTCGGTTGTATCGACCATCTTGCCGCGCCTCAGTCAAACTACCTGCTAAAGATAAGCGATTTGCAGGCCCCGAACAATAGATTGGACAATAGGCTGGCGGCTTTGCCGAAGCGTTACCAAGCGCGACCATCACGCGGCCTCCCCATCGACGCCCGCCATCAAAAGGCCCAGCTCGGTTTCGTTTGTGTCTTCGGGGCGGCGTTCACCCATGATGCGGCCATCAAACATCACCGCGATGCGATCCGACAGGGACATGATTTCATCCAGCTCCACCGAGACCAGTAAAATCGCCTTGCCTTCATCGCGCAGCTCTATGATCCGCTGATGGATGAACTCAATCGCGCCGATATCCACGCCGCGTGTGGGCTGACCGATGAGCAGTAGATCTGGGTTTTGCTCGATCTCGCGGGCCAGCACGATTTTCTGCTGATTGCCGCCGGAGAAACTCTTGGCGCTGAGCCAGCAATCAGCGGGGCGCACATCGAAACGCTTCATCTTGCCTTGGGTGTCTTCCCGAAGAGCATGATTATCCATCATCATGCCACGGCAATATTCCGGTGCATCTTGATAGCCAAAGCCCACATTTTCCCAGGCTTTGAAATCCAGGATCAGCCCCAGCCTGTGGCGATCTTCGGGCACATGGGTGATGCCAGCGGCGCGGCGCGCACGGGCATCGGAGCCAGGCCCCGAAAGGCTAAGCGCCTCTCCATTTAGGGTCACTGATCCCGTGGCATGGCGGATCCCGCCCAGCACATCCAACAGCTCTGATTGACCATTGCCCGCAACACCGGCAATGCCCAAAACCTCACCTGCTCGCAGCTCGAAGCTCACATTTTTGAGCCGTTGCACCCCTTGGCTATCGGTCACATTCAGCCCGTCAACCTTGAGCACACTCGCCCCAGGCTGAGCCGGGGCCTTATCCACCCGCAGCAATACCCGGCGCCCCACCATCATTTCCGCCAGATCCTGGGGGCTGGTTTCGGCGGTTTGCACCGTATTGGTCATCTCGCCCCGGCGCATTACGCTGACCGTATCGGTAATCTCCATAATCTCCCGTAGCTTATGGGTGATCAGGATGATGGTTTTGCCCTCGGCTTTTAGATTGCGAAGGATGCGGAATAGGTGATCGGCCTCGGCGGGGGTCAGCACCCCGGTGGGCTCGTCCAGGATCAAAATATCCGCCTGACGATACAGCGCTTTGAGGATCTCCACCCGCTGCTGATGGCCCACGGACAGATCCTGGATCAGCGCATCGGGATCGACATTTAGCTCATATTCCTTGGCCAGCTGCAGCAAAGTCTTGCGCGCTTTGGCCAGCGATGGGCGCAGCAAGGCCCCATCTTCGGCGCCAAGGATGATATTTTCCAGAACGGTGAAATTTTCCACCAGCTTAAAATGTTGAAACACCATGCCGATGCCGGCCCGGATCGCCGCTTGGCTATCGGGGATCTCAACCGCGCTACCATTGATCAGGATTTCGCCCCGATCGGCTTTGTAAAACCCATAAAGGATCGACATCAGCGTGGATTTCCCGGCGCCATTTTCGCCGATAATTCCGTGAATTGCGCCGCGTTCGACCTTTAGCGAGATATCCTTATTGGCCTGAACCGGGCCGAAGGCTTTGGAAATACCACGTAACTCAATCGCGGATGTGCTCATTCGAGAAATCCAACCAGACGGGTGACTTTGCCGCTTGTATCCATGTCAGCAAAGAAAGTTCCGTGACGGATCGGCCCCAAAGCGCGAGAAATCGTGAAAGGGCATAAGACATGACCATTATGCATCACCGGCTCGGCGCTCCCGGTCATTTCCCCATCGGGCAGGCGTTCGCGAAACAGAGCCAGGAACTTCATGAACTCCGGCCTGGTCTTGATCGGGCCGCTATGGGGATCGGCATAGGTAAAGCCCTCGGCCGTGACCTCTTCGAGAATGGCCAGGCGGGATTTTGCGTCTTCGGCATTCCAGGCGTCAAGCAGGCGGAGCAGGGGCTTTGGGTCAGTCATGATCGTCACTCGTTAAGGGCGCGCCAGGGGAAGAATCCCCCGGCGCGGTCGTCATAGATTAGAAGGCAGGGCAGCTGCCATCGGAGGTGTAGTCATGCACCACGATATCACCAGCCAGGATGCGGGATTTGGTGTCTTCGACAGTGTCTTGCATCACTTGGGTGATCAGCTCGCCATTGAATTCATCCAGCGCCCAGCCAACACCTTCGTTTTCCAAGCCCATCACATGGATGCCGCCAACAAAGCCTTCGGCGCCGTCATCAAAAACCGTGTAGATCGCATTATCCACCCGCTTGACCATGGAGGTCAGGACAGAGCCCGGATGCATGTAGTTTTGGTTGCTATCCACGCCGATGGAATAGATGCCTTCGTCAGCGGCGGCTTGCAAAACGCCAACCCCGGTGCCACCGGCTGCGGCAAAGACAACATCAGAGCCCTGGCTGATTTGCGCGCGGGTCAGCTCGGCGCCTTTTACCGGGTCATTCCATGCGGTCGGGGTGGTGCCGGTCATATTCACGATGACTTTGGCTTCTGGGTTCACGGCTTTGACGCCTTGGGCATAGCCGCAAGCGAATTTCGAGATCAGCGGCACATCCATCCCGCCGACAAAGCTCACAGTGCCGGTTTTCGACGCCATCGCCGCCAGAACACCCACCAAGAAGCTGCCTTCATGTTCGTTAAAGATGATGGATTTCACATTCGGCTGATCAACAACGCCGTCGATAATGGCAAAATTCACATCCGGGTAATCCGGTGCCACTTTATCCAGCACCGACATATTCATAAAGCCGATGGTCACCACAGGATTCGCACCGCTTTCGGCCATGCGGCGCATGGATTGTTCGCGCTGCGCTTCGGATTGAAGCTCGGTTTCCTTGTAATCGCCGCCAGTGTCTTTCTGCCAGCGCTCAGCCCCGGTAAACGCGCTTTCGTTGAAAGATTTGTCGAATTTACCGCCCAAATCAATGATCAGGCCCGGTTCTGCCTGTGCAATACCGGCTACGGCAACCAGCGCGGTGGCGCCCAAAAGCTGTTTGAGGAAAGTCATGCCTTACTCCATCTGTTGGCCCGCCCAATTCTTGGGCAGTGTCATCTAGGCTCTTTTATCTAGCGCCCAGGATTAGCCTGATAAGGCCCAAGGCTTCCCAGGGGGTCAACCGGATTCTGTGCCGCGCACCATGGCAGAGACCTGCCTAAGTTTGCATCGCTTGAAAAGCTGGCAGCGTTAGAGCCCATGCCGGGGGGTAAATGCTTTGCGATAGATCAAAGCTGTGACCCGCGCGCCGGTTTGATCACGATAATAATCCGGGCGTTCGCCGATTTGCGCAAATCCCGCCGCTTCATAAAGCCGCCGGGCCGCAATATTGGTCTGGGCCACTTCTAGCATGGCTTCGGTTGCTTGAAACCGCGTGACGGCTTGGGTCTCAAACGCGGCCAAAGTGGCGCGCCCCAGGCCTTGGCCCTGGGCGGAGGGATGAACGGCGATGGTCAAAAGCTCGGCCTCGCCGGCAATGGCCCGACCCAAAGCGAAGGCCTGGGGATGATCGGCCACGAGAAAGCTAAAGCGCTGTTCCAAAAGCTCGGCAAACTCTGCCGCTGCCCAAGGGCGGGGCATGGTAAAACAGGCTGCATGCAATGCGGCGAGCTGATCGGGCGTCACGGCAGAAGGCTCGGCACCTGGTCTCGCATAGTCGCAGCATCGGGCGCGCGCAGATAAAGCGGCGCTGGACGACCAGGCGGTTCGCTGATTTGCAGCACCGCAATTTGCGCAATGGCCGCGGCAACAGGCGCTACAGGGGCAATCGCTGGTCGGTGCAAAAGGGGCGCAAGCTCGACCGCTTTTGAGCCGGTGAGCAGCACTTCAGACGGAAGATCCAAGGCAGTCAGATCCTCGGCAGTGGTCAGATAAGGCGCACGCGCCCGACCTTCGAGGAATAGCTGCGCGTATACCGCGCCGCGCCGGGCATCTTGCAGCACCATAAGCGGGCGGGGCAGGTCAAATGCCGCGCTTTCGAGACTGCTGACCCCAATCGCGGGTTTTTGCAGGCTCAGCGCTAAACCCCGCGCGGTTGCGACTGCCAGGCGAACCCCGGTGAAATTGCCAGGGCCAATGCCGACGCCAATCGCATCAAGTGCATCCCAATCGCAGCCCGCCTGATCCATGAGTTCTTGTAAAAGGGGAACTAGCCGCTCTGCCTGACCTTTGGCCATCTCTTCGCAGACGGAGCCGATGATTTCGCCGCCTCGAAGCAAGGCAGCCGCGCAATGGGGCGCGGCTGTATCGAAAGCAAGAAGTAAGGGTTTTCCCACGAAATGACCCGCAGCTTAGACCGCGACGGGGCGGACTTCGAGAACTTCGGGAATGTAATGGCGCAGCAGATTTTCGATGCCCATTTTCAGGGTCAGCGTCGAAGACGGGCAGCCCGCGCAAGCGCCTTGCATATGCAAATAGACAACGCCGCGCTCAAACCCGTGGAAAGTGATGTCGCCGCCGTCTTGGGCCACGGCCGGACGCACGCGGGTATCGAGCAGCTCTTTGATCTGCACAACGATTTCGCCATCTTCACCGTCATGCTCTGCATGGCCCGCATTGACCGCGCCTTCGCCCTCAATCGCCGGAGCGCCGGATTGGAAATGCTCCATGATCGAGCCCAGGATCGCCGGTTTCAGGTGATCCCATTCGGTGCCGTCTTCTTTGGTGACAGTGACAAAATCCGTGCCCATGAACACAGCAACAACGCCGGCAACTTCAAAAACCCGACTGGCAAGCGGGGAAATCGCCGCCGCTTCCTTGCTGGTGAAATCCGCCGTACCTGCCGAAAGGACAGTTTGGCCGGGCAGGAATTTCAGCGTTGCTGGGTTCGGCGTGGTTTCAGTTTGAATAAACATGGGGCAGACCTCCGTGGTCATAGGGATATGCGCGGAGTGGGCGTTCAAGTCAAGGTTTAGAACGCTTCTAAATTGGCGGTTGGTCGAAAAACCTGCAGCAAAGACTCAGCAAACAGCTTCGAGCTGCTCTTTCGACAGGTTACCCGGCACCACGGTCAAGGGGATTGGCAGATGGGCCGAGGATTTGATCATCTGCGAAACCAGCGGTCCGGGGCCGCTTTTCTCGGCTCCAGCGCCCAAAACAAGCACGCCAATTTCCGGATCCTCAGAGATTTGCGCCAAAACCTCGCGATAGATTTCACCCTCGCGGATCACCAAATTTGGGTCCAGGGAATGGCGGTCGCGCATCCATTTGGCGAAGACCTCGTAATGGGCAACGATCCGTTCGCGCGTTTCTTCGCGCATCAAATCCCCCACGCCGATCCAATGATTGAACTCTTCGGGGGGAATCACAGCAAGGATTTCCACCCCGCCATGGGTTTTTTGCGCCCGCATCGCTGCAAACCGCATTGCGTTCAGGCATTCGCGGCTGTCATCCAGCACCACCAGGAATTTACGCATGGGCTCTCCGTGTCAGAGCTGTTTGGAGCTTGATCATGACTCGGCGGAGCAAAGCTGGCAAGGTTCGAATTATCCCCTGAGGGTTAGCTCGCCGCGCTGCGCATTCGGCGCATTGTAGTAAGCGTGGCAAGCGCACCGGCCAAAGATAATGCGCTGAGCGGGGCAGGTACGGCGGAAATTTGCGCCGAGAGATAGACCGGGCTCGCCGTGCTTTGTGCCGAATATGTGTGCTCAAGGTTTCTATTTTTGCTCGCAGCAATCCAGCCAGACACGTCCGTTCGACTAAACGGCGCATAAACACTGGCCGCCTCAATCAGCACAGAGGTGCTGCCCTCAACGATATCGTCGAAATCGAGGGTCACATAGATTTCATAGCCTGAAAGCGGAGCAACGAGATCAGTGAAATGGGATTCTGATCCGCTTATGCCCGTGTAATTCGCATAAATGCTGTTTGTGTCATCTCCGATCAGCCCAACCGTTTCTGTGATCCATGTATCAGGGATGGTTAAAGTTGGATTAGCAAAATGGAACGAAACTTGGAATTCGTAATCGACAATGTAAGTCTTGCCAAATGAAAACGTCGTTTCGATAAATCCCGACATTTCCGTATAGCCGTGATCAGACCCTTTGGGATTTTCCAAATAGAGATCACTAAAGCTATAAACTGTTGCGCTGGCGGGCAGGGCAGCGAGTGAGGCAATCAAAGCGAACGCAGCACGAAAGTACATTGACATTTTCCCAATTAATACACTGATGAGAATATCAATGCACCGTGATGCTTGTTTGCGTCAAGAAATTTACAATTACCCTTTCTCGCTATGCGCCCAGTCCCAATAAAGTTCGCGGGCGCGGCGGGTCACGGGGCCGATTTGGTAATGAGTGCCGTCAAATTCGCTGACCGGGGTCACTTTGTTCAGATTGCCGGTCATGAACACCTCATCCGCATCGCGGAAATCATCAAAGCTCAGCACGGTTTCATGCACCGTCACCCCATCGGCGCGCAAATTTTTCATATGCCGCGCACGGGTGATGCCCGCTAGGAAAGTCCCATTGGCGATCGGGGTGAAGACCTCGCCATCTTTGACCATAAAGATATTCGACACGCCGGTTTCCGCCACATTGCCCATAGCATCGGCCACAAGCGCGTTGTCATAGCCATTGGCCCGCGCGCCTGCCATGATCCGGGCATTATTGGGATAGAGACAGCCCGCCTTTGCATTGCAGATATTTGTTTCCATCACCGGGCGGCGGAAGGGCGTTGTCGTCAAACGCTGCGGCGCATCCGGCGCGGCCATGGGGACGACTTCCAAACAGATGCAGAACTCCGCCTCATCCGTGTTCAAAATCGCCGAAGCGAGGGTATTCAGCCCCCAATACATGGGGCGGATATAGACGGCGGCGTCTTTGGGATATAGGCGCAGCCCTTCCCAGCAGGCGTCAAAGATTTCCTGAGTGCTATGGGTCGGTTTCAGCATCAAAGCCTCGGCCGAACGATTGATCCGCTCGCAATGAGCCCAAAGATCCGGCGCCACCCCATCCACATAGCGCGCGCCGTCAAACACGGTGGAGGCCAGCCAAGCACCATGATCCGCCGCCCGCATAACCGCAATATTGCCATCATGCCATGTGCCTTGGAAATACGTCTTGATATCGGTGCCAGCTGCCATTTTCCCGGTCTCCTTTGTTCAAGGAACCCATATGCTCTTTGGCGCGAGGTGCAAGAGGCGCTTAGTCGCCTTGAGCCGCCCGTAACCTTGATGCCCGCCTCAAGACGCCATTATGCCCCCTTCACGGCCAAGAGAGCCCCAAGATCGAGCCGCTCTGTCACCATGCTGAGCCGCCCATCCGCGTCGCGCGGCCAGTCTTTCGGATCGCGGTCGCAGTAAAGCTCGATACCATTGCCGTCGGGATCGCGGAAATACACGGCCTCTGAGACGCCATGATCTGAGGCGGCATCCAGTGCCACCCCCGCCGCCAAAACCTGCCGCGTGGCACAAGCCAAATCGGCGCGGCTGGGATAAAGCAGGGCCAGATGGAATAATCCCGTATGATGCCCAGCTGGCGGGGTGCCGCCGCGAGAGCTCCAGGTATTCAGGCCGATATGGTGGTGGTAGCCATCCGCGCTTAGAAATGCGGCTTGATCGCCGAAAAGCTGCTGAACCTCAAAGCCTAACACATCGCGGTAAAAGGCAATCGAGCGCTCTAGATTGGCCACTTTCAAATGCACATGGCCAATGCGGGTGCCGGTGGGGGCGGTGTAATTCTGCGCCATCGCAAACTCCTTCTCCCCCTTGAAATGGGGGAAGAAGGGGCGTGTGACGATGGGGTAATCCCGAACGGGATCTGTGCATAGATGCGCAGCTGGGATTAGCTGCGGATCATTCCCACAATATCGTAACATTGCGCCAGGATCGGCGCGGCGATGTCACGGGCGCGGCTGGCGCCTTTGGCCAAGATCGCGTCGATTTCAGCCGTGTCTTGCATCAGCCGGGCCATTTCACCGGAAATTGGCGCCAGTTTCTCAACCGCGACGTCCACAAGCTTTGGCTTGAACTCGGAAAACTGCTGCCCGCCCACTTCTGCAAGCACCTGATCCACCGTGAGCCCGGACAAAGCCGCATAGATATTGACCAGGTTTTGCGCCTCGGGCCGGCCCTCAAGCCCTGCCGCCTCAGAGGGCAAACCATCAGGATCGGTCTTTGCCTTACGGAACTTTTTCGCAATCGCTTCGGCGTCATCGGTCATATTGATCCGACTCATATCCGAAGGATCCGATTTCGACATCTTTTTCGATCCGTCGCGCAGGCTCATGATCCGTGTCGCAACGCCTTCAATCACCGGCTCAGAAACCGGGAAAAAGCGGGTGCCGAAATCATTATTGAACTTGGTGGCGATATCGCGGGTCAGTTCTAGATGCTGCTTTTGATCATCGCCCACAGGCACATGAGTGGCGTGATAGGCCAGAATATCAGCCGCCATGAGATTGGGATAAGCGAAAAGCCCGACCGAGGCGTTTTCCTTATTCTTGCCCGCTTTATCCTTGAACTGGGTCATGCGGTTGAGCCAGCCCATCCGCGCCACGCAATTAAAGATCCAGCCTAGCTGCGCATGCTCAGGCACCTGGCTTTGATTGAACAGCGCCGATTTCTCGGGATCGATCCCAGCGGCAAGATAGCCCGCCGCCAATTCGCGGGTGGCATGGCGCAGCTTTTCCGGGTCTTGCCAGACAGTGATCGCATGCAGATCCACAATGCAATAAAGCGTCTCGAAATCGGGGCCTTGCATATCCACAAAGCGCCGGATCGCGCCCAGATAATTGCCAAGGGTCAGCCCGCCCGAGGGTTGGATGCCGGAAAACACCCGTGGGGTGAAACCTTCGATGCCGGAAAGATCCGGCGTGCTGTCTGCGGACGCGTCCATCTGCGTCTCCTGCGATTGCTGGAAATTTAATGCCGGGTCGCTTAACGCTCTGGCTGAGTTAGGTCAACTGGAGTTCCCATGAACCAAAATCCGCGTCCCCCCGCCGCTATTAACCCGCTGCCCCCTGTTGTGATCGCCCTGGCGGTGGTGATTTTCGGTATCGAGATGCTGTTTACCTTGGGCTCCTCGGGCAGTTTCATGGGCGATGGCGGGCTAGGCTGGCGGCAATATGCGCTTGAAAATTATGCCTTTTACGCCATGGCCGTGGATTGGATGCTGGAAAATTCCCGCTTTCCGCCGGATCTGCTAATCCGCTTTGTGACCTATCCGTTGCTGCATTTATCGCTGATGCATGCGGTCTTTGTCTGCGTTTTTATCCTCGCTATGGGAAAAATGGTGGGCGAAGCTTTCGGCAATATTTCTGTTTTGATCGTGTTTTGGGGCGCATCAATCGGTGGGGCACTGGTCTATGGGCTGGTCAGTAGCGAGTCCTTCCCGCTAGTTGGCGGCTTTCCCGGCGTCTATGGGCTGATCGGCGGCTTTACCTTTATCATGTGGGTGCGCCAGCGGGCTTTGGGGCAAAGCCAGATGCAAGCTTTTCGGTTGATCGGGATTTTGCTGCTGGTGCAACTGCTCTTTGGGGTGGTCTTGGGCGGGCGCAATGACTGGATCGCCGATGTGGCAGGCTTTGTGACCGGCTTTGGCCTGTCCTTTATGCTGGTGCCGGGCGGGTGGGCGCAGTTGCGTGAACAGCTCCGCCGCATGCGCCGCTGACGCGGTTCTAGAACAGCGCTAGGATTTCGGGGCAGGGCGGCGGCGCAGAGTAGCCTTTAGCTCTGCTAGGCTGAGGGCGCCGGTCAATTGGGCCGCGATAGCATAGCTCGCACCGCCAAGCCCGATTAGCCCGGCCAAAGCTAGATAGCGCCAATAAGCCATCTCTAGCCAAGGGGTTAGCAGATATGCAGCCCCCCAAAGGACGGCCCCCATGATCAGCGCGGCCAGGATCTGGCGCGGGATGCGTTGCCGGAAACGGGCGTCGAATTGCGCCATTTCGCCCATATCCGCACGGCCCCGTGCCAGCAGCGCGACCATGCCCCAGGCGGACAGAGTGGTGGCCCATGCCGCTGCAACCCATCCAAAAAACGGTGCAAAACCAATGGCGATTACCGCATTCAGCCCCATACAGATCAGCGCATAATGGAAAGGCGTGCGGGTATTTTCGCGCGCGAAATAGAGCGGTTGCAGCACTTTTTGCAGCACGAAAGCTGGCAGGCCGAGCCCGTAAATGGCAACGGCCAAAGCAGTGGCTTGGCTATCCGCGCTGGTAAAGGCGCCGCGTTCGAACAGGACAGATACCAGCGGCCAGGGGATCACAGCCAAAGCCATGGCAGCCGGAATGGTCAGCGCGAGGGAAATTTCACCGGCCCGGCTCAGCGCCGCTTGGCTGCCTGCGGCATCTCCGGCGCTCAGACGCCGCGATAGATCCGGCAGCAAAACCACACCAATGGCGATCCCGACCACACCCAGGGGCAGCTGATAAAGCCGGTCGGCAAAACTAAGCCAAACCACCGCGCCATCGAAGAAACTGGCCACTTGCCGACCCACCAGCAAATTCACCTGGATCACGCCCCCCGCCAATGCCGCAGGGGCAGCCACGGCCAGCAGTCGGCGCATATCTGGTGACCAGCGGGGGCGTGTGAGGCGGAAGTCAAAACCCGCGCGCCGCGCCGCGACCCAAAGCAGCGCAAATTGCGCGATCCCGGCCAGCACCACACCAACAACCAAAAGCTGACCATGATGCAGCCCGTCGGGACCTGTCGCAGAGAGCGCGGCAATCCAGCCGAGATTGAACAAAACGCCGCTTTCCGCCGTGAGAAGCAGCGTCACAAGGATGATATTGAGCAATACCGGTGCGGCCGCCGCCGCCGCGAATTGGCCGAGAGAGTTCAAAACCCCAGACAACAGCGCCGCCAGCGAGATAAAGAGAATATAAACAAAGGCCACCCGGCCAAAATCCACTGCGAGGCCAAAGCGTAGATCGCCTGCAAAGCCGCTGGCCATCGCCAAGACCAAAAGCGGCATGGCAAATATCGCCAGCACGGAAAAGACGATCAGCACCCAGGCGAGCCCGGAAAAAGCCTGCTGCGCAAAGCCTTGCGGGTCATCGCCTTGCTCGATGCGTTTGGAAAACATCGGCACAAAGGCCATGTTGAACGCGCCTTCGGCAAAGAAACGGCGGAACATATTGGGTAGGGAAAAGGCGATCAAGAATGCCTCTGCCACCGGTCCGGCGCCAAGCATGACGGCGATCAGGATATCGCGGAGAAAGCCCAAGACCCGGCTCGCCATGGTCCAGGCGCCGACGGTAAAAAAGCCGGCGATCAGTCTTATCGGTTTCACTCAGCCGCCCTTACCGCGCCTTCCCGGATTGCTTCTTCGAGTTGCCGCTGCAAATAGACCTGTTTTGGCGCGGACACAATTTTCAAGCCAAACATGTCTTTGACATAGAAGACATCAACGACCTGCGCCCCGTAAGTGGCGATATGTGCCGAAGAAATATAGATATTTGCCGCGGCCAAAGTCCGGGTCAGATCAAAGAGCAGGCCGGGCCGGTCGCGGGTATCCACCTCGATAATCGTGTAGATATCTGAGCCTTCATTATCAAAGGTGATCGAGGTCGGGACCTGGAATTTCCGCTCGCGTTTCTTGATCTTATCACGCGATTTCATGGCATCGCGTGTGAGAACTTCGCCGCTTAGGATCTTGTGAATGGTCTTTTCCACTGTCGGCAAACGCGAGCTATCATAGGGCGCGCCATCTTGGTCCTGAACCCAGAAGGAGGCCGTCACAAAGCCGTCCTTGGTGGTAAAGGTGCGCGCATCAACGATATTCGCCCCCACCAAGGCCAGCGACCCGGTCAGGCGGGCAAAGATGCCGGGATGATCCGCCATGGCGAAACAGACCTGGGTCGCGTCCCGATCCGGGTCCGCGGCAAGCGAAACACCGACCTTGTTTTCCCCTAAACCATCCAGCATTCGTGCGAAATTGGTCTGGGTCGCGGTTGGCAGACCTTGCCAATAGGGGCCGTAATGACGCTCTTCCTCGGCGGCGATTTTTTCCGCCGGCCAGCCCGAAAGCGCATGTGCCAAGGCTGTTTTCGCCTCGGTTTCCAGATAGCCGCGATTGAGATCTTCGAGCCCATTGGCCAAGGCAGCCTCAGTGCGGTGGTAAAGACGACGGAAAAGCGTGCCTTTCCAGTTGTTCCAAACCCCCGGACCGACCCCCTTGATATCGCAAATTGTCAGCAAATAGAGCAGCTCTAGCCGCTTTTTGGTTTTGACCGCTTTCGCGAAATCCCGCACCGTGCGCGGATCGGATGGGTCACGTTTCTGCGCCATATCGGACATGAGCAGGTGATAGCGGACCAGCCATTCGACAGTGGCCGTTTCCTCTTTGCTCAGCCCCAGACGCGGGCAAACCCGGCGGGCGATACGGCTGCCGACAATTGAATGGTCTTCGTTGCGGCCCTTGCCGATATCGTGGAAAAACAGTGCGAGATAGAGCGTTTTGCGGTCAATTTCGCCGGCTTGCATAATAGCAGTGGCGGTTTCCAGCTCTTCGCTGAAATCCCCTCGCTCGATCCGGGCGAGGGTGGCAATGACCTGGATCGTATGTTCATCCACGGTAAATTGATGATACATGTTGAATTGCATCATCGCGACAACCGGTTGAAATTCAGGGATAAAACTTCCCAGAACATCAAGTTCGTTCATCCGTCGCAGGCCACGTTCAGGATTGCCGTGATCCAGCAGGATCCGCAGGAAAGCATCATTCGCCTCAGCGCTATTGCGCATTTCCGCATCAATCAATGACAGATTAGACGCCACCAGCCGCATCGTATCGGGATGGATCAAAAGCCGTGTGCGCAGGGCCTCTT
Organism: Mangrovicoccus sp.; assembly: GCA_049603835.1. GTDB lineage: Bacteria > Pseudomonadota > Alphaproteobacteria > Rhodobacterales > Rhodobacteraceae > Mangrovicoccus. The sequence continues at coordinate 195,764 of JBMYSZ010000001.1, forward strand.
CAAAGACGCCCAGCAGGTTGAGCCGATTTGACAAAAAGCTGTCATCATCCTCATGACGCAGGCGGCTATGCTGAACAATATAGCCCTTGGCCACTTTCGGCATGCGCTGAAACAATGAGTTAAACAGCGATGTACGTGTGGTGGTGGTGGCCTCAATCGCGGTAAGGAAAATTCGCGACAGATCCCCCACAGTGGTCGCATGGCGGAAATAGTCTTGCATAAAATGCTCTACCGCGCGGCGACCGCCATAATCCTGATAGCCCAGCCGATCCGCCACTTCGACCTGAAGATCGAAGGTCAATTGATCCATCGCCCGACCGGCAATCAGATGTAGCTGATTGCGCACGGCCATCAAAAACATTTCGGCGCGCTCAAAACGGTCATATTCTTCGGAGCTGAAAACGCCCAGATCGACCAAATCGGCGGGATCATCCACATTGTGAATATATTTGGCGATCCAAAACAGCGATTGCAGATCGCGCAGCCCGCCTTTGCCCTCTTTGACATTGGGCTCGACAACATAGCGCTGGCCGCCTTGTTTTTTGTGGCGCTCCCGACGCTCGGCCAATTTGGCATCGACAAATTCCGTGCCTGTGCGGGAAAAGAGCTCTGATCTCAGGCGTTCATGCAGCTGATAGGCAAAATCGTGATTGCCGATGACATAGCGGGTTTCCAGCAGCGCGGTGCGGATAGTGAAATCCGATTTGGCCATTTTCAAGCAATCGCCCATGCTGCGGGTTGCATGGCCGACTTTCAGCCGCAAATCCCACAACATATAAAGGCAGCTTTCCACCACCGCCTCGACCCAGGCCGGAATTTTCGCCTTTTTGCACAGGAATAAGAGATCCACATCAGAATGCGGCGCCATTTCCGCCCGACCATAGCCACCCACCGCCAAAAGTGCGACTTTATCCAAGTCTTTGGGCGTTTTCGCGGGGTTTAGATATGTCGTCGCGGTGGTAAAGACCGTGGTCACGATCCCGTCCATCAAATGGGCATAGGCGCGCACTGCGGGCCCGGCATCTAACGGATGCTCGGCAATCGCTTGGGCGATGGCGTTTTCCCCGGCCTTGCGGGCAAGCATTAAGATTTCGACGACACCGGCTTGCAGAGCTTTGGTCGACTCGGCTTCCTTGGCCAATGCCTCCACCGAGGCCATGACCCGATCTGTGTCAAAGATCTGTTCTGCCGTAAGGATGAGACAAGGCTGCAGGTCTTGTGCCGTTGCAATCGGGCGAGCGGCCTCAGTTTTTGCGGGCCATTTGACGGGATTAGAGACCGGTTGTTCCAAGATTTGTCGGTGCTTGATCTAGAATAAGTACAGAATTGTTACGGATCGTGCCGATGGCAAGCGCGCGATCATTTGTTCCATCAGTCAACAATCTTACCTGACCTGTGGCGCCATCGAAAGACCCTGCGCCGATTAGCGCATTTGGGGTCATCCCCGACGGACCCGAGCGCTTTGCCTGTTTGGCAATCAAGGCCATTCCATCATAGGCAAATGCAGCGGTCGGATGCGGATTGACCCCAAAGGCCTGCGCAAATTTGGTGTTAAACAGCGATACGGTCGCGGTATTCGGCAGCGCGAACCAGCCATTTTGCAGCCCCGGCAAAGACGTGGCCGAACTTGGGATGTCCCATCTGGTTAGGCCGATCAATTGCACAACCTCGGGCAGGCCATTGTCTTTCAGCGCGCCGGTGATCGCAGGCAGGGCCCCGCCTGTGTCAGAAGTCAGCAAGATGGCCTGGGCCCCTTGGGTCTGTGCTGTGGTGATGATTTGCGGTGTGGCGGTATTCACCCCTTCTTGGGAGAACTCAAAACCGATCGATCCGACAACCGAGGCGCGCGTGCTGGGCGCCACTTTCGCGACTGCATCTTTGGCGAAAGTTTCGGCTGGGGTTTGGCCATGGACCACAATCATCCGGCCTTTGCCACGGCGGGCGGCAAAATCGGCCACGCGACGAGCTGTGTTTTCAAAGGTGTTGCCCAGAACGAAAACATTGCCCCCTGCGATATCGGTATTATTGGAAAAGGACAGAACCGACACACCGCGCCCCGCAACGGCCCGGCCAACAGCGGCGGCGTTTTGGGCATAGAGCGGGCCTAAGATGACATTTGCCCCTTCATTCACCGCTTGTTGGGCGACGCTTGCCGCCTGAGCCGCATCCCCTGCAGTGCTATAGATCCGCAGATCGACCAGATCACCGCCCCGCTCAGAAACGGCAAGCTGCGCCGCTTGGGACAGGCTGGCAGCCACTTGATTGACGTTGTGATCCGGCGAGCCGCTCGGAACCAGCAAGGCAACTTGAACCCGGCCAGGCCCAGCCGCTCCGGAGGAATTCCCCCCGGTCTGGCAGGCTGCCAGCAGCAGGAGCACGGGCAAAATGGCAAGCCGAGACCAACGGCCAAGTTTGAAAGCAGAGGGGAACGCGGGCAACATAAGCGGGTCTCCTTGTGGTTCCTTAACTAGACCGATAGGCCTTAAGGGTTCGTCACTTGCGGCGGACCATACTGATGTAGGGCATTAGGTCCAGCTGTGAATGAAAATATACAAGCACTTAGTCCGGGTCTTTACCTGGTTGCAACGCCCATAGGGAATGCGCGCGATATTACTTTGCGCGCATTGGATATATTGCGCCAGGCAGATGTCTTGGTAGCCGAGGATACACGCAGCCTTCAAAGATTGCTGCAAATCCATGGGATCGCGGTAAATGGGCGGAAATTGCTGCCTTATCACGATCATAGCGGGCCCAATGCGCGCGACGGTTTGGTCAAGCTGGTCAGCGCCGGCGCCACTATGGCCTATGCGTCAGAGGCGGGCAGTCCGCTGATTGCCGATCCGGGGTTTCATTTAGCGCAAGCCATGCGCGAGGCGGGGCTGCCCGTAAGTTGTGCCCCTGGGGCAAGTGCGGTTGTGACAGCGCTCAGCCTTTCGGGGCTGCCCTCGGACCAGTTTCTGTTTTTGGGTTTTCCGCCAACGAAATCCGGGGCTTTGAGCAATTGGCTGCAAGATGCGGCGGCGCTAACCGCAAGCCTGGTCATCTACGAATCGCCGCGCAGAGTTGCCAATTTTCTCAGCAAAGCCGCGGAAATACTGGGCCCCGACCGGCCCGCTGCTTTGTGCCGCGAATTGACGAAACTCTATGAGGAAATCAAACGCGGAACGATCCAGGAACTGGCAGAAGGGCTGGCAGACCAGCCACCAAAAGGCGAATGTGTTTTGGTGCTAGGAGGCGCCCCTAAAAATCAAGAGATTAGCGAAGAATGCCTCGAAAGCGCGCTAAAAGAGGCGCTCAAAACCAAAAGCGTTAAGGACGCAGCAAGTGATGTGGCCCATAGTCTGAAAATACCGCGCAAACGGGCCTATCAACTGGCCCTGACCCTCGCGCGATCAGTGGAAAAGGGCGATTGATGAACCGGCAAATGGCATTTCAGGCAGGGCTTTCCGCAGAATACTCCGTGGCACGGCTATATGAAACCGCTGGCGGATCGGTGCGCGCACATCGCTGGCGCGGAAAATCCGGGGAAATCGATCTGATCACCGAAAAAGATGGAATGGTCATTTTTACCGAGGTGAAAACAAGCCGAACCATTGATGCGGCTTTATCTAGGGTCACGCCTCGGCAAATGGCGCGGATTTATTCGGCAGCGGCGGAATTTCTGGATGGTGAGCCCGCTGGTCAGAATACTTTGGCACGTTTTGATGTGGCGGCTATGGATCGCGCAGGCCAAATTGAAATCGTCGAAAACGTGATGCTGCACTAAGTAAAGGTAATTGCGCTGGATCCCGCTTTGCGCCATGGCTAGCCCGATAAAGGAGGGCCCTCATGGCACATATAGCGTTTCAAATGGATCCTATCGAGGCCGTCGATCCGGAGGCGGATAGCACATATCGACTAGCCGAAGAAGCGCTGGCGCGGGGGCATAAGATTTGGGTTTATGCGCCGCAAGATCTGGTTTTTGATCGCGGACGTTTGCGGGCTCGGATGCAAACAGCGGTGACCAAGCGTGGCGAGACGCCATTTGTTGTTTTGGGCGAGCCTGAGATGATGGATATGGCGGATATGGATGTGGTTTGGCTGCGTCAGGATCCGCCTTTCGATATGGGCTATATCACCAATACCCATATGTTGGATTTGCTGCGCGATACTTGCCTGGTGGTCAATGACCCGTTTTGGGTGCGCAATTTCCCGGAAAAACTCTTGGTGCTGCAATTCCCGGACTTGACCCCGCCGACGATGATTGCACGGGATTTGGCGGCTCTGCGCGGCTTCAAAGAAGAATTCGGCGATATCATTATCAAGCCGCTTTACGGCAATGGTGGTGCAGGCGTGTTTCGTTTAACGCCTGAAGACCGCAATCTCAACTCTCTGCATGAGTTGTTCACTGGCCTCAATCGCGAACCGTTGATTGCGCAGGCTTATCTGCCCGCGGTGACGAAAGGCGATAAACGCGTGATCTTGGTGGATGGGGAGCCGGTCGGCGCCATTAATCGCGTGCCCGCCGCGGGCGAGACGCGCTCGAATCTGCATGTGGGCGGCCGAGCCGAAAAGGTGGAGTTGACGGAGCGAGACCGCGAGATCTGCGCCGCAATTGGCCCAGTTTTGCGCGAAAAAGGGCAAGTTTTCGTCGGTATCGACGTCATTGGTGATCATCTGACCGAAATCAACGTGACCTCACCCACCGGCATTCAAGAATTGCAGCGTTTTGACGGCACGAATGTCGCCGGGCTGATTTGGGAGGCGGTGGAGCAGCGCTTGGCCGATCGTCAGGACTAACCTAACAGCCTATTCAGTCTGAGTGGACAGGCGATAGCTGAGCGCCTCGGCCAGATGCGGCTTGGCTATCTCTTCCGCTTGATCCAGATCGGCGATGGTCCGCGCCACCCGTTGGATCCGATGCACACCCCGCGCGGTTAGGCCAAGCCGGTCGGCAGCGCGGGATAGAAGCTCTCGGCAATCGCGGTCAAGCGGCGCGATTTCTGCCAAAGCCTCGCCGCTCGCATCCCCATTGGTGCGCAATTGGCTGTCGGGCCCGAAGCGGGTGATTTGCCGCTCGCGCGCTGCGAGAACCCGCGCCGCGATATCGGCCGAACTTTCGCCGGGCTCTGCCAGGTCCAGATCGGCGAAAGCCACTGGCGGCACCTCGATGCGCAAATCGAAACGATCCATCAAAGGCCCGGAAATTCGCCCTAAATAATCCTGGCTGCAGATCGGCGCACGGGCGCAGGCGCGGCTAGGATCGCTGAGAAAACCGCAACGACAAGGATTCGCGGCGGCAATCAGCAAGAAGCGGCAGGGATAGCGCACATGGGCATTGGCGCGGGAAATCACCACATCTCCGGTCTCAATCGGTTGCCGCAGGGTTTCCAGAACTTGGCGCGGGAATTCCGGGAATTCGTCCATAAAAAGCACACCATTATGCGCCAGAGAAATCTCGCCCGGCTTCGCGCCTTTGCCACCGCCGACCACCGAGGCGACCGAAGCCGTGTGATGCGGACGACGAAAGGGGCGGTCCCGCGAAATCCCGCCTTCATCCAGCAATCCCGCAAGCGAATGGATCATCGAGGTCTCCAACGCTTCAGCAGGGCTGAGCGGCGGCAAAAGCCCTGGCAAGCGGCTGGCCATCATGGATTTTCCCGAACCAGGCGTGCCAGTCATCAGCAAATGATGGCGCCCCGCCGCTGCGATTTCCAAGGCGCGTTTGGCGCGTTCTTGGCCCTTGACCTCTGCCATATCACCGCCCGCCGTATGGGGGGCAACTTCGCCAGGTTCAGCGGGGTCAAGAGGCATCCGGCCTAAGAAATGGTCAACCACTGCGGCCAAGCTTTCAGCTGCCAGAACCTGCGCATCACCGACCCAGGCCGCCTCTGATCCACAGCCGCGCGGGCAAACCAAGCTGCGATTATCGGCGGCGGCGGCAAGTGCGGCGGGCAGGGCTCCGATCACCGGCACGAGCGATCCATCAAGGGACATTTCGCCTAAGGACATGCTGGCCTCGACCGCGTCTTTGGGCAAAATTTCCAACGCCGCGAGCAGGGAAAGGGCGATAGGCAAGTCGTAATGCGAGCCCTCTTTCGGCATATTTGCCGGGGCAAGATTTATGGTGATGCGTTTGGCGGGCAGGGCAATGGCCAAGGAATGCAGCGCAGTGCGGACCCGTTCGCGGGCTTCGCTCACGGCTTTGTCTGGCAGGCCGACTACCGAAAATGCAGGCAGCCCGGCAGAGACGGCGCACTGCACCTCCACCGGGCGGGCTTCGATACCTTCAAAGGCGACTGTATAGGCGCGGGCAACCATGGCGGGGGCTCCGGTTAATCACCGTTAACCTGGCCGCAACATGGTTTATGTTTGGTAAAGACTTCAGGGCTGAACGAAAGCTTCGGGGTCAAAACACATGGCGTCGCGCAGATCTGTGCTGGCAAAGCCATAGGTTTCATCTTGGTAGCGCAGAAAATATGCGGCTTCCTTTCCAGTCACCAAACAGTTCGGGGCCTGCTCGGGCGCGGCCTCTAGTGCTTCGGCGCCTGAAGATTGCGGGCCAGGCCAGGGAATTTGCGGCATATCCATCGGATAAGGCGCAGGAGAGACAGGATGCACCGCGCCAAAAGCGCGCCAGCGACGGAAGGCCGGATCGGTCAAATGCGTCATCGCATATGCGCGAGCCTCATCAGGGACAGGCAAACTATAGCCCATAATCCGCGCAGCGACGGGGGCAAAAAACACATCCGCCAAGCTATAAGCCCCAAAGAGCCAAGGCCCATCGCCGCCAAATCGATCCCGCGCCAAGGACCAGAGCTGAGAAATCCGCTCCAGATCCTTTTCCAGCCCCTCATCCAGCTCCGGGGTTTCATATGCCAAAACCAAATTCATCGGGCAGCGCGACCGCAAAGACGTATAGCCCGAATGCATTTCCGCAACCATAGAGCGGGCAAGGGCGCGGGCCTGAGCATTTTGCGGCCATAAACCGGCTTTGGGATGGGCTTCGGCCAGGGTTTCGCCCATGGCGAGACTGTCGAAAAGAACGCCGCCTTCCGGGCTGCGCATCACGGGAACGGTGCGCGCGGGGGCAACTTCGGCCAAGTCTTCGCGGAAACTCCCGGTATAGAGCCCAGCCAGATGGCTTTGATAGGGAAGGTCGAATTTTTCCAGCATAAGCCAGCCGCGCAGGGACCAGCTGGAATAGCTTTGATGAGCGATATAGAGGTCATAGGTCATGGCCCAAACCTAGCCAAAGGAGTGGCCCTAGGGGAAATTCCTATCTGTTGCGCCGTCCATCACACAGAGTGATTGACCTCATGCAACTGCCATTCCGTTCCGGTAAATTCGATCCGGGTGAGCGACAAATTATCGATGGGCTGGGCAAAGCTTTCTTGAATAGTAATGCCGCGCGCTCTTTGCACCTGGCTTAGGATCGCCCCGAAATGCGCGACGACGATAATATGGGGCGCAGTGCCGATAAGGGCTTGGGCAGCTTGGGCAACACGATCTGACAACATATGCCAGCTTTCTCCGCCTGGCGGCGCAATATCGCCGGGCTCTTGCCAAAATTTCGCGGCTAGGACGGGATCGGTTTGCGCGATATCGTCATAGCGGCGGTTTTCCCAGGCCCCGAAATGCATTTCCCTCAGCGCGGCTTGATGCGGCAGGCGGACCCGCCCGGCTTGCAGCGCATCAGCGGTTTGGCGCGCGCGCAGCAAGTCCGAAGACACCACCGGCGCGGCTTTGGGCAAATAGGCAGAGAGCCGATCAATTTGCGCCTGATCCGATAAATCCGCCGGCAGATCTGTCCAGCCGATCATAGATTTCGCATGGGTCGGTCCATGCCTGATCCACCAAAAGCAGGTCACTGGTCGGGCGCCTTCAAGGTCATGGGAAGGCCCGCGATCACGAATTCCACCTGATCCGCCTGGGCGGCAAGCGCTTGGTTCAACCGGCCTTGGGCATTGCGGAATTGTCGCCCCAAAGCATGTTCTGGCACAATGCCTTGGCCCACCTCATTGCTGACCACCACCACCGCTTCCTGTCGCTCCGCTAAAGCGGCAAGTAGATCGGTCTGAGCTGCAAGCAGGTCTTTGTTATCCAACATCAAATTCGACAGCCACAAAGTCGCGCAGTCGATCAGAACCACATGGTCGCTTGGCAGATCCCGCAGCGCCTTTGGCAATTCCTGCGGCGCCTCAATCGTGAGCCAGTCCGGGCCGCGTTGCTGCTGATGCTGAGCAATCTTGGCGCGCATTTCATCATCCCAGGCCTGAGCCGTGGCGATATAGGCGCGAGGCTGAGGCATCGCCATCACCAGCCCTTCCGCATAGCGCGATTTGCCCGAAGCGCCCCCGCCCAAGATCAATCTGAACTGCGCCAATTTAATTTCCTTAATTTTGATCCGGATCTTTTTGGCCTCCGTATCGTTGGTATTCCGAGACAGAGCATGACGGGGTAATCTTCTATGGCATTTGACGGTGTTGCGGATCAATCATTTTCACGGCGGGCTATGCGGGCGGAACTGCTGGATGCCGAGACAGAGCTGAAGCTGGCCTATGCTTGGCGCGACCAGCGCGACGAGCAGGCATTGCACCGGCTGATCACTGCTTATATGCGGCTGGCGATTTCCATGGCGGCGAAATTTAAACGCTATGGCGCGCCAATGAATGACCTGATCCAAGAGGCGAGCCTGGGACTGATGAAGGCCGCCGATAAATTCGACCCGGATCGGGGCGTGCGGTTTTCCACTTATGCGGTCTGGTGGATCAAAGCTTCGATCCAGGATTATGTGATGCGCAACTGGTCCATGGTGCGCACCGGCTCCACCTCGAATCAAAAATCACTGTTTTTTAACCTGCGTCGGGTTCAAGCGCGGCTTGAGCGGGAATCACTGGCGCGCGGTGAAGAGCTGGACTCGCATCAGTTGCGGCAAATGATTGCCACGGAAGTGGGCGTGCCCTTGCATGATGTAGAGATGATGGAAGGCCGCTTATCAGGCTCTGACTTTTCGCTGAACGCGACCCAAAGCACCGAAGATGAGGGGCGCGAATGGATCGATACGCTCGAAGATGATAGCGAGCAAGCCGCGCAAACAGTTGAGCAAGATCAAGATCTTCAGACCCTACGCGCTTGGTTAGTGTCCGCCATGCAGGCCTTGAACGAGCGCGAATGCTTTATCATCCGAGAGCGGAAATTACGCGACACGCCACGTACATTGGAGTCCTTGGGCAAGGAGTTGGGACTATCAAAAGAACGTGTTCGTCAATTAGAGGCTGCAGCCTTTGCAAAAATGCGCCGTAGCCTGGAGAACCAATCGACAGAAGTTGCGGGTTTTCTCATGTGAAACCCGGAACATCGAGAGTACCTGCATAATTTTTAATCACTAAATAGGGCTGTCTACAGTCCCGAAACTCGCCCTAAGGAAGTAAATCCAATAAAATCAAAGATGGAGATGCGACATTGGCACAAACTTGCCGAAGTTGCGTTGCGTCAAACTGTGTATACTAAATTTGGCCATTGATTTATGAGCCCGGCTTTGGTTACTTTCTGCATGTGCAGTATGAGTTTTCGGTAACAAGTTCGGGCCACCCATAGCGGTGGCCCCGTGTGTTTTATAGCTCTGTGTATCAGTCCCCCCTTTTGACATTGAGTTTTCGTCGGTCATGTCGCATGAGTTTTTTGATGCGATTGGGGGGCTCTGATGACGCCAAAACGCTTACTTTTGATCATCGGCGGCGGTATCGCGGCCTATAAATCTTTGGAACTGATCCGGCTTTGTCGCGGCGCGGGGATAGATGTGACGCCGGTCATGACCGAAGCGGCCAAGCAATTTGTCACCCCACTTTCAGTTGCCGCACTGGCAGGAGAACCAGTGGTTTCTGAGCTATTTGACCTGGTTCACGAGGCAGAAATGGGTCATATCCAGCTTTCTCGTAATTCTGACTTGGTTGTCGTCGCGCCCGCAACTGCGGATCTAATGGCGAAAATGGCCAATGGCCTGGCCGGGGATATGGCGACGACTTTGCTTTTGGCCACGGATACGCCGGTGATGATTGCGCCGGCGATGAATCTTCGCATGTGGCAGCATCCCGCGACCCAAAGAAATTTGCAAATTCTGAAATCCGATGGGGTTCAGGTGCTTGGCCCGGATCATGGGGATATGGCCTGTGGTGAATTTGGCCCCGGCCGCATGGTTGAGCCTGCGGCAATTTTGCAGGCAGTGCAGCATGCTTTGGCAGAGAAAACCTTATCGGGTCGGCGCATACTGGTCACATCAGGCCCAACCCATGAGCCGATCGACCCGGTCCGCTATATTGCTAACCGGTCTTCCGGCGCTCAGGGGACCGCTATTGCTAAGGCCCTGCTTAATTTAGGGGCAGAAGTGGTCTTTGTTTCTGGCCCGGCGACAGCGCCTTTGCCTGAGGGGGCGCAGATCATCCAAGTTGAAACAGCCGCAGAGATGTTAGCGGCGGTGAAAGCGGCCTTGCCTGTGGATGCAGCGGTGTTTGCGGCGGCGGTGGCTGATTGGCGGATGGCCGAGACCCAGGGGCAAAAGATCAAAAAGCAGGGCGATGGCAGTTTGCCGGTTCTGCAATTTGCCGAGAATCCCGATATTCTTGCGACAGTGTCTCAGATGACCGAGGGTCGCCCACCGCTCGTGATAGGCTTTGCCGCTGAAACCAATGACGTGATCGCGCATGCGACGGCGAAACGGGCGCGCAAGGGATGCGACTGGATTATTGCCAATGATGTTTCGCCGGAAACGGGCATTATGGGCGGCAGTGAGAATGCGGTGACTTTGATCACGGAAACCGGCACCGAAGACTGGCCGCGCGCCAGTAAATCCGAAATTGCTGCTCAGCTTGCTGCGAAAATTGCCAAGGAAATTCAATGACTAATCACGTGAAGTTAATGTGGGATGGGGGCGCGGATCAGAGTTTGCCTCTGCCGCGCTACGAAACAACGGATGCGGCCGGGGCGGATTTGCGCGCGAATTTCCCGGTCCAAAACCGCGAAGCCGGGCTGACCCTTGGGCCAGGTGCGCGGGGGCTAGTTCCCACCGGGCTCCGCCTGGCCATTCCCCAAGGCTATGAAATTCAGCTGCGGCCTCGCTCCGGTTTGGCTTTGAAACAGGGCATCACCTTGCTCAACTCCCCGGGCACAATCGACGCGGATTATCGCGGTCCGCTTGGAGCGATTTTAATAAATTTGAGCGATCAGGCAGTCACAATCAGCCATGGAGACCGGATCGCGCAAATGGTGCTGGCTCCGGTTTTTCAGGCGTCGTTCAGCTTGGTCACTCACTTGGATGAAACCACACGTGGCACAGGCGGGTTCGGGTCCACAGGAGTCGCATAATGCTATTGGTTTTGGCCCTCGCGGCAGTGATTTGGGGCATTGGCTGGTTGACCAAAGCGCCAATCCAGGCGCGTTTTATTGGGCTGGGCCTTCTTTATGTGGCTGTCTTAGGGGCTTTGATCATTTTGCCGCCTGAAGCGCAGCTGCGCCAAGTTCTGGGTGGTTCACCTCAGCCTTGGTTGCTTTTAGGCGGCTTAGTGGCTTTGGGCGCGGTCTATACGCTGGGTCTGCGCGCGCTACGGAAACGGGTGCGACCAGAGAACCGAGCCGCCGAGCCCCCGGCAGTTCCGTCACCCAATGCGCCATTCACCCCGGCGGAGCTGGACCGCTATGCTCGCCATATCGTGCTGCGCGAAATTGGTGGACCGGGGCAAAGACGGCTGAAACAGGCAAAAGTTCTGGTGATCGGTGCGGGCGGGCTGGGCTCGCCTGTATTGCAATATTTGGCGGCCAGTGGCGTGGGCACGATCGGTTTGATTGATGACGATCTGGTCAGCAATTCCAATTTGCAACGCCAGGTCATCCATAACGAAGATAATTTGGACATTCCAAAGGTCTTTTCCGCGGCAAAGGCGATGAAAGCGCTCAATCCTTTTGTGGCGACGCGGCCTTATAATCGCCGGTTGACCGAGGATATGGCCGTGCAGCTGATCGAGGATTACGATTTGGTGCTGGATGGCTGCGATAACTTCGAAACCCGCTATATGGTGAACCGGGCCTGTGTCGCCGCCGGGGTGCCGCTGATTTCGGGGGCGATTACCCAATGGGAGGGGCAGCTTTCCATTTATCACCCGGCCTCTGGAACACCCTGTTATCAATGTATATTTCCCAAGGCTCCGGCAGCGGGGTTGGCGCCGAGCTGCGCCGAAGCCGGGGTGATCGGCCCCTTGCCTGGCGTGGTTGGCGCAATGATGGCGACAGAGGCGATCAAGCTGATCACCGGCGCGGGCGCGGTGGCGAAATCGGAAATGGTGATTTATGACGGGCTTTATGGCGAAAGCCGCAAAATCAAGCTTTCACGCCGGATCGAATGTCCCGTTTGTGGCGGTGCCTGACAGGCGGGCTTGCGCAACGGCAAGAGCGGGCTAGGGTGGTCAAAACCACTGCTGCTTGGAAATTGCTATGCGCCTTGTCTCTGTCCTCTTTTCCGCCCTTTTCGCTTTGCCCGCCTATGCCGAAGAACTGCCAGATTTAGCCGGGCGCGAAGTGGTGATTGCGGTGGAAAACGCCTATCCGCCGCTGCAATTCATCGATCCCAAAACCGGCTCGGCCATTGGCTGGGAATATGATGCTTTGGCGGAAATGGCCAAGCGGCTGAATTTTGTGCCGGTTTATGAAACGATTTCCTGGGATGCGATGATCCCGGCTGTTTCTGGCGCGCAATTCGATATGGGGATGACGGGGATCACCATTCGCGAAGACCGTATGGAAATGGTCGAATTTTCCGCGCCTTATATGGTGTCGGAAATGGTGATGATGGTGCGCGGCGATGAGGACCGCTTTTATAGCGCGTCGAGTTTTGCCGCGAATCCCAAGCTGCTCATGGCGGCCCAACCCGGCACCACGCCCTTTTATGTGGGGGTCTATGATGTGTTGGATGGGGATGAGGCCAATCCCCGGATAAAGCTGTTTGAAACTTTTGGCGCCGGGGTGCAGGCACTGCGCACGGGCGATGTGGATTTGGTGCTGACCGATGGCACGGCGGGCAATGGCTATGTTGATGCCTCGGACGGGGCGCTGAAAATCATTGGCGAAAAGCTGGGGACGGAGGATTTCGGCTTTATTTTCCCGCATGATAGCGATTTGGTCGAAGCCATCGACGCCGCCATTACCCAGATGGAAGCGGATGGTAGTTTCGAAGCTCTGAATAAGACTTGGTTTTTGGATTATAAAATGGGCGGCTAAGGGGCCTGAGGGTGAGTTTGCGCAATTTCCCGTGGTGGCTGCTTGCGCTGGCTACTCTATGGGCGGTCGGGTTATGGCGCATCCTGGCCAGTGAGATTTCGGCGCAGATCCTTGAAACTCTGCTACGCGGTGTGGGGGGCACGCTTTTCGTCACGGCGATTGCCTTTAGCGCTGCTTGCTTGCTGGGGCTGGTTTTGGCGCTTGGCTTGATCGCGGAACACCCATTGCCCCGCAATTTGGCCCGCATCTATGTAGAGCTGATCCGCGGCCTGCCGGTGCTGGTGCTTTTGCTTTATGTGGCCTTTGTCTTGGCGCCGGGCATGATCTGGGCTTGGAATGCTTTGGCGGAGCCTTTGGCTGGGCCAAGTCTGCGGACCCGCGATTTCCCCTTGTTATGGCGGGCAATTTTGGCGCTGACCTTGGGATATGGCGCTTTTCTGGCCGAGGTTTTTCGCGCCGGGCTGCAATCGGTGGATCCTGGTCAGATCGAGGCGGCCAAAGCTTTGGGGCTACAACCGCGTCACCGGTTTCGCCTGATTATTCTGCCGCAAGCGCTGCGCACCATTCTGCCGCCTCTGGGCAATGACTTTGTTGCCATGGTGAAAGACAGCTCGCTGGTCTCCGTGCTGGGGGTTCTGGATATCACTCAGCTTGGCAAAGTCACCGCCGCTGCGAATTTTCGCTATTTCGAAACCTATAATGTGGTCGCCTTCCTCTATTTGACCCTGACGATTAGCCTGTCTTTGGCGCTTGGGCGGCTAGAGGCGCGGCTGCGACGACTGCCCAAAGGGAAGGGGGCCTAGAAGTTTGCCCGCCATGCCCCTAGCTTTGCATCAGATCTGTAGGAGACCCATATGACCAACCCGCTGCTCGCCGCTTGGGAAACGCAATTTGAATTGCCACCTTTCGCCGATATCAAGGACGAAGATTTTGGCCCCGCTTTTGACACGGCGCTGACCGAAGCCAAGGCAGAGATCGAGGCGATCGCAAAAAATGCCGAACCGCCGAGCTATGCAAATACGATCGATGCTTTGGAATTGGCGGGCGAAGCTTTGGACCAGGTTTTGGGGGTGTTTTATAACCTCGCCGGGGCCGATAGCACCGAGGCACGCGAAGAGCTGATGCGCCGCTTTTCCCCGGCTTTGGCGCAGCATAGTTCTGAGATTTCCATGAATGCCGATCTTTTTGCGCGGGTGGATGCGCTGTGGCAGCAACGCAATGCGCTTGATCTGAGCGAAGAACAGGCGCGGGTTTTGATGCTGACCCATCGCAGCTTTGTCCGGTCTGGCGCGCAGCTCGAAGGTGAGGCGCGCGGGCGGCTGGCGGAAATTGTGCAGCGTTTGGCCGTTCTTGGCACGGAGTTCACCCAAAACCTGCTGGCTGATGAGCGCGAATGGTACATGACCCTGGGCGAGGATGATCTCGAAGGGCTGCCAGATTTCGTCGTCTCTGGGGCAAAAGCCGCAGCAGAGGAAAAAGGTGTCGAAGGCTATGCAATCACCACCTCGCGGTCGCTGATTTCGCCATTTTTGCAATTTTCGGCTCGACGCGATCTGCGCGAAAAAGCCTATAGTGCTTGGATAGATCGCGGCGCTCGCGGTGGCGCCACGGATAACCGCGCGATTACGGCGGAAATTTTGGCCCTGCGCGATGAGCGTGCGAAATTGCTGGGCTATGACACATTCGCGGCTTTCAAGTTGGAAACCGAAATGGCGAAAACCCCCGAAGCGGTGCGCGATCTGCTGACCCAGGTTTGGACGCCAGCCCGCGCCCAGGCCGAAGCGGATGCCCAAGTTCTGACGGAAATGATGCAGGCCGATGGCGTGAATGGCCCGCTCGCGGCCTGGGATTGGCGCTATTATGCGGAAAAACGCCGGGCGCGGGATCATGATTTGGATGAAACCACGCTGAAACCCTATTTGCAGCTAGAGAAAATGATCGAAGCCTCTTTTACCTGCGCTTCGCGGCTCTTTGGCTTGGAGTTTAGCCCGCTGGACACGCCGCTTTATCACGCGGATGCGCGGGCTTGGACGGTCAGCCGCAATGGGGAACATCTGGCGGTGTTTATCGGCGATTACTTTGCGCGCGATTCAAAACGGTCGGGTGCCTGGTGTTCGGCCATGCGCAGTCAGCAAAAGCTGAAAGGCGATATTCGCCCGGTCGTGGTCAATATCTGCAATTTCGCCAAGCCGCCCGCCGGTCAGCCTGCCTTGCTCAGCTATGATGACGCGCGGACTTTGTTCCATGAATTCGGCCATGCGCTGCATCAGATTTTGTCTGATGTGACTTATCCCTCGATTTCGGGAACCTCTGTGGCGCGTGATTTTGTGGAATTGCCCAGCCAGCTTTATGAACACTGGCTTGAGGTCCCTGAGGTTCTGGCCGAATTCGCGACCCATGCGGAGACTGGCGAGCCAATGCCAAAGGAAATGCTTGACCGGATGTTGGCGGCGAAGAATTTCGATCAGGGCTTTGCCACGGTGGAATATGTCTCGTCAGCTATGGTTGATCTAGAGTTCCATTCCGGCCCTGTGCCGCCTGACACGCTGACCCGCCAGGCAGAGATCCTGAACCAGCTGGGCATGCCCGATGCGATCGCCATGCGCCATGCCACGCCGCATTTCGCCCATGTCTTTGCAGGCGATGGATATTCCAGCGGTTATTACAGCTATATGTGGTCTGAGGTTATGGATGCAGATGCCTTTGAGGCCTTCGAAGAGCAGGGCAGCGCCTTTGATACGGAGACCGCCGCGAAGCTGGAAAAATTCATTCTGTCGGCAGGCGGTTCGGCGGATCCGGCCGAGCTCTATTGCGAATTCAGGGGGCGTTTGCCGGGTGTTGAGGCCTTGCTGAAAGGCCGGGGCCTGGATGCAGCGGCCTAAGGGTTACATTAACTTTGCCGCGTAAGTGGCGGAAATACAGGGTTATTCCCCGAGCATTGCATCGGTGATGGACACCCCCCATAGCGCATCGGCCTTCACCCAGCCGGTGCGCTTACCTGCGGTAATGCGGCACCAGTCGCCTGAGCATTCTTTCAGACGGGCGATCACTCCTTCCTGGGCATAAGCGACGATGGGGGAGTCCTCTAATGGCTTGCGGCGCAAGGGTTCTTCTTCGGTTTCGATGATCACCGAACGGCTGCCAGACAGCAGCACATAATGCACCCAACCACCAAAGCCATCGCGGTCCTGGACCCTGCGCCAATGGCCATATTCGCCGGTTACAATCAGGGGCATATGGCGATGCTTAAACACCCAGTCGATACGATGGGATTTCGACGGGCCGCGCCGCACATTGGCCTCGGCGGCTTTCATGGACACAAAGCGCGGGATGGGCAGGTTGGATTCCGGCCCGATTTTGGGCGCAGCGCTTTGGGCAAAAGCAAGATTGGCCATAGAAATGGCGATAATCACCAATGAAATACGCCGAAAAAACCCGACTAGCTTAGTCATGATACTACTCTGCGTCGATATTAGCCGATTTGAAGGGAAGGGGGTTCTTGTGTCCCCTTTGTTTCTGTTCCAGTTTGCCAGCGAAACGAGGAATTGAAAAGGCTACGGGTGTCAAAATGGCGGATCAACGTCTGAAAGTAGTGGTGACGCGGCGATTGCCGGAAGAGGTGGAAAAGAGGCTTTGCGATCTCTTCGACACCACTTTGCGCGAAGACGATACACCTATGACGAAAATGGAACTGATCGAGGCGGTGAAAACTGCTGATGTTCTGGTTCCTACGGTCACTGACCAAATCGATGCGGGCGTCATTGCCCATGCGGGTCCGCAGATGAAGCTTTTTGCATCATATGGGGCTGGCGTGGATCATATCGACGTATCGACTGCGCGCCAGCGGGGGATTTTGGTCAGCTATACGCCGAATGTGGTGACCGAAGATACCGCAGATATGACCATGGGCTT
Source organism: Mangrovicoccus sp. (assembly GCA_049603835.1). Lineage (GTDB taxonomy): Bacteria > Pseudomonadota > Alphaproteobacteria > Rhodobacterales > Rhodobacteraceae > Mangrovicoccus. The sequence continues at coordinate 212,924 of JBMYSZ010000001.1, forward strand.
GATCTTGGCGGTGACCCGGCGGATCCCCGAAGGCCTGTCGATCATGAATTCCGGCAAATGGGCTGGCTGGGCGCCGACAGCCTTGCTGGGCGGCCGGGTGAATGGCCGGCGCTTGGGTATTTTGGGCATGGGCAAAGTGGGCCAGGCCGTGGCGCGACGCGCTTTGGCCTTTGGCATGGAGATCCACTACCATGATCTGCGCCGCGCCCATGAGGCGGTTGAAACCGAAATTTCGGCCCGTTTCTGGGAAGATTTGGATGAAATGGTGCGCCGCGTGGATATTTTGTCGGTGAACTGTCCTTCGACGCCCGAGACATTCCATCTGATGAATGCCCGCCGCTTGAAATTGATGAAGCCAAGCGCTGTCATCGTGAACACGGCCCGTGGCGATGTGATCGATGAAAAAGCGATGACCCGGATGCTGCGCGCTGGTGAGCTGGCCGGTGCCGGCTTGGATGTGTTTGAGCGTGGCGCTGAAATCACGCCAGAGCTGCGCGATCTGTCGAATGTGGTGCTGTTGCCGCATATGGCCTCGGCGACCCATGAAGGCCGCGTCGAAATGGGCGAGAAAGTGATTATCAATATCAAGACCTTCGCCGATGGGCACCGCCCGCCGGATCAGGTTATCCCTGGCATGGTCTAAGTTAAGGTCAGGAATGACAAAGGCGCTCTGGTTAGAGCGCCTTTTTAAGTTTGATTGCCAGCAAAGTCTTGCAGGGCTTGGGGCATTGGGCAAAGCTCCTGAAATTCCGCGGTGACATCGGTCTTATAGACCAAGGCGACAGGAAGAATGCCCTCGCTGGTCCGCACCGGATGCATATCGCAGCGAATGATTTTCGGAATGCCGTCTACTTCCTGTGGGTGATGGAAGCTTTGCGGCGCCCCAGCAAAACAGGCATCTAGCCGTGGCTTCGCCCGTGTTTGAAAAAGCTCTTCGCCAACTATATCCCGTACATGCCGCCCCATAACCCGAACCGGCTGCAAATCATAGAATTTTGCATTGGCCTCGCTGATGGCTACATAGCAATAGCTGGTATCGATCAGTGAAACGCGAACATCGGCGAAAGTCACATAATCAGCCATACTGCCGCCAAAGAATGCGGTGGTGCTGGGCTTTTTATCCTGCGCGGTCGCGCAAAAAACCGCCTCGGGATCTTCGAGACGTTGTGTCAATTTACGCGCGGCCTCGATCGCCTGATTCAATTCGCGATAATGCCCGTGATGCTTTTTATCACGGCGGATCAGGCAAAGCAGGCATTCCAACTTTAGTCTGGCTTCTTCCATATCGGTTGGCTCAAGCGCGACCATACGGTCACGCTTTTCCCCGATCTGTCGCATTATCAACGATAAATCGGTTTTGGCCCGAGGCCCTTGCTTCATCAAAGTCGCAGCACGGAGCTGCAAAAAATTGTACTGAGATAACAAACTAAGAAACCTCATCACGAAGCTCCTTCTTGTTAGACAGGCAGAAACTGTTCCCTTGCTAGATCTAAATCAAGAAAATAGTGAAGCAATTAACAGATCCGCGACAATCTATGTGATTAGCGATACACCTCATCCTCAGTGGGGAATGCACGTCTTTTGACATCTTTCGCATAGTTTTCAACGGCCTCTTCGATCATTGGGCCGAGTTGTCCATAAACTTTCACGAATTTTGGTGTCCATGGATTTAGGCCAAGCATATCTTCAAGGACTAATATTTGACCATCGCAGTCCTTTGATGCCCCGATTCCAATCGTGGGAATCGCGATCTGTTTGGTGATTTTCGCGGCCAGAGGCTCCACCATGCCTTCGAGAACTACCGCAAATGCACCTGCCTCACTCACCGCTTTTGCATCCGCTTCGTGCAGCGGCCAGCTGGTTTCGTCACGGCCCTGGGTTTTGAAGCCGCCCAAGACATGGCTGGATTGCGGCGTCAGCCCAATATGCGCCATGACCGGGATTCCGCGCTCTGTCAGAAAACGGATCGTTTCGGCCATGCGCGCGCCACCTTCGATTTTCACCGCGCCACAGCCGGTTTCTTTCATCACCCGTGCGGCATTGCGAAACGCCATTTGCGGGCTTTCTTCATAGGTGCCAAAGGGAAGATCCACGACGATCAGAGCGCGTTTGGTGCCGCGCACAACAGCTTTGCCATGCATGATCATTAAATCCAGCGGCACGCCAACAGTGCTGTCCATGCCATGCATGACCATGCCCAAACTATCGCCGACCAGAATGAAATCCGCCACTTTATCAACGATTGCCGCTGTATGGGCGTGGTAAGAGGTGAGCGACACAATCGGCGTGGCCCCTTTACGCGCAGCGATCTGAGGCACGGTGATGCGGCGGATAGTTTCCGTTTGGGTAGACATGGGGCTTCCTTAGCTCGCGGGCGAAACGACCCGTTGATCGATGAGGAGGACAGGCTCGAACCGGACGGCCAGAAGAATAACAACCGGATCCTCTAGCGGCCCGGTCACGTCTGCCAAAGTCGCGGCATCCTGGATATCGACGGATTTCACATCAGCGCCGGGGGTTGCCGCTAGTTTTTCGGTGATGCCTGCCCGCAAAGTTTCTATGGTCACAGAGCCTCTGCTGGCCTGATCTTCGGCCCAGGACAGGGCCGCGCTGAGCGCAACAGCGTTTTGACGCGCCTCCGGGGACAAGCGCACATTCCGTGACGACATGGCCAACCCATCAGCTTCGCGCTGCGTGGGGACGCCGACAATGTCCACAGGAATATCCAAATCGCGCACCATGGTGCGGATCACCAAAAGCTGCTGATAATCCTTTTCCCCGAAATAGGCGCGATCGGGCTGGACGATATTCAAAAGCTTGCTGACAACAGTGCAGACCCCCCGAAAATGGCCGGGGCGAAGCGCGCCCATTAGCGTGCTGGCCAGCTCTGTGGTTTCGACGATGGTTTCGGCCTGCGGATGATACATTTCCGATGGGTCAGGAATAAAAACCGCATCAACCCCAGCCGCTTTTAAAAGCTCGCAATCACGGGTTTCATTACGCGGGTAATTTTCTAAATCCGCAGCCTCGCCGAATTGCGTTGGATTAACGAAAATGGTCGCCACGACTTTTTCGCAATCGGCACGCGCTTTTTCGACTAGCGCTAAATGACCCTCATGCAAAAAACCCATAGTCGGCACTAATCCCAGCACTGCATCAGAGCGCCAGGGGGCTAGAGTTTTTCGCAGATCTTTTTTGGTTCGGCAAATTTTCATGCTGACTACATGAACGAAGCGACCGGAGCCGTCCAGCCGCTTTCATCGTCGCAGGCGCTGTTCATTGGATCAAAGGCCGAATGCTTTGATCCTTTGGGGGCGAATTTCGCCTGCGCTGAGGTCGTTAGGCTACATGCCGTCCCGGTTTTTTCGGGGCTTTGGTCGCCTCTTCCATGTCTGCCAGCCGGTCCGCATCCCAGGCGGCGACCAGGTCGGATTTAGAACGGCGATCAACAAAACCGGTATGCGGTTCGGTCGGACCCTGATCCGGTGTTCCGCTGAAACGTTCCATATTGTCAGTGACATAAACGAAAAGTGCTGCTGCCCCAATGCTCAGCAACGCACCGCCGATCCAGCCTGTCAGGATCGAAACAAGCCAGCTGCCGCTGACTGCCCATGCCATGACGCCAAGAGCGACGCTGGCTACAGCATCGAACATCAGAAACGGAATCGAACTAATTGGCGCGCTATAGTCCAAAGTCATCACATCCTGCGTTGCATCGTTCATATCGATGACAGGATCAGTGGCTTTTGGCGGGCCGGCCGAGCTGCTGCGATCGGTCATCTCGGAAATCCTTTCTCTGCGTTGTGGTTGGCGACCAATTTTTGATCGGCTATCGCTGCTTTCAGCAGGCCCCGTTCTGCGGGTAGACTGTTATTACTTCAAAACCAAACTTAACGCCATCTTCACTTAACAATATGGTTACGAAGCTCCTATTGATCCTAGGCTGTATTGATTAATGCTTTGTCCGAAAATGTAGTGCAGTTCCCTTACATCAAGCCAAAGCTTGGGGTGATTTTTAATGAAAACTCCGAAAAAACAATTCGAAAAAATACCTTATGGTTTCGAAAGTTTTTTCATTAACTGAAATTTTCGTTTTGTGTTTTAATTGGAAAAAATTTTTATAATAATTTGTGTTGCGAGAAAAAAAGCATTTTAGGAAAAAGGAGGTTTCCGATGCTTCATCAATCTATCACTGAAATCGTCACTAGCCGTCCCATTCGCGTGGTGCATCCGGATCAAACCGTGCGCGAAGCCTGTTATATCTTGCGAGAAGCCGAAGAAGGTGCTGTTGCGGTTGTTGAGGATGGCAAACTAGTCGGGATATTGGGGGAACATGACGTTATCGCCCGCGCTATTTGTGCCAACCGGCCCACTCGGGAAACGGCGATCCGCGAAATCATGACTCATCACCCGAAAACCGTGTCTTCCACCGCCAGCCTAGCGGAAGCTATGAAAATCATGGGTGATGGTGGGTTTCGACATTTGCCGGTCATTGGCGACGAGGCCTTGCTTGGCATTTTGTCCATGCGCGATATTCCGACCCAATATCGGTTGCTAGTCGAAAGATTTCAGGAATTTCAGCCGCGCAATAAGGCCCAAAGCCAAGATGGGCAGCTAACCATGCTGGTCTAAGGCTTGGTGGGGGCGCTGGCCCCCATCCCTAAATTTGTCACTCTTTGGCGCTGAATTCGTCGAAACAGGCCAGGGTTTTAGCCGAATACATGAGGGACGGGCCGCCGCCCATTTGTACGCATACAGCCAGCATCGCGGCCAGTTCTTCGCGGGTGCCGCCTGCGCGGATCAACGCGGTGACATGGAATTCGATGCAAGGTTCACAGCGATCCGCGACCGCAATCGCCAAAGCGATCAGTTCTAGGGTTTTGCCATCCAAGGCACCACTCGCCTTTGCGGCGGTATCCAGACCGTGAAAGGCCTTGGTCACTTCTGGCGCGGCTTTGTTCAGCTCGCGCAGATTGGATTTCATTTCGTCAAGTTTATCTGTCCAGGTCATTAGGTCTCTCCTGATATAAACTTCTTATATCAGGCCAAAAACGAGATCACATTATTTAAATATGTATTTTAAATGGAATTATTTACTCGTCATTTGATATGCGTCATTTAACTGAGCGGTAGGAGCAGGGGCCGGGGCAGAGCCAGGGACATCACCCCAGACGCATTGCTGGGAATAGGTGGCGGCCAGGTCCCGAATGCAAAAGGCCAGGCGAAGAACCTGGCCTTTCCTTAGTGCAAATAGCGAAACGCCTTAGTTCGGGATATCGCCTTCGATGCCCTCAAGATAGAAGCTCATCCCAGCCAGAGTGCCGTCATCGGCGATTTCGCCATCAGCCAGCCAGGCTGTGCCGTCTTGCTTATTCAGCGGTCCGGTAAAGGGATGATATTCGCCCGCAGCAATCGCTTTTTGCAGCGCCAGGGCTTCGGCTTTTACTTCGGCCGGGACTTTGTCGGTGATTTCGCCGATTTTCACCATGCCAACATCCATGCCGCCCCAGGTGGCTTTCTGTTCCCATGTGCCATCCATGACTGCTTTCACCCGCTCAATATAATACGGGGCCCAGTTATCGATGATGGAGCTGATCCGAGAGCTTTCCGCATATTGCGCCATGTCAGACGCCTGACCAAAGCCAAAGACACCGGCCTCGGCCGCAGCCGCCAGCGGGGCAGTGGAGTCGGTATGCTGCATGATCACGTCAATGCCCTGTTCGATCAGCGCATTGGCGGCATCGGCTTCTTTGCCTGGATCAAACCAGGTGAAGACCCAAACCACTTTCATTTCCACATCCGGATTGACCTTGGCCGCATGTAGATAGGCGGAATTGATACCTTGGATCACTTCGGGGATCGGGAAAGACGCGATATAGCCGATCTTATTGGTTTTGGTCATATGGCCAGCAATCGTGCCGATGACCGCGCGGCCCTCATAGAAGCGGGCATCATAAGTGGCCACATTGGCATGCTCGCGCTTATAGCCTGTAGCATGCTCGAATTTCACATCCGGAAATTTCGCCGCCACATCATTGGTCGGATCCATATAGCCAAAGGATGTGGTGAAGATGATGTCATGGCCAGTCAGAGCCATTTGCGAAATCACCCGAGTTGCATCCGCGCCTTCGGGTACGCTTTCCACATAGGTGGTTTCCACCGCATCGCCAAAGGCTTCTTCGACGGCCAGGCGGCCTTGGTTATGCTCATAGCTCCAACCACCATCGCCAACCGGGCCCACATAGATAAAGCCAGCTTTGACCTTATCTTCGGCCAGTGCTCCGGTCGCTGTGAGTAGGGCGAGGCCTAGAGTGGTGGCCGCGCGTCGCATGTTTAGACAGATCATGACGTTCCTTTCGATCTCTCTCAGTTCTAGAATGTTCGATCAAAGCCGAGGTGATCACCGCCGCCGGAACAGCAATGACCCCAAGGCCGATGAAGAGAATGGCGGATGTGAAGACCCGCCCCGCCGCTGTGATCGGATAGGCATCGCCATAGCCGACGGTGGTGAAGCTGACGATGGCCCACCAAAAGCTTTCGGGGATCGAGGAAAACGCTTCGGGCTGGGCGTCGTGTTCGAAGATGTAAATTCCCACAGCAGCGATATAGAGTACGATAAAGGCCATGATACCGAAGACGGCCAAATCGCCTCGGACCGCATGCAGCGCCGCTTCCATCCGCTCCATGGCGCGAGAGGCGCGCAGCAGTTTCAGCAGCCGCACCAGCCGGATAACCCTGACGGATCGCAGCGCCGCCCATTGCGCGCTGAAGAGTCCCAGCACCGGCAGACAGGCCAGCAGATCCACAAGCCCCCAAAAGCTGAACGCATAGCGCAAAGGATGCGGTGCACAGATCAGCCGCGCCAGATATTCGGCGGTAAAGACCAGCAAAATCACCACTTCGAAGCCATGCAATAGGCGCTCGGTCCACAGGGGCAGGTTTTCCAGTGTCTCTAAGGTGATCGCCGCCGCCGATACCAGAATAAAGCCATTGACCAGGAAACTCCCGGTTCGGCCCAATCGCGGATGGGACCCGTCGAGAAAACTGTTGATCTGGCGCCGCAATTGCGCGCTCTCCCTCTTTATCTGGTGGCATGGAACACAGTGCCCAGAGCCGCCGGAGCCCCCGCCGCTGCGCGACGACGATTTGCCGACATGATGACCAGAACCAAGATGGTGACAAGATAGGGAGACATAGAAAGCAGCTCGACCGGGACTTTTAGTCCCGCCGCTTGCAGGTTCAGCTGCAAAACCGTGATCCCGCCAAAGAGATACGCCCCTACGACCAACCGCCAGGGACGCCAAGCTGCAAAGACCACCAGAGCCAGGGCAATCCAGCCCGAGCCAGCGGTCATGCCATCAGTCCATTGCGGCACCCGCACCAGGCTTAGATAGGCGCCACCCAAGCCCGCCATGGCGCCGCCAAAGGCCAGCGCGGCAAAGCGGATGCGGATGACTTTATAGCCAAGCGCATGGGCCGCCCCGTGATTTTCGCCCACTGCGCGCAAAATCAGTCCCGCGCGGGAAAACCGCAAAAAGGCCCAGACCGCGATAACCATCACCAGGCTTAGATAGACAATCGGGTCGTGATTAAAGAAGATCGGACCAATGCCAGGTAGCTCGCTAAGGCCGAAAAACTCTAGCTTGCTGGTCGAGGGGGGCTTTAGCCCCACATAGCCTTGGCCCAATAGCGCAGAAAAGCCCAAACCAAACAGGGTCAGCGCCAGGCCGGTCGCCACTTGGTTTGACAGTAAAAGCTGGGTTAGCACCGCAAAGATCAGCGCCAAGATCATGCCGCCCAACGCCCCACCGATAAAGCCCAGTGTCGGCGAGCCTGTGCCATAAGCCACCGCAAAGCCGCATACCGCGCCGATGATCATCATACCTTCGACGCCTAGATTGAGCACGCCGGATTTCTCCGCCACCAGCTCGCCCAAACCCGCCAGAAGGATAGGGGTAGAGGCCGCCATAAGGATCGGGATCAGATTAAGTAACGAGATCTCCATCAGGCCGCGGCCCCTTTCGTGCCAAATCGTATCCGGTAATTAGACAAAACATCCAAAGCCAGAAGGAAGAATAACAGCATGCCTTGAAAGGCTTGGATCGCGGCGGATGGCAGACCCAGCATCAGCTGCGCCAGCTCGCCGCCAATATAAGTCAGGGCCATCAAAAGCCCGGCCAGAAGAATGCCGATCGGATGCAAGCGCCCAAGAAAGGCGACGATGATCGCGGTAAAGCCATAGCCCACATTGAAATCGATGCTGATTTTGCCCGCAGGTCCGGCCACTTCGAACAAGCCCGCAAGCCCAGCCAAAGCCCCCGAAGCGCCCATGCAGAACAAAATCAGCCGCTCCGGTTTGACGCCGCCAAACCGCGCCGCCCGGGGTGCTTGACCCGAGAGCCGGATCTGAAAGCCCAAGATATGCCGCGACAGCAGCACATAAGAGGCGATCACCGCGATAAACGCCACAACAACGCCCCAATGCATGCCAGTATTGGCGATCAGCTCGCCATTGAAGGCTTCGGGATATTTCTGCAAATTGCGCGATCCGGGGAAGCCGCCCCCGTCGGGGTCACGCATCAGCCCCACGGACATGGCGGCTAAAAGCTGTTCGGCCACATAAACCAGTAGCAGCGAAACCAAGATCTCATTGGTGTTAAACCGGGTTTTTAAGATCGCAGGGATCATCGCCCAAGCCCAGCCGCCCAAAGCTCCGGCCAGAGCCATCAAAGGCAGCAGCGCGAAAAAGGGCGCCGGATAAAGCGCTAAAGCCACGCCAGCACCGCAGAGCGCGCCGATGATATATTGCCCCTCTGCGCCAATATTCCAGATGCCCGCGCGAAAGCCCAAAGACAGGCCAATCGCGATCAGGATCAGCGGACCGGCTTTCACCAAGAGCTGTGGCCGGGAATAGGCGGCGAATTGCTGCGAAAATAGCGGATCCCAGAAAATCGTGCGAATTGCGAGGAACGGGTCCTTGCCCAAAGCGGCAAACATCAAACCGCCCACGATCATGGTCACCGCAACGGCAACCACGGGCGTGGCAATGGCCCAGGCTTGGGACGGGGTGGGGCGGCGTTCAAGCTTTATCATAGGCCGGTTCCTTCATCTCGCTTAGATCCTGACCGCCCAGCATCAGGCCCAAATCTTCTATCGTTAGGTTCCAAGCCCGTTGCGGCGTCACGATCCGTCCGCCACATAGGGCGGTGACCCAGTCGGAAATCTCTAGCAGCTCGTCTAGGTCTTGGCTGATGACCACCACCGCTGCGCCCTCGGTTGCCAGATCCAGCAAAGCCTGGCGGATCGCCGCCGCTGCGGCTGCATCCACGCCCCAGGTGGGTTGATTGACGATTAGCAGTTTCGGCTTTTGCAGCACTTCGCGGCCAATGACGAATTTCTGCAAATTGCCGCCGGACAAAGCCCGCGCGGCAACTTCGGTGCCCGGTGTGCGCACGTCAAAGGATTGGATCACCCGAGAGGCAAAAGCCCGCGTCCCAGCCCAATTCACCAGCCCATGCCGGGTCAGCCGCAACCGCACCGCCCCAGACAAAAGCGCATTTTCCGTCAGGGTCATATCGGGGGCGGCCGCATGACCTAACCGTTCTTCGGGGGCGGCTTGCACGCCGATCCGGCGCCGCGCATTAGGGCCAAGCCCGCCAATATCTTGGTCAAGATAGGTCAAATGCCCCGGCGGTGTCAGGCTTTCACCGGAGAGCACCAGCAGCAGCTCATCTTGGCCATTGCCCGCAACACCGCCAATGCCCAGCACTTCGCCGCCGCGAATTTGGAGCGTGATATCCTGCAAAGACGTCCCGAATTCTCCCGCAGCGGGGCGAGAGAGGTTCTTTAGCTCCATCACCACCGGGCCTGGCGCGGCAGGGGCGCGTGCGGGGGTGGCCACGGAACTGCCGACCATCAATTCGGTCATGTCCCGCGCTGTGGTTTCCCGCGGCACACAAGTGCCAGTGACTTTGCCATGGCGCAAAATCGTGGCGTGATCACAAAGCGACCGGATCTCTTCGAGCTTGTGAGATATATAGAGGATCGCCGTGCCTTCAGCTTTTAATTGCCGCAGGGTTTTGAACAGCACCTCGACCTCTTGCGGGGTCAAAACACTGGTGGGTTCATCCATGATCAGAAGTTTGGGATTTTGCAGCAAACAGCGGATGATCTCCACCCGTTGCCTTTCGCCCGCAGACAGATCACCGACCCGGCGCAGCGGATCCAGCGGCAGCCCATAAGCCGTGCTCACTTCGGTGATCCGCGTGGTCAGATCGCGAAAAGGCGGCGGGTTTTCCATGCCAAGCGCGATATTTTCCGCGACATTCAGCGCCTCGAATAGCGAAAAATGCTGAAACACCATGGCCACGCCGGACATGCGGGCGGCGCGAGGCTCTGCGGGGGAGTAAGCCGTACCATTCAGGGTCATCTGACCGCTATCCGGGGCCACAAGCCCATAGATCATTTTGACCAAAGTCGATTTACCCGCGCCGTTTTCACCAAGCAAGGCATGAACCTCGCCTGGGGCAATGGAAAACGACACTTGATCATTAGCGACCACGCCGGGATAGGCTTTGGTCAGGCCTTGGATCGATAAAAGAGGGGAAGGCGCTTGGCTCAAAGGCTTTGCTCCTGTTGGCTGAGAGCGGACCTTTGGCTGGCCCGTAGAATATCGCTGGCCACGCCTAGGGCGATGGCTTGGGGATGTTTGCCCAAAGAGGGATCGCCGATCGGGCATTGGATCCGCGCCAGATCCAGAGGCGGATGACCCAAAGCGCTGAGACGTGTTTTGAACCGCGCCCATTTAGTGGCTGATCCGATCAGGCCAATATGGCGCGCGGGCTGGGATAGCAGCTGATGGCACAGGCCCAGATCAAATTCATGGCTATAGGTCAGGATATAATGTTCCGCATTGGCGGGCGCATGAGTGGCAGCCAGGCACAGATCCTGGGCCACTAGCCGAGTGACTTGACCGCTGACTTGGCTTTGCGGATCCTCTTCGGGCGGGAACCGGTTTGGGGCGGTATCAACCCAGGTGATCGCCAGATCCGGCAATTGCCCAAGCACCCCCACCAGAGCCCGGCCCACATGGCCCGCGCCCCAGACCCAAATTTGCCGCGAGGGCTGGGCCAGTGGCTCGGCCAACCAGCCGTCCTTCCAAAAGAGGCTCAGCGGCTGAGTGCCATTGCGCGCATCAGTCAAGGCGCGGCTCAGGCCAAAGGGCCGATCCGCTTGGCCATGGATGCGGCGGATCACTGGGCCATTCACTGGGCTATTCACTGGGCCATCGCCTAGCTGTGCGAGATCACTTTGCTCAAAGATCTCGATCACCAGCTCGACAGAGCCGCCACAGCATTGCCCCAGATTAGGCCCAAGCGGCATTTGCCGAGCCTGTGCTTTTGGCCCATCGCGCAGGGCGTCGCGGGCGATCTCGGTTGCGCGCAGCTCTAAAGCGCCGCCGCCAATCGTGCCAGATTGCCCCTGCGCCCAAACCAGCATCGCTGTTCCCGGCTCTCGCGGAGCGGAGCCCCGGCTTGCCGCCACCAGAATACGCGCCACGCGGCTATTTTGCGCAAAACGCAAACGCAGCTCTTCTAGGTCAAATCCCATGCGCTGATCATCCTTCGCCTTGCAGTCGCGTCACCGCCGCCAAGACCCGCTCTGGCGTGGCGGGCGCGTCGAGGGCGGGATAGCTGGCACCACAAGCTGCCACAGCGTCACTTAAAGCCAAATAATTGGATATGCCTAGCATAAAGGGCGGCTCACCCACGGCTTTCGAGCGATAGATTGTCTCTTCGCGATTAGGGCGATCCCAGAGCGCGACATTGAAGATCGGCGGGCGATCAGAACAGGCGGGGATTTTATAGGTAGAGGGCGCATGGGTCCGCAGGCGTCCTTTTGCATCCCAGACCAGCTCTTCCATGGTCAGCCAACCCGCGCCTTGCACAAAAGCGCCTTCGACCTGGCCGATATCCAGGGCCGGGTTCAGGGATTTGCCGGAATCATGCAAGATATCCGTGCGTAAGATCCGATTTTCGCCGGTCAGGCTATCGATAACCACTTCGGTCGCTGCGGCACCATAAGCGAAATAGAAAAATGGCCGCCCGGTGCCTTGGATCCGATCCCAGGTGATTTTGGGCGTTTTATAGAACCCCGTCGCCGAAAGGCTAATGCGGTTCATATAGGCTTCGCGCACCACCTCTTCGAAGGGGTAACGCTCTTCGGCGACTTCCACATGATTATCGGCGAAACGTACCGAAGCCGGATCGGTCTGGTGCCGCTCGGCGAGGAAACAGGCCAGGCGATGGGCCAGCTCATCACAAGCCGCCTTTACCGCCATACCGTTCAAATCCGACCCGCTAGAGGCCGCTGTTGCAGAGGTATTGGGAACCTTAGCCGTATCAGTGGCGGTGATCCGCACGGTTTCCATAGGCACGCCAAAGCGTGATGCCGCCACCTGGGCCACTTTCTGAAACAGGCCTTGGCCCATTTCCGTGCCGCCATGATTTAGCGCGATAGAGCCATCTTGATAAAGATGGACCAAAGCTCCGGCCTGGTTGAGATGGGTGAGGGTAAAGCTAATCCCGAATTTCACCGGGGTCAGAGCGAGGCCGCGTTTCAAGACCGGGCTATTGGCGTTCCACTCGGCAATCTCCGCCCGTCTTGCCGCATAATCGCAGCTTTCGGCCAACGCCTCGGTTATCTCATGCAGCGCGAAATCCTCGACCGGCATGTGATAGGGCGTGGTCTGGGCTGGCGCGGTCGGGCTGATCTGCTCGGCGCTGCGATAGTAATTGAGCTTGCGCACCTCAAGCGGGTCGCGCCCTACCGCATGGGCGATATGGTCCAGCACTCGCTCAATCCCCACCATGCCCTGAGGGCCGCCAAAGCCTCGAAAAGCGGTGGCGCTTTGGGTATTGGTGCGCAGCCGATGCGAGGTGATTTTTACTGCCGGCAAGTGATAGGCGTTATCCGCATGCAACATGGCCCGATCGGCTACGGGCAGGCTAAGATCCAGCGCCCAGCCACAGCGGCAATATTGGGTGAACTCCACCGCAAGGATTTGCCCCTGATCATCAAAACCCGCGCGGTAATCGATGCGGAAATCATGACGCTTGCCTGTGATCACAAAATCATCGTCGCGGTCATAGCGCATCTTCACCGCGCGCCCGGTCCGCGCAGCAATGATGGCACAGGCAATGGCCAGCGCATTGCCCTGGCTTTCCTTGCCGCCAAAGCCGCCGCCCATACGCCGGGTTTCCACCCGCACCCCATGCATGGGCAGGCCAAGCGCATGGGCCACCTTATGCTGGATCTCGGTTGGGTGCTGGGTAGAGCTATGGACGATCATATCGCCATTCTCTTGCGGTAGGGCCAAAGCGGCCTGGCTTTCCAGATAGAAATGCTCTTGCCCGCCAAGCTCTAGACTGCCGCTGATCTGTTTCGGGGCGGCAGCAAGGGCAGCGCCTGCATCGCCTTTTTGATAGATGCGCGGGCCTTCTTCGAAACGGCTATCAGCGGCAAGTGCATCCTCGATAGTCAAAAGCGCTGGGGTCTCCGTGATCTGCGGCTGCGCCAAACGGGCGGCTTGTCGCGCGGCGCGATGGCTTTCGGCGGCGACCAGAAAGAGCGGCTGACCCGCATAATGGATACTGCCATCGCAGAGCAGCGGTTCATCATGCGCCGAAGGGGAGCAATCGGGGATGTGGCCCAATTCCGCGCCCAAACCCGCGCCCAAATCCGCACCCGACAGCGCCAGAACCACACCTTCCGCTGCGCGCACTGGCGCTAGATCCAAATCCTCTAGCTGGCCAGCAGCCACCGGAGACAGACCAAAAGCCAGATGCAAACAGCCCTTAGGCGTGGGGATGTCATCAATATAGCGCGCCTGGCCAGTCACATGCAGCTGGGCCGCGTCATGGGGCAGGGGTTTTGCAATGCTCATGGGGTGACCTCCAGGCTTTGCACCGCCATACCGTGATCCTCATAGAAATAGCGCAGCAGCATATTTTGCGCGGTCTTGAGCCGATAGGCGGAGGAGGCGCGCATATCGCTGAGCGGGGTGAAATCCTCGGCCAGGGCTGCCATTGCGTCCCGCATATGCGCTTCGGTCCAGGCTTTGCCAATCAGGGCGGTTTCCGCATGAGAGGCGCGCTTGGGGATCCCGGCCATGCCGCCAAAAGCGATACGCGCGGTGCTGACCATCCCTTCTTCCACAGTCACAGATAGCGCGCCACAGACGGCGGAGATATCCTGATCAAAGCGCTTAGACAGTTTATAGCAGCGCAACCGGTCGGGTTGACGGGGAATGGTGATCGCCTCAACAAACTCGCCCGGCCCGCGGTCTTGCTTACCGTAATCGAGGAAAAAGTCCTGCAGCGGAATAGCGCGGCGTTTATTCCCCTGGCGCAGATGCAAATACGCGCCCAAAGCGATCAGCACCGGCGGGCTATCCCCAATAGGCGAGCCATTCGCGATATTGCCGCCCAATGTGGCAGCATTACGTATCTGGGTGCTGGCGTAACGGCGGATCAGCTCGGCAAAGCTGGGATGATATTCGGCAAAGATCGGCTGCGCCTGGGTAAGCGTGACCATCGCGCCGATACGGATTTCCCGGTCGGTCACCTCAAGGGTTTTGAGATCCGCGCAGTCATTCAAAAAGGCCACAGGACCCAGATCGCGAAATTGCTTGGTCACCCATAGCCCAACATCTGTGCCACCGGCGATCAGCGTGGCTTCGGGGGTATCAGCATACCAGGCGGCCAATTCATCACTGGTCTTGGGATGCCAGGGAGCCGCCGGGTCGGGGCCCGGCGGGGTATCGCTTAGCCATTCCGGTACAGGCGCCTCCGCCACGCTTTCTGCCGCGCGGATAATCGGCGCATAACCGGTACAGCGGCACAGATTGCCCGCCAATTGGTCATCATAATCCCGCGCGCCATTCTTATGGGCCACGGCCATGGAGACCACAAAGCCCGGCGTGCAAAACCCGCATTGAGAGCCATGCTCTGCGATCATTGCCTCTTGCACCGGATGCAACTGACCATTGGGCCCGGCGATGCCTTCGACCGTGCGGACGGCTTTGCCTTCGAGCTGCGGCAAAAACAGGATACAGGCATTGAGGCTGCGCGAGCCTTCAGCATCACTGACCATCACGGTACAGGCACCGCAATCGCCCTCGTTACAGCCTTCTTTGGTTCCGGTCAGCCCGCGCTCTTCCCGCAGCCAATCCAGCAATGTCATTGTCGGGGAAATACCGCTTAGCTGCACCAACTCTCCATTAAGGAGAAAGCTACACTCGGCCATGTGGTTCAACTCGCCGCTTTCTTTACATCCGGGCCAAAAAGTCATCCACGCCCGATGCGGCGGAAAGCGGGGATGAGACCAGGGGTTACCCTTGGAAAAGAGCGGTTTTGAGCTCAGATAGCAAGCTTTCTGGGCGGTGAAATGTGCATATTTCTGGCTATTGTCTATTTTTTGGGCGCGCTTGCCGTGAGCCAGAAAAATAGGCCAAAAGGAAACGTGCTAGCACATTTTAGTTTTCCCTAGGTAATTCACTGTAAGTATTGTAAAATTATATATAAAATTCATTTTATTTTCCTAACATAACTGTGTCCAACTAACTTTGTCATAGATTTATTAACAAGCTTAAATACCCTTTTCCAATCACCCCTAAAATGGTGTAACTGTTTACTAAGTGAGAACATCATGCTTCAATTCATTAAAATTTCCGGCCTGGCTCTAACGTCGCTTTTCTTTGCGACCAGTGCTTCGAGCGCGACCTACATTGCGACAGCTGTCGTGTCTGGCCAATCAAATCTGTGGCTTGCCGGGTCACCGAGCGGCACGACGGCTTATGCGAGCGATAGCGCCCCTTTCCAATCCCCTGTCTTGGCTACGCCAGTCACCGGCGGCGACATATTGACATTTTCGGTGAGCGGAACCGTCAGCAATAACGGCTGGAGCTATCCGCCAAGCGCAGATGGAGGAGCCAGTCAATACCATGTGGCTGGGGCCGAGAATGGGATTTCTGATTTGATTGCGCCGCTGAACTCGCTGATCGGTGTGTTTTTGAACGAAGATGTTCCGGTGGCTGGGGATGAGGCAACCAAGTTGGTTTTCAATACAGCCGCAAGCCTGAATTACAGCTCAATTTCCCCGCTTTTAAACCAAGCGTTTTTCATTGGAGATGGGATGACCGATGGCGGCTTTTTGCAGGAAATAATCGTACCCGATGGTGCGGTGCGCTTGTTCCTGGGATCCATGGATGGCTTTAACTGGAACAATAATGGCGGCGCATTTAACGTGAATATCACCGGAACTACGGTCCCGTTGCCATGGGCTGGTGCCGCTTTGCTGAGTGGTGTGGGTGTTTTAGCAGGCATGCGTCGCCGCGGCTAAGCTCTTATCTGTGACCCAAAGTCTAAGAAGATGCGCCTCGCCAATTTGAGCGGGGCGTTTTGTACTTTCGCGGGGCGGGGGGCTTGGCGTAGATCTGCGGTCATGACCAGCGATCCCCGATTCATCCATCTTCGCCTCCATACCGAATATTCCCTGCTTGAAGGCGCGTTGCGCACCAAAAAGCTGCCAGGCCAGATTGCCGAAATGGGCATGCCTGCGGTGGCTGTGACGGATACCAATAACATGTTCGCCGCTTTGGAATTTTCCGTTGGGGCGAAGGGCGCTGGGGTGCAGCCGATTTTGGGCTGTCAGATTGATCTGCGTCTGCCAAATCCCGAAGGCGGTGAGGCGTCCCCCGCCGCGCCCATGGTGCTTTTGGCGCAGAATGAGGCAGGCTATCTGAACCTGCTTAAACTCAATTCAGTGCTATATCTTGCGGGATCGGATGAGTTGCCGCATGTGCCCTTGGATAAGCTTTTGGCGCATCACGAAGGGCTAATCTGCCTTACCGGCGGGCCGGAGGGGCCTTTGGGGCTGCTGTTGCAAAAAGGGCGTCGGGGCGAGGCTGAGGCTTTGCTGCGCAAAATGGCCGCTGTATTCGACACCCGGCTCTATATCGAGCTGCAACGCCATCCGGGCGATGACGGGTTGACCCCTGCCGAGGCGGGAACCGAGCGCGGCCATGTGGAGCTGGCCTATGCTCTGGATCTTCCGCTGGTCGCGACGAATGATGTCTATTTCCCGAAAGAAGACATGTATGAGGCCCATGATGCGCTGATCTGCATCTCTGAGGGGGCTTATGTGGACCAGGCCGCGCCGCGCCGGCGCCTGACCCCGCAGCATTACCTAAAGACGCCTGCCGAGATGTGCGCGCTTTTTGCCGATATTCCCGAAGCGGTGGAAAACACGGTCGAGATTGCCCGCCGCTGCGCCTTTGCCGCGGACCGACGGGCGCCAATTCTGCCGCGTTTTGCCGATGATGAGGTGGAAGAGCTGCGGCGCCAGGCTCAAGAGGGGTTGAAGGCGCGGTTAGAGGTGATCCCGCATGCGGCTTCGGTCGAGGAGTATGAAAAGCGCCTGGAATTTGAGCTGGGCATTATCGAAGGCATGGGCTTTCCGGGCTATTTCCTGATCGTTGCCGATTTTATCAAATGGGCTAAGGATCATGATATTCCGGTGGGGCCGGGGCGGGGCTCGGGGGCGGGCTCGCTCGTGGCTTATGCGCTTACCATCACCGATCTTGATCCGCTGCGCTATGCGCTGCTGTTTGAACGCTTCCTCAATCCCGAGCGGGTCAGCATGCCCGACTTCGATATCGATTTCTGCATGGATCGCCGCGAGGAAGTGATCGAATATGTGCAGCGTAAATATGGCCGTGAGAAGGTGGCGCAGATCATCACCTTCGGTGCTCTGCTCTCGAAGGCGGCGGTGCGCGATGTGGGGCGTGTGCTACAAATGCCCTATGGCCAGGTGGACCGGCTGTCTAAGCTGATCCCGGTGGAGGGGGTGAAGCCCGTTTCCATCACCAAAGCCATCGAGGATGAGCCGCGCCTGCGCGAAGCCGCCAAGGAAGAAGAAGTCGTGCAGCGGCTTTTGAATTACGGCCAGCAGGTAGAGGGGCTTTTGCGCAATGCCTCGACCCATGCCGCCGGGGTGGTGATTGGCGATCGTCCGCTGGATGAGTTGGTGCCGCTCTATCAAGATCCCCGCTCGGATATGCCCGCGACCCAATTCAATATGAAATGGGTGGAGCAAGCCGGTTTGGTGAAGTTTGACTTCCTCGGACTGAAAACCCTGACGGTCATCCAAAACGCGCTTAACCTACTGAAGCTGCGAGGGGTTGAGGTTGATATCGGGCATATCTCGCTCGAAGATGAGAAGACCTATAAGCTTTACGCAGATGCAAAGACCGTCGCAGTGTTCCAGGTGGAAAGCTCGGGCATGATGGATGCGCTGCGGCGGATGAAGCCCACTTGCATCGAAGATATCGTGGCTCTCGTGGCGCTGTACCGCCCTGGCCCGATGGAAAATATCCCGAAATATTGTGAGGTCAAAAACGGCCTGTCGGAACGGGACCGGCTGCATCCGCTGATCGACCATATCCTTGATGAGACCCAAGGCATCATCGTCTACCAAGAACAGGTGATGCAGATCGCCCAGGAAATGGCGGGCTATTCCCTGGGCGGCGCGGATTTGCTGCGCCGTGCGATGGGGAAAAAGATCAAGGAAGCCATGGATGCGGAGCGTCCGAAATTCCTTGATGGCTCGGCGAAGAATGGGGTGGATAAGGCCAAAGCCCAAGAGGTCTGGGACCTGCTGGAAAAATTCGCCAATTACGGTTTTAACAAATCCCACGCCGCGGCCTATGCGGTTGTGTCCTATCAAACCGCTTGGCTAAAGGCGAATTACCCGGTGGAGTTCATGGCGGGTGTCATGAATTGCGATATCCATCTGACCGATAAGCTGGCGGTTTATGCCGAAGAGGTGCGCCGCAAGCTAGAGATCGAGATCATCCCGCCCTGCGTCAATCGCTCGATTGAAACCTTCAGCGTGACCGACGGCAAAATCGCTTATGCTTTGGGGGCGCTCAAAGGCGTGGGCCAGGATGTGATGCGGCTGGTGGTGGAAGGGCGCGATGGCAAAGCTTTCAAAACCCTTTTCGATTTCGCCGAACGGGTGGATTTGAAGCGGGTGGGTAAGCGTGCGCTGGAAATGATGGCACGCTCGGGCGCTTTTGATCAGCTCAACTCCAATCGTCGGCAAGTGCTGCAAAGCCTTGATACGCTCGTGGCCTTTTCCGATGAGGTGCATAATCCCAAAGAGGGCGCTATGGGCGATCTTTTGGGCGGGGTAAGCACCGAAACCGTGGCCGCGCCCAAGCTGGCACCGGTGAATGATTGGCTGCCCACAGAGCGGCTTGCCGAAGAGCATAAGGCTATCGGCTTTTACCTCTCGGGCCACCCACTAGACGACTATATGGGGGCGTTGCGCCGGGCCAAGGTGAAAAGCTTGGTCGAGGTGGAGCGCGAAGCCGGCGAAAAAGGCGCGGTGATCGCCACCCTGGCGGGCTCCGTCTCGGGGCGGCAAGAGCGGAAATCGGCGCGCGGTAGCCGCTTTGCCTTTGCTCAGCTTTCCGATCCGACGGGAATTTATGAGGTGACCGTTTTCTCGGAGGCGCTTGAAAAATATCGCGAACTGCTAGAGCCGGGGCAGAATGTGGTGCTGAATGTCAAAGCCGAGATG
This sequence comes from Mangrovicoccus sp., assembly GCA_049603835.1. Classification (GTDB taxonomy): domain Bacteria; phylum Pseudomonadota; class Alphaproteobacteria; order Rhodobacterales; family Rhodobacteraceae; genus Mangrovicoccus. The sequence continues at coordinate 232,568 of JBMYSZ010000001.1, forward strand.
GAAAGCGACCAGCTGAAACTGCTGTGCAATTCCGTGCGCCCGGTGGATGATGTGGCCGCCAAGGGCGAACCCGAAGGCCTGCGCGTCTTTGTGGAAAGCCCCGAAACCCTGACCACCATTGCCGATCTGATGACCCGTCTCACCGAAGAGGCGAAGCATCGCGCAATTGCGCCGCTGGCCTTGTGCATCCAAACCGAGGATCCGGAAATGGCCGAGGTGGAGATCGAAATCGAGAACCGTTTTTCCATCACCCCGCAAATTCGCGGCGCGGTGAAATCGCTGCATGGGGTTATCGCGGTGGAAAATTTCTGAGTAGCAATTAAGCGCCCTAAGGGAATTATCCTTTAGAGTCTGTCCATAAACCTTAAGTTTGTTCCAAACCTGTCCGGAATTCCTAGAGCGGCTTTAAGCTCTAGATGCTAGTCTCTTCTTGTGTGGGGGCCTCCTTGTGTGTGGAGGCTATTATGAAAAGAAGAGAGGTGTTGAGCTGCGCATTGACTGGGGTCGCTGCAGCGATAATGGCGCCGGGCGCGGCATCTGCCGCTCAGGCCTGTTTCGAGGTTGATAACTGGACAGTTCACTGTTCGGCCGGCCAGCCGCATACTCCTGTCATAGAGGAGCAGCCTTGCCAAAGTCTAAGCTGGGCGACGTGCATGGCTTATGTGATGTCTGGTTTCGGTGCGGAGGTCACGACGCGTTCGGTGCTGGATCGTCACAAAATGTCGGCCCAATGCAGGCCAAGTAATGATTTGGCGCGAATAATGGGGAGTATGGGTCAATGGTATGATGACTATGGCCGGAAATTTCTGGTCGAAGCCACGCGACTGCCAGATATCGGCTTGGGCTATTGCCACGCCAATCAGGTAGAACCGATCTTTGAACGGCTGGGCTATCAACCGCTTTTGATTGGCACACGCGGCAAAACCTTTGTGCTGACTGAGCTGAAATTCGCGGAAAATCCGATGATCGATTTTCGGGTCGACGAGCTGAAAGTCCGTGATCCTTGGACCGGTACTCCTAACCGGCGGATTCTAGGACCCACCGATTGTGCCGAACCGCTCTTTACGGTGGGGCTGAAGATTCGTGCGGTGTGATCGCCCCAATAGGCGAATGGTATTGGGTCTTCGGCCCAAGTGGTTTCGCGTACACAACGGTGTTAGCGCGGGAGCGGAAGATTCCGGGCCCAGCATTGTGGTCGTCTTCGACGACTATACGGTTGTCCCCCGATACGTGGAGTTTGATCGGCTTTCCATCGGGGAACACCTCCTGTGTTTCTTCGTTGGGTGCCGCTAGACCAAGAGTATGCAACAAACCTTCTTGCGGGCAAGTCCGAGCCTCGGTTCGTGGAAGTGCACAATTGGCGTGGTAGAAGGCGACTTCGATGTTATATGCATCGAAATCATTTTCGAGAGCAAATAGCCGTTCATAGATCTGCCGCGATTTTGGGGCAAAAAATGTCGCTGGCGCGGCTAGGCTGCTAACTGCCAAAAGCTCCGCACTAGTTTCGGTCCATCTGCGCGAATGAGTGATCCTAAAATGTTCCATATCAGGGGGTGAGGCCGGGATTGTGGAGAGCTTTGTCACCGCGCTGTTAACGCTGTCGCTGTTAACGCTGTCAAGGTTAGGTGGCATGTATTTGATCCCATAGATGGCGACTACATGTACGACATTATGGATAGTTCGCGAACTGGTATTCTCCACTTCGACCGACACAAGTAACATATTGCGGTCAGGCTCTTGGCCCAAGATCTTCGAGCGCGGCTCTATAACTAGAAATTGCGACTGCCGAGAAGGTAGTGTGACATTGGTGTGAAGCCAAACTCCAGCTACCCAAGTGCCTGTCACGATGATTGCGATGATCTGGACCAACTCCAGGACCTGGGTTATTTTTGACCGAGCCGGAGGGTTTGGGCGTTGCTCATCGTCGCTATGGGACACAGGGTAATGCCTTTACTTGGATCAATGGCACGGAGCCTCGGGAGCAAGGCTCCGTTTTGTTGTAAGATCGGATTCTCAGAAGCAGCCAGGATCCCCCAACTCGCAGGTGCTTTGGGGCTTTTTCGTTCCCGAAACTGTCTTCAACATTTGAAGCAACGATTCAATACTATCGTCATAATTGTTCGAAGTGATCACGCTCCAGCTTTCCATAGCTCGCAACGCTTCTGGTTTTAGAGGAGGGACGTCAGTTCGAGCGGCGGAAGCGGGCGCGATATACAAGGCACACATCATACTGTATAAAATGAGGGTTTTCATGAACAGACTCCTTATTATGGTGTCCCATAGATAAGCATCGGTGCTAGAGTCACAAAGCAAGTATTCGAATTTCAAAATCAACCTGGGCAATTCGGCCACATAAGTATTCACAGGCGGCCATCCCTGGACCGATCTAGTGCTAGCGCTGCGTTTCTTCTGGATCCCCGTGGGCCATAGAGCCTTACTGGCTTAAGGATTTCTTTCAATGCGCGCGATTTAACAGAGCTCAATTCCGCAGATTGTGGGATTAGGCCGGTCTGCCTGGCTTATCTGCCAAAGACCACACTATTGGCCATGGCGGGATCGCGGTCTACTTCCCGCTTGGCCAGTTCTTTCATGACACGACCCAGACGCTCGATCTCGTGCATTTGTTCAGTCGCTAGATCTGAGAGTTCCAGAACAGCTCGGTCCAGATAGGCCAGCTTTTCCTCTAACGCGTCGATGCGATCCATTCTCATTCTCCTCACTCAATCCCAACTCATCACTTGGGGCGGCTTGCCCCTAACCCCGTCATCCGCTAAGCCCCCGCCAAATTTTGAGCGGAAGTGGACCCCATGGCAGGCAAGCAGAAAAAACTCCCCCGCCCCAAGGCAGAACCCCCCAAAGGGTTCCGGGATTACTTTGGCTCAGAGATTGAGTCGCGAAAAGCCATGTTAGATACAATTTGCGACGTTTATTACCTTTATGGTTACGAAGCGTTGGAAAGCTCTGCGGTGGAAACGGTCGAGGCTTTGGGCAAATTCCTGCCCGATGTGGACCGCCCCAATGAGGGAGTTTTCGCGTGGCAAGAAGAGGATAGCGGCTGGCTCGCTCTGCGATATGACCTGACCGCACCGCTGGCACGGGTCTATGCGCAGTTCCGAAATGACCTGCCCACGCCTTATCGCCGTTTTGCCATGGGACCGGTTTGGCGCAATGAAAAGCCGGGACCAGGGCGATACAGACAGTTTTATCAATGTGACGCGGATACGGTCGGTGCCCCCTCTGTGGCTGCTGATTCTGAGATTTGCGCCATGTTGGCCGATTGCTTGAAAGCAGTGGGGATCGAGCGCGGCGATTATCTGGTGAAAGTGAATAACCGCAAAGTGCTTAATGGTGTGATGGAAGTCGCGGGCGTGCTGGACCCGTCCGATCCCACAGCGCATGCGGAAGAACGCGGCATCGTGCTGCGGGCAATCGATAAGCTCGACCGTCTGGGCGATGACGGTGTGCGGGCTTTGCTGGGCGCCGGGCGCGAAGATGAAAGCGGCGATTTCACCAAAGGCGCGGGGCTAAGCCCGGAACAGGCGGAAATCGTCATGGGCTTTACCTCGGCGCGGCGCGCGACGGGTGCGGCCACGGTGGCGCGGCTGCGCGAATTGGTGGCGGGCTCGAAAGTAGGTGCGGAAGGTGTCGATGAACTCGAAACCATCGCCACCTTGCTTGATGGGCAGGGCTATGGTCCCGATCAGATCGAGATTGACCCGGCGGTGGTGCGCGGCTTGGGCTATTATACTGGCCCGGTTTATGAGGCGGAGCTGACTTTCGAGATCCTCGATGAAAAGGGGCGCAAACGTCAGTTCGGCTCTGTCGCGGGCGGTGGGCGCTATGATGATCTGGTCAAGCGCTTCACAGGGCAGGCGGTTCCGGCAACTGGCATGTCCATCGGGGTGGATCGTCTATTGGCGGCGCTGATGGCCAAGGGACGGATCAGTAAAACCAGCACTGGCCCGGTTGTAGTGACGGTGATGGATCGCGACCGCATGGGGGCGTATCAAGAAATGGTCGCCGAGCTGCGCAATGCTGGCATCCGCGCCGAAGTATATCTGGGCAACCCGAAGAATTTCGGCAATCAGCTGAAATATGCGGATAAGCGGAACTCGCCGGTGGCGGTGATCCAGGGCTCGGATGAGGCGGAGCGCGGTGTGGTCCAGCTGAAGGATCTGATCCTAGGCGCGAAGATCGCGGCCGAGGCAAGCCTAGAGGAATGGAAATCCCAGCCTGCGCAAAGCGAAGTACCACGTAATCAGCTGGTGGCTGAAGTGCGGCGGATTTTGGAGCAAAAATAACCTATGGCAAGCAAAGCAGAGATCCGTGCCGAAGCCGCGCGGTTGCAAGCGCATTTCGAGGCTCTGGGCGCTGTGCCGGCGGAGACTAATATCTTGCAGCCCGCTGATGTGCTGCTGGATCTTTACGGCGAAGATATCCGGGCACGGGCCTATGTGACCTCGGATCCTCTTTATGGCGAGATGATGTTGCGGCCGGATTTCACCGCGCCTGTGGTGTTGCAACATTTGGAAAGCGATGCGAGCCAGGCGGTTTATACCTATTCCGGCACGGTGTTTCGGCGTCAGGAAACTGACCCAAGACGCCCCACGGAATTCATGCAGGTCGGTCTAGAGCGGATCGGCGACCCATTGCCAGAAATCGCAGATGCGGAGGTCTTTGCCCGGTTCAGCGAAGTTCTGGCCCCGTATAATTTGCGTGCCGCCACGGGCGATATTGGAATTTTGGCGGCGGCGGTTGCTGGGTTGGAAACCTCAGAGGCACGCCGCGCGGCTTTGGCCCGGCATATTTGGCGGCCGCGCCGGTTCAAGGCGATGCTCGACCGCTTCGCCGGGCGCTTGCCTGCGCAAAAAGGCCGGGCCGAACTGTTGGTGGCATGGCGTGCTGGCATTGATATGGTGGCGGAAAACGGCCCCGAGATTGGCAAGCGCAGCGCTGATGAGGTGAAAGCGCGCCTGGACCGGCTATCGGCTGATGAAGCGGAGCCGCCGATTGCCGAGGCCCAAGTGCGTTTGGTGGAACAAATCCTTGGCCTGAAGGATCGCGCGCCGGTTATTCTAGAACAGCTGCATGATATCGCTGTGGATCTGCCCGCGATTGCCCCGGCGGTGACGCGGCTATCGCAGCGGCTGGACGCGCTGGAGCGGGTTGGGATCAAGACGGCGGATCTTGATTTCGAGGCCAGCTATGGGCGCACGACGCTGGAATATTATGATGGGTTTGTCTTTGGCTTTTTCGCCGAAGGCCGGCCAGATCTGCCCCCCGTGGCCTCGGGCGGGCGCTATGATGCTTTGACCCGTGTCTTGGGGCGTGGCGTATCGATGCCCGCAGTGGGCGGGGTGATCCGCCCCGAAGTAATCCTGGGCCTGGCAGAGGGAAGACTATGAGCCTGAAGCTTGGAGTGCCGTCTAAGGGGCGGCTGATGGAAAAGACCTTTGAATGGTTTGCCAAACATGGGGTCGAGATTTGCCGCACGGGCTCGGATCGCGAATATTCGGGCATGGTCAGCGGCGTTGATGGGATCGAGCTGGTGCTTTTGTCCGCGGGGGAAATCCCGCGCGAGCTGGGCGCTGGACGGATCCATCTGGGCGTGACCGGCTCGGATTTGGTGCGCGAAAGGCTGCCAGTCTGGGAAGATGTGGTCAGCGAAGTGGAACCCATGGGCTTTGGCCATGCGGATCTGATTATCGCTGTGCCGAAATTCTGGGTCGATGTGGAAACTGTGGCCGATCTGGATGCGGCTGCGGCGGCATTTCGCGCGGAGCATGGGCACAGACTGCGGATTGCTACCAAATATCACCGGCTGATCCGAGAGTTTTTGCGCAGCGAAGGCGTGGCGGATTACCAGCTGGTGGACAGTCAAGGCGCCACGGAAGGCACGGTGAAAAACGAAACCGCCGAAGCTGTGGCGGATATCACCTCCACCGGGGAAACCTTGCGGGCCAATCACCTGAAGATCCTCAGCGATGGGCTGGTGCATCGTAGCCAGGCGACATTATTCAAATCGCGTCGCGCAAGCTGGGATCAGGCGGCACGAGAAAGCATGTCAGACCTTTTGGCTCGGCTAGAAGCCGTTTGAGCTATCTGACCTAAGCGGAGCGGGCCTAGGCCCGCACGCCTTTTACAGGGAAATCTGCACCGCCCGCAGGGGCGCAGAAGTCCAATATTCGGCTGGTTGAGAGGTTAGCTATAAGCGATCACTAGCAAGATCACGCCCAAAACCACGCGATAGATGACATAAGGTGTGAAACTGACGGTTTTCATCAGGCGAAACATCAGCACCAAAGCGGCCAGCGCGGAGACAAAAGCAAAAGCCGCAGCAATCGCCCCATCTTTGGCAGCTGCCATATCCGCATGGCTTGCCACATCCAGCGCAAGCAGGAGCCCAGCCATCGCGATCGTCGGAATTGACATGAGCATTGCCAGCTTAGAGCCATCGGAGCGGGAATAACCCAGCTGCCGCGCGCCGGTGATGGTGATGCCCGAACGGGAGGTTCCAGGGATCAGCGCAATCATTTGCCACAGCCCCATGATAATCGCGTCTTTCAGGGACCAGTCTTCGGCTTTTCGGGTTTCCGCGCCTTTTTGGTCGGCCCAGTAGAGGACAATGCCAAAAATCAGCATGGTCCAGCCGATAACGGCAGTGGAACGCATGGCCTCATCCAGCCCCGATAGCTTGATGGCAAGGCCCGCAATGACCACAGGAATGGTCGCGATGATCAGAAGGAAGGCGAGCTTTGCCCCGGGCGTGTCGGTTTTGCCGCGGGCCAAACGGGGCAGGCCAAGGATGGCGGATTTCACATCTGCCCAAAAATAGATCACCACAGCAAAAAGTGTGCCCACATGCACGGCCACATCAATGACAAGGCCCTGATCCTCCATCCCAGTAAGATTTGGTAATAGAATCAGATGACCAGACGAGGATATAGGAAGAAATTCGGTGATCCCTTGAATCACAGCCACGAGGAAAAGGTGAAAGAGGGTCATTGGGGCCTCACAACGATGGAAACTGGTTAATAGGTCGCATGAGCTGACCTTTTTTCCGACAAATTTTGGTTTTACAAGCCCGCCGAGCTGAAAAATTCCACATATAAGTCACCATTACTGACTTTTCTTTTCCGAAAGCCTGCCGTAACAAACGCGCAAGATCACAACCTTGAGGACGAGCCCATGGCGAAGCAGCGGATGCTCCAGTTTGTCTCCGTATCACGAGACATGCCAGAGAAGCGTGCGCCTAATCTACGCAAGCAAGATTTTGGCGAGATTTATGCGGAGTTTGCAAAGGCGAAAGCAGAAGAACAAGCAGGCCGTTGTAGCCAATGCGGTGTACCTTATTGCCAGGCCCATTGCCCGCTTCATAATAATATTCCGGACTGGTTGCGCCTGACGGCGGAAAATCGGTTGCAGGAAGCCTATGAAATCAGCCAGTCCACCAATACCTTCCCGGAAATCTGCGGTCGGATTTGCCCGCAAGACCGTCTGTGCGAAGGCAATTGCGTGATTGAGCAATCGGGCCATGGCACTGTGACCATTGGGTCGGTGGAAAAATATGTCACTGACACGGCTTGGGAAGAGGGCTGGGTTGCACCTATTGCTCCGGCTCAGGAACGTGCTGAAAAAGTCGCAATCATTGGCGCGGGTCCGGGTGGCTTGGCGGCAGCGGATGTGCTGCGCCGCCAGGGTATTCAAGTGACGGTTTATGACCGTTATGACCGCGCGGGTGGTTTGTTAGTTTACGGCATTCCGGGCTTTAAGCTGGAAAAAGACGTGGTGACGCGTCGGGTCGAGCAGCTGGAAAAAGGCGGTGTCGTCTTCAAGCTGAATTGCGATGTGGGCAAAGACATCACATTCGACGAAATTCGCAGCAGCCATGACAAAGTTCTGATCGCAACTGGGGTTTATAAATCCCGCGATTTGCCAGCGCCGGGTGTTGGCGCGGCGGGTGTTGTGCGGGCGATTGACTATTTGATCGCCTCTAACCGCGTTGGCTTTGGCGATAGCGTGCCGGAATATGAAAGCGGCGAGCTGAATGCCGAGGGCAAGCGGGTTGTTGTCATCGGCGGTGGTGACACGGCGATGGACTGCTTGCGGACGGCGGTCCGTCAGGGCGCGTCTTCGGTGAAATGTCTCTATCGTCGTGACCAGGCCAATATGCCGGGCTCGCAACGCGAAAGGGAAAATGCGGAAGAAGAAGGAGTGGAATTCGTCTGGCTCACCGCGCCGAAAGGTTTTGCTGGCGATCCTGTCACCGGTGTGATGGTGCAAAAGATGCGTCTGGGTGCTCCGGATGCGTCGGGCCGCCGTTCGCCGGAAGTCATCGAAGGCGCTGATTATGTGGAAGAGGCGGATTTGGTCATCAAAGCGCTTGGTTTTGAGCCCGAAGACCTGCCGTCGCTTTGGGGCGAGCCGGGGCTAGAAGTGACCCGCTGGGGCACGATCAAAGCTGATTTCCGCAGCCATGAGACCTCTATGCCGGGCGTGTTCGCGGTTGGCGATATTGTTCGCGGAGCAAGCCTGGTGGTTTGGGCGATCCGGGATGGTCGCGAAGCTGCAGAGCAAATCCTGAAGCAATTCGCTTCGGCCGCAGCGGTTGCAGCGGAGTAAGCGGGTTTGGTGATGCGATATCCTGCGCCTTTTCTGGCTGGTCTGTTGGCCCTTTCGGGGCTGACAGAAGCGGCTTGGGCGGCTGGACGGTTTGCGCCGCCAGCGGGCTGCACAGCTTATATGACTGTGCAGTCGCGGGGCTGTTTGGTGTCGCACTACTATACATGTCAGGCGGATCCCGAAGGCCATCGCTGGCGGGTGGATCTGGATGCGACCGGGCTGATCTATGCGGGCCGGATCGATGCGGAGACGCAATGGATCGAAAGCCAGGATATCTCTGACGGCGATGTGGTGACGCGTTTCCTGGACCTACCTGCGCGCGAGCCTGCCTCTTTTTCCGAGCTGCTTTCGACAGGGCGGGATGAGTATGACTTCACCACTTCTGGACCCTTTGTGGGATCGCGGAATTATAAGGGCTTTGATCGGCTGACCGGGCAGAGCTTGGTGGTTGATGGCCAAAGCTTGCTGGAAACCGAATTTGGCGCCGAGGTAACTGGCTCTAATGGTCAGCCATTATGGCGGGTGGAAGGGCGTGAATATATCAGCCGTGATCTGCGGATTTTCTTCGGTGGGATTTCGGAAGTGATCACCAATGACGGCGAGCGGATCCGCAATGATCGCACGCCCATGTCATTTGCATGGCCGGAGGAAGATGGGTTTTTGACCCTGCGTCCGCGCTATGGCTGTGATCCGATTATGTCGGGGCTGTCCCTAGATGAGGGCGCTCAGGGATGATCACCGGGAATGTATTGAAACCTCTTGCCGCTATCCAGGGCGCCGCGTCTGGCGGCTCGCCTGTGGCAAGGATGCACTCGCGGCGCGGTTGCGGCTTTCTCGCGTGTGGCGAGCATGCTTTAGCGGATCAGTTCCGGGCGGTATTCGCGGCCGCCCCTGAGCGGATGAAACCGCATGTCACCAAACCCCTTCGCCAAACCGGCCAAGGCCTCAAAGGGTGTGGCCATCCCGGCCATAGCTCGACCTAGTCACCCAACGGAGCCCAGCGATGATGCAAGGATCCTGCCTTTGCGGCGCGGTGACCTTAGAGGTCGCCAAACCGAAACAGCCTGAACTTCATGCCTGCCATTGTGAGATGTGCCGGAAATGGAGCGGTGCGGCTTTGCTTGAATTCGACGTGCTGGGCGCAGACCTAACCGTGCGCGGCGCTGTGCAAACCTATGCCTCCTCGGATATCGCGGAACGGGCCTGGTGCCCGGTTTGCGGCTCGAACCTCTGGTATAAGGCGACGAATTTACCGCAAGAGATCTACGCCCTCTCGGCGGGTCTTTTCCCGGATGCGGGCGGCTTCGCCCTCGCCAAAGAAATCTATATAGATCGCAAACCCGCAGGCTATGCCTTTGCCGGGGCGCATCTAAAACTTACCGAACAAGAACATGAGGCCCAAAAAGCCTCCTTTCAGCAAGGAGAAGCTCCATGACCAAATATGATGCAGCCTGGGTCGCAGAAGAAGAAGCCAAACGCGCTCTGCTGGCCGAGCAGGGCATGTACCGCGCCGAAGATGAGCATAGCTCTTGCGGTGTGGGCTTGGTTGTCTCTGTGGATGGCGAGAAAAGCCGGAAGGTTGTCGAAGCTGGGATCACCGCGCTGAAGGCGATCTGGCATCGCGGCGCGGTGGATGCAGATGGCAAAACCGGCGATGGCGCGGGTATTCATGTTCAGATCCCGGTGCCGTTCTTTTACGACCAGATCCGTCGCACGGGTCACGAGCCCAATACCAGCCAATTGATCGCTGTGGGCCAGGTCTTCCTGCCGCGCACGGATTTCGGCGCGCAAGAAACCTGCCGGACCATCGTGGAAACCGAAGTTCTGCGCATGGGCTATTACATCTATGGCTGGCGCCATGTGCCGGTTGATGTGAGCTGCCTGGGCGACAAAGCCAATGCAACCCGCCCGGAAATCGAGCAAATCCTGATCTCGAACTCCAAAGGCGTGGACGAAGACACATTCGAGCGCGAGCTTTACGTTATCCGTCGCCGGATCGAGAAAGCCGCAGCCGCTGCGCAAGTGGGGCAGCTTTATATCTGTTCGCTGAGTTGCCGCTCTATCATCTATAAAGGCATGATGCTGGCAGAGCAGGTGGCGGAATTCTATCCGGACCTGAAAGACGAGCGTTTCGAATCCGCTTTCGCTATTTATCACCAGCGCTATTCCACCAATACCTTCCCGCAATGGTGGTTGGCGCAGCCGTTCCGCATGCTTGCACATAATGGCGAGATCAACACGCTGAAAGGCAATGTGAACTGGATGAAGAGCCATGAGATCCGCATGGCCTCCACCACGTTCGGCGAGCTGGCCGATGATATCAAACCGATCATCGCAGGCGGGTCTTCGGACTCTGCGGCGCTGGATTCGGTGTTTGAGGTTCTGGTGCGCGCGGGCCGCACGGCACCCATGGCGAAAACCATGCTGGTGCCGGAAAGCTGGTCGAAGCAAGCTATCGAGCTGCCGGAAAGCTGGCGCGATATGTATAGCTATTGCAACTCTGTGATGGAGCCCTGGGATGGCCCCGCGGCTTTGGCCATGACCGATGGCCGCTGGGTCTGTGGTGGCCTGGACCGTAACGGCCTGCGCCCGATGCGCTATGTGGTGACCGGTGATGGCCTGCTGATTGCGGGTTCCGAAGTAGGCATGGTGCCGACTGATGAAGCGACCGTCGTGGAAAAAGGCGCGCTAGGTCCGGGGCAGATGATCGCCGTGGATATGAAAGACGGCGTTCTGTATCACGATAAAACCATCAAAGACATGTTGGCTGCCAGCCAGCCCTTTGGCGATTGGGTTGGCAAGATCAACGACTTGGAAAGCTCGCTGAGCGAAATCCAGGAAAAAGCTGTCTTCTCGGGCGCAGAGCTGCGCAAGCGTCAAATCGCGGCGGGCTATACCATTGAAGAGCTGGAACAGATCCTCGCGCCTATGGCCGAAGATGGCAAAGAAAGCATCGCCTCTATGGGGGATGACACGCCCTCTGCGGTTTTGTCGGAAAAATATAGGCCGCTTAGCCATTTCTTCCGCCAGAACTTTAGCCAGGTGACCAATCCGCCAATCGATAGTCTGCGCGAATATCGGGTGATGAGCCTCAAAACGCGTTTCGGCAATCTGAAAAATGTGCTGGACGAAGACAGCAGCCAGACGGAAATCATCACGCTGGACAGCCCCTTTATCGGCAATGCGCAATTCGAAGAGCTGAAAAAGCATTTCAATGCGCCGATGGTGGAGATCGATTGTAGCTTTGACGCGAAAGGTGGGGCTGATGCGCTGCGCGATGGCTTGGCTCGGATCCGTGATGAGGCAGAAGAGGCGGTTCGTTCTGGCGCGGGTCATATCATCCTAACCGATGAGCATCAGAACCCGGATAAGGTCGCGATGCCGATGATCCTGGCCACCAGCGCAGTGCATAGCTGGCTGACCCGCAAAGGGCTTCGGACTTTCTGCTCGCTGAATGTGCGCTCGGCGGAATGTGTCGATCCGCATTACTTCGCGGTTTTGATCGGCGCGGGGGCGACTGTTGTGAATGCCTATCTGGCCGAAGACAGCCTGGCGGATCGTGTGGAACGCGGCCTACTGGAATGCAGCCTGACCGAAGCCATTGCGCGCTATCGCTCTGCTATTGACCAAGGCCTGCTGAAGATCATGGCGAAAATGGGGATTTCGGTGATTTCCTCTTATCGCGGCGGTCTGAATTTCGAAGCTGTCGGTCTGAGCCGTGCCATGGTGAATGAGTATTTCCCTGGCATGCCAAGCCGGATTTCCGGCATCGGTGTCTCGGGCATTCAGCGCAAACTGGAAGAAGTTCACGCCAAAGGCTGGCTGGGCGGCCAAGATGTGCTGCCGATCGGGGGCTTCTACAAAGCGCGTCGCTCCGGCGAGACCCATGCTTGGGAAGCGCAAAGCATGCATATGATGCAAGCGGCGTGTAACCGTGCTTCTTATGAGATGTGGCAGCAGTATTCCGCGAAAATGCGGGCAAATCCGCCGATCCATCTGCGCGACCTGCTGGATATCAAACCAATGGGTAAACCAGTGCCGCTGGAAGAGGTGGAGAGCATCACGGCAATCCGTAAGCGTTTCGTGACGCCGGGGATGTCTTTGGGCGCGCTGAGCCCTGAAGCTCATAAAACCCTCAATGTCGCGATGAACCGCATCGGTGCGAAATCGGATTCAGGCGAAGGCGGCGAAGATCCGGCGCATTTCCACCCCGAACCCAATGGCGATAATCCATCTGCGAAGATCAAACAGGTGGCTTCGGGTCGCTTTGGGGTGACAGCGGAATATCTGAACCAATGTGAAGAGCTGGAAATCAAGGTTGCCCAAGGGGCAAAGCCGGGCGAAGGCGGTCAGCTGCCGGGGATGAAAGTCACCGATCTGATTGCGCGTCTGCGTCACTCCACCAAAGGCGTGACCCTGATTTCGCCGCCGCCGCATCATGACATCTATTCCATCGAGGATCTGGCGCAGCTGATCTATGACCTCAAACAGATCAATCCGCGCTGTAAAGTGACGGTGAAACTGGTTGCGGCCTCGGGTGTTGGCACGATTGCGGCGGGTGTTGCAAAGGCGAATGCCGATGTGATCTTGGTGTCTGGCCATAATGGCGGCACCGGCGCTTCGCCGGCGACGTCGATCAAATATGCGGGTCTGCCTTGGGAAATGGGTCTGACCGAGGCTCATCAGGTTCTGTCCATGAATAATCTGCGGGATCGCGTGACCCTGCGGACGGATGGTGGCCTGCGCACCGGACGTGATATCGTTATTGCGGCTCTTATGGGGGCCGAGGAATATGGTATCGGGACTGCGGCGCTGATCGCTATGGGCTGTATCATGGTGCGGCAGTGCCAGTCGAATACCTGCCCGGTCGGCGTTTGTACTCAGCGTGAAGACCTGCGGGAGAAATTCACTGGTAACGCCGATAAGGTGGTGAATCTCATCACTTTCTACGCGCAAGAAGTACGGGAAATCCTCGCATCTATGGGTGTTCGCAGCCTAGATGAAATCATCGGTCGGGCGGATCTGCTGAGCCAGGTCAGCCGTGGGTCGGCGCATCTGGATGATCTGGATCTGAACCCGCTCTTGTTGACCGTCGATGGCGCGCGGGAGGCGGTGTATAACCGTGACCGTCCGCGTAACCCGGTGCCGGATACGCTGGATGCCGAGATCGCCCGCGATGCGGCGCGCTTCTTCAAAGATGGCGAGAAAATGCAGCTGTCTTATGCGGTGCAAAACACGCTGCGGACCATTGGCACGCGCACATCCAGCCTGTTGGTGCAGAGCTTTGGCATGCGCAACAAGTTGCAGCCGAACCATCTGACCGTGAAGCTGTCGGGCTCCGCCGGTCAGTCGCTTGGTGCCTTTGCGGCGCCGGGGCTGAAGCTGGAAGTGTCCGGTGACGCCAATGATTATGTGGGCAAAGGCTTGTCCGGTGGTACGGTTGTGGTGCGCCCGCCGATGCAATCGCCTCTGGTCGCTGATGAAAACACCATTATCGGCAACACGGTGCTATATGGTGCAACCGATGGCTATCTCTTTGCGGCTGGCCGCGCGGGCGAACGTTTCGCGGTGCGGAATTCGGGCGCGAAGGTTGTGATCGAGGGCTGTGGCTCCAATGGTTGTGAATATATGACCGGCGGGATTGCAGTGATCCTGGGCAGCGTTGGACCGAATTTCGGAGCAGGGATGACGGGCGGTATGGCCTATCTCTATGATCCGGAAGGCAAAGCTCTGCCGATGATGAATCTAGAGACTCTGGTCACTTGCCCGGTTACGGTGGATCACTGGATGGCTGAGCTAGAGGGCTTGATCGAGCGTCATCTGGAAGAAACCGATAGCCGCCGTGCAGCAGAAATCCTGCAGCATTGGGATCTGGAAAAAGGCAACTTCATCCAGGTTTGCCCGAAAGAAATGCTGGCGCATCTGCCTGCACCGCTGGGGATCGAGGACGCGGCTGTTCCAGCTGAGTGACCCTAAAACATCCGGCCGCGGCGGATTGTAATTGATCCGCCGCCCGGTCTTTTGTGAATGTGGATAGCCGTACCGGCTTAAACTTTTCCGACCTAAACTGTGCCGCAGTTTTGGGTTCGGTAAAAATACTTACCGAAACCGCAATGCATTTGCACATAACTTCGCCTAGCCTTTTGCTAGCCTCGTAAGTTCAGAGCGCGTTGACGGGACCCTTCATGGTTCCGTTCGTTTAAAACGGCATCTATCCGTAGCGTATTAGTGCCAAGTTTCACAGCAATTTCATGTTGCTTATGTCCGCCCCAGTGCATCAACCAAACATTGATTGCTTGGGCAAACGTTAACATTGGCGTCCCAGACCCATCCACAGGTGGGCTGGCGGCGGCCACCGGCGACACTGACATGGGCGCAACCTCCACTCAATTCATAAGGGTTAGACAAAGCCTGATTCACCTTGCCTTCATAGATTAAAGGAAAGTATCCATTCTCTGTCTATCGCAGAATATTTCGAAGTTAATTAGATAGTTACGAATTGCTAATGTTAACCATATCCTTGCGGGATGAATTGGGCCGTGACGCCAGGTCTTGTTTTGGGTCTGTTTGCGGCAATGGGGTGGTGTGTTTTCGGCATGAGATATTTTGGGAAACTTCTTAAATGGCTCAAACGAGCTTTGTTGGGGCTGTTGCTGCTATTTGTGCTAAGCTTGGCTGCTTTTCGGTTTTTTCCCGTGCCCATAACGATTTACCAGGCCTTGGAATGGCACCGCTTAGGCGAAATTAAACATGAATGGGTGCCTGCTTCTGATATTGCTCCGGTGATGCTGCGCTCTGTTGTGGCGGCGGAGGACGCCAAATTTTGCCAGCATTGGGGCTTTGATATGGAGGCACTGCGCCTGGCAGTCGAGGGCGGGATGCGGCGCGGCGGCTCGACGATTAGTCAACAGACCGCGAAAAATGTATATCTTTTCCAGGGACGAAATTGGGGACGAAAAGCCGCTGAGGCGCTTTTGACCCCGTTAATCGAGCTGGCTTGGAGTAAACAGCGAATCGTAGAAGTCTATTTAAATGTGATCGAATTCGATGAAGGCGTTTTTGGCGTCCAAGCCGCGTCTCAACATTATTTTGGGGTCACAGCCGCCGAGCTAAGCCCAGTTCAGGCCGCACGCCTGGCAGCTGTCTTACCGAATCCAAAAGATCGCTCGGCATCGCGCCCGACGGCTTTTTTACGTAAACGCGCCGCATCTATCATGGATGGCGCCGAAACAATTCGCCGGGATGGGCGCGCTGACTGTTTCAGTGGTTGATCACCGGCGCGCTGCGAGGCACTACAGAGCTGCTAACGACAGTCGGAATCCTATGATTAAGCTTTATCATGCGCCGCTTTCCCCCTTTTGCCGCAAAGTGCGTTTGACGCTTGCGGAAAAGAAGCTTGAGGTCGATCTGATCGAAGAGCGCTATTGGGAAAAAGACCCAGATTTCATGCGCCGTAATCCAGCGGGCAAGGTGCCGGTGATGCGGATTGACCGCAAAATCATGAGCGAAAGCATGGCGATTTGTGAGTATTTGGAAGACGCTCACCCAGAACCTGCTTTGATGCCGAAATCGCCCGAGGCGCGGGCCGAGGTGCGCCGCTTGGTCGGTTGGTTTGACGATACATTTCACCACGAGGTGACGGCCAATATTCTTTATGAGCGGGTAAATCGTAAACTAACTGGCGCGGGCTATCCGGATAGCCGCAATATTAAAACTGGCGTTCAGCGGATCAAATATCACCTTGATTACATGGCGCATTTGCTGGATCACCGCCGCTGGCTGGCCGGGGATGTCATGACCCTGGCGGATTTTGCTGCTGCTGCGCATTTGTCGGCCTTGGATTATACCAGTGATGTGGATTGGCACCGCTCCACTGTGGTCAAGGACTGGTATGCGAAAATCAAAAGCCGCCCGGCCTTTCGCGGTCTATTGGCGGATCAGGTAGCTGGATTTTTGCCGGCGCGGCATTATGCCGATCTGGATTTCTAAATGACCGCTGCTGGCCCTGCTGGCACAGAGCGCGATGATCTTAAAACGCGGCTTCTGGCGGAGGCAAAGGCTGTAGGTTTCAGCGCCTGCGGTATCTGCCATCCAAAATCGGTGCCTGAAATTGCCGAGCATTTGCGTGATTTTGTGGCTAATGGCTATCATGGGGAAATGGCCTGGATGGCGGAACGGATGGCTTGGCGGGGGGCGCCCTCCGCTTTATGGCCAGAATGCCGTTCCGTCATCATGTTGGCAGAGGCCTATACACCGGATCATGATCCGCTAGCGGTTTTAGACAAGCCCGACCACGCCGCCATCAGTGTCTATGCTCAGGGGCGCGATTATCATGATGTCGTTAAAAAGCGACTTAAAAAACTTGGGCGTTGGCTCTTGGCTCAGGCTGAAGACGCAGAGATAAAAGTTTTCGTCGATACGGCACCGGTGATGGAAAAGCCCCTAGCCGCGGCGGCCGGGCTTGGTTGGCAGGGCAAGCACACGAATTTATTGGGCCGTGGCTTTGGCAATTGGGTGTTTCTGGGGGCGATTTTCACGACACTAGAATTGCCAACGGATGATCCAGTTACCAGCAATTGCGGGACTTGTCGGGCCTGTCTTGATATTTGCCCAACTCAGGCTTTTCCTGCGCCCTATAAATTGGATGCGCGTCGCTGCATTTCCTATCTTACGATTGAATATAAAGGCGCTATTCCCTTGGAGCTGAGGGAAAAAATGGGCAATCGGATTTATGGCTGTGATGATTGTTTGGCCATATGCCCCTGGAATAAATTTGCCATTCAAGCCCAAGAGCAACGCTATTTACGTAAGGATCCGGACGCACCTCTTTTGGCGGAATTGGCGGGGCTAAATGATGCCAGTTTTCGCACGCGTTTTTCAGGCTCTCCTATAAAACGTATCGGCGTGACGCGGTTTTTACGCAATGTCGCCTATGCAATTGGAAATTCGAAAGATCCAAATTTGTTAGCAGCATTGGCCAAGCTGCGGCAAAATTCTGATCCGGTTGTTCAAGACGCGGCCAACTGGGCAACTGCCCGGCTTTCCTCGGAAAAGTAGCACGTTAAAGGTCAGAGTTTTCTGAGTTTTTGGCGAAGGATTGAATTTTCTATTTTTGGTGTTTGGTGATTAATTGCTTGGTAGCGCCTTAAAATGCAGGCTGCCGATAGGATGACTCTACTGTCCCCTAAGGTCGGCTCGTGATCATTGGCGAAGCCTCAACCATTGTACTTTAGGTGATCCGTTGAATTGAATGCAACCGGTTTGCATTTTTGTTTTTTGGTGTCGGGGGCGGCAATGACGACGATCCACGATAAGAATAAAGCGGCTTTGCAGCCATTTTTGAATGCGCTTTATGATTATGATAAAACGGCAGCGCGACGTGCCGCTGCGGAGCTTTTTGAACCAGCAGCGCCGGTTCAGCTTTGCCATCCTTTCAATAAATTGACGGGCCAAAGCGCATTATTAGAGGCGGCGATTCTGCCCTTGGCTCAATCCTTTTTGGATTTCGAACGGCGCGATCAAATTATCGTCGCAGGGGAGGGGGCTCCGGGGCGCAACTGGGTTGGATGTTGCGGCTATTATATTGGGACTTTTATGAAACCCTGGCTGTGTATTCCCCCTAGTCGTAGCGCGGCAACCATGCGGTATCACGAATTTTTTCGCTTCGAAAATGGACGTGTGGTTGAGGTGAAGGCGATCTGGGATATCCCAGATTTGATGATGCAGACCCATTGTTGGCCAATGTCGCCATCGCTGGGGCGGGAATGGCTGACGCCGAGCCCCGCAACACAAGATGGGCTGACCAATAATGGCGATGGCGAAGTTGCCCGTGCCAAGGTGGAAAGCATGCTCAAAGATCTGGCTCGTTTTGGCGAAGAAGGGGTCGAAGGCATGCAACTTTCATCTCATCTTCATCCCCATTGCATGTGGTATGGCCCTTCTGGGATTGGAAGTGCGCGCGGCATAGATGGCTTCCGCCGTTGGCATCAGATTCCTTTCTTAAAGGCGATGCCGGAACGAAAAGTGGCAAATGGCGGTTCAGATCTCTTCGCCGAAGGGAATTACGCGGCTATGACTGATTGGCCGAGTACCAGTGTGAAATTATCGGGGGATGGCTGGCTGGGAATAGCGCCGTCGGGTCAGGAGCTTACCATTAGAGGGCTAGAATTCTGGCGGATTGAAAAGGACATGATCCGAGAAACTTGGTGCTTGGTGGATTTGCTGGATGTCTATAATCAGCTTGGCGTTGATGTCTTGGGGCGGATGCAAGAACTGACCGGCCAGGTCGCTGATGCGGCCATTGGATTGAATTAAAACCCGTAACACGCGATGCTGCCTGCATAAAGAGGCAGCCATATGCGCAAGCCTAAATCGTGCCGCCTTTGTCTTTCGCGGCATTTAACCTATTTTGAGCGAGGCATGCGAGCGCTTGCTCGGATTTTAAATCGCGCCAAGGTTTGGTTGGTTTCGCCCGGAGTCATCCCGGCCTTATTCTTCGTAGTGCCTGCAGAGCTCTGCCGATATTTCCCAAGGTGCCGCTCTGAAATTTGCCCTAAAGTCTCCGTCATTTCTAAGAATATTTTAGGAAGATGGCCGTTAGTTTCCGGATGTTGAGATCAATCGGCGCCAATTCCGCGTCGAATTTTGTGAGAGGAGCGTTGGATGCTTGGTTTCGATCGGAAATGGAAAGAGCTTCCGGATTTTATCACTGGCGTTTCTCGAGAATTTTGGGATGCGCGCGGTTTGGCAGAAGCGTGCAAAACCTTTTATGATCCTGAAATTACACAAATCAGCCCGCAAGGTGAAATGAATGGAACAAAAAATGTCGCGCGGGCGGCATTATCCGTGATCCATGAGCTGCCCGAATTGTCGACGTTGTGTGAGGATATCATTTGGACCGGCGAGCGGCGCAAGGGATTTGCGAGCTCTCACCGCCAGCTTTGTCGAACAAACCCCTCAGCCGCGGGCCCATTTGGGAAAGCAGCGCAGGAGCCTCTGACTTTTCGGACCATTGTCGATAGCTCTGTGAAAAACAACATTATTTCAAAGGAGTGGCTGGTTAGAGACTATGGCGCGGTGGTCCGCCAAATGGGAATGCGTGCGGATAAATGGGCTCTGGGCAAATTGGAGTCGGGACAAATGCAAGGCCTTTTGTCGCCAGAGGATTTGGAGAAGCTTGATGGCGTGGGAAATTCTCACCCGGCTGCGGAGCGATTAGATCGGCTATTGTCGGGTATCATGAATGCGTCTTTTTCAGTAATCGGGAAAAATTATGAGCCGGCGGCGGAATTGGCCTATCCCGGAGGCAAAAGCGCATATGGTTATGCTGCGGCAGAGAAGTTTTGGCTCCCCCTTCGCGCGGCTTTTCCAGGTGCGAAATTTAAAATTCACCAACAAATTGGTCGTGAGGATGCGAATCTATCTCCACGCGCAGCCATCCGCTGGAGCCTTTGTGGCACACATTCGGGTTGGGGGGCTTTTGGCCCGCCAAGTGGGGCGGAGGTTCTTGTTATGGGAATCACACAGGTTGAATTTGGGCAAAAAGGCATTCGCAGGGAATGGACGCTTTATGACGAAACCGCTATTTGGGGGCAGATATTGCGGCATAAGGGGCTAGGTGCCGAAGAAGCGGCTTGAATTCTAACTCGCAACAAAATTGGGAAAAATTGCTATCGATCCTGATGCATGGACCCTTAGTTTTGCGACGACCCTTTCGCCAGCGGACAGAGTAATTCCCGATGTTTCGAATTTTTCTCCAAGTTTTGATTTTCGGATTTCTCGGCTTCTGGCTTTATAGCTGGTCCGAAGGGGTTGGATTTCTTGTCTGGCCAAACCGAATTGAAGGCGCGCTAATTTGCAACTATTTTTTAGGTTTAGAGATCTACGAAATCACATACATAAATGGCGAAAATTCACCTTTCGGCCGCAATAATTGCCCCATTCTCGAGCATATAGATCTGTCGGCGTTTTAGGGCTTTGTCGCCAACTTTTGTTCGGCAAGCCAACAAATTGGCGACACGCCGCCGTTGCCAAAGAAAAACCGGCCCGAAGGCCGGCTTATCGGATTAATTATACTGATTTCAGCTGGACTGGGCCGCGAGACGGGACCTTTGCTGATGGGTTGGCATCGATGAATTCCAGGACCAGCGGTCGAATATTGTTCCGCCAGCTCTTGCCTGCGAAAATCCCGTAATGGCCAGCGCCGGGTTCTAGATGCGCCGCTTTCTTTTCATCGGGCAGACCGGTCAGTAGATCCAATGCGGCCAAACATTGGCCCGGCGCGCTGATATCGTCTTTTTCGCCTTCGACGATTTTCACGGCAACAGTGGTGATGGAGCCGAAATCAATCTTGTGACCATTCACGACAAAGTTGTTTTTAGCGACTTCAAGATTTTTGAAAATCCGTTCAACCGTAGATAAATAAAATTCAGCGGGCATGTCCATAACCGCCAGATATTCATCATAAAACCGGTTGTGATGGTCGTGATCTTGGGCTTCGCCTTTGGCGACACGGACAATTTGATTGAAGAATGCTTCGCTATGGCGATCTGCATTCATCGACATAAAGGACGTCAGCTGGAGCAGGCCCGGATAGACCAAGCGCCCGGCGCCAGCATATTTGAAGCCGACGCGCTGAATTGCGATCTCTTCAAGTTGGCCCATAGTAATGCGACGACCGAAATCGGTCACATCGGTTGCCGCTGCATCTGGATCAATCGGGCCGCCGATCAATGTCAGGGTCGCTGGCTGAGCATCGGGGTTCTTTTCCGCCAAATAGGCGGTTGCCGCAAGAGCGAGCGGCGCGGGCTGACAAACCGCAATCACATGGATATCGGGGCCCATCGCCTCCATGAAATCCATGATATAGGTGGTGTAATCTTCCACATCGAATTTGCCGCAAGATACAGGAATATCGCGGGCATTGTGCCAATCTGTGACATATACTTCACAATCGGGCAGTAAGCTGGCCACTGTAGACCGCAAAAGCGTGGCATAGTGACCCGACATCGGTGCGACCAGTAGAACACGACGATGCTTCTCCGGCCGGCCTTGAACATCGAATTTGACCAGATCACCAAAGGGGCGCTGCACGATAGAACGGGTGGAAACCACATGGTCCCGACCGTCTTCGCCGACCACGGAATGGATGCCCCAATCGGGCTTTGCAATCATCCGAGAGAAGCTTCTTTCAATGACTTCGCCCCAGGCGGCGATCATATTAAAAGCGGGAGTAGGGGCTAGCCCTGTCACCGGATACGATCCAAATGCGCGTGCTGACGCCCCCAACCATTGGTTGGTGTTCCGCACGGTTTCCATCAGATCGTAGGTCAGCATATATCGCATGTCGTCTCCTACAAACTACCAGGCGCAGCTGCCCCGGTTCAATTCGTCGCTTTCCCCCCCCAAGATCGCGACGCTAAGTTGGCGTTGCGCGAACCTAGGGTGGAACGGACGGCATGACAACTGAAGAAAAAGCAGCAGAGGCGAATTTGGATCGCCTAAACAACAATATCGCTCGCATGGAGGAGTTGTCTCAACGCCTTGTTAAGGCGTTGGCCAACAAAAAATCACATGATCCGGGCCTGCATGCACCAGATAGTGATTTGTTTGTAAAGGCTTTGGCCGCCTATATGGGCGAAGTAATGCGGAATCCGGCAAAGATTCTTGAGCACCAGGTCTCTTATTGGGGCAAAATGCTCAAACATTATGTCGAAGCGCAACATGTTTTGACCTCCGGCAAACTCGTGGCGCCATCGGATTCGACCCCGAAAGACCGGCGCTTTGCGAATCCTTTATGGGAAACCCATCCATATTTTAACTTTTTGAAGCAAAACTATCTTTTGACTTCGGAGGCCATTCAAAACGCCGTCCAAGACATTGAGGGTTTGGACGAGAAGGACAAACAGAGGGTCCAATATTTCACTCAGCAGATCGTTGATTTGCTATCGCCGACTAATTTCCTGTCGACCAACCCTGATGCGCTTGAACGCGCGGTTGAAACTGAAGGCATGTCTTTGGTGAACGGGCTGGAAAACCTAGTTCGCGATATCGAAAGCAATAAGGGCGATTTGCTAGTGACTTTGGCGGATCCCGAAGCTTTCACAGTTGGCGAAAATATCGCGACCACCGAGGGGTCCGTGGTCTATCGCAATCGGATGTTCGAACTAATCCAATATAAGCCGCAGACCGAGACGGTTTATAAAACCCCGATCGTTATGTTCCCGCCTTGGATCAACAAATTCTATGTTCTTGATCTAAAGCCGAAAAATAGCTTGATCAAATGGATCACAGAGCAGGGCTATACATTATTTGTTGTCAGCTGGGTGAATCCGGATCCCAGCTATGCCGAAGTGGGCATGGATCAATATGTGGAAGAGGGCTATCTGACCGCCATTGATCAGGTGAAACAAATCACCGGCGAGCCAGAGGTGAACGCCATCGGCTATTGCATTGCTGGCACGACTTTGTCGCTGACTTTGGCGCTGATGGCGAAGCGGGGCGATAAATCGGTAAAATCCGCGACATTATTTACAACCCTGACGGATTTCTCTGATCCCGGCGAGATTGGCGTTTTCCTAAATGATGACTTTATTCAGGGAATTGACCGTGAGACCGCCGACCAAGGGGTGCTGCATCGATTCTTCATGTCGCGGACTTTTTCCTTCTTGCGGTCCAATGACCTGGTTTATGGACCAGCCATCAAAAGTTATATGATGGGCGAGGCGCCGCCAGCCTTTGATTTGCTGTATTGGAATGGCGACGGCACGAATCTTCCCGGCAAGATGACCCGCGAATATCTCAATGGGCTATGTATGAAGGATGAATTCGCCCAGGGCGGATTCACCATTTGCGGCGAGAAAGTCACTCTGAAGGATATCAAAACCGCGGTATGTGCGATTGCATGTGAAACCGATCATATTGCGGGCTGGAAGGCGTCCTTTAATGGGGTGAAGCAATTCGGAAGTCGGACCAAGAAATTCATCTTATCCGAATCCGGCCATATTGCCGGAATCGTCAATCCGCCGACCAAGCAGAAATATGGCCACTATATGAATCCCAATATGAAGCTGACGCCGGAAGAATGGCTGGAGGGTGCTGAATATAACCAGGGGTCTTGGTGGCCTACATGGGATGCGTGGCTTGCGCAGAAATCTGGTCGGCAGGTTCCTGCCCGCGAGCCAGGTGGCCCGAATCATCCCGTTCTGTGCCCGGCACCGGGCACATATGTGAACAACAATCCGGATAAGGCAGAGGCAAAGGAAGTTGAGCCGGCCTAAGCGTCTATCACAATTGAATAAATATATAGCCCCGCCGAAATTCGGTGGGGTTTTATTTTGCTGACGCAGCAAAAATGGCGTTGCGAAGATAATTTATGCTGCACTGCGGCGTAAATTTTGCAGCGGCAGCAAAAGGAAAATTTTAAACTTCAGAGCAAGATGGCTAAAAAGAATTGGTTATATGGGAAATAATATTGCGGAAAGTCTAAAAATTATCCCTCTGAAAGGTGTGTTTGCGCATAAACTTAGCAAATTAATGCCGCAGCGCAGAAGAAAGAACTTGCATCGCTGCGGCGCAGCATATACATATTAGCTCACAGGCGCACAGAAAGAGCGTAGGCCGCTCGAACACTGGAGAGACACTATGGCTACTAAAACCACCACCGACTTCACCAAAATGATGCAGGACATGATGGGTTCCTTCCCGATGGACACCAAAGCAATGCAGGACGCATTCAAAACTCAGGCTTCCCTGGGCGAAAAAATGTCCAAAGTTGCTCTGGAAGCTGCTGAAAAGTCCACTGAGATTTCCTCCAAATGGACCAAAGAAACTCTGGCGAAACTGGCCGAAGTTTCCACCGTTAAAGATGAGCCGACTGAGTACACCAAAGCGATGACCGATTTCGCGTCTGCTCAGGCTGAAATGACCGCAGAATCCATGGCTGCTTTCGCTGAAGTTGCGAAAAAAGTTCAGATGGAAACCGTTGAGCTGATGCTGGCCGCTGGCAAAGACATCCAGGAAGACGCAACCGCCGTCATGAAAAAAGCTACCGCCGAAGTAACCACCGCGGCGAAGAAAGCTGCAGCGAAGTAATTCGCGCTTTCGGCAAAGCACCGTTTCGATCTGGCCCTCCTCCCTGCTGGATCGAAGTTAGGGCGGGCGTAAGCTCGCCCTTTCCTTTTTCTGCGCCGCACTCTACGCTGCACTACAGCGTGTCCAGGGAGGATTTTCGGTGAGTGACGCAGACAAACCCTTGTTGATCAAGCGATATGCTAGTCGCCGCTTGTACAATACGGAAACCAGCGATTATGTGACGCTGGAAGACATCGCAGGTTTCATCCGCGATGGACGCGAGGTCAAAATCGTCGATCTAAAAAGTGGCGATGATCTGACCCGGCAGTATTTGCTGCAAATTATCGCCGAGCATGAAGGCCGGGGCGAAAATGTACTGCCCATTGCGGTTCTAACCGATTTGGTGCGCAGTTATACCAACCAAGCGCAAAGCGTCGTACCGCAGTTCTTGGCCATGTCTTTCGAAATGCTGCGCGACAGCCAGTCGAAGATGATGGAAAATCTCACGGTGATCCAAAATCCGATCTCTGGGATCGAGGCGATGCAGAGGCAGCAAAAGGCTTTTTTGGCGACAATGATGCCGAGTTGGCCAGCGAAAACCTCGGAGCCAGCAGCAGAGGAGCCGGCCGGTCCCGCTCCGGCGGGCGATGAGTTGAATGAAATCAAACGCCAATTGGCTGATTTACAGGCCATGATGACTAAGTTGAACGACACTGAATAAAATCTGCGCCCTGTAAGCTGGGCCGAGAGAAACGGTATGGCAGATCAGGGCAGCCGCATTTCCCTTTGGGGGGTCGAAATCTTTGTCGCGATTGCCGAAGAGCGGGCAATTTCGGCCGCGGCGCGTCGTGTCGGGGCCAGCCCCTCGGCGGTGAGCCAACAGTTAACAAATCTAGAACATATTCTAGGTGCGGCGCTGGTGGATCGCACCGCGCGTCCGCTTGGCTTGACCGCCGCAGGGGAAACCTTTCTGCGGCGCGCGACGACTATTCTCAACGAAACTGCTTTGGCGCGGGCGGAATTGGGCCGTGGTGATCTGGGGGGGCTCAGCCGATTTCGTCTTGGCATGATCGAGGATTTCGACGCCGATGTGACCCCCCGTCTGCTGTTCGACATGGCGGGCAGTCTGCGGCGGTGCCAATTTTTGCTGGAAACCGGGGCAAGCCATCATCTGTTTTCTCAGCTCGATAGCCGGGGTTTGGATGTTATTGTCTCGGCGGAGATTGGGCAAAACACCAAAGGCCTGGAAACGCATCCGATCCTGTCAGAACCTTTCGTGGCTGCTGTTCCGGTGACCCGTGCAATGAATCCGGTCCATTCCATAGCGGATTTGGGAGATTTGCCGCTAATCCACTATACGCAGCGGCATCATATGGGGCAGGTGATTTCGGCCCATCTGGCGCAAAGCAATATCGCCTTGGATCACCGGTTCGAGCTGGATAGCTATCACGCGATCATGGCCATGGTCGCGCAAGGGGCGGGCTGGACCATTTTGACACCGCTCGGTTTTCTGCGGGCGCAGCGTTTTATGGAGGCGGTCACGATGATCCCGCTGCCGCTTCCGCCCTTATCGCGACGCATTACTTTGACGGCCCGTCAGGAAATTCTCGGCGATATGCCGGCGCAAACCGCAAACCGGCTGCGCCCCATTGTTCAAGATTTGATCGTTACCCCAGCCCAAGCCCGGTTTCCCTGGCTTGGGGCGTCTTTGACCGTTCTTGGTCTGCCGGTTTAAGGCCGCGATTTCACCCGTTGCGCCGCCATCAGCAAAGCTTGCGCGATGAAATCCAATTCGTGCCGCTGCAAACGCGCTGGTAAACGCACATCACAGGTCTTCATTAGCATCGAGCGGGTTTTCGGCAGATCCGGCACGTCACCCAGGAACTGCCAATTCCAAAAGGCGCGGGCATTATCGGTACTTAGCCCGAAAATCTGAACCGAAACGCCCAGCTCTTTCGCCTC
Source organism: Mangrovicoccus sp. (assembly GCA_049603835.1). Classification (GTDB taxonomy): domain Bacteria; phylum Pseudomonadota; class Alphaproteobacteria; order Rhodobacterales; family Rhodobacteraceae; genus Mangrovicoccus. Next base: position 259,223 of record JBMYSZ010000001.1, read on the forward strand.
GGCGGCAAAGGCACGGGACTCGTCCTCGGTCATATCCACTAGGTTGAACTGAATACTATCTGGCGCGCGGGTCTCCGGGCCTAACGGCGCGGGAACGGTCAACCAGGGTGAGGTATTGAGCTGCTCTGCCACGTAGTCATGATTGGCCAAACCATCCCGAACCCGGCGCGGCAGCTCTGCCAATTGCGCATGAACCAAAGCAGCCGACAGGTTATTGAGGCGAGTATTGTATAGCGGCAGCTTATTTTGCCAGCGCTGCACAGCTTCTTCGACGATCTGATGCTTGCGCCAATTATGCTCATAAGCACCCGACATGATCACCGCGCGGGCGATGATATCCGCGTCATCGGTGATTAAAATCCCACCTTCACCGGCATTTAGCAATTTGTAAGACTGGAAGCTGAAACAGCCGATTTTGCCCAGCCTGCCGATTTTTTGGCCATTCCATTGGGTGCCCAGGGAATGCGCCGCGTCTTCGATCACAGGCAGACCCCGTTCTTCGGCCAAGGCCAAAATCGCATCCATATCAGAGGTATGGCCGCGCATATGGCTGATCATGACTGCATCGGCTTGGTCTAGCTTGGCCTCAAAATCGGCCATATCAATCCGGTAATTATCGCCGCATTCCACCAAAACCGGAATGCAATCCGCATGCACGATCGAAGAGGGGACAGCACCGAAAGTGAAGGCCGGGATCAGAACTTTGGCATCGCGCGGCAAGCCAAGTGCTTTTAGCGATAAAAACAGCGCAGCCGAGCAAGACGCCACAGCCAGGGCATATTTTGCGCCCATCATCTCGGCGAAATCTTTTTCCAGCTGGGCTACTGGCGCGTTTTCCGATGTGTAGCGGAACAAGTCGCCCGAACTCAGAAGCTGGTCGACTACAGCGCGCGCCGCAGCTGGGATAGGTTCCGCATCATAGGTATTGGGCGCAGTTTGCGCCGAGGTCAGAGCGGAGTGAGCGAGATCTTCGGGCATTTTCGGATTTCCTGAAACTCATCTTTCGAAAATCAGTAGACGTGGATTGGATAAATTTCCACGACCGATTACATCAAGCAGGGTAAACGGGCGCAGATGTCACAGGTGATTTGGGGAATTCGGGCTCAGACCGTTTCCAGAAAGCTGGCTAATTCTTCGTGTGGGTCTAGCTTTGAAAGTCGTTTTTGTTCGCGGCGTTTAAGCTGGGTAAAAGCATCGATGAGTGGCTTGGGGAAGATACGGGCTGCGCGTGGCGAATTGGCAAATCTTTCGATGGCGCCGTCCCAGTCCATGGGAAATTGCAAAATGCGCTGCTCAAATGCATTACCAATGATCGGATCGGGCGTGGTGAGGTCGTCTTCGATCCCCATTAGCAGCCCGCCAAGAATAGCCGCGAGCACCAGATAAGGATTGGTATCCGCGCCTGCCGTGCGATGCTCTAACCGCCGGGTGGCTGGATCACCTGCTGGAATTCGGATCGCGGCTGTTCTGTTTTCATACCCCCAAGCCGCACCAGTTGGCGCCTCGGCATCAGGGACAAGACGCGCAAAGCTATTGCTATGTGGGGCGAAAACCAAAGTGGTTCCGGCCATACAAGACACACAGCCTGCCACTGCTTTATGCAATAAATCCGACCCAGCATGCAGGCCGTTGTCGAATAGGTTCTTGCTATCCTTATTGTGCAGACTAATGGATAATCTTAGGGCGCTTCCCTTCGCTTGCTCCATGGGATTTGCCATGAAGGTCGCGGCCAGATCCTGGGCGCGGGCAGTGCCTCGGATCAGAGATTTAGCCAACCACAGATCATCGGCCAGGCGCATGGCGGATTGCGGGCTAAAGCCCATCTCATATTGGCCGGCGGTCGCGCCCGCGGAGATGGCAAAAAGCGGCAATTCCATCGCCTCGGCGCCGCTTTGTACCGCGTCGAAATAGGCGGAAAACCCATCAATCGCCGCTAAGTCTTGTGGGCCAGAGCTGCTGATGGGCCGTCGCGTCACGGGTGAAATGGCGGGCCGCAGCCCAGGGCCGGAATCATCCACCAGCATAAATCCCAGATCGGCGCTAACCCGAATACTCCATCCCCGTCTTGTATAGCGCGCGATCACCCGTGCCAAAGCATGGCGAGGGCAGATATCAGACGCGGTGCCATCATCGGTGAACATCCACATGGGCAGGAGTGACGCCGATGGGGTGAGCCATGGCATCGGCACTGGTCCGCGTTCGGTCATGCGCAATTGGCCGTCGGGATTGCCGCTGCTAAGACCTTGAATTCCGCCAAAGATATCCGTTGATAACATGGATAGCGGCGCGCGATGGCCTTCGAATTCCAATCTATCCGCATGGCGGCTGGGCAGACGTTTGCCGCGGCTTTGGCCATTTAGATCAGCGCAAGCAATGCGTAGGCTTGGGGTTTCAATATCCATAAGTCACCGCAAAAGGTTGAGTTTTGACCACCAGCCACGCGCCGGACGGGATGGCGGGCTGGGGAGATGGCGGTTTAACCGTTTCTGAACCAGTCGAAAGCCAGTGATAATCGCAATCGTAAGCAAGACGAAATATCCAGCAATGATCGGATAGGACACAAAGGGGTTGAAGGTCTTTTCCGCAAAGTAATTGGCGTAATACAGAGCATCACCTTGCTGCCGCCATGCGGGAAAACCGGAGAAGAACACCAAAGCCGTGCCATGGGTCAGAAAAATCGCCTCATTCGTGTAGGCAGGCCAGGCCAAGCGCAACATGGTCGGGAAGATGACCAGGCGAAATTTGGTCCAAGGCGACATGCCATAGGCATCGGCAGCCTCCAGATCACCTTTGGGGATCGCGCGATAGGCGCCATAGAAAATCTGGGCGGTATAGGCCGATGTATTCAAAAACAGCACGATCACTGCGCCAGCCCAAGCACGGGTTAGCCAGCGGGTCTGCATGTTGATTTCCACCAGACCCAAATTGATGTCGATGCCGGATTTAGGCAGTAAAACAAAGGCTTCATAGGCTAGGAAGAATTGGATAAAGAGCGGCGAGCCTCGAAAGAGGAAGATAAAAGCAACGCAAGGTGTGCGGATAAGCCAGCGACTGCTGGATTTTCCTAAGGCCAAAGCGACCGCCAGACCAAAGCCCAAGATCAGCGCCATCACGGCGAAATAGATGTTCCAGATCAAGCCGGACCCGATCAAAACCACCTGTTCGCAAAGGGAAATATCTGCCCTAGGCAAAAGCCGCTCACCAAAACCGATGCTGCGCAGCCCATAAGCCAAAAGCGTTTCAACACAGCTCATTGGGCGGCCTTTCTTTGCGCTTCGCCTGCGGCGGTGGCTTGACCAAAGCTAAGCCGCCGGGTGAGCCGGGCAAAGATCCGTTCCGATAATGCGGTGAGGCCCAGGTAAAAAAACAGAAGCGCCAGGAAGTAGTAAAGTCGCCAATCGGGATGGGGGTAGGTGAACATCGAGGTCTTGGCCCCGCCCAATTCCCGCGCCCAATAGACGATGTCTTCGACACCCAGCAGGAATAAAAGCGGGGTGGATTTGATCAAAATCTGCCAAATATTGGACAAGCCGGGCAGGGCGTAAATCCACATTTGCGGCACCAGGATTTGCCAAAAGGCTTGGCGTTCGGTCATGCCAAACGCCTCGGCGGTTTCGATCTGCGCCCGTGGCACCGCATCCATCGCCCCGCGCAAAACATTGGCGACAAAAGCGCCGAAAACGATGGCGAAAGCTAAGACTGCCAAAAGGAAGCCGTAAATTTCGTGATAGGCTTGCGGCGCAGAGGACAGGGGCAGTTTCGCCATATCACAAACGACGAAATCATTGCCTTGGCGAATGGGTAAATCCCAATCAGGGCATTTCCATTGATGTCTTAACCATTCGAAACCCTGGTCTAAGGCGATGGGAACAAAGAGGAAAAAGACAATATCCGGAATGCCCCGTACCATAGCCGTATAGATCTGACCGACCCAACGCACTGGCGGAATCAATGATCGCGACGCAGCCGCCCCCGCAAATCCAAAGGCAAGCGCAACAGGCGCGGTGACCGCAAGCAGGAATAAAACCGTGCCAAATGACCCGTAAAAAGACATATGCTTGGCGGTGGTCAAATAGCAGGCCAGCCAAGCCGTATCAGCGAGGGACGCGGGATCGGTGCAGAAGGAAAACATCGCGGGCGCGGAAAAGGATGGGGGCACGCAAAACGCGCACCCCGATCAGCTTAGTAAGTTGAGATTTCCTCGCCAAACCATTTGATCAGCATGGTATTCAAAGTGCCGTCGGCTTTCATCGTATCAATCGCGGCGTTGAAAGTGGCCTTTAGCTCGCCATCGCTTTCGCGCAGACCTAGGCCAATGCCGCCACCCAAAGGCACATCATCGCCAACAAAGCTCAGATCGCTTTCCGCCACGATCGGTACAAGGAAATCTTTGTCAGCGAAAACCGCGTCTGCTTCGCCATTCTTGACGGCCGCAACGGTTTCGTCTGGTGTCGCGAATTCCAACAATGTCGCGCCGGTTTCAGCCACATGGCCTGCTTGGATTGTACCAGTTTGCGCAGCAATCACGCCGCCTGTTAGGTCTACCCCCTCATCCAATGCGGCATAGGAAGAAGCGGTTGGAGGATAGTAATCTTGCGTGAAATCAATTACTTCATCCCGTTCAGCCGTGATAGACATACCCGCGATGATCGTGTCGTAATTGCCCGAAACCAGGTTAGGAATGATGCTATCCCATTCATTCGTCACCCATTCGCAGTCCAGCTTGGCGCGTTTGCAAAGCTCGTCGCCCAGCTCGCGCTCAAACCCGTCAATTTCGCCATTGTCATTGATGAAGTTATACGGAGGATAGGCGCCCTCGGTCCCCATACGGACGATTTCGGCATGGGCCAGGCCAGCGCTCAGAGCAAAGATCGCGGTACTCAGAACCAGATGTTTCATAGGAGGTCTCCGACTGTTGGGTCTTGGTTTTTTGTTAAGCTGCGGAATGAGATAAGAATTGCTGCAGCCTTTGGGATTTCGGGGCGTCGAAAAGCTGCGCAGGGGGGCCTTGCTCTTCGATTTTGCCTTGGTGCAGAAAAACCACATGATCCGATAGGTCGCGCGCCATACGCATATCATGAGTCACAATCATCATGGTCCGGCCCTCTGCGGCCAGATCGCGGATAACCTTGACCACTTCTTGTTCTAGCTCTGGATCAAGTGCAGAGGTCGGTTCATCGAAAAGTAGGGCCTTGGGTTGCATGGCCAGGGCGCGGGCGATAGCGGCACGTTGCTGCTGACCACCGGAGAGTTGCGCGGGATAAACGCCGCCTTTGTCGCCAATGCCAACCCGGTCCAGCAGAGCCTGAGCGCGGGGAGCGACGTCTTCGCGAGCCTCGCCGAGCACAGAGACGGGACAGGCCATGACATTTTCCAAAATTGTCATATGCGACCACAAGTTAAACTGCTGAAATACCATGGAAAGCTTGGTCCGTACCCGGCGCATTTGTGCCTTGTCGGCCGCACGTCGCGCCGCCCCTTGCCCGCGCCAACGGATAGCTTCGCCTTCAAACAGGATTTCGCCTTGTTGACTATCTTCTAGCAGATTAGCGCAGCGCAAAAGGGTGGATTTGCCCGAACCGGAAGAGCCGATCAGGCTAACCACATCGCCGCGCCGGGCGCTGATCGACACGCCGCGTAGAACCTCTAGATCACCATAGGATTTATGCAGATCACGGATCTCAATTACTGGTTCAGTGTCTGTCACCTGCGCGTTCCCCTTGCCGTTCTGCCGGTATTAACGGGAGCGTAAACCGCAAGCGCAAGAGGCACCGTAGGGAAAAGGGCAAAAAATTGGGCGAATGATGAAATTCTGAACGTGTTTTCGGTTAAGCAGTGCTGTTGCGTTGCACAGCTTGGCGCGCCAAAGCACTGTCTCGATCATTGACCCCTAGGAAATTGGCGACCATGCGTAATAAAGCATCTTCTTCGTCGTCGCGGTGACCATCGGAAAGAACAATTTCCCAAAGCGCCTCTACAATGCCGCGCCGATCCTCATAGGCCACGGCGTCCTTGATTGCGCGAGTGAAGCGCACAGTATCGGGGGCCTCGGCCTCTAGCTTTTCTGCGTCTTGGCGTAGTTTCACCGCCTCAAATGGGCTGAGGTCGAAACGATTTGCCAGGACTTGGTCAATCCGCGCGACCTCAATTGCAGCGTAATCCCCATCGGCGCGGGCGATACGGACCAAAAGCGCGGCTAGGGCAAGATGGGCGTCGGGATCCGGCAATTGCTGCGGTTCGGGCGCCAGAAGCGATTTTAGCATTTCTCCAAACATGGGCTTCACCTAGTTCTTTCTGCGGCCGGGGCCAAGGGTTGTTAAGCCCAGGGCTCTGCGCGACGGATCAAACGATTGACCAGCGGCGCGGGGATGGCGCCAATTACTAAAGTTCGATCAATGACCATGGCGGGTGTGCCTGGAATGCTGAAAAGCCGCGCCAATGCCGCAGATCGGTTGAGCGATAGAGTCACGTCCGTACTATCGCGGTCGGCCAAGAGCTGCTCGGGGTCGATACCCAAATCTAGCGCGAGTTGCTGCAAATAGGCCGGGCTTGGGCGAAACTGACTGCGCATGAGGCGTTGGTGAAAAGCCTCATAAGCGTTTTGCTTTTGCGCGGCCAAAGCTGCACGCGCCGCTAGCTGCGAAGCGGGACCAAGCAGGGGGAGTTCATGCCAAGTCAATGAAATCGCGGGGCTTTGCTTAGATCTTTTGAACAAAAGCTCGGACAGAACCCGACAATAGGGGCATTGCACATCAGTGAAAACGGCTACCGGAATTTTGCCCGGACTGGGGGGACCAAACAGGGCCTCCCGCAAGGGAATGTCCAGGGAAGTTGTGTCGGTATTCTCGGTTGGGGCGTCTAGTCCCAAAAAGGCAGAGGGACCGGTGACCCCGGCATAATCGATGCGCTGATAACCGGGCAGAGCCTCAATCGGCACCGCATCGGGCAAGCTTTGAAGATAGGGTAAGAGCTTCGGCCCCCCCGCTAAAATACCCGCTGCGGCGGCGAGAACCAGGACATTTCGGCGACTTAGAGACATTCGGGGCGCAAATTTTGTGTCATCCCAGTCAACTAGTCACTGTGATGCGAAATACAACTAGATCACGGCGATTGCGTGGCCTGCATTTTTTCTGATCGCGCGCGCTTTGAGAAATATTGGCTAGCCTCCACCAGCTTTAGGGCAAACTGGTGAAGCCTATACGCCCAAGTCAATTTCCAATCGGCCAGCTTTTGTTTGGGCGGTCGAAATGTGATGCCATACTGTTTTTCGATCCACACCATTTCCGGGGCGGAATTGGCGCGCAGAAGTGCCGCGTAATCCGGCGACACGTCAAAATTTGGCCCAGGCAGTGACCGCGCCCAAGATTTTAGATTTTTCCCATCCGCCGGATCGGGATAAATCGCCGATGCAATATCAAGCGCCAACACGGCGGCCAGGCTTAGCGAAGAATTCACCGCCATATCAGGGAGTTCCAACTTCGTATCGGGCCGGATAAGCCGTAGGAAATGATTTTGGGCTCCGATTTTGCGAGTATCTTCATGCGAACAAATCAATAAGCGATCTGCTGGGAATACAGCGCCAACCCGTTCTAATGTATCGCGGATTTCCGGTTCAACCAAATGTTCCATCAGTTCGGCCAAACGCGCCCCGCGGACTTTGACATTCTGCTGGATCAAACTGGTCTGAAGCGACACCGGATGACGCAGATAGCATATTAGGTAAGGATCCAGCCCAAGCCCTTGAAAATAATCGCGCATTTGCGCAAAACTATCGCTGCTCAGGCGAAAATACTGCTCTGCACTAACCACGAAATCACAATCGGGATCGGCAATTCGGTCTTCAATATCCCGCAAAGTGCGGGTCAGTACGGCCTGGCCCTTGGCCTTGGAAAACCCCAGACGGGCAAACATCGGATGGTCAAAGCCATTTGGGTGAAATTTGCCCAAAAGCACGCCTTGGAAAAACATCGGGCCGGGATAACAAATCCCTTCCTCAGCCAAAAGCTGTGCGCGTTGTTTGGAAAAGGCGCGCTGAATGGCGGTAGATCCGGTTTTGGGCAGGCCGATATGAATATAAATTTTTCGCATAAGCCCTGAGCTAGAGCCCATTTTCTAAGATCGATTTAATTTTTCCTGGAATTGGCGGGGTTTATTGTCCGCCAATTCAGCTATCGCCGCATTTTTCAGCCCAACTTAGCCGAGCCCGCAATTAGACCAGGCGCGAGGCTTCTTTCGCAGCGCGGATGAAATCTGCAAATAACGGGTGCGGCGCGAAGGGTTTGGACTTCAACTCCGGGTGGAATTGCACACCGATGAACCACGGATGGTCTTTGACCTCGACGATTTCAGGCAGACGGCCATCCGGCGATACACCGGAAAAGACCAAGCCTTTTTCTTCGAGCTGCGGGCGATAGCTCATATCCACCTCATATCGGTGGCGGTGGCGTTCTTCGATGACAGTCGCACCATAGACATCGGACACGCGCGACCCTTCGGCCAGTTGCGCAGTGTAAGAGCCCAAACGCATCGTGCCGCCCTTGTCATCGGATTTCTTGCGCTCGACAACATGATTGCCCTGCACCCATTCTTTCAGGTGATAAACAATCGGGGTGCAACGTTTGGAGCCTGCCTCGTCGTCAAATTCCTCTGACCCGGCATTATCCAGATCAGCCAGATTGCGCGCCGCTTCGATCACCGCCATCTGCATGCCTAAGCAAATCCCCAGATAGGGTACTTTGCGAGTGCGGGCGAAATGCGCGGCTTTGATCTTGCCTTCGGTGCCACGCTCGCCAAAACCGCCGGGCACCAAAATACCATGATAGCCCTGAAGATAGCTGGCCACATCGTCTTTTTCGAATAGCTCAGCGTCAAGCCATTCGGTTTTCACCTTCACCCGATTGGCCATTCCGCCATGGGTCAACGCCTCGCCCACGGATTTATAAGCGTCTTCGAGTTGGGTATATTTGCCGACAATGGCGATTTTGACTTCGCCTTCCGCATTATGAACCCGGTCGCTCACATCTTTCCATTTGGCTAGGCTCGGGCGCGGGGCGGGGCTGATCTGGAACGCATCTAGCACCGCCTGGTCCAGACCTTCGCGGTGATAGGCCAGCGGGGCGTCATAGATCGATGGCAGATCCTGCGCGGCAATGACCGATTCCGGGCGCACATTACAGAAAAGTGCCAGTTTTTCGCGTTCTTTTTCCGGGATTGGCCCCTCAGAGCGGCAAACCAGGATGTCTGGCGCAATGCCGATAGCGCGCAGCTCTTTCACACTATGCTGGGTCGGTTTGGTTTTTAGCTCACCGCTCGCCGCTATATAGGGCAGGAGCGTCAAATGCATAAAGATCGACTGGCCGCGCGGGCGATCTTGGCTGAATTGGCGGATGGCTTCGAAGAAGGGGAGCCCCTCAATATCACCAACCGTGCCACCAATTTCACATAGCATGAAATCCACATCACCATCGCCAATGCGCAGGAAGTCTTTGATTTCATTGGTTACATGCGGGATGACCTGGATGGTTTTCCCCAGATATTCGCCGCGGCGCTCTTTTGCCAGAACATTAGAATAGATCCGGCCCGAGCTGATACTATCCGTGCGCCGGGCGGCCACACCGGTGAAGCGTTCGTAATGGCCTAGATCCAAGTCCGTTTCGGCGCCGTCATCGGTGACAAAGACTTCGCCATGCTCAAAGGGCGACATCGTGCCCGGATCCACATTTAAATAGGGGTCAAGCTTTCGCAGCCTGACGGTAAACCCACGTGCCTGTAACAAAGCGCCCAAGGCGGCGGAGGCCAGGCCCTTTCCAAGCGACGAGACAACCCCGCCGGTGATGAACACATATCTTGTCATTATTGGCTCCCGCTAGATGCTCGGCACTGCAAAACCGACACACACCACGGGACTCGAGCTATAAGGGATTCGCTCGCATCACGCAATATGCTGTGATCAGATCCTGGAAGGATCCCTAGGGTTAGTGTGTGGCTTTGGGCCGAACCGGTGCGATATTTGAGGTGTTTAGTCAGCCCGTGGAGGGGCCATCGGCGCGTCCAAAGACGGCGGAGGAAGCAGGCTGCCACCACCGCCCAAGCTGGACGGAAGCTCTTCCTCGCTTTCCACAGCGATAGGGGCGTCTTGCAACCGATCCACGACCGAAGAATTAGCGGAATTTTTTGCCGCCAGAATGGTCAGTGTGATCGAGGTCGCGATAAAGGCCGCGGCCAGACCCCAGGTGACTTTGGTCAGGAAATTCGCAGCCCCACGCGCGCTCACCAGGCCGCCACCGCCGCCGCCAATACCCAAACCGCCGCCTTCAGAACGCTGAAGCAACACCACGCCAATTAAGGCGAGAGCAAGAAGCAGGTGGATAATGAGCAGAACGTTTTCCATAGACGGGGACCTCGGGATCGCAACACCCGGCGCAGATAGACGCTTCGTCGCGCGGTTGCAAGCCAGGGAATGCCGCCTAAATCATCTCTTTTTGGTTTATGCGGCAAAGTTTTTTGCTGTTTTCGCATGGTCACCGGGCGCCGAGCGCGCCGAACTGGGGCATTTCATCGGCATTTGAGCGCTCAGATAAGTTATTTTGCGGTTTTCCCGCTTGTCGAGACCAGGTAGGACGCTCCCGCATATAAGGAGAGCGTGAATGGCCAATGTGGTTGTTGTAGGCGCCCAATGGGGCGATGAGGGCAAAGGCAAAATCGTTGATTGGTTGAGCGAGCGGGCCGATATCATCGCGCGGTTCCAGGGCGGCCATAATGCGGGCCATACTTTGGTCATCGATGGCGAAGTCTATAAACTGCACGCGCTGCCTTCGGGTGTGGTGCGCGGCGGCAAGCTTAGCGTGATCGGCAATGGGGTTGTGCTCGATCCCTGGCATCTGGTCGAAGAGATCAATACGGTTCGTGAGCAAGGTGTCGAGATCACTCCAGAAACTCTGATGATCGCTGAGAATACCCCGCTGATTTTGCCGTTTCATGGCGAGCTAGACCGCGCCCGTGAATCGCAAAATTCCGTAGCTAAGATCGGGACAACCGGGCGTGGGATTGGCCCCTGCTATGAGGATAAAGTTGGCCGCCGTGTCGTGCGTGTGGCCGATCTTGGCGATGATGCCACGCTGGAAATGCGCCTTGATCGCGCCTTGGTGCATCACAATGCGCTGCGCAATGGTCTTGGGCTTGAGCCGATTGACCGCGAAGAGATCTTGCAAAAGCTGCGCCAGGTTGCCCCGGAGATTCTGCAATATGCGGCGCCGGTTTGGAAAGTGATGAATGAGCAGCGTAAGGCCGGCAAGCGGATCCTGTTTGAAGGGGCGCAAGGCGTGCTCTTGGATGTGGATTTTGGGACTTATCCCTTTGTCACCTCCTCCAATGTTATCTCGGGTCAAGCCGCGACAGGCACGGGGATTGGCCCGGGTTCGATTGATTTCGTTCTTGGCATTGTAAAGGCGTATACCACCCGTGTGGGAGAGGGGCCTTTCCCGACCGAGCTTAAGGATGAAGACGGTCAGCGTTTGGGTGAGCGCGGCCATGAATTTGGCACAACCACTGGGCGCAAGCGTCGCTGCGGTTGGTTCGATGCGGTTTTGGTGCGCCAAACCTGCGCCACGAGCGGCGTGAACGGTATTTCCCTGACCAAGCTTGATGTTCTGGACGGGTTTGAAACCCTGAAGATCTGCACCGGCTATGAGCTGGATGGCGAGCGTCTGGACTATCTGCCCACTGCGGCAGATCAACAGGCCCGCGCCACTCCTATCTATGAGGAAATGCCGGGCTGGAGCGGCTCCACCGCTGGAGCGCGGTCTTGGGCGCAGCTTCCGGCCGAGGCGATCAAATATGTGCGCCGGATCGAAGAGCTGATCGATTGCCCGGTTGCATTGCTGTCCACATCGCCTGAGCGCGAAGACACAATTTTGGTCACCGATCCCTTCGCGGACTAAGTCACAGGGCGTGGCCTGACACGTCGTCGGGCCATGACCGCAAAGGAGCATCTTATGGCTTTATCCTATCGCGCTCGCCGCCGTTGGTCTTTGGTGATCTTACTGATCGGCATGCCGCTTTATGTAGTGGTGGCGGTTAATGTCGTCGCTTTGTTTGGCCGGCCCAGCATTTGGTTGGAACTGACGATCTATGTGGTTCTGGGCTTTCTGTGGGCGATTCCGTTCCGGGCTGTGTTTCGCGGGGTAGGCCAGGCCGATCCAGACGCCAAATCAGAGGAGGAAGCGTGAGCGAAACGCTTCTGAAGTCTGATCGACCGGTCACGCTAATCGGGGCTGGGGCGCTGGACCCGGCGCAATTGCATTTGGCCCAAAGCTTTGCGCCGCAGCTGGTCGCGGCGGATGGCGGGGCGCGCAGCGCATTGGCGGCGGGGCAAGTGCCGGATCTGGTCATTGGCGATTTCGATAGTCTCGACCAAGCGACGCAATCTCAAATTCCTGCTGACCATCTGCACCGTATCGAGGATCAGGACAGCACGGATTTCCACAAATGCTTGTCGCGGATTGCCGCGCCTTTGGTCCTGGCGGTTGGGTTTACCGGCGGGCGGATGGATCATCTATTGGCGGTCTATAATGTCCTGCCACGTTTGGCGGATCGGCCCTGCATTATCATTGGTCCCGAAGATTTCGGCTTCCTCTGCCCGCCGCAGCTGGAATTGGATCTAGAGCCCGGAACCACTGTGTCGCTATTTCCCATGGGGCCATGCCGGGTGGAAAGCACGGGTTTGCACTGGCCGACCTCTGGGCTCGATTTCGCGCCCAATGGCCAAAGCGGCACATCCAACCGCGCCACTGGCCCGATAACATTACAGACCGCTCATTCGGATATTTTGGTTTTCTTGCCGATTTCCGTGATTGGCCCTTTGATCGCCGCGCTGATAGCCGCGCCAAATTGGCCCAATGCAAAAAAATAAGCCAAGTAAGACAGATAACGCCTATGGGAGTGGTGGGATTCCCTCTCGAAGCGCGGCATCTTGCACCCTATATAGCCCTCAGTGATGGAGTATGCCCGATGACCAGCCCTCTTAGTCCCGCCGAAGCCGGTAAAGCCGCCGCAGCGATGGTGTCGGTCGCTGAGGTGCAGCCCAATAGCATTGTGGGTCTTGGGACCGGCTCTACTGCGGCTTGGATGGTGCGCGCCCTTGCAGCTCGACGTGCCGAAGAGCAGCTGCTTTTGACCTGCGTGCCCACCTCGGACCGCACCGCGAAGCTGGCCCGTAGCCTCGGGCTGAAAGTGGTCAGCCTGGATGAGGTGGACCATATCGACCTGACCATTGATGGCGCTGATGAATTCGACCCCGAATTCCGCCTGATCAAAGGCGGCGGCGGGGCGCATTTGCGCGAAAAGCTGGTGGCGGCGATTTCCGAGCGAATGATTGTGATCACAGATCCTAGCAAGGATGTGGACTGCCTTGGCGCCTTTCCCCTGCCGATCGAAGTGATCCCCTATGGCGCGGCCCAGACAGAGGCCAGGATCCAAGCAGTTTTGGCCGAGGCGGATGTGGAAACACGCGACACGGCAATTCGCATGAAAGACGGCGTTGCGGTGCGCACGGATGAGGGCAATCTCATCATCGATGCAAAGCTTTCGCGCATTGGCGATCCCGAAGCCCTGGCCAGCGCCTTATCTGAGCTGCCAGGTGTTGTAGAGCATGGCTTCTTTCTTGAACTTTGCGACACAGTGATCATCGGTCACCAAGATGGCCGGGCGGAAATGCGGATGATTGGGCGCGATAGTATTTGGCGCGAAATCGATATGGCGGCAGCCAGCGCGCTGCCAGAACCGGCATAAGTCGGGCAAGGAGGTATCTCTTATGAGTTTTGACTATGATCTTTTCGTCATCGGTGGCGGCTCTGGCGGTGTACGTGCTGCACGGGTAGCAGCGGCTGATGGGGCGCGGGTAGGCCTGGCAGAAGAAAGCCGCATGGGCGGCACTTGCGTTATTCGCGGCTGTGTTCCGAAAAAGCTCATGGTTTTTGCTTCTAGCTATCCGGGCCATATGGCCGATGCCGCCGCTTATGGCTGGGATGTCACGGCTGGTGACTTCGACTGGAGCGCTTTTCGCTGCAAGCTTGAGGCAGAGTTGGACCGTCTTGAAGGCGTCTATGAAAAACTGCTGAATAATTCTGGCGTTGAATGGGTCAAGCATCGCGCTGTGATCACAGATCCGCATACGGTGATGCTGGATGACGGCCGCAGCTTTACCGCCAAACATATCTTGGTGGCTGTGGGCGGCTGGCCTTTCGTGCCGGAATTCCCGGGCTCGGGTTTGGCGATTACATCCAATGAGATCTTCCATCTCGAAGAGCTGCCAAAACGGATGCTGATCGTCGGTGGCGGCTATATTGCCTGTGAATTTGCCGGGATCATGAATGGGCTTGGGGTAGAGGTCACGCAATATTTCCGCGGCGAGCAGATCCTGCGCGGCTTTGATCGCGAGGTCACTGATCTGATCGCTGATCAGACGGGTAAAGCAGGTATTAACCTTTGCCCGGGCACCAATACGGTCAGCATGGAAAAAACCGATGACGGGATCTTGGTCCATGGCACGGATGGCAGCGCTAAGGTGTTTGATAAGGTCATGTTCGCAACGGGGCGCAAACCCAATACGGATAGTTTGGGGCTAGAAACCTGCGGTGTGGAGGTTGCTCCAAATGGCGCGGTTGTAGTGGATGACTATAGTCAGACCGCTGTTCCCTCGATCTATTCCATCGGCGATGCCACTAATCGGGTTAACCTGACCCCGGTGGCGATCCGCGAAGGCATGGCTTTTGTGGAAACTGTGTTTAAGGGCAATCCAACCCCGGTGGATCACGAGCTGATCGCCTCGGCAGTATTTACTCAGCCAGAGCTGGGAACTGTGGGCCTGTCGGAAGAGGACGCCAAAGAGCACGGACCGCTGGATATCTATACGACCTCTTTCAAAGCGATGCAGTCGGGCTTTGCCGGGCGCGAAGAGCGGGTCTTTATGAAATTGGTGGTGCAGCAAGAAACTCAAAAGGTGCTGGGCTGCCATATCGTTGCTCCAAGCGCGGGGGAAATGATCCAGCTTGCGGGGATTGCCGTAAAAATGGGGGCAACAAAGCAAGATTTCGATCGGACGGTTGCGGTTCATCCAACAATGGCCGAAGAATTGGTCACAATGCGGGCCCCGACCCGAACGGCTTGAATTTCGACTGGTCGACTACATTTGTGAGACGGGCGTGAACACGCGGAAAAGGAATACGATACTCATGGCAAACTCTGGAGGACCCTGGGGCGGCGGTGGCCGAGGCCCAGGCGGGGGCAACGATAATCGCGGTGGCGGACCACGCCGCCCAAATGGTAATGGCGACACCCCGCAAATCCCCGAGATCGACGAGATCATGAAAAAGGGTCAAGAACAGCTGCGCGTCCTGATGGGCGGCCGCGGCGGCGGGAATTCCGGTGGCCCTGGCGGTGGGGGCGGAATGAAACCGCCGCAGCTGAACCGTGGCACTATGATTTTGGGCGCTGTGGCGATTTTGGGCCTGTGGGTCTTTAGCTCGCTGTATACAGTGAAGCCCGAAGAACAATCGGTTGAGCTATTCTTGGGCAAATATAGCCAGACCGGCAATCCGGGTCTGAACTTCGCTCCTTGGCCGCTGGTCACTTACGAAGTCATCCCGGTCACACGCGAAAACTCTGAGGATATCGGGGTTGGCCGTGCTGGCTCTAGCGGTGGTGATGGGCTGATGCTGACCACCGATGAAAATATCGTTGATATCGACTTCCAGGTGGTTTGGAATATCAATGACCCGGCGCAATATCTGTTCAATCTGCGGGATGCTCAGGCAACGGTTCGCTCCGTTTCCGAATCCGCGATGCGCGAAATTATTGCCCAGTCAGAGCTATCTCCGATCCTGAACCGCGATCGTGGCCTGATCCAACAACAGGCGCAGGATCTGATTCAGTCGACTTTGGACCAGTATGAATCCGGCATTAATATTGTCCGTCTCAACTTGGACAAAGCCGATCCGCCAGCCGATGTGATCAACTCTTTCCGCGAAGTTCAAGCGGCCGAGCAAGAGCGTGACCGTCTAGAGCGTCAGGCAGATGCTTATGCCAACCGGGTTCTCGCGGGCGCAAGGGGTGAAGCGGCCCAGGCTTTGGAAGAAGCCGAAGCTTACCGCGCCCAGGTTGTGAACGAAGCTCAGGGTGAGGCGAGCCGTTTCTTGGCGGTTTTAGGCGAATATAAGCAAGCGCCAGAAGTGACCCGCAAACGTCTATATCTTGAGACCATGGAAAAGGTCTTGGGCGATGTGGATAAGGTGATTTTGGACAATGACGCATCCGGCAATGGCCAAGGCGTTGTGCCATATCTGCCGCTGAATGAGCTGCGCCGTAGCACGACTGAGGGGAACTAAGCTTATGAATATCGCAAAATTTTCCCTTGCCGCTTTGGTGGTTGTTGTCGTTGTTATCCTGTCTTCGGTGTTCATCGTGGATGAACGCGAAAAGGCGCTGGTGCTGCGTTTTGGTCAGATCCAATCGGTCAAGGAAACGCCTGGTTTGGCGCTGAAATATCCGCTGATCAACGAGGTTGTGCGCTATGATGACCGGATCCTGTCCTTGGACACAGACCCGATCGAGGTGACCCCTTCGGATGACCGTCGTTTGGTGGTTGATACTTTCGCGCGTTATCGGATTGGTGATGTGGTGCAGTTCCGCCAGGCGGTGGGCGTTGGCGGCCTACGCGCTGCCGAAGACCGTCTGAAGGCGATTATCACCGCGCAAACTCGGGCCGTACTTGGTGCTGATGGGGTAACATCGAACACGATCCTGTCCTCGGAACGGGCGCGTTTGATGGTGCAGATCCGCCAGCAGAGCCAAGCATCTGCCTCGGGGCTGGGCCTTGATGTGGTTGATGTGCGTTTGAAGCAAACCAATCTGCCGGAACAAAACCTTGAAGCGACTTTCGCGCGGATGCGGGCCGAGCGGGAACGCGAAGCAGCGGATGAGATCGCGCGTGGTGAAGAAGCGGCGCAGCGGGTTCGGGCGCAGGCGGATCGTGCGGTGGTTGAAATCACCTCCGAAGCCAATCGCGAAGCCGAGATCGCCCGAGGTGAAGCCGATGCGCAGCGCAACCGGATCTTTGCCGAAGCCTATGCATCTGACGCTGGTTTCTTTGACTTCTATCGTTCCTTGACCGCCTATGAGCGCGCACTTCAGGGGTCGAATTCATCCATGGTCATCACCCCCGATAGTGAGTTCTTTAACTATCTCGACGGCCCTGGCGGCCGCGGCGAATGATGACGCTTTTGATGGCGGCCGGGTTCGTCCTGGTTTTCGAGGGGCTGGTCTTTGCACTGGCCCCTTCGCGCTTAGAGGACCTGATCGACATGCTCTCACGCCTGTCCATTGATAACCGGCGGCTTATCGGCCTCTCGGCGGTGGCGATTGGTGTGGCGCTTTTGTGGATATCCACCAGGGGTTAGGGATAGATTGTTATAGCCTCTTACAATGTTATGAGTTATAGCATTCGGGCAAAAGTCGCGTGGAAACGCGGCTTCATTTCTTTTCTGAGGCTCTCTTATGTCCCGATTTTTCTTTTGCTTGCTGGCGTCTTTGGCTCCGATGATGGTCGTCGCGCAGCCCGCCGCCCAAAGCCCATATTTCGCCACGGCGGATCTGCTTGTCGCCTATCAGGGTAACACGGATTTGGACACGGGCGGGGAATTCTCGTCCCGCCGTTTTTCCACATCCGTGGCGGGGCATAGGGGATTTGGTCCGCGTAGCTCAATCGGGGTCGAGCTGTCACTAGGCGGTTTTGAGTATAATTTTACCGATAGCCAAGGCTTCGGCTCTGACATCACGGTTGGCAGTTATGGTGTCTCTGTTCCCCTGCGCTTTGGATTGGCCGGGGGGCAGGCGTTGCTTATCCCGAATATGAGCTTTACCGGCGAAGATGGCGTGTCTTTCGAGGATGGCAGCAGCTACGGTGTGATCGGTGCCTTGTCCTGGAAACTGGCCGATAATTTGATCATTGGGCCAGGTTTTGGCGTTTATTCGACCCTGGCCGATGAATGGGAAACCTTCCCTTTTCTTGTGATTGATTGGGACATTACTGAGCGTTGGAATCTAAGCACCAGTGAAGGCGTCGGGGCGACCCAGGGGCCGGGTCTTTCCATTTCCTATGGGGTAAGTGATGCTCTGCGTTTGGGCGTTGCAAGCCGGGTCGAAGCCATTGAATTTCGCCTCAATGATGACGGGCCAGGGACAGATGGCATCGGCAAAGACCAATATATTCCGGTGGTTGCCACGGTGAATTACGAGCCCTCCGCAAATCTGCGGATCAGCGCTTTTGCGGGGGCGCAATTTGACGGACAGCTTAAATTAGAGGATGCGGATGGAAATACCGTGTCGCGCAGCGATTATGATAGCTCACCGATTATTGGCGCTGTGTTCAAAATCAAATTCTAGATTTGCGCAACTTGTCGGCGGTGGTACTGGACAGGTTGGGTTTGGCTTCCTAAGTTTTTCAAAGGCGGCATTAGGCGGTCCTTAATGTCGCTCACAGAAGGTCACGACAGTTTGACGCAAATTGACTGCGGCAAGTCTAGTACCTTTACGCGTGGATGCGCATCTTTTGCTTCAGCCGCAGCATTCGCGGTCCGATTGAGTGCAACGCAAAAATGGAGAGCTTCGTGTTAACCACCCCTCAGATGATCACCCGCCCAATTTTGGCTTTGGCTTTGGGGCTTTCCTTGGCTTTTGGACCGGCTGGTCCCGGTCATGCGAGAGGGGCACCCGATAGCTTTGCGGATCTGGCCGAACAAATCAGCGATGCGGTGGTGAATATTACCACCACCACAACCGTGGCGACCCCGGCAGAGCGTGGGCCATCGCCCATGGTCCCCGAGGGCTCGCCTTTCGAAGACTTTTTCCGTGATTTCCTTGATCGGGATGGCCCGCAGCAACGTCCTCGTCGCGGTAGTGCGCTTGGCTCTGGCTTCGTGATCTCAGAGGATGGTTATATCGTCACCAATAACCATGTCATCGAATCCGCGGATCAAATCACGATTGAGTTCTTCTCAGGCGAAGAACTGCCGGCGAAAGTCATCGGCACTGACCCCAATACCGATATTGCCTTGCTCAAAGTCGAAAGCGACGGCCCGCTACCGCATGTGAATTTCGGCGATAGTGACGCGATGCGCGTTGGTGATTGGGTGATGGCGATGGGCAATCCCTTGGGGCAGGGCTTTTCCGTTTCGGCGGGGATTGTGTCCGCTCGGGGGCGTGCGCTCCAGGGCAGCTATGATGATTTCATCCAAACCGATGCTGCGATCAATCGCGGTAATTCCGGTGGTCCGCTATTCAATATGGATGGGGATGTGATCGGTGTGAACACGGCGATTTTGTCGCCTAATGGCGGCTCTATCGGGATCGGTTTTGCAATGTCTTCGGCTGTGGTCACCAATGTGGTTGATCAGCTCAAGGAGTTCGGTGAGACCCGTCGCGGTTGGCTGGGCGTTCGGATCCAGGATGTGGATGCGGAATTGGCCGAGGCTTTGGGCTTTGAAGGCACGGCTGGCGCGCTGGTCACCGATGTCCCCACCGGCCCGGCAGAAGATGCGGGTATGGAAGCGGGCGATGTCATTTTGACCTTTGATGGTCACGCGGTCAGCGATACCCGCGAATTGGTGCGCCGCGTCGGCGGAACCGCCGTGGGGAAATCCGTTGAGGTGGAAGTGTTTCGCAATGGCGAATTGGTCAGCCTGGATGTGACCTTGGGGCGTCGTGAAACGGCCGAAGCCATCCCTGCAGCCATGACCAAGCCGGAAGTTCCCCAGGAAAAAACTATCCTCGGCATGACCATTGCTACGCTTACTGATGAGCAACGCCAAGAGCTTGGCTTGCCGGATCGTTTGGCGGGTCTGCTGGTGTTGCAGCTTGATGAAGACAGCGACGCTTTTGCCAAAGGCTTGCGCCAAGGCGATGTGATCACAGAAGTGGCGCAAAAACCGATAGAAAACATCGAGGCCTTCGAAGGCAAGATCGAAGAAGCCAAAGATGCGGGGCGTCGTTCGCTGCTGCTCTTGGTGCGCCGCAATGGGGATCCGCGTTTTGTGGCCTTGTCGCTGCGTTAATTTCGCCTGGCGCTAAACGCATAGTACGTAATTTAGAGGGAGGGGCGCATCACGCGCCCTTTTCTATTACTTAAATTTATGATTTCCCGATTGATACGGGCGCAATGAGGCCCTGTCTTGAGTGCGGCCATGTTCGAGTATTTCCAAATGATCTGGGCCACGCCCGGGCTGGGCCTAATCTGCGCCGCCAGCTTTGTTTCGGGCATCGTCTATGGCTTTGCCGGATTTGGTGCAGCTCTGATATTCATGCCCATCGCTTTGGCCGTCATGCCCGCGCCTTTGGTGCTCTCGTCTTTTGGTTTAACGGCGTTCGTTTCGCTGTTTACAGTTATGCCGCGCGCCTGGCCTTTGGTGGAAAAACGCGGTCTGGGTGTGATGTTATTGGCCTCTTTCCTGGCTCTTCCGGTCGGCGTTTGGCTGCTGGGCGTAAGTGATCCCAGGCTGCTGCAGCTCTCTGTATCTGGGATGGTCCTGCTAACCTTGGTTTCCTTGGTGCTTGGGTATCGCCTAAGGGCCCGGCCATCTTTGGCAATGATCGCGGGGATTGGGGCCCTGGCCGGATTTACCGGAGGCGCGACCGGAATGAACGGGCCGCCGGTGATATTATTTCATCTAAGCGGGGATCTGCGCCCGGAAAGAATGCGCGCAAATACCTTGGTCTTTCTGAGCCTTAGCTCAGTCGCCTCTGTGCCAAATCTCTGGCTGCAAGATCTATTTCCCCCAGAGGCTTTAGGGCTGGGGGTGATGCTGGCTTTGCCATATATGCTAGGCAATCTGCTCGGCCAGCGCTTGTTTGACCCAGGCCGAGAGCGGCTATATCGATGGATTGCCTATGGACTGATTGCGCTGGCCGCTTTAGGCAGTTTGTCGGCCGCATTCTAAGGGGGAGGGCGCGCGGATATGCCGATGCAAGAGGTCAATTACGGCGATGCTCGCCCGGTCGAGGGCTATGGGCCGGGCTTTTTCCGCCATGCTGGCGAGGTGTTCCAAGGCGGTTTGCTTTTGCTCCCCAATTTGCGGCAAGCTTGGAATGGCTATGGGGATCGTCAAAACTTGCTCGAAGCGGCAGGTACGATCGATGTGTTGATCTTGGGCACCGGCGCTGAAATTGCCCATGCGCCCAGTGAGTTCCGCCAAGAGCTGGAAGCAGCCGGAATAGGTGTCGAGGTCATGGCCAGCCCAGCGGCCTGCCGCACCTATAACGTCCTGCTCGGCGAAGGGCGCCGTATCGGCTTAGCGGTTCTACCGGTTTGACTTTGCTTGCTGAAATCAAAGATGTGGCTTGCGCGCGCGGCGGGATCGCGGTGTTGGAAGGCGTCAGTTTCTCGGTCACGGCGGGCGAGGCGCTGATCTTGCGCGGGCCAAATGGCGTGGGAAAAACCACTTTGCTGCGCTGCCTGGCTGGGCTGCAGCCTGTGCTTGAGGGGGAGCTGAATATTCCAGATGGCGTGGCCTTTGCCGGTCATTTGGATGGGATCAAAGCGACGCTGACCGTGCGTGAAAACCTGGAATTTTGGTCAGCAGTGTTTGGGGGACCTGGCGCTGATGCGGCGATCGAAACCTTTGATTTAGCTTATCTGGAACACCGCCCGGCTATGGCTTTGTCTGCGGGGCAAAAGCGCCGCCTTGGTATGTCGCGGCTTTTGGTGACGGGCCGAAAGCTTTGGGTCATGGATGAGCCGACCGTGTCGCTGGACACGGAACATGTGCAACAATTTGCCCGTATCGTTGAAACGCATCTGCAAGAGGGTGGGGCAGCAATTATTGCGACGCATATTGATCTTGGCCTTAAGGGGCGGGTGTTTGATGTGGCGCCATATCGCGCGCAACCGCGTAGCACTGCTTCGGCTTTTGATGAGGCATTTTTGTGATCACACTCATTTTGAGAGAGCTCAGATTGGCAATTCGCGCAGGCGGCGGCTTTGGGCTAGCATTAGCGTTCTTCTTGATGGTCGCAATTTTGGTTCCCTTTGCAGTGGGGCCAGAAAGTCAGCGGCTTAGCCTAATTGCAGCCGGAATCCTGTGGCTTGGGGCGCTTTTGGCCTGTCTTCTCTCGCTAGAGCGGATTTTCGCACTGGATTACGAAGATGGCAGCTTGGATCTGCTGGGCACTGCGCCGGTCCCGCTAGAGGCAGTGGCCGTTGCAAAGAGCCTGGCGCATTGGTTGACCACTGGTTTGCCACTCACTTTAGCGGCGGCGCCATTAGGGGTTTTGCTGAATCTACCTGCGTCTGGGTTCACTTGGCTGGTCTTAAGTTTGCTGATTGGAACTCCAGCTCTCAGTTTGATCGGAGCGTTCGGTGCCGCGCTGACTGTGGGGCTAAAACGTGGCGGATTGCTTTTGTCATTGCTGGTTTTGCCGCTTTACGTGCCAAGTTTGATCTATGGGGCAGAGGTTGCGCGGCTCGGTGCCGCGGGTCTTCCGGTGTCCACGGCATTGGCTTTGGAAGCGGCAATCACTTTGGGCACTATTGCTTTGATGCCTTTTGCGACAGCCGCGGTTTTGCGGATCAATTTACGCTAGCCCAGTGATTGCCGCCCCGTTTAGGACAGGTTAAAAGACGGCCATGATGAATTCGATCTGGCAATATGCAAATCCGGTGAAATTTAGCCAAACTGCAGGGCGGGTTCTGCCCTATCTGTGGGTTTTAGGCCTCGGCAGCTTAAGCATTGGTTTAATTTGGGGCTTCTTTTTTACGCCCGATGATTTTCGCCAAGGCTCTACCGTTAAGATTATCTATCTCCATGTGCCTGCCGCGATGATGGCGATCAATGCTTGGCTGATGATGCTGGTGGCTTCCTTGATTTGGTTAATCCGTCGCCATCATGTGTCCGCTTTAGCGGCCCGTGCGGCAGCGCCTGTTGGATTGACTTTTACCCTCGTTGCCTTGGTCACGGGCGCCTTTTGGGGGCAGCCCATGTGGGGGACTTGGTGGGTTTGGGATCCGCGTCTGACCTCTTTCTTGATCCTGTGCTTGTTCTATCTGGGCTATATGGCCCTATGGAGCGCCATAGAAGACCCAGACACCGCCGCTGATCTGACTGCGGTGCTGTGTATCGTAGGGTCAGTTTTCGCGGTTCTGTCGCGCTATGCGGTGAATTTCTGGAACCAAGGCCTGCATCAAGGGGCTACCTTATCCATGGACAAGGAGGAAAATATTTCAAATGTTTTCTATTTTCCCCTGCTTTGCGCAATCGCTGGCTTTGTTTTGCTGTTTGTCGCGCTAATTTTCCTTAGGACCCGCACCGAGATTCACCGCCGTCGTTTGAAAGTATTGTTACAGCGGGAGGCGGCTTTATGATGCCGGATTTGGGAAAATATGCGGTCCAAGTTCTGTCCGCTTATGGGGTTTCGGTGGTTCTTTTGGTGGGCCTTGTGGGGCTCAGCCTCCGGGCAGCAAGGCATGCTGCCGCAGATCTGAAAGATGCCGAAGAAAGACGTCAGAAGGATGGCTAAACGCTCTTACCTGTTCTTGGCCCCGCCTTTGATTTTTGCGGGTCTAGCGACGCTGTTCTTGCTGGGTATGTATCGCGATAATCCTGATGCTTTGCCGTCAGCAATAGCCGGAGCCACTGCCCCAGAGCTCGCGCTGAAACCTCTGGCAGATAAGCCATTTTTTGATCGGGCTATCTTAAACGAACCTGGCGTAAAATTGGTCAATTTCTGGGCCAGCTGGTGTGCGCCATGCCGGGTTGAACATCCAAATCTAGAAAAACTCGCAGCGCGCGGTGTTAAGATTTACGGCGTGAATTACAAAGACGATCCGTCAAAAGCCATGGCGTTTTTACAGGAATTGGGCGACCCGTATATCGCTATCGGCCAGGATGAGACGGGCCGAACTGGGCTCAATTGGGGCCTGTATGGCGTGCCCGAGACTTTTGTAATCGACGGTAAGGGAAAGGTGATCCTGCGCTTTGCTGGGCCAATCACCGAGCGTGTCATAACTGATACACTGGACCCAGCGTTAGCTGACCTAGGATCACCAAGTAACTGACATTCCGCTATTTTTGTCTTTTCAGCCGGGCTTGCTAGGCACAATTTCGGCTTGGCTTAAAGCTATATTCATCGCTTATCCCCAAGCATTCGATTTGATTGATCTGATGGGCTCGATTTATTCTGCGTAACTAGTTGTGCGGAATTTGGGCTCAAAATGCGGGTGTAGTTCGCCGGAGGAGCGCATGTCTTTTTTTAATAATATCCGCATGGGCATAAAATTGCCTGTTGCAATGGTATTAATGATGTTGGTGGCGATGTCAGTTACCACTATCCTAGGTTTTCTTGATGCGTCAAAATTTCTTAAGGAAGATGCAGATGAGCGACTGCAAATTGCATTGGAAATACAGCGTGACGCCCTTCACGCCTGGATAGACCATCATACAACAGACTTGGCTAAGGATGCCTCTAGCGATTTAGTTTTCAATGCTATTGTCGGGTTTAAATCAACATTCAAACAAATCGAAGGCGATCCTAAAAAATATTTGGCTAAATCTTATGATGCGGCCACAAAATCCCTTGTCGACTCAAATAGTGGATTTTCTATCGTATACGATAAATTTGCGCCCCAATTCGATGCAATGGCGGCTGAGCATGGCTATTCTGATGTTTATTTGATTGGATCAGATGGCACTATCCTTTATAGCGCGGAAAAGCGCGGGGATTGGGGAACAAATGTCCTTTCTGGCGCTGAATCCGGCCTGGGTAAAGCATTCGCCAGAGTGCTTTCTCAAAATGAACCGGTCATGGTTGATTATTCCACCTATGCTCCGGCAGATAACATTCCATCAGGTTTTGTGGCTGTGCCCGTTTATTCGTCTTCTCGGAAGGTCTTGGGTGTTTTGGCTGCCCGGTTTGATCTGAAAAATTTGGAAAATAGTGTGATCTCAAGGAAAGTCCTTGGGTCCGATTTAGAGTTGCTCTTATTCGGCGCGGACGGGACTCTTAGAAATGAGGGCCGAATTTTAAATGACGCAAAACCGATGGAGGCATTGGCCTTAGATGTAAGCCTTTCCGAAATTGCAGATCCGGAAATTCAACTGACGGATCTGAAACTTTCCTCTGGCGAGATGCTTCGTACATCCCATATCCAATTGGATTTAGCGGGTACTAGCTGGATTTTGATGGTTGCTCAAGCGTCCTCTACGATCGTACAGCCAGCGAAATTTGTTTTAACACAACAAGTTACTCATTCCGCTATTTTTGCTGTACTCCTCTTAGGTGCTTGTTTCCTTTTAGCTCGTTCCGTGGCCAAGCCATTATTTGGTTTAGCAAAAAATATTCGCGCTGTGTCTGAAGGGAATTTGAGCTCGGATGTAAAGAATACCAAACGCGGTGACGAAATTGGTGATATTGCAAAGGCGATTGAGGGTCTGAAATCTGATCTGTCGGCGGCCGATGAAACTGAAAAGGATGCCCATTTAAAAGGAGCAGCCTTGGCCAGTACATCTGCTGCGCTGATGATGACAGATAAAAATTTCTGTATCACCTATATGAATGATGCTGTTCAAAAAATTCTAGATGAGAATGCTGAATTTTTCCGTACGGTTGTTCCAAATTTTGATCCTTCAAATCTAATTGGCGCAAATATGGATAGTTTTCACAAAAATGCAAAACATATCCGCGCATTAGTCGAGAAACCAGAACTTCTGCCTTATAATGCTGATATAGCTATTGGAGATATGCGGTTTTCTCTAATGATTAGCGCCGTAAATGATGTCGACGGAAACCATATTGGCCAAGTAGTGGAATGGAAAGAAGTAACAAAAGAGCGGCTGAACGGCGCGATATTAGACGCCATTAATACCCACCAATGTACAGCTCAATTTTACCCAAATGGATCGCTGGAACAGTGTAATTCTAGCTTCGTAAATGCGTTGGGTCGTGTCGAATCAGATTTAGTCGGCAAAAAGCAGACCGACATTTTTTCCTTCAATCCAACTTTGGCAAAAGAAAATGGTCCTGTTTGGGAACGGCTTGTTAAAGGTCAATCCGTTTATGGAAAATTCAAGCTAAGCCACGGGGCTGGAGGCGATGTATGGCTTGAGGGTGGATTTAGTCCGGTGATGGATCAGCGCAATGAGGCCATTCGGATTGTTTTCATGGGATCAGATCGGACAGAAGAAGAGGCGTCCCTACAAATCTCCGAAGCGGAGCGCGTCGAGATGGAGCGTTTGCAGACAGAGGCAATTGAAGGGCTGCGGCAGGCTTTGACCGCGATGGCCGCAGGAGATCTGACAGCGCAAATACATGAAGAGTTTGCAAGTGAATATGAGCAATTGCGCAATGATTTCAACCAATCTGTAAGTCATCTTCTGACGGCAATGCAGGGGGTCGCTGAAAATGCGAATTCTATTCGTGGCGAGGCCGGAGATATTAGCCAGGCTGCCGATGACCTGTCGAGAAGGACGGAAAAACAAGCGGCTACTTTAGAAGAAACTGCTGCCGCACTCGATCAATTAACCTCTTCTGTGAAATCGGCCGCGGAAGGAGCGTTGCGCGCTGATGAAGTTGTGAACACAGCCAAGTCGAATGCTGAGGCCAGTGGAAAAGTCGTGCGCGAAGCGGTGGAAGCCATGGGCGAGATTGAAAAGTCTTCGGAGCAAATTTCCAAAATCATCAGTGTAATTGATGATATCGCATTCCAAACCAATCTTTTGGCCCTAAATGCAGGCGTTGAAGCAGCCAGAGCAGGCGAGGCTGGGCGAGGTTTCGCTGTTGTTGCTTCGGAAGTTAGGGCTTTGGCCCAACGGTCATCTGACGCGGCTCGAGAGATCAATGATTTAATCTCCGCTTCGTCTAGCCAAGTAAAACGCGGAGTGGATTTGGTTGGCCAAACGGGGGATGCTCTAAAAGATATCGTGGGATCGGTTTCGAATATTTCCTCTCACGTATCGGAAATCGCTCTATCAGCCAATGAACAATCGAGTGGATTGGCGGAAATCAATGTAGCAGTGAATCAGCTGGATCAAGTTACTCAGCAAAATGCTGCGATGTTTGAACAGACGACCGCCGCGAGCCATAATCTCACTCGCGAAGCGGAGGCTCTGTCATCCACGATTTCAAATTTTGAATTAGCGAATGGGGCAGTTGCGCTTCGTCAAGGCAGTTCCAATCAGCCCGCATCCGCTGTCAATATGAAAAATACAGAATCTTTTGTTAAAGAAAGGGTGATTTCTTCGTCCCAAGGCAACGCCGCGTTAAAATCTGAGGTCGATACTGACTTGGACGGTTGGGAAGATTTCTGAGATTGGAACATCCCTTGAATTTGGAAATTACAGGTTTGGAAAGAAGGCCATATGAGGTTGGATTCCCCAATAAAGGTGCTGATAGTAGATGACTCCCCTACCGTTAGGCAAGTGATCGCCCAGGTATTAGACACCCAGCCTGATATTATCGTGATGGCGGAGGCAGCACACCCATATGAAGCACGCGAGATCATTAAAAAAACTGCACCCGATGTTATTATTCTGGATGTCGAGATGCCAATGATGAATGGAATTGATTTTCTGCGGAGAATTATGGAACGGCGCCCGACACCAGTTATTATGTTTTCCTCTTTGACCCAAAAGGGCAGTGAAGACGCCATCGAAGCACTCGCATTGGGCGCTATTGATTGCATCGGGAAAACTGCGAATTTTACAACCGATGGCACTTTAGATTTGCTTCCTAAAATGATTCGCGCCGCGACAAAAGCAAGTTTAATACCTCATAGATCACCTAGGTCAGAAGATAAATCCTCCCAATTTGAATGGGATGGAAAATATATTTTGATCGGTTCGTCGACAGGCGGCGTAGATGCTTTGGAAACAGTATTAGAAGGCTTTCCAAAAAATTGTCCGCCGACAATGATTGTACAGCATATGCCACGCGCCTTTGTTGAAAGTTTCGCTGCAAGATTGAATTCAAGAACTCACCCATTGGTCAAGGTCGCAGAGAATGGGGATTTATTAGCTCAAGGTTGCGTATATGTAGCTCCTGGCGAAGATACACATCTCGAGGTTGAGCCTGGAAAAGTACCGAAATGTAAATTGATTGAAGGCAATAAGGTTAGCGGCCACAGGCCATCCGTCGATGTTTTGTTTAACTCCGCAGTTCCAATTGCAAAAAAAACTGTTGCCATAATTTTGACTGGAATGGGGTCCGACGGTGCAAAGGGTATGAAAAAGCTCCGAGAGAATGGGGCAAGAACGCTTGCTCAAGATCAGCAAACCTGCGTCGTTTACGGCATGCCGAGGGTCGCCTTTGAATGCGGCGGCGCCGAGCGGGCGATGCCATTAGAAAAAATATCTCATCACGCCTTAGATTTGTGTACTAAGCTAGGGTCTCCTCGCAATATCAGGAAAGTGAACGTGTAAACATGTCGCGAAATGTTCAGCATATTGCTCAAGGAGAATACGCAGTTGGCGGAGATCCAGAAGAAATAATCACGACTTTATTAGGCTCCTGCGTCGCTGTTTGTTTGCATGATCCTGTAGCACAGGTCGGTGGAATGAATCACATTTTGCTGCCCGAGGAAACTGGTCAAGCCGCAAATGGAGCAAGTTTCGGCGTGAACGCTATGGAATTGCTTATAAACTCGTTAATAAAATATGGTGGAAATAGAAATCGGTTTGTTTCGAAAGTTTTTGGCGGCGCACAAATGGTCAAGGGCTTGTCCACGATTGGAAGAAGAAATTGTGAATTTGTGGAGTCGTTTCTCCGGGATGAAGGAATTCAAAATATTGGGGGGAGCACCGGGGGTGACGCGGGTCGCCGGGTACAATTTTGGCCTCATTCTGGAAAAGTTCGGCAAAAATTCATCACTGATCATGTTGTCGAAAGACCAACACCGAAACCAAAGCTCAGCGATGTGGAACTTTTCTAGCACGGTTTCTATACCAGTTAAATTTTGATTTAGGCTGGCTTATAGGCTTGGTCATCGGCATCCTCTAAGTTAAGGTCACGGAGTTCTAATGAGAGGTCGCTGTGACAAAATCTATACTTTTCCTTGTGATAGCTATTGGTGTTTGTTCGATGTCTGTTTTGCAGGCCCGCGAACTAATTTTCTCAAAAGAATCGCGATATAATAATATATTTGTTTTCCGCCATGGATCCCTCATTGAAATGAGCTTTGGCCATAATAGACAGATTTTCACGGAATCAGTTTACAATACAGTCAATGATCTTGATCTCCCTGTGGAATATACGCGCTATATGACTTTGGGACTCACATATGCAGTGAATAATAATGATATTTTAGAAATTGGTTTTGGAGGAGGGCGAACAGTTTGGTATCTCCATAAATTATTGCCGGAATCTAATATCACATCGATAGAGCTTGACCGCGAAGTATACGAGGCCGCTCTTTCCTATTTTGGTATAAATAAAGATGAAGATGGTTTCGATGTCATTATCGAAGATGGCCGCCGCTATTTGATAAAAAACAAGCAGTTGTGGGATCTGATTATGGTTGATGCCTATCGTGGTCCTTTTGTTCCTTTTCATTTGTTGACAAAAGAGTTTTATCAGATGACAAAGGATCGTCTTTCCGATGGCGGCGTTTTGGTTCAAAATATTGAGCCAACGACTATGCTGTATGAGGCGGCAATTGCGACTATTGGATCTGTATTCGATAATGTTGAGGTTTTTGACGCGCAAGGTAACGTAGTATTGATCGCCTATAGTGGCGAAAAGAAAAGCAAATCTACTCTAAGGACAAAAGCCGAATTTCTTGATCGCACTCACAAGTTTCCCTATTCTCAGAAGAGCATGCTCAAGCGACGAAAATATCTGCGATTTCTCCCAAATTCTAAGATTCTGTCGGATGACTTTGCTCCCGTAGAAACTTTACGGGCTACTGAACGGCATAATCGCAAGCTTGATGAATTCCAGTAGGTAAATGATGCGTCGTTTCAGATCAATTTTGCTGTTTAGTATCCTGTTTGTGGTCGGTTTCACACTGATGGGATATGAAATGTTGGGAAGTCGATATTTAAACCCTTATTTCGGTGGTGGTATTACCACTTGGGCTTGCCTCATTTCAGTCGTGTTGATGTCTATGATGATCGGCTATGCTGGCGGTGGGTTTATTGCTGATAATGTTCAAGGCTCGTTTTTTTTGACGGGCGTTTTCTTTCTAGTTGGGGTTTATCTGTTGTTGGTCGCATTTTTGGGAAAAGATGCGATGCTTTTTATAATGAATAAATTTGGGTACGACTTTTCTGGAACAATGCTGGCCGCTTCTGTTTTGACGGTTATTCCGGTTGGATTTTTGGCATCTGTTTCTCCGTTTTTTGTAAAGCTTATTTTGTCCGAAATTTCTCATACGGGTCGCGTGACAGGTTCAGTTTATGCAGTGTCTACCTTTGGGAATGTCTTTGGAACACTAATAACGACTTTTTGGCTTATTCCAAACATCGGGACACGGAATATCACCCTATTACTTGGCGGTATTCTCTTGCTATGTGCTTGTGTGACATGGCTGATACGCGAAAGAGTTTCCCCTTGATTGGAAGAATCATAGTTCTGACTTTTTTTTTGTCATGAACTACAAAACCGTGTTCGCGGAAACTATATATCAGTCGTTCTACCCGGAAGCGCCAATTTGGAGCGGCGAAAATATTTTTGTTCCAGAAATGTCCAAAGATCGGATTGCGCGCTTTTCTCCAAATGGCCACAGGACATTATTTTGGAGTGAAGAGAACTGCGGTCCAACTACAATTGTCAAGTTTAATGCGTTTACCTACGCGGTAGCATGCCATATCGGCGGGTATATTGCCATGGTTTCCACGTCGGGAACGACCGTGGAGCGCATTTTTACCCTGGCTGAAAAAGAGCTACACTCACCAAATAATCTTTTTGGTGATGGTAGTGGGGTTTTATTTATTTCAGATCCAGGCGACTTTGAAAACTCAAAGCGAAACCGAGGCTCCGTTTTCTTTTATTCCGAAAATAAGCAAGCTGAAGTTTTGTCGAATATGCGCTACCCGAATGGCGTTGAATACGACAAGGTAACAAATGCTCTTTTCGTTGCCGAGCATTTGGCGCAGAAAGTTTGGATGTTTTCCTTAATGGATGATTTTTCGATTGGAAGGAAAACAGTTCTTCTTAATCGAAAAAGTTTATTTCCAAACGGTGTCCCCTATAAGTTGGCCGGACCGGATGGCTTAAGGTTGGATGGAAATGGTGGGCTTTATATTGCATTATATGGGGCTGGGCAGTTGGCCTATTTTTCCAAAAACGAGCTGTCATTTTATGAGCAGCCGTTTCAGTTTGTGACTAATATGGCAATCTCGAGAGATAATAAAATATCTATTGTCGGAGCTTATACAAATACAGAATTTCCCTATTTGGGTAGCGTTGTCGTTAAAAAACTTCCGCTAGAATAGGCGAGGGGAGCTCTGCTCCCCTCAATAGGACGTTAGTCGTTCGCTTGGCGAATTTTGTCAGCGGCTTCTTTGTTAAAAGCAATGCTGTTTTGCTCCAACAATGCATCCAGCTCGCTCGACAAAGTCATTTCAGTGATGATATCGCAGCCACCTACAAATTCGCCCTTTACATAGAGCTGCGGAATGGTTGGCCAGTCCGAAAAGGCTTTGATGCCTTCGCGCAAATTATCATCTTCTAGAACATTCACGTCTTTGAAGTTGATGCCCATATAATTCAAAACACCCGCTACACGGCTAGAAAAACCGCATTGTGGCATCATCGATGTTCCCTTCATGAACAATACGACGTCATTCTGGGTTACCAAGTCTTTGATCTGATCTTCGGCAGTGGTGGTCATGTCTACCTCTTTCGAATTTGGGCCGGGAATTCCGCAAAAGCGGACGATTTATTCAGGGGCTTTGGTGGTCAGCGCCATAGCGTGAAGTTCGCCATTCGCGCCGTCCATTTTACCTTTCAACGCGGCATAAACTGCCCGCTGCTGTTGGACGCGATTTTTACCGCGGAAACTTTCGTCGATAACTTCGACGGCATAGTGATTTTGGTCACCGCGCATATCAATGATGGTGATTTCGGCATTCGGAAAACTCTCTTTGAGGAGAGTTTCGATGTCTTCCGCTGGCATTGGCATCGGCTTTTTCCTTTCCCGATGAATTTAGTAAGTCAGGCTGTCTGGGACAAGCTTCCGCCAAATTGGCATGAACTTTGCCCTAGTTGGTCCGAAAAACGCGGTAAAATCAATCACTCCGCCGCTGCATTAAGCAATTGTGAACTGTCAATCGCCGCTGCAAAGCTTTGGTCATAGATTTCGCAGAGATCCGCAAGTGGGGCAGAGGCTTCCCCGAACTGAACCGCATCGCCTGTAAATCGCCCGATATTCGTTAGGGTAACTTTAGCGGCTGCGGCAGCAATCAGAAGGGCTTCGGCCGCATCAAAGCTGGCGGAAATCAAGTAGCGCCCCTGATCTTCGCCGAAAACAAACCCGGTATCCGCCTGATCAATCTGAATGCCAATCTTCCCGGCGCGTGCCATTTCAAACGCGGCTAAGGCCAAACCGCCATCAGCCAAATCGGTGCAGGCCGTGATCAGTTTGCGGTTATTACGCACGAAACGGCCTGCGCGCCGCTCGGCTTTTAGGTCCACATGCGGGGCGTCACCGTCTTCGCGTCCCAGCATTTCATAAAGCAGCGCCGATTGACCCAAATGCCCCTCGGTCACGCCCAAAAGTAATGCCACATCACCGGAATTCGGCTCCGTACCAATTAGGTTCTTAGCGTTTTTCAACAATCCGACTGCGCCAATTGTTGGCGTGGGCAAAATCGGCTGGCCATCGGTTTCATTATAAAGGCTGACATTGCCGGACACGACCGGAGTATTCAGCACTTCGCAGGCTTCACCGATACCTTGGATTGCGCCCACAAATTGGCCCATAATTTCCGGCTTCTCTGGATTGCCGAAATTCAAATTGTCGGTCACCGCCAAGGGTTTCGCGCCGGCGGCTGATAGGTTGCGATAGGCTTCGGCCACGGCTTGCTTGCCGCCCTCGACCGGATTGGCGCGCACATAACGAGGCGTCACATCCGAGGTAAAGACCAGTGCTTTCTTTGTGCCATGGACACGGATAGCACCAGCCCCGCAGCCCGGCGCCCGCACAGTATCAGCCATAACCATATGGTCATACTGCTCGTAAACCCATGACTTTCCGCCATAATTCGGGCTCGCCA
Organism: Mangrovicoccus sp.; assembly: GCA_049603835.1. Taxonomy (GTDB): domain Bacteria; phylum Pseudomonadota; class Alphaproteobacteria; order Rhodobacterales; family Rhodobacteraceae; genus Mangrovicoccus. The sequence continues at coordinate 292,474 of JBMYSZ010000001.1, forward strand.
GCAAAGCGCGCAGTCCCTCGATTGGGTCAATTTCCGGCACAGGTGCCATTTCAGGCGCGGCAGGTGTCGGCACCCACGGGCGGTCATATTCCGGTGCGTTCCCAGATAGGGCTTTGAGCGGCAGGTCGGCTTTTACCTCGCCGCCATGGATCACAAGGAAACGATCCTCAGCGATTGTTTCGCCAACAATGGCAAAATCCAGCGCCCATTTGTCGAAAACGGCTTTGGCCTCGGCTTCTTTTTCGGGATGCAGCACCATGAGCATGCGCTCTTGGCTTTCGGAAAGCATCATTTCATAGGCGGTCATGCGTTCTTCGCGCACGGGCACCGCATCGAGGTCAAGTTTGATTCCCAAATTGCCTTTGTCGCCCATTTCCACTGCCGAGCAGGTCAAGCCAGCTGCGCCCATATCTTGGATCGAAATGACCGCGCCGGTGGCCATGAGCTCTTGGCAGGCTTCCATCAGGCGTTTTTCCGTGAAGGGATCACCAACTTGAACGGTCGGACGCTTTTCTTCGATTGTGTCATCGAATTCGGCCGAGGCCATGGTCGCGCCGCCAACCCCATCGCGGCCGGTTTTCGCACCCAAATAGACCACCGGCATGCCAACGCCTGAGGCTGCGGAGTAGAAAATCTTATCGGCTTCGGCGATGCCTGCGGCGAAAGCATTCACCAAGCAATTGCCATTATAGGCCGGATGGAAACGGACTTCGCCGCCGACCGTCGGAACGCCAAAGCAATTGCCATAGCCGCCAACACCCGCGACGACACCATGGACCAGGCTTTGGGTTTTTGGATGCGAAGTTTCGCCAAAGCTGAGCGAGTTCATCGCCGCCACGGGGCGCGCGCCCATAGTGAAAACATCGCGCAGAATACCGCCGACACCGGTCGCCGCGCCTTGATATGGCTCGATATATGACGGGTGATTATGGCTTTCCATCTTGAAAACCACCGCCAGACCATCGCCGATATCAACCACACCGGCATTCTCGCCGGGGCCGCAAATAACCTGCTCACCAGTTGTGGGCAGGGTGCGAAGCCAGCGTTTCGAAGACTTATAGGAACAATGCTCGTTCCACATGGCAGAGAAAATGCCCAGCTCGGTAAAGCTTGGTTCACGACCGATGATCTCCAATAGCCGCGCATATTCATCGGGTTTCATCCCATGCGCTGCGATCAACTCATCGGTAATTTTCGGATCTGCCATATTCCCTCGCCTTTCGACTGACGCGCCCTTTTAGGACCGTTGACGGGGCGGGGGCAAGCCATCAGACGGGCGGGAAACCCACTTCTTAGGCAAATTTATCTAGGGCGCCGTGAAATGAAAGCGGTTGATTTGTTCATAGCCCGCGCCCGCCTGGACTAATGTCGTGGGAAAATGCGGTTGATTTGGCGCGTCGGGCCAGCCCTGTGGCTCAATCGCAAGGCCCGCATAAGCGCAAAGCCTACGGTTTTCGTGCAATTCCGCACCGCAATCTTTCAGCTTTCCGCCGTCATAAAGCTGCAATCCGGGTTCGGTTGTCTCTAGCCGCATTTCCACGCCTTTGGTGCCGCGAAGACGTAGAACCTCGGTCAAAGCCCGGCGTTTCTTTGCCAAACAGTAATTTGTGTCCAGTTTGACAGTTTGGCCGGGAGTGAAAACTTGGCCCTGACGAAAATCATAGCCCGTGCCCTCAACTGGTAGGACCTCGCCGGTGACCAGGTCTTGATCATCGGCCACACAATATTTTTCGGCATTGATCCAAAGCTCATGGCCATCAATCCGATCCGTGCCGTCCAAGGTCCAATAGCTGTGATTGGCGAAATTGATCCAAGTATCCGCATCGGTCGTCGCGGCAATGCGCAATTCCAGCGTCATCGGCGGCAATAAGCGAAACCGAACCGCCACGGCACGATTCCCCGGAAACCCGCCTTCGCCATCGGCTAGGCTCAGCTCTAGGGTGCAACTCGTGTCGTTCACCTCCGTCAGATCCCATAATTTTCGGTTTGTCCCAGCAGATCCAGAATGGCGGGTATGTTTGCCGTCTTGGTTACGCTCAAATTCGAAAACCCGGTCATTTAACGTCGCTTGCCCGCCAGAAATCCGGTTGATCACAGGCCCAATCACCGCGCCGGCACTACGCATATCTGATAGATAGGGTGCCAGATCGTCAGAGCCGATCGTCATTGACCATGGCACAGCCGCGATGCGAAGATCTTGCAAAATAGCGCCTTGCGTCAGTATGCCGACACTCATCAAGTCATTGGATAAAATAATTAATTTCACGTCTTGCCCATCGGGTAAAGTCCCAAATGGGAAGACGCCAGGCATCAAAGGGCTAGTCATAATTCGGCTCGTTGATTGTGTTTACTATTTCTGGATTGCCTTAGGGAAGTAGTGTGCCGCAAGGACTTAATCCCTGGCGGCATTTGGCTGGCGAAAATGCGCCCTTGATGCATCACTGAGCTTTGGTCTTTTGGTGCTGCCGGATCGCCCATAGCCCCGCGCGGGTCATGGCGGAGCCATCTGCTTCCACCGGGGAAAGCCCCACGATTCTAAGGGCTGAGCAATAGCTTTTGACCTGAGCGCCACCGCCGATCACGGCCACTTGTTGCCCCAACCAATAGGGGCGGGCCGCGGCCAATTCGGCTCCGATCAGCAAACCGGTAAGCCGCGCCCGAGATTGTGCCGCCTCTGTACCATGCAAAAGCGCGTCGGCACGCAAGGTAAATAGCTCTGCCGCTAGGCGCTGCGGACGCGAAAGACTGTCATTCACACCTGTGGCAAATGCATCATCCGCCCAGCCTTCATCGGTCAAGGTCAGGCGCAAGACCGAGTGGTTGCTGAGAAGGGCAAGCAGCTCCCCGGTCATAAAGCTTTGGAAACTCACAACTTCACCGGCGGAAATATGCGCCCATTTGGTATGGGTGCCAGGCAAGCACATAACCCCATCCCAGCCGGGATTGAGCGCCAAAAACCCAGCAATCTGCGTTTCTTCGCCCCGCATCACATCCGGCGGCGCATTTTGCGACAGGCCTGGCGCGATTTGCATGAAAAGCCGCGGATCGCGGTTAGGAGCTTGGCAAAGCTTGGCCTGGCTTGGTTTGCAGGGCACGGGCACATATGGCGCCTCGACCCATCCTTGTTTCGCGCCCACCATACCGCAGGCCAGCAAGGGCAATGGCCCATATTTTTCTAGCCAGTCTTCGATAAGGCTAAGCAAAGCGGGTTCGAATTGATCCGGCGATAGCGTGCCCATTCCCTGGTCTGAACTGGCTTTTGCGCAGACGGATCCCCCCGACATGGCCCAAACGCGCAACCGCGATGTGCCCCAATCCACCGCAATCCAATCAGGCGTTGCCATTTTTCGTTCCCATTTTGCCGCTCCCTATCACGCCAAGCGCGCGGGACAGCTCCCTGGTTAAAACGCGCCTTTGGCTTGGAGAATTTGCAACCAAATCGCCGCTTCGTCGATAAGGCTATATTCACGGCGCAGGCCTTTGGGGCCAAATTCCGCCTGAGTGATGCCAAAAACATACACATAGCAGCCGGTTGGGTCGCCAAAAAGTCCGGGGCCGTCATGTTTGCCATAAAGCGACCAGCGTACCGAGGCACGCGGCGCGCTATGGGGGGCTTCCGCGCCAAGCCGGTGTTCGATACGGAAAGCCGCCGTGGGAAAGGCCATCCGCAAGGCTACCCAATGGCGTTCAACAGCGCTATGGCCCATGAAATTTAGCCCGCCGGAATAGGCGACTTCGCAAGCCGGATCATAGCGCCGAGTGGCCGCGCCAATTTCACCGGCCATTAATTGTTTTAGCAAAGCGGCCAGCTCATCGCCCCATGCAGCCCCCGAACGCAATCCGCCATAAGGGCCCTCTATATCGCGATCCGGGGTCAAGGGCGCCACAGCCTCAGGACCCATGTCTTGCAAAATGCGGCGCGCCCAATCCTCTGGCTGTTGATCTAGCTGGCGCAAAATCGCAGCGGTATCGCGAACCAGCCATTCGTCATACAGTTTTTCGCTACTGTACCAACGATCTGACATAACCCGAAATTGTACGGCTTTTCCCGTGGCTTGGCCATATTGCCCATCGCCAATATGCGATGCTTTCAGGGTCATGCGCTGCGCCGAGAATAGCCCAGGATCCAAAGCCTTTTCCAAGCCAGTATCGCAATTGATGACATCTTCGCTCAGCATCTGCAGATCGGGAAATTCCGCCAAATCCGACATCGCTTCGTTAATCAGGCTTTCCCGATTTTCAAATACCCGCATCGGGCTGCGCGAAACCATATCTGTCGCGAAATATTTGCGGATCGCAGCCAGGTTCCGGTCGCCCCAAATCGCCTCGGCAGAGTTTTCCAAAAAACCGTGCGGATCGCGGCGCTCGAAGTCAAATTCCGAATTGTCCGACATTTCCGTCATGTGAAAACCTATTCTGCTAAATTTCGCAGGCGCGGTGTCGTAAATCCACGAAGCGCGCAACTGCCCCGCCCAAATTATTCAGGCTCCCCGGACATATCGGGTAAATAGTAAAGATTTTCCTCAAATCCGGGCGAGTCGCCCCTAACTAAGGGGCAATCCATTGCCCCGACCAGTTTTCCGCCCGACGAAAAATCAGGCGGCGATGGCCTGTGGGGACGAGATGCAGCAAATCGAGGCTTTGGATTGAAAAGACCAAGGCAACAAAGCGGTTGATATCGGCCTCTGCCTGGGCGAGCTCGGGCGTCGTTAGCGAACTGCCAGGCGCCGGGCCGCCATAGCTGGGGCGAATACCCTGAGGGATTTTTGCCCATCGCACGGGGTCTGAGGCCTCCATCGATACCAGCGCCTGCACCCGTAATTGGATCTGCTCAGAAGGATCCCAAAACACCAGGCTGGCCCGCGCATCTCTTTGTAATTGCGCGATTTTTGGCGATAAAGCATCTGTGTGAATTTCCAATTGCCGCGCCGCCTTATCCACCGCGCGCAACACAACCATCCGCGCTTGCGGCGCACCATCCTGGTCCACAGTGGCAAATATGGGAAAACGCGCCGGTGCTTGGCGATTGCTCACCGCTTGGGTCCAAATGCGCCAGGCGGTTTGCCAATAGCTTTCTGCTGTCTGGGGCTCAGTCATAGCCGGTCATTTCCAAATATCCCCGGCCTTGCGCATCGCCCGATAGCCGAACCGGACCTTCCCAATAGGCAATGCCCGTTCCCATCCAAGCTTTGGGATTTAGCGCCTCGACCCGCAAGCTTAGATTGCGCCGGGTTAGATCAATCTGCCATTGGGTCGGGATCCGACGGGATCCAATGCGTGTATGCCGAAGCGGAATCAGGCTGATTTCGCCATTCTCTAAAGGCGCAATTCGCCCATCCGATGTGATCCAACTACCTGGTATATAGTGGTTTTCGGCCTCTTTGTGGCGCAGTCGATAGACCATCAGTTTATCGCCACTTTCGAGATGCAAGGAAAACCAATCCCAACCTGTTTGATCTGCATCCAAAGGTTGCGAGGACCATTCACGATCAAGCCAAGCCTGCCCGCTGACATCTTCAACCGTCGTGTCAACGCGTAGCTGGCCGGTTAATTGATAATGGGGCTGCGAATAATAATAGCTGGCCTGGCCTCGTTCGGATTTCACCGAATAGCCTTGATCGCCATGAAACACCAAAGGCCCGTCTGCGGCGAGGTCTAGGTCATAGCGCCAATCTTCGCCGGAGGCGCTTAGCTGCAACTGGGACAAGGCATCGCTCGAAGCTGGCGCAGTGCTTTGCATCGACCAATCATCGATCCATGCCGAAAACGGCGCGCTTACCGCTCCGGCCTGGCCGATACCTCCTCTGGCGCGGCGCTCGGCCACGCGGTGGAAATCGGCAGAGGTCAGAGCCGCATGGGCAAACCATATTTGCGGCGAGGCCCAGCCGGGGCGGTATTCAGGTAATAGGGCCGACCGAAACAGCGTCCATTGGCAGCCAAATTCGCGCCCCTCAGCCGTTTGCATATTCGCCGTAATATACCACCATTCGATGCGGAAATCTGGATGCGGCCCGTGATCTTGCGGGAAAGTGAAGCTTGGATTTGGGGCGGGCAGGGCGAAGCCATCTGCATCTTGGCCCAATCCCGCAAAACCCTGCGCCTGTGCCCGCAAGGGCGCTGTGGCGAGGGCGGCGATCAGGCCTAGACTGCGACGGCGGGTGAAGGATGGATTATCGGGCAAGGGCGAAAACCTTTGTCAGCTCGGCCGGTGCTTTGCGGCTCAGACGCCAGGCGGGCAGGGCAGCGGCGCAGAGAGCAGCCAGCAAAGCGGCAAGCATCAGCCAAGCCCAGTCACGTGGAAAAAGCTGAAGCGGCAGACGCCAGCCGAAAGCTTCCACATTCACCACAGCGATCAGCGCCCAGGCCAGGGCGATCCCAGTAGGCAGAGCCAAAAGCGCGGCAAACCCCGCCAATATCCCCGCCCGCAGCAAATCCAGCGCCCCCAATTGCCAAAGCGGCAAGCCAAGCGCCCAAACCGGGGCCAGCTGCGGCAGGCGCATGGTTTGCAGGGTTAAGAGGCTGGTAAAGATGGAAAATGCCGCCACGCCAAGTGTCAGAATATTCAGCGCGCCAGTCACTGCGAAAGTGCGTTCGAACACCTGGCGAGAGGCAGTCTTGATAGCCTCTTGATTGGTGATTTGGTCAGAGCGCAGGGCCAGAACCTCTTGAATTTTCGTCACATAGCTTTGCGTCTGATCTGGCGGCACGCGTAGGGCAAAGCGCTGATTTACGGCTTGGGGGTAAAGCCTACGGAACTGGTCCAACCCCATTATCGCTTGCCGTTTAGGATTGCCGTAATCCGCATAAATCCCGCTGATAGAGTGGCTGCGCTGGTCGATCCTAACGGTGTCGCCCAGGCTCAGATCCGCTTGATTGGCCCATTGCTCATTGATCAGAACCGCTCCGTTTTGGTGCAGCTCGTCCCAAACCTGCGATCTGGCCGCGAGCAGGGGCCAGTCTTGCCGATAGGTCGCGTGATCCGCCATGCCATAGACCGCGCCAGGCGCGCTTCCCAATTGGGCCTCGATTTGAGTGATGGGCAAAACCGCCTCCGCGGTCTCGGTCAGATAGGGTAAGGCCTGGGCCGCCGCTAAATCATCGCCGAAATTTAGATAGATCTCGGCGGCGAGGCGCTGATCTAGCCAGCCTTCAAATGTGGTGCGGAAACTGGCCACCATGGTGGACACGCCGATATTTGCAGCCAAAGCCAATAAAAGCGCCATTAATGCCATGGACAGGCCGGGCAATTGCTGACGGCTATCGGCCCAAAACCACTGCGCCACAGGATGTTTTGCGCCGCGACTGGCCAGATCCAGCGCTTTGTTCAACACAGCAGGCAAGGCCAAAGCCGCCCCCAATAGCAGAGTTCCCAAAAGCGCAAAGCTCGCCACCAGCCCATCACCGAGCCAGACCAGCCCGCCGGAAGTGAGCAGCAGCAGCGCTGCCGCAATTGCCTGAAACCGGATGCGCCTTTGCGTGCTCAGAGCCCAGCCCTGCGAATGGCGCGGCGCAAGTACGGGCAGTTTCGCAATAGCCCATAGATTTTCGGCGCCAGCAATCACCGTGCCGATCCCCGCCATGGCAAGCCCCGCTATAATCCAATCGCCGCGCAGATTTAGACTATTGCCCAAAGGCGCACCATATAGCCCGCGCAGGCTAGAGGCCACATCCGGCAGCAACGCCGCCGCGATGACATAGCCGAGGACCAGCCCCGACAAACCGGCCAAAAGCGAGAAACTAAGAAGCTCTAACAGCGCCGCGGTGATCAGTTGGCGAAGCGGCACCCCAAGCGCGCGCAAACTGGTCATCATGGCCCGCCTTTGTTCGAAAGCCAGGCCAATCGTAGCATGCACAATGAAGAGCCCCACGACAAAAGACAGAAAGCCAAAAGCGGTCAGGTTGAGATGAAAGCTTGCGGTCAGCCCAGTGATATCGGTGCGGGCGCTGGCCGGGATCTGCCGCAGCTCTGGCGCGATTTCAGTCAGCTGGGGCAGATGCGGGCGCGGCGAGGCCAGTAGCAGCAGATGGCTGACCGTGTCGCTATGGCCCAACAGTCCCGAAACGATGCCGATATCCCCCACCAGCAGCCCCGGCGTCAGATCAGAGGCCGGGCGCAAAGGCGGCAGATCTGCACCGGCCAAGGCTTTGATCGTTTCAGGCGCGGCGCGCAGCTCGCCTGGCACTTGGGTAAAGGTCAAAAGCGCGTGGGCCGGGTCTTTGGCAAGCCCATCATTGGGCAGAGGCAAGGCAGGCGCGGTCAGCGGATCCAAACCGATCAGCCGGTATCGCGCGCCGTCATGGCGATAAAGCCCCTCAACCACCGGGGCGACCGCCCAGCCCGCCCGGCGCAAAGCCACATAGCTGCTCAGCGGCAGCCGATCCGCATCCCGCGCCACTAATAGCGGCAAATCACTTTGCGCGAGCGCTTGGGCGGAGCGGTCATAAGCCGCCCGTGCCTCTGAATTGATCGCCTGCACCCCAGTCCAAAGCGCGGTCGCTAAGGCCAGGCCTACAAATAGCGCAAGCGCTTGGTCAGGATGGCGTTTCCAATGGCTTAGAAAGGCGCGCAGGGTTGGGGCTAACATGGGCGCAACTGCCCCGCGCTTAGATGCAATCGATGTTGCAGCCGCCCGGCCAGCCTCTGGGAGTGGGTGACCATGATCAGGCTAAGTCCCAGATCACCCACCAAACCCAGCATCAGATCCATCACCGCATCGCCTGTGGCTTCGTCCAAATTACCGGTGGGCTCATCGGCCAAAACCAGCGGCGGGCGACAGGCCAGGGCTCGACCAATCGCCACGCGCTGCTGTTGCCCGCCAGAAAGCTGTTCGGGATATTTGCCCAGATGATCGGCCAGCCCCAAATGCTGGGCCAACTCGTCCCACCAAGCAGGATCGGACAGCCCAGCAAGCCGCGCTTGAAAGCTTAGATTTTGTCCAGCGGTGAGCGACGGGATTAAATTGAACTGCTGAAAGACCAGCCCAATTTTATGCCGCCGCAACTGCGCCAGGCCCGCTTCGCTCAACCCAGTATAAGACTGCCCCGCGAGCTGCACCTCGCCGCTATCGACCGGTTCCAAAGCGCCCAAAATCGCCATGAGTGTGCTTTTGCCACTGCCGGATTCGCCGGTCAGGGCCAGGCTTTCCCCTGCGCCAAGCTCTAATGACACGCCATCCAGCACTGCAATTCCGCCAAAGCTTTTCCGCAGATCTTGCGCTTGGAGTAGCATTTTGAGTTCCTTCGCTAAGGGGCTATGCGCGATCTATGTCAGGCAAGGCAAAGGGCAAGTTCAAGCAGTTACTCGGTCTCGATCTCTGCCAATAGCGTGATCACATGCGGCCCGAGCGCGTCGACGATCACGCTGATTCCTTCGGCCGAGGGGTGTAGCCCATCAGGCTGCATATAGCGGCGGAAACTGGCGGGCGTGCCATCATTGAGGGCAGTCAAAGGCGCAAAGAAATCCGGCATAAGACCCGCCTCATATTCCGCCGCGAGATCGGGATAGATGCTATCGAATTGGGTTTTATAGTCGGGGCCGAAATTCCCGGTGGCTTTGATCCCCACCAACAGAACCGGCAAATCGCGCGCCTTTGCCTTGGCCAGTATCGCGGCCAGATTGGCCCGGCTTTGGGCAGGATCAATGCCGCGCAACATGTCATTGGCCCCTAAGGCGAGGATCAGCCCCTCCACCTCTGGCCCCAACGCCCAATCGAGCCGCGCTAGACCGCCTGCGGTTGTGTCACCCGAGACCCCCGCATTTTGGATCACGGCTTTGTGATCTTGGGCAGCCAGCCAGCGGCTGAGTTGTGGCACCAGCCCCTCTTGGTCCACCAGCCCATAGCCTGCGGTCAAACTATCGCCCAAAGCGGCAATAATCGGCTCGGCCAATGCGGGACTAAGGGTGTTTAAGGTGGCAAAACCCGTAAAGCTTGCGGCAATCAAAAGCTTGCGAAGCCCGGCCCAGGCCCCATATCCCCGCAAGGAGATTGCTGAAAGGAGCCCCGCCATGGCCGAACCTGTTCTGTCCCTGCAAGAGGCAAAACTGACCCTAAAGGGCAATGCTGGGCCGGTTGAGATCCTGCATGGCGTTTCGCTCTCGGTACAGGCGGGGGAAAGTGTTGGGCTGGTCGGGCCTAGCGGGTCGGGCAAGTCGTCTCTCCTGATGCTGATGGGCGGGTTGGAACGCGCCACGGCGGGGAAAATTCTGGCTATGGGCCAGGATCTGACAGCCATGAACGAGGATCAGCTCGCCATCTTTCGCAGACAGCATATGGGGGTTGTGTTTCAAAGCTTCCATCTTGTGCCGACTATGACAGCCCTGGAAAATGTCGCAACGCCGCTTGAGCTGGCTGGGGTGCGGGATGCGTTTGAGCGGGCCGAGGCCGAATTGCGCGCAGTGGGGTTGGGCCACCGGTTGGATCATGTACCGGCGCAAATGTCGGGGGGCGAGCAGCAGCGCGTGGCCTTGGCGCGTGCAGCGTCCCCGCGTCCGGCGATATTGCTGGCGGATGAGCCCACGGGCAATTTGGACGAGGCGAATGGCCAGGCGATTATGGATCTGCTGTTTGAGCTGCGCGACCGATATGGGGTGACCTTGATCTTGGTGACCCATGCGCCGGAATTAGCGGCACGCTGCGACAGGGTGGTGCGGCTGCGCGATGGGCGGGTGGATCATGACGCTGCGGCTGGGCAAGTTGAGGCGGCGCAATGAGGCTGCCGGTTGCGCTGCGAATAGCCCGGCGAGAATTGCGCGGCGGGCTGAAAGGCTTTGCCGTGTTTCTGCTGTGTTTGTCGCTTGGGGTGATGGCCATCGCGGCTGTGGGCAGTGTGCGCGCGGCGATCGAGGCAGGCCTTGCTCGCGAAGGCGCGGTAATTTTGGGCGGCGATGCGGAGATGGAATTCACATATCGCTATGCCAATGACGAGGAACGCGCTTGGATGGAGGCTCAGGCCCTGGCCCTGTCCGAAGTAGTCGATTTCCGGTCCATGGCAGTGGTGTCGCGAGACACCGGCGATGACCGCGCGCTGACCCAGGTGAAAGGCGTTGATCTGGCCTATCCGCTTCTGGGGCAAGTGCTGCTGGACCCGCCAATACCCCTGGCAGAAGCCCTAAGAGGCGCCGGGTCGGTGCCCGGCGCGGTTGCACAAAAGGTTCTGGTGGATCGCCTTGGGCTTTCGGTTGGGGATCGCTTCCGGCTGGGTACTCAGGAATTCCAGCTGAGCGCCGTGCTATTGCGGGAACCGGATGCTTCTTCGGCGGGCTTCAGCCTGGGCCCACGACTGATCGTCTATGAGGCGGATCTGGCGGGCTCTGGCCTTTTGGCGCCCGGAACCCTGTATGAAACCAAATACCGCCTGATCCTGCCGGACAATACAGATCTGAGCGCTTTGGCAAGCGAAGCGCGGGGGCGCTATCGCGATGAGGGCATGCGCTGGCGCGATGCACGCAATGGCGCGCCAGGGGTGCAGCGCTTTGTGGAACGTATGGGGGCATTCCTAGTGCTGGTGGGTATTGCGGGTCTGGCTGTGGGCGGGGTCGGGATCTCCGCCGCTGTTCGGGCCTATCTGGCGGGCAAGATCGCCACTATCGCCACATTGAAAACCCTTGGCGCCGGGCGCGGCACGATTTTCGCGGTCTATCTGGCGCAAATCGCGGTGATGAGCTTGCTGGGAATTGCCGGGGGGGTGGTGCTGGGCGGGGTGATCCCCTTGATCTTTGGGCAGCTGCTAGAGGCACGTTTGCCGGTGCCCATCGCCATCGGTCTGTATTGGGCGCCTTTGGGCGAGGCGGCGGTCTATGGCCTGCTCACAGCTCTGGTTTTCACCTTATGGCCCTTAGCGCGCAGCGAAGAAATCCGCGCCGCCGCACTTTACCGCGATGGCGGCGTGGGGGCGGGGCTGCCGCGCTGGCCCTATCTGCTGGCGATCACAACCCTGGCCGCAGTGCTGATCGGGTTGGCCGCTTGGTGGTCCGGCATCGCCTATCTGGCGCTTTGGTCGGCGTCCGGGATCTGTGCCGCGCTGGCGGTTCTTTTGGCGGCTAGCTGGGGGCTTCGCGCTTGGGCACGGCGCGCGGCGCGCAGTAAGGCCCTGCGCGGGCGCTCGGCGTTGCGGCTGGCGGCCTCGGCGATCGGCGGCCAGGGGGAAGAGGCGGGATCGGTCATGCTCTCCCTGGGGCTTGGCCTGGCGGTGCTGGCGGCGGTGGGCCAAATCGACAGTAATATGCGCGGCGCGATTGAAAGCGACCTGCCAGATGTGGCGCCGTCCTATTTCTTTGTGGATATCCAGCCTGATCAGCTGCCGGGCTTTCTGGAAAGGGTCACCACCGACCCACAAGTAAGCCGAGTGGACACCGCCCCGAATCTGCGCGGTGTGATCACAAAAATCAACGGCCAACCCGCGCGCGAAGTGGCCGGCAATCACTGGGTGCTGCGAGGCGACCGGGGCGTCACCTATGCGGCTGAGCCTTTGGAAAATACTGTGATCACAAAAGGCCAATGGTGGGGGGCGGAGTATAACGGCCCGCCGCAGATCAGTTTTGCCGCCGAAGAGGCCGAAGAGCTGGGGCTTGATTTAGGCGATAAGCTAACGGTGAAAATCCTAGGCCGCGAGATTGAGGGAGAAATCACTAGCCTGCGCGATGTGGATTTCTCTACGGCTGGGATTGGCTTTGTGCTGACGATGAACCCGCAAGCCTTAGCGGGCGCGCCGCATACTCATATTGCCACGGTCTATGCCGAAGAAGAGGCCGAAGCAGCGATCCTGCGCGATCTGGCCAATGCGTTTCCAAATATCACCGCGATCCGGGTGCGCGATGCCATCGATAATGTCACTCGCGTGCTCGAAGGTTTGGCAGCGGCCACATCTTACGGGGCAGGGGCGACATTGCTGACCGGTTTTGTGGTGTTGATCGGCGCGGCTTCGGTGAGTGAAAGGGCGCGCATCTATGAGGCCGCGATCCTGAAGACCCTGGGCGCCACGCGGGCGGCCATACTTGCCAGCTTTGCCCTGCGCTCGGTGCTTTTGGGGGCGGCGGCGGGGCTGGTGGCGCTGTTGGCTGGTACAATTGCCGGTTGGGCGGTGATGACTTTTGTGATGGAGGCAGAATTCCGGCTGGATCTGAGCAATGCCCTGGCGATTGTCTTGGGCGGTGTTGGCGCCACTTTGCTGGCAGGGCTTGCCTTGGTGTGGCGGCCTTTGGCGGCGCGGCCCGCGCAGATTTTACGGGCGCAAGACTAACCCAACCGGCCGAGGCTTGTCCCATCCGAGAAAACAGCCGCAAAATGACAAAACGCCGCGCGAAAGCCTAGCCTCAGAGCATATTTTCGCGTATGCCAATGCCACAGACCCGGAACAAATTCGGGCGGCAGGATACAGGCGACCCCATGACGGAGATGGTCTATGGCACGGCCCCGGTTGATCCCGGGGAACCGATTTTACCCCGTTGGTGGCGGACTTTGGACCGCTGGAGCCTTTTGTGCATTGCGATGCTCTGCGCGATTGGGCTGCTCCTTGGACTGGCGGCCTCACCGCCCTTGGCCGAGCGCAACGGGCTTGAGTCTTTCTACTATGTGAAAAAGCAGATGATCTTTGGCGGCGCGGCTTTGGTGACGCTGTTGATCACCTCGACCTTGCCCACCACGACGCTCAGGCGGTTTGGGGTGATCGGCTTTACGCTTTGCTTGATTGCGCTTTTGGGCCTTCCCTTTTTCGGCACCAATTTCGGCAAAGGCGCGATCCGTTGGTATTCGCTGGGCTTTGGCAGTTTCCAGCCCTCGGAATTCATTAAACCCTGTTTCGTGATTTTCTCTGCCTGGCTTATGGCCGCGACTTATCAAATCGGTGGCCCGCCGGGACGCAGCATGAGCTTTTGCGTCGCTGTCGGTCTTGTGGCGATTTTGGCGCTGCAACCGGATTTCGGTCAGGCCTCGCTGATCGTGTTTTCCTGGGGCGTGATGTATTTCGTCGCCGGAGCCCCCATGGCGATTTTGCTGATCGTGGCGGGCATGGTGGTCGGTGCTGGCGTCTTTGCTTATACCGCGTCAGAGCATTTCGCCCGGCGCATCGATGGTTATCTAACCGCCACGGTAGAGCCCAATTCCCAGATCGGTTACGCGGCCAATGCAATCCGCGAAGGCGGTGTCTTTGGCACCGGGCTTGGCGGGGGGCAGGTCAAACAAGTGCTGCCCGATGCCCATACCGACTTTATCATTGCAGTCGCGGCAGAGGAATATGGGCTGATCTTGGTGCTGACCGTGATCTCGCTTTACGCGATCATTGTTTTGCGCTCGCTGATCCGGCTGCTGCGCGAGCGGGATCCGTTTATTCGCCTTGCGGGGACGGGTTTGGCCTGCATTTTTGGCATGCAAGCTGTGGTGAATATGGGCGTGGCGGTGCGGCTTTTGCCGACCAAAGGCATGACGCTGCCCTTCGTGTCTTATGGCGGCTCGTCAGTGATTGCTGCTGGGATCACTGTGGGCGCGCTTTTGGCGCTGACCCGGCTGCGGCCCCAAGGCGAAATCGCCGATGCGCTTCATAGTGGCGGGGATCTGCGATGACCGCGCCGCTTCTGGTCATCGCGGCAGGTGGCACTGGCGGGCATATGTTTCCGGCCCAAGCTTTGGCCGAGGCGATGTTGGCCAAAGGCTGGCGGGTCAAACTATCCACCGATGCGCGTGGCGCCCGCTATGCGGGGGGCTTTCCCGAGGCGGTCGAGCGCGAGGTTCTATCCTCGGCCACTTTCGCGCGCGGCGGGGCTTTGGCGAAAGCCTTAGTGCCTTTGCGCATCGCGGCAGGTATCCTGGGCGCGATCGGTAAATCTTTGCAAGACCGTCCGGCTTGTGTGGTGGGGTTTGGCGGCTATCCTTCCATCCCGGCGATTTCCGCCGCATGGGCGCTGCGCATCCCCCGCGCGATCCATGAGCAAAACGGTGTCTTGGGGCGGGTCAACCAGGTCTTTGCCAAACATGTGAATGCTATTGCATGTGGCACCTGGCCTGCTGAGCTGCCTCAAGGCGTGGCAGGCGAAGATATCGGCAATCCCGTGCGGGCGGCGATTTTGGCCCAAGCGGGCGCGGCCTATGACAAGCCTGGAAATGGCACTGAAACTTTGCGGCTTTTGGCTTTTGGTGGCAGTCAGGGGGCGCGGGTTCTGTCTGATACGCTGCCCGGCGCGATTGCGCTTTTGCCCGATGATATAAAAGCACGGCTAGAGCTTGCCCAGCAGGCCCGTCCCGAAGACGAAGACCGGGTCAAAGACGCTTATGCCGAGGCTGGGATCTCTGCCGTGATCCAGCCCTTTTTCACCGATATTCCCCAGCGGCTCGCTGCAGCGCATTTGGTTGTGTCGCGCTCTGGTGCCAGTTCTGTGGCGGATATTTCGGTGATTGGTCGCCCGGCGATCTTTATTCCCTATGCAGCCGCGATCCGCGATGAGCAAACCGCAAATGCCCGTGGCTTGGTTGAGGCGGGCGGCGCGGTTTTGATGCCCGAAGCCCAGCTCACCCCCGAAAGCCTGTCCCAGGAAATCGCGGCCATTCTGCAACAGCCAGATCACGCCGCAGCCATGGCGGCTCGCGCTTTGAGCCAGGGTAAGCCAGATGCGACCGACCGCCTCGTGGCGCTGGTTGAGAGAATTACAAACACAGAAAGTCAGAGCAGATGAAACATTGGGAGCCCGGTATGAATGCCGCTACGAAACTTCCCCTCGAACTTGGCGCGATCCATTTTGTCGGGATTGGCGGGATTGGCATGTCGGGGATTGCCGAGGTTCTGCTTAATCACGGCTACCGCATCCAGGGCTCTGACCTGAAGCGCTCGAAAATCACCGAGCGGTTGGAAGGGCTGGGCGCGAAAGTGTTTGAGGGCCAGCGGGCGGAGAACCTGGAAGGCGCCGAAGTTGTGGTGATTTCCTCGGCCATCAAGCCGGGCAATCCCGAGCTGGACGAAGCCCGCGCCCGTGGTCTGCCCGTGGTGCGCCGCGCCGAGATGCTGGCCGAGCTCATGCGGCTGAAATCCAATGTGGCGATTGCCGGCACCCATGGCAAAACCACCACAACCACTATGGTGGCAACTTTGCTTGATGCGGGCGGGATCGATCCGACTGTGATCAATGGCGGGATCATCCATGCTTATGGCTCTAATGCGCGCATGGGGCAGGGCGAATGGATGGTGGTGGAGGCGGATGAGAGCGACGGCACCTTCAACCGCCTGCCCGCGACCATTGCCATCGTCACCAATATCGACCCCGAACATATGGAACATTGGGGCAGCCTGGAAAATCTGCGCGCCGGGTTTGACACTTTTGTGGGCAATATCCCTTTCTATGGTCTGGCGGTTTGCTGCACCGATCACCCGGAGGTTCAGGCCTTGGTGGGCCGGGTGCGCGACCGGCGGATCATGACTTATGGCTTTAATGCCCAGGCGGATGTGCGCGCGGTGGGGCTGCGCTATGAGGCGGGGGTGGCGCATTTCGATGTGAGCCTGCCTGATGGCCATGTGATCGAGGGTTGCACCTTGCCGATGCCGGGCGACCATAATGTGTCCAATGCTTTGGCGGCGGTGGCCGTGGCGCGGTATCTGGGCATGAAAGGCGAAGAAATCCGCGAGGCCCTGGCGCATTTCAAAGGCGTGAACCGCCGCTTTACCAAGGTGGGCATGGCCAATGGCGCGACAATCATCGATGATTACGGCCATCACCCGGTAGAGATCGCCGCCGTGCTGAAGGCCGCGCGCCAGGCCGTGGCCGACACCCCCGGTGCGCGGGTCATCGCGGTGCATCAGCCGCATCGTTATTCCCGTCTGCATTCGCTGTTTGAGGAGTTTTGCAGCTGCTTCAATGAGGCGGATGTAGTGGGGATTGCCGAGGTCTTCTCTGCGGGCGAAGACCCGATTGAGGGCGCGACGCGCGAAGGGCTGGTCGCTGGGTTGATCCAACACGGCCACCGCCATGCCCGCGCGGTGATGGACGAAGACGATCTAGAGCGCTTGGTCCGCGAACAGGCGCGGCCGGGGGATATGGTGGTGTGTTTGGGCGCGGGGACAATTTCCGCCTGGGCCAATAAACTGCCCGCTCGGCTTGGCTAAAGCGCAAGAAAGCCGGGCAAATTGCCCAGCCTACGCGGCTTGACCTTCAGTACCGCAGCGGCATTGTTCGCGCTGGCCGTTGCCGTTAGAGTAGGCTGGGCAAAATGCCCAGCGTGATTTGAGGCGGCGAAATGGTTTCGATTGCGGATATTAGGGACAAGGATAGCCTAAAGGCTTGGCTAGATGCGCTGCCAGAAGAAGCCCGCTATCGCTATGCGGTGACCATCGCCGCGCGGGCGGCTTTGCGGGTTCAGCCTTTGCTGTGGGAGTATGTCAAACCAGCACGTCCAAATGCGGAAATGACGGTTTTGGTCTTTCTGCAGTCACCTCTAGTTTCGTCGGTTGCCAGCACATGCCCAACCGGCGATATTAAGGAACGTGCCGCTTCCGTCCGCGCCTTCGTCTCCGACGACGCATCCGCCCTCGCCGTCGACGCATCCGCCGCCACCGCGTTCGCCGCCACCCGCGCCGCCACCCGCGCCGCCTCCCACGCCGCCTCCCACGCCGCCTCCGCCCGCGCCACCGCCTTCGCCGCCTTCGCCCGCGCCACCGCCTCATTGGACGCCACGGCCAACTCCACCTTCGCGGAAGTCGCCGCCGCCATCGTCTCCGGGGACGTTACCGCCGACGCCACCTCCGCGGACGCCGCCGCCGCCGTCGCCGCGGCCGCCCGTGCCGCTGCCTCCACCCGCGCCGCCTACGCCTACGCCTACCAATTAGTACGGACGGATTGTGAGCATTTGAGCGATGGGCAATTAGTTTGGGCGACACCGCTGATCGGCGATGAATTGCCGCTATTGCAAGAGCCGTGGTCAGACATCGCTGCATCTTGGCGCGCAGCCGGGCAGCCCTGGGCTTTCTTTGCTGATTGGTATGAGGGGCTTTTGCGGGGGGAAGAGCCCGACTGGTCGCTGCTTGAACAAATTGCTCTGCTCCCCGATGATGAATGGGAGGGCGAAGACGCCCCCAAAAAGATCGCGGGGCATATTGAGCGAATTCTAGAAAAGCGGCGATTGCAGGAATTGGCAAAGGCCCTTGCGGAAGAGCTTCGCCAGCTCTTAATTGCGAAAGATACGGCGCCAATTTCGCAACGATTCCATAACCACCCGCCGGAATTGATCGAGCAAGATGTTTCCGCGCAAATGCATACTCTCTTGGGGAAGCTCCGCGAAGTTGACGAGGAACTCGCACAAGCAGAGCCGAGCGCGAGCCGCCTTCAAGAGTTAAGCCAATGGATTTTGTCCTTTCTAGCCAATTGCGGGAAATATCTTGGCCAAAAGGCTGATTTAACCATAGACACAGCGATCAAATGGGGCATTCCCGCAGGTGGGGCTTGGTTGATCGCGAATACTGGAAATTTGAAGGATCTGGCGCAAGGAGTGTTGGATTTGGCGAGTAAGATGCCGTAATCTAGGATTTGTAAGCCTCTGGCTTTGCAATTTATGGATACCCTCATGGCGACGACTGAGAAGCAAATCGTAAAAGGCGGCTGGATAGAGCGCGAAGCTGGGTCCGGGTCAATTGTGAGCGTTGGCACGCCGAAGGGGTCTTCCTTCTCCAGCGATAAATCCAAAGATGCCGTTATTGCCGCCTCGTCCAAGCGCAAGGATGCCTTGAAGAGGCTCGCCAATCGCTAGGCATTATCGCCTGACCCTCGCAGATGCGATTGAGGCGCATGATGAAGCGTTGCGTTATGGGGGCCGCGATGGGATTTCGAGCCTGCATTTGATCGAATCCGCTTTGGCTCGGCCCTATTCCGGCTATCACCGCCCCATTGCTCGGAAATCCGCCGCGGTTTTGCATTCTATGGTTGGTAATCACGGCTTCGTGGACGGCAATAAGCGAACCGCTTGGCTGTTGGTGGAGATTTTGCTGAGCCGCAGTGGCTTTGAACTGGATATCCCCGATGACGCGCCAATTGACGATTTGGTTGTCGCCGTGGCGGACGGATCTCTGTCCTTTGACGAGTTGGTGGATTGGTTCCGTCTGCGGATTGTGCGCGCCGGTCATGGCGGGTAAACCCCGGCCATGGACCAAAACCGCCCCCTTGCCCCGCTTACTTGGCTCCGCACTGGCGGGGCTGCTGACTTATTCTTACAGCCGCGTGATATGGCTGAGCTTTGTGCCGCCCTTGCCGGGCTTGACCCGGCAACTCCTGTGTTTCCGCTCGGGCTTGGCTCTAACTTGATCGTGCGTGATGGCGGTATTCGCGGGCTTGTTGTGCGGCTGGGCCGGGGCTTTACCCAGACCGAATTCCTAGGCGACCAGGTGAAAGTCGGTGCGGCGATGCTCGATGGGCGGTTTGCGATTATGGCCGCCGCTCAGGGGCTGGATCTGACTTTTCTGCGCACGATCCCCGGCTCGCTTGGCGGTGCGGCGCGGATGAATGCGGGCTGCTATGGCTCTTATATGGCGGATCATTTTGTCAGCGCCCAGGCCGTCACCCGGCAGGGCCAAGAGATCACCCTGTCGAAATCCGATATGGGCTTTGCCTATCGCCATACGGATTTGCCGCCCGATCTAATCCTGACCGAGATCACCCTAGAGGCCGAGCGCGGTGACCCCGACGCTTTGGCCGCGAAGATGGACGAGCAAATCGCCAAGCGCGATGCGTCGCAGCCCACCAAAGAGCGCACGGCGGGCTCCACTTTCCGTAATCCCTCGGGGTTTAGCTCCACGGGCCGGGCCGATGACACTCATGAGCTCAAAGCTTGGAAGCTCATCGATGATGCGGGCATGCGGGGTGCGAAACTGGGCGGGGCGCAGATCAGCGAGAAGCATTCGAACTTTCTGCTGAACACTGGAACGGCAACCGCAGCCGATCTGGAAGCTTTGGGCGAATTAGTGCGGAAAAAGGTTTTCGAAACCTCCGGTCATGAGCTAGAGTGGGAAGTGGCCCGGGTGGGGGATCCGCTCCCCGATCCTGAGGCCCATTAACGAATAATTTACCACCTCGGGTCATCCGAGGGGAAGAGCAGTCAGAGACCGAAAACGGTCCAGAGAAATGAGGCAGGGGATGTCACCCAAGACAGACCCATTGGTCGCGGTCCTTCTCGGTGGGCCGTCGGCGGAGCGTGAGGTATCGCTCAGCACCGGCCGCGAATGCGCAAATGCGCTGCGGACCGCAGGGTATCGTGTGACCGAGATCGATCCGGGTTTGAAGCCTGGCCCCGGACTTGCCGAGCAGCTCTGTGCGGCGGCGCCTGATGTGGTGTTCAACGCGCTGCATGGGCGGATGGGCGAAGATGGCGCGGTGCAGGGCCTGTTGAACTGGCTGGGCATTCCTTACACCCATTCGAACCTGGCGGCATCGGCTCTGGCCATGGATAAGCAGAAATCCAAAGCGGTGCTGCGGCAAGCTGGGCTGCCGGTGGTGGATAGCCGGATCGTGGCGCGCGAAGAGGTGCAAGCCGCGCATGTGATGGATCCGCCCTATGTGGTTAAGCCCAATGATGAGGGCTCATCGGTTGGGGTTTATCTGGTACATGAAGCCGCGAATGGCCCACCGCAGCTTGGCCCAGAAATGCCCGCGCAAGTCATGGTGGAACGCTTTGCGCCTGGCCGCGAGCTGACCACGGCTGTGCTGGGCGATCGGGCGTTGACGGTGACGGATATCCTCACGGATGGCTGGTATGATTATGACGCGAAATACCGCGCTGGCGGTTCGCGCCATGTGGTCCCTGCCGAGGTGCCGCAGCCGATCTTTGACGCGTGTTTAGACTATGCGCTGCGGGCGCATCAAGCGCTTGGCTGTTCTGGGCTAAGCCGCACAGATTTCCGCTGGGATGAGGGGCGGGGCCTGGATGGGCTGATTATCCTAGAGGTCAATACCCAGCCGGGCATGACGCCCACATCGCTGGCCCCGGAACAGGCAGCTCATTGCGGCATCAGTTTCCCCGAACTATGCGCCTGGATGGTGGAGGATGCCCTATGTGCGCAGTAAGTTCCCATGACTACGCGCCCAGCCGGGCCGCCTATCGGGCGACACGGCTTTGGCTGTCGCCGGTTGCGCGGCGGGGTTTGGCCTGGGGCGTGCCTTTGGCGGCTGTCTTGGCCGGTATTGGCTGGATGGTGACGCAGCCGCAAACCCAAAAGCTCGTCGAAGATCTCACGGCGCAAGTGGTTGCGGAAATTCGCGCCCAACCCGAATTGCAAATTCATAGTATTGGTGTCCATGGGGCCTCGCCGGAATTGGATCACGAAATCCGCAAACGTTTGGGGCTGACCCCGCCGGTGAGCTGGTTCGATCTAGATCGCAAGGAGATCGCCGCCAAGATTACCGAGCTCGATGCCGTTGAGGCCGTGACCGTCGCCATTGAGATGGGCGGCGCGCTAAGCTTGCATGTGCTGGAACGCTCTCCTTCGCTGATCTGGCGCACTGGGCAAGGGCTAGAGCTGATCGATGAGACCGGGCATCGGATCGCCTTTATTGACCGGCGCGATGGGCGGTCGGACCTTCCGTTAATCGCTGGCGAAGGCGCGCCAGAAGCCGCGCGCGAGGCATTGGATCTATTCGCTGTTGCCGCCCCGATCGAAGACCGTTTGCGCGGTCTGGTGCGGGTCGGGGAGCGTCGCTGGGATGTGATCTTGACCGGGGATCAGCGGATCATGCTGCCCGAGGCAAGCGAGATCCTCTCGGATAGTCCTGTGGCGGTTTTGGAACGGGTCATCGCCTGGCATGAGGCGCATGAGCTGCTGGACCGGGATGTGAGCGCCGTGGATATGCGCAATCCTAAACGGCCAACCCTGCGCTTGGGCGAGGCGGCTTACAGTTATCAACGTACCCTTCGAGCATTTCAAAATGGGCAAAAAGACCGATGAAAGATTTGTATGAAAGCCAGCGCGCCATGCGCCAAATTCGGAAAGCGGCAATGCAACGGGGCGTTGTGGCGATTTTGGATTTGGGCACGGCCAAGACCACCTGTTTGATCCTACGCTTTCATAGCGGTCATGTGCCTGGAGCCGATGGGGTCGGCTCGCTTGCGGGGCAGTCGCGGTTTCGGGTGATCGGCGCGGCAACGACCCGGTCGCGGGGAATGCGCTTTGGCGAAATCGAGGTCATGGCGGAAACCGAGCGCGCGGTGCGGACAGTTGTGCAGGCGGCGCAGAAAATGGCGCAAGTGCGGGTAGATCACGCGATTGCCTGCTTGTCTGGCTTGGGGCCGCGGTCTTACGGGCTTGATGGCGCGGTGGATCTGGCGGGCGAAACCGTGACCGAAGGGGATATCGCGGCGGCGCTGGCCAGCTGTGATCTGCCGGATCTGGGGCATGACCGTATGGTGCTGCATGCCCAGCCGGTGAATTTCGCTCTGGATCATCGCAGTGGGCTGAATGATCCGCGCGGTCAGGTGGGCAATCGGCTGGCCACGGATCTGCATTTGCTGTCTGTCGATGCGGCGGGCGTGCGCAATCTGCTGCAAGTGATCAAGCGCTGCGATCTGGAATTGGCCGGGCTGGCGAGCTCCGCCTATGCGTCATCGATCTCCGCATTGGTGGAGGATGAGCAAAATATCGGCGCGGCCTGTATCGATATGGGGGCAGGGACCACAGGGATCAGCCTTTTCCTGGCCGGTCATATGATCTTTGCCGATAGTGTGCGCATGGGCGGGGCGCATGTGACACAGGATATCGCCAAGGGGCTTGGCATTCCCTTTGACCTGGCGGAGCGGATCAAGACCGTGCATGGCGGGCTGACCGCGACGGGCCGAGATGACCGGGATATGATCGAGTTGACCGGCGAAACCGGCGATTGGGAACATGACCGCCGGGAAATTTCCCGATCCGAGCTGATCGGCATCATGCGCCCGCGTGTCGAAGAGATCTTAGAGGCCTTGAGCGCGCGGCTTGATGCGGCGGGGTTTGAGGCTCTGCCAAGCCAGAAAGTCGTGCTCACCGGCGGTGGTAGTCAGGTGCCCGGGCTGGTCGGTTTGGCCTCGCGCTATCTGGGCAGCCAGATTCGTTTGGGCCGTCCTTTGCGAGTCGTTGGCCTGCCTCAGATGGCGACAGGGCCTAGTTTTGCCTCGGCCGTGGGCTTGTCGATGTTTGCCGCGCATCCGCAAGACGAATTTTGGGATTTCGACATCCCCGCCGAACGCTACCCGGCGCGGTCCTTAAAACGGGCAATGCGCTGGTTTCGCGAGAATTGGTGACGAATTCACCGGGTCTTTTCAGAAAATATTAACCCCTGTGAATTCGCCGTCATAGGGGTTCATTCTGTGAGTCGCCACTAACTATACGAATTCGCACGATATTTAGCGGTTTAGCTGAAAACCACCGCTTAGGATTAGGGATCTCCTATATTTTTGAGCGCGTTCGCGCCTTTTTCGTTAATTGCAAGCTTTTTCGGATGACCCATGAGCGAATGCGAGGTATGGTGGTCACATAAGAGCAGTCGCGGGCGCAAAGTCCGTCGAAAATATACAACGCAGGCGGATAGGAACATGACCTTGAATCTGGTGATGCCCGAGCATGAAGAATTGAAGCCAAAGATTACAGTCTTTGGTGTTGGCGGCGCTGGCGGAAACGCTGTCAACAATATGATTGAAAAACAATTGGACGGCGTGGATTTCGTCGTAGCCAATACCGACGCGCAGGCGCTGCAGCAAAGCCAAGCGGTGGCAAAGGTCCAAATGGGGATCAAAGTCACCGAAGGCCTTGGCGCGGGTGCGCGTCCGGCTGTTGGGGCTGCGGCTGCCGAAGAAAGCATTGAGGCGATTGTCGACCATCTGGTGGGCAGCCATATGTGCTTTATCACCGCTGGTATGGGCGGTGGCACCGGTACTGGCGCGGCGCCAATTATCGCGCAAGCCGCGCGTGAGCTGGGCGTTCTGACGGTTGGAGTGGTGACCAAACCCTTCCAATTCGAAGGCGCAAAGCGCATGAGAAAGGCCGAAGAAGGTGTTGAAAACCTTCAAAAAGTGGTCGACACTCTGATCATCATCCCGAACCAGAACCTATTCCGGCTGGCGAATGAGAAAACCACCTTCACCGAAGCGTTTTCTTTGGCCGATGACGTTCTGTATCAGGGCGTTAAAGGCGTCACCGATTTGATGGTGCGTCCGGGTCTGATCAATCTCGACTTTGCTGATGTTCGCGCTGTGATGGACGAAATGGGCAAAGCGATGATGGGCACCGGCGAAAGCGAAGGCGAAGATCGCGCCATCCAAGCGGCTGAGAAAGCCATCGCCAACCCGCTATTGGATGAAATCAGCCTGAAAGGCGCCAAAGGCGTGCTGATTAATATCACTGGCGGCCATGATCTGACCTTGTTCGAGCTGGACGAGGCGGCAAACCGCATCCGCGAGGAAGTGGACCAAGACGCAAATATCATCGTCGGTTCCACTTTGGACACGGATATGAGCGGCAAGATGCGCGTATCTGTCGTTGCCACTGGCATCGATGCGGCCCCGGCGACTGCCGAAATTCCTGTGCCGCGCCGTCGTTTGGCGGAGCCGCTGACCAACCAAGTTTCGGCCGAAGCGCCTGCTGACCAAGGCGTCTTCACCGAGCAGCAGCCGATCATCGCCGAAGAGGTGGCTCAAGTCTCGATGACTGGCGAAGAAGAGCCGACTTTGTTCCAAGATCTGAGCCCGGCACCGCAAGCGGAGCAAGTCTTCGAAGATGATCTGCCGCCGCCGGCCTATTCCCCGGAACTTCCGGCTTTCGAACCGGCCCCGGAACAACCGGTTCAGCAGGATGTGGCGCAATTCGTCGCTCCGAAGCCGCGTGCCCCTGGCACACCGACCCCGGAAGCCCTGGCTCGTCTGCAAGCCGCCGTCCGCAAAGAGCCTCAGGGCTATGCCGCGCCGGTTGAACGCACCGAAATGCCGCAGGAACAAGAGAAGAGCCGCTTTGGCATCAACTCGCTGATCAACCGCATGACCGGCCATTCGGCAGAGCCGACACGCCACCCGTCAGCGACCCCTGCGCCTTTGACCGAAGATGTCCCAGAAGCCAGTGACGAGCTGGATCGCATCGAAATACCGGCGTTTCTCCGCCGACAAGCAAACTAGCACATTGCAAAACGTGATCCGGGAAAAGCCAGCGTGAGCTGGCTTTTTTCATTTAAAAACAATGTATTGAATTTTTCTGCATCTGCATTGTGCAAGAATCCGCCGATCAGATTTGCTAGTGTTTCACAGCGTTGCAATCTTTGAGTTGTGTCTGAAAACTCTGGGCCTTAGCTGGTTGAATAGGAAAATTCATTCCCAAGATTTTTGAGAGGGCTGCACAAGTGCAACGCACACTTACATCTCCGGTCACCTTCCGCGGGTTTGGTCTGCATACGGGGCGACCCGTGCGCATGACGATCCATCCCGGCGCGGCAGAGTTCGGAGTGTGGTTTCGGCGCACGGATATCAGCTCTGGTGACACGCTGATCCCGGCTCGCTGGGATATGGTTGACCCCAATGCGCAGCTTTGCACCCGGATCGTCAATGCGGATGGCGCGGCAGTGGCCACGGTGGAACATGTGATGGCCGCTTTGGCGGGGCTTGGCGTGTATAATGCGCTGATCGAAATCGATGGCCCAGAAGTCCCCGTGCTGGATGGCTCTTCTGAACCTTATGTGCGCGGTCTGCTGAAAAGCGGTCTGCGGACTTTGGCGGCGGATGTTCGCGCGGTTGAAATCCTCAAACCGGTCGAGGTAAGCAACGGCCCGGCCAAAGCCCGGCTAGAGCCAGCTAATGGCTTGCAAATCGATTTTGAGATCGATTTCACCGACCGGGCGATTGGCCATCAGCAGAAATCCTTGTCTATGACCAATGGGGCTTTCGTGCGCGAACTTTGCGATAGCCGCACCTTCTGCCGCTCATCAGATATCGACGCGATGCATAAGGCGGGCCTGGCTTTGGGCGGCACTTATGAAAATGCCGTGGTGGTGGATGATGACCAAGTACTAAGCCCGGGTGGTCTACGCCATGGGGATGAACCTGTGCGCCATAAGATGCTGGATGCGCTTGGGGATTTGGCCATGGCCGGTGTCCCGATCCTGGGCCGCTATGTGGGTGTGCGCTCTGGCCATGCCATGACCAATCAGCTGCTGCGCGCCGTATTTGCCCAGCCGGATGCGTTTCGCATGGTGGTTTGCGATGCGGTCACAGTGCGGTCCTTGCCTGGCATGGGTGTCACAAAGCGTGACTTGGCGCTTTCCGCTTAAAAAGCTGGTTTGCAGGCTCACATTGTTGTTCCGACCAACCTGTCGCGCAGTTTTTCTAGCCGAAAGCCGTTTTGCCCGGCCAATCTCTGTGCTACCTGATCTCAGAGCCCGTGCTTCGCGGGCTCCAATGTAAAGATCGACAGCAGGAATCAAACTCCGATGAGCAAAGCGCTATCGCCCAAGATCGGCACGGCCTTGATCCCCGTTGTGTTCATGCTTGCGGCCTGTAGCAATTTTCAGCCACCGCCCAGCTATGAACAGTTTACGCCGAAGGAAATCTTCGACCGCGGTGAATATGAGCTAGCGACCGACAATCCCGAAGAAGCAGCGAAATTTTTTGGGGAGGTAGAGCGGCTTTACCCCTATTCCGATTGGGCCAAACGGGCGCTGATCATGCAGGCTTTTTCGCTGCATCAAAATGGCGATTATGATGACAGCCGGGCCGCGGCGCAGCGCTATATCGATTTCTATCCGGCAGACCAAGACGCCGCTTATGCGCAATATCTGATCGCACTTAGCTATTATGATCAGATCGATGATGTGGGGCGCGACCAGGGCAAGACCTATCAAGCCTTGCAGGCGCTGCGCCTGGTGATCGAGCGCTATCCCGATAGCGAATTCGCCCGCGATTCCCATCTGAAATTTGATCTGGCCTTTGACCACTGGGCTGGCAATGAGATGGATATCGGCCGCTATTATCTGAAACACGGCCATTACGCCGCGGCGGCGAACCGGTTCCGGGTAGTGGTGGAGGATTTCCAGGAAACCACCCATACGCCAGAGGCGCTTTATCGTCTGATCGAATGCTATTTGTCCTTGGGACTGCGGGATGAGGCTCAGACCGCTGGTGCGTTATTGGGCTATAACTACCAATCCACGGATTGGTATCAGGATGCCTACACGCTGTTGACCGGGCAAGGGCTGGCCTTAGAGCCGGCGGGCGATGGCTGGTTGCAAAGCATCTATCGGCAGACAATCCGGGGGCAGTGGCTCTAGGCCGTTTGGCCGGGCTGTGGGGTGAGTGGGTCTTGGGATGTTACGTGGCCTCGATATCCGCGATATATTGATCATCGACAGGCTGGAATTGAATTTTCAGCCGGGTTTGAATGTTCTGACTGGGGAAACCGGCGCCGGTAAATCGATCCTGCTGGATAGTTTGGGATTTGTGCTGGGCTGGCGGGGCCGCGCCGATTTGGTGCGCTCGGGCGCGAAACAAGGGGAAGTCACCGCTTGGTTCGATTTGCCCGCCGATCATCCCGCCCGTGATGTTTTGGCAGAGGCCGGGCTAGATGCCGAGGATGAGCTGGTCTTGCGCCGGGTGAATAGTTCGGATGGTCGCAAAACCGCCTATATCAATGACCGCCGGGCCAGTGGTGACGTGCTGCGGCGGCTCTCGGCGGAATTGGTCGAACTTCACGGGCAGCATGATGATCGTGGCTTGCTCAATCCCAAAGGCCACCGGGCTTTGCTGGATGCGTATGGGGATTTTGGAGCTGTATTAGACATAACGCGTCAGGCATGGACGGCGCAGCGTGTGGCACAAAAGGCCCGCGATGCGGCGGCAGAGACCCTGGCCAAGGGCCAAGCCGAAGAAGATTTCCTGCGCCATGCGGTGGCTGAACTCACAAAGCTTGACCCGCAGCCCGGCGAAGAGGCCAGCCTCGATACCCGCCGCCGCATGATGCAAAGCGCGGAAAAGGTGCTGGGGGATGTGCGCCGGGCTTATGATGCTTTGGGGGTCGAAGGCGCAGAAGGCAGCTTATCCCTGGCCGCGCGCTGGTTGGAAGGCACGGAGCAAGTCCTTGCCTCTGAAATCGCAGCGCCGCTTTCGGCCTTGGACCGGGCTTTGACCGAATTATCCGAGGCCCAGGCCGGGGTGGAAGCCTGCCTAGAAGCCTTGGAATTCGACCCATATGAATTAGAAAGCTGCGAAGAACGGCTCTTTGCGCTTCGGGCGGCGGCGCGCAAACATGATGTCCTGCCCGATGATTTGGCCGATCTCGCCGCGCGCCTGACGGATCGCTTGTCACAGCTGGATCATGGCGCCGAAAACCTAGCGGCTTTGGATGCGGAGCTGGTCCAGGCCCAGGCGAATTATACTACTGCCGCAGCAAGCTTGACCGAGGCGCGTCAAAAGGCGGGCCAGGCTTTGGACCAGGCGGTTATGGCGGAACTGGCGCCGCTGAAAATGGATCGCGCGGTTTTCACCACGGTGATCGAAGCGACCGCGCCCGGCCCTGATGGCGTGGATCAGGTCAGTTTCCAAGTGGCCACTAATCCCGGCGCGCCCTCGGGGGCTTTGGACAAGATCGCCTCGGGCGGTGAGCTGTCGCGCTTTTTACTGGCGCTAAAAGTCTGCCTCACCCAAAGCCGCGATGAGCTGACCCTGATCTTCGATGAAATTGACCGCGGGGTTGGTGGTGCCACGGCGGATGCGGTCGGGCGGCGCTTGGCAAATTTGGCCGAGACTGGCCAAGTGCTGGTCGTGACCCATTCCCCGCAAGTGGCGGCGCTTGGGCATCATCACTGGCGGGTGGAAAAGCAGATCCGCGATGGCGTGACATTCTCCACTGTTCTACCGCTGGATCTGCCGCAGCGCAGGGATGAAATCGCGCGGATGATTTCCGGCGATCGGATCACCGAGGAAGCCCGCGCCGCTGCGAATTCCTTGCTCCAATCCCCCAATAGCTAGACCCGCGACGATTTTCGCCCAGGCGCGACAAGACTTTGCCAATTGGGGCATTGGTCAATGGCGCTGCTTTACGGCTATAAACTATGGGGGTTTTCACCTTCCGCAATCGCCGCAGCGCAAGGCCACAGGCGCGAAAGCTGTCGTTGATTGCTTCACCGAAATCCTGAAATGGTCTAAGCGTTTCGCGAAAAAAGGAGCAGCGCACTGTGAAGAAACTAGGGCAAGAGCTACGCGACCAATTAGAAGAGGTTGTCGTCGCGCTCAATGATGGCTGGCGCGTTCTGCGCCATCGTGGCCCTAGCAAGATCATCTTTTGGTTCATTGCGATGTTGATCGGGGTTGCTGCTGGCACGGCGGCTTTGTTGTTTCGCTCCGCGATCAGCCATTTGCAGACTTTGTTTTATGGCAGTGATGATATTGCCCTGGCCTCGGCAGCGGCGAATTTGCCTTGGTATTGGGTGCTGATCCTGCCTGTGCTTGGCGGGCTGGTGGTCGGCCAAATCCTGCATCGCTTTACCCAAGATGGGCGGGTCCGCTCGGTGGCGGATGTGATCGAAGGCGCGGCTTTGCGCGATGGGCAAGTGGAAACCCGTGAAGGGATTGCCTCGCTTTTTGCCTCGCTGATCACGCTTTGCACTGGCGGTTCAACCGGACGGGAAGGGCCGGTGGTGCATTTCGCCGGGGTGATTTCCACCTGGGTGTCGCGCTGGATGCATGCGGATGGGATTACCGGCCGCGATTTGCTGGGCTGCGCTGTGGCTGCGGCGGTTTCAGCCAGTTTTAACGCGCCCATTGCCGGGGCGATTTTCGCGCTCGAAGTGGTGCTGCGCCATTTCGCGGTGCATGCCTTCGCGCCGATTGTGATCGCATCCGTGGCGGGCACCGTGGTCAACCGGCTGAAATATGGCGATGTAACGGAATTCGTCCTGGCCGAAGAAGGCGCGCTGGTTTTCTATATCGAGCTGCCGGCCTTTTTGTTGCTGGGCATCCTTTGCGGCTTGGTGGCTGTGGCGCTTATGCGCGGTATCTTCTGGGCCGAGAGCACCGCAAATTATGTCCAGAACCATACCAAAATGCCCCGCTGGCTGCGCCCTGCCGTGGCCGGAGCAATGCTGGGCGTTATCGCGATTGGCTTTCCCCATATTATCGGCGTGGGCTATGAAACCACTTCGCGGGCGTTGACAGGCGAGCTTTTGCTGCATGAGGCCCTGGTTTTCGCCGTGATCAAATCCATCGCCGTTGGGGTCACGGTCGCGGGGCGTATGGGAGGCGGGGTGTTTTCGCCCTCGCTAATGGTCGGAGCGCTCACCGGGCTGGGATTTGGCATTGTGGCGACGGGGATCTTTCCCAATGTTTCGGGCAGTGAAACCCTATATGCTTTGGCGGGAATGGGCGCTGTGGCCGCCGCGGTTCTGGGGGCGCCGATTTCCACAACACTGATCGTGTTCGAGCTGACCGGCGACTGGCAAACCGGGCTGGCGGTGATGACGGCAGTGTCGCTATCCACCGCGATTTCCAGCAGGCTCGTGGATCGCAGCTTCTTTCTTACACAATTGGAACGGCGCGGCGAGCATGTGGCGCCGGGGCCGCAAGCCTATTTGCTGGCCATGTTTCGTGTGTCTTCGGTGATGCGCCCGCTCAGCCATCCGCGCGCGCCCAGCGAAACCGCATTGCAAGAGGCGATGGAGGCCGGCCTAGCGGTAGATCGCGGCGCCACATTGGAGCGGATCATGCCCTTATTCGAGCAATCCGAGCGACCATTTTTGCCGGTGGTGATCGCAGATCCACAAGGAGAGCCGCATCTGGTGGGCGCGGTTTTCCATGTGGATGCGCTAAAAGCCTATGCTCGCGCCCTGGCGGCCACTGCCGCCGAAGAGCATTCGTAAAAGCAAGTCTGGCAGCAGTGCTTAGAGCTGCTCGATGGTCAGACCCTTAGCGTAAAAGGCGATCATGCCTTTGATCCGCTCTGCTTCCGGCTTGGGGTTTTCATAGCTCCAACCGGCATTTTCCAATGTATAGCTTTTGGCCATGATGGAAAAATACACTGCCTCGCCTTTATGGGGACAGCTGCTGGTTTGGCTGGTCTGCTCTAGAAACATCATGGCGATATCTTCGCGCGGGAAATAGATCACCGGCGGCAGATCGCCTTCGCTAAGTTCCACAGTGCCACGGCTTTCTGCGATGACGGCCCCCCCGGCGCGAACGACCCAAGTCTTATCCGACGGGCGGGTGGTGATATACTGATCCATTGTTATGTCCCATTCGTTCATAGTGTTGCTCCGCCTTGATTTTTTGGCTGGCGGTATTTTGCGCGAAGCATGGCCTGAAGTTTATGACAGGAATGTGACAACGCGAGTGGTCTATTGGTCGAAAGTCAAAGCGGCGCGGTGGCGCGCTCTAGCCAGTCCGCAGCTTGCGAGGAAATATCGCCGCCTAGGCGTTCAGCGCAGGCCTTGTGATAAGCATCCATCCAGGCCCGTTCGGATGCGGTCAGAAGTGCGAGATCGATCAAGCGGCGATCGATAGGCACATAGGTCAGAGTTTCAAAGGCCAGCATCTCCCGCTGGGGATCGGCGCCGGGCAGATCGGGGGCAGGTTCCACCACGATCAGATTTTCTATGCGGATGCCGAAAGCGTCCTCGCGGTAATAGCCTGGCTCATTGGATAGGATCATGCCGGGACGCAGTACTTCATGGGCCTGCCGCGACAGCCTTTGGGGGCCTTCATGCACCGACAAATACTGACCAACGCCATGGCCGGTGCCATGATCGTAATCAAGCCCCGCCTGCCAAAGCGCAGACCGCGCCAGCGCATCCAAATCGCGCCCGGCCAGGCCTTTGGGAAAGCGCGCCTGAGACACGGCAATCATGCCTTTGAGCACGCGGGTAAAGCAGTCGCGCTGCTCTTGGCTGGGATCACCTACTGCCATGGTCCGGGTGATATCGGTGGTGCCATCCAGATATTGCCCGCCACTATCAACCAGCAGCAAATCGCCCGGCGCAATGGCGCGGTTAGTGTCTTCGGTCACGCGGTAATGGACAATCGCCCCATGGGGGCCAGTGCCGCAGATCGTGTCAAAGCTGATATCGCGCAGAGCACCAGTCGCGGCGCGGGTTTCTTCAAGCTTTGTGACCACCTCAATTTCGCTCAGCGCGCGGCTGCTCGCCACCAGATCGGCCAAAGCAGCATCAAGCCAAGCCAGAAACTCAACCATCGCGCCTGCGTCCCGGCGATGGGCTATCCGGGCAGCGGTCAGCTCGGCCTCGGTCTTGCAGGCTTTGGGCAGGATACAGGGATCGCGCGCTATGACAGGCTCGGCCTCCGAGGCAATCAGCGCCGCATGCACCGCCACAGGCAGGCTGCCGCGATCACATAAAACCGCGCCGCTCAGCTGCTCTAGCGCCGGGGCAAAGCGGTCTGGCGCATGAACGGAAATGCCATTGGCCAAGGGCGGGTCCAGCTCTTCGAGCTTTTCCGCAGCCATGAAGAGATCAACCCGCGCATCCGCATGGAGAATGGCAAAACCCTGGGCCAATGGGTTGCGCTGGATATCCGAGCCACGGATATTCAACAACCAGCACAGGCTATCGGGCAGGGTGATCACAGCCGCGCTTTGACCCGCTTTACTTAGCTCATCCGCCAGCATCTGGCGTTTTGCCGCGCTGGATTGGCCGGTCATGGTCTCGGGATAGCTGATCGCCTTGCCCATTGGCGGGCCAGGCTGATCGGGCCAAATCCGATCTACCAGATTATCGGTTTCGACCAAAGTGATCTCTGATCCCGCAAGGGCGATGCGCGCCGCCTCAATCTCGGCCACAGTATGCAGCCAGGGGTCAAAGCCGATCACCGCCGGTTCGGTCAATTCGGAGCAAAGCCAATCGCCCAGCTTTACCTCTGGCCAATGGACCACCTCGAAACTGGCTTGGTCGGTTTGGTGCCGGACTTGCACCCGGTAGCGCCCATCGACAAACATCAAGGCGCGATCTTGCAAGATCAGGGCAAATCCCGCCGACCCGGTAAAACCCGTGAGCCAAGACAAGCGCTCATCGCGCGGCGCCACATATTCGCCCTGATGGGCATCAGAGCGCGGCACGAGAAAACCTTGCAGCCCTTCCGTCTCCATTTCAGCGCGCAGGGCAGCCAGACGAGGCGGCCCTTGGTCAGGGGAGGCGGAGGCGACAAAGTCTTGAAACATTATGCGACCCGCTTCATCCCCAATAGACGCGCCCGCGCCCTTGGATCCGTGTCAAAAAGCCCGGCCAGCTGTTCGGTCATGGCACCGGCGAGCTGCTCCACATCGGTGATGGTCACCGCCGTATCGTAATAGCGGGTCACATCATGGCCGATGCCGATGGCGATCAGCTCGACCATTTTCTTTTTCTCTACCATGGCGATCACATCGCGCAGATGTTTTTCCAGGTAATTGGCCGGGTTCACTGAAAGCGTGCTGTCATCCACCGGCGCACCGTCGGAAATCACCATCAAAACCTTGCGCGCTTCGGGCCGGGCCAACATCCGACGATGCGCCCATTCCAGGGCCTCGCCATCGATATTTTCCTTCAACAGGCCCTCTTTCATCATCAGGCCTAGATTTGGCCGGGCGCGACGCCAAGGGGCATCGGCCTGTTTATAGATGATATGGCGCAGATCATTCAGGCGACCGGGCTGTTGCGGACGGCCCTGGGCCAGCCATTCTTCACGGCTTTGGCCGCCTTTCCAAGCGCGGGTGGTAAAGCCCAGAATTTCGACCTTTACTTGGCAGCGCTCAAGCGTGCGCGCGAGCACATCAGCGCAGATCGCGGCAATCGAGATCGGACGTCCGCGCATAGAGCCGGAATTATCCAGCAGCAAAGTCACCACAGTGTCACGGAAATCCGTGTCTTTTTCGATCTTGAAACTCAGCGGCGTGGTGGGATTGGCCACAACCCGCGCTAAGCGGCCCGCATCTAGAATGCCCTCTTCGCGGTCAAATTCCCAAGACCGGTTCTGCTGCGCCTGAAGCCGCCGCTGCAGTTTATTGGCCAATCGGCTTACCGCACCTTTGAGCGGCTCTAGCTGTTGGTCCAAATAGGCGCGCAGACGTTCCAATTCCGCAGGTTCGGCCAGATCTTCGGCGCGGACCTCTTCGTCATAGGCCTGGTTCCACACCAAATAGCCGGGATCCGCATCTGATACGGGTGGCGGCGGCGGCGGGTCTAGCGGTGCATCGCCTTCGGCCATCTCCGCTTCTTCATTCATTTCCGCATCGGCCATTTGGTCCATAACGACCTGGGCCTCGGAACTGTCGCGGCTATCGTCTTGGCTTTGCTCTGGCTCGGCCTCTGCGTCTTCTGCGCTGTCTTGCTGATCCTGCTGGTCGGATTCGGGCTCTTGTTCTTGCTCTTGTTCCTCGGCCTGATCCTCGGGATCTTCGTCATCGGAAAGATCCGGGTCTTCGCCCAGCTGATCCGCATAGCCCAGATCCGAGATGATCCGACGCGCCAATTTCGCGAAAGCGGCCTGGTCATCCAGCACAGAATCCAGATCGGTCAGAGCCTCGCCAGCTTGGCCCTCAATATGATCGCGCCAAAGCTGCATGACATTATTCGCTCCGGCGGGCAGGTCGCGGCCAGTGGTCAGATGGCGCACCAGATATCCAGCCGCAGCGGCCAAAGGCGCATCATCGGCTTTGGTGATCTGGGCATAGCCCTTTCGGTCAGTTTCCGCGCCAATCATCGCATCGATATTGCCCGCAGTGCCCGGCATCACCCGCGCGCCAACGCTTTCGCAGCGGGCGGTTTCCATCGCGTTATAAAGCTCGCGCGCCATTTCACCTTCGGGGGCGTAGCGCGTATGCAGGCCTTCATCATGATACCGGCGGCGCAGAGCATAGGCATCGGCCGTGCCGCGTGCGAGCAAAACCTCGGCCCGGGTCATGCGCCGCGAGACTTGCGGCAACCGCATGGAATCCGCAGTCATCCCCGGCGGGTCTACGGAATAGGTCACCGTGACATCGCTATCATCGGCCATCACCTTAGTGGCCTCAGCCAGGGCCTTTTTGAACGGGTCTGCTGGATTATCATTAATCATGCGCCAGGCTTTCCACGATCCGCGCTTGGGGGCAAGAGGGCGCAGCGCTGCAAGGCGCGAATTCCAGCCGCGCTGCGGGCCAAGACATCTGTTCTTAGGCAAATATCATGGGTTTTGCTGCGATATTGGCACGTCCTGCCGATCCAAGCTTAGGATTTGCCCGCAGAGCTGCGCTAAACCTCTGCGCTTTTGGGCTGGGTAAATTCACCGCTGCATCGCAAGCCGCTGGAAATCCCATGCGCCTCTCGGGAGCCAAGCTCTCGTTAATGTGGCAATTTTACGACATTGCTACAGAAGTGATCCTATTTGATCCTCGTCAAAGTTAACGCCGCGCAAGCTTGTCACAAGCGCGTCATCGCTTGGAGGACAAGAATATGACTCACACAAAATCTCTCATCGCGGTGGCTATGGGCCTTGGTATGCTGGCGCTCCCAGTGGCAGCGGCGGAAAAAGGCACTTGGTCGGTCGGTGTTGGTGTCGGCATGGTGCAGCCGAAAGATGACAATGGATCGCTGGTCAATGGCACTTTGGATGCTGATGTCGGCGACAGCGTGCGCCCGACCTTTACCCTTGAATATTTCGTCATGGATAATGTGGGGATCGAACTGCTCGCAGCGACCCCGTTCCAGCATAGCGTAAAGTTAGATGGTCTGGGCGAAGTCGCGACTGTGCAGCATTTGCCGCCCACCTTGTCGGTGAATTACCACTTCTCCGGCCTGACCCCTGTGACGCCCTTTATCGGCGCGGGTCTGAACTACACCACCTTCTTTGAAGAAAAGACCAAAGGCGCGCTGGACGGGTCCAAAATTCGTCTTGGCGATAGCTTTGGCCTAGCGCTGCATGCGGGTCTTGATTTCGATATTCTCGACAGCTCGGCCATTCGTTTTGACGTCCGCTGGATGGATATCGATAGCGAAGTGAAGCTGAATGGCGACAAAGTCGGGACTGCCGAAATTGACCCCTGGGTGTTTGGCATTTCCTATGTCTTTGACTTCTAAGACCGGCTGATTTTGCTGCGACTTAGGCCGTGGCGAATTCTTTGCGATGCAAAGCAGGCAAGACCTACGGCGCGAGAGCGGAAAACCGCCCGCGCCGTTTTGACCTTTGGGCAGTGGTTTAACACACCGACATAATCCCTATCGACAGTCCCGCGCCAAGCCGCCATAGGAAGGGCATGCAGACGGTCTTTATTTCATTGCAAACACTTGGCATCGGCGCTTTGGGCGCGGTTTTGGCCATGTGGCTGGGCATTCCCGCAGCGCATATCCTGGGTCCGGCCGCTTTGGTCAGCATTGCTGGGCTCAGCGGGATGCGCACCGCAATGCCAAAGCAGCTGCGGATGATTTGCTTTGTGATTATCGGCATGGGGATGGGGAGTGGTGTAACGCCAGAGGTGGTGGCCGCTGCGATCCGCTGGCCCCTGAGCCTGGTATTCTTGGTGGGGGCTATGGCTTTGACCCTTTGGGCTGGCAGTTTCGCGCTGCGCGCCAGCCTCGGCCTATCGCCGAAAACATCGGTTCTGGCGGCTGCCCCGGGACATCTGAGCTATGTTCTCAGCCTCGGCCTGGAAACCGGTAAATCCGCCGATATGAAATCGATCACGCTGATTCAATCGCTGCGGGTTCTGGCTTTGACGCTGTTGACCCCGCCCTTGGTGATTTTGCTGCGCGGCGAGCCCTTGCCATCCTCGTTACCGCCCGTGGTGCCCATGCCGGTTCTGGCGCTGATGGGATTGACCCTTGCCGGGCTGGTTGTGGGATATGGGCTGGACCGGCTCAAAGTTCCGGCGGCGCTGCTGATTGGTGCGATGTTTGCGTCCTCTTTCGCCCATGGGGCCGGGATCATCCATGGCGGTGTGCCGCGCTGGCTGGCGATGCCGGGTTTCGTGGTGATGGGCTGTGTGATTGGCACCCGTTTTGATGGGGTGAAACTGCGGGATCTGCGCAAAGCCTTTGCGGGGGCGATGCTGCTGACCGGGATTGCTGTGGTGATTTCCTGCCTTGCGGCCTGGGCCGTGGCGGAAATCTTGGGCTTTTCTCTGACCTCGGCTCTGATAGCCTTTGCGCCGGGCGGGCTAGAGACGATGATGGCTATGGCGCTGCTTTTGGATGCGGAACCCGCCTATGTGGCGCTGCATCATGTGGGGCGGATCTTTACCCTGACCGTGTTGATCCCGGTCTTTTTGCACGCCGCCCCCGAGAACCGCGACCCTTAGGCACCGCCACGCCCTCAAACGGGGGTGAGCCCCGCCAGTTTTTCTGAGCTTGCCTCGCAACAAGCCGCAATTGCAGGTCCATCCCAGGCCTCGGGCTGCGCCGTCAAAACCGCGACCCGGCCCGCATCGCGCAGGATCTCGGCAATGGCTGCGTGCGGGTCAGACGGAGCCTGCACCCCCGAGATCGGCAGACGCGCCGCATCCCGCCGGGCCAGCTCTAGCGCCGGTGCGCCAAATTCCGGGTCAAACAGGATCAGATCCGCCTCTTGCAACCGGGCGACGGCTTGCAATGTCAGATGGTCGCGCGCCCCGTCACAAGGGATGATCGAGAGCAAACCGCCTGAGTGACGCTCTGGCGCGCCACCAGCGGCGATAGCATCTTTGATCAAGCGCGCGGCTTCACGTTCAGCGCCCGCCGCATGGCGTTGGCGCGGTGCCCCGGTAAAGACCCACCGCCAAAAGGCGCGACGCTTTTCTTGTGGCACGCGCTGCGCCACCGCCCCGCGAAGATGCCCGGCCAAAGCGACGAGTTCGCCCAAACGCGGCTCTAGCAGTTCTTCGAGGCGGGTTTTGATCTGCCGCGCGAGCACCGGGCCCGCGCCTTCTGTGCCAATCGCCACCACAACCGGGTCACGATCCACGATCGAGGGGGTCAAAGCATCGCAAAGCTCGGGCTGGTCCACCACATTCACCACGGCGCCGCCCAGCTTGGCCAAATCCTGCAGACTTGCATCCAGCCCCGGACAGCCCGTCGCGATAAAGACCAATGCCGTTCCCTTAACCAGCTCGGGCCGAGGCCTGTCCGTGCAGTGACTGATCCGGCCCTCGGCGAGAAGGTCAGTCAGTTCCGGGTCCAGCTGCGGCGCGACCAAGATGATGCGCGCTTCGGTTTTCAGCAGCAAACGGCATTTCT
Source organism: Mangrovicoccus sp. (assembly GCA_049603835.1). GTDB lineage: Bacteria > Pseudomonadota > Alphaproteobacteria > Rhodobacterales > Rhodobacteraceae > Mangrovicoccus. The sequence goes on from JBMYSZ010000001.1 coordinate 330,605, forward strand.
GCGCCGCTTGCTCGCCGCCACCAAAGATCATCACCGGGCGCCCGGCCACTTTCAAAAACATGGGAAAGGTCTGCATGATTTTGCACCTAGTCCGACAGTCCAGGATTGGCAAGCGCGCGGCTTGGTCCGGTTTTTGCTATGCTTAATTTTCGTTGAGGAAGCGAGGTCAGGCGGCCAGGGATTTGCGCCGCGCCAACCACAAGGCCCGCGCCTCGGATTGCGCCTTTGTCAGCGAGGCAAAGCCCGATCCAGCATAAAGCACCAGCGCCAAAGTCCCGGTCACTGTTGCTTCGGCAAAGGGGTCTTCCAGGCTGCCCGACCAAAGCGCGGCCAGATCCTCGGGCTTTGCGGTTTGATCCGCTAGGCGCCGGGTTTCATCACTCATGGCGGAGGCTGTGCGCTCAAAGGCATCGCCGCGATCCAAACCGTAAAGCAGCGTATCTTTTGAAGGATGGCGTTCGAATTCGCCGCCGCCGCCCTTTAGCACCAAAAGCGTGCTGTCGCCCAACAACGCCGCCGCATCTTGTTGCAGCGCGCGATAGGGCGGGTGGAACACGCCTTGCACAGCGAGCTTGGCCCGTGCTGGGTTCAGCGCACGCAGAGCCGTATTAATCGGAGAACGCAGGCCCAGCACATCGCGCAGCTGCAGCACCCGCATTTGATCGGGATCCAGCGCTTCGAGCGGCACATAGACAATGCCATCACGCGCCAAAGCCGCTTTGGCAGCCTCGGGGGTTTCGACACTGGAAATCCCCACCGATCCGATTTGGCTGCGAATATCGGCCAGCGGGTTTTGGGTGGAGTTCCAGCCATGCAGCAGAACCTTATGCCCCGCCTCCGCTGCGAGTTTTGCCGCCAATAGAAACAGCGGCAAACCCCGTGACCGGCCCGAAGCATAAGACGGCCAATCCAGCGTCACCGGCAAATTAGCCCATGGGGATACCCGGTCGCGCATGGCCTCCACGAAGCCTGCGATTTCCTCGGCCGTTTCGCCGCGATAGCGCATCAGCATCAGCATTGCCCCCACCGCTTCTGGGGCGGCCTGACCGCTGAGGATGAGGGCCATGGCCTCGCGGGCCTCTTTTTGCTCTAGCGCCCTCGATCTCCCTGGGCCGCGACCCAAAGCATGGACAAAGGGCGCAAGTGTCATTCGGCTGCTTCCTTGGGTGTGTGAGCGTCAAGGATACCCCGTATCTCAGGCCGGCAAGAACCGCAATTGGTCCCGGCACGAATTGCGTCGCCGATGGCTTCCACATCGCGCAGGCCCTTGCTTTCGATGGCTTCGATGATGGTATTCACGCCCACATCGAAACAAGCGCAGACAATCCCCCCTTGATCCGGCTGATCCTCACCCGGACGTGCGGCCAAGACCGCGCCACCGGCTTCGGTGCCTAGTGTCGAGGTCAGATGGTTTCGCGCCGCGGCCACGGGTTCGGGGCTGGTAAAGAGCGCTGCGATCACCTGGCCATCTTGCATCAAGGCCACCCGCGCCACGCCTTTGGCTGGGTCCTTTACGGTGATGGCTGTGGCCTCTGGCGCGCCGAAAAGATGCTTTGCATAAGCTTCCCAATCTTTCGGAGCGGCCATATCCGCAATCTCTGCGCGCCAACCATTGCGCACCCGCGCCCGCGCCCAATAGGCGGTTTCGGGGGTGAATTCCTCGGTGCTCATGGCAAATCCATACCAGGCCGGGTTCATCGCCGCGACCTGCACTGGGCTGGCTTTGCTTTCCGGCTGGCCCGAGATCGGGTCTGTATGCGCCTCAACCAAAGCATCGACGCGGCCTGCGCTGGCATATTGGCCGGTCCAATGCATCGGGGCAAAGACCGATCCCTTGGGCTGGCGGTCTGTCACAACCACGCGCAAAATCGCGGTACCAAAGGGGCTGCCGACCCGTGCCAGATCCGCCGGTTTCAGCCCGCGAAGACAGGCATCTGCCGGATTGATTTCCAAGAATGGCTCGGCGATATGCTGGCTGAGACGGGGGCTCATGGCGGTGCGGGTCATGGTGTGCCAGTGATCGCGCACCCGCCCGGTATTCAGCCGCAGCGGATAGACTTTGCTGAGCTGGCTGGCCGGGGCCCGGCTGGTAACACCCAGCATGCGACCCTTCCCATCGGGGGTAAAGAACCCGCCTTTGGTAAAGAAACGCCCGCCCTGACGCTCACCCGCACGCGGCCAGACAAAGGGCTCTAGACTGTCGAATTCCTCATCCGAAATCTCGCCCAGATCGGAAATATCGAAATCGCGGCCAATTTTGCCTGCAACCCCCGAAAGCTGTGCATGTTCACGGAACACGGCTGCCGGGCTGTCGAAATCAAAGGCTTCGGCCCAGCCCATTGCTTTGGCAACATCGCAGATGATCTGCCAGTCATGACGCGCCTCGCCCGGAGCGGGCAGGCTGGCTTTCTGGCGGGAAATGCAGCGCTCGGAATTGGTGACGGTGCCGTCTTTCTCACCCCAGCCTGTGGCGGGAAGCAGAACATCGGCCAGCTTGGCGGTATCAGTACCCGGAAACATATCCGAGACCACGGTAAAGGGGCATTCCTTAATGGCCTGAGCCACATAATCCGCCTCGGGCATGGAAACGGCCGGATTGGTGCACATGACCCAAAGCGCTTTGATCCGCCCATCGGCCACGGCGCGGAACATATCCACGGCTTTCAGCCCTGGCTTTTCGGTCATGGTCGGGCTGGCCCAGAAGCCTTGCACCGCCTCCCGATGATCAGGGTTTTCGATATCCAAATGGCAGGCCAGCATATTCGCCAAACCGCCCACTTCGCGCCCGCCCATAGCATTGGGCTGCCCCGTGACTGAGAAGGGGCCCATGCCCGGCTTGCCGATCCGACCCGTGGCCAGATGGCAGTTCAGGATCGAGTTCACCTTATCCGCACCGCTGGAGGACTGGTTCACGCCCTGAGAATAAATGGTGACGGTCTTTTCGGTGCTGATCCATAGATCATAGAAAGCCGCCAGCTCTTCTTCGCTCAGGCCGGTTTTGGCGGGGTCATCCTCATTGGCGGCGGTCAAAGCATCGGTGAAGCCGCTCACATAAGAGGCCAGATAGTCTTGGTCCATCGCGCCACGCGCGGCAATTTCGGCCAAAAGGCCATTGAACAAGGCCACATCACTGCCCGGCGCCACGGCCAGATGCATCACCGCCATATCGGAGCTCGCGGTTTTGCGCGGATCCACATTGACGATTTTCAGATTGGGATTGGTCTGTTTCGCGGCCAAGATCCGTTGATACAGAACCGGATGGCACCAGGCGAGGTTCGAGCCCACCAGCACGATCAGATCGGCTTGTTCCAGGTCTTCATATTGGCCCGGCACCGTGTCAGCGCCAAAAGCGCGTTTATGACCGGCCACTGAAGACGCCATGCAAAGCCGGGAATTCGTGTCTATATTGCCCGAGCCGATATAGCCCTTCATCAGCTTATTGGCGACGTAATAATCTTCGGTCAGCAACTGGCCCGAGACATAAAACGCCACACTATCGGGGCCGAAAACCTCGATACATTGCTTGAACTTATCCGCGACCAAACTGACCGCATCCTCCCAAGAGGCCTGCTGCCCAGCGATTTGCGGATGCAAAAGCCGCCCCGTAAGATCAGTGGTCTCCCCAAGCGCGGAGCCCTTGGAACAGAGCCTGCCGAAATTGGCCGGGTGATTGGGATCGCCTTTGATGGCGAGCCCGTTTTCGCCTTCGGGGGTGGCAAGCACCCCACAGCCAACGCCGCAATAAGGGCAGGTGGTGCAGATCGTTTCCGCCGCACCGCTGGTCCGGTCCTCACGCCCCTCAGAGCCAGAGATTACCGCTGGATCACTCACTGCACCACCATCCATTATGCTGCGCTCCGTTGGCTCAGCTTTGCCGCATCCAGCAGCAAACGCCCATCTTCGACTTTGACCGCATAGGTTTCCACCGATCCTTCATCCGCGCCTTGCGCCTGGCCCGTCTCAAAAGAGAAGACCCAGTTATGCAAAGGGCAGGTGATGGATTTACCATGCACGATGCCTTGGCTCAGCGGGCCGCCTTTATGGGGGCAGCTGTCTTCGAGCGCATAGACTTCGTCATCACCGGTGCGGAACACTGCAACACAGCCCTTAGCGGTTTTCACCACGCGAGCGCCACGAACTGGAATGTCGTTGAGCGCGCCAATATCCATCCACATGCTCATTCTGCGGCCTCCAAATTCAGGGTTGCGAGCGGCTGATAGGTCTCTGCCTTTTCTTCCACATGCTCGGCCCATGGGTCTTTTTGATAGACCGATTGGGAAATCGCGAAACGTTCACACAGAGCTTTGCGGTTCTCGACATCTTCGATGACCTGCGCTTTGACCCAATCCAGGCCAACTTTCGCAATCCATTTATATGGACGGTCAAGATATTTGCCGTTCTCGCGATAGAGCTGCATGAAGGCGGTTGCGATCTCCAGCACTTCTTCTTCGCTGGTGACATCGGCCAGACGTTCCGTTTCCTTCACATCCATACCAGCCGCACCGCCGACACCGATCTGATAGCCGCTATCGACGCAAACCACACCGATATCTTTACAGGTGGCCTCAGCACAGTTGCGCGGGCACCCAGTCACGGCAAGCTTGACCTTATGCGGCGTCCAAGATCCCCAGAGATGCTTTTCAAGCTTGATGCCAAGCCCGGTGCTGTCTTGGGTGCCGAAGCGGCAGTGATCTTTGCCGACACAGGTTTTCACCGTGCGCAGACCTTTTGCATAAGCATGGCCCGAGACCAGCCCCGCCTTGTTCAGATCGGCCCAGATCGCGGGCAGGTCTTCACCTTTGACGCCGAGCAAATCGATACGCTGACCGCCGGTGACATGCACTGTTGGGACATTGTATTTCTCTGCCGCATCCGCAATGGCGCGCAGCTCATCGGGGGTGGTCATGCCGCCCCACATCCGAGGCACAACGGAATAAGTCCCGTCTTTCTGGATGTTTGCGTGCTTACGCTCATTGATGAACCGGCTCTGCGGGTCGTCTTGGTATTCCAGCGGCCAATCGGCCAGCAGGTAATAGTTGATCGCCGGACGACAGACATGACAGCCGTCTTTGGTCTTCCATCCCAGTTCCTGCCAAACCGCTTGCTGCGATTTCAGCTCTTGGGATTTGATCAAGCGGCGCACATCTTCATGGGTCAGATCCGTACAGCCGCATACCGGTTGCGCGGTCGGCAATACGAAATCATCGCCTAAAGTTGTGGCCAGAACTTGCTCCACCAGACCTGTGCAGGTGCCGCAAGAACCCGAGGCTTTGGTGACCGCGCGGACGGCCCCTAGATCGGTTGCACCGGCCTCGATGGCCGCTACGATATCACCTTTGCTTACGCCGTTGCAGCCGCAGATTTCCGCATCATCCGGCAACGCTGCAACGGCCGCCATAGGGTCCAGCGAGGCACCCCCTTGGTAGGCCGGTCCAAAGATCAGGGTTTCGCGCATCTCGGTGATGTCGGTCCCGTCTTTGATATGTTGGAAGAACCAGCCGCCATCGGCCGTATCGCCATACATCACGGCGCCGATAACTTGGTTATCTTTGATCACCAGGCGCTTATAAACGCCGCGTGCCGGGTCGCGGAAAACGATGTCTTCGCGGTCATCCGCATCAGCGAAGTCACCCGCCGAGAACAGATCACAGCCGGTGACTTTCAGCTTGGTGGAGACTTCCTTGGCCACATAAGCCGCGTGCTGGCCAACCAGTGTCTGGGCCAGAACTTTGCCCATATCAAAGATCGGTGCCACCAGGCCGAATAGCGCGCCGTTATGCTCGACACATTCGCCAACCGCGAGGATGTTTTCATCCGAGGTCACACATTGGTCATCGATATGAATACCGCGACCCACGGCTAGACCTGCATCTTTCGCCAGCTGAGTATTCGGACGGATGCCCACAGCCATGACCAGGATGTCACAAGGGATCTCGGTGCCATCATCAAGGCGCAGGCCTTCGACTTTGCCATCGCCATAGATCTCTTTGGAATTGGCCGAGCATTTGATGTGAATGCCCCGATCGGTCAGAGCTTTGCGCAGCAGATAGCCCGCCGCTTCATCAAGCTGACGCTCCATCAGATGGCCCATGATATGCACCACGGTCACATCCATGCCGCGCATCTTCAGACCAGCCGCAGCTTCGAGCCCCAAAAGACCACCACCGATAACCACAGCTTTCGCGCCGGGCTTGGCGGAAACTTCGATCATCTTATTGGTGTCATCGATATCGCGATAGGCCATCACGCCAGGCAGATCATGGCCAGGCAGCGGGATGATGAACGGGTTAGAGCCGGTGGCGACGATCAGCTTGTCATAAGGCGTTTCGCCTTTCGCCGTGATCACAACCTTGCGCTCACGGTCGATGCCGGTGACGGCTTCGCCAAAGCGGCAAGTCACTTTGTTATCCGCATACCATTGCGCGTCATGGGTGACGATTTCTTCGTAAGTCTTTTCGCCCGACAGAACCGGGGAAAGCATGATGCGATTATAGTTCCCGCGCGGCTCTGCACCGAACAGGGTCACCTCATATGCATCAGGGTCGAGCTTGAACAGCTCTTCCAAGGCGCGGCCCGAGGCCATACCCGCGCCAATGACGACAAGTTTTTCTGCCATTCTTTTTACTCCGCTTTTTCTTTGGCAGCAGCTTCCGATGCGGCGATCATGGCCGCGCTTAGGGCTGCATAGGCTGTGCTCCAGGCGTCTTTGGCATCTTCGCCAAAGCTTTCGCCCATTCCGGTTTCGAGCGCCCAGATCAGCGCTTCGCCAACCGGGGCGTAATGTTCGGCGCGAACGCCATAGTCATTATGGCCGACTGCCAGATTTTCGGCGGCGGGCATCAAAAGCTCGGGCTTGTCGAGCAGCGAAATCACGGTTTTCAACATCGCCATCAGCTTGTCACCCTGCGAGAACATATTGGCGTTCTCAAACAGCGGCTTGGTTTCGGGGGCGATGGTAAATAGCCGTCCATAGAACATGCCGGCGAGCTGGCCGGAAACGGGCTCTGCCATGGCAAAGCTCTGACGGACGAGGCTAATTTGATCCGGGGTCATAGGGCGAGATCCTGATCAGGTTGCAAAAAAGTGCCGTGCCCGGCAAGGTTGGCGCAGCCGGGCACGGGGATGGGGGTGGAAGCTCTTACCAGAATTTCCACCAAGGTTTGGATTCTGCCGGTGCGGCAGCTGCGGAAGGATAGGCCGCTTCGATCATCACGCCGGACAGGGTGGTGTAAGCGGTTTCCCAAGCGGTGCGGACTTCTGGGGTGAAATCATCGCCCAGGCCTTTTTCCAGAGTGTAGATCAGCGCTTCGCCAACCGGTACGTAATCTTCGGCTTTCACGCCATAATCCACGTGCTTTACCGCCAGCTGCTGAGCGACCGGCACGATTTTGTCCAGATCTTTCAGGCCGTTCACAACAGCGCCCAAAGTCGCCATCAGTTTAGAGCCTTGCTGTTTCATATCGCCTTTGAAATAGGGTTTTACCTGAGGCGCGATTTCAAACAGGCGGGTGTAGAAAATATCCGCTGCGGCATCGGCGATTGGTGCCACTTTCTGAAAGCTGGCTTGAACTGCGTCGATCTGTGCTGGTGTCATGGTCTTGCTCGTATTTGGCTAGTGGAGGTGAAATAGGTCGAATTACGAAAATCCTGGGGGGCGATTAGCTATAGGCCGCTTCGATCATCACGCCGGATAGGGTGGTGTAAGCGGTTTCCCAAGCGGTGCGAATTTCCGGGGTGAAATCATCGCCCAGACCCTTTTCCAGGGTGTAGATCAGGGCTTCGCCAACCGGCACATAATGATCGGCGGTCACACCGTAATCCACATGTTTCACAGCCAGTTGCTGCGCCACGGGAACGATTTTATCCAAGTCTTTCAGACCATTCACCACAGCGCCCAAAGTCGCCATCAGCTTTGATCCTTGCTGCTTGATATCACCGGTGAATAGCGGCTTGACCTGAGGTGCGATCTCAAACAGGCGGTTATAGAAGATTTCGGCCGCAGCATCTGCGATCGGGGCGACTTTTTTGAAGCTTGCTTGAACAGCGTCGATTTGTTCTGGCGTCATGGGTCTTACTCGTTGGACGATTAGGCGTGAGAAATGGCAACGTCGCAGGAATTTGCGGCGCAGCAATTTTGGGCGTCGTTGGCCGACGGCTTAGGATTTTGCGTGGTTGTGCGGCGCGTTAGGCTTGGGACGCTGCGGCGGCTTGCGCGGTTTTCATCGCGTCGGCCACCAGATCGAAGGCCGCGCCCCAGGCGGCATGCGCTTCGGCGGGCAGGGCGTCGCCCAGCTCTTCGGCCATTGCAGTCAAAAGCGCGTGGCGCATTTGGGTGAAATGCGCATCCTTCACCCCATAGCCCATATGGGTTTTGGCCAAACGCTTGATCTGTGAATTCACCTGCGGCGACGAGGCGAGCTTCACCATCAAGGCCAGTTCCGATGTGATCATTTCCTGTGGCGTTTGCCGCTCGCCCTGAAACATCGCCTGCAAGTCTGGATTGACCGCAAAAAGCAGTCGATAGCAGTGATCCGCGATCCGCGCCTTGGCCGCATAGACCAAGGCAAAGCTGTTTTGCAGCTGGGTTTGTTGAGCAGTGCTGAGCATCATTTCCGATCCGAGGCGCATTTGCGGCCTCAGAGTCCCAGAAGAATCTTAACAGAGCCTGACGCTGGGACCAATTCCAAGGATGGATGGGCGAAAATCGCATCAGAAATACCACGCAATGATATGGCTTGCATGGCCATTGCCCAAAATCGGCAGCGCAACCAGGGATTGCATATCCCCTGCCTGATCTTCGGGCAGGTCTTGGGCCACGGGCACACCGGTTTGGGCAACGATTCCCAAAATGCCGTCATTGAGCTGGAAGCTCTCGGTGGCAGCAGCGGGGAGAAGCCCTTGACCATCTGCGCCAAATCCGGCGGTCAGCACATAGCTGCGCGGCTCTTGATAGGTGAATACTTTGACCTGACGCGCAAAAGGCGTGCCCAAAGCCGAAAGAAGCGTCACCGCCCGTTGCCCCTGGCCTTCAAGCCCTGGCGCCGACATGGGGATCCCTAGACCTGCGGTTAGACCGGCCTGAGCCGCGCCTTGGCTGCGGATAAAACGGTGGCTATTGCCCAGATCGTGATATATCACTGGCGCGGCAGTGCTCCAAACGGAGCCGGGAAGGCCGCTGCCTTTCGGAAAGGCGGTGTGGCGCGAAATCCATTCGAAATGCTCCGCCCGGCCGTAATAGCCATCTTCGAGCGACATGGGCACGCCTTCAGAGGCGCTTGACCAGATCTCAACCGCACCCACATGGCGGTCATCATCGGCAAAAAGGAAGGTGACCACGGCCTTTAGAGTGTTGCCGTCAAAAACCGGCAAGGCGATGGCGGCAGTTAGACCCGCCGCCTCCGCTGCTTCGGTGCGCTTAAAATAGCTGCCGCGAAATCCTTTTAGGATCACCGGGCGCGCTTCGGCCCAGGCTTTGCCCGGCAGACCCTCGCCATATGCAAAACTTTCCGGCGCACTGGCCGCCGCAAAATCGGCCAGATCCCCGTATAGCCCGCTGGCAAGGTTCAGCGCGGTGCCGTCTTTATTCGGAGTCCAAACCTCGGCCACCCGAACAAAAGTTGGGGCTTTCGCAGGAGACATGGGGCTGTTTTGTACATCCATAATGGCCATGGGTTTGGCTCCGGTCAGAAGACGTTGGGAAAGAGGCCGCGCTTATGCGGCTTCCGAAGTTTTCTTCTCAGCGGGTTTTTTCCGCGGGTCTTTGCCATGCTCATATTCTTCGAGGAAGGTGAGCAGCTGTTCACGATAGCGGTAGTAATCAGGATGCTCGAGCAGGGCCTTACGGGTGCGCGGTCGTGGCAGATCCACTTCCATGATTTTACCGATTGTCGCCTGAGGACCATTGGTCATCATCACAACCCGATCCGCGAGCAAGATTGCCTCATCCACGTCATGGGTCACACAAACAGCGGTAACCTTGGTGCGGGACCAGACTTCCATCAGCACTTCTTGCAATTCCCAGCGGGTCAAACTGTCGAGCATGCCGAAAGGTTCATCCAGCAGCAGAAGTTTCGGGCTGAGGGCAAAGGCGCGGGCGATCCCCACACGCTGACGCATACCATTGGACATGTCGGACGCCGGTTTATCCATGCTGTCGGCCAGGCCCACACGCTCTAGATAATAATCCACCACATCCTGGCGCTCGCTGACCGAGGCCTTTGGATAGACACGGTCCACACCAATCGCACAGTTTTCCCGAGCGGTCAGCCAAGGGAACAGGCTAGGGGCCTGGAACACCACGGCACGTTCTGGGTCTGCATCGCGAACGGCCTTACCATCGAGCTTAATGGCGCCTTTCGAGATGGAGTTCAGACCGGCAGTCATGGTCAAAACCGTCGATTTCCCGCAACCCGAATGGCCGATCAGCGAAATGAATTCGCCTTTGTTCAGGTTCAGATCGAAATCCTCAACCACGGTCAACGGACCTTTGGGCGTTGGATAGATCTTGTGCAACTGCGAGAATTCCAAATAGCGGTCTTCGCGCAGACCCTGCTGAACATCCGCCTGTGCCTTGGGCACATTATGGATCGGGGTCACATTCGGCAGAGCGGTATTGCCTTCGGCCTTAGCGGCAATCCCCACATCCATCAGATAGGTGGTGACAGCAGCGCGCAGACGCTTGAATTCCTCATCATGGTTCATCGCGGTCCGATCGCGCGGGCGCGGGATCGTCACTTTGAACTCATCGCCCAAAGTCCCATCCGGGTTCAGAGCAATGATGCGGTCCGCCAGGATAATCGCTTCGTCCACATCATTGGTGATGAGCACGCAGGTCTTTTTATCCGCTTGCCAAATCGCTTCGATTTCGTCGGCCAGATTTGCACGGGTCAAAGCGTCCAGCGCAGAAAGCGGCTCGTCCAGCAGCAGAACCTCGGGGTTCATCGCCAAAGCACGGGCCACATTCACCCGCTGGCGCATACCACCGGAAAGCTCAGCCGGGCGGCGGGTCGTTGCATGGCTCAGACCAACCATTTTGACATATTTGTCGACCTTCTCGGCGCGCTCTGCTTTCGGCATTTTCGGGAATACGGATTGCAGAGCCAGCTCTACATTCGCATTCACAGTCAGCCAAGGCATCAGCGAGTAGCTTTGAAAGATCACGCCGCGTTCGGGGCCGGGGCCCTCGATGGATTTGCCTTTGAACAGAGCTTGCCCCTTGGAGGGCTTCTCTAGGCCAGCCATCAGATTGATCAGCGTGGTCTTGCCGGTGCCGGAGAAGCCCAGGAGAACGAGGAACTCGCCCTCCTGCACATCTAGATCGATATTTTTCAGAACTTCGGTGCGGTGAGTGCCTTCACCAAAGCCTTTGGAGACGTCTTTGAACTCTAGAATACCCATGAGCGATCACCGATGATTAGAGAAGGTGAACATGGACTGCAGAGCGAACATCAGGCGATCCAGGAAGAAGCCGATGATACCGATGGTGAACACAGCCACCATGATTTTCGCCAGCGAGCTGGAAGAGCCGTTTTGGAATTCATCCCAGACGAATTTGCCAAGACCAGGGTTTTGCGCCAGCATTTCAGCGGCGATCAGAACCATCCAGCCCACACCGAGGGACAGACGCAGACCGGTGAAGATCAGCGGCAGAGCAGAGGGCAGAACCAGCTTGGTCACTTTGGTGTAAGTGTTCATTTTCAGAACTTTGGACACATTGACCAGGTCTTTATCGATAGAGGCCACACCCAGAGCGGTGTTGATCAATGTCGGCCAAAGCGAACACAGGGTCACGGTAATAGCCGAGGTGAGGAATGCTTTGGTGAACCAGCCATCATCGGCGGTATAGGTCGCGGAAACGATCATGGTTACGATCGGCAGCCAAGCCAGCGGCGAAACCGGTTTAAAGATCTGGATCAGCGGGTTGATCGCGGCATTGGCGGTCACGGACAGACCGGCAACGATGCCCAGCGGCACAGCCACAACTGTTGCAATCACAAAGCCGAAAAATACGGTTTTGATCGAGGTCCAGATCTGCTGGTAGTAAGACGGCGCGCCGGTATAGGCGACGGTTTTCACCTCGTCAGCACGGCCTGCATCGATCAGCTTTTGGTTGCGCTTTTCAACCATAGCCTCGAATTTTTCCTGCTTGGCCGCTTTGGCCTGGGCGTCTTCATGCAGGTTGACAGCTTCTTCCCAAACCTGAGACGGGCCAGGCACGGCGCCAAGCGAGGTTTGAACTTGCGGCGCTAAATAGCCCCAAGCGAGCAAAAAGCAGATGATCGCAACAACTGGCACACCCAGCAGCTGCCAGACTTCTTTCATCTGGGCTTTCGGATTGTCGCCAGCAGCGGCGCGCAAAACCGGGGTCATCCAAGCGATACCGATCACGCGGAACCAGTTATCAGCTTTGTTAATGCGGGTGAAAGTACGGGCTTTGCGCGCTTCGCGCTTGGCTTCCGGGCTTAGAGCATCAGGGTCAATTGCGGTCATCAAACCTTCTCCAAACTGGGTTTGTGTACCCCGGGGCGAGCGGGGGGAGGGGAACAGAAAACATGTGCTCATACAGAGCAGGACTGGCACAGGTGGTTACAGGCACAAGAAAGGGACTGGTTAAGTGCCCAAGAAGTAGGAACTCGTTACAGATCGGAACTCACGAAAACAGGAACTCGTTACGGGTACAGGAACAAACGGTTACTCGTTATGGGTTCAACAGCGGCGACTATCGCCGAGAGGGATCGCCACCGACCCGAAAGCCGGTGGCGAAGAGGGAAGGGATTAGCCCTTCACCTCACTGCCGACGACGGTTTGCTCGCCCTTCAGACCGATCGGCAAGCTGTCAAGATAAGCGTTCGGCTTCATGCCATCATAGGCGATGCCATCGATGATATCTTCGGCTGGGGTCGGATCTTTGTAGCCGTCCTCATCTGCTGCCGGGAACATGTCTTCGGTTGCATAGCCATCTTCGATGACCAGTTTCGCCGCTTCCATGTAGATGTCCGGACGGTAAACAGATTTCGCCACTTCATCATACCAGCTGTCAGACTTAGCTTCGGTGATTTGGCCCCAACGACGCATTTGGGTCAGATACCAAACCGCGTCGGAGTAGTAGGGGTAAGTCGCGTTGTAACGGAAGAACACGTTAAAGTCCGGAACGTCGCGCTTGTCGCCTTTTTCATATTCGAAGAAGCCGGTCATGGAGTTCGCGATAACTTCGGCATCCGCACCCACATATTCCGGCTGGCTCAGCATTTGCACAGCTTCCGGGCGGTTTGCGTTGTCGTTTTCATCGAGCCAGATCGCAGCGCGGATCAGAGCCTTAACAACAGCTTTGGTGGTGTTCGGATACTGCTCTGCGAATTCTGCAGTGATGCCGAAAACTTTCTCCGGGTTGTTTTTCCACAGCTCGTAATCCGTGATAACCGGAACACCGATGCCTTTGAAAACAGCCTGCTGGTTCCAAGGCTCACCCACGCAGTAGCCGTAGATGGTGCCTGCTTCCAGAGTTGCCGGCATTTGCGGCGGCGGGGTTACGGACAGCAGAACATCAGCGCCGATTTGGCCGGTGATGTTTTCCTGAGAGTAGTAACCCGGATGCAGACCACCAGCTGCCAGCCAGTAGCGCAGCTCGTAGTTATGGGTGGAAACCGGGAAAACCATGCCCATGTTGAAAGGCTTGCCTTCGGACTGGTACTTCTCAACCACCGGCTTCAGAGCAGAAGCGGAGATCGGGTGAACCGGGGTGCCATCGTCATTAGACGGGATATTCGGGCGCATTTCTTCCCAGATCTCGTTGGAAACGGTGATGCCGTTACCGTTGAGGTCCATGGAGAACGGAGTGATGATATGCGCTTCGGTGCCGAAACCGATAGTCGCGGCCAGCGGCTGACCGGCCAGCATATGCGCGCCGTCCAGAGTGCCGGAGATTACGCCGTCCAGAAGAACTTTCCAGTTCGCCTGCGCTTCGAGAGTTACGAAAAGACCTTCGTCCAGGAAGTAGCCATTTTCATATGCAACCGCCAGCGGGGCCATATCGGTCAGCTTGATGAAGCCGAAGGTCAGCTCGTCTTTTTCCAGCTCCAGCTCAGCGAAAGCTGGGGCAGTCAGGGCGGCGGTGCAAAGCAGCGCGCAGGTGAGAGTATTTTTGATCATTACGGTCCTCGGTCGATGGTAGAGCCTGGTGCAAACGCAAAAAAAGCCACACGATCCGTCACGCGACATCGCGCATACGGGTCGAGCGGCTTTGCTCGGGGATTAAACCCACAACTTTGGGGGCGAGGTCTGAACATCCTTGTTCAGCTGTTCTTTGAATAAGCCGCGTCTTGCACCCAGGAAATACTTTTCATGCCACTTGGCCCAAAAAATGCGTCGGGAATGCTGCAATTGGATATTTCGCGATTAAAAAATATGCGCTGCACTGCAGAATGCCGCTGGATTGGACCAAATGAAAATTCAAATTGATGGCTATATTGGGATTGTGACCGAAAATTCCGCGTCTCAGAAAAACAAAAGCCACGGTTTGCGCCGTGACTTTTGCGGTTTTCTTGGGGGGATTCTTTCGCAGAGAGGCCTTAGCCGGGGCGCTGCGGATCGAAAACATGACCGTTAAAGAAGCGATCCGGCCCCAAGAGCATCTGCCCTTTGGTCGAGGCCACCGCCTCTTCGTGTTGCAGCGATCCTTCAAGCTTCTCAGACGCGCCAGGCATATCGATCCCCAAAGGCGCAATATGATCGCGATAAAGATCGCTACGGAAACATGTTTTGCCCACATCCATGGCTAATGCCCGGTCCATTCCCATGCGACGCGCGATATTGCCCGCAATCCAAGCTGCTTGACTCCGCCAGGGGAAATTCGTGGCCTTGCGATAGAAATGTAGGAAATTGGGGGCTTCGGCCTGCCAACCTCGGTTCGAGGTCTGGATAGAGCCATTCAGCGCCCGGTCGATAATGCTCACTGGGATATCCAGATATTCCGCCCGACCCAGGATTTCGCCCGCCACAGAGCGGTTGGATCTATCGCTTAGCCAACGGGCGGCGCGGCTGATGGCGCGCATAACCGATCCGGTCGTGTCGGGATTGTCTTCGATCCAGGAATGGCGCGCGGCCAGCACTTTTTCGGGCGCGAAGGCCCAGATTGCGGCGCCGGGCAAAACCAACTCACCTGCATTTTGCTCTACCGCGAAACTGCCCCATGGTTCGCCCACGCAGAAAGCGTCTAGCTCTTTTTCCGCCATGGCCTGGGGCATCAACTGCGGTGGAACCGTGCGCACATCCAGCTCGCCCGGGGTCGACACGCCCAAAGCGCCAAGCCAATGATATAAAAGCTCCGCATGCATAGAAAACGGGAAAGGCACCCCAACCCGCAAGCGCCGATCCGTGGCGGTGACCAGCTGCTGGCCAGTGCCGATAGGATCGAAGAAATCCCCATCCCAGCCATTCACGCGCATGCGCTCGGCGATTTCAGTGCTGACACCGATTACATTGCCATTCACCGACAAGACCATCAGCGCGTCAACTTTGGTGGGCAGACCGCCCAGCCCCAATGACATGGCAATGGGCAAAGGCGCCAACATATGGGCGATATCCAAATGGCCCAAAACCAGCATATCGCGCAATGCCGACCAAGACGGTTGGCGCTGCAACACCAAATCCACGCCTTCTTCGGCCGCAAAACCCAATTCCCGCGCCACAGCCAAAGGCGCGCAATCCACAAGCGGGATGAACCCGCAGGTTACTTTTACTGTACTCACTTCAAAAGCTCCGCCGCGGTCACCAGGGCTTGGGCGACGTCAACTAGTTTCTTGCCTTGGTCCATGGCGGCCTTGCGGAGCAATGCATAGGCCTCGTCCTCGGTAATCCCTCGCGCCTTCATCAAAAGCCCTTTGGCGCGGTCAATTGTTTTGCGTTCCACCAGCGCCGTCTTTGCCGCTTCGAGTTCGCTGCGCATCTGGCTGACCATATTGAAACGGGCAATCGCCGCATCCAATACAGGCTTGATCCGCGCCGGGGTTAGACCATCCACCACATAAGCACTCAGCCCGGCCTCAATCGCCGCGCGGGTGGTTTCATTATCGGTCCGATCCACAAACATCGCCACCGGGCGCTCCTTTGCGCCAGAGGCAAGGCTCATGGATTCCAATGTGTCACGGCTTGGATTTGCAATATCGATCAAGACCACATCTGGATCGATCTCAGCCAATTTGCGGGCCATGGAGGTTTCATCCCCCAAAACAATCACGTCAAAATCGCCCGCCTCGCGCAGACCATCCACGATCATCCGGGAGCGGTCTACATCCTTCTCGACAATGGCAATTTTTAACCTTTGGCCCATGGCCTTGTCCTTCACCCAATTGGCTGATTGCTCAATCTCTAAGCGCTGATCCCTTGGGAATAATCCGGAGCTTCTTTAGAGGCGATGAATTCTTCGGCAGTGGCGCGGGCAAGTGCTGGCAATCTGGGCGACCTGCCTAGTCTTGTGGCGCGAAAGGGTCAAGCGGATAGCCAACCCCCGCCAGATAGAGCCCGTGCGGCGGGCAAACCGGACCGCAAGCTGCCCGCTCTTTGGCGGCCAAGGCCTCGGCCACGCGCTCGGGCGGCCAAGAACCGGCGCCGACCCGCTCTAAAGTGCCCACAAAGCTGCGCACTTGGTTGTGCAGAAAGCTTCGGGCGCGCACATCAAAACGGTATTCGACCCCACCGGGATAGGGGTGTTCGCTCACATCCAGCCGGTCGAGAGTTTTCACCGGACTATCGGCCTGGCAAATCGACGAGCGGAAAGTGGTGAAGTCATGATGCCCAATCAGATGGCGCGCGGCGTCGGCCATGGCTGCGGCATCCAGCGGATGATTGACCTGCCACACCAGCCCCGCATCATGGGTCATAGGTGCGCGCCGGGCCACCAGACGAAACAGATAGCGCCGCTCCCTTGCGGAAAAGCGTGCATGCCAGTCATCGCCAATTTCGGCGATGTCCACGATGGAGACCGGGTTAGGGCGCAGATGATGATTAAGCGCCCCAGCCAGTTTGAACGGATCCCAGGCTTTCGACATATCGCAATGCGCCACTTGCCCAAAAGCATGCACCCCTGCATCGGTGCGCCCGGCGGCGGCAATCGACGGGACAGAGCCATCAAGCTTGCGCAAGGCTTCTTCTATGGCTTGCTGCACCGAAGGCTGATCGGCTTGGCGCTGCCAACCGGCGAAGGGGGCGCCATGATATTCGACTTTAAGGGCGTAACGCGGCATGGAGCGCGCGCTATCTCATGACTGCGCCCGATGCAACCTGTTCGCAAAGCTGTGAAGTCAAGACTTGGCGCGGGGCGGCCAAGCGCCTAGGTCTTGGCGCAAAGGAAAAAGGGACGGGACGTGCTGGGCTCGATTGCGGATAGTGTGATGCGCGGGGTGGAAGACGCCACCGGCGCGATGTCAGAAGCTTTTTTAGAGCCGGTGGTGCGTTTGGGGGTGACCGGGCTGAGCCGTGCGGGCAAGACGGTCTTTATCACCTCGCTCGTGGCTAATCTTTTGGATCGCGGGCGGATGCCGCAGCTTTCGGCAGCGGGGCAGGGGCGGATCCTGACCGCTTATCTCCAGCCCCAGCCCAGCGATATGCTGCCGCGTTTTGCTTATGAAGATCACCGGGCTCGGCTGTCTGGTCCCGATCCGCAATGGCCCGAAAGCACCCGCGCGATTTCTGAGCTGCGCCTATCTTTCCGGGTGCAGCCGCATGGGTTGATTGGCGGGATCACCTCGCTTGGGGGGCTCATGGGGCCGCGCACCGTGCATCTGGATATCGTCGACTATCCAGGCGAATGGTTGCTGGATTTGGCGCTGCTGGAAAAATCCTATAGCGCTTGGTCCGAGGAAACATTGGCGCGGATCGAAAACCGAGCCGAGGCAGAGCCCTATTTGGCGGCGATGCGCGCGGCGGCGCCCCGCGATCCAATTGACGAACCCTTTGCGCAGAAATTGGCAGAAACCTATGCTAGCTATCTGCAAATGGCGCGGCAGGCGGGCTATTCCGATTGCACGCCGGGACGGTTTTTGCTGCCGGGTGATCTGGCGGGGTCACCGGTTTTAACCTTTGCCCCCTTGCCGCCTGATCAGAATGCGCCGCGCCGCTCGCTTTGGCGGGAAATGGAACGGCGCTATGAGGCCTATAAATCCCATGTGGTTCGGCCGTTTTTCCGCGATCACTTTGCAAAAATCGATCGCCAGGTGGTGTTGGTAGATGTGCTGGGCGCTTTGCATGATGGCCCCAAAGCTGTCGAAGATCTCCGCCTGACATTGCGCGATATTTTGCAGGCCTTCCGGCCGGGCTCCGCCTCGATCCTAGGGAAATTGCTTGGGGCGCGGCGGGTGGAAAAGATCCTGTTTGCCGCCACTAAAGCCGATCATTTGCACCATTCGCAGCATGCACAGCTGACCGCGATCATGGAGGCCTTGGTGCGCGATGCGCGCGACCGTGCGGCTTATGCAGGGGCGCAAACCTCGGCCATGGCTTTGGCGGCGCTGCGCGCAACGATCGAGGAAACCCGCCCGCATCAGGGCCGCGATTTGGATGTGGTGCGCGGTCGGCGCTTGGATACGGGAACCGAAGCCGCTTTTTATCCAGGCGCTTTGCCCCAGGACGCGCAGGATGTGTTGGCGCCCGCACGATCCGGGGCCGAACAATGGCTGGCCGCCGATTACCAAGTTATGCGCTTTGCGCCGCCGCTTCTCAAACTCGCGCCTGAAACCGGCCCGCCGCATATCCGGCTGGACCGTGCCGCGCAGTTTTTATTCGGAGATAAACTATGAACGGCCCCCAAAATGGTCCGGTGGTGTTTGACCTAGAGACCGAGCTCTCCGCACCCGCTGATCCGACCGCCGCGCCGCCTGTGCCCGAGGAAACAAGCGCGGTTTCACACGGACATGGCCAAGCAATGACCCAGCTAACGGCCATGGCGGCGCGGCCCGTCTCGCCACTGCGCCGCTGGTTTCTGGCCGTGTTCGGCGCCTTTGCGATGGCAATGATCGGCTGGGCAAGCTGGGCGGCGATTGCGGCTTTGGTGGCGAAAATCCCGGTTTTGGGCGGTTTTGTTGCGCTGCTTGGGGCTTTGAGTTTGGCAATCGCTCTGTTGTTGGTGATCAAAGAGATCGCGGCTTTGTCCCGTTTGGCCCGGCTCGATCATCTGCGGCAAGCAGCCGACCGGGTTTTGGCAGAGCATGATCTGACCGCCGCGCGCAAGCTGGGGCTGCGATTGCAAGGCTTTTACCGGCAAAGAGTGGATTTGAAATGGAGTGGCGCGGATTTGGAGGCGCGGCTGAACGATGCCTTTGATCCCGACGCAGCACTGGCAGCTGCCGAGCAAGCCATGGTCAGCCCACTCGATGCAGCTGCGATCCGAGAGGTCGAGGCCGCCGCGCGGCAAGTCGCGACGGTCACCGCCCTGGTTCCCTTGGCCTTGGCGGATGTGATCACCGCTATGGTGGTCAATCTGCGAATGGTGCGGCGGATCAGCGAAATCTATGGTGGTCGCGCCGGGACGTTGGGATCTTGGAAATTGATCCGCGCGGTCTTTGTGCATCTGGCCGCCACCGGGATTGTGTCCGCTGGCGATGATTTGGTGACGTCTGTGCTGGGCGGATCAGCGCTAAGCCGAATTTCGCGCCGCTTTGGCGAAGGCATTGTGAATGGTGCCCTAACCGCACGGGTCGGTGTGGCCGCGATCGAGATTTGTCGCCCGCTGCCTTTCCTTGCGTCAGAGCCACCAAAGGTTAGCCAGCTGGTGCGGCGTGCTTTATCCGGGCTCTTTGCCCAAGCCGAGCAAGCTAAAGCGCAATAGCGCTTAGCCGGCTGCTTTTAGCGATGCGGTAGGGCTTGTTTCGCCGGCCAGATTAGCGGCATTTGTTTGGATGACCCGGTTGAGATTGTCGATTTGCAAAAGCCGCTGCTCAATCGAATCTTGGAACAAATCCAGCTGACGGATAATTTCAATCAAGCTTTCGCCCTCTTTCGGCAAGCGCGCGCCTTCGATCTTACACATCATCCTGGTCGCGCCCAAACCAGTGATCAGGCGTTTCATATCCCGCACCGCTTGGCTGAACCGATCCGCCTGGGCCAAAATTCGGCATAAACCCTCATTGGAGAGGCTGGCATAATGTTCGGCCTGGCTTTTGAGAATGGCTGCCTCGCGTTGGGCCACATCATCGCTGCTCCAATGCGATTCTTTCAAAAAGGCTGTGCAGGCCTCTGATTGGACCATCGCGGTCCCTTTTAGGAAAAGCCCCTCATGCACGGCAGTGACAATTTCGGAAAAGGCGCTAGAGCTGTCATTCATGAATTCCGCCACCCAAGTGCCGATTTCATGGCTCATAATGCCGTAATTGGCGGAAATCACACTTATCGGCCCCCCGGCAGCCTCAAGCCGAGAGGCGAGAATCCGCATGTTATGGGGAATCCCGCGAATTTTTTCGAAAGTTCTAAATAATGCGGCGGTTTCGGTTTCGACCTTTTTCACAGCTTCGGTGATGCCGTTGAATTGATCCATTTGCAGATCGCAGGTGATTCCCATTTGTTCGCCCCGGCTTGCCAATTCTTGCGACAAGGCATGGGCCATAAAGCTGGTGTAATCTGTAAAACCCAGCTCATTGATCCGGGCCATCAGCAGCTTTGCGCTTGCCTCTGGGCTGAGCCCCTCTTTCTTTTCCTTTGCGCGAAGGGCGGCATATTCTTCTTCGACAGTCTTTTTAAGGTCGCTGGTGGGTTTGATCCGCACCGACAGATAGCCTCCCTCAACCGGTGTCACTATCGCGAAAACCCAATAATATAGCCCATCTTTAGCCAGGTTTTTCACATAAGCACCAATAGGTTGGCCTTTTTTGATGGTTTCCCACAAAAGCCAAAAAACCGCCTTGGGCATGTCATCATGGCGAATTACTTTATGGGGAGCGCCCAGTAATTCTGTCCAGTCGTAATCGGCGACGCGTTGGAACACTTTATTGCCGGATGCGATGACCCCACGATCATCGGTTCTGGAAAAGAAGATTTCATTCGCTTTGAATGGCGCTTCGCCAGAGGTGGGACGGGATGCGGTTGTTTGCCTGGACATGTAAATTCGATCCACGATTGAAGACAGCGCCAAAGGTGAAACATGTCAGTGTGGCATGGCTCACCTGCAAAAGATGTAAGGCCTGCATCTTTGCAGTCGGTTAATGACAAATGATCTTTCGGGTGCTTTACCCTTCTGAGCCTCGCTTTTATAAGGCGCGCCATGAAATGCGTGATGACGACCCCTTTGCGAATTATTGGCCCGGCGCTCCGTTGAGCGGCCGGGTTATCGCCAGTTATTGGGGCCTAAGCCTCTGATCTTTCTCATTCGCAAGGGGACCTTCCCGAATGTCTCAAGAGACGCCTGACTACAAAGACACACTTTTTCTGCCGAAAACTGATTTCCCGATGCGTGCGGGCCTGCCCAAACGTGAACCCGGCTGGCTAGATCGCTGGGCCAAAATCGGCGTATACCAGCAGCTGCGCGCCAAGGCTGAGGGGCGCAAACCCTTTACCCTGCATGATGGCCCTCCTTATGCGAATGGGCATCTGCATATCGGTCACGCGCTGAATAAGACGATCAAAGATATGATCGTGCGCTCGCATCAAATGATGGGCCATGACGCGCGCTATATCCCTGGTTGGGATTGCCACGGCCTGCCGATCGAGTGGAAAATCGAAGAGCAGTACCGCAAGAACGGCAAAAACAAAGACGAAGTGCCGGTGATCGATTTCCGCCAAGAATGCCGGAAATTTGCCGAAGGCTGGGTGGATATCCAGCGCGAAGAGTTCAAGCGGCTGGGCGTGACCGGCAATTGGGATAAACCCTATCTAACCATGGATTTCCATGCGGAGCGGGTGATCGCCGAAGAATTCATGAAATTCCTCATGACCGGGACGCTCTATCAGGGCTCTAAGCCGGTGATGTGGTCGCCGGTTGAAAAAACCGCGCTGGCCGAGGCGGAGATCGAATATCACGATCACAAATCCCATACGATCTGGGTGAAATTCCCGGTTGTGCGCGCGGTTGAGCCGACCGGCTCTGATAGCGATCTGTTGGGGGTTCATGTGGTGATCTGGACCACGACCCCCTGGACGATCCCGTCAAACCGTGCGGTGGCGTTTAATCCGACCATCCAATACGGGCTTTATGAGATCACCGGCACGCCGGATGAATGCTGGGCGGCTGTGGGCGATAAATACATCCTCGCCGATGCGCTGGCCGAGAGCGTGTTCAAGCAAGCGCGCCTGGAAGAGGGGCAATATACCCGCCTGCGCGATGTGACCGGGGCGCAGCTTGATCTGCTGACCTTAGCGCATCCTTTGGCAGGCGTTGAAGGCGCTGATGGCGAATGGGATTATGATGTGCCCATGCTGCCGGGCGATCATGTGACCGATGATGCGGGCACCGGCTTTGTCCACACCGCGCCAAGCCATGGTGCAGACGACTATATCCTTGGCGTGAAGCACGGGCTTCAGATGACCTATAACGTGCTGGAAGATGGCTCTTACCGGGCGGATCTGCCGTTCTTTGCGGGAGAGGTCATCATCACGCCCAAGGGCAAGGAAGGCAAAGCCAATACGGCGGTGATCGACAAGCTGGTCGAGGTCGGCGCGATGCTGGCACGCGGGCGGATCACCCATAGCTATCCCCATAGCTGGCGCTCCAAAGCTCCGGTGATCTTCCGCAATACGCCGCAATGGTTTGCTGCGATTGACCGCGAAGTGGGCGATGGCCAGGATGATCTGGGCACAACTATTCGCGAACGGGCTTTGCGCTCGATTGATGAGCTGGTGACCTGGACGCCGCAAACTGGGCGCAATCGTTTGCATTCCATGATCGAAGCCCGGCCTGACTGGGTTCTGTCGCGTCAGCGTGCTTGGGGCGTGCCGCTCACTTGTTTCACCAAGAAGGGCGCCAAGCCCACGGATGCGGATTTCTTGCTGCGCGATGAGGCGGTGAACCAACGTATTGTCGAGGCTTTTGAAGCCGAAGGCGCGGATGCCTGGTACAAAGACGGCGCGAAAGAGCGCTTCTTGGGCAGCGAATACAATGCCGAGGATTTTGACCAGGTCTTCGATATTCTCGATGTGTGGTTCGACTCCGGCTCCACCCATGCTTTCGTGCTGCGTGATCGCGAAGATGGCACCGAAGATGGCATTGCCGATGTCTATATGGAAGGCACGGACCAGCATCGCGGCTGGTTCCATTCCTCCATGCTGCAAGCTTGCGGCACAATCGGCAAAGCGCCGTATCGCGCGGTGGTGACCCATGGTTTCACGCTTGATGAGAAGGGCATGAAAATGTCCAAATCTCTTGGCAATACCATCGTGCCTGAGCAGGTGATCAAGCAATATGGCGCCGATATTCTGCGGCTTTGGGTGGCCCAGGCCGACTACACCGCCGATCAGCGGATCGGGCCGGAGATCTTGAAAGGCACCGCTGACAGCTATCGCCGCTTGCGCAATACGATGCGCTTCTTGCTGGGCAATCTCGACGGGTTCACCGAAGAAGAGCGCATGCCTTACGAGCAGATGACCGAACTTGAGGTGATGATCCTCGATAATGTGGCCGATCTAGATGAAAAGGTCCGCGAGGGCTATCGCAATTTCGACTTCCAGGGCGTGTTCACTCAGGTCTTCAACTTCGCGACTGTGGGCTTGTCGGCCTTCTATTTCGATATTCGTAAGGATGTGCTCTATTGCGATGCGCCCGATAGCGATCGCCGCCGCTCTACCCGGACCGTGCTGGATATCCTGTTCCATCGTTTGACCACTTGGCTGGCGCCGATCCTGGTCTTCACCATGGAAGAGGTCTGGCTGGAACGCTTCGGCGAAGCGGGCGGTTCGGTGCATTTGCAAGACTTCCCAGAGGCAAGCCCGGACTGGCGCAAGCCAGAGCTGGCCGAGCGTTGGAAACGTCTGCGCGATGTGCGCCGGGTGATCACCGGCTGTCTAGAGATCGAGCGGCGGGAGAAAACCATTGGCTCTAGCCTAGAGGCGGCGCCGCGGGTGCATCTGACCGAAGAGCTCTTTGCCGAGATCAATGATCCCGAACGTTTTGCAGATATCTGCATCACCTCTCGGCTAGAGCTGACCACGGATCCCATCCCAGAAGGCGCGTTCACGCTGGATGATGTGCCGGGGGTGGGCGTTGTCTTTGCTAAGGCTGAAGGCGAGAAATGCGGTCGCTGCTGGAAAATCCTGCCCGATGTCGGGAGCTACGCACATCCAGGCGTCTGCAAACGCTGTAATGATGCGCTAGGCTAAGGCGGCTGACGTAAGAGTAGGATGGGCAATTTGCCCATCGCTCCCTTGTTTATACCTCACAGGCGGTGGGCAGATTGCCCACCCTACTTGCCGATCTAATTGCGCGCTCTTGGATGGGCTTTGGTATAAACGTTCATAAGTTGGCTCGCATCCAGGGCCGTATAGGCTTCGGTGGTTGAAAGCCGCGCATGCCCCAGCAATTCTTGGATCGAGCGAAGATCTGCCCCGCGCACCAAAAGATGTGTCGCAAAACTATGGCGCATGGCATGGGGCGTCGCTGTGGAGGGCAAGCCCAACTGCATCCGCACATCGCGCATGGTCTTTTGCACCACACTTGCGGATAAGGCTTTGCCCCTCGCGCCCAAAAAGAGCGGTCCATGACCGATGATCGGATGCGGGCAAAGCTGGCGATAAGTCTCTACCGCGCGCGCAGCAACCGGCAGGACCGGCACCAGACGTTCTTTGCCGCCTTTGCCCAAAATCCGCAAACTATCGGCCAAAGGCGCATCGCCACCCTTCAGCCCCAAAGCTTCGGATATGCGCAAGCCGCAGCCATAAAGCAGCGTCACGACCGCCGCATCCCGCGCACCGATCCAGCCTTCGCTGGCCCGCAGCTCCACCTGATCCAACACGGCGCGCGCCGCGTCTTCGTCCAGGGGGCGGGGCAATTTCCGGGTAAATCGCGGCGAGCGGGCAGTCAGAACTGGGGTCGCATCAAAACCGTCCCGCTCGGACCACCAAGCATAGAAACTTTTGACCGCCGATAATTCCCGCGCCAATGACCGCGCCGACAAACCCCGCCCACGCATATGCGCCATCCAAGCGCGGATATCAGACAGGCTGACGGCCCGAAGCGCCACCGGAACAGCGCCCGGCTCCAGATGCTCGGCCATAAACCGCAAATAGGCCAGCAGGTCGCCACGATAAGCGGTAATTGTTGTCTCGGCTGCCCCCTCCAAGGCGGAGAGATGGATCAGCCAGGCCTCCATCAGATCAGCCGTTGCTGGAACCAACATAGGCCTAGCGCAGCGCGTCGCGGAATAACCGCTCGGCCACCCGCAAAAAGACCTCCATCAGATCCGTGGCATGGCTGGGCAAATATTGGTCCGGCGCCTTCGCGCCCAAAGCCAAAGCCGCCACTGGGGCACTATCGCCCAGATCCAAACGCAGCAAAGCTTCGGACTGAACCTGCGGCGCCACCTCGCCGTAAATCGCCGGTTGGGTGCCGCTGACCCGCCGCAAAACCACATCGCGGCGCCGTCCCAGCCCTTGATAGTCGCTGATAAAGCCCGGTGTCACCGCGACCACCGCCGGACCGGCTGCGCTGAGCCGCTCGGTGGCCTCATGGCCTTGTTCTACCAGCAGCCGGGTTGCGAGCAGGCGCAGGCAGTCATTGACTTCCTCGCCAAGCGCCGCGACCAGACCGGGCAGGCTTTCCCGTTCCGTCAAAAGCAAGATGGCGCGATGCACTTGCCGCGTGGTCGATACATTATCATAGGCGGCTGAGATCAAGGATTGGTGCAGGTCTTCAAGACGCCCCAAACGCTCTTCGAGCTTATCCATGGCCAGGCCGCGCATATCGACCACATTATCACCACGGGAGGTCTCATGCCCTTCAACAAGGGCCTGAAGAATTTCACGATCCCCAAGCACAATCTGGGGATCGGAGAGAATATGGGCACGCAGCGCGGCAAATTCCGCGCTGGTCGGGGTAGGGGATGTCATCTGCTCTGCCTCTTTGGCTGTTTTGCCCAGAGGCTAACACATTACAGAATCTTTTGTCCCGTCTTTTCCCAATCTGCCATAAAGGCAGCTAGGCCTTTATCGGTCAGAACATGATCGGCCAGCTTCTTGATCACGCCTGGAGGGGCGGTCATCACATCAGCGCCGATCTTCGCGCATTCGGTCACATGGTTCACAGTGCGGATCGATGCCGCGAGGATTTCGGTCTCAAACCCGTAATTGTCATAGATCTCGCGGATATCGGCGATCAGGTCCAGACCATCTAGATTGATATCATCCAAGCGGCCGATAAAGGGCGAGATGAAGGTCGCGCCAGCTTTGGCCGCGAGCAGAGCCTGATTAGCCGAGAAGCACAAGGTCACATTAACCATTTTGCCTTCGCTCGACAGGACCTTACAAGTTTTCAAACCATCCCAGGTGAGCGGCACTTTGACGGTGATATTTGGCGCGATCTCGGCCAGTTTGCGGCCTTCGGCGATCATTTCATCCGCGGTTAGGGCAACAACCTCGGCGCTGACCGGGCCTTCGACCAGATCACAGATCTCTTTGGTTACTTCCAGGATATCCCGACCCGATTTCATGATCAGCGACGGATTGGTGGTCACCCCATCCACCATGCCCAAATCATTGAGCTCGGCGATTGCATCGATTTCGGCAGTATCGACAAAGAATTTCATGGCTCGCGCCTCCCTTTCACGGAAATCTTCATAGCTTTGCCGCCGCTTTAACTTGTTAGCGCTGCCAAGGGAAGTGGCCCGCGTCGTCATCTGGCGCAGTTTTGCCGGCCTCTAATCTGTGAAATTTTGATCCTAGGATCGGAGCTTGCCTGGAATTCAAAAAATGAGTCTAGCCGCGCCGGCGCATCGCGGCAATGCTGCCCATTCCTCCAAACAAAAGCAAAGCCGAGGCGGGCAAGGGTGTAGAGATAATATTGGTTTGGGGGGCAAAAGAGGTGAGATAAAGTTGATCGAATCCGGCAGTGATTTCAAAAATCCCGCTTGCGGATGGCGCATTACCAAAAAAACTAAACACGTTGAAATCGCTCTGGAAATCACTCAACCCGAATGTTGTTGACCCGGTCATAGTCTGACCGACTAGCTCTTGGCTGGGATCGAGCAATCCTTCGAAACGAAGTTGGATGCTGAAAAAATCGCCAAAGCTATATGTTCCATTTCCGAAGCTTGCGCCTGAAACTGTAATTTCAAATGCGCTTACATTTAGGCTCCAATCATCGGTGGAATACGCGCCGGGAAAGCCAAAAATAACGTCGTCGAAAGTAATATATCCCGTGGCTTCGGCTGTATTTCCGTAGCTATCGCCGGACCATGCCAGATCGAAAGTTTGGATAGCTGCATTTGCAGTTGATGTTAGAAAGACTGAAGTCGACGCCAGGAGGGCCGCATATAAAATCCGCATGTTTAATCGCCGTTTATAGATGGTTATTGGTTACTTCTTTTTATATGTGCACATCAACTAGCCTAAGGCAATTAAAACGATATCACAGCTCAAGGCAAAATTTTTGACCAAAGATTTTTCGCCGTAGACAAGATGGCGAAACTGGTCCGGGAATTGGTTTTTTTAGCGGATGTTTCGCGAAGTTGGGTG
The DNA here is from genome assembly GCA_049603835.1 of Mangrovicoccus sp. Classification (GTDB taxonomy): domain Bacteria; phylum Pseudomonadota; class Alphaproteobacteria; order Rhodobacterales; family Rhodobacteraceae; genus Mangrovicoccus. The sequence continues at coordinate 358,247 of JBMYSZ010000001.1, forward strand.
AAATTATCGCAACCGTGCTTGAAACATAACGCGTTGGATTTTTCGATGCTATTGCGGCAAGCAAGAAGCCCGCTTGCCGCATTTGTCATCTAAGCGCTCAGCCATGGGCGCTGAACGGATCCTCTAGACCGAAAAAGACACCAGCATTGACGGTGACGCTCTCGATATATGCATCGAGGAAGATCACCGTGCCCACCTGATCTTCTGTATGGGCGCCACCATTGGCTTGAACCGATTTGAAGGTCAGCACCGTATCATCAATGCCATTTCCGTCCGTATCCGTATGGGTGATGGTGTCTTGGCGGATCGTATGGCCTTCGAAGATGAAACTATCTTCGAGTACGTTGAAGTCCGTCACGGTTTTTGTGCCAATGCTTTCCACCCAATGATCATGCACATTGTCATTCTCACCGGCCACGCCGCCTGCGGAATAATCCACATTGCCATTAGCATCGCGGTGCTTTTCGATGATCTCATCCGTGCCATCGATTAACCAGCGGAAGACGAAAACATCTGCCCCCGCGCCGCCGGTTAGGATATCGTCATCCGCATAAGGTTCGCCCGGATTGACATGGGCTGTGGGGTCTTGCGCCGGGATCGGCTCGCCACCCCAAGAAAAGGCCATGATCACATCATTGCCCGCACCGCCATCAAGCGTGTCATTGCCAGCGCCGCCTTCCAGCGTGTCAGCGTCATCGCCGCCGCTTAGGCTATCTGCGCCGAGACCACCAAAGAGGATATCCATCCCCGTGCCGCCTTGGATCAGGTCATCGCCGGTTTCGCCGAGGATCGTATCATTATCAGCGCCGCCGCTAAGATCATCGCTGCCTGACCCGCCAAAGATCGCATCTTTGCCCGCATCGCCGGTGACCGTATCCGCATCCGCGCCGGCAAGGATCGTGTCATTGCCGTCGCCGCCAGTGATTGTGTCGCTGCCAATGCCGCCTTCGATACTGTCATAGCCGCTGCCGCCATCGATCAGGTCATCGCCGTCTTCGCCGAGGATCTCGTCATCGCCCGCGCCGCCAAGAATGCTGTCATCGCCTGCGCCACCATCGAGGAGGTCATAGCCGTCTTCCCCTAGGATCGTGTCATTGCCGTCATCGCCCATGATCTCGTCATCGCCGGTGCCGCCGCTGAGGCTGTCAGCACCATCGCCGCCCATGATGTCGTCATAGCCGTCTTCCCCCGCAATGGTATCATTGCCGCCATCACCAAATAGCGTGTCGCTGCCCAAACCGCCCAGGATGCTGTCATGATCCGCGCCGCCAACGACCACGTCATAGCCTTCGCCTGCGATGATCGTGTCATTGCCAGCGCCGCCAATGATTGTGTCGCTGTCATCCCCGGCATCCAGGCTATCTGCGCCATCCCCGCCATCCAGCGTGTCATAGCCCAAGCCGCCGGTGATCGTGTCAGAGCCTTCACCGCCGGTCAGTTGGTCATTGCCCGTGCCACCGTCGATCAGGTCGTTACCTTCGCCACCATTGGCATTATCGCCACCAGTGCCGCCCGAAATCGTGTCATTGCCCGCTTCGCCCAGCAGCAGATCGTCTTCGTCGCCGCCCAGCAGGCTGTCATCATCGGCGCCGCCCGCCAGAGCATCGCGCCCGGCACCGCCGATCAAAGTGTCATTGCCGGCCTCGCCAAATAGGCTGTCATGACCGCCAGCTGCGTAAAGGCTGTCATCTCCATCGCCGCCCGCCAAAGCATCATTGCCATTGCCGCCCAGCAGCGTATCCGCGTCGCCGCCTCCAAGAAGTGCATCATCGCCGTCACCGCCGATCAGCATATCTTCGCCGTCTTGGCCGAAAAGCGTGTCATTGCCTTCGCCGCCATTCAGGCTATCGGCATCGGCTCCGCCATCAAGCTCATCATTACCGCTGCCACCTGTCAGCGTATCAAGCCCGTCGCCACCCAGAACTGTGTCATTGCCAGCTCCGGCCAAAAGACTGTCATCACCAAGACCGCCGTCAAGACTGTCATCGCCCGCATGGGCCAGAGCGGTATCATTGCCTGCGCCGCCAAGGATCGTGTCATTGCCTTCGCCACTATCCAGATCATCCGCGCCATCGCCGCCATCCAGATAATCATCGCCATCACCACCTGTGACGCTATCCGCATCGGCACCCGCCAGCAGCGTGTCATTGCCAGCCCCGCCCAGCAGGGTGTCCAGCCCCGCATCACCGATCAGGGCATCATCATCGAGGCCGCCATCAAGGCTGTCATTGCCGGCACCGCCATGCAATGTATCGGATCCCGCGTCGCCGGTGAGACTATCGGCGCCGCCACCACCTTCGACGCTGTCATTGCCAGCCCCGGCAAGCACTATGTCATTGCCAAGCCGCCCAAAGACCAAATCATCGCCATCTCCCGCATCGACAAAGTCATCGCCATCGCCTGCATCGATTGCGTCATTGCCCAGATCGCCGAGAATGGAATCTTCGCCATCCCCCGCAAGCACCGTGTCATCGCCACTGCCTGCATGGACTGTGTCATCTCCTGCCTCAGCACTTACAATGTCATTATCGGCCCCCGCATCGACAGAGTCATTTCCGGCACCGGATGTGATGCTATCATTCCCGTCATCCGTGGTGATGATATCTGCACCCGCCAGGGCAATCACCGTGTCAGCGCCTGCACCGCCAGAGATGTTATTGAGACCTTCGCCCGCATCAATATAGTCATCGCCCGTACCGCCGACCACAGTATCAGAGCCGAGACCGGCCAATAGGATGTCATTCTCGGCACCGCCATCAATACTGTCATCACCGTCGCCGCCTTGGATGCTATCCACACCGGCCTGACCGATCAGGGTATCGGCACCCAGACCACCAAAGATCGTGTCATTGCCCGCGCCGCCATCGACACTGTCATCGCCGTCATTTGCGTCGATCGCATCATCGCCCAGATCGCCGATGACTGTATCATTGCCCAGCCCCGCAAGGACCGTATCATTGCCCTCGCCGCCATCAATACTGTCATTGCCGTCTAGAGCGCTGATGATGTCATTGCCGCCGAGCGCAGTGATCGTATCATCAAATGCCGTGCCCAAAAGCGTGTCATCGCCGGAATTTCCAATAATCGTACCCACGGTTATGTCCTCTCGTGACAATCGTTAACCAACGCCCCGACTGGCAACATAGTCTATTTATCTTAATCTCTGAAGCTGTTTTAACCTTTTCGGTTTGTGGCGCGTTAACTATTTTGAAAGGGCCAATTTCGGGCTTTTCGGGCCTTGTTTGACTGGCTATCACCGCAGCATGACCACAGCCGATTTGTTCAATGATGATGCGCTTGTCTCTGTTTTGACAACAGAACCGATCGACCGCTGTCTCGACTATAAAGCACCAGCAGAGATCTGCCCAATGGGGAGTTTCGTTGAGGTGCCTTTGGGGCCGCGCAAGGTGCTGGGTGTAGTTTGGGGGCCCGGCCTGGGAAATTATGACGCGACGAAACTTAAGACTGTTTCAAAAGTTTTGGATCTGCCGCCCATGCGCGAGGAGATGCAGAGCTTTCTGATTCGCGCGGCTGAGTACACGCTTACCCCATGGTCGGCCATGTTGCGTTTGGCGACCCGCGCGCCTGGTTTAGGGGATCCGCCGGCCATGCGGCTGCTCTATCAGCGCGGCGATCAGGATCCATCGCGGATGACGGAGGCGCGAGCGCGGGTGCTGGATGTGCTTGACAGTTTGGATGGGGCGGGACTGACCCTTTCGGAATTAGCACAGGCAGCGGGCACCAGTAGTTCGGTCGTCAAAGGGCTGGTCACCCAAGGCGCGGTGGTGGAATTGCCCACGCCGCGTGACACAGCTTATCCCTGGCTTGATCCTCAGAGGCCGGGCAAGGCTCTGACCGATAGCCAGGCGGAAGCGGCGGCGCAGCTGCGCGAGGGGATCGAGGCCCGGCGCTATGGGACAACATTACTGCAGGGCGTGACAGGTTCGGGGAAAACCGAAGTCTATCTAGAGGCGGTCGCCGCGTGTTTGCAGGCGGGGCGGCAGGCTTTGGTGCTTTTGCCGGAAATCGCCTTGACCGCAGAGTTTCTGACCCGTGTCGAAGAACGTTTCGGCGCGCGGCCTGCGGAATGGCATCATGGCATTACTCAGGTGGAGCGGCGGCGCTGTTGGCGCATGGTGGCCGAAGGCAAAGCTCAGCTGGTGATTGGCGCGCGATCCTCTTTGTTCCTGCCATTTCAGGATTTGGGCCTGATCGTCATCGATGAGGAACATGACACCTCCTATAAACAGGAAGAGGGCGTTTTGTATTCCGCCCGCGATATGGGGGTGCTGCGGGCTTCGGGATGCAATGCTCAGGTCGTGCTGGCTTCGGCGACGCCCTCGCTGGAAACCTGGGTCAATGCGCAAAACGGCAAATATCAACGCCTGCGTCTGACATCGCGCTTTGGCACAGCACAGCTACCGCAAATGGCGGCTTTGGATCTTCGCCAGGCGCGGCTACCATCGGGGCGTTGGATCAGCCCGGATCTGGCCGGGGCGGTGCGTGGCGCGCTGGAGCGCGAAGAACAGGCTTTGCTGTTTCTCAATCGACGGGGCTATGCGCCGGTGACGGTCTGCCGGGACTGCGGCGAACAGATCGGCTGTCACCAATGTGATGCGCGGATGGTCGAGCATCGGTTCCAAAACCGGCTTATCTGCCATCAATGCGGCGAGAGCATCCCAACACCGAAGATCTGCCCTAGCTGTGGCGCGGCTGATAGCCTGGCCGCCATTGGCCCAGGGGTAGAGCGTTTGGCCGAAGAAGCGGCCGAGCTTTTCCCGGATGCCCGGCGCGCAGTGCTGTCTTCGGATCTGTTTGGCTCCGCCCGCGAATTGAAAGCCCAGATCGAAGAGATTGCCAATGGCGGCGCGGATCTGATCATCGGCACGCAGCTAGTGGCCAAAGGCCATAATTTCCCGAAACTCACTTTGGTCGGGGTGATCGATGCGGATTTGGGGCTGCAGGGCACGGATCTACGGGCGGCAGAGCGGACTTTTCAGCTGATGCGGCAAGTGGCGGGCCGGGCCGGGCGCGCCGATAAGCCGGGCCGCGCCCTGCTACAGACCCATCAACCGGACCATCCGGTGATCCGCGCGATTTTGTCGGGGGAGGAAGAATCCTTTTGGCAAGCCGAGGCGGCGGAGCGTCAAGCGCTTGGCATGCCGCCTTTTGGCCGAATGGCGGGGATTGTTTTATCGGGCGTGGATGTGGCGCAGGTTTTTGACTTGGGCAATGCCTTGGCTCGCCAGCCCGAGCCTCTCACGCAAATCGGCGCCCAAGTCTTCGGCCCGGCTCCGGCGCCAATTTCGCGGGTGCGTGGGCGTCATCGGGTGAGGTTGCTGGTCAAAGCGGAACGCTCGGCACCGCTCCAAGCCGCACTGCGCCAATGGGTTGGGCAATTCAAATGGCCAAGCGCGGTAAGGCTGGCCATCGATATCGATCCGCAAAGCTTTTTGTGAATTCTGTCTTAGAGCGGCGTCTGAGTGAGGTCATGCCAGGGAAATAAGAGGGAAACAGGCGGGGCAGGTTGGGTGAAAAACCTGCCCGCAGTTTCTTGCGTGATGATCCTCCCTGACCGTTCTTTCCAGTTTGGTGTTGTCACTCCACCTCGCTGGCGCGGCCTCGCATTCGCCATCACTCAAGTCCCGCTGCTACCAAGGGCCACTAGGCGCTTATGGCCCCCTTAACCACACGGGTTACTACATTAGTATTAGTTTGATAGGTTAAGACTTTGCGTTAGATCAATAATAGAATGCGAATTTGTCCATTTTTTCAAAGATCACTATTCCAAACTGGAAATTTGTCGTAAGGGCCGATCTATGGCGTTTCGTTTTCCAATCTTTCCGCTTAGCGCGGCGCGTGATTTGCCGGTTTGGCGCCGTCCAGTCACCTTGCTCATCCTCATGTCCGTGGCGATGCCTTTGGCCTTTGCCACTTGGAATGCATTGCTGAATAATTTCGTCATTGAAGTGGCGAAATTTGACGGGGTGGCCATTGGCTGGCTGCATACGGTACGCGAAATCCCCGGGTTTCTGGCGATTGGGGTGATCGCCTTGATCATGGTGATCCGCGAACAAGTGCTGGGAATAGTCTCGCTGATCCTCTTGGGCGTCGCCACGGCGGTGACGGCCTATTTCCCCAGCCTGGGCGGGATTTTGACCGTCACGATGCTAAGCTCAATCGGGTTTCACTATTTTGAGACGGTCAATCAATCGCTGCAGCTTCAATGGCTCAGCAAAGACCAAGCGCCGAAAGTGCTGGGCTGGCTGGTGGCCTTTGGCTCTGCCGCGTCGCTTGTGTCTTATGGGCTTTTGGTGGTCACTTGGAAGAGCTTCGATCTGGATTACGCCACCGTCTATTTGCTGGCGGGCGGCAGTTGTACCTTGATCGCGCTGTTTTGCCTGTTTGCCTATCCGCAATTCGAAGCGCCCCATCCCCAGGTAAAGAAATTCGTTCTGCGCAAACGCTATTGGCTCTATTACGCGCTGCAATTCATGTCTGGCGCGCGGCGGCAGATCTTTGTGGTCTTTGCCGCCTTTATGATGGTGGAGCGCTTCGGTTTCGAAGTGCATGAGGTCACCGCGCTATTTCTGATCAATTTCATCGCCAATATGCTTTTCGCGCCTTTGATGGGGCAGGCGGTGGCACGGTTTGGTGAACGCAATGCGCTTGCCTTTGAATATGCTGGGCTGATCTTGGTGTTCCTGGCCTATGGCGGGATCTATTATTTCGGGTGGGGCGTGCTGCTGGCCTCGGCGCTTTATGTGATCGATCATTTGTTCTTTGCCCTAGCTTTCGCCATTAAAACCTATTTCCAAAAGATCGCCGATCCCGGTGACATTGCCCCCACAGCGGCAGTGGCCTTTACGATCAACCATATCGCAGCGGTATTTTTGCCGGCGCTATTGGGCTATCTTTGGGTTGTCTCGCCGGGCGGTGTTTTTGCCTTGGCGGCCACGATGGCGGCGGCGTCTTTGGGGCTGGCCCTGCTTATCCCGCGTCATCCAGAGCCTGGGGCGGAAACTATGCTGCAATTTTGGCGTTCTAATCCTAATCCGGCGGAGTAACATAAGCGCTTCATCGCATTCTGGCCAATGACGCCTATATTAGCGCAAAGCGACTGCGGAGGCTGCGATGTTCATCAAAACCAAAAAGACCCAAATGGTCAGCGCGGCAGAGGCCTTGCCCGGACGCGCTCAACCGATCCCAACCGCCTATAGCCATTTCGTTTTTGATCGCCCTTTGAAAGCCCCAATCCCCGAAGGCTTTGCCGAGGCGATGTTTGGCATGGGCTGTTTTTGGGGGGTGGAGCGGATGTTCTGGCAACAGCCGGGCATTTGGATGACCATGGTGGGCTATGCGGCGGGGCATACGCCGAACCCCATATATGAAGAAGTCTGCACCGCGAAAACCGGCCATAATGAAGTGGTGCGGGTGATTTTTGACCCGATGAAAACCAGCTATGAGGCGCTGTTGAAAGTGTTTTGGGAAGGCCATGACCCAACCCAAGGCATGCGTCAGGGCAATGATTTGGGCACGCAATACCGGTCCGGCATCTACTATTATGATGCTGCGCAAAAAGAGGCAGCCCTGGCCAGCAAGGCAGCCTATCAATCCCGGCTAAGCGAAAAAGGCTTCGATCCGATCACCACCGAAATTCTGGAGGCGCCGGAATTTTTCTATGCCGAGGATTACCATCAACAATATCTTGCCAAAAACCCTGCGGGATATTGCGGTATTGGGGGAACTGGCGTCACTTGTCCGATAGGTGTTGGACTTTCCGCCGACTAAGCCGATAATCGATCTTGAGCCCGGTCGCTTGCCGCATTATGGCCAGCGCGCAGGAGAGATTTGCCATGACCACTTGGACCGCCCTAACCACCCTAGCCAGCCGTCAACAAGCCGAAGCCCTTGGCGAAGCTTTAGAAGAGCTTGACCCGACGCCGACCGGTGTCGGCGTGTTCGAGATCGAGGATGGCTCCGGTCTGTGGGAAGTGGGTGTTTATTTCATCGAAGAACCCGATGATGTCGCCTTGGATCTGCTTGCCGCAGCATTCGGGGCGCGGCCCTTTGCGGTGTCGGAATTACCGGAAACCGATTGGGTGGCCAAAGTTCAGCGGGAATTGGCGCCGGTCGAGGCGGGGCGGTTTTTCCTCTATGGCTCTCATGATGCGGATAAAGTGCCCGAAGACCGTATTGCGCTATTGATTGATGCGGCGATGGCATTTGGAACCGGCCATCACGGCACCACCAAAGGTTGCCTAGAGGCGCTAGACGCTTTGGCCAATGAAGGTGTGGTTTGCGAAAACACCGCGGATATCGGCTGCGGAACCGCCGTATTGGCTATGGGCGCCGCAAAGCTATGGCCGGGCAAGGTCCGGGCAGGGGATATCGACCCGGTCGCGGTTGATGTGGCTCATGCGAATTTGGCCGCTAATGATCTGACCGGACGAGTGATCTGTGTCGAAGCGGCGGGCTTTGGCCATCCGGAGCTTACCTCGGGCGTGCCTTATGATCTGATCTTTGCCAATATCCTAAAGGCCCCCTTGATCGATCTGGCCCCGGAAATTTCGGCTCACTGCGCCGATGGGGGATTTGTTATCCTTTCCGGCATTCTCAATGAGCAAGCCGCAGAGGTGATCAGCGCTTATGAGGCGGTGAAATTCTCATTGCATCGCCATTCCGAGCTTGGGGAATGGTCTACCTTGACCATGCGCAAGGCGTAATTTCCCCGCCACTCGCTTAATACAAAAAGCCGCCCGGATGGGGCGGCTCAAAGCTTGCTACTTGCTATCGCGGTTCGCGTAGCGCTTCAGCGAATGAAATTCCCGGAAATCACGTCAGAGCGGCTCAGGCCCAGATCGGACAGGTCGCGGTCGCTCAGGGCCAGCAATTCACGCTTGGTTTCCTGCAAAGCTTGACGCGCAGCCCAAGCGTCTTTGATCTCAGCGATAAAGTGACGGCCATTGAACAGGCGCGCAAACGGGGCGGCATTGGTTGCATAAACAGCCATTGGTACTCTCCATAGATATGAGATTTTGGGGAAGCGCAGGTCTTGCCTGTCTTGAGCCCTAGATAGCCATGACGAAGTTTGGCGACAACTCGCATAAGCTGCATAACCCCTATGCATTTTCTGCAACTGCATAATGCCTAAGATAATGAAAATAAAAGGTTAATACTGATGTTGAGCCATGCAGGAATTTCCGTGTAAGTCCGTGATATCGCTAACATTCTGCACTGCAGAAATGGCGTGAATTGCAAAAGACTTTGCGGATGTTCCCGCTTCGTGCTAAGAGCAGTGGTTAATAAGACCATAAGCGAGCAGAGCAAAATATGCGGGTGATCGGCATTGATCCGGGGCTTCGGATGACCGGCTGGGGTATCATCGATTCTGATGGGACGCGGCAAAGGCATATTGCTCATGGGGTTTGCCGCTCGGGCGAGGGCGATTTAGCGCCAAGGCTGAAGCGGCTCTTTGGGGAACTGCAAGCCGTCATCGCAGAATATCAGCCCAATGCGGCAGCTGTGGAATCCACCTTTGTGAACAAAGATGCAGTGGGCACCCTGAAACTGGGGCAAGCCCGTGGTGTGGTTTTGCTGGCCGCGTCTTTGGCAGAGCTTGAGGTTGGGGAATATGCGCCCAATGCGGTGAAAAAGGCGGTGGTTGGCGTTGGGCATGCGGATAAGCGGCAGATCCAACATATGATCCGGCTGCAATTTCCGGGTATTGAACTTAGCGGCCCGGATGCGGCAGATGCTTTGGCGATTGGGCTATGCCATTTATGGCATCTGCAATCGGGTCAGCGTTTGGCCAAAGCTGTGATGAGGGCAAAGGGATGATTGGGCGACTACAGGGGCGGATAGGCTATAAGGCCTCTGATCATCTTTTGCTGGATGTGAATGGCGTTGGCTATTTGGTCTATTGCGCGGAGCGAACTCTGATGAGTTTGCCCGGGCCTGGCGAGCCCGTATCGCTTTATACCGATCTATTGGTGCGTGAAGATCTGTTGCAGCTTTTCGGCTTTAGCTCGCTGGCGGAAAAGGAATGGTATCGGCTATTGCTGACGGTGCAGGGGGTGGGCTCTAAAGCGTCGCTGGCGATCTTGGGGATCCTTGGCCCCGAAGGCGTGGGGCGGGCCATTGCGCTTGGCGATAGTGCGGCGGTGCGTGCGGCGCCTGGGGTTGGGCCGAAACTGGCTTTGCGGGTGATCAATGAATTGAAGGACAAAGCACCGGCTTTGATGGCGGCTGCGGTTCCGGTAGAGGCTTTAGCCCCCCAGCCGAGCGAAGTGGTGGAGGCAGGTCCAGCCATTTCGCCCAGCCCGGCGCCAGCGGCCAGCCCTGCTGTTGCGGCGCCGTCCCATGATGCCGAAGCGCTCTCGGCCCTCGCGAATTTGGGCTATAGTCCCAGCGATGCGGCCCGCGCTGTGGCCGAAGCGGGGCAAGCCACACCAGAGGCTAGCACCGCCGATCTAATCCGCGCGGCATTGCGGCTTTTAGCACCAAAGGTCTAAGCGATGATGGACCCCGCCAGCCCCGATCCCAATTTGCGCCCCGAAGCTTTGCCCGAAGACCGCGATAAGGCGCTGCGCCCGCGTGAGCTGGGCTCGTTCATCGGTCAGGCAGAGGCGCGGGCAAATTTGGCGGTGTTCATCGCCTCGGCGCGAAAACGCGGTGAAGCTATGGATCACACCTTGTTTCATGGACCCCCAGGGCTGGGCAAAACGACGCTTGCGCAGATCGTGGCCAATGAGCTGGGGGTTGGGTTTCGCATGACCTCGGGGCCGGTACTGGCCAAAGCCGGGGATTTGGCGGCGATCCTGACCAATCTTGAGGCACGTGATGTGCTGTTCATCGACGAGATCCACCGCCTTAATCCCGTGGTGGAAGAGGTGCTTTATCCCGCGATGGAAGATTACGAGCTGGATCTGGTTATCGGCGAAGGCCCGGCTGCCCGAACCGTTCGGATAGAGTTGCAGCCCTTCACCTTGATCGGCGCGACGACACGGTTGGGGCTTTTGACCACCCCGTTGCGGGACCGGTTCGGTATCCCGCTGCGGTTGGAATTTTACACGGTCAAAGAGCTGCATGACATTGTCACCCGTGGCGCGCGCATGTTGGGGGTGCCTGCAGAACCTGACGGCGCCTTAGAGATTGCGCGGCGCGCCCGCGGGACGCCTCGGATCGCTGGGCGTCTTCTGCGACGGATGGTGGATTTCGCCCTGATCGAAGGGGATGGCCGCCTGACCCAGGACTTAGCAAGCCGTAGTCTCACCCGGCTTGGGGTGGATGAGCTGGGGCTTGATGGCGCGGATCGGCGCTATTTGCGGCTATTGGCAGAGTCTTATGGCGGTGGTCCCGTGGGGATTGATACGATCGCCGCCGCGCTGTCGGAAAGCCGCGATGCGTTAGAAGAAGTGGTGGAGCCCTATTTGCTGCAGCAAGGTTTGATCCAGCGTACCCCAAGGGGGCGGATATTGGCGCAACGGGCCTGGCAACATTTGGGACTAACGGCGCCGAAAGCCCCGGACCAAGGTAGGCTATTCGAAGATTAGCCCCGGTGGGCAGGCGGTCAGGCCGCAGCATTGCACCCAGACTGCCCGATCGGGCGCGCAATTTCTGCGGTATAACCGCTTGCATCCCGTTGCGCGGCAAGGCACCAGACGGCCATGACCCCTGAAGATATCGAAACCCTATTCACGCGTTCTAACGGCGACTTTCTTTTTGCTCGATGGGGGCGACCACTCGCGCCGATTGTGTTTGGCGTCCAGGATCAGACCCTGTCGACCGTCAAGGGTGCCCTAGAGGCAGTGGCGCAGCTCGCAGGCCTAGAGGTCGCCGAAACCGATCCCGAGCTTGGCGCTAATCTCATGGTGTTTTTCTTCCGCGATTGGCAAGAATTGCTGGGCGTTCCGGATCTTGATCGGTTGATCCCGGATCTCGCGCCTCTGGTGGCCCGATTGACCGAGCAAAACGCCAATCAATACCGCATATTCCGCTTTGACCCTGACGGCGCTATTCGCGCTTGTTTCGTGTTTTTGCGCATGGATGCGGCGCTGGCAAAAGTCCCAGCCGATCAATTGGCGCTTGGCCAAATGGTGCAGTCAATCTTGCTATGGTCGGACACTGCCTTTCGCGATCAAAGCCCGCTGGCGCGTTTGCCCGAGAATGGCGAAGTGGTCTTGCGCCCAGAAATCAGCGAATTGATCCGAATTTCTTATGATCCTGTTTTACCTTCCGTGGCAAAAGATAGATCCCATGCCTTGCGCTTGTTTGCGCGATTAGGCATTCTCAAATCCGAATAGATCAATAAATGGTGCATTATGCATAATAGCCAATTTCGCGTATATTACGAAGATACGGACCTAGCTGGCATTGTTTACCATGCGAATTTTCTGAAATTCATCGAACGGGGCCGCAGTGATATGGTCGCCGAGATGGGGGTCGACCAAACCGCGCTGAAGGCCGAGCAAGATATCGTTTTCGCAGTGCGCCGCATGCAGCTGGAATTTATCCGCCCGGCGAAATTTGGCGATCTATTAGAGGTCACCTCTTTCATCGGCCCTGTGCAGGGGGCTCAGTTCGATATGTCGCAACAAGTATCCTGCGAGGGGCATGTGTTATTCGATGCGGAACTGACTTTGGTGGGGTTGCATAGTGACGGGCGCCCGGCGCGATTGCCGCAGTCCTTGCGCGATATTCTCAATTCCGCCCAAGACTGAGCTGCCCAAGACCAAGCCGACCTAGACTAAGCTGCCCAAGATTAGATCGCACTGGCTGTTTTCTGCCGAGCCGATAGCGCTGCACCGAATTCTTAACGGGCTTGTCATTTCCCCTGACATGAAATTCCGGTAAACTCTCTGTTAAGCGGCTTTAGACCGCATTCTTTGCAGGCGGCATTGTCATGGATCCTCTCGATTTTTCCCTCTGGGCTTTGTTTTCACGCGCCAGCGCTGTGGTGCAGCTGGTATTTTTTCTGCTTTTGGCGGGGTCGGTTTGGTCCTGGGCGGTGACGCTGCAAAAATCCTTGACCTTTGCTCGCGCGAAATCCCAGGCGCGCCGGTTCGAGAGCCGGTTTTGGTCGGGTGAGCCGCTGGACAAGCTTTATGAGGAAATCGATGGCCGCCCCAAAAGCGCGCCGGAGCGGATTTTCGTCACGGGTATGGAAGAATGGCAGCGCAGCCATAAACCCGGCGGCGGGCTGATCCCAGGCGCATCGGCGCGGATTGACCGATCTTTGGATGTGGCGCTGGCACGACAAGCGGGCGCTTTGGAGTGCGGCCTCAGCTTTCTTGGCACAATCGGGGCGACAGCGCCTTTCGTGGGGCTTTTCGGCACGGTTTGGGGCATCAAAAACAGTTTCGAAGAGATTGCCTTGATGCAAAACACAAATCTGGCCGTGGTCGCGCCGGGGATTGCAGAGGCGCTGATGGCCACGGCGGTTGGGCTTTTGACTGCGATCCCTGCGGTGATTTTCTATAATCGGCTCACTGCGGAAAGTGGCCGTTTAGTGGCCCGCTACGAAGCCTTTGCCGATGAATTCGCAACGCTTTTGTCGCGCGAATTATCGCGGGAGGGCGCGCGGTGAGCAGCCAGGCGCGATCAAATCGGCGGCGCTATCGAAGCCATTTGAAACCCATGGCGGAAATCAATGTGACGCCTTTTGTGGATGTCATGTTGGTTTTGCTGGTGATTTTCATGGTGGCAGCGCCGTTATTGAGTGTGGGCGTCGAGATCGATTTGCCCGAAACCGCAGCCGAGCCTCTGCCAGAGCCCGAGGAAGACCCGCTTACCGTGTCGCTTACCGCTGATGGGCAGGTGGCGATCCAAGATACGGTGGTGGCGCGCGATACTCTGATTGCGAAATTGCGTGCCGTGGCCGAAACCCGGACCGATCGGCAAGTCTATTTGCGGGCTGAGGCAGGCCTGGATTACGGCGCGGTGATGGAAATCATGGGCGCGCTCCAAGCGGCGGGCTTTACCGAGCTGGGCTTGGTCACCGATCCGGGTGGGCCAAGGCTTGACGCGGAGTAGGGGATGCCTTGGGGCCTGATCCTTAGCCTTTGTGGCCATGGGGCGATTTTGATTTGGGCTTTGGTGTCTTGGCCTGTGCCTGCGCCGGAGCCGGACCAATCCACTGCGCCGGTTGCGGTGCGCTTGATCGCGCCGGATGAGCTGCGCCAAGCAGAGCCAGAGCCAGAGCCTGTGCCGGAATTGGCCCCGCCGCCGGATATTTCTCGGGTGGCACCAGTCCTTCAACCGGTCTTGCCGGATCCAACGCCGGATGGAGCGGTCTTGATCCCCGCAACCCGGCCCAGCCCGATAGAGCAACCCATTAGGCCGGAGGCTGCGCCGCAGACCCCGCCACCGGCTTTGCCGCAAATCCTGACCGAGCCGCCAGAAGCGCCGCAGCCGGTGATCACCGCCGAGCCAAGCCCGCGCCCGGCCCCCAGGCCTGCGCCTCCGACGCCGTCACCAGTGACAGATCCAACTCCGACTCCAACTCCAACTCCGGCGCAGCCGATCCTAAGCCAAGACGCGATTGACGCCGCTTTGGCCGAGGCCCTGACCGAGACGCCTTTGCCCATTGGCCCGCCCATGAGTGATTTGGAAAAGGACCGGCTGCAAATCGCTGTGTCGCGCTGTTGGAATTTTGGCGCGCTCAGTACGGAAGCGGCACGGGTGACCATAACTGTGGCCATGACGATGACCCCCGAAGGCGTGCCCGAACCGCCGACTATTCGCATGACCGACTTCACCGGCGGCGGCCAAGCTGCGGCTAATCAGGCCTTTCAAGTGGCTTATCGGGCGATTAGGCGCTGTGCGGGGGCAGGATATCCTTTGCCGCCGGAAAAATATGCCCAATGGCGTGAAATAGAGATAGTGTTTAACCCCGAAAGGATGCGTCTGCGATGATCCGTTCGATCTTTTGTGCTTTGGCCCTGTGTGGCATGGTCCCTTTCGCTGCTTGGTCGCAAGACGCGCCGCGCAGCGGTCCCTTGCGCATCGAAATCACCGAAGGCGTGGTCGAACCTCTGCCCATGGCTTTGGTCGATTTTCTGCCTGCGAGCGAAGCAGAGACAGAATTAGCGGCGCAAGTCAGTCGAGTTGTGCAATCTGATCTGGAAAGCAGTGGTTTGTTCAAATTTCTGGACAGTGATGCCTTTATTTCACCTATTACACATTTTGACAGCCCAATAGAGTTTTCCGATTGGCGTGTGATCAATGCAGAGGCCTTAGTCACTGGCGCTGTAACGGTTCTAGGCGATGAGATGGAGGTAAAATTCCGGCTCTTTGACGTTGTTGCCCAGCAGCCTTTGGGGGAAGGGCTGCGCTTTTCTGGCCCAACAGAAAGCTGGCGGCGCATGGGACATAAGGTGGCGGATGCGATTTATAGCCGGATCACAGGGGAAACCGCTTATTTCGACACACGGATCGTTTTCGTGGGCGAAAGCGGCCCGAAAGATGCGCGGCAAAAGCGATTGGCGATCATGGATAGTGACGGCGCCAATATGACCTATCTGACCGAGGGCGACGCGCTGGTGCTGGCTCCACGCATGGCGCCGGATGGGCAAAGCTTGTTGTTTACCTCTTATGCCTCGGGGCGGCCATCGCTGAACCGGCTGGATCTTAGCGATCTAAGCATCACGCCCTTTGTGGAAAATGCCATGACCTTTTCCGCGCGTTTCGATGCGGTGGGGGGAAAGGTCGTTTATTCCCAGACAGATGGCGGCAATACCGATCTTTATCTCAAAGATCTAAGCACAGGCGAAACCACACGACTGACCCAAGGCCCGGCGATTGAAACCGGGGCCAGCCTGTCACCCGATGGCAGCCAGGTGATTTTTGAAAGCGACCGGTCCGGCAGTCAGCAGCTATATGTGATGGATCTCGAAAGCCTGAAACCGCAGCGTATTAGCTTTGGACCTGGGCGTTACTCGACCCCGGCCTGGTCGCCACGGGGGGATTTTATCGCCTTCACCAAGCAGCGTGAAAAACGGTTTCATATTGGTGTGATGCGCACGGACGGAACCGAAGAGCGCTTGCTCACAGCGGCGTTTCTGGATGAAGGCCCCAATTGGGCGCCTAATGGTCGGGTTGTGGTCTTTACCCGGCAATCTCCTGGCGCGACCGGAGCGCCTCAGCTTTATACAGTGGATATCACGGGCCGAAATTTGCAGCGCGTGCCGACGGAGACTGCGGCCTCTGATCCCTATTGGTCGCCGCTACTGCCCTAGTGGGATGGTGTATTAACCCTGTATTTGCTATGGCCGAACGGGTCGCAGATCAGGGCAATCCTGGCAGAGGGCTGACGCAGAAAAGGGATTAGTCGATGAAGTGGGTTCAGGGGATTGCGCTAGGTTTGGCGCTGGCGCCATTGGCGGGATGCGGAGATCTGACCAAACTGGATCAGAAAAACCCGGTCGTGCTGCAATCTCTTGATCCCGAAACTATCGAAGATGCGCCTTTTGACGCAACGATGCGGGCGCAAGTACTGTTTTTGGCTGAACAATATAGCCTCACCCCCGAGGCCCGCGCCGAGCTGGACCGGCAGGCGGCTTGGTTTGCACAGCATCCCACCACCACCGCAGTGATCGAGGGCCATGCGGATGAAGTCGGCACGCGCGATTACAATATTGGCCTGGGCGAGCGTCGAGCCGTGGCTGTCCGGGAATATCTGATTTCCAAAGGTGTCACTGCAAGCCGTCTGACCACCGCAAGCTTTGGCAAAGAACGCCCGCGCGCGGTCTGTTCCGATGAAAGCTGCTATGCTAAAAACCGCCGGGTGGAAACGGTTGTAACCACTCCTGCGGTCGCTGATCCCGTAGTCGCGCCCAGCGACGCGCCTATTGGTGTATTTGTTCCTTTTGACCCTGTGCCCGAGGCTAGCTGATGCTGCGTTTTCTTTTACCTGCAATGATTTTGGCCACCGCGACCGCTGCGCCGGCCCAGATCGTGCCGCCCGTGCCGGTTGTGCCTGTGATCACAACTGAGCCGCAAAATCCCAATAGTGAAAGCCTTGCCGATATTCGCCGCGAGATGCAGCAGATGTTTGTGGAGCTCGCTCTTTTGAAACGGCAATTGAATACCAGCGATGATGGGCAGATGCCGCGATTGGGGATGGGCTCCGCCTTGGATCGTTTGGCGGCTGTTGAGGCCGAGTTGCAAAACCTGACCGCGAAAACCGAAGAGCTGGAATTTCGCATTCGCAATATTGTGCGGGACGGTACTGCGCGGCTGGGGGATCTTGAGTTCCGCTTAGTAGAGCTTGAAGGCGGGGATGTTTCGAAACTAGCGGAAACTTCGACCTTGGGCGGGGCTGAGGGAGCGGGATTTCTGGTGCCTGATATTCTCGATCCAATGCCCGTGCCGCAATATGCCATCGCGGAGCAAAGCGATTTCAAGGCCGCCGAAGCGCTTTTGTCCAATGACTTACATGCGGAGGCGGCCCAAGCTTATGAGAAGTTTCTAGAGGCATATCCCATAAGCCCCTTTGCCGCCCAGGCGCAGCTTGGCTTGGCCCAGGCTTATGAAGGGCAGGAAAAACTTCAGCCTGCCGGGCGCGCCTATCTGGCAGCTTTCACTTTGGCAGAGCATAAAAACCCTGAATTGGCCTCCCAAGCGATGCTAGGGCTTGGGGTGAATTTGGCGGCTCTAGGGCAGACAGATCCGGCTTGCAAAATCTTCTCTCAGATCAGCCAGCGCTATCCAGATTTTGCCGCATCTCAGGCAGCCCGATCTGAGCGCGCCGAAGTTTCGTGTCCGTAAAGCCCATATCGGCGCTCTCGGCGCGGGTTGCATCACGGCTAAGCGCGTTGTGGGACCAGGCCAAAGCGGCAGGATCTGAGGGGCAGGGGCTTGGCCTGGCTGTGTCGGGCGGCGGCGATAGCATGGCTTTGCTTGTCATTGCCAAAAGCTGGGCCGAGGCGCAGGCGCGTCCTCTCTATGTGGCAACGGTCAATCATGGGCTGCGATCCGAGGCGGCGGCAGAGGCGGAATTTGTCGCTAAATGCTGCGCAGACTTGGATATTCCGCATCAAACCTTCCTTTGGACGGATTGGCAGGGGCGCGGCAATTTGCAAGACGCTGCCCGGCGTGCACGGCAAAGATTGCTGCGGGGCTGGGCCTCTGAGCTGGGGCTCGCTGCGATTGCCACCGGCCATACTCAGGATGACCAGGCCGAAACGCTTTTGCTGCGATTGGCGCGGGGCTCTGGGGTTGATGGTCTGGCCGCCATGGCAGAGCTGCGGCGGGATGAGGCGGGCTTTGCTTGGATCCGGCCTATGCTGGGGGAAGGGCGGCAAGCCTTGCGCGAGGAACTAGAGACGCGTGGGCAAAATTGGTGCGAAGATCCCAGCAATGAAGACCCACGATTTGACCGTGTTCGCGCGCGAAAAATGCTGACCGAATTGTCAGGTTTGGGCATGAGCGCGCAAATCTTGGCGGATACGGCGGCGCGGATGGCGGCGGCGCGGCAGGTTCTGGGACAGGCGGCGAACCGTGCGGCAGCGGATTTGGTGCATTGCGCTTTGGGGCAGCTGACGATTGCCGTAGCGGATTTTTGGCGCTTGCCGGATGACACGCGTTGGCGGCTTTTGTCCCAGGCGCTGTGCACGGTTTCTGGCAATCCCTATCGCCCCAATTTATCTGCTTTGCGCGGTGCCGAAGAGGCCCTGCGCGCCGGCCGGGCCCATACGCTGCATGGTTGCTATCTGACATCCGGTGTTGCGCTTTGTGTGCACCGCGAGGCAGCCGCGATTTCCACCCTGCGAAGCGCCGCGCCGGGGCTTTGGGATGGCTGGAAAGTGACCGGCCCTAAGGTCCAAAATGCGGAAATTCGGATATTAGGCGAGTCCGGTTTGGCCCAAACATCGGATTGGCGCGCCTCGGGATTGCCTTTTAGGGCTGCCCTTGCGACACCTGGGATTTGGCATGGTGACGAATTGTTAGGGTCACCTGCGTTAAATCTGGGCGAATGGACTGCAAGGACGCTTTGGGATAAGACGAGTTTTACTGCGTCGCTACTCTCTCATTGAACTCGCCCGTAGGGTGGCTATCTTAGAGCGTAACCGCATGCGTGCCCCCGCATGCCTTAAAAAGGAGAAATTGCCTTGGGCAATGCGCGAAATATCGCTTTTTGGGTCGTACTTTTTCTACTGATCCTTGCGCTTTTCAATCTGTTCAGCGGCGGTCAGTCGACCATGTCGTCGCGGTCCATCAGCTATTCGGATTTTGTCGAAGCAGTGGATAATGGCGAGGTTCACAGCGTGACCCTAGACGGGGAAAAGGCGCTGATCCGGGGTAATGACGGCAATGATTATGTGGCGATCATCCCGCAGGGTACGGATATCACTGACGAGCTGATCGCCAAGGAAGTGACCGTGACCGCACGGCCGCAAGAGCAATCGGGCTTTACCACCCTGCTGATGACCTTCCTGCCCTTTATCCTGCTGATCGGCGTTTGGATCTATTTCATGAACCGGATGCAAGGCGGCGGACGTGGCGGCGCTATGGGCTTTGGCAAATCGCGGGCGAAATTGCTGACCGAAAAACATGGTCGCGTCACTTTTGACGATGTGGCCGGGATCGATGAGGCAAAAGACGAGCTGGAGGAAATTGTAGAATTCCTCCGCAATCCGCAGAAATTCAGCCGCTTGGGCGGTAAAATCCCGAAAGGTGCGCTGCTGGTGGGCCCTCCGGGGACTGGTAAGACACTGCTCGCGCGGGCGATTGCTGGCGAGGCGGGCGTGCCGTTTTTCACCATTTCCGGCTCGGATTTTGTGGAAATGTTCGTGGGCGTCGGTGCAAGCCGGGTGCGCGATATGTTTGAGCAAGCCAAGAAAAACGCGCCTTGTATCGTGTTTATCGACGAAATTGACGCTGTGGGCCGGTCGCGTGGCGTGGGCTATGGCGGCGGCAATGACGAGCGCGAGCAGACCTTGAACCAGCTTCTGGTGGAGATGGACGGTTTCGAAGCCAATGAAGGCATCATTATCGTTGCCGCCACCAACCGCCCGGATGTTCTGGATCCGGCGCTGCTGCGGCCTGGCCGTTTCGACCGTCAGGTTCAGGTGCCGAACCCGGATATCAAAGGCCGTGAAAAAATCCTTAGCGTTCATGCGCGCAAAGTACCGCTTGGCCCCGATGTGGATCTGCGCATCATCGCGCGCGGCACGCCGGGTTTTTCCGGGGCGGATCTGGCCAATTTGGTCAATGAATCTGCGCTGATGGCGGCACGGGTCGGACGTCGTTTTGTTACGATGGAAGATTTCGAAAACGCCAAAGATAAGGTTATGATGGGCTCTGAACGGCGCTCTATGGTGATGACTGAGGACGAGAAAAAGCTGACCGCTTATCACGAGGCTGGTCATGCGATTGTCGGTCTCAATGTGCCGCAACATGACCCGATCCACAAAGCGACGATCATTCCGCGCGGCCGTGCGCTTGGCTTGGTTCTGTCCTTGCCGGAGCGTGACCAGCTTAGCGTGACCTTGACCAAGTATAAATCTAAGATCGCTATGGCCATGGGCGGGCGCGTTGCGGAAGAGCTGATCTTTGGCGCTGATAACGTCACTTCGGGGGCGGCCTCAGATATCCAGCAAGTCACGAAAATTGCCCGTGCCATGGTGACTCAATTCGGTTTTGCCGAAGAACTGGGCTATGTGGATTACGCTAATGAGCAGCAAAGCTATTTAGGCTCTTACGGCGGTGGCAAGGATCATTCGGAAGAAACTCAAAAGCGCATTGATAGCAAAGTCCGCGAATTGGTGGATGAAGGCTATGATCGGGCCAAGCAGATCCTGACGGACAAGAACGAAGATCTGCATCGTCTGGCGCAGGGTTTGTTGGAATATGAAACGCTGACCGGGCCAGAAATCATGAAGGTGATCAATGGCGAGGCGCTTAATCGCGGCGAGGATGATGAGGATGACACCCCATCTGGCAATATCCCCTCTGTCACTGCGATCCCGAAAACTAAGGGGCGCAGCAAGCCCCAGGATCCGGGCCTAGAACCCGAGCCAAGCGCCTAATCGCGTCTGCCTTATGACAGCAAAAGACTGGAGCCCCGAAATCTATGCCAGGTTTCGGGGCTTACGTTTGCGCCCGGCAATGGATCTGCTGGCGCAGCTGCCCGACTTGCCGGACGGCCCGATTATCGATTTGGGCTGCGGTTCAGGTGCGGTTGGGCCAGCGCTGAAGGCGCGCTTTCCCAAACGGCGGCTCTTTGGCGTCGATCAAAGTCCCACAATGTTGGAAGAGGCTGAGGCCACCGGCTGCTATTATCGCCTGACCCAGATGGATTTGGCTGATTGGCAGCCAGAGGAGCCGCCAGCCGCGATATTTTCCAATGCAGTGTTGAATTGGTTGCCTGATCACCCGCTATTAGTGCCGCATTTGGCGCAGGCTTTGATGCCGGGCGGGGCTTTGGCTCTGCAAATGCCGAAACAGCAAGAGGCACCATCCCATGCATTGTTACGCTCCCTTTCGGCGGAGATTTTCCCAGATCGGTTTGACTGGTCAAACTGGCGGGATACGGTCCATGACGGCGCGGAATATTTGGCCTGGCTGCAAGATTTCGGACCGGTCACTATCTGGGAAACTGAGTTCTATCAGATCCTTGCGCCTCAATCGCTGGCCCATCCGGTGCGGGTTTTCACCCAATCGACTGCTGCGCGTCGCGTGCTGGATCAATTGACCGAAGTGGAGGCAGCGCGCTTTTTCACAGCCTATGATGCGGCATTAGAGCAGGCCTATCCGCCCAGGTCCGATGGGTCGGTCGTGATGCAGTTTCGCAGGCTATTCGTACTTTTGCATAAATCCGCAGAGATCTGAGCCAGGGGGAATTTAGCGTTCGCAGGCCTGTCCCCGGCGGTATTGGGCAAACTGGCGAAGCTTTAAGCTGAATGCGGCCTCTTTTACGCTTTCGCATTTGCCCCATAGCGCCTAAGAGGCGCAGCACGCCCGTCATATTTTCGTTAAGCGGAGGCCAGGCCATGACTGCGCAAATCATCGATGGAAAATCCTTTGCCGCAGAGCTGCGGGGCGAAATCGCTCAGCATGTGGCCCGCTTGAAAGAAGAGCATGGGCTAACGCCGGGTTTGGCGGTGGTATTGGTGGGCGAAGATCCCGCAAGTCAGGTCTATGTGCGCTCGAAAGAGAAACAGACCGTGGAATGCGGGATGAAGAGCTTTGCTCATCGTCTGCCCGCGACCACCAGCCAAGACAGCCTAGAGGCGTTGATCGATCAGCTGAACGCCGATCCGGAGGTGCATGGGATCTTGGTGCAATTTCCCTTGCCCAACGGCTTGGATGAGCAAAGGGTAATCGACCGAATTTCCCTGGCCAAAGATGTGGATGGCTTCCACCCGGAAAATGTGGGGCGGTTAATTGCTGGCCTTCCGGCGCTGGCACCTTGTACTCCGCTGGGCTGTTTGATGCTGCTGCGCCATCATTTGGGCGATCTGACCGGCAAACATGCGGTGGTGATCGGGCGCAGCCACACGGTCGGCAAACCCATGGGGGCGCTTTTGCTGAATGATAGCTGTACAGTCAGTATCACCCATTCGCGCACCCAGGATCTGCCGGGGCTCGTGGCTCAGGCGGATATTGTGGTCGCTGCTGTTGGACGGGCGGAGATGGTCAAAGGCGCTTGGCTGAAGCCTGGGGCGACGGTGATTGATGTGGGCATCAACCGGGTGGCTCAGGAAGGGGCAAAGGATAAGCTGATCGGCGATGTGGAATTTGCCGCCGCGAAAGACGTTGCCGGGGCAATCACTCCTGTGCCGGGCGGGGTTGGGCCCATGACCATTGCTTGCCTTCTTAGCAATACGCTGGTGGCTGCCTGCCGTGCTCAGGGGGTAGAGGCGCCGAAAGGCCTAACTGCATGAGCGAGGAGTAGGGTGGGCAATATGCCCACCATCCTGTTTGGCCTGTCCGAAGATGGGCAAATTGCCCATCCTACGAAATTTCCACTGGCATCATTGTGCCTTGCAGCGCCGCGACTAGTTTGCGCTGATCGCCCGTCACTGCTTCGACCTCGGCGCGCACGGCCACGATTTGCCGTCCGGCGCGCAGGACCGATCCGGTCGCGACCAAGTAATCCCCCACAGCGGGGGCAAGCATATTCATTTTCACCTCTACCGAGACCACTTCGGCACCCTCGCGCATATGGCTGAGCGCGGCATATCCCGCAGCAGTATCGCCTAGGGTAAAGGTGAACCCCGCATGGGCAAATCCGTGATGCTGGCGAAACGCCTCCCCAATCGGTGCGGTAATGACGCAACGGCCTAATTCGGCCAGCTCTAGCCGTGCGCCGATTGTGGTGAGCATGCTTTGCTTGGCGAAATTGGTGGAAATCCGATCATAAATCAGTTTCGGATCTTGGGAAATCTGTTGAGACATAGGGCAGGCTCCTTCAGCGCTGCGCTTATGTCACATGGAGCCAGTTTCGCTGACCATGAGGCATAGCGACAAAGCAAGCTTCGTGAATATTTTGATAGGCCTTTGCCTCGCCTCACCGATGTCAGGTCTATTGCCCCCAGGCGATAGGTGAAGCGCTGTTTTAGTTCAGGCGCACTGCTTGTCGCGGTTTTGGGTTTGCATAGGCCGGCAGTTCGATGCTTTGCCGCCCGGTTAGGACCGCCCGGGCCGAAGGCTCCATCAAACCCTGCAAGGCGGGGTCATCACAATCAAGCCCGCCCGTATAGGTACCAAAAGCAGGTAGGATGATCCGGTGGCGATCAAATAGGAAACACGGCCGGGTGAGTCGCGTAGCTTTGACCCGCATGGTCAGCTTTGGGTGATAATGCCCCGAAATCTCGCCCCGCATTGTCGGATCGGCGATGTGCCGTAGCTGGACTTGGCCAATCATCAACTCGGATATGTTTTGCCCCGGCAGTCCAGCGGGCAGGGGGTCGTGATTCCCGGTGACCCAAACCCAATCCATATCTGGGTAACGGGCAAACATCGCCGCAAGCGGTTCGACGCAGTCTGCCACAGCTTGTTGATCGTCGAAACTATCGCCCAAAGAAATCACCCGCCGCGCGCCGGTGGCGCTGATCTCTGCTTGCAGCCGGTCCAAACTATCCTGAGTTTCATAAGGGGGCAAAAGCTGGCTGCCGAAACGGGCCAGTCGCGCCGATTTGCCCAAATGCAAATCCGCCACGATCAAGCTGGCGCTGGCCCTATGCCAGAGCGCGCCGGAGGGGCGTGGTTGAAAACCTTCGCCACAAAGAGGGATCTGCTTCATGTTCACAACCTGTTCTGTGTCATATTTGGCCCTGAGAGGAAAGAGCGGATCGCCCAACCGAAACTGGCCGTACGAAACATTACCTAGCCTTGAGTAAGGCAAGCTCTGTGGTCGCTTGACCTTCGACCGCCTGCGGCTCAGGGTACCGGCGCGAAAGTCAGAGGGCGCTATGGTCAGCAATTTTACCGGTAATTTCACCCAGCAAGAGCCGATCCCAGACGAAGCGATTGAGGCTGCGGTGCAAGTTATGCGCAGCGGGCGGCTGCATCGCTATAATGTGGCGCCGGGCGAGGCGGGGGAAGTGGCCCTGCTGGAGCAGGAATTTGCCCAAGCCATGGGGGCGAAATATTGTCTGGCCATCGCATCGGGCGGGGCGGCGATGACCACGGCGCTGCGGGCTGCGGGGGTGAAGCCGGGGGATAAGGTGCTGTCTAATGGCTTTACCTTAGCGCCGGTCCCAGGGGCTATCGCGGCTGTGGGGGCTCTGCCGATATTTGTGGAGACCACGGAAAGCCTGACCATCGATCTTGATGACCTAGAGGCGAAACTGCCCCAAGCGCGTTTCCTACTGCTCAGCCATATGCGCGGTCATATTTGCGATATGGACCGGTTGATGAGCCTTTGCGACGCGGCTGGGGTTCTGGTGATCGAAGACTGCGCGCATACGATGGGCGCGCAATGGAAGGGCGTTTTATCGGGCCGGCATGGCGTCATGGGCTGCTATTCCACCCAGACCTATAAACATCTTAATTCCGGAGAAGGTGGGTTTTTGATTGGCGATGATCCGGAAATGATGGCCCGCGCGATTTTGCTGAGCGGGTCATATATGCTCTATGATCGGCATCTTGCGGCGCCTGGGCCCGAGGTCTTTGAGGGGCTGAAACTGGAAACGCCGAATATCTCATCTCGGATGGATCATTTGCGCGCCGCGATTCTCCGGCCGCAGCTCAAGCGGCTGGATCAGCAATGCGCCGCCTGGACCGCGCGGTATAAGGCGGTCGAAGCGGAATTGCGTGGAATCGAGGGGCTAACCGTGATCGAACGCCCGGAGGCAGAAAAATTTGTCGGGTCATCGATTCAATTTCTCATGCTCGACAGATCGCCGCAGCAGATCGAAGCTTATCTGGCCAATTGCGCAGCCAGAGGGGTGGAATTGAAATGGTTTGGCGCCGATGAGCCGCGCGCTTTCACCTCGCGCTATGATCACTGGGCTTACAGTAACCCCGCGCCGCTTCCAGCAACTGACCGTGTTTTAGCGGGCTTACTGGATATGCGCTTACCGCTCACATTCACATTGGAAGATTGCCAGCTGCTTGGTCAGATTCTCGCTCAAGAAGCGTTGCGCCTAAGCA
This sequence comes from Mangrovicoccus sp., assembly GCA_049603835.1. Classification (GTDB taxonomy): domain Bacteria; phylum Pseudomonadota; class Alphaproteobacteria; order Rhodobacterales; family Rhodobacteraceae; genus Mangrovicoccus. Next base: position 383,849 of record JBMYSZ010000001.1, read on the forward strand.
ACATTAGACCTTCGGCCTAGGGCCTAGGGTCAAAGACTCACTGGTTAGGTGCTGACCACCCTTGATGACTTAAGGCTTTCCTATGATCGCCTGCGTCATTACGGCGCGAAGCATTGAAATTGCTTAGTAACATTCTGTCGCGCATCCCTTTTTACACGCAATCAAACACGTGTCGGCAGTTGACCACCCGCAGTCCTAGGACTATCCCGAAGAAAAAGCGCACGCTGCCGCGCCAAGAAGGGACGGAGCCAGCCATGGAAGAGCTTCTTCGAGAGTATCTGCCGATTCTAGTGTTTCTGGGGATTGCAATAGCCCTGGGACTTATTTTGATCCTTGCGGCTGTGGTCGCTGCGGTCAGCAACCCTGATCCGGAAAAAGTCAGTGCCTATGAATGCGGGTTTAACGCATTTGATGACGCACGGATGAAATTCGATGTCCGCTTTTATCTGGTGTCGATCCTGTTCATCATCTTCGATCTTGAGGTCGCCTTCCTGTTTCCTTGGGCCGTGGCCTTTAAGGATGTGTCGATGCTTGGCTTCTGGTCGATGATGATTTTCCTGGCGGTGCTGACAGTCGGCTTTGCCTATGAGTGGAAAAAAGGAGCCCTGGAATGGGAGTGAGCACTTCTGCTTACAATGCTGGCGCTGACCGCGAGGTCGCCACTCAGGAACTGAACCGGGAATTGCAGGACAAAGGTTTCCTGCTGACCTCGGTCGAAGATATCGTCAACTGGGCGCGTACCGGGTCGCTGCACTGGATGACTTTTGGTCTGGCTTGCTGCGCGGTGGAGATGATGCACACCTCCATGCCGCGCTATGACCTGGAACGTTTCGGCACTGCGCCGCGCGCCTCGCCGCGTCAGTCGGATCTGATGATTGTCGCGGGAACGCTGACCAATAAAATGGCTCCGGCGCTGCGCAAGGTCTACGACCAGATGCCCGAGCCGCGCTATGTGATTTCCATGGGCTCCTGCGCCAATGGCGGCGGCTATTATCACTATAGCTATTCGGTGGTGCGTGGCTGCGACCGGATTGTTCCGGTGGATGTCTATGTGCCGGGTTGCCCGCCGACGGCCGAAGCTCTGCTTTACGGAATTTTGCAGCTCCAGCGGAAAATCCGCCGGACTGGTACGATTATTCGCTAAGGGGACAGGCGGATGTTTGAGACCGGAGATGTTGTCGTTCTGAAAAGCGGCGGCCCTCATATGACCGTCAAAAAGGTCGAAGACGACGCGGTGCGCTGTGTTTGGTTTCTCAATTTCGGTGGCTCTGATGCGAAGCCGGCAGGCGCGACATTCGAGTTTGCCATGCTGAAAAAGGTCGAAGAGCTATGAGCGAAGAACTTCAGGAACTGGCCGCTCATCTAGAGCTAAAGCGCCCCGACTGCGTGATCTCTACCGAGATCGCCTATGGGGAGCTCAATGTGAATGTTGCGCTAGGCTCGCTATTGGGCTTTGCGGAATTTCTGAAAAACGACGCCAATTGCCGTTTTTCCAGTATGGTGGATATCACCGCTGTGGATTATCCCAGCCGGGATAAGCGGTTCGACGTCGTTTATCACTTCCTATCCATGTACCAAAACCAGCGGATCCGTATCCGTGTGGCGGTGCGTGAGGATGATATGGTGCCGTCGCTGATCGATATCTTCCCCTCGGCCAATTGGTTCGAGCGTGAAGTATTCGACATGTTCGGGATTTTGTTCTCGGGTCATCCGGATCTGCGCCGCATCCTGACCGATTACGGCTTCCGTGGCTATCCGCTGCGCAAGGACTTCCCAACCACCGGCTATACCGAAGTGCGCTTCGATGAGGTGGAAAAACGGGTTGTCTATGAGCCGGTCAATCTGGTTCAGGAATATCGCCAGTTTGACTTCATGTCCCCATGGGAAGGCGCGGAATATATCCTTCCGGGTGATGACAAGGCGGGCGCTCAGTGAAAGACGGCCTGATCATAGGGGCGAAGGCAAGCTTTTCTCGGGTCATCCGGCCCGAAGAGGTTGTGCCGCGTCTATTCCCCGATGCCCGGGTGATGGATGATATGCCAGAAGTTCTGGCAAGCGCCTATATGATCGGTCTTTTTGAATGGGCCTGTGTTGAGCAGGTGGCACCATTCTATGAGGCGGGCGAAGGATCGCTGGGCACCGGCTTTGAGCTGACCCATGTGGCGCCAACCCCGCCTGGTCTGACTGTGACGGTTGAAACAGAGATTGCCGAATTCGATGGCAAATTCATCTGGTTCAAGGTTCGCGGTCATGATGGCCAAGATGTAATTGGCGAAGGCCGCCACCAGCGCGCCTTTGTGAAATGGGATCGGTTCAACGCCAAGGTCGCTGCGAAATCGGAGGCTGCCGCATGATGAGCACTCTGATTTGGTTGGCAATCGCGGCAATGACTGTGATCCCGATAATGAAACTCCTCCCGGCACAGGGCGTGCATCCCCATTTGGCTGTGATCACAGTGATCGAGCTGGGGCTGATCGTTTTGCTATGGATGATGGCGGCGCGGGTTTAAGGAAGGGCAGAAGAGATGGACGGCACAAATTTCGATGATGCTCTGACGGGCGAACAAAAGATCCGGAATTTTAACATCAATTTCGGCCCGCAGCACCCGGCGGCCCATGGCGTGTTGCGCTTGGTGCTGGAGCTTGACGGCGAAATCGTAGAGCGCTGCGATCCGCATATTGGCCTGCTGCATCGCGGCACTGAAAAGCTGATGGAAAGCCGGACCTACCTGCAAAACCTGCCTTATTTCGACCGGCTCGATTATGTGGCACCCATGAACCAAGAGCATGCTTGGTGCTTGGCGATTGAAAAGCTCACTGGCACGGTTGTTCCGCGCCGGGCGTCGCTGATCCGGGTGCTCTATTCCGAAATTGGCCGGATTTTGAACCATCTCTTGAATGTGACCACCCAGGCTATGGATGTGGGCGCGCTGACCCCGCCGCTTTGGGGCTTTGAAGAGCGTGAAAATCTGATGGTGTTTTACGAGCGCGCTTGTGGCGCCCGTTTGCACGCAGCTTATTTCCGTCCGGGCGGGGTGCATCAGGATTTGCCGCAGAAGCTGTTGGAAGATATCGGCATTTGGGCCGATGAGTTTCCGAAGACGCTCGATGATATCGATGGGCTGTTGACCGAAAACCGCATCTTTAAGCAGCGCAATGCTGATATTGGCATTATCTCGGAGCAGGATATCCAGGATTGGGGTTTCTCGGGCGTGATGGTGCGCGGCTCTGGCCTGGCTTGGGATTTGCGCCGCGCGCAGCCCTATGAATGCTATGACGAATTCGATTTCCAGATCCCGGTCGGCAAGAATGGCGATTGCTATGATCGCTATCTGTGCCGCATGGCTGAGATGCGTGAGAGCCTGAAAATCATCAAGCAATGTCTCACCAAGCTGGACGAGCCCGAGGCGCAAACCGATGTGTTGGCGCGTGGCAAGCTGACCCCGCCGAAACGCGGAGATATGAAAACCTCCATGGAAAGCTTGATCCATCACTTCAAGCTTTACACAGAGGGCTTCCATGTGCCCGCCGGAGAGGTCTATGCCGCCGTCGAAGCGCCCAAAGGCGAGTTTGGCGTCTATCTTGTGGCCGATGGCAGCAATAAGCCTTACCGCGCTAAACTCCGCGCGCCGGGCTATCTGCATCTGCAAGCCATGGATTACGTGGCCAAAGGCCATCAGCTGGCGGATGTCTCGGCAATTATCGGCACGATGGATATCGTGTTCGGCGAGGTGGATCGCTGAGCATGGTCGTTTGCGGGGACATCCAGGCGTCACGCCACTCCTTGCGCAGCGGGAAAATCCCGCGCCGCGCCCTTGGGGAGGTGTGATCAGGCCTATGCGTGTTCCTATGCTCACACCGAATTTCTGGGTGGCGGCCTCGACGCTGCTGGCGGCGCTTTTTGTGGCCGTCCAAGCCTGGTATGCCCGCGTGGCCTTTGTTGAGGCGTCATCGACCCGTCTTTTGCAAGCCCGGCTCGATGCGTGTTTCGATAATTACGATGCGGCGAGCGCGCTTGATGCGGAGCTGCGGTCCATTAGCGGTGATCCTGATGCGCCTGAGGCCTGGCCAGCTCGCGTGGTGCCACTAAGCCCGGCACAAGGTGTTGTGGTCCATAATCAGATACTCCCCGCGGTGGAGCGTCTTGAGGCTAGCCTGATGAAATCCTCGATCCTCGGCCCTTTGGGCAAAGAACGGGATTATCTGTTGCAGCATATTTCGGGACTGGGTCAGCGCATCCGACTGATCCCGCCTAGTCAAATTACACGTCAGAGCGAGAATAGCGACTTGCGCGCTGTGTTCGCATCGCTCTCGGAATTCATCGGCGCCCAGCATTTGATTTTGCTGGGATGTCGCAAGGTTACGGAAAGGACTGGCTGATGCTTCGCCGACTCCACCCCCAACAGCCCGAAAGCTTTGCCTTTACTGAGGCGAATAAAATCTGGGCCGAGGCGCAGATCGCCAAATATCCCGAAGGTCGCCAGGCTAGCGCGGTGATCCCGCTTTTGTGGCGGGCGCAGGAACAAGAAAGCTGGCTGAGCAAACCGGCGATTGAATATGTGGCCGATATGCTGGGCATGGCCTATATCCGAGTGCTCGAAGTCGCGACCTTCTATTTTATGTTCCAACTTCAGCCTGTAGGCGAAGTGGCGCATTTCCAGATTTGCGGCACCACCTCTTGCATGCTGTGTGGCTCCGAGGATCTGATCGAGATTTGCAAAAAGCGCATCGCACCGAAGGCCCATCAAGTGTCTGAGGACGGCAAGTTTTCCTGGGAAGAGGTGGAATGCCTCGGCTCTTGCTCCAATGCGCCTATGGCCCAGATCGGCAAAGATTATTACGAGGATCTATCGCCAGAAAGCTTTGAGAAAATTCTTGATGAGCTGGCGGCGGGCAATGTCCCAACCCCAGGCCCGCAAAATGGCCGTTATGCGGCGGAGCCGCTGGGCGGGGTGACCTCGTTGAAAGAATATGAAGAGGGCCGCGCGCCCTATAATGCCTCCGCGACTTTGGCCTTGGAATATTCCGACACGGTCAAGCGCATTGATGGCACCGAGACCCGAACCCCCCTAAGCGCAGAGGCCCCGGCGAAAAAAGCCGCGCCAAAGGTAGAGCCGAAAGCCGCACCTGCAAAGGAAGCCTCGGCTGAAGAAGAAGTAAACGAAGATATCGGCACCAAGCCCGAGCTTTTCGAAAAACCGACCAAAGGCCCGGCAGATGATCTGCAGCGGCTCAAAGGGGTGGGCCCGAAATTGGAAAATGCCCTGAATGATATCGGTGTATATTATTTCGCGCAGATCGCCTCTTGGAGTGACGAAGAAGTCGCTTGGGTCGATGAACATCTGATTTCGTTCAAAGGCCGGATTACCCGCGATAATTGGGTTGAGCAGGCGAAAAGCTATGCGGCCCAAGATGAGGCGCCGGAAGGGTAAGATGAACATGACCGCGCATTTTGACCAAGACCTTGCCAAGGCCAAAAAGGCCCGCCTTGTGGCGGTTGTCTTGCTGGTTACGGTGGTTTTGTGGATGGCCGGTCAGTGGCTTGGCGGGCAGGCGGGTATCGCTGTTCGCTATGTGTTTTTGTTGGATTTTGCGGCGCTTGCGGCTTTTGCCTGGGCGCTCATCGTGACGCTGCAACTTTGGCGCGCCCGTGCTGGGGAAAAAGCCGAAGATAAGGATAAGGGATTAGGCGATGCTTAAGGACGAAGATCGGATCTTTACCAATCTTTACGGCATGCATGACCGCACATTGGCTGGCGCGAAAAAGCGCGGCCATTGGGATGGAACGGCTGGTCTGATCGCCAAAGGGCGGGATGCCATCGTCGAGGAGATGAAGAAATCCGGCCTGCGCGGTCGGGGCGGTGCGGGATTCCCAACCGGTTTGAAATGGTCCTTCATGCCGAAGGAAAGCGATGGTCGCCCCCATTATTTGGTTGTCAATGCGGATGAATCCGAACCCGGCACCTGTAAAGACCGCGAAATTATGCGCCATGATCCGCATACGCTGATCGAAGGGTGCTTGATCGCCTCTTTCGCAATGGGTGCGCATGCGAGCTATATCTATCTGCGCGGCGAATATATCCGCGAGCGCGAGGCGCTGCAGGCCGCGATTGACGAGGCCTATGATGCGGGGCTCTTGGGCAAAAACGCCGCTGGTTCGGGTTGGGATTTCGATCTTTATCTGCATCACGGCGCGGGTGCTTATATCTGCGGCGAAGAAACCGCTCTGATTGAAAGCCTTGAGGGCAAGAAGGGCATGCCGCGTATGAAGCCGCCTTTCCCGGCAGGCGCAGGGCTTTATGGCTGCCCGACCACCGTGAATAATGTGGAATCCATCGCTGTGGTGCCGACCATTCTACGCCGTGGCGGCGATTGGTTTGCTGGTTTTGGCCGCCCCAATAATGCGGGAACGAAACTATTTGCCATATCCGGCCATGTGAACCGTCCTTGCGTGGTTGAAGAAGAAATGTCGATCCCGCTGAAGGAATTGCTGGAGCGGCACTGCGGCGGCGTGCGCGGCGGTTGGTCGAATTTGAAAGCGGTTATTCCGGGTGGGTCTTCGGTGCCTTGTCTGCCGCATACAATCTGTGACGAAGCGATCATGGATTTCGACTGGCTGCGCGAACAGCGTTCGGGTCTGGGTACGGCGGCAGTGATCGTGATGGATCAGTCGACTGATATCATCAAAGCGATTTGGCGTTTGTCGAAATTCTACAAGCATGAAAGCTGCGGCCAATGCACCCCCTGTCGCGAGGGCACCGGCTGGATGATGCGGGTTATGGACCGTTTGGTCACTGGCGACGCGGAAATCGAAGAAATCGATATGCTCTTCGATGTGAGTAAACAGGTCGAAGGCCATACAATTTGCGCTTTGGGCGATGCGGCGGCTTGGCCGATCCAAGGTTTGATCCGTCACTATCGCGATGAGATCGAAGACCGCATCAAAGCGAAAAAAGCCGGCCGGGCTTCGGCTGTGGCTGCAGAGTAAGGCAAGGTTAGGCGGGGCAGATGAAAGAGCAGGGAGGCCAGGATGGAGCTGTTTGAAGCTTACGCCCATGCGCTGGTTGCCTTGGCGCTTTATGCTCTGATGGGCCAGGGCCTTAGTGTTTTTGTCGGCATCACCCGCTCTGGGGCGGGCTTAGGCCCTGGGGCGATGCCTGCGCCGGATTACTCAAATCGCGTTTACCGGATTTGCCGCAGCTATCATAACACAGTGGATAATGCCGGCACTTTAGCGGCGGCGATTGCGGCTGCGATCTTGCTGGGCGCGGCGCCGTTTTGGGTCAATCTCTTTGCCTCTCTGGCGGTCGCGGCGCGGCTGGCTTTCGTGCTGATCTATGTTTGGGGCGTGGGGGCCGAAGATAACGGGCCGCGCAGCTTCCTTTATATCTTTAACTCGCTGATGACGATTTTAATCGCTCTGATGGCTGTGATTTCGGGATTTGCCGCATGACACAGCCCCAGGGATATCATTTGGCAGAGTTGAATATTGGCCGTCTCCTGGCCGATCCCAGCGATCCGCGCGTGGCTGAATTCATGGAAGCGCTGGATCGGATTAATGGTATCGGCAAGCGCTCGCCGGGCTTTGTTTGGATGATGGAGGGCTCTGGCGAGCCCAATATTGGCAATACCGAGGCCAAGATTGGCGGCGATCCGCGTTTTGTATCGAACCTGACCGTTTGGGAAGATGTGAAAACGCTGGAGCATTTCGTTTGGAACACGCTGCATCGGCAGTTTTACGAGCGGCGCCAGGAATGGTTCGAAGTTTTGGGCGAGATGCATTTTTGCATGTGGTGGGTGCCGATTGGGCATCAGCCGAGCCTAGAAGACGCGCTTGCCCGGCTAGAGCATCTGCGCGCCCATGGCGATAGCGACCATGCGTTTGGCTGGGCCTATCTGCGCGAGGCAGAGCTTTTCCGCACGCGAAGCTGCGAGGTGGCCGCGCAATGATGCAACCTAACGGATATCACCTGGCAGAGCTGAATTTCGGCATTTTGCGCCATGACTGGGATGATCCCCGAGTGGCAGAATTCGTTGAGGCATTAGACGCAGTGAATGCCGTTGCGGAGCGCAGCCCCGGTTTTGTCTGGCGCCTCTCAGATGAGGAAATGGACGCCGCGCAAAACGATCCCGATGGCGCGCTTGGCGGCAATCCCCGCATGGCCTCGACCTTATCGGTTTGGGAAGATCCGCAGAGCCTAAAGCATTTCGTGTTCAACACGGTTCATGCCCGCTTTTATAAGCGCGGCGCAGAATGGTTTGCCCCGGAAACGGGCGGGAATTTGGTGATGTGGTGGGTGGCTAAAGGCCATCGCCCAAGCATCGAAGATGGAAAGGCGCGGCACGCTTATTGGGCCGCGCATGGAGATACGGACCAGGCCTTTGGCTGGTCTACCCTGACGGAGGCGGGCTCGGGGCACCAGAGCTGCGCTTTAAACAATGCGGAGGTTGCCCATGTCTGACCTGCGGACGATCATTATCGACGGCCAAGAAGTTGAGGTCGAGCCAGCGATGACGCTGATCCAGGCTTGTGAACAGGCGGGGATCGAAGTCCCGCGCTTTTGCTATCATGAGCGCCTGTCGATTGCTGGCAATTGCCGCATGTGTTTGGTGGAGGTCGTTGGCGGCCCGCCCAAACCAGCGGCTTCTTGCGCCATGCAGGTGAAAGACCTGCGCGGTGGCCGCAATGGCGAGCCACCCGAGATCAAAACCAATTCGCCCATGGTCAAAAAGGCCCGCGAAGGCGTGATGGAATTCCTGCTGATCAACCACCCGCTGGATTGCCCGATTTGCGACCAAGGCGGCGAATGCGATTTGCAAGATCAGGCTATGGCTTATGGCGTTGATTTCTCGCGCTTTACCGAAGCCAAACGCGCGACCGAGGATCTCAATCTTGGGCCGCTGGTTGAAACCCATATGACCCGCTGTATCAGCTGCACCCGCTGCGTGCGCTTTACCACGGAAGTCGCCGGGATCAGCCAGATGGGCCAGACCGGGCGCGGCGAAGATGCGGAAATCACCAGCTATCTGAACCAGACCCTCGACAGCAATATGCAGGGCAATATCATTGATCTGTGTCCGGTTGGGGCGCTAGTTTCAAAGCCTTACGCCTTTACCGCGCGCCCATGGGAGCTGACCAAAACCGAGAGCATCGATGTGATGGATGCGCTTGGTTCGGCCACGCGGGTCGACACGAAAGGCCGCGAAGTGATGCGGTTCATGCCGCGCAATCATGATGGCGTGAACGAAGAATGGCTTGGCGATAAGTCCCGCTTTGTGTGGGATGGTCTGCGCCGTCAGCGTTTGGACCAGCCCTATATCCGCGAGAATGGCAAGCTGCGTCCGGCAAGCTGGGGCGAAGCCCTTGGCGCCGCCGCAAATGCCATGAAGAGCAAAAAGATTGCCGGTTTGATCGGCGATCTGGCGCCGGTCGAGGCGGTTTTCGCGCTTAAGCAATTGGTCGAAGGTCAGGGCGGCTCGGTTGAGTGCCGCACGGATGGGGCGAAGCTGCCTGCGGGCAATCGCTCGGCCTATGTGGGCACGGCGAAAATCGAGGATATCGATACTGCAAAGCGGATCTTGCTGATCGGCACTAATCCTCGGCTCGAAGCGCCGGTTCTGAATGCGCGGATCCGCAAGGCTTGGCTCAATGGCGCGGAAATCGGTCGTATCGGCGAGCCGGCTGATCTGACCTATGACGTGCATGAGATGGGCAATAGCCGCAAAGCTTTGACCGATCTGATCGGCAAGAAATTCAAAGAGATCAATGACGAAGAGTCGGTTGTGATCATCGGCCAAGGCGCGCTGCGCGAAGCGGATGGTCTGGCGGTTTTGTCCCAGGCGATGGCGACAGCGGCTGAAACCGATAGCAAATTTATGGTTCTTCATACGGCGGCGTCTCGTGTCGGTGCGATGGATATCGGCGCGGTGACCGAGGGCGGTATGGACGCGGCTCTGGAGGGTGCAGAGGTCGTCTATAATCTTGGCTCTGATGAGATCGAAATCGCCTCTGGTGCTTTCGTGATCTATCAAGGCAGCCATGGGGATCGTGGGGCACATCGGGCGGATGTGATCCTGCCTGGCGCGGCTTGGACCGAAGAAAGCGGACTATTCGTCAATACCGAAGGTCGGCCGCAAATGGCGAGCCGGGCGGGTTTCCCTCCGGGTCAGGCAAAGGAAAATTGGGCGATTTTGCGCGCCTTATCTGCCGAGCTGGGCGCGACATTGCCCTTTGACAGCCTGGCGCAGCTGCGTCGCGCGATGATCGAGGCGGCACCTCTCTTGGCGCAAATCGACAGCGTGCCGGAAAATGAGTGGCAGGCGTTGGACCTGACCGAGCCTAAGGCCGAGGCCAGCTTTGTCTATGCGATCACAGATTATTATCTGACCAACCCGATTGCCCGTGCCTCTAGCCTCATGGCCGAGCTTTCGGCGGCGGCGGCAGCGCGTGTTGCTGCGCCAATGGCTGCGGAGTAATCGGCATGCGGCGCGGTCTTTTCCTTTCTTTGGCATTGCTTGGCGGTCTGAGCGCCTGCGCGCCTCAGGTGGAAACCACCCAATTCGCCACTGGCGGCGGGGTGCGTATGAGCCAGGGCAATGCTTTGGTGGCTTTGCCCCTGGGCTCATCAGCGGATGACTATTGGTGCGCCGCCGCGAAAGCGGGCCAGAATGATGCAGCTTGGGCCGAGGCCGGGATCCGCCGTATCTCGGCTCCGCTCACATTGCCGACGGGTGCGGCGAAAGACGGCCCCGTGGTCATCTTTGCCCCGGCCACCTCAACAGCGATGCAAGACCTGCCTGCGGGTTTGGGCGTTGCCGAGGTCACGGGCATATTCGACAGCCCAGTCGGAGAAACTCGCAGTTTGGACGCGGCCCTCGCCGCATGCGGGGTTTGATATGTGTATAACTGTCAACCCCCCGCGACATCTGCGCACAAAACACCTTTTGCCGGTTTGCGCCGGAGCCTGGGATGCGCTTTATCAGCAGCAGCTGGAAGACCGCTTCGCCACGCGTCCTTGCGCGCCGCTACGCCATCGGAAAGGCCCCAATCATGGCTGATTTCTTTACGACCAATCTAGGTATAGCAGTCATTATCGTGGCCCAATGCCTTGCTGTTTTGGGTTTTGTGATGATCTCGCTGCTGTTCCTGGTTTACGGGGACCGCAAGATCTGGGCCGCGGTTCAGATGCGCAAAGGCCCCAATGTGGTGGGGGCGTTTGGTCTGCTGCAAACCGTGGCGGATGCGCTGAAATATGTGGTTAAGGAAATCGTCATTCCAGCGGGAAGTGATAAGACGGTTTTCATGCTCGCGCCGCTGATTAGCTTTGTGCTGGCGATGATTGCTTGGGCCGTGATTCCCTTTGCCGATACTTGGGTTCTGGCGGATCTGAATGTGGCGATCCTCTATGTCTTTGCGGTGTCCTCGCTTGAGGTTTACGGCGTGATCATGGGGGGCTGGGCCTCGAACTCGAAATATCCCTTCTTGGGCTCGCTGCGCTCTGCGGCGCAGATGATTTCTTACGAGGTCTCCATCGGTCTGATCATTGTCGGTGTGATCATTTCCACCGGCTCGATGAATTTCGGCGATATCGTTCGTGCGCAAGATGGCAGTTTGGGTTTCTTCAACTGGTATTGGCTGCCGCATCTGCCCATGGTGGTGCTGTTCTTTGTCTCCGCCCTGGCGGAAACCAATCGCCCGCCTTTCGATCTGCCCGAAGCGGAGTCTGAACTGGTCGCCGGCTACCAGGTGGAATATTCCTCGACGCCCTTCCTGTTGTTCATGGCGGGGGAATATATCGCTATCTTCTTGATGTGCGCTTTGACCACGCTGCTGTTCTTTGGCGGTTGGCTGTCCCCGATCCCCGGTCTGCCCGATGGTGCGATCTGGATGGTGGCGAAAATGGCTTTCTTCTTCTTCCTCTTTGCCATGGTGAAAGCCATCGTGCCGCGTTATCGCTATGACCAGCTGATGCGCCTGGGCTGGAAAGTCTTCTTGCCCATGTCTTTGGGCTGGGTCGTTATCGTGTCCTTCCTCGCAAAATTCGAAGTTCTTGGCGGTGCCTGGGCTCGCTGGGCAGTGGGGGGCTAAGACTATGCGCGATCTGAAACTTATCTCATCGGAGGCCTGCTAAGATGGCTGCAATCGACTGGAACCGCGCTGGCAAATATTTCCTGCTGCACGACTTCATCGGCGGCATGAAGCTGGGGCTGAAATATTTCTTTGCCCCGAAAGCCACCGTAAACTACCCGCATGAAAAAGGGCCGCTATCGCCGCGTTTCCGTGGGGAACATGCGCTGCGCCGCTATCCCAATGGGGAAGAGCGCTGCATTGCCTGTAAACTATGCGAAGCGGTGTGTCCGGCCCAGGCGATCACCATCGATGCGGAGCCGCGCGAAGATGGCAGCCGCCGGACCACCCGCTACGATATCGATATGACGAAATGCATCTATTGCGGTTTCTGCCAAGAAGCCTGCCCAGTGGATGCGATTGTCGAAGGACCGAATTTCGAATTCTCCACCGAAACCCGCGAAGAGCTTTACTACACCAAGGAAAAGCTTCTGGAAAACGGCGCCCGGTGGGAAGCGGAAATCGCCCGTAACTTGGAAATTGATGCGCCTTACCGATGAGCTGGGGCGCAATGCATAGGACGGCCCCGAAACCGGGCCTAAGTGAGGAGGCTAAGGCATGACCATCGTCGCTTTGGCATTTTACCTATTCGCCATCGCCGTGATCGCCGGTGGGCTTTTCACCGTGATTTCGCGCAATCCGGTGCATTCGGTGCTCTGGCTGATCTTGGCCTTTTTGTCATCGGCGGGGCTTTTCGTTCTGCTTGGGGCGGAATTCGTCGCGATGCTGCTGGTTATCGTTTATGTGGGCGCGGTTGCGGTGCTTTTCCTCTTCGTTGTGATGATGCTGGATGTGGACTTCGCCGAGCTGAAGGCCGAGATGGCGCAATATATGCCGCTGGCTTTGCTTATCGGCTTGATCATTGTGATGGAGCTGTCGATTGCCGTCGGGACCTGGATCACAGCGGATCAGGCAGAGGCGTTGCGCGCCGCCATCACCCCGGATCCAAGCGTAACCCATAACACTGCCGCGATCGGTGTGCTGCTTTATGACGAGTATTTCCTACTATTCCAGCTAGCGGGCTTGATCTTGCTGGTGGCTATGGTGGGGGCAATCGTGCTGACGCTGCGCCATCGCGATTATGTGAAACGCCAGGATATTTTGGCTCAGATCTATCGTGATCCTGCCAAAGCCATGGAACTTAAAGATGTGAAGCCGGGCCAAGGGCTCTGAGCTGATAACGACCGCAGGCGCCCATGTCGGGCGTCGCTTTCAGAAGACTAGGATCGGGCGCAGACCCGGAGGGACACGGATGATTGCATTAGAAAACTACCTCGCGGTGGCCGCGATACTCTTTGTGATCGGAATCTTCGGGCTCTTTTTGAACCGGAAGAATATCATCATCATCCTGATGTCGGTGGAGCTAATACTGCTCTCGGTGAATATCAATTTCGTGGCCTTTTCTAGCTTCCTTGGGGATTTGCAGGGGCAGATCTTTACTCTCTTCGTTCTCACCGTCGCCGCCGCAGAAGCCGCCATTGGCCTGGCCATTTTGGTTTGCTTCTTCCGCAATCGCGGAACCATCGCGGTTGAAGACGTCAACAATATGAAAGGCTAGGGGCCATGGAAACCATCATCCTCTTTGCCCCTCTGGTCGGCTCGCTGATTTGCGGCTTTGGCTTTCGCCTGATTGGCGAAGATGCCGCTAAATGGACCGCGACGGGCCTGCTATTTCTAAGCTGCCTGCTCAGCTGGATCGTTTTCCTCGGCCATGACGGCCATGCGGAAATCATCAATATCATGCGCTGGATCGAGAGCGGGTCGCTATCGGCCAATTGGGGCATCCGCCTGGACCGGCTGACCGCGATCATGCTGATCGTTGTGACCAGCGTGTCGGCTTTGGTGCATCTTTACAGCTTTGGCTATATGGCTCATGATGATCAGTTCAAGGAAGGCGAAGAAAGCTATCGCCCGCGCTTCTTTGCTTATCTGTCCTTCTTTACCTTCGCCATGCTGGCTCTGGTGACCTCTGACAATCTGGTGCAGATGTTCTTTGGCTGGGAAGGTGTGGGTGTCGCCTCTTACCTGCTGATCGGCTTCTACTACCGCAAACCTTCCGCGGGTGCCGCAGCGATGAAGGCCTTTATCGTCAACCGTGTGGGCGATTTTGGCTTTGCCTTGGGCATTTTTGCGCTGTTCTTCCTCACCGATAGCACGCAGTTTGATATCATCTTTGCTTCCGCGCCTGAGCTGGCGGAGATGAATATCAATTTCCTCGGGGCCGAGATGAATGCCGCAAATCTTTGCGCGATCTTGCTCTTTATCGGCGCTATGGGGAAATCGGCGCAGCTCTTCCTGCACACTTGGCTGCCGGATGCGATGGAAGGCCCGACACCGGTTTCTGCTCTGATCCACGCCGCGACCATGGTGACCGCTGGGGTCTTCCTGGTATGTCGCATGTCGCCGGTCTTTGAATATGCGCCGGAGGCTCTGACCTTTGTGACCTTTGTGGGCGCATCTACGGCCTTCTTCGCGGCGACTTGCGGCCTTGTGCAGACGGATATCAAACGGGTGATCGCTTATTCGACCTGTTCGCAGCTGGGCTATATGTTTGTGGCAGCAGGTGTCGGGGTTTACTCCGCCGCGATGTTCCATCTCTTCACCCATGCTTTCTTCAAAGCGATGCTCTTCCTCGGTGCCGGCTCGGTGATCCATGCCATGCATCACGAGCAAGACATGATGAATTACGGCGGTCTGCGCAAAAAGATCCCCTATACATTTGCGGCGATGATGGTGGGCACGCTGGCCATCACCGGCGTGGGCATTCCGCTGACCCATATTGGCTTTGCTGGTTTCTTGTCGAAAGACGCGATTATCGAAAGCGCTTGGGCGGGGCAGAATATCATGGCCAATTACGCTTTCTGGATGCTGGTCATCGCTGCGGCTATGACAAGTTTCTATAGCTGGCGCCTGATCTTCCTGACCTTCTATGGCAAACCGCGCGGCGATAAGCATACGCATGATCACGCCCATGAGAGCCCGAAAACCATGCTGATCCCGCTTGGGGTGCTGGGGCTTGGCGCAATCCTGGCCGGTATGATCTGGTATGGGCCGTTCTTTGGGGATCACCACAAGGTAGAGCGCTTCTTCGGCATCCCGCATCAAGTTGAAACGTCAGCCCATGGTGACGCTCATGGCCACGACCATGCGGAAGCAGGCCATGGTGATGATCACGGAAATGATCATGGGAATGATCACACCGCGATGGCAAAGGATGATCACGCAGCAGAGGCTGAGGGGCATCACGACGTGGCGCAAGCACTGATCGGCGCGATCTTTATGGGGCCGGACAATCACGTAATGGATGAGGCGCACCACGCCCCGGTTTGGGTGAAAGTTTCGCCCTTCGTGGCGATGGTCCTGGGCTTCTTGTTGGCCTTCCATATGTATATCCGCCGCCCGGATCTGCCGGCGAAACTCGCGGAAAACCAAAAACCGCTTTACGACTTCCTCTGGAACAAGTGGTATTTCGACCAGCTTTATGACGTGGTCTTCGTCAAACCTGCGCAGTCCATTGGGCGTTTCCTGTGGAAATGGGGCGATGGGGCAACGATCGATGGCGGCATTAATGGCCTGGCCATGGGGATCATTCCCTTCTTCACCCGGCTCGCGGGGCGGGCGCAAAACGGTTATATCTTCACTTACGCATTCGCCATGGTTTTGGGCATTGGCCTGCTCATCACATGGATGATCCTCAGCGGAGGGGCTGAGTAATGGACAATCTTCTATCCATCGTCACTTTCATGCCCCTGGTTGCGGCTGCCATTTTGGCGCTGTTCCTGCGGGGCGAAGATGAAGCGGCGCAAAGCAATGCCAAATGGGTGGCATTCGCGGCGACGGTTCTAACCTTCCTTTTGTCACTGTTTATCCTGTTTGGATTTGACAGCTCGGACACCGGGTTCCAGTTCGTCGAAGAGCATAAATGGATCTTGGGCCTGAATTACCGCATGGGCGTAGACGGGATTTCGATCCTGTTTGTCATGCTGACCACATTCCTGATGCCGTTGGTCATTGCCTCCTGTTGGGATGTGAAACACCGGGTTAAGGAATATATGATCGCCTTCTTGGCGCTTGAAACCCTGATGCTCGGCGTGTTCTGCGCCTTGGATCTGGTGCTGTTCTACCTCTTCTTCGAAGGCGGACTGATCCCAATGTTCCTGATCATCGGGATTTGGGGTGGCAAGAACCGCATCTATGCAGCGTTCAAATTCTTCCTTTATACCTTCCTCGGCTCGGTTTTGATGCTGGTCGCGATGGTGGGCATGTATATCGACGCGGGCACATCTTGCATCGCGACATGTGGCCCGGACGCTGCAAGCCTGCTGACCCATAACTTTGGCACGGAAACCTTCTCGGTTCTCGGTATCCAAGTGGTGGGCGGTATGCAGACCATGCTGTGGTTGGCCTTCTTTGCCTCTTTCGCGGTGAAAATGCCCATGTGGCCGGTTCATACTTGGTTGCCTGATGCCCATGTGCAGGCGCCGACCGCTGGGTCGGTTGTGCTGGCGGCGATCTTGTTGAAGATGGGGGGCTATGGTTTCTTGCGCTTCAGCTTGCCCATGTTCCCGGTTGGCTCGGAAATTCTGGCGCCGCTGGTGCTGTGGATGTCCGCGATTGCGATTGTCTATACCTCGCTCGTAGCGCTGGTGCAGAATGATATGAAAAAGCTGATCGCGTACTCCTCGGTCGCCCATATGGGCTATGTGACCATGGGGATTTTCGCGGCGAACCAGCAAGGTATCGATGGCGCGATTTTCCAGATGCTGAGCCATGGCTTTGTGTCGGGTGCGCTCTTCCTGTGCGTCGGTGTGATATATGACCGGATGCATACCCGCGAAATCGATGCATATGGCGGCCTGATCAATCGGATGCCGGCCTATGCGGTGATCTTCATGCTCTTTACCATGGCCAATGTGGGGCTTCCGGGGACATCCGGCTTTGTCGGCGAATTCCTGACTTTGATGGGCGTGTTCCAGGTCAATACTTGGGTCGCTTTGGTGGCGACGACTGGTGTGATCTTGTCGGCGGCCTATGCGCTTTGGCTGTATCGCCGGGTTGTGCTGGGCGATCTGATCAAAGAAAGCCTGAAATCCATCACCGATATGAACTGGCGCGAGCGTACAATCTTTGCGCCGCTCGTTGTCATGACTTTGCTTTTGGGCGTCTATCCGAGCCTGGTGACCGATATTATCGGCCCCTCGGTCGAAGCGCTGATCGGCTCTTATGAGACCGCCCTTGCAGACTACACCCCGCAGGCCACTCTGGCCGCGGCAGAGCACTGAGGACTGACCGATGACCGCCTCTGATTTCGCAGCCATCCTGCCCGAGATCGTTCTTGCGCTTTATGCCATGGGCGCGCTCCTCGCTGTTGTCTATACTGCCAAAGATAAGGCAGCGCCGATGCTGACTTGGACCACGGCGGGGCTTTTCTTGCTGGTGGCCTTTTGGGTCGGCATTTCCGGCAGTGGCACGAATGTCGCCTTTTCGGGCATGTTCATCGATGATGCGTTTTCGCGCTTTGCGAAAGTGACGATCTTGCTGGCCGCTGGTTTGGTTTTGGTGATGAGCCAAGCCTATATGCAGCGGCGTGACCTGCTTCGCTTCGAATATCCGATCCTGATCGTGCTAGCGGCTGTCGGCATGATGATGATGGTATCGGCCGGCAATCTCATGTCGCTTTATATGGGGCTAGAGCTGCAATCCCTGGCGCTCTATGTGGTTGCTGCGCTGCGCCGCGATAGTGTGAAATCCACGGAAGCGGGGCTGAAATATTTCGTACTGGGCGCGCTGAGTTCGGGTCTGCTGCTCTATGGTGCCTCGTTGGTCTACGGCTTTGCAGGCACCACGGATTTCAGCGGCATCGTGACCGTCGCGCTTTCGGGCGAGGTGTCTTTGGGCCTTCTCTTCGGCATCGTCTTTATGGTGTCGGGCCTGGCCTTTAAGGTGTCTGCCGCGCCATTCCATATGTGGACGCCGGATGTTTACGAAGGCTCGCCAACTCCGGTCACGGCCTTCTTTGCCACCGCGCCGAAAATGGCGGCCATGGCATTATTTGCACGGCTCTTGCATGACGCCTTCGGCAATGCCGTTTCCGATTGGAGCCAGGTGATCGCGGCTTTGTCGGTGATCTCCATGTTCCTTGGAGCGATTGCGGCGATTGGCCAAACCAATATCAAACGTCTGATGGCCTATTCCTCCATCGCGCATATGGGCTATGCTCTGATGGGGCTGGCGGCAGGTACGGCGCTTGGTGTGCAGGCGATGCTGGTCTATATGGCGATCTATATCACCATGAATATCGGCACTTTCGCGTTTATCCTGTCCATGGAACGGGAAGGCCGCCCGGTGGTAGAAATCTCCGCCTTGTCGATGCTGTCGAAACGCGATCCGCTGCGGGCCTTCATCATGCTGGTGCTGTTGTTCAGCCTGGCGGGCGTGCCGCCCATGGTTGGCTTTTTCGGCAAGCTTTATGTGCTGACCGCAGCTTATGAGGCGGGTTTGGCATGGCTGGCAATCGCCGGTGTGGTCGCTTCAGTGATTGGTGCCTTCTACTATCTGCGTATCGTTTACTTTATGTATTTCGGCGAAGAAGGTGAGCCGCTGGATGCTGCGCATTCGCCGATCTTGTGGCTTTGCATGGCGGGCTCGGCGGCGGCAATGGTGCTTGGGGTTGTGAATCTCTTCGGGGTGGAAACCTCGGCAGCGATCGCAGCGGCGGCGCTTGTCCAGTAAACTCAGCGATGCAGCTCTAAGCCCGGATTGGCCGCAAGGCACCGGGCTTGTGGCTTTAGAGACGGTCGATAGCACCAATAGCGAGGCGGGGCGGCAAGCTGCTACCGCCTCTGCGCAGCTTTGGATCACGGCGGAAACTCAGACCGCCGGGCGTGGGCGTCGTGGTAAACCCTGGCTGGCAAGCGGCGCGCCTTTTGCGGCGACCCTCCTAATTCCCGATCCTGGCCCGGCAGATCAGGCCATGCTGCGCAGCTTTGTGGCGGCTTTGGCTTTGGCGGATGTGTTCTCGCTTTGCGGCGTGGCGGATGATCAGATTGGGTTGAAATGGCCCAATGATGTGCTGCTAAAGGGGCGCAAAATCGCCGGGATCCTTTTAGAAAGCGCCACCCATAAAGATGGCAGCTTGGCCCATCTGGCCATTGGCATTGGCGTGAATTTGGCCAGCGCGCCAGATCCCGCAGGCTTGCCGAAAGACGCGGTTGCGCCGATTTCCCTGGCCGATGTGATTGGCGGGCAGATCGAGGCGGCAAGCTTTCTCACCTTCCTTGCCAGCGCCTATGACAAGCGTGAGGCCCAGTTCCGCGCTTATGGTTTTGGGCCTATTCGCACAGCTTGGCTCGACAAAGCGGTGCGCATGGGCGAGGTGATCACTGCGCGCACCAGCAGCGAAGAGATCACAGGCAGGTTTGAGACGGTGGATGAGGCTGGTCATCTGATGCTTCGCACGGCGAAAGAAATGCGCGCCATTTCCGCCGCCGAGATCTTTTTCTAAGACCCGCCCGAGGAGAAGCCAATGCTTTTAGCCATCGATTGCGGCAATACCAATACCGTCTTTTCCATTTGGAATGGCGAAGAATTCCTGTGCACCTGGCGCATATCCACCGATCAGACCCGCACGGCTGACGAATATTATGTGTGGCTGACCTCGCTCATGGCGATGAGTGATCTGCAGGTCGGCATTGATGCGGTGATCGTGTCATCCACCGTGCCGCGCGTGGTGTTCAATCTGCGGGTTCTGTCGAGCCGCTATTTCAATTGCCGCCCCGTCGTGGTGGGCAAACCGGAATGCGCCCTGCCTATGGAGCCGCGGGTTGATCCGGGCACTGCTGTTGGGCCCGACCGGTTGGTGAATTCCGTCGCGGGTTATGATCTGCATGGGGGCAATCTGATCGTAGTGGATTTTGGCACTGCGACGACTTTTGACGTGGTGGATGAAGACGGCGCTTATATTGGCGGGGTGATTGCGCCTGGGGTCAATCTGAGCCTAGAGGCGCTGCACCAGGCCGCCGCAGCGCTGCCCCATGTGGATGTGACAAAACCTGACAAAGTGATTGGCACCAACACAGTCGCCTGTATGCAATCGGGTGTTTTTTGGGGCTATGTCGGTCTAATCAATGGTATTACGACACAAATCAAAGCAGAACATGGAAAACCGATGAAAGTCATCGGAACGGGCGGATTGGCCCCTTTGTTTCAGCAAGGGGATGCTCTATTCGATGTTTTCGAAGAAGACCTGACGATGCACGGGCTCACCGTGATCCATAACTATAATCGGGAGTTGGTCGATCCCACGCGGCAAGCGGTGGCTGAATGAGTTCTGAGCGTTTGATCTATCTCGCCCTTGGTGGCGCGGGCGAGATCGGTATGAATTGTTACGTCTATGGCTATGGGCCAGCAGATGACGAACGGTATATTGTAATCGATCTTGGGGTGGCTTTCCCGGATATGGACGGATCGCCTGGGGTTGATCTGATCTTTCCGGATATTTCCTGGCTCGAAGAGCGGCGCGACCAGATTGAGGCGGTTTTCATCACCCATGCGCATGAAGACCATGTGGGCGGGGTTGGCCATCTATGGTCTCGGCTCAAAGCGCCGATTTATGCGCGTCCCTTCACCGCGAATATCGCTCGCCGGAAAATGGAAGATGCGGGCATGCCGACGGAGCAAGTGCGGACCGCCGCGCCTTGGCCCGAGGTGATCGAGGCGGGGCCGTTCAAAATCGGCTTCCTGCCCATGTCCCATTCTATCCCGGAAACATCGGCGATGGTGATCGACAGCCCGGCGGGGCGGGTGCTGCATTCCGGCGATTTTAAGCTCGACGCAACGCCCGGCGTGGGCGAGCCATTTGATCCGCATCTATGGCAGGAAATTTCTAAGCCCGGCGTGCTGGCGTTGACCTGCGACAGCACCAATGTGTTTTCCGAATATCCCGGCCGGTCCGAGGCGGTGGTTGGTCCTGAAATCACCAAGCTTGTGAGCGGCGCATCGGGGATGGTGGTCGCCACGACTTTCGCTTCGAATATTGCCCGGGTGAAAACTTTGGCGGAGGCCGGCAAAGCAGCCGGGCGTTCGGTTGTGCTTTTGGGGCGGGCCATGCGGCGCATGGTGACCGCGGCGATTGAAACTGGCGTGCTGAGTGATTTCCCGAAAACGCTGAGCGTCGAGGATGCGGTGCAGGTGCCGCGCGAAAATCTGATGCTCTTGGTGACTGGCAGTCAGGGGGAGAGGCGCGCTGCCTCGGCTCAGCTGGCACGGGGGAAATATCTGGGGTTGGAAATGAAGGAAGGGGATATGTTCCTTTTCTCGTCCAAAACCATTCCCGGAAATGAGCGCGGCGTTATCCGGATCATCAACCAGTTTTCGGAAATGGGCGTTGATGTGGTCGATGACAGCTCCGGCAAATATCACGTATCGGGCCATGCGAACCGCCCGGATTTGCTGGCGCTGCACACGCTGGTTAACCCGCAATTGGTTGTGCCCATGCATGGCGAGCATCGACATCTGCGCGCTCATGTGAAACTGGCGGAAAGCGAAGGGCGCAAAGGCATTTTGGCGCCTAACGGCACTATGGTTGAGCTGACCGGCAATGAGCCCAAAATCGTCGCTTATTACGAAACGGGCCGGACCTATTTGGATGGCTCCGTGCAGATCGGCGCGATGGATGGCGTGGTGCGCGACCGGATCCGCATGGCATTGAATGGTCATGTGATCGTCACGGTGATCCTGGATGAAGAGGACGAGCCTTTGGGCGAGCCTTGGTGCGAGGTCATGGGGCTGCCGGAAATCGGCAAATCCCGCGCGCCTTTGGTGGATGTGTTGGAAGAGGATCTTTCGCAGCTTTTGGGCCGCTCCAAAAAGAAAACTCTGGCCGATGATGACGAGCTGACCGATGCTATGCGCCGCACAACCCGCAATTCCGCGAATGCCGAAATCGGCAAGAAACCGGAAGTCACCGTGGTGATCAGCCGGCTGAGCGACTAATGCGTTTCGAGAAAAGCTAGAGACACTGAAAATCACTTTTCGCGTTGGAGCAAAGCGACAGGCAGCGAATAAGTGAGTCAATGATTTGTCGAAACGCTATAAAGCATTGGGCGAAACGCTCTCAACGCCGATGAAAATCAGAAATAAGAAAAGGCGCCCGGATCGGAGCGCCTTTTTTGTGTCTGCTTTGGGCCGGTGAGCCGGTCTAGGCGGTTGCCGCCGCCGCCTCGCGCCGTTCCTCGAAGCTCAGCGCAATAAAGCTGGGCATATGATCGCCCATGCCAACAACCTGATGATCATCGCGACGATCAGAGCGACCGCGCCCGCGACGATTATTGCTGCGGCTTGGTTTGTTGTCCCGTGGCTCTGGCTTCGGTGCCTCGGCCTCTGGGCTTTGACGTTTTGCCGGGGCTGGCGGTGTATAGGGGCTCTCGATACGTGGGATTTCTTTGCTCACCAGCGCCTCGATCGCGGCCAGGTTCTTTTCGTCTTGCGGCACGCAGATGGTAAAGGCCTTGCCCTCGCGCCCAGCACGCCCGGTACGACCAATGCGGTGCACATAATCTTCGGCATGGCCCGGCACGTCGAAATTGAACACATGGCTCACATTCGGGATATCAAGCCCACGCGCCGCCACGTCAGAGGCGCAAAGGATCCGCAAATTCCCATCCCGGAAGCCTTGAAGCACTTCCATGCGTTTGGTCTGGTCCAGATCCCCATGGATTGCAGCGGCGTTAAACCCGTATTTGCACAGGGATTTCGATACGATATCCACATCCATCTTGCGATTGCAGAACACAATCGCATTGGTGCAGGCCTCACCCTCCGCCTCGATCAGCGAGCGCAGCAAAGCACGCTTTTCTTTCGGCTGGCGGTCTTTGCGGGACGCTTTATAAAGCACGACGCCCTGAGTGATGGTCTCAGAAGTTGTGGATTGCCGCGCCACCTCGATTTTCGCAGGCGAGCTGAGGAAAGTATTGGTGATCCGCTCGATTTCCGGCGCCATGGTGGCCGAGAAAAACAGCGTCTGACGGGTGAAGGGTGTCAGGCTAAAGATCCGCTCAATATCGGGGATAAAGCCCATATCCAGCATCCGGTCAGCTTCATCCACCACCATGATCTGCACACCGGTCAGCAGCAGCTTGCCCCGCTCGAAATGGTCCAACAAACGGCCCGGCGTGGCGATCAGAACATCGACGCCGCGATCGATCAGAGCGTCTTGCTCCTTGAAACTTACCCCGCCGATCAACAGCGCTTTGGTCAGGTTCAAATGTTTGGTGTAGGTATCGAAATTTTCAGCAACCTGGGCCGCCAATTCACGGGTTGGCGCGAGAACCAAGCTGCGCGGCATCCGTGCCCGCGCCCGACCTTTGGCCAAGAGCGTGATCATCGGCAAGGTAAAGCTGGCTGTTTTGCCCGTCCCGGTTTGCGCGATGCCCAGCACATCTTTGCCCTCAAGCGCAGGTGGAATGGCACCGGCTTGAATCGGAGTGGGGGTCTCGTAACCTACTTCGGAGATTGCCTGGAGCACCCGAGGATCCAGGCTTAAATCGGTAAACTTCGTCATCTATGTCCCAGTCTGTGCGGCATTTTCCGCTGACTTCAAGGGACGCAAATCCAAAACGTCCCGACCTCTGGTCGTTGCCGACCCTATTCTTACGGGCGCTTGATAACGGAAACGGCATTAAACGTCAATCTTTGCAACCTTTCCTGTGACTGGATGTCTAAAAAACGCGGTTTTTTACCAGTTTCGCGCCGGTTATCCCATTGCAACAATCGGCAATATTGCGCCGTTGAAACTGGGTCACACTAGGGGTGGGCGGAGTTGTCCCATCATGGCGGGTTTTTCGGCTTTGGGCCATTGTGCAAGATACAAGCAAACGCCTATGCAATGGCGCAGCTAGAAAACCCGGAGCCTTGCCCCAAATGTTTAAGTCCATACTTCTGCTTAGTAATCTTGGCTCTGATACTTGGTCAGCAGAATTTCGCGGTGGCGCTTATCGCAATACGCTTTTCCCACTTGCGGCGCGTTTGGCGCAGGATTTACCCCAGGCGGATATTCGTGTCGCAGCTGCCGAGGCTGTGTGGCCGAGCATCACCAAAGCCGCGCAAGAAGCAGGCCTAGACCCGGCGGCGCGGATCAGTTTCACCGGCGCGCGTGATGGGCGGGATCAGCTTTTCAGCGATGGTATGGCAGAGCGGATCATGCGGGATGATCTGAGCGACTCTGAGTCTAATGCGATTGCAGCCGCTTACGAAGACATGCTTGGCGGTTTTGTCCCCGATCTAATCATTGCTTGGGAGTTTCCCACCGGGCCTTTGCGGGCGCTGTTTCCCCAGGCGGTGGTGATCGATTTGATGCCCGGTATTGCGATGCGCGCGCCATATCCACGGCAAATCGCGGTGGATCCAACCGGGATTTATCGGCAGTCGGCCTTGCCGGCGCTGCTCTCTG
>JBMYSZ010000002.1:0-351219 GCA_049603835.1 Mangrovicoccus sp.
TGGAAGGGATCCATTTTCCTGTTTGTTGTGCTACGTTCCAAAAGAAACGAAGCCGCCAAACAGTGAAGCTGACACTCTCATTATCAAAACTGAGTCAATCGACCACAGCCTCTAGAGAGCCGATATGTAGTAGGTCGTCCATCGTAATGAACCAAACCGCCCACATATCTCTTCAGATACTAAATTGTCAAAAAGCGCGGCACCTTCCGGCACCAAGAGGCAAAAACACACAGGAGGCGTCCTAACTTCGACGCGACCCGCTCGCTCATGTCCCTGATTGTCTTCCCTTCGTGAACCTCAGCGGCCCGTCCGGTGCCCCGTAGGAGCGTCGCCGCCCCGTCGGTGAAGGGGTGTTTACGGATACCAACAATCACCCGCAACCCCTTTTTTGCGATTTCCAGAACTTTTTTCGGAAAAAATAAGATTTGCCTGGAAAATCAACAGCTTCCAGGAAGATAAAAGTTTAAGGCAAATCTGCTCTGCCAGATGGGGACCTTCATAGACCCCAATTTTGAAACTTTAATAACAGCCTTATCCACAACTCCCTAACAAAAATACCAAAACAAACACCAAATCACCCCACAAATAAACAAATGTGAAAGATCTTTAGGCAAACCGAGACAGAAAAGATTCTCCAAAGAGCCCGGAAAGGCATAGCCTCTTACTGAATTCTGCTAGGAACTCTGCAAATTGGCGCTAGGCTGAGCGCAGATGCAAGAACCTGGTGGGATTTGAGCGGGCCAATGGATGAAATCGATTATCGAATTCTCAAAGAGCTTCAGCAAGACGGGCGGCAAACCCATCAGCAATTAAGCGATCAGGTCGCCCCTTGCTGCGGATAAATGCCGAGCTAGCGAACCAGGATATAAATCTCAAAGCTGCACGCCGGGATCATCCCAGCCGAGGGCGGCTCGCCTACTCCACACATACCGCTGCTTGGCGCTGCTTTCATAAGGCCGATAGAAATCGAGCGCCTCTACACACTGATCGCTGAGAGGGAAATCCAAACGATCCCTGAATTCCAGCAATGCCGCGATATTTAGCTTTTTGACCTGATGCGTGGGGATTTTGGCTTCGCCCGCCGCCAATGAGGCCAGCGCATCCAACCAGTCTTTGGTTTCCTCTGCATCCGTATCTGTGAACGGCATTGTCTGAGCTATGGTCATTTCTGTATCCTCCCCTGATGGAAAGGCTAACCAAGCCATGCCGCTGATTTTCCCCAAACATGGCGCCGCGCAGGGGTTTTTGCGCTGATTTCCGCGTTGAATTGCCGCAAATGCAGAGGAATCCTGCAGCGGGGCTGTGATCCGATGATCCAAATCGGCGCAAGCCACGCTTCCAGAATAGCTTGCTAATGCTCGCCGATGAGCCCGGCTATTGAATCCGCCGGATCGATGGATACGCCGCTTGGAACCGCTGATGCGCCTCATCAAAGGCGGCTTGCAACTTGGTGACCGGCTCAATTTCCACCGAGGTCTGCGCCGGTTGGATCACGCTTTCCGGGGCTAGCCCCGTCGCCGCGATCATCCCCAGACGGGCCGCGCCGAGGGCGGCGCCAAACTCGCCGGATTTCGGTTTATGCAGCGGCACCCCGAACAAGGTGGCAATGACCTTCAGCCAGTAATCCGAGGCACTGCCGCCGCCAATCGCGATCAGCTTTTCGAATTTTGTCCCGGTCGCTTTGAGCGCATCAAAACTATCACGCAGGCCAAAACCCACCCCTTCGATCACCGCGCGCGTTAGGTCTTCGCGACTGCTACTGGCCGAAAGCCCGGTAAAGCTGCCGCGAATTTCCGCATCATTATGAGGTGTGCGCTCGCCCGAAAGATAGGGCAGGAACCGCGTTTTGCCTGGCGCTGACAGGCTGTCGCCCAAAGCTTTGGTCATCTCTGCCGGGGTCTGTGCCGTCATCCGGGCCAACCAGTTCAAGCTATCAGTGGCCGATAACATCACCCCCATCTGATACCAACGCTCTGGCACCGCATGGCAGAAAGTATGCACAGCGGTTTGCGGCGCGGGTTTATAGCCATCCCGCGCGGTCAGCAAAACGCCAGATGTGCCGAGCGACACGAAACCCTGGCCTTCATTCAAGGCACCAATGCCACAGGCCGCGGCGGCATTATCGCCTGCGCCTCCGGCCACGGCCACCGGCGCGGACAGGCCCCAATCCTGGGCCAGATCGCGACGCAACAACCCCGCCGCCGCGCAGCCTTCGACCAAATCGGGCATTTGATCCCGGCGCATTTGCCCCGCCTCTAGCAATCGGCTGGACCAATCCCGCCCTGCCACATCCAACCAAGATGTCCCCGCGCTATCGGACATATCGGCCACATAATCGCCCGTCAGATAGTAATTGAGATAAGCAGCAGGCAGCAGGACTTTGGCAATTTGCGCATAGATCGCGGGTTCATGATGCCGGACCCAATCCAGTTTGGGCGCTGTAAAGCCCGGAAAGACGATATTACCCGACAGATCCCGCACATCCTCCATAGCGTCAAGCTGTGCGGCTTCCGCATGGGCGCGGCTGTCATTCCATAAAATGCACGGTCGCAGCACCTGGCCGGTCGCGTCCAACAGGATTGCCCCATGCATGTGACCCGCCACGCCGATCCCTTTTAGCTGGGCAAAGGCCGGGAAACGCGCGCGCATCTCGGCCATGGCGGCATTCAGAGCGGTGATCCAGTCGGCCGGATCTTGCTCTGACCAGCCCGGATGCGGATGGCGGGCCCCATAGCTGCGCTCGGTAGAGCCAATGGGCTGCCCCTCCTCATCCACAAGCAGAGCCCGCAGGCCCGATGTTCCAAGATCGATCCCGAGATAGGACATTTAGGATGTCTCCAGATAGAATTTCAGAGCCCGCGCGATCACGCTTTGGCCTCTTGAGCGGAAAGGATAAAATCGCAAAGCGCGCCGAGATCTTCGAATATCTCCGCGGCCCCGGCCTCTTGCAGCACTTGGGCATGCGCGGCTTTGCGCGTCTTTAGATGGCTGCCGCCAACAAAGCCAATCGCGGCCATGCCAGCCTTAAGCGCACCCTTCACCCCATGGGGCGAGTCCTCCACCACGATACAGGCGGTGGGCGGCAGATCCAGGCGAAGCGCGGCCTCTAGAAAGATATCAGGCGCGGGTTTGCCCCGGGCCACATTATCGACACTCACGGCACGCGCGCCAAAACGCGGCCCCAGCCCGGATATCTCTAGGGTTGCCTGCATCCGCCGCAGCGATGCGCCAGTGGCGAGCCCCAGACCAAAGCCGCTCTGGGCAAGCCGGTCCAGCAATGTTTCAGCGCCGGGGATATGCTGCAACTCGCGCTGATAAATATCCACCAGCTGATCTTCGATCCGCGTGGCAAATCCGGCAGGCACAGGATGACCCAGCCTGGATGCGGCGAAATCTTCGATCTTGGAAATAGCCACCCCTAGAAAGCGCTCGCCGATATCTGCGGCGGTGACATCCCGAATGCCCAGCGATTGGAACTCCTCAGCAATCGCATTCAGGCAAAGCGGCTCACTATCGACAAGGCATCCATCCATGTCGAAAATGACACCGCGCAAGTTACTTGGTCGTTGAGCCATCAAGATCTACAGGCGCTTTTCGCTCGCACGGTCAAAAAGATGCACCTTTGCCGGGTCGAACACGAATCCCAAACTGGACCCTGACGGCGCATTGACCCGCTCTTTCACCAAAGCATCGATTTTCAGATCTCCATGTTTCGCGAAAACCTGGGTTTCCGAGCCGGTGGGTTCGACCACGATCACCTCTAGCGGCTGGCCCGCCTCGCTCAGGGTGATATCTTCGGGGCGGATGCCATAGATGATCTCTTGCCCATCGCGCAGGCCCCTATCAGCGGGAAGATCCAGGACCAAACCAGTATCCGAGGCGAATTTGCCGTCGCTCACCTTGCCTGGCAGGAAATTCATCGAAGGCGAGCCGATAAACCCCGCCACAAACACATTTTCCGGCCGATCATAAAGCTCTAGCGGGCTGCCCACCTGCTCTACCCGACCATGGCGCATGACGACGATTTTATCGGCCATGGTCATGGCTTCGATCTGGTCATGGGTCACATAGACAATTGTCGTGCCCAGGCGTTGATGCAGTTCTTTGATCTCAAGCCGCATGGTCACGCGCAGCTTTGCGTCCAGGTTCGACAAGGGTTCGTCGAACAAGAAAACCTGCGGATCACGCACAATCGCCCGGCCCATCGCCACCCGCTGACGCTGCCCGCCGGATAATTCTTTGGGGTAGCGTTTAAGATAATTGGTCAGGTCCAGCACATCCGCGGCCTTGGCCACTTTCTCGGCGATCTCGGCCTTTGGGCGCTTGGCCATTTTCAGCGGAAAGCCAATATTGTCGAAAACGGTTTTATGCGGGTAAAGCGCATAGCTTTGGAACACCATGGCGATATCGCGCTCTTTCGGCGGCACATCATTGACCACCTTATCGCCTATTGCGATTGTGCCGTCGCTGATCTCTTCGAGCCCCGCCAACATCCGCAGCAAAGTTGATTTGCCACAGCCCGAAGGCCCCACCAGCACCACAAATTCGCCGTCCTCAATATCGACGCTGACCCCATACATGACCTGGGTCGCGCCATAGCGTTTCACAACATTGTCGATGGTTACATTCGCCACGGGTTTTACGTCCTTATTGAGGGAGGATAATCTGCATTTTCACATCCGCCGGTGGGGCGGAGGCGGCCAATTCGAAGGCTTGCACACTGTCAGAAAAGTCAAAACTGCGGGTGATCAGTGGTTTGACGTCAATTGCGCCCGAAGCCAGCATGCCAACACAGCGCGGGAAAACATGGGCATAGCGGAAAATATTTTCCACCCGCGCTTCACGGATCATCGCGGCCCCCGCATCATAGAGAACCGGCTCTGATTGGCCGCCGATCATCACCACACAACCACCAGGGGCCAAAGGCTCAAAGATGGTTTTCGCCGCATGGGGGCTGCCCGTTGCCTCAAACACAATATCCGCGCCCCAACCTGCGGTGGCCGCTAAAACCACTGCGTTCAGATCCTGCGACGCCACATTGACCGGGGTGATGGGCTTGCCCAAGGAGGCCGCAATTTCGAGCTTTTTCTCCGCCAGATCCGAGATAAAGACCTGAGCACAGCCCGCCGCCAAAGCCGATAGCGCAGTGACCAAGCCAATCGGCCCCGCCCCCATCACCACCGCCACATCGCCAGGCTTCACCCGCGCTTTGGTGGCCGCATGGACCCCGACCGCCAGCGGCTCGACCATAGCCGCTTCGGCAAAGCTGACCTCATCGGGTAGTTTGAAGGTGAACGCCTCGGGATGCACACAAGTCGGGCGTAAAATGCCATGCACCGGCGGCGTGGCCCAAAAACGCACTGCCGGGTCGACATTATACATACCTAGCTGAGTGGCGCGGCTATTTGGGTCGGGGATGCCCGGCTCCATACAGACGCGGTCGCCTTCGGTCAGGCTGGTCACCTCGCTGCCCACTTCCAAGACCGTGCCCGATGCCTCATGGCCCAGAATCATTGGTGCATTCACCACAAAAGGCCCGATCCGCCCATGAGTATAGTAATGCACATCAGAGCCGCAAATTCCTACTGTATGCAGTTTGATCCGCACATCGCGCGGGCCTAGGCTTTCTTCGCTTCGGGCAATTTCAGGAAAGTCCCGCAGGGAAATTTCGTCTTTTTGTTCTAGAACTAATGCCTGCATGTCCTAGCCTTTCTTTATGATGACCACGGCCAAAGCCAAAGCGATGCTGTTAGAGATCCAGATCGACGCGCCCAGCGGTTCGATAAAGCGAAACCAAAGCAGCGATAGGGCAATCCAGATCACCACCGAAATGAATAGCCGGTCGAACCAGTTGGTCTCTATGGGCAGAAAGCCGGGTTTCTTTTTGTGATCCGCCATGGCCTATCCTTTCACCGCGCCAAAAGTAAGCCCGGCCACAATATGGCGCTGCACCAAGCCAAAGACGATCAGCGCCGGGATCAGGGTAAAGACCGAAATCGTCGCCATAATCCCCCATTCCGTGCCGGTTGTGGTGACATATTCCGACAAACCCGTGGTCAGGGTCCGCGCTTCGAAATTGGTGAGCGTCGCGGCCAGCAGATATTCATTCCAGGCAAAGACCCAAGTCAGGATCAATGTCACTGAAAGCCCAGGACGGCAGAGCGGAAAGACCACTTCGGTGATGACTTTCCAAGTGCTCGCCCCATCCACATAGGCAGCTTCATCCAGCTCACGCGGGATAGCATCGACGGTCGGGCGCAAAGTCCAAATGGCGAATGGCAGGTTAAAGGTGCAATAGACCAAAATCATACCGATCCGCGTATCCAAAAGCGTCCAATCGCCGATCCTATAGACCTGGGTCATCAGCAAAAAGAGCGGCAGCAGGAAGACTGCGGGCGGGGCCATGCGATTGGTGATGGTCCAAAAGAAAATCGACTCCTTGCCGCTTAGATTCATCCGCGACAATGCATAACAGGCAAAAAATCCCAAGATTGTGCAGATTGCTGCATTGCCGGTGGAGATAATCACCGAATTCAGCATATAGCTGCGCAAAAGCCGGTCCCCCCAGACCTTTGCGTAATTGCCCCAATATGGATCACTCAGGATCAGATCCGGGGTCGAAAACAGCTGCACTGCCGGTTTCACCGAGATCACAAACAGCCAGTAAATCGGAAACAAGGTCACCAAACTGACCAAGCACCAAAAGATGACGCCGATAAGAGGGCTTTTCTTGCGCATGGGCTTAGTCCTCCTCGGCGCTGCGATTACTGCGTGGGGCCAACATGGTCACATAAAGCAACCAGCACACCACAATGGTGAGATAGAGAACAATGACCGAGATGGTCGAGCCATAGCCGTAATTGGTCTTGGGAAAGACCTCGCGGAAGATATGCACGCCCAAAAACCGCGTGGCCGAACCAGGGCCACCGCCTGTGAGCATCCAGACCTCGTCCACTGTGCGCAACGCATCCATCAAGCGGATAAACACAGTGGCGATCATGGCCGGCGCAATCATCGGCAAAGTGATGTGCCAGAATATCTGCGGCTTCCCCGCCCCATCGATTTGCGCCTGCTCAAAAGGATCTGGCGGCAAGGACACCAAAGCCGCAATAAGCGTCAGTGTGACAAGCGGTGTCCAATGCCAGATATCCATAAGCACGATGGTGACGAAAGCAGCACTGGCCGATGTGCCGATATTCATGCTGATCCCGAACCATTCATCCAACAAATGCGGAATGATGCCGATAGAAGGCGTTGTCATCAGCTTCCATACAGAGCCAACGATAATCGGCGCCATGATCAGCGGAAGCGTATGAATAGTGCGGAAAATCGCCTTTCCGGGAAAATCCCGCATAAAGGCCTGTGCCAGCAAATATCCCAAGACCAATTGCGAAAACACCGCAAAAACCACGAAAAGCACCGTGACGCCTAGGGAATTGAGGAAGGCCTGATCAAAGACGATACGCCGGAAATTATCCGCCCCGTTAAAGATCATCTGGGGATCAACGGCGAAGGGGTTCCATTGGTGGAAGGAGACGAAGACCACATAAAGGAATGGAACCACGCCAAAGAAAAACAGGATGATCAAGCTGGGCGCAAGAAAGATCCAGCCAAGTCGTTTTGAGTGCATGCGACCCTCATGCCCCCCGGGCAAGTTAGAGCAATTGCGGTGTTTGAGACAGGAAAAGGGCCGCCACCGTTCAAGGGCGGCGACCCATTGACCAAGCTTTTCTGAGAGGCGCGCTTACTTACGATAGCCAAGCTCGGTCAAAGTCGCTTCTGCGGCGGCGGCCATCTGGTCCAGCCCGTTTTGCGGCTCCAAATCGCCGGTCAGAACTTGGTACAAGATCGGCGCCGTGGCCTCGCGGACCTGAGCATGGAAGGGATAGGCCGGCGCTCCGGCAAAGAGATACCCTTTGTCCCGGATCAAATCGTAATAGCCGCCCAGCTCTTTGTTGAAAGCCACAACTTTCGGATGCTCATAGGTCGCTTTATGGGTCACCCGAGGCGCCGCGACTGCCCAATCCGGCTGCACTTCATTTTGGCCAATATATTGCAAGAACAGGGCCGTCGCCTCTTTGTTCTTGGATGAATGCGGCATGCCAAAAGCACCACCATCATAATAGCCGATATAGCCTTCGCCGCTTTCGGCTTCGTCTAGAATGCCTTCGGCCAGGGGCGGTAGAGCCACGCCTACCTTACCCACGACCAGGGATTTATTCGCATCCGCCGCGATCCAGCCCGCATTTTCGCCATAGACCAGACCCTGCGCCGCGCGCCCTGCGCCAAAAGTGGTACCCACTTCGGTCCAGGTCGATGCCGGGCTTTCTGGCGGCGCGATATCGCGCATCGCAAGCCACCATTGCAGCGCCTCAAGCGCTTCGGGCCCATTCATCGAGCCGCCATTCGCCACGGATGCGGCATAGTTATTCTCGGCGTCGATCCCCCAATTATAGACCCCATATGTGGGCGCGACGGATTCGTAATACTCATACCAAGACGCCACATGCCCCGTATGCGCCTGGGCCGTGGTGCCCCAAAGCTGCAAATCATTGGCCTGGCCGTAATCGGTAAAGAACTGCGCGATTTCCGCATATTCCGCATGGGTCGTTGCCGGTTCCAGATCGCGGCCGGTCTTTTCTTTGAAAGCGGCCTGGATCTCGGGATCGCCGAACAAATCCGTGCGATAGAGATAGACCTTTAGGAACGCCTCCATCGGCACCCCATAAAGATCGCCCTCCCCGTCTTTGAAATAATCGGCGAAAGTGGTGAAATTGGCCTCGCTATAGCTGGGCGCTTGCAAAGCCGCGTGATCGCCTAGGAAATCGGTTAGATTGGTCAGGAAATCGCGGGCCAAATAGGAATAAATGATATCCTGTTCGATATAGACCATGTCATAGATGCCGGTCCCGGCCTCCATGTCTTTGATGCCTTTGTCAAACATCTGGTCCCAAGAGGTCGTTTCCACATCAACGCGAATGCCGGTCAGCGCCTCAAATTCAGGAGCCAGAACTTCGCGGATATAGAGTGATGGCGGCGAGGACTCTGTAACGCCACGAATGGTTGTGCCCTTATAGGGCGCGGCGGCTTCTTTCCACCAATCGGCCGGATCATCCGCAAAGGCGCCCGACGCGGCGATAGTTAGTGCAAGCGCAGATGCGCCAAATTTCCAAGCAAATTTCACAGTATCCTCCCTGATTTTGGGACCGGCGCTTTAGCACTTGCGGCCTTTCACGCTGATCACAGCAGCAGGATGCACATGTATCAATGACTAATCAAGTGTAATTTTTCATTTGTATGGGTTGCCGTGCAAATGTAATTTGTGCAAGTCTCGTCCAAAGGGGGAAAAGACGTGGCACGAGAACCCAACGAAGATAGCGACGCATTCGTCACCGAAATCTGCTGGCATTACTTCATCGGAGAGATGACCCAAGCGGAGATCGCCCAGCTTATGAATGTGACGCGCCTGCGAGTGAATCGCGCCATTCAGCGGGCGAAATCCCTGGGCATGGTGAAGATCCAGATTGAATCGCCCTTTTTGGCGCGGGTCGAGCAGCAAGAGGCGCTGAAACAGGCCTTGGGCCTAAAACGCGCCATTGTGAGCCCGGCAAATCAGGATAATTACGATTTCCATATCTCCGTCGGGGCGGCTTTGGCGGCTCTGCTAACGGAACGTTTAGCAACTGGGGATTGGTCGTCTTTCGGCGTGTCCTGGGGGCTGACATTGGATGCGGCCATTCGCAAACTGCCCCAGCAATCCCATCCGGATCTAGAGGTCGTGTCGATCTTGGGCGGCAGCGCGAAAGGATCTGCCTTTAACACCTTTGGCATCGCATCGGGGATCGCTGCTTGCCTTGGGGCGCATTATTCTCTGCTCGCCGCGCCGATCTATCTTTCCGAAGGGATCGACCGGGATTTATTCCTCTCGCAATATGCGCTCAAATCGCATTTTGAGAAATTTTCCAGCCTGGATGCGGTGCTGCTGACCTGTTCCAATGTGTCAGAGAAATCCTTTCTGGTGCAAAACGGATTGCCCAGCGAATTGACCCCAGAGGCGCTGATCGAAGCCGGGGCAATTGGCGATGTCTTGGGCCATTTCTTGGATGCCGAGGGCAATTCCGTCTGTGCCAGCATCGATAATCGCACAATCGGCATGCCCATCGCTCAGGTGCAGGAAGTCCCTGAAAAGATCATGGCCGCCGCAGGCCCCCATAAGGTGGAAATCATCCGCGCTGCCTGTCGTCGCGGATTGGTGGATGTCTTGGTCACGGATGATGTCACTGCGGCTTTGATCCTGAAGGCCGATGAAGCCCAGCCCGCCCTGCTTGAGGAAAACTCAATATGACCCGCCCATTAGAGGGAAAACGCGCAATCATCACCGGCGCAGGCAAAGGCATAGGCCGCGCCACCGCGATTTTACTCGCGCAACGCGGAGCCACAGTCATCGCCCTGGCCCGCACCCAATCGGATCTGGACAGCCTGGCCGCCGAAACCCAAGGCGCGTCAATCGCCGTGGATTTGACCGACCGAGCCGCAACACGGGCCGCCATGGCTCAGGCGGGGCTGTGTGATTTTCTGGTCAATTGTGCGGGCACGAATGTGTTGGAGCCGCTGATAGAGATGTCTGATACGGGCTATGACGCGGTGATGGATCTGAATTTGCGGGCGGCCCTGATCTGTGCCCAAGACTTCGCGCGGGCTCGGATCGATGCGGGCGGCGGCGGCGCAATTGTCAATGTCACCTCCATCGCCGGGCATCGCGGCTTTCAAGACCATCTTTGCTATGCGGCCTCAAAGGCCGGGCTCGAAGGCGCAACACGGGTCATGGCGCGGGAATTGGGGCCGCATAATATTCGGGTCAATGCGGTCGCGCCCACCGTGACCATGACCGAGCTCGCCGCAGAGGCCTGGTCAGATCCGGCCAAGAAAGACCCGATGATGGCGCGCCACCCCATGCAGCGCTTTGCCGAAGTGGAGGATGTGGCCCGCTCGATTGCGATGCTGCTCTCTGATGACGCGCCATTGGTCACCGGGGCGGTTCTGCCCATTGATGGCGGTTTCTTGGCAATCTGAGTTAAACAAAGGGAGGGGGGCTCCGCATGGCCGAGGCTTTAGCAGGAAAAATCGCCGCGATAACTGGGGCGGCTTCGGGGATTGGCCTGGCCGCGACCGAAGCGCTGATCGCAGAAGGCGCAAAAGTGGTGATGGTCGACCGCGATGCAGAGGTTCTGGCCGCTTTGGTCGCAAAATTCGACGGCGCGGCGATTGCTCAGGTCACGGATTTGCTGAACCCCGACAGCTGCAAAGCCATGCTGCCCGAGATCTTGGACAAGGTCGACCATCTGGACATTCTCTATTGCAATGCCGGGACGTATATCGGCGGCGATCTAGACGAAACCGATCCTGATACAATCGACCGAATGCTGAATCTCAACATCAATGCGGTGATGAAAAATGTGCATGCGGTGATCCCGCATATGAAGGCGCGCGGCATTGGCGATATTTGGGTTACCTGTTCCGTGGCGGGTCATGCAGCCATCCCCTGGGAGCCGGTTTATTCCAGCTCGAAATGGGCCATGACTTGTTTTGTCCAGACCATGCGTCGGCAATTGCGCGAATATGGGATCCGCGTGGGGCAAGTTTCGCCCGGCCCCGTGGACTCGGCGCTTTTGGCGGATTGGCCAGAGGAAAATTTGCGCAAGGCCAAGGAAAACGGATCTTTGATCGAACCGAGCGAGGTGGCCGAGGCGCTGATCTTTGCCCTAACGCGCGGGCGCAATGTGACGATCCGAGACATGATCGTGCTGCCCACGAATTTCGATATCTGAGGCGAGGCCTACTGCCCGATTGAACGCCCGAACCAAGACCCGCATCCAAGCCGTTCAGCCAGTTTGAAACCGCGATTGGCCCGCGATGCCATATATCAACTCGCGCATCCAAATATGGCTGGCCGCGTTATGGGTCAGGCTGGACCAAACCAGCGCAATATCAATCGAGATATCCAGCGGATACTCCAAGGCCACCACCTGGCTCGATTTGACCTGCGCCAAGCGGCTTGGCACTGTCGCGACCAAGTCAGAGCCAGCAACCAACTGCTCTAGCCCCGCCGGGCTAGGCACTCGCAGCGCGATGGGCAAGTCATAGCCACGCTTTTCCAAATCGATCAGATATCGCGACCGCCATTTACCGCCATAAGTCACCAGCACATGATTCAGGTTTAGATATGTGTCCAGGCTCAGCGGCGCTCGTGCGGCCGGATGCGACGGGTCAAACAAGCAGGCATAGCGATCGTCAAACAGCTTGCGCCGATACAGCGCGCTGTCCTTGCCCTCCAAGGGGCCGATCAGAAAATCCGCCTCGCTGCGCAACAACCGCTCTTCGCCATTATCGGATGCATCGATGATTTCCAGCTCTATCCCAGGGGCTTTGTGGCGCAGGGATTTGACGATCTGGGGAATGATCAAAACCCGCTCGAAGTAATTGCAGGCAATGATGAATTTCTGCCGCATGGTGAGTGGATCGAATTTCGGCGGAATGGTCAATTGCCGATATTCTTGCAGCAACCCACGCAGCTGCGTCACGACTTCGTTGCAGCGTGGGGTGGGCTCAATCTGCCGCGCATGGCGCACGAATAGCGGATCTTGGAACAGCTCGCGCAGCTTTTCCACCGTATAGCTGACCGCCGATTGATTGATCCCCAATTCCTGCGCCGCCTTGGTGAAAGAACGCAGATCATGAACCCGCACCAAGACATGCAAAGCGCGGAAATCCACCTGATAGGGATCGATGGGCTGTGGCATTGGCCCCTCCTTTGCATCAATAGAATTGATTTTAGCTATCAAGGCAATCCTATTGCTTGATTGGGTCACTCTCGGCAAGTATTGCCAAAACGCTGGGCCTTGGAGGAGGAAGACCGCGGTGGAAGTGCCAATCAATGATAAGGTCACGCTCGCGGCGCTGACCAAGGATCCCTATCCGATCTATAAACGCATGCGCGCGGAAACCCCGATTGTGCGGGTGCCGGCGGCGAACCGGATTTTCCTGACAAAGGCCGCGCATACGAAATTGGCCAAGGAAGACACGGATCTTTATAGCTCTGACGATCCGGTCACGCCGATGCATCGCGCCTTTCAAGCCCATACTCTGATCCGCAAAGACGGGGTGGAGCATCGCCGCGAACGCATGGCCATGCAGCCCGCCTTTTCGCCCAAGGTGATCAAAACCGATTGGGCCGCGCTTTATACTCAGATCGCCAGCGACTATCTGGATCGCCTGCCCAAAGGCGAAACCGTGGATCTTTTCACCGAGCTTTGCGGGCCGGTTGCGGCGCGGATCTTGGCCCATGTGCTGGGACTGCCTGAGGCAAGCGACGCGGATATGCAGCGCTGGTCGCAGGTTTTGATCGATGCGGCGGGTAATTTCGGCTTTGCCCCGGATCTATTTGCGCAAAGCGATGCGGTGAATGCCGAAATGAATGCGCTTTTCGACCAGCTAGCGCCCAAGCATCAGGCCAATCCCAATAATTCCGCCTTTTCCTTTATGGTCAATGCGAAGGATCCGATCCCGGTCAGTCAGATCTATGCCAATATCAAAATCGCCATTGGCGGCGGGATCAATGAGCCCCGCGATGCTTTGGCCACTATTCTTTACGGGCTTTTGACCAATCCCGACCAGCTAGAAGAAACGCGGCGCAGCGGTGCTTGGGGCGATGCTTTCGAAGAAGGGGTGCGATGGGTGGCGCCGATCCAGGCTTCTTCCCGGCGCGCAACTCGTGACCACCAGATCGATGGTTACGACATTCCCGAAGGTGTCACGCTGATGACGATCCAGGCCTCCGCCAATCGCGACGAAGACCTGTTTGAGGATGGCGAAAGCTTCATCATATTTCGGGAAAAGCGCCCGCATCAGGCCTTTGGCAGTGGACCGCATCATTGCTCGGGCGCTCATGTGGCGCGTCTCACCATTGGCGGCATCATGCTGCCCATGTTGTTTGAACGCTTCCCCAATATGCAGCTTGACCGCCCCGAAGATGTTGTCTGGAGCGGTTTTGGCTTTCGCGGGCCGCTGAATTTGCCGGTGCGGCTGAACTAAGCGCTGTGGATTTGCAGCGGCGCCAACCCCTCAGCAGTTTTTGGCCAGCTCCTTTAGCACAGAGGCTTGGGAAATTTCGCCAATAATCGCGCCATTTTCCTCTACCCCGAAGGCCGTGCTGGTTTCGCTTAGCCGCTCTAGCAGATCACGAATGGGCATATCAGCAGCGATGGTTTCGCTATAGCCCCCCTGCGCCGGATCCATCGCATCTTGCGCGGTCAAAACCCCTAGCGGGTTCATGTGATTGACGAAATCTTCCACATATTGATTGGCTGGATCATTGAAGATCTCTTTCGGCGAGCCGCATTGCACAATCCGCCCGCCTTCCATAATCGCGATCCGATCCCCCAGCTTGAAGGCCTCGTCGAGATCATGGCTCACAAAAATGATCGTGCGTTTCAGCTTTTGTTGAAGCTCGATCAGCTCGTCCTGCAGATGGTTGCGGATCAGCGGGTCGAGCGCGGAAAAGGGCTCATCCATCAGCAAAATCGGCGCTTCCGTGGCAAAGGCGCGGGCCAGCCCCACGCGCTGCTGCATTCCGCCCGATAGCTCGGACACTTTATTATCCGCCCAATCAGAGAGATTGACCAAGGCAAGCTGGGCGTCGATCTTGGCCTCGCGCTCGGCCTTGCGCATACCGCTCAGTTCTAGGCCAAGCCCCACATTTTCCCGCACGCTCCGCCATGGCAAAAGGCCGAACTGCTGAAACACCATGGCCACGCTGGTTTGCCGCAAATGGCGCAGCTCGGCTGGTTTGGCATGGGTGACGCTGGACATCTCGGGGCCGTTTTTGATCCGCACCTCGCCGCGCACCACCGGGTTAAGCCCGTTGACCGCCCGCAAAAGCGTTGATTTGCCCGAGCCGGACAGGCCCATAAGCACCAAAATTTCGCCTTCTTGCACCTCAATATTGCAGTTATGCACGCCCAAGACCTGGCCAGTCTCGTTCTGAATTTCCGCCCGGCTTTGGCCTGCATCCATCAAAGGCAGGGCCGCTTGCGGATCGGGACCAAACACAATCGAGACATTATCGAAACTAACAGCAGTACTCATTTTTGCTCGATCCTTAGAACGCGGTCCAAAATGATGGCCAAAACAACGATGACAAAGCCGCTTTCAAAGCCGAGGGAGGTATTCACCTGGTTCAACGCTCGCACCACCGGAACGCCCAGCCCATCAGCCCCTACAAGTGCTGCGACAACAACCATCGAAAGCGACAGCATAATCGTCTGGTTCAGCCCGGCCATAATCTGCGGCAGCGCATAGGGTAGCTCCACCTTGCGCAGGGTCTGCCAGGATGTGCCGCCAAAGGCCTGAACCGCTTCGATCAAAGTTGGCGGGGTCGAGCTGATGCCCAGATGCGTCAGCCGGATCGGTGCTGGCAGCACAAAAACAACCGTCGCCAAAAGGCCCGGCACCATGCCAATCCCGAAAAACACAATCGCCGGAATAAGATAGACAAATGTCGGCAAGGTTTGCATCAAATCCAAGATTGGGCGCAGCACGCTATAGAGCCGCGGACGCCGCGCCGCGATGATGCCAATGGGCACCCCAATTGCCATACAAACGATGCACGAACAAAGCACCAAGGTCAGGCTTTCGGTGGTTTCTTCCCAATAGCCTTGGTTGAGGATGAAGAGAAAGCCAAGCGCCACGAATAGCGCGATTTTCCAGCTGCGTTGAAGGGCCCAGGCAATGCCCACAAACACCGCAATGACTATCAGCGTGGGCGGGGTTTGCAGCACCCAGAGAAAGGCGTCGATGGTTGCCTCCCCGCCATCTGCCACCGCGTCAAAGAAGTTTTCGCCAATTTCTTGGATCCAGTCAAAGACTGCGGCGGAGATATCTCCAACCGGGATTTTATTCGCTGAGAGCCATTCCATCTCATTCCTTTCTTGGGGAAAGATCCATCAACCGGGCCGAAGCTGGCCAGGGATAGCAGAAAAATGGGGTGCGGCCTGGTTCGTCAGGGCCGCCCCCTAATGTCGGGTGGGTGCTTGGGCTTAGAGACCGAAAGCCGCCTGAACCGCTGGCAGGCCTGGCTCACCCTTGGTGGTGGTCACATCCGCAAGCCAGCCATCAAGCACCGTTGGGTTCGCCGAAACCCAAGCCTGAACCGCTTTGTCCGGGTCTTCGCCGTCATTCAGGATCGCGCCCATGATTTCGCTTTCCATAGCCACGGTGAAGTCAAGCTGGGTCAGCAATTTGCCCACATTCGGGCATTCCGCCACAAAACCCTTGCGGGTCACGGTATTCACAACCCCTTCGCCGCCAAAGAATTCTTCGCCGCCAGTCAGGTAATTCAGTTCGAAATTCACATTCATCGGATGCGGCGCCCAGCCCAGAAAGACCACATCATCGCTTTTCTTATAAGCGCGGCGCACTTGGCTTAGCATGCCCTGCTCGGAGCTTTCCTTAACTTCGAACTCGCCCAGGCCATGGGTATTAGCGTCGATCAGGCTTACCAGATAAGCATTGCCCTCATTGCCCGGCTCAATGCCATAGATCGTTTCATCCAGCTCATCAGCGAATTTCGCGATATCGGCGAAGTCTATCAGGCCTTTTTCATAAGTATAGGATGGAACGGCCAGGGTGTAGATCGTGCCGGTTAGGTTCTCATGCACGGATTCAATCGAACCATCGCTAAGATATTGCTCGATCGCGCCGGATTGCGCGGGCATCCAATTGCCCAGGAAAATATCCGTATCGCCGCCCGAAAGCGATGCGAAGGTCACCGGCACAGAAAGCACCGAGACATCCACGTCATAGCCCAATGCTGTCAGGATCTGCTTGGCCACGGAAGTGGTGGTGGTGATGTCGGTCCAGCCCACATCGGAAAAGGAAACTTCATCACAGGCCGTTTCGGCGGCGGCTTGGCCGGCGATCAAAACAAGTGCGAGGGCTGTGGTTCGGAGCATGCGCGTTTCTCCCTGGTTTTTTGATTGATGAGTCAATAAAAAACGTGCTTAGATCCATTTGACAAGCCTTGAGAGACGCAATGCCGAAACTTGGAATGCAGCCGATCCGAACCACCGCGCTGATAAATGCGGTCATCAATGAGATTGGCGAAACTGGAAATATGGACGTGACCGTTAGCCAAATCGCCAAGCGTGCAGGCATGTCCTCTGCCCTGGCGCATCATTATTTTGGTAGCAAAGACAAGATGTTCGTCGCTGCGATGCGCCATATCCTTAGGGAGTTTGGCAAAGAAATTCGCCAGGCCCTAGCTGGCAAAACCGATCCAAAGCAGCGCCTCGAAGCGATCATTCGAACCAGCTTTTCCGATAGCAATATGCGCCCCGAGACGGCGGCGGCTTGGTTAAATTTCTACGTCTTTGCACAAAAATCAGGCGATGTGGCACGACTTTTGCAAGTCTATCACCATCGTTTGCGCTCGAATCTGCTGCATGAATTGCGGCAATTGCTGCCCGAGAGCCAGGCCCCGCAAGTGGCCGAAGGCATCGCCTCGATCATCGACGGGGCTTATATCCGTCGGGTTTTGCGCCGCGATGCCCAAGAAATCATCACACCCGAAGCTATCGCTTTGGATTATTTGCATGTGAGCTTGGCGGCCAAGGCCCCGCAATAACCCCCCAGAAATGTGACCCGGCCCGCGCGCTTGCGGCAAAGGCCGGTGGTAAGAGAGTAGAAAGGAACGGCAATGCAAACCCACCCGCAGGCCAGCCATTATATCGGCGGCAGTTATGTAGAAGACAAAGCCGGGGCGCCGTTAATCTCACATTATCCCGCCACGGGTGAGGTCATCGCCGAGCTCCATAGCGCGACCCCAGCCATTTTGGAACAAGCGCTCAGCGCCGCCTCTGAGGCTCGCGCCGCCTGGGCCGCCATGACAGGTACAGAGCGGGGCCGTATCTTGCGCCGTGCCGCCGATCTTATCCGCGCGCGCAATCGCGAACTTTCCGTGTTGGAAACCATGGATACCGGCAAACCGCTGCAAGAAACCTTGGTGGCCGATGCGGCCTCGGGTGCGGATTGCTTGGAATATTTTGGCTCTATCGCGGCAGGTCTCACCGGCGAGCATATCCATCTGGGTCAGGATTTCGCCTATACGATCCGCCAGCCCCTGGGGCTTTGCGTTGGTATCGGCGCTTGGAATTACCCCACGCAAATCGCTTGCTGGAAGGCCGCCCCCGCCCTGGCTTGCGGCAATACGATGATCTTCAAACCCTCCGAAGTCACTCCGCTTGGCGCGCTGAAACTGGCCGAGATCCTCACCGAGGCTGGCCTGCCCGATGGGGTTTTCAATGTGGTGCAAGGCTTTGGCGATGCGGGCGCGGCGCTTACCACCGATCCGCGTGTGGCGAAGGTTTCGCTGACCGGCTCTGTGCCCACAGGGCGCAAAGTCTATGCGGCGGCGGGCAGCGCCATCAAGCATGTGACTATGGAGCTTGGCGGCAAATCCCCGCTTGTGATCTTTGACGATGCCAATCTTGAGGACGCTGTGAGCGCGGCCATCAATGCCAATTTCTATTCTTCGGGGCAAATCTGCTCCAATGGCACGCGGGTTTTCGTGCAGCGCAGCCTGCTTGAGAGCTTTCTAGACAGGCTGAAGACCCGCACCGAGGCTGCGCAAATCGGCGATCCCTTAGATGAGGCCACGAATTTCGGCCCCATGATCAATGAAAAGCAATATGCCGTAACGCTCGACTATATCGAGAAGGGCAAAGCCGAGGGTGCGCGACTGATCACCGGTGGGGCGCCCCATGAGAAAGGCGGGCTCTTTATTCAGCCCACTATTTTCGCCGATGTGACTGACGGGATGAGCATCGCCCGCGAAGAAATCTTCGGCCCGGTCATGAGCGTTTTGACCTTCGGCACCGAAGAAGAGGTGCTGCGTCGCGCCAATGATACCGAATTTGGCCTTGCGGCGGGGGTATTCACCCGCGATTTGGCCCGCGCCCATCGCGTGGCGGCAGGATTTGAGGCCGGCACCTGCTGGATCAACACCTATAACCTAACCCCGATCGAAATGCCCTTTGGCGGGGTGAAGGCCTCGGGCGTGGGCCGGGAAAATGCTCATGCGGCGATTGATCATTATTCCGAACTGAAATCGGTTTACGTGGCCATGGGCCCGGTTGAAGCGGCGTTCTAGGAGAGAGTTGATGGAAGCTGATTATGTGATCATCGGCGCGGGCTCTGCGGGTTGCGCTATGGCTTATCGCTTGGCCGAGGCAGGGAAATCTGTGTTGGTGGTGGAGCATGGCGGCACGGATGCAGGCCCGCTGATCCAAATGCCGGCCGCTTTGTCCTATCCGATGAATATGCCGCTTTATGATTGGGGCTATTCCACCGAGCCCGAGCCGCATCTGGGCGGCCGCCGCTTAGCGACCCCGCGGGGCAAAGTTATCGGTGGCTCCTCTTCGATCAATGG
The DNA here is from genome assembly GCA_049603835.1 of Mangrovicoccus sp. Lineage (GTDB taxonomy): Bacteria > Pseudomonadota > Alphaproteobacteria > Rhodobacterales > Rhodobacteraceae > Mangrovicoccus. Next base: position 19,484 of record JBMYSZ010000002.1, read on the forward strand.
CATGGTCTATGTGCGCGGCCATGCGCGCGACTATGATACATGGGCGGAAATGGGCGCACAGGGCTGGAGCTATGCGGATGTGCTGCCCTATTTCAAGCGCATGGAAAGCTGGCATGATGGCGGCCATGGCGGCGACCCGACTTGGCGCGGCACGGATGGCCCGCTGCATGTGACCCGAGGTCCCCGCAAAAACCCGCTCTTTGCGGCGTTTGTCGAGGCCGGGCAGCAGGCGGGCTATGAGGTAACGGGCGATTATAACGGCGAAAAGCAAGAGGGCTTTGGCCCGATGGAACAAACCGTTTGGAAAGGCCGCCGCTGGTCTGCCGCCAATGCCTATCTCAAACCCGCGCTCAGCCGGCCCAATTGCGACAAGGTCAAAGGCCTGGTTGAAAAGATCGAGATCGAGAATGGCCGCGCCACCGGGGTGCGCCTGGCCGGGGGGCAGATCCTCAAAGCTAGGGCCGAAGTTATTCTCGCTGCAGGCTCGATCAACTCCCCCAAACTGCTTTTGCAATCGGGTATTGGCCCGGCTGCCGAGCTGGCGGCTTTGGGCATCGCGGTAACGGCTGATCGCCCCGGCGTGGGCAAAAACCTGCAAGACCATCTAGAGCTTTATCTGCAAATGGCCGCCAGCCAGCCGATCACATTATATAAGCATTGGAATTTGGTCTCCAAAGCTCTGATCGGCGCGCAATGGCTATTTACCAAGGCGGGGCTGGGCGCCTCAAACCAATTTGAAAGCGCCGCCTTCATCCGCTCGCGGGCCGGGGTGGAATATCCTGATATCCAATATCATTTCTTGCCCATCGCTGTGCGCTATGATGGCCAAGCCGCCGCCGAAGGCCATGGCTTCCAAGCCCATGTGGGGCCCATGCGCTCGCCCTCGCGCGGGGAGGTTACGCTTCGCTCCGCCAATCCCGCCGATAAGCCGCGGATCCAATTCAACTATATGTCCCATGAAAAGGATTGGGAGGATTTCCGAACCTGCATTCGCCTGACCCGTGAAATCTTTGCCCAGGACGCGTTTAAGCCCTACGTCAAGCATGAGATCCAGCCCGGCGCGGCGATCCAAAGCGATGACGAGCTGAATGGCTTTATCCGCGAACATGTGGAAAGCGCCTATCACCCCTGCGGGACATGCCGTATGGGCCGGGCGGATGATCCCATGGCGGTTGTCGATCCGGAAAACCGAGTGATCGGGATAGACGGCCTGCGCCTTGCCGATAGCTCGATCTTCCCGCAAGTGACCAATGGCAATCTCAATGGGCCGTCGATCATGGTGGGCGAAAAAGCCTCTGACCATATCTTGGGCCGCGCGCCACTCGCGCCGTCCAATGCCGCGCCTTGGATCAACCCCAACTGGCAGAGCTCGCAGCGCTAAGCCGTACCTGGCCCGCCTTGGACGCGGGCCAGGCGCTTTGTGATCAATCCCCGCGCGGATATCGCTGGGAGTCCTCCACCACATTCAGATCCATGTGATTGCGCATATAGCGCTCTGACGCTTTCAAAAGCGGCTGGTGATCCCAGGGGTAATATTTGCCATTGCGCAGTGCCTCATAGACAATCCAGCGCCGGGCCTGGGATTTGCGCACCTCCGCATCGAACCGCTCTAGATCCCATCGCGCATCGGCCATGGCCTGAAATTCGGCCAAAACATCCGCGTAATCCGGGCTCCCGGCCAGATTGGTCAGCTCATGGGGATCGGCCTCTAGGTCAAATAGCTGTTCAGGATCCAGCCTACAGCGCGTGAATTTCCACTTACCCTGCCGCAGGGCCACCATAGGCGCATAAGAGGCCTCGGCCGCATATTCCATTGCAACCGGGCTTTGCCGCGTGCCGCCTTGACCCAAAGGCACCAGGCTTTCCCCATTGGTCCAGGGCATGACCTCTGCCAAACTCACCTGGGCCAAATCGCATAGGGTCGGGCAGATATCGATATTAGACACGGGCAGATCCACCCGCCCCGGCGCCATTTGCGGCGCAGAGATCATCAAAGGCACCCGCGCAGAGCCTTCAAAGAACGACATCTTAAACCACAAACCGCGCTCACCCAGCATATCCCCGTGGTCAGAGACAAAGAGAATGATCGTATCCTCTTCTTGATCCGTGCCGCGCAGCGCCTCTAGGATCTCTCCGATCTTGTCATCCAGATAGGAAATATTCGCGAAATAGGCCCGGCGCGACCGGCGGATATCTTCGTCACTGATGGTAAAGCTGCGCCAGTCATTCGCGTCGAAAATCCGTTTGGAATGCGGGTCTTGCGCCTCATAGCCCAGATCCCCGACCTGCGGCAGCAGATGTTCGCAATCCTCGTAAAGATCCCAGTATTTCTTACGCGCCACATAGGGGTCATGGGGATGGGTGAAGCTGACAGTCAGGCACCAAGGTCGATCCTCTTTACGCCGCCCCAGATCATAGACTTTGCGCGTGGCATTATAGGCCACCTCGTCATCGAATTCGAGCTGGTTCGTGATCTCGGCCACCCCTGCCCCGGTGACCGACCCCATATTGTGATACCACCAATCAATCCGCTCGCCGGGCTTGCGGTAATCCGGGGTCCATCCGAAATCAGGCGGGTAGACATCCGTTGTCAGCCGTTCCTCAAAACCATGCAGCTGATCCGGCCCAACAAAATGCATCTTACCGCTTAGGCAAGTGTGATACCCCGCCCGGCGCAAATGATGGGCATAAGTCGGGATGGCCGAGGCAAATTCCGCCGCATTATCATAGACCCCTGTGCTTGACGGTAATTGCCCCGACATGAAACTTGCCCGCCCCGGTGCACATAGGGGCGAGGCCGTATAAGCATTGCGAAACCGGGTGGAGCGCTCGGCCAAAGCGCGAATATTGGGGGTATGCAGCCAGTCTGCCGGACCATCGGGGAAAAGCGTGCCATTTAGCTGGTCCACCATAAAGATCAGGATATTGGGACGTTTGGGGCTTGGCATCGGCTCTCCTTATTGGGTTGGACCTGTGATCAGGCATAAGATATTTGCATGGCTTGTCCTTTTCCCCTAGCTGAAATAAGCACGAAAACTGGCAATCACCTTATGTCTGATATTGAAATTCCTTATAGCAGCTTCAGCCGGTATAGCGCTGATCTATGTTTGTTTCTTTTGGTGGCCGAGCATGGGCAAATTAGCTCTGCGGCGAGGGCGGCTGGGATGTCGCAGCCGCGGCTTAGCCAGCGCCTAAGCGCACTTGAAGACAGCCTGGGCCTGGCGCTGTTTCTGCGCGAGCGGCGCGGGATACGGCTCACCGCGAAAGGGCAAGAGCTGCGCGCCGCCCTTAGCTCGCCGCTCGGCAAAGCGGCCCAAGCCTTTGAGGCGTTCCGCGCTCAACCCTCGCAGCGGGACGTGGTGATCCTATCAGATATCGCCTTTGCCAGCTTCTTGCTTTTGCCGAATTTCGCCGGACTCACCTCTGCCTGCGCTCGGGCGCGTGTGTCGGTCCTGACCGCGCAATTGCCCCAGGCCCGCAACCATCCCAATGCCGATATAATGATCAGTATGGAACCCGCTGCAGCGCTCGGCCCAGAGGCGGTTATGCTCTTCAGAGAAAGGGTGAGCGCCGTCTGTAGCCCTAATTTCAAAGACAGCCACGGCCCCATAAACCACCCAGACGATCTGCGCCGCGTGGCATTGATCGATCTGGCGACCAGCGAAGAAGCCCCCTGGCTGAGTTGGGCGCAATGGTTGGGCAGTTCAGCCCTGGATGCAGCGCAAGAGCGGATCGTTTTTACCAGCTATGACCATGTAGTTAGCGCGGCCCGCGCCGGGCTTGGCGTCGCTCTGGGATGGGAAGGGTTATTGGATATCGACAGTCCAACCTCGGGTCTAACCCGCGCTTTGCCCATCAGCCGCGATAGCGCGCTGTGTTATGTGCTGCGGCTTTTACCAGGGCGCAAAACACCCCGCAGCATAGAAGTCTTCGACTGGCTGGCCGCTGAATTCTGCCAACCTGACGCGCACGCGCCCCAATTGGCCAAAGATGCGCAATGATCCGATTAGCGGTCTTGTATTGCACGCCGCGAAGATGGAACACTCCATGTTAGCGATAAAATAGCCATAATATGACCGCATGGCCGCTAATTTCGGCTGCTATGGCTGGATCAGTGTGAACTCTGAGGAACCCAAATGTCCGCACCCAAAAACCATTTCAAAGCTCGGCTAAAATCCGGCGAAACCTTGATCGGCCTTTGGGTTGGCCTGGGCGATCCATCGGTGGCTGAGCTGGCCTCTTATACCGGATTTGACTGGTTGGTGATTGATGGCGAACATGGGCCAAACGGGCTGCGCGAAATTATGGACCAACTTCGCGCGATTGGGCCGCGCAGCGCGCCTGTTGTGCGCAGCCGCGATGACAACCGGGCCGAGCTCAAACAATTCCTAGATCATGGCGCGCAAACTTTGCTGGTGCCCATGATCGAAAGCGGCGCTCAAGCAGCCGAGGTCGTGCGGTCCGTACAATACCCCCCCAAAGGCGTGCGCGGGGTCGGAGCGGCTTTGGGCCGGGCCTCGGCCTATAATACCCTGGCCGATTACGCCGCCACGGCGGACCAAGAAATCTGCCTGCTGCTGCAAGTCGAAAGCCGCGCGGGCATCGATGCGCTGGATGACATTTTGGCGGTGGATGGGGTCGATGGGATCTTTATCGGCCCTGCGGATTTGTCAGCCGATATGGGATATCTGGGCCAGCCCGAAGCAGAGGAGGTGCAAGAGGTCATCACCAAAGCCTTGGCGAAAATCCATGCAAGCGGCAAAGCCTCGGGCATTTTGACCTCAAACCGCGACTTGGCCAAAAGCTATGCAGAGCTGGGGGTTGGGTTTTTGGCGGTCGGGTCCGATGTCGGGGTGCTGGTCAGCGGCCTCCAAGATCTGCGCGCCGCATTCTAGGACCGGGAGTGACGATTATTGGCAAGGGTAAGCGCCCTCTCCCAATAGTCCCAACAAAAACCAAGCCCCTGCATTTCACGACATAATGCAGGGGCATTCGCTGGGCGAAGTTAGAGCTTTTCCCGAACCGCTAAGCGCTTTAGCTGCGCGGCTTTAGGTTTTCCGGATCGTAAAGCGGCGCATAGCCCACCCCTGCCACTTCCACCGGATAGGTTTCGTCGAAATAAGTGACGCTCAGCTTGCGACCAGTTTGCGCATAGTCCCAAGGCAGATAGGCCAAGGCAATGTTTTTGCCGACAGTCGGGCCATAAGCCACCGAGGTGGTGTAAGACCGGCGGCCCAGCTCATCCACCAGCACCTCGCCAGTTTCCGGATCCATAACCGGCATGGTATTCACCGGGTAGCGCGCCACGCCTTTGCTATCGATATTATCCGTCATCACCAAAGTGCAAAGCATGGCCGGTTGATGCCCGCGTGCGCGATATTCCAAATGCTTAGACTTACCGCGGAAATCGGCTTCTTTCACCTTTGGGCGGGCCAGATCGGCCTCCAGCAAGTTATACTGGGTCAGCAAATCGGCGTTTTGCAAGCGGAGCGATTTTTCAAGACGCCGGGAATTGGCATAGGTTTCAACCCCGATCGCCATAACCCCAGCCGCGCTCAGCGCATCCCACACTGCCAAAGCCTCACCATAGGCCATATGCAGCTCAAATCCCTGCTCGCCCACATAGGAGATGCGGAAAGCTTTGACCTCCACCCCCGCAATGCTCACCGGGCGGATCGCCGCGAAGGGGAAAACATCGGCCTCCAGCGCGGCCGGATCAGCTACCACCTTTTGCAGATTTTCCCGCGCATTGGGCCCCCAAATGCCCAGGGTCACATGTTCGGTGGTGACATCTTTGATGGTAACGTCAAAGCCCTTATCAGCTGCCTCACGTTCCATATATTTCAGATCGCGCGGGCCCGCATCAGCGCCATTGATCACCCGGCAATGATCCTCATAGCGCAGGATGGTCAGATCGGCGCGGACCATGCCTTCGTCATCGAGAAAATGGGTATAGATGCCGCGATTAACCGCCGGACCGCCGATTTTCGCCGCCGAAAGCCATTCCAGCAACGCCACATGATCAGGGCCTGAAATCTCTGTCACATGAAAATGCGACAGGTTGATCATGGCGCAATCTTCACTCATAGCCAGCTGCTCGGCATTGGAAACGCGCCAGAAATGGCGGCTATCCCATTCATTTTCCCGCAGCGGGATTTGGTCGCCATATTTCTCTAAGAGATGCTCATTGGCCGCATAGCCATGGGCGCGTTCCCAGCCGCCCAGCTCCATGAAATAGCCGCCGAGTTCCACTTCGCGGTCGTAAAAGGGCGAGCGGCGGATGCTCCGACCATTGCCGAAAGGTTCACGCGGATGAACTGGCGGATTATAGATTTTCGCGGCCGTCTCTTCGCAGCGCCCCGCGATGAAGTCTTCGGTCAGCTGGAAATCCTGGAAACGCGCGTAATCGATGGAGTTATGATCGATATCGGTGCGCCCTTTGGTCATCCAATCGGCGATAAGCTTGCCCATGCCGGGGCCGTCTTTCACCCAGATCGCAACCGCATACCACAGACCGCGCAGCTTGCGGCTTTCGCCCATGGAGGGGCCGCCATCCGTAGTGGTTTGCAACAAGCCGTTGAAGGAATGGCTTTCATTATAGCCAAGCTCGGCCAAGATCGGGGTCAGCTCCATCGCCCGTTCTAGCGGCTCGATCACATCTTCGAGCTCTAGATCACGTTGCGAGGGCGACAGGCGCGCTTCGTGCTTTTCCAAAAGCTCGCGCGGATGCACCATGCGCACGTCTTTTTCGTAGTAATAGCCCCATTCCATCTGACCGCCTTCGGTCGATTTGGGATCGCCCGTATCGCGCATATAGGCGGAATTTCCCTGGTCGCGCAGCAGCGGGCGGCCAATCTCTTTGCCCGTACCCTCAAACTCGGTGTAAGGGCCAAAGAAGGTCAGCGGGTGATCCACGGGCATCACCGGCAGATCCTCGCCTGCCATCTCCGCAATCAAGCGGCCCCAAAGCCCGGCGCAAACCACCACATACTCGGCCATGATCGTGCCGCGATGGGTTTTCACACCGGTCACTCGGCCATTTTCAGTGATCAGCTCTAGCGCGGGCGTATTGGCAAAGGCGCGCAGCTTGCCGGACTTTTCGGCGCCGTCCACCAGTTTACCGGCCACGGTTTGCGAGCGCGGCACAACAAGGCCAGCATCCGGGTCCCACATAGCGCCCTGGATCTGATCCTCTTCGAGCAGTGGGAATTTTTCCTTTGCTTCCGCCGCCGAGATCATCCGCACATTCGTGCCAAAGGCCCGGCCAGAGTCGCAGCGGCGCTTGAGTTCATCCATGCGCTCATCATCGCCGATCCGCGCCACTTCCAACCCGCCGATCCGCTCGTAGTGACCCAGCTTTTCATAGAAATCCATGGAATACATGGTGGTCCAGCAGCTCAGCAAATCATGGCTGGTGGCATAGCAGAAATCCGAGGCATGGGCGGTCGAGCCGATATCGGTGGGAATGCCGGATTTATCGATGCCGACGATGTCTTCCCAGCCATTTTCGATCAGGTGATGGGCAACAGAGGCGCCCACGATCCCGCCGAGACCGACGATAACTACTTTGGCTCGCTCAGGAAATGCGGACATGGTTCTTTCCTTCTTGGTGAAATAGGGTCTGGGCTGTCATGGCTTGGGATCTAGTCGAAAGCCTATCGGCGCAAAGCCGAAAACGGAATGCGCCGCGCGGGGGTTGGGCCGCCACGATGGGCGTGCATTGGTGGATTGGGTCGCGGGCTGGCTGGGGTATCATTGCAGGAAATCCGGCGCTTTTGCCCCTTTGCGACGCCAAGCGGCGATCAGGGTGTTATGCATCAATGTCATGATGGTCATGGGGCCAACGCCACCGGGAACCGGGGTAATCGCCCCCGCCCTTTCCCTAGCGCTTTGGAAATCCACATCCCCCAGCAAGCGCGTTTCCCCGTCGCGGATCACGCGGGATGTGCCCACATCGATGACCGTCGCGCCGGGTTTTAGCCACTGGCCTTTGATCATCTCCGCCTGCCCCACCGCCGCCACGACGATATCTGCGCGGGACAGTTTTTCAGGCAGATCGCGAGTACGGGAATGCGCCATGGTCACAGTGCAATTTTCCCCAAGCAGCAGCTGCGCCATAGGCTTGCCCACCAGGATCGAGCGGCCAATCACAACAGCATCCAGCCCCGACAGATCACCGAGCTGCTCCTTTAGCAGCATCAAACAGCCCAAAGGCGTGCAGGAAATCAGTCCAGGCAGACCCGAAACCAAGGCCCCGGCGCTTTCAGGATGCAAGCCATCCACATCTTTGGCCGGGTCGATGGCTTTGATCACCGCCAGGCTATCAAGGGAACCAGGCAGAGGCAGCTGCACCAAAATCCCGTCAACCGCGTCATTCGCGTTCAATTGCGCGATCAGATCAAGCAATGCGGCTTGGCTGACATCCGCGGGCAGGACATGCTCAAAACTTTCCATCCCCAATTTACGCGCCATCCGCCCCTTCGAGCGCACATAGATTTCGCTGGCCGGATCGGTTCCCACCAAAACAACAGCCAAACCGGGAGCCCGGCCGTAATCCTTGGCGAATTCTGCCACGCTTTGTGCGATTTTATCGCCAAGATCTGCGGCAAAGGCTTTGCCATCGATGATCATTGCGCTCATTTTCCCGCTCTCCGATGCTGGCGCTTAGAGTTGGCTTTCCAGCTCTGGCAAGATCTCAAACAGATCTCCGACCAGGCCATAATCAGCGATTTGGAAAATCGGCGCCTCTTCATCCGTGTTAATAGCAACGATGATCTTGCTATCCTTCATCCCGGCCAAATGCTGGATCGCGCCAGAGATGCCGCAAGCAATATAAAGATCCGGCGCAACCACTTTGCCGGTCTGCCCCACCTGCAGATCATTGGGGGCATAGCCCGCATCCACCGCCGCCCGCGATGCACCAAGCGCCGCGCCTAGTTTATCGGCGAGAGGTGACAGCACCTCTTGGAATTTCTCCTCAGAGCCAAGCGCCCGCCCGCCCGACAAAATCACCTTGGCCGATGACAGTTCAGGCCGGTCACTTTGAGACAGGATGTTTTCCACAAAACGCGACAGATCCCCCGCCGCGCCAGCCGGATCAATGGGGCGGATTTCGGCCTTTGTCTCGCCCGCCTCGGTCGCGGCAAAGCTGGCCGGGCGAATGGTGATGACCTTTTTCGGATCTTGCGATTGTACGACCTCAATCGCATTGCCCGCATAGATCGGACGCTTGAAAATATCCGCACCCACCACGTCGATGATCTCAGAAATCTGCATCACATCCAGCAAAGCCGCGACCCGTGGCAGCACATTTTTGCCGGTTGTGGTCGCGGGGGCCAGGATCGTGTCATATTCCGATGCCAGCGCGACCAGCAGATCCGCCAAAGGCTCTGCCAGGTGATGTTGCAGCGCATCGCTTTCCGCCAGTAGCACGGAACGAACCCCCGACAAGGCCGCCGCTTGATCCGCAACTGCCGCCGCAGATTGCCCGGCCACCAGGATATCCACCTCTGCCCCGATCTGAAGCGCGGCGGTTAGGGCCTTTGCGGTTGGATCGGCCAGGGTGATATTGTCGTGATCCGCCAAAAGAAGAATGGCCATAGTGATACTCTCCTACTGTCTCAGAGGATGCCGGCTTCGTCGCGCAGCTTGGTGACCAGCTCAGTCGCAGTTCCAACCCGGATCCCTGCCTCACGCGCGGCCGGTTCTTCGACCCGCAGCACAGCCAAGCGCGGGGCAATCGCCACCCCGAAATCAGCGGCGGCTTTCTTTTCCAGCGGCTTTTTCTTGGCCTTCATAATATTGGGCAGCGAGGCATAGCGCGGCTCGTTCAAGCGCAGATCCGCCGTAATCACCGCCGGGAGCGCAATATCGATTGCCTGCAACCCACCATCGATTTCGCGAGTGACCTTGGCCCGGTCTTCGCCCAGCTCCAGCTTGGACGCAAAACTCCCCTGCGCCCAGCCCAATAGCGCGGCCAGCATTTGGCCGGTCTGGTTACAATCATCATCAATCGCTTGCTTGCCCAAAATCACCAAGCCCGGCACTTCGTCCTTAACCACTGACGCCAAAAGCTTTGCCACTGCCAGAGGTTCAACAGCAGCTTCGGCCTCGATCAAAATCGCCCGATCCGCCCCCATGGCCAGTGCGGAGCGCAATACATCCTGAGCCTGGGCGGGACCGACAGAGACAACGATCACGTCGCTCGCCTGGCCCGCCTCTTTCAGCCGAATAGCCTCTTCCACCGCGATTTCGTCAAACGGGTTCATGGACATTTTGACATTCGCCAGATCCACGCCCGACCCATCCGCTTTGACCCGGATTTTGACGTTGTAATCCACCACCCGCTTAACCGGCACCAGAATTTTCATTCCCTGTTCCTTCACCCAAGACTTGGCCAGATCATGCGCTGCCCTCCTATGAGCGACCGCTGGGGCGGCCCTGGCACTGCACAAATTCTAGGCGCTAAATCCGTGTTTCATCGGCTTCTAGGGGGGAGTTTTGCGAAAACTGGTCGCTGCTGCATAGTATGATTGCGACAGAGGCAGGAGATCCTTAGGACAGTTCCCACGCGAATTCCCAGGCAAAGGCGGCTCGATGACGGCACAGATCACCCCTCCGGCAGATCCCCCGCGAAATTCTCAAATGCGGGTGCGGACGGCCAAGGCCGATAAGCCACGCCTATCGGTGGGCTTTATCCTGACCAAGCGGTTTACCCTTTGCGCTTTTGCCAATTTTGTCGATGTCTTGCGGCTTGCCGCTGATGAAGGCGATCGCAGCCGCCCGATTTTGTGCAATTGGAGCGTGCTCTCGGACACGCTTGAGCCGGTCAATTCCAGCTGCGGCGTGCCTGTCACCCCGCAAGAGCGTTTGGGCGATCCACGGCGCTTTGACTATATCGTTCTGATTGGTGGTTTGATGGATGAAACCCCGGAATTGGGCCCCGCCTATTTGCGCTTTTTGCAAGAGGCAGCGCGCGCCCGCGTGCCTTTGGTTGGGGTCTGCACTGGCGCGTTTTTCCTGCATCGCGCCGGATTGATGGATGGCTATCGCTGCTGTGTCAGCTGGTTCCATCACGCGGATTTCCTGGATCAATTCGAAGGGCTGAACCCGGTCGCCGACCAAATATTCGTGGTGGATCGCGACCGCCTAACCTGCTCTGGCGGGGTTGGTTCGGCGCATTTGGCGGCGCATTTGGTTGATAAACATGTGGGCCAAGCCCAGGCGAGCAAAAGCCTGCATATCATGATGATCGATGATCCGCTGAAAGGCGATCAGCCGCAGCCGGGCATCACTTTAGATTTCAAAACCCGCGATCCCTTGGTGTTGCGGGTTCTGCTTTTGATGCAGCAGAGTATCGATACGCCCATGTCGATCATGGAAATCGCCCGTAGGCTGGACCTATCCAAGCGTCAGATCGAACGGCATTTCCGCACCGCTTTAGGCACGTCGCCACAATCCGCGTTTCTAAGTATTCGGCTGTCTTTGGCACGGCATTTGGTGCTGAGTAGTGAGAAAACCATCGCCCAAATCGCGCTTGATTGCGGGTTTTGCGACTCGTCCCATTTCAGTCGCGCTTTCCGCAAACATTTCGGCACCACTCCCCATGCGCTTCGGATCGGCGCCGCCGAGATCACTGAAGAGGGCCGGATCTCGGCGGAGCAGTAGCCGGCCTCGCCCAGGGGACAAGGCGAGATCGGCTTGTGACGTGATTACCGAGGTTCGCTGGCCAGGCCGCGCCAAATGGCGACACACATGACCAACAGGACCAGGGTAAAGGGCAATCCGGTAGAGATCACCATAGATTGCAGCGAGCTGAGACCACCGGCCGAGAGCAGCAGAACGATTGCGACGATGCCTTCGAATAAGCACCAGAACACACGCTGCGGCGCAGGCGCATCAACTTTGCCGCCCGACGCGATGGTATCAATCACCAGCGATCCCGAATCCGACGAGGTCACAAAGAAGACGATGACCAGAATGATCCCCACAAAAGAGGTGATCGACGCCAAGGGCAAGGCATCAAGCATCGCGAAAAGCTGCAGCGGCAGATTGGCTTCTTGCACGGCGGTATAGCCGTCCCGTACCACCTGGCTGATGGCGGCACCGCCAAAGATCGACATCCAAACCACGCAGACAAAGGACGGGATCAGCAAAACGCAGATCAGGAATTCCCGCACCGTGCGTCCACGGCTAACCCGCGCAATGAACATGCCCACAAAAGGCGACCAGGAGATCCACCAAGCCCAATAGAAGGAGGTCCAGCCCTGCATGAAGTTCACATCTTCACGCCCCACCGGGCTGGATAGCGCCGGAAGATATTCCAGATAGGCCAGCAGGAAATCCAGCGTATCCGTTGCCAAAAGCAAGGTCGGCCCTGCAAGCAACACAAAGACCAAAAGCCCAAAGGCCGGGCCCATATTGATTTCCGACAGCAGCTTAACCCCGGCTTCGAGCCCACGGATCACCGAAAACAGCGCGATAGAGGTGATCACGACGATCAACACAACCTGCGCTTCGGGGCCAATCGGCACGCCGAACAGCTTGTTAAAGCCCGCATTCGCCTGCGCCGCGCCAAGACCTAGCGATGTGGCCAAACCGAACAATGTGGCAAAGACCGCCAAGATATCAATGACATGCCCCGGCCAGCCCCAAACGCGTTCGCCAAAGATCGGATAGAATGCCGAGCGAATGGTCAGCGGCAGGCCTTTGTTATAAGCGAACAGCGCCAGGCTCAGGGCAACAATGGCATAAATCGCCCAAGGATGCAGACCCCAATGGAAAATCGAGGCCGCCATGCCAAGACGGATCGCCTCTTCTTGGCTGCTGGCCGCGCCTAGCGGTGCCCAGTCGGTGCGGACCCCGTCTTCGCCAATCGCGGTTCCGCCTAGTGAAGAGCCAAAATGGCTCAGCGGTTCGGAGACGCCATAAAACATCAGGCCAATCCCCATCCCCGCCGCAAAGAGCATCGCGAACCAGCTGGGATAGGAAAAATCGGGCGTGGCCTCTTTGCCGCCCAGCCGGATCTTGCCATAGGGGCTGATGATCAGAACCAGGCAGAGCAGAACGAAGATATCCGAGGCACCGATAAAGAACCAATCAAAGGCATGGGTCACATTGGTGAAAAGCCAGCCAAAGATGCCGCCAGCAAGCTCGGGCAAGAACAGAGTGAAGATCACAAAGGCAATGACCGTCAACCCCGACACCATGAAAACCGGGTTGTGAATATCAAAGCCGAATGGGCCAACACTGCCTTCGATATTGTCTTGGCCGATCTCATATTCCGTGTCGATCGCACCTTCTGGCACGGGATCGGCCCCGCCGCCTGACGCGTTTTCGTTATTTGAGCTCGTCAAAGGTCTTCCTCCTTGGCTGCACAACCCTATCGGGCGCGCAAGCCAAAGGCCGCGCGAGAGGGCTGATTTGATCGCATTACAAAACAAGTCCGACCCTCAGATCGGTGAACCGGCCTTTGCAGATATCCGCAATTCCGGCACTTCAAATTGGTAAATAAAGCCCTGGCAACTGTCGCAGAAATATTGCGCCGAAATGGCAGTATATCTGCGACACGGGCGTCAAGATTATCACTTTTTCGAAGGTTCCCACTATTTTGGCCGTAATTTGCCCAGCTGAACGGCTATTTTTGCCCATTTTCGCCGGGAAAATGGGCTTTCGGGAAAATCGGCTCCAGGCCAGTTAGATCATTAACAGAGCGCATCACTGTCGCAATTATTCATTTTCCGAAATTGTGGCCATAATTGAAAAAGGCGCAGTTGGGTCGCTATGCCTTTGCCCGCTTTGGTTGAATGCCCCGCTGGGATGTCCTTAGGCGTCTAGGGTGACATTCCCCATGGGTTGAGAGCAACAGGCTAGGATATAGCCTTCTTCGATCTCATCTTCGGTGATGCCGCCATTATGGACCATATGCACATCGCCCGAGATCTTCTTGATCTTGCAGGTCCCGCAAACCCCGAAATTGCACCCCGAGGCAATCGCAACCCCTGCACTCCGCGCGGCGGCGAGTACGGTTTCAGTTTGCGGCACGGTTTGCTTGACCCCGGAAATGTCAAAGGCGACTTCGACCATTTCGGTTTCTTCCGGCAAATCATCGTCGATTTCGACGGTTTCGATCAGCTCGGCGCTTGGTTGTTGCGGCGCTTGGAAGCTTTCTTGGTGATAGTGATCCATATCGAAGCCAAGGCCAAAAAGCGCCTCGCGCACCGATTGCATGAAAGGTTCGGGGCCGCAGCAGAACACTTCGCGATCCAGATAATCCGGCGCCATAAGGCCCAGCATCAGCTGGTTGAACCGCCCTTCATAGCCGGTCCAAGGATTGTATTTGTCATGCATCTCCACCACCCATTTTAGGTCGAGACCTTCGAAACGGGTCGCCATCTGCTCTAGACGATTGCGGAAAATGATTTCCGAGGGGCGGCGCGCACAATTGACAAAGACCACATCCGCCGCACGCCCAGCATCATAGATTTCCGAGGTCATGGACATCATCGGCGTGATGCCCGAGCCCGCCGAAATGAAGAGGTATTTCTCCGCCGGGTGATCTTCGCGGGTGAAAAGCCCGGCTGGGCCGGTGGCCTTCAGGCTAGTGCCCGGCGCGACATTATCGATGATCCATCGCGTGCCAAGCGAGTCCGGCTGGGCTTTGATGGTGATCGATAGAGAGGTCGGGCGAGAGGGCGAGGACGAAATCGTGTAAGTCCGGTAAAGCGGCCCGCCCGGCACCGGCAATTCCAGCGTGATAAATTGCCCAGCCTTGAAATTGAACAGACGGCCTGACGGGGCTTGGAAACAGACGGTCACCACATCGGGCGTCTCGGGAATGACGGACACGCATTCCAACGGTTCTTCATCGCTCCAAAACCGGTTTGCGAGTTCAAGATTGGGCATCAGGCGTTACTCCGCGGCGAGGATGGCGGGGGCATGGACGCTCCGCAAACGCGCCAAATACCAGTCAACAAATTGCATCACCCCATCCTCATGTTTGGGCGAATAGGGGCCTGGCTCATAGGCCGGGGTGTTGATGCCCGCTTGGTTATCTTCGACAACCCGGCGGTCTTCGTCATTGGTATTGGTCCAGACTTTGATCAAATTATCCAAGTCGTAATCCACGCCCTCCACCGCATCCTTATGGACCAGCCAAGTGGTGGTGACTTCGGTTTCCTGCGGCCCAATCGGAGTCACGCGGAAGGTGATGGAATGATCGGTCAGGAAATGGTTCCAAGTCGTCGGATAATGGAACATCAGCAATGCGCCAGCATCCAAGAACGGCACCTGGCCTAGGCGTTTTTGCACCGCAATTTTTCCGCTGGTGGTATAGCTTTCGGCCCCCTCCAAAAGCGGCATACGCGCGATGCGGTATTGCCCTGCCTCGGCCATATGGAACCGCGATGGCGCGCCTGCGGCTTCCAAGCGTTCGAAATGCGCCTCTACCTTATCTGGGAAAACACCGCCCGGTGACACGCCCGTGACCGACGGATCTTCGGGATATGTGCGGCACAGATCCGGGTGATTGCCCGCGCAGTGATAACATTCGCGGTTATTTTCCCAAACCAGTTTCCAATTGCCCCGTTCAGTGATGGTTGTGGAATGGGCAACCTTGGCATTGGAAAGATCATGCACCCCCAAATAAGGCGAGACCCTCTGAGCAAAAGCGTCAAAATCCGGGGCCGTGTCAGCTAAGCAGATATAAACTAAGCCCGCGACCTCGCGGCAATGTACCTGCTTTAGCCCATGTTTGGACGGGTCGAAATCATCGCCCATATCCCGCGCCCAAAGCAATTTGCCATCCAGATCATAGGTCCATTGGTGATAGGGGCAGGTCAGATTTGCCACCCGCCCCTCAGCGCCGCGGCACAAGATCGAGCCACGATGGCGACAAGAATTATGAAAGGCTTGGATCGCGCCAGACCCATTCCGAATGACGATTACGTCATATACACCGATCTTTAGGCGTTGATAGCTGCCAGATTTCTGCAATTGGCAAGCTGGAAGCGCGAAAAGCCATTCGCGATAGAAAATCGCTGCCATATCCGCGTCATAGATTTCTGGCGTTGTATAGAAATCCTGAGCCAGAGAATATCCAGGCTGATGCGCCGAGAGCAACTCGGACAAAGGGGATGACAAGGCTGGCATTACAGTACTCCAACTAGCTCGAATATTTCGCCAGTAGCCAAGAGCTGAAAACTTGACAATTCGCAAAAATCTCACGCTAGATTAGGTCAGCTAATGTCATGACCTAACGGCCATGGCTGCTCTAATTTTGTGCTGTGTACGAATAAAAGCCATGCCTAGACCCTATGATTTGCCGTCACTCGGTGATCTTGCCTGTTTTGAGGCCGCTGCCCGCTGCCTAAGCTTTAAGCAAGCCGCCCAAGAGTTGAACGTAACCCCAGCGGCGGTCAGCCACCGGATCAAGGCGTTAGAGAGCGATTTGCAGCAGCCGCTTTTCACCCGCCATTACCGAGGCGTGGAATTGACCGAAGCAGGGACGTTGTTATTCGTCGCCATTCAGCGCGGTTTTGAAACCATTTCCGGCTGCGTTGAACGGGTCAGATTTTGGCATGACCAAGACAGCGTCACGATCAAAGCCACCACCGCCATGAGCAGTCTTTGGTTGACCCCACGCCTCGCCGCGTTTTGGCAAAGCTATCCGGGCATCGCGATTTCACAGATTGCACAGGAAAACACATCCAGCCCCGGCCTTAACCCCAGCTCGGATCTGAGCATCTGCTATGGCGATCCCGAAGCGGAAAGCGACGAAACCCATATCCTCATTCAGGATCAAATCCTGGCGCTTGGCACGCCCGAATTCAAGGAAAGCTATCAGATCCACAAGCTTGAGGACTTGCTAGACGCGCCTTTGATCCATACCCGCACCGCTGAACAGGATTGGACCGAATGGGAAAGCTGGTTTCAATTGCTCGGCCAACCCGCTCCACGGGGGCGGAGCTTTCTGCTCAATAACTATCTGATTTCCTTGGGCGCTGCCGAAAACAGTATTGGCGCGGTTTTGGGCTGGGAAGGGCTAGCCCATAGCTATGTGGATACTGGGCGGCTGGTCCAGATCGTGCCGGAAACCGTGCCCTCGCCCTATCCCTTCTATCTGCGCATCCATTCCCATGCCTCTGCCAATGCACGACTTTTTGCGCAATGGCTGCTGGATGAGGGCAGCGACGCCTAAGACCGCCGCTGCTTTGGAAAGCCTGGAAACCCTAGCCCATCTTTTCCGAGGCATATTCGCCAGGGCTGGCCGGGAAAACGATGGTCCGGTCTCCGTTCAAAAACACCCGGAATTGCGCATGGGCCTGCACAGCGCGGGACAGCACGCGGGCCTCTACATCGCGGCCAAGGCTCACATAATCCGCTGCATTTTGGGCATGAGTGACGCGGATCGTGTCTTGCTCGATGATCGGGCCTTCATCCAAATCAGCCGTCACATAATGCGCCGTCGCCCCGATCAGCCGCACACCTTTGGCCCAAGCCTGCTTATAGGGGTTTGCGCCCTTAAAGCTTGGCAGGAAAGAGTGGTGAATATTGATGATCCGCCCCGACATGCGCTGGCACATATCATCGGACAGGATCTGCATATAGCGCGCCAGGATCACCAATTCGGCGCCGGTGCGCTCGACCACGCGCATAATCTGCGCCTCGGCTTCGGGCTTATTCTCTTTGGTCACCGGGATATGGTGGAAGGGAATATCCGCATTCACCACCTGCTTTTGGTAATCCAGGTGGTTCGAGATCACGGCGACAATCTCAATCGGCAGATCCCCAATCCGGCTGCGATAGAGCAGGTCATTAAGGCAATGACCAAAGCGGGACACCATGACCACCGCCTTCATTTTGGTATTGGGATCATGGAAGGCATAATCCATCCCGAATTTCTCGGCCACAGGGGCAAGCCCCTCATGCAGCGCCGTCAAATCCGCCGGACCTTCGGTCAGGAAGGTCAGGCGCATGAAAAACCGTTCGGCATCAAGATCGGTGAATTGCGAGCTATCGAGGATATTACACCCCGCCTCAGCCAAATTCCCGGCAATCGCCGCGACGATGCCGCTGGTGGAGCGGCAAGAGACAGTTAGCACATTGGTCTTCATTGGGGGCCTCTGATCAGCATTCGGGCAGGTTCACGGCAATGCCGCCCTGCGAGGTTTCCTTGTATTTTTCGTTCATGTCGAAGCCGGTTTGCCGCATCACTTCGATGCAATTATCCAGCGGCATAAAATGGGTGCCATCGCCCCGCAGCGCGAGCGAGGCCGCCGAAACGGCTTTGATAGCGCCAAGCGCGTTGCGTTCGATACAGGGTACTTGCACCAGGCCCGCCGCAGGATCGCAGGTCATGCCTAGATGATGCTCTAGCGCGATCTCGGCGGCATTTTCCACTTGGGCATTATTGCCGCCAAGCACCGCACAGAACCCGGCCGCGGCCATGGCCGAGGCAGAGCCCACTTCGGCCTGGCATCCCGCCTCCGCCCCAGAGATCGAGGCCCGGTGTTTGATCAGCCCGCCAATTGCCGCCGCCACCAAAAGGAAATCCCGGCAGCGCTCTGGGCTCGCGCCGATGCAATGGTCGCGGTAATAGCGCAGCACCGCCGGCACCACACCCGCCGCACCATTGGTGGGCGAGGTCACAACCCGGCCCCCGGCGGCGTTTTCCTCATTCACTGCCATGGCGTAAACCGACATCCAGTCATTGGCTTGATGCGGCTGGGTCAGGTTCATCCCCTGCTCGCCCAAAAGCTGCGCATGGATCGCCTTGGCCCGCCGTCGCACGCGCAGCCCGCCCGGCAAAACACCCTCTTGCGCCAGCCCGCGCGCCACGCATTTAGCCATCACAGCCAAGATCTTATCGATCTTTGCCTCCAGCCCGGCCCCATGCAGCACACGCTCATTGGCCAGCTTCATCTGCGCGATGCTCAGCCCTGAGGCCCGGCCCATTTCCAGCATTTCTGCCGCGCTGCCAAAGGGGTAAGGAAAATGTAGCGCCTCTTTTTCCGCATGCAGATCGGGGCTGGCTTTGTGCTGCGCCTCTAGCTCGGCCTCGGTGACCACAAAACCGCCGCCTGTGGAATAGTAAGTCTGGCGGTGATAGGGACGTTCTTCGGCATCAAAACCGGTTAGGATCATCCCATTGGCATGGCCCGGCAGCGGCAAGTTGAAGTCAAAGACCAGATCGCTTTCGGGGCGAAAGACCAAAGGCCCCAACCCCTTGGGCTGGACCATGCCCTGCGCCCGCACATCGGCCTCGATCTCTTCGGCTTTGTCCGGATCCAGGGTTGCGGGCTCATAGCCGCAGAGCCCCAAAATCACCGCCCGGTCCGTGGCATGCCCCTTGCCGGTCCAAGCCAGCGAGCCATATAGCTGCGCCTCTAGCCGATAAAGCTCTCCAGCGCCGGGGATCCGCTCGACCCCGCCGCGCAGATCATCGAGGAACCGCGCCGCTGCCAGCATCGGCCCCATCGTATGCGAGGAGGAGGGGCCAATACCGATTTTGAAGACATCAAAGACCGAGAGAAACACCGCTCACTGCCCGTAAATCGGATGCATGGCGCAAAGCGTCCGCACCTCAAGCCGCACGGCCGCCTCAACCCGTGGATCGCCCTCTGGGTTTTCCGATAGGGCTTTGAGCACCTTCAAGATCAACGCCCCCACAGTTTCGAACTCATCCTCGCGGAAACCGCGCGTTGTCCCCGCCGAAGTGCCAAGGCGAATGCCGGAAGTTACGAAAGGCTTTTGAGGATCATTGGGAATGGCATTTTTGTTGCAGGTCAGGCCCGCGCGCTCCAAAGCCGCCTCTGCCGCTTTGCCGGTGATGCTGAAGGGCTGGAGATCGACCAAAACCATATGGCAATCCGTGCCGCCCGAGATGATCCGCAAACCGCCCACTTGCAGCACATCAGCCAAGGCACGGGCATTCTCGATGACCTGGCGGCCATAATCGCGGAACTCATCTTGCAGCGCTTCGCCAAAGGCCACGGCCTTGGCCGCAATCACATGCATCAGCGGGCCGCCCTGATTGCCAGGGAAGACGGCAGAGTTAAACTTCTTCGCCAAAGCCTCATCATTGGTCAAGATCACCCCGCCCCGCGGACCGCGCAGAGTTTTATGGGTGGTGGAGGTCACCACATGGGCATGGGGCAGCGGATCGGGGTAATGCCCGCCCGCGATCAGCCCGGCATAATGCGCCATATCCACCATCAGATACGCGCCCAGCTCATCGGCAATCGCTCGGAAAGCTGCAAAATCGATATGGCGCGGATAGGCCGAAGCGCCCGCGATGATCAGCTTGGGCTTGGTTTCCAGAGCGACCCGGCGCACATCCTCCATATCGATCAGATGGGTTTGGGCATCGACTTCATAAGAGACAGTCTCAAACCATTTGCCCGACATGGTCACTGGCGAGCCATGGGTTAGATGCCCGCCATGGGCCAGGGACATGCCCATAATCTTATCCCCCGGTTGCAACAGCGCCAGGAAAACCGCTTGATTGGCTTGCGCTCCGGAATGCGGCTGCACATTAGCATAGCCCGCACCGAAAAGCTGCTTGAGCCGGTCAATCGCCACGGCCTCGACTTTATCGACGAACTCACAGCCGCCATAATAGCGGCGACCCGGATAGCCTTCGGCATATTTGTTGGTCATAACAGAGCCTTGCGCCGCCATAACCTGGGCCGAGACGATATTTTCCGACGCGATCAGCTCGATCTGGTTTTGTTGCCGATCCAGCTCTTCAGACATAGCGGTGGCGATGACAGCATCAGAGATGCCGCCCTTGGGCAGATGATCAAACATGTGAAGCTCTCTTAGGTTAAGCGGCGAGGCGCGTTAGGCGGGTTCTGCCGCTAATTCGCGGCACCCAGTTTCCAAAAGCCCCAAAAGATGCGGGGCAAAGCTATGCCAGATATCCATGCGGTAAGCCTCTGCCTCATCGCGCCAAAGCACCACCGTCATGCCGTCAAAGGCGATCCGACGGCCTTCGCCAGGGAGGATGCTTTC
Source organism: Mangrovicoccus sp. (assembly GCA_049603835.1). Lineage (GTDB taxonomy): Bacteria > Pseudomonadota > Alphaproteobacteria > Rhodobacterales > Rhodobacteraceae > Mangrovicoccus. The sequence goes on from JBMYSZ010000002.1 coordinate 40,496, forward strand.
AGGATCACGGGGCATGCCCAGGGTCAAAAGCTCGGTGGCGCAGGAGCCGGTGATCGCAAGCGTGATCTCTCGACCCGATATATCCACGAAACTATGGGGATAGGCCGGGTAAATCGCCGCCATGGCCGCGGCCAAGCCCGGCGCCTGATCGGTGGCGGCCAAGATAACCCATTCATCGGGGCCAAGGCACAGCACCTCAACCTCGCCCTGCTTCGCCCGCATGCCAATTTTCGCCGGCAAACTCAGGCCAAGCGCTTGGCTGAACGGCGCTAGATCCCCCCGCGCGCGCAGGGAAAATCGCGCAACCGGGGCCAAAAGATCGATCTTTGCCGCGCTAGAGGCGGTCAGAACACCAGGGCTTTGGGCAGAAATAGGATGCATAGCTCAAGCCTCCGCTGGGATTTTGATACGGGCATTTTCGGGATCGAAGAAAACGCTTGAGGTGATCTTGGCCTCAATGGTGCGATCCGGCATCGGGATAAACACGCTCTCGCCCATCTTGTCGAAGCCGCCTTCCACTAGCGCCAGGGCAATCGGCTGCCCGGTTGTTCCAGTGCTATAAGACGAGGTCACATGGCCCACCATGGTCATCGGTTTGGGCTGGTTCGGATCAAAGACAATCTGCGCGCCTTCTTCGAGCTTGCTGCCATCTTCGGTTAAAAGCCCAACCAAATGCCGCCGGTTCGCAGCCATCAGGTCAGGCCGCGCCAGGCCGCGCTTGCCGACAAAATCGGGTTTCTTCTTGCCCACAGCCCAGCCCATGCCGCAATCATAGGGCGTGACCGTTCCGTCAGTGTCTTGGCCGACAATGATATAGCCCTTTTCGGCGCGCAGCACATGCATGGTTTCAGTGCCATAGGCGGCGATGCCATAGGCCTGGCCTGCTTGCCAAAGGGTTTCCCAAAGCTGGCGACCCAAAGGCGCCGGGACATTCACCTCAAAGCCCGTCTCGCCGGTGAAGCTCACCCGCCAGAGCCGCGCAGCAATGCCCGCAACCTCCACTTCGGCACAAGACATATGCGGAAAGCTCTCTTCGCTCAGCTCAAGATCCGGCACCAAAGGCTGCAAGATCTTCACCGCATTGGGGCCATTCAGCGCGATGGTCGACCAATTTTCCGTGGTGGACGTAAGCCAGACATTAAGATCGGGCCATTCAGTCTGAAGGTAATCCTCCATCATATTCAGCACCCGCGCGGCGCCGCCTGTGGTGGTCGTGATATGGAAGCGATCTTCGCCAATCCGGGCAATCACACCATCATCGCGGATAAAGCCATCATCGCCCAAAAGCAGACCATAGCGGCAGCGGCCAATACCAAGCTTGGTCCAGGGGTTGGTATACATGCGGTTCATGAATTCCACCGCATCCGGGCCAACCACTTCGATCTTGCCCAGGGTTGAGGCGTCAAAAATCCCAACACTGGCCCGGGTCGCGGCGCATTCGCGGGCCACGGCCTGATCCATGCTCTCGCCCGGTTTCGGGAAATACCAAGCCCGGCGCCATTGGCCAACCGGCTCAAACACCGCGCCATTTTCCTCGGCCCAGCCATCGATCTGGGTTTTGCGGGTTACTTCGAAATGCGCGCCCCGGTGATAGCCAACAAACGCGCCGAAGCTGGTGGGCGTATAGGGCGGACGGAAGGTCGTCAGGCCAACTTTCGGCTGCGGGCGTCCAAGCGCATCCGCGGCAATATTCAGCCCGTTGATATTCGACATCTTGCCCTGATCCGTCGCCATCCCATTGGTGGTGTAGCGTTTCACATGCTCGATGGATTTCATCCCTTCGCGCACCGCCAAACGAAGATCTTTCGCAGTCACATCATTCTGATAATCCACGAAAGCCTTGGCCTTGCCGGGGTTAAGATCAGTGGGCAGCTCTTTATGGGCAATGCCTGCACCCGTGCGATCCTCGGCAACCGCATAACTGGCCGGGCTCACGGAAAGGCCAAGCGCGCCAAGGGCCGCCGCCCCAAGCGCCGCGCCATCCTCAAGCGCGGATTTGATCCCCCAAAGCCCGCGCGAAGCACCAGCAATGCTGCAATCTTCCGGGCTGTGATCGGGCAGGAAAGTTGTCAGATCTTCATTCCAAGCCAGCTTACCTTGGGTATGGGAGAAAAGATGCAAAGACGGCGTCCAACCGCCCGACATCAACAGCGCATCGCAAGCGATCTCTTCGCCCGCGCCCACACTGGCGCCCGCCATGGGATTGATCCGCACGGATTTCACCCGCAAACGGCCCGTTGTGCCGGTCACTGTATGGCTGAGCTTCACGGGGATATTGCGCGCCTTAGCCTCTGCCAAAAGCTCTTCGCGAATTTCCGCGCGGGTATCCGCGATCACGGCGATTTCCGCGCCGCTATCGGCCAGGTCAAAAGCCGCATACCAAGCGCTATCATGGCTTGTGATCACAGCCGGTTTATGGCCCACCAAAACCCCAAAGCGGTTCAGATAGGTCTGGGCCGCGCCCGCCAGCATCACGCCGGGGCGGTCATTGCCGTGGAACACCAGAGGCTTTTCCAAAGCACCCTGGGCCAGCACGACCCGGCGCGCCCGCACCCGCCACATACGCTCGCGCGGGGTATCCGCAGGCAGCACGGCCAGATGATCGGTCAGACGCTCGCAAAGCCCGATCATGTTTTGATGATAATAGCCAATCGCCGTGGTGCGGGTCATAATTTTCACGCCAGCTTCGCGCAGCTTTGTCAGGCTACCCGCCAGCCAATCCCAAGCCGGAGCGCCGTCGATCTGCGCTTGCGGCTCAGACAGCAGCGAACCGCCCGCCTCGCTATGCTCATCAACGATCACGACCTTCAGCCCCTGCCCCGCCGCTTCCAGCGCCGCCGCCAAGCCCGCCGGACCAGCCCCAACAATCAAGAGATCGCAATGCAAATAGCGCGAGGCGTAAGTATCGGGGTCTTCCTCGGTCGGCGACACGCCAAGCCCGGCCGCGGCGCGGATGAAGGGCTCATAGACTTTGTTCCAGAAGGATTTCGGCCACATGAAGGTTTTGTAGTAAAACCCAGCGGAAAACAGCATATAAGCCGCATCATTCACCGCGCCGATATCGAATTTCAGCGAGGGGTATTTATTCTGGGAATTGGTCTCAAGCCCCTCCCAGATCTCCGCCATTGTGGCGCGGGTATTGGGCTCAAACCGTCCGGCGCTGCGGCGGGTGCCGATCAGAGCATTGGGCTCTTCGGAGCCTGCCGCCACCGGGCCACGCGGGCGGTGATATTTGAAGCTGCGCCCCATGAGATGCACGCCATTGGCCAAAAGCGCCGAGGCCACCGTATCGCCAGCAACCCCCTCAAAGCGCTTACCATCAAAGGTAAAGCTCACCTTGCGCGAGCTATCTACGCGGCCTTTGCCAGGAATACGAAAGCTCATTTCTGCTCTCCTAGCAGGCTATCGAGGTCGGGGCGCGGCTCGCCCGCCTTATAAGTGGTCAGGAATTTATCGGACACCGTATCGCGCACCGCATTGAAATAGCGGCCACAGCCATGGAAATGCCGCCAGCGCTCATAATGCGGGCCTTTGGGATTGCGGCGGATAAACAGGAATTCCTCCCATTCCGCATCGCTCAGCTCAGAGGGCAGTTCGGCGCGGGTGATATGGGCCTCACCGGCATAGGTAAATTCCAGCTCGGGCAGAGTCTCGCCGCAATAGGGGCAATGGATCAAAAGCATCTTTGGCTCCTCTTTCGCGGATTAATGCGCCACAGCGGCGGCGGCGGCTTCGTCGATCAAGCGGCCCGAGCGGAACCGCTCTAGGGTGAAGGGCGCGTTGATCGCATGGGGTTCATCACGGGCAATGGTATGGGCAAAAACATGGGCCGAGCCCGGCGTCGCCTTAAAGCCGCCCGTGCCCCAACCGCAATTGACATAGAGCCCTTTGACCGGGGTTTTCGCGATGATCGGCGAACGGTCTGGGGTCACATCCACGATCCCGCCCCATTTACGCAACATGCGCATGCGGTTGAACATCGGAAAGATCTCCACAATCGCGGCAACCGTATGCTCGATCAGCGGCAGGCCGCCGCGCTGGCTATAAGAGGTATATTGATCCGTACCCGAGCCAATCACCAGCTCGCCCTTATCGGATTGGCTGATATAAGCATGCACCGCGTTTGACATGACAACGCAAGGAAAGATCGGCTTGACCGGCTCACTCACCAAAGCTTGCAACGGATAGCTTTCCAGCGGCAGACGCACATCCGCAGTTTGCATCACCACGGAGGTATGCCCAGCCGCCGAAACGGCAACCTTCTTGGCCTTGATAAAGCCCTTGCCCGTTTCCACCCCGGCAACCGAGCCATCGGGATTACGGCGGATCGCTGTCACCGGGCAGTTTTGGATAATATCCACCCCGCGCGACGCGGCAGAGCGGGCATAGCCCCAAGCAACAGCATCATGGCGCGCAGTCCCGGCGCGCTCTTGCAAGGCGCCGCCCATCACAGGATAGCGCGCCGTGGGCGACAGCGAGAGCGGCGGGCAGTATTCCTTGCATTCTTCGGGCGTCAACCAGCGGTTATCGACACCATTCAGCCGGTTGGCATGCACATGGCGCTGAAAGCTCTGCACATCATGCACATTATGAGCCAGCATGAGCACGCCCCGCCGGGAATACATGACATTGTAATTGAGATCCTGGGACAGGCCTTCCCACAGATCCACCGCATGATCATAAAGCTTTGCGCTTTCATCATAGAGATAGTTCGAGCGAATGATCGTGGTATTGCGCCCGGTATTGCCGCCGCCGAGCCAGCCCTTATCGATGACAGCGACATTGGTGATGCCATGCTCTTTCGCCAAATAATGCGCAGCCCCCAGCCCATGACCGCCTGCCCCGACAATCACCACATCATATTCGGCCTTTGGCTCGGCCTCGGGCCATTGCTCGGCCCAATTTTTGTGACCCGTAAGGGCATGGCGAAGGAGGTTAAAGGCGTTAAAGCGCGTCATGGGCAGACTACCTTTGCAGCTAGGTTGAGGGTTTTTCTAACCAAGCCCTGCCGCCAATGCTGGTAGATTTGCGCAGAATTTCTAGTATATTTGCGTCACAGGCCTGTCGCATCTTTGCGACGGCAAAGGGATCGACGCCCTTTGATAGATCACTGCAACACTGGCCCTAATTGCCGCCACGTCTCAGCTGCGCTAGATTACGCCATTGAAATTATTTCTCTTTCTAGGGCAAAGCGCGCCAAGCCGCTTGATTTTTGCTGCCTTTCCGCGTCTCGCGCTAAAGGCTCAGGGGCCAAAATCACCCGAACCACCCAAAATTAAGCAGAATTATCAGGACAAATCCAATGCGAGTCCCCAAACCAAAAAGCGGCAGAGAAACCCCCGCCGCTTTTTCATGCATTTATCTGTGACGCTCTAGAGCAGTCCCTGGGTCAGGATCATCAGGGCCACCAAGAGCAAATCCGCGATCAGGAAGGGCACGATCCCCGCAAAGATTTGCTCTAGCCGCACATAATCCTTGGCCACTGAATGTATGACGAACACGTTTAATCCCACAGGCGGGGTGATCATGCCGATCTCTAGCAGTTTTGCCAGCAGCAGACCGAACCAGATTTCGCTGATCCCGTAATCGCCCACCAGGGGCAGGAACAAAGGCAGGGTCAGCAGCATCGCGCCGATGGGCTCCAGGAACATCCCCAAAGCCAGATAGATTAGCGCCAGCAAGAAGAGCACAGCCAATACGCTTAGCCCCAGACCTTCGACCCAACCTCCAATAGCGTGGCTCAGCCCCGAAAAGGCCACCAAGCGGGTGAACAAATTCGCGCCAATCGCGATCATGAACAGCGCACCAGAGGCCAAAAGCGTGTCCAGCACACTATCTTGGAATCCCTTCCAATGCAGCTGCCTACGGATCAAACCTATGATGATAGAGAAGAAGGCCCCTATCGCCCCGGCTTCGGTTGCGGTGAAAAGCCCGCCAAACAGGCCGCCAAACACCACCAAGATAAGCAAAAGCACCGGCCAGACCTCTAGGGTCGCTTCCAGCTTTTCCGCCATGGAATAGCTTTGAGCCCGCGGCAGGCTATCGGGATTGCGGTAATAGGCCACCAAGATCGCGGCCACATAGAAAAGCAGCGAAATAAGCCCAACAATCAAACCACCCAAAAACAGCTTGGTAATCGAGACTTCCGCCTGGATCCCATAGATGATCAGCAAGATCGATGGCGGGATCAGCGCGCCAATTGTCCCGCCCGCTGCGACCGAGCCCGAGGCGATGCTGATATTATAGCCCTGACGGTGCATCTCTGGCACGGCGATCCGGCCAATTGCGGCAGAACATGCCACCGACGAGCCGGTCACGGCCGCAAAGCCGCTGGCCCCACCGATAGAGGCAATCGCCAAACCGCCCGGCATCCAGCCGAACCAGACCCGCGCGGCTTCAAACAAGCCTCGGGTTAATCCCGAATGATAGGCCACATAGCCCATCAGCAAAAACATCGGCACCGAGCTTAGGGTCCAGCTCGCCGCGAAGTTATACGGCACCGTCGACAGCATCGACATTGCCGGGCGCTCGCCGACAATCGCCCAGATCCCCACGAAAGACACGGAAATCAGCGCCACCGCGATAGGCACACGCAGAATGATCAGCCCCAAAACCGCCGCGATGGCAATCAGGCCAAGAGTAAGCGGATCCATTAGACTTCCTCGTCAGGATGGGGACCAAGCGTTTCCACCGGGTCGAATGTGTCTTCGGTAAACTGCCCAAACACCACGGACATCATCCGCATGCAGCAGATGAGCGTCATCACCCCGAAAGCCGCCGGAAGGATCCAGTAGCTGGGCCAGGTGTAGAAATCCATCGAGCCAGCTTCCACATAGCTTTTCTTCGCGGTCTTCTTGATCGCTTCGCCATAAGTGCCCCAAGTGAGCGTCCCATAGACCGCAGCCGACAGGGCGAAGCCGATGAAGAATATTGTCGGCATCCAATGCCGGGGCAGATAATCCGTGAAAATGGTCGCCTCGATATGGCGCCGTTTTAGCTCGGCATAGGCGACCGGCAGAAAACTGACCGCAACCATATAATATTTGGCGACGAGTTCAGCGGTGGCCGGAAACCCGGCCCCCACCACATTGCGCATGAACACATCGACCACAATCTGCACCATCATCAGGCAAAGAACTATCCCGCCGGCGGTGACGACGAGGCCGGTTATGGCCTGGTTCACTCGCTCCATTGGATTACATCCCGTAAGAGCTATAATCGATCTTAGAGAAGATCTCGGTCCAACGCAGCTCTGCCAGCTCCTCGGCAGTCGTGTCTTCGGTCACCAGACCATGCCATTTCTCTACCAGCGCCTTGTAGCGCTCGACCTTGGCAGCCGCATCTTTCACACCGCGACCTTCCAGGGTCTCGGCAACAGTGGCCAAATGGGTTTCGTTGAATTCGCGGGCTTTCGCCAGTAGCTCGTCAGACGGGGTCACAAATTCGATGCCCTTTTCGGCGCCGGTGACTTTCGCCTCTTTTTCGGTATCCGACCACGACACAACCCCAACGGACTGACCATATTGCGCCGCATGGGCCAGAGCTTCGCGCTCTTCGTCATCCATGCGCATCCACAAAAGCTGGCTGGCATTCATGGTGGCCGCCGCGTTGAACACGCCTAGCTCGATCAGGGAAACGGATTTCACCACATCATAAAGCTGCGCGTTTTTCAGATCCGGGATAGAGCTATAAGTTGCGTCGATCACGCCGGAATTCAGCGCCTCGAACAGTTCCGAAGACGGCATCTGCACCGGCTCTGCGCCCAGAGCTTCGACGAAACGGGTAAAGACCGCGCCGGCAGTCCGGATACGCTTGCCTTTCAGATCATCCAGAGTGTTCAACGGCACAGTGGACAGGAAGTTATAGGTCGGGGTGGTGTCGCCGCCCAGATAGACCTGGCCGCTTTCCGCAAATTCCGCCTGGCACTCGGCGCAGGTGACAACATATTCGGTCACTGCCGCAGAGATCGCCATGTTATTCGTGCCCAGAATGGACAGCTCGCCCGGAACCATGCTTTCCACATAATCCGCCGCGAAATACGGCAAGATCACCGCTCCCAGCTCGGTCACACCATCGCGCAGACCATCATTCATTTCATTCGGCGCCAGCAAACCGCCAGCCGTGTCGCGGCCGGTCCATTCGCCATCGGTCAGCTCTTCGAGTTTTTCGAATGCGGTTGGGTAGACGCTCGTTGCCAAAACATGGGACGGGCCAAAGCCGCTAGTCGCACGGATTTCATCGGCAATTGCAAAGAACGGCGTTGCCGCCAGCGCAGCTGCGGCCCAAGTAATTTTCGTCATCAGTTTCCTCCCTTGACGATAATGTCGGTCCTCTGACCGATCAGGATGTCAGCGCCTCTCAACTCCCAGACGCTCTTGTCGTGCACATCGCCCCAAGACCAGAGCGACGCGTTATTTTTTGTTGGAGACCAGGTTTTGAGTTTACGTTTGGGATCCTTCCGGCAAAGCATAGGCTGATGCAGATCTTTGCACCTGTTTTCTGCCATAGCCCTCGGATCACCGAAACTGACATTCCTCTCCCCCATACCGGATCTGCATCCAGCATTTTCCGCCTCGCCAAATCAAGCTTAGCGGCTCCTCCACGACTCAGATACAGGCAGTCAAAAACAAATGGAAGCAATAATTGTTCTTGCACCGAACAATTTTTTCTTCCACACATCAACCATAATGACGAGGCCATGAGTCGGCCGGGGGGAGACGAAACATGCAGATTGCGGGATACACCGCTCTGGTGACTGGTGGAGGCAGCGGCTTAGGCGCAGCCACCTGTCAGCGACTTGCAAAAGCGGGCGCGAAAGTTGCCGTTTTAGATTTGAACCAAGAAAATGCAGACAGCGTCGCGTCGCAAATTGGCGGTGTTGGTGTGTCAGCTGATGTTTCTGATAGCGCAGCCGTAGAGGCCGCTTTTGCCACAGCCGCAGAGGCTTTGGGCGCGGCACCGCGTATTGTTGTGAATTGCGCCGGGATCGGCACTGGCGAGCGCATTCTGCCGCGCGATGGGGCGTTGACCGTGCCAGGTTTTGAACGCACGCTGAAAATCAATCTGCTTGGCACTTATGTGGTGATGAATATCGCCGCGCGCGATATGGCAAAGCTGGACCCGTTGGACGAGGACGGCACCCGCGGTGTGATCATCAATACCGCATCGGTTGCGATTGAAGATGGCCAAATCGGCCAAGCCGCCTATTCCGCCTCCAAAGGCGGGGTTGCGGCCATGACCCTTCCCGCTGCACGCGAATTGGCCCGCTATGGTATTCGCGTCATGGCAGTGGCGCCGGGGCTGTTTGAAACCGCCATGAGCGCGGGCCTGCCCGATGATATCCGCACCGCCATTTGCGCCAATATTCCTTTCCCGTCGCGTATGGGCGACCCGGATGAATATGCCATGCTGGTCGAACAAATCGTCCAAAACCAAATGCTAAACGGCACGGTGATCCGCATTGACGGATGCGCCCGCATGCCCGCCAAATAATCGAGAAAAGGCAAAAACAATGAAAGTAAGCAAAGATTATCTCGACTATGAGGCAGATGGTCAGATTGCCCGGATCACCCTCAACCGCCCCCATAAGCGCAATGCCATGTGCGATGGTCTCTTGGCGGAGATTGACGATTTCTACACCAACCCGCCGGAAGGGGTTCGGGTCGTTATCTTGACCGGCGAAGGCGGGCATTACTGCTCGGGCTTGGACCTTAGCGAACATGTGGCCCGCGATGCCGAAGGCACGATGCGCCATTCCCGTGGCTGGCATTCGGTCATGCAAAAAGTCCGCTTTGGCGGTTTGATCACGGTTTCGGTGATGAATGGCGCGGTGATTGGTGGCGGGCTAGAGCTGGCGGCCAATACCCATGTGCGGATTGCCGAACCCTCTACCATCTTCCAACTGCCCGAAGGTCGTCGCGGCATTTTCGTGGGCGGTGGTGCCTCGGTGAATGTGGGTCGGATCATTGGCCCAGATCGCATGTGCGAAATGATGCTGACCGGCCGGAAATATGGCGCGGATGAAGGTGTGACCCTTGGGCTTGCCCATTATTCGGTCGGCGAAGGCGAAGGCATGGCCCTGGCAGAAAAGCTAGCTGGCAAAATCGCTGCGAATGCACCATTGTCCAACTATGTCATGGTACAGGCCATTGCCCGTATCTCTGATATGTCCAGCACCGAAGGTCTTTTCGCCGAAAGTCTCTGTGCCGCGCTTACACAAACCAGCCCGGACGCCGAAGAAGGTCTCAAGGCCTTTTTGGAAAAACGCGAACCGGTCTTTCGTTGATATCTAAGGATCCCCATGTCGAAACGTTCCCCTGCCCGTTCTGCTACCCCCAATCCGGCGCTGACTGATAATATGCTGCGCCAATTCGTGGGATATCGGATCAAGCGTGCCTATCTAACCGTCCAAGCGGTGGTCAGCGAGGTGCTTGACGAGTACGGGCTGAAGATCACGGGGTTTTCGGCACTGGCGATCATCATCGAAAATCCTGGCCTGACCCAGACGACTTTGGCTCAGGCTCTGCAAATCGAGCGGTCCAGCGTTGTGGTCATTGTCGATACTCTCGAAGACAAAGAACTGATCACCCGCAATCGGGTTGAAGGCGACCGGCGGACCTATGCTTTGATGCCAACTTTGCGGGGGCGTCGGGTTTTTGACCGGATGGCCCAGACGATTCAAAAGCGCGAAGAAAGACTGCAAGCCGAGTTGACGGAGGAAGAGCGCGAGATCCTCGCAGAGGGTCTGAGCGCCATAGAAAAGGGTCTGGGCTCTCCCAACACTGCCTGACTTTAAAGTTTTCATTCGACCAGGAGGAGGAACGAATGACTGACGCATTTACGGCCGAGCTTGGGCTCCGGCCTCATAAAGTACTGTCTAATCGCACCGAAAAGGGCGATATCATTCTGCAGTCGGAATATCCGCTGCCCGAGGTTCCGCCCCATACCGGCTTTTGGCTGGAAAGCTGGGCGCAGAAAACTCCTGATCATATCTTTTTGGCGGAACGCTCCGGCGCGGGCTGGCGCGAACATGGCTATGGCGATGTGCTGGGCATGGTGCGCGCGATCGCTGCCAGTCTTTTGGCGCGCGGCCTGACTGCTGATACTCCGATTGTGATCCTGTCGGGCAATGGCGTGGATCATGCGCTGTTGTCTTTCGCGGCGCAATATATCGGCGTGCCCACTGTTCCCGTGGCCGAGCAATATTCGCTGATCACCGAAGCTCATGGGCGCCTGGCCTATGTGCTGGACAAGGTGAAACCGGCCATGGCCTTTACGGTGGATGCCGGACTTTATGGCGAAGCGTTAAAACTGCCGCAATTTGCCGATATGGAAATTGTCGCCTGCAAGACCGATGGCGCGCCTTGCCCGGTCACGGCCTTTGCCGATCTGCTCAAAGGCGATGACAGTGTCGATCTGGCAAGCGCTCATGACAAAGTCGGCCCCGATACTGTGGCCAAGATCTTGTTTACCTCGGGCTCTAGCTCGGATCCCAAAGGCGTTCTGACCACCCAGCGGATGATGTGCGCAAACCAAATGCAGATCAATTCCGCCCTGCCCTTCCTCAAAGACCATCCGCCGCGGATCTGTGATTGGCTGCCTTGGAACCATGTGTTCGGTGGCTCCCATAATGTGAATATGATGCTGGCCAATGGCGGCTCGATCTATATGGATTTCGGCAAACCCACCAAAGCGGGCTTTGCCACGACCATCGAAAATATCCGGTCGCATCCGGGGACTTGTAGCTTCAATGTGCCCGTGGGCTATTCCATGCTGGTACATGCGATGGAAGAGGATAAAGAGCTGCGCGAAGCCTTCTTCCGCGATCTAGACATGATCTTTTACGCGGGCGCCTCGCTGCCGCAGCCGGTTTGGAAAGCGCTGGAAGATATGGCCATCGAGATCAAGGGCCATCTGCCTTTGATGACTTCCTCTTGGGGGATGACCGAAACAGCCCCGGCGACACTGATGGTGCATGAACCTGTGGGCCGCTCGGGGATTATCGGGGTGCCTTTGCCAGGCACGGAAATCAAGCTGATCCCCGATGACGAGATGCGCTGCGAATTGCGGGTCAAAGGCCCCAATGTAATGACCGGCTATCTTAATGACCCGGCCAAGACCGCCGAGACTTTTGACGAAGACGGATTCTTGATCACAGGCGATGCGGTGAAATTCCTCGACCCTGAGGACCTAAATCGTGGATTGGTCTTTGATGGCCGAGTTTCTGAGGATTTCAAACTGACCACCGGCACTTGGGTCCAGGCGGGCAAGCTGCGGCTTGACGTGCTAGAGCAGATGAAAGGCCTGGTGCAAGATGTGGTGATCTGCGGCCATGACCGGGGTGAAATTGGCATCTTTATCTTCCCGAAACCCGATCATGTGCATGGGGATAACAGCTCGGAAGGCGCGGTAGTGGATGAACATCTAGCCGCCGAAATTGAAGCGATCATGCGTCAGATGGAACGCCAGGCCACGGGCTCGGCGAAAAAGATCACCCGCGCCATTATGCTGGCTGAGCCGCCCTCGCTGAAAGATCACGAGATCACCGATAAGGGCTCGCTTAATGTGCGCAAGATCATCACGCGCCGCGCCGATCTGTTGGAACGTCTTTACGACAATGAAGATCCCGCGCTGATCCGCGTCTAACCCCTATGCCGCGCCCTGGGCCAGCCCCAAGGACACCCCAAGGACCACTCCAGGGCCGCCCCGTGACAGGAGACTAAAATGGTAGATTTTTCCAAAATCCGCGCCATCGATTTTCATACCCATGCCGAGGAGTCCTGCGGCTGCCATGATGATGACGGCTATGATGATCTGCAATCGACCATGGCGAAATATTTCGGCGCGCCTTGGACCCATCCGCCGACCATCCCGGAAACCGCCGCCCATTACCGCGAACATAATATCGCGGCGGTGATCTTCCCGGTCGATGCCGAGCGCGAAACCGGCTATCGCCGCTATAACAACTACGAAGTGGCCGAGGCCTGCGCGAAGGAATCCGATATCTTGATCCCCTTTGCCTCTATCGATCCGGCCAAGGGCAAGATCGGTGCCCGCGAGGCCCGCGATCTGGTGGAAAATTACGGCGTTCAGGGCTTTAAGTTCCACCCGACCATGCAAGGTTTTTATCCCAATGACCGCATGGCTTATCCGCTTTACGAGGCCATCGCCGAAACCGGCAAACCGGCGCTGTTTCATACGGGCCAAACCGGTGTCGGCTCGGGGATGCCCGGCGGCAATGGGATGCGGCTGAAATATTCCAATCCCATGTATATCGATGATGTGGCAGTGGATTTCCCGGATATGCCGATCATCCTGGCGCATCCTAGCTTCCCCTGGCAGGAAGAGGCGCTGTCGGTCGCGACCCATAAGCCGAATATCTATATCGATTTGTCCGGCTGGTCGCCGAAATATTTCCCGCCAATCCTGGTGCGCTATGCCAATACATTGCTGAAGAAAAAGATGCTCTTTGGTTCTGACTGGCCGATGATTGCGCCGGAAAAATGGCTCAATGCCTTTGATAAAGCGGAGTTCCGCGACGAGGTGCGGCCGCTGATCTTGAAGGAAAACGCCATGACCTTGCTACGTCAGGCGGGGATGGAGATCTAAGATGGTTCCGTTTCAAGCTCCTGTTGATGATATTCTTTTCGCCATACGCCATGTCTCTGGCGCGCCAGAGCTAGAGGGCTGGGATGATGAGCTGGCCGAGGGCATTATCACCCATTTTGCCAGCCTCGCCGAGGGCGTGATCGCGCCAGTGGATGAAATCGGCGATGCCAAAGGCTGCCGTTTGGTGGATGGCCGGGTGCAAGTGCCCGACGAATTCCATGATGTCTTTGCCCAGATCGTCGAAGGCGGCTGGCAAGGCCTGACCGCACCCGAAGCCCATGGTGGGATGGAGGTCAATCACATCGTTTCGGCTGCCGTGTCCGAGATCTTCACCGGCGCCTGTCATTCGCTGCAAATGATCTGCAATTTGGTGCCAGGGGCCATCAGCACTTTGATGAATTTCGGCTCAGCCGCTCAGCAAGAAGCTTGGATCCCGCGTATGATTGCGGGTGAGGTTCTGTCGACGATGTGTTTGACCGAACCGGGCGCGGGCTCTGATCTAAGCCGGATCCGCACCAAAGCCCTGCGCGACGGCGATGATTGGGTGATCAATGGCGAAAAGATCTTTATCTCGGGCGGGGATCAAAACCTGTCCAAAGAGGTGCTGCATCTGGTTTTAGCCCGGACCGGCGCGCCCGAAGATGGGGTGAAAGGGCTGTCGCTTTTCCTGTGCCCATCGCATCTGGAGGACGCGCGCAATACTGTTTCGGTCACCCGGATCGAGGAAAAGCTTGGCATCCATGCCTCGCCCACCTGTCAGATGGCCTTTGACAATGCCCGCGCGCAGTTGATTGGCCAAGAAGGGGCCGGGCTAATGGCCATGTTCACCATGATGAATCATGCGCGTTTGGATGTGTCCTTGCAGGGCGTCGCCCATGCCAGCCGTGCCGCCCATATCGCCAGCGCCTATGCCGCCGAGCGCAGCCAGGGCCGCCAAGCCGATGGCAGCCCCGCCACAATCGACCAGCATTATGATGTGCGTCGGATGCTGGATGAGCAGCGGGCCTTGGCCTTGGGGGCTCGGACCATGTGTCTGCTCACTATGGTGGAAATGGAAAAGAATGGCTCTTCGCCGCTGGTGGATTTTCTCACGCCGATTTGCAAAATCTTTTGCACCGATGCGGGGATCCGAGCGGCTGATTTGGGGATCCAGGTTTTGGGCGGCTATGGCTTCCTAACCGAATACCGGGTTAGCCAAACTTGGCGCGATGCGCGGATTACCTCGATCTATGAAGGCACGAATGGCATCCATGCGCTGACCACCGCCACCCGTGGCCTGAAATTCCAAGGCGGCGCTGGTGCCGATGCTTTCGCGGCTTTGATCGCGGAAATGGCTGCCGGTCAGGACGGCGTCTTGGCTCAGTTAGAGCGCTGGACGTCCGCCCGCGCAACTGTTGCCCAAAGCGATAAAGCGGCAGAGCTGGCCCAGGAATTTGCTGATATGACAGCGGATTTATTCTACAAAGCTGCCTGGTGTCGCATTCTTTCGGTTGCCAATAAGGCCGGAGAGGCACAAAAGGAGATAGAGCGCCTGGGCGCCACGGTTTTGAACCGAGCTTCTCGTTTGAACTAGTACGGTCGTTTCGATGTTGGATGTGCTGAGCCTTGCGGCGCCGATTTACCTTATGATTGCCGCAGGGTTTTTGCTGGTCAAATCCAACTATCTGCCGAATACGACCCTGCCTGGTCTTTCCCAATTCGTCCTAAAAATCTGCGTTCCGGTGCTGATTTTTCTCGCCGTGTCAAAGCCCGGCAGTCTACAGGCGCTTAATTGGACCTTTACCATCGGCTATGGGGTAGCGGGCCTTCTGACCGCGGCCATTGTGACGGCGATTTTGCGGCTGTTTTTAGGGACAAAGCTGGATCTGGCGGTAATCCTTGGGCTTGGGGCGAGCAGCGCCAATAGTATTTTCTTGGGCCTGCCCATCGCCGCGATTGTGATAGGGGATCTGGCGACGACGATCTTTGCCTGGGTGATGATCGCGGAAAATCTGATCGTTATTCCCTTGCTGGTGGCCCTCGCCGATAGTGCGCAGGCCAGCTCAACCGGTTTTCTAAAAAGCCTGCGCAATGTGCTGATGTCCTTTGTGAAATCGCCCTTGATGGCGGCGCTTATCTTGGGGCTTGGCTTTTCGACGCTGAGCACCAGCATGCCTGCGCCCATTGATATATCGCTGAAAATGATCCGCGATGCGGCACCGGTGATGACGCTGGTTCTCGTGGGCGGATTTATCGCCACGGAACGCATGTCGGGCCATGGGGCGGCAGTGACCTTGGTTGCCAGCGGTAAATTGATATTCCATCCGGTATTGGTGGCGCTGGTGCTTTGGATGCTGCCCGGCATGGATCACGATTTGATCTTGGGCGGGGCGCTTTTTGCCTGTGTGCCGATGTTCACCATCTTTACCATCTTTGCCAGTAAGCATGGCGGTGCAAATGTGGCCTCGGGCGCTTTGATCCTGACCACGATATTGGGCGCGGTGACTGTTACTATCGCGCTGCTCTTGGCCAGCAATTGGGGGCTCTGAGCCCCCATCGAGTTCCGAGAAAGGCTTAGCTTTGCTTATCTTCTGGCGTGACCAATGGTGCGCGGCTTAAATGATTGCCGCCAGCTGCCGCCTTTGTTGCCAAGCGCAGGAACTCTACCTGTTCCTGCTCATCAAGACCCGACAGGATGTCTTTTTGCAGCTCTGAAATGACCGGCGTCAGACGTGCCAAAGTTGCTGCACCCTCCTCGGTCAGCTGCACCACCCGCGCACGCCGATCGCGAGCCGAGGTTTTGCGGGAAACATAGCCCTTTGCCTGCAGCCGATCCACGACCCCACCGATGGTTGCCCGGTCATAAGCGATCATTCCCGCCAAGCGCGCCTGGTCGATTCCGGGGTTCGCTCGAATCGCATTCATCGCCGCAAATTGCACCGGCGTCAGATCGAGTCCCTGCGCTTTGATCCGTTCTTGGAACACCGAGACTGAAATCTGGTTCAGCCGCCGGATGAGATGCCCGGCCATATTATAGATTTCTAGTTTCATATCTGTATTTTACCAGATTTGCCCCGCAATGTGCCAATTCATAATGACATATAGCAAGAAATGACCATGCTGAGTTGTTGACCGAGGTCAAATCTAAGTGTACTTATCATAAGTATGCACATCAAATGTGTGGGAGGACATGCGATGACACTTAAGACCGCTCTTTTGGGAACATTGGCCAGCTGCGCGCTTTGCGCCGGATCTGCGAATGCCGCAGATGTGACTTTGCTGATGCATCATTTCCTATCTCCGGCGGCCAATGCCCATAAGCTTATGTTGCAAGGCTGGGCTGATGACGTAACGGCCCAAAGCGAAGGTCGGATCGAAATCCAGATCTTCCCGGCCATGTCCATGGGCGGCAAACCGGGCGAACTTTATAGCCAGGTCCGCGATGGATCGGCCGATATTGTGTGGACCTTGCTGGGCTATACGCCTGGGGTTTTCCCGCGCACCGAAGTTTTCGAATTGCCCACAGTGCATCGGGGTTCGGCGGCGGCGACCACTCAGGCGCTGAATGCCTCCATCGATATGCTGGCCGAGGATTTCAAAGACGTCCATGTGCTGTTCTTGCATACTCATGACGGCAATCTGATCCATTCCGCCACCAAACCAGTGGAAAGCTTTGATGATGTGGCAGGCATGAAACTGCGCACACCGGGCCGCACTGGGGCTTGGGTGATTGAAGGCATGGAAGCAGAGCCGGTGGCGATGCCAGTCCCGGCCCTGCCCGAAGCCATGTCCAAAGGCGTGGTCGATGGCGCGCTGACCACTTACGAAATTGTCCCGGCCCTGAAGCTGCAAGAGCTAGACAAACATGTGACCGAATTGCCGGATGGCGATCGTTTTGGCACGGCTGTCTTTATGCTGGCCATGAATAAGGATGCCTATGACGCGCTAGATGACGAGCTGAAAGCCGTGATCGACGCCAATTCCCTGACCAATGTTTCCGCCGAGATTGGTCAAATGTGGGAAGGGTTTGAGCAATCTGGCCTGGATGCCTTGGCCTCCAAAGGCATAGAGCCAACTGTCCTAAGCGCCGAAGAAGCGGCGAAATTCGAGGCGGTCAACCAAGCCGTTGTTCAGCGTTGGGTCGATGATGTGAGCGCCCAAGACATTGATGGCGCCGCTTTGGTCGAGGCCGCGCGCGCCGCTATCGCTGCTGCTGAGTAATCTCCATTGCGGGGGGCTCTGGCCCCCTGCTTCCTCATATAAGCCTGAAAGGGCCTCTTATGACCCGCTTTCTTGAGCGGACCGCCGATCTCTTTGCCTTGATCGGGGGTGCCGTTGTAATTTGCATCGTCCTTGTGACCAGCTTCAATGCCGGGGCCTTTATAATGGACCGCGTCGCAGGGCTGTTTGGCGCGGATGTGGCCGGCCTGCCCGGCTATGAAGAACTGGTACGCCTGGGCATTTCCATGGCGGCGCTGATGTTTTTTCCCTATTGCCAGCTGCGCCGTGGCCATGTGGCTGTGACGCTTTTCGTGCAATATTTGCCGCGCCGCGTGCAGATCCTGCTGGGCCAAATCTGGCTGCTGCTCACCGCCGCCATCGCGGTATTTTTGGCCTGGTGGATGGTCTATGGCCTGCTGGAAAAGCGCGAAGACGGGGTCATCACCGGCGTGCTCGGCCTGGCCGAATGGCCATTTTACGCTCCCGGCATCCTCTCGCTAGGCCTATGGGCTGCGATTGCTCTGTCGCAAATCACCAGCGAGGAGCATTATGGCTAGTCCCGAACTTATTGGCCTGATCGGCCTGCTCACTCTTTTCGGCCTTTTGGCGCTGCGCATGCCTGTTGGGCTGGCGATGATCTCTGTTGGGATTGGTGGCACTTGGGTGCTGAGCGAAGTCGTGCCCTATGTGCGCTTTCTCCCCTATCTGCGGCAGTTTAAATCGCTGCTTTGGGAAAATGTCGCCAGTTATGAACTCTCGGTGCTGCCGCTCTTTATCCTGATGGGCTTTATCGCCAGTGAGGCGCGGCTCAGCCAGGATCTGTTCAAAGGCCTAGAGGCTCTGCTGGCCCGGTTCCGTGGTGGCGTCGCCATGGCGGCTGTGACGGCTTGCGGCGGCTTTGGCGCGGTCTGTGGCTCATCCCTGGCCACCGCAGCCACAATGGGCCGCGTGGCTTTGCCGGAACTCTTACGCCTGGGTTATGCGCCACAACTCGCATCTGGCGCCTTGGCCGCTGGCGGAACTTTGGGGATTTTGATCCCGCCTTCTGTGGCATTGGTGATCTATGCGGTGATTGTCGAAGGCTCGATCCTGCAAATGTTCCAAGCCGCGCTGATCCCCGGCCTAATGGCTGTGGCGACCTTCACCATCGTGATCGCAGTCATGGTGCGGATCAAACCCGAGCTAGCCCCCGAACCCGGCCCCATGCCCGCAGAGGGACGCCGTGTCGCAATCCGGCGGCTGCTGCCGGTGATCGTGATCTTTGGCTCGATCATTTTGGGGCTTGGCCTGGGGCTCTTTACCCCAACCCCTGCGGCCTCGATCGGTGTGTTTTTGATTATGGCCTATGGATTTGCCCTGAAAAAACTGACCGGCGAGGGGCTTAGCTTTGCGGGCCTGGTCGATGCGATCCGGCAAACCGCGATCACCTCGGGCATGATCTATCTGATCTTATTCGGGGCCGAAGTGCTTAAGGGCTTTTTCACCCGCTCTGGCCTGCCTGCGGCCCTGTCCGATTGGGCCCTCGCCAGCGGGTTTGAGCCCTTTACGGTGCTGCTCATCATGCTCGTCGTTTTCATGATCCTGGGCTGTTTTATGGAAAGCTTGGCCATGATCTTGGTGGTGGTGCCGTTTTTCTGGCCCACTTTGGTGTCGCTCAATGGCGGCGATTACATCACCGCCGAAACTGCGGCCTATGGCATGGACAATGAGTCCCTGAAAATCTGGTTCGGGATCCTAGCGCTCATAGTGGTGGAGCTTGGGCTGATCACCCCGCCTGTGGGTTTGAATGTGTTCATTATCTCGTCGCTCAACCGGAAAATCGGCATGGGCACTGTGTTCAAAGGCGTCACTCCATTTCTGGGCGCCGAAATCATCCGCGTTGGAATCTTATTGCTGATCCCGGCGCTCACTTTGACCCTGCCCCGATTGCTCGGCGGCTGACCAAAGAAGGAAAGGCAATGACAAGCGATCCTATCCTAATCGCCGGTGGTGGCATCGGCGGACTGGCCGCGGCTTGCGGTTTGGCACAAAAAGGCATCAAATCCATCGTGGTGGAACAGGCCCCAGAGCTAGGCGAAATCGGCGCAGGGATCCAAATCGGACCCAATGCCTTCCACTGCTTTGACTATCTAGGCGTCGGGGACGAAGCCCGTTCGGTGGCGGTCTATATTGACAAGCTGCGCTTGATGGATGCGCAAAATGGCGAAGATATCTGCGCCATTCCGCTGGACGAGCCCTTCCGCGAGCGGTTCAAAAACCCCTATGCCGTTGTACACCGCGCTGATCTGCATGGGGTGCTGCTGAAATATTGCGAAGCCTCGGATCTGATCGATCTACGGGTCAATCACAAAGTGTCCGGCTATGAACAAGATGGCAGCTCGGTCACCCTGAATTTCGAAAATCAGGACCCGATCAAAGGCCGGGTGCTGATTGGCGCCGAGGGCCTGCGATCGCCGATCCGGCAGCAAATGATTGGCGATGGCGAGCCGCGGATTTCCGGCCATACCACCTATCGTTCGGTAATTCCGACCGAGCAAATGCCCGAAGATCTGCGCTGGAATGCGGCAACGCTTTGGGCCGGGCCGAAATGCCATATCGTGCATTACCCGCTGAAGGGCTGGAAAGTCTTCAATCTAGTGGTGACCTATCACCGCGACGTCAAAGAAGCGATTGCTGGCAAACCCGTGCCCGTCGAAGAGGTCGCCCAGGGTTTCGAACATATCCATCCCCGCGCGCGTCAGATCATCGAACATGGTAATAACTGGAAACTCTGGGTGCTTTGCGACCGTGATCCGATCTCAAATTGGGTTGATGGCCGGGTCGCCCTTCTAGGCGATGCGGCGCATCCGATGCTGCAATATTTTGCCCAAGGCGCCTGTATGGCCATGGAAGATGCGGTTTGCCTGGCTCACACATTCGAAAATTGCGATGATGTGGAAAAAGGCCTGCAGCTTTACCAAGAGCAACGCCGCGTGCGCACCGCGCGGGTGCAGCTCAATAGCCGCTTGATCGGCGAATATATCTATCACCCGGATGACGCGACAGCCGCCGTCCGCAATCACGTCATGAAGGGCATGAGCCCCGATGATTGGTACACCAAGCTGTCTTGGCTCTATGGCAGCAATGGATTGGAGAACTAAGCCCATGAGTTATGTACTTCCCCCCGCCCCCCAAGCTTCGGTCGCTGTGGCCGGTTCCGAGGATCGTTTCCCGGTGCGCCGCATTTTCTGCGTCGGTCGCAATTACGCGGCACATGCCCGTGAAATGGGCAAGGACCCGGATCGTGATCCGCCATTCTTCTTTACCAAACCGGCAGATGCTGTGGTGGATGACAAGGAAACCGTCGCTTATCCGCCAGAGACCGAGAATTTCCACTATGAAGCCGAGCTGGTGGTCGCCGTTGGCACAGGCGGTGTGAATATCCCGGAAGAGGACACTCTGAACCATGTTTGGGGCTATGCGATCGGCAATGACCTGACCCGCCGTGATCTGCAGCTGGATGCGCGCGAAAAGGGTCGTCCTTGGGATTGGGGCAAAGCCTTTGACCGCTCGGCGGTGATCGGTCCGGTGCATCCGGTGGCATCGGTTGGCCATATCGATAAGGGTCAGATCAAGCTGACCGTGAATGGCGAAACCAAGCAAGACAGCGATATCGCAAAGCTGATCTGGTCGGTGCCGGAAATCATTTCGATCCTTAGCCACTCCATCGCGCTGGCACCGGGCGATCTGATCATGACCGGCACACCTGAAGGCGTTGGGGCTATGGTTCCCGAAGATGTCTGTGTTGTGGCCATCGAAGGGCTGGGCGAGATCACCACAACCATCGGTGAGCGCGCCTAATGGGCCTGATCCTGCATAACTTCTTCCGCTCATCCACATCGACGCGGTTGCGCGCGGCGCTGAACCTAAAGGGGCTGGACTATGACTATGTCCCTTATGTTCTACGGCGCGGGGATCAGCGGCAGCCCGAATATCTGGACAAAAACCCAGCTGGGCTGGTTCCGTCCCTAGAATTGGACAGTGGGCAGATCTTGACCCAGTCACTCGCAATCATCGAGTGGCTGGAAGAGACGCATCCAACCCCGGCTCTGCTGCCCTCTGATCCGCTGGATCGGGCGCGGGTGCGTGGTTTATCCTATATGATTGCCTGCGAAATCCATCCGCTCAATAATCTGCGGGTTCTGGGTCGGTTAGGCGAACAATTTGACGCCGATGAAGAGGCGCAAAAAGCCTGGTTCACCCATTGGGTGACGACCACATTCGACGCCCTTGAAACCAGCCTCGCACGCGACAGTGAAACCGGCCAGTTCTGCCATGGCGATAAGCCAGGCCTGGCGGATTGCTGCCTCTATGCGCAGGTCTGGAATAACCGGCGTTTCGCCATTCCGCTTGATCCCTGGCCGACCATTTCCGGCATTTTCGAGCGGCTCGATACCATCCCCGAATTTCAGAAGGCCGCGCCCCCGAACCAGCCTGACGCCGCCTGACACCCCCCGGAGGAGAAACCCATGACCACCGAACTCGACCACGACACCGTGCAACACGGCATGCAGCCGGAAGATACGCCAGAACTGCAAGAGCTCTATCGCGGTTTCGACGCGGAACATCTAAAGCCGCTTTGGACCCAGCTGGGCGATTTGATGCCCATGCATCCAAAACCGAAAGCGGTGCCGCATGTTTGGAAATGGTCCAAACTGCTGCCATTGGCCGAGAAATCCGGCGATTTGGTGCCAGTGGGTCGAGGCGGGGAGCGCCGCGCAATCGGCCTGGCCAATCCGGGTCTGGGCGGCAATGCCTATATTTCACCGACGCTTTGGGCAGCGATCCAGTATCTTTGCCCAGGCGAAAACGCCCCCGAGCATCGCCATAGCCAGAATGCGTTCCGCTTCGTTGTAGAAGGTGAAGGGGTTTGGACTGTGGTCAATGGCGATCCGGTGCGCATGAGCCGGGGCGATCTGCTGCTGACCCCTGGCTGGAACTTCCACGGCCATCACAATGTAGCCACAGAGCCCATGGCCTGGATCGACGGTTTGGATATTCCTTTCAGCCAGCAAATGGATGTGGGCTTTTTCGAATTTGGCGCGGAGCGGGTCACGGATAACGCCACGCCGAATTACTCCCAAGGGGAGCGCCTATGGTGCCATCCGGGCCTGCGCCCCCTATCGCAGCTGCAAAATACCGTCAGCTCGCCGATTGGGGCCTATCGTTGGGAATATACTGACCAAGCTTTGACCGAACAGCTGCTGTTAGAGGATGAAGGCCAGCCCGCAACCGTCGAGCAGGGTCATGCGGCGATCCGCTATGTGAACCCGACCACGGGCGGGGATGTGATGCCGACGATCCGGTTGGAATTCCACCGTCTGCGCCCAGGTGTCGAAACCGCCACCCTACGCGAAGTTGGCTCGACCGTGTTCCAGGTCTTCGAAGGCACAGGCGCGGTAGTCTTGGGCGGCGAAACCCATAAGCTGGAAAAAGGCGATATGTTCGTCGTGCCGTCTTGGGTGCCGTGGTCGCTGCAGGCTGAGACCCAATTCGACCTGTTCCGCTTCTCTGACGCGCCGATCATGGAGCGTTTGGAATTCATGCGGGTGCAGGTGGAAGGCCAAAACCAATGATCACCCCGGAGGAGGACGCGCGCGCAGAGTTGCGTGCGCGCCAGGGTGCCGGGGCGCGCTATGACGCGCCCGCTGCTCCGGCCGCTCAGCTTGCCTGGGCGCGCCGGGGCACTGCCTATTTCGCGCGGCTGCTGAACAATCTGAGCTATGCCCAGCTACAAGAACCAAGCCGCATTCCGGGCTGGAGCCGTGCTCATCTGGTCGCCCATATCAGCTATAATGCCCGCGCTATTGCCCGGCTTTGCGAAACCGTGCGCATGGGCGAGGATCTGGTATTTTACCCATCCCGAGACGAAAGAGAGGCGGAAATTCAGCTGGCCGCCACTTTGCCGGACCGAGCCTTGCGCCACCTTTTTGAGCATGCGGTGGTACATTTGAATGTGGAATGGCGCGATCTTAGCAACCAGCATTGGACCATGTCAGGCACCGGGCTTGACGGAAATTCTCTGGCTTTGGCCGCGACGCCTTGGATCCGGGCCCGAGAACTTTGGGTCCATGCGCTTGATCTCAATGCCGGTGGTCGGATCAAAGATTTCCCAAGTGATTTCCGCGATCAGCTTGCTTTGGATTTGCCGAATATGGACAGGCTCACTTCCGGCTGCCGCCCCTTAGGCAGCGAAACCCCCGCAGACTTGCCTGAAGATTGGCCCTATTAAGCCAGATCGCGATTTAGCATGTTTCGCCTTGGGCATGGCCCAAAGCGAATTTGAACTCTTGGGCTGACGCCTCTAAGCTGGCTTTACCTAGGGATCTGGCAAAGAGTGGATCAGCAGCGATGAAAACCGTTTTGGCCTTTGGCGATAGTCTGACTTGGGGCTTTGATCCCACAACTCGTGGCCGCCATCCGCGCTCCTTTCGCTGGCCCGTGGCATTGGCCGAAGGGTTGCCAGAAACCGAAGTGATCAGCGAAGGGCTTTGCGGCCGCACCACTGTCTTTGATGACCCCACCGACCCGGCGGATCGCTGCGGTTTGCGCGCGCTGCCCATTGCCTTGAATAGCCATGCGCCTTTGGATCTGGTGGTGATCATGCTGGGCACCAATGACCTAAAGCCAAATATTTGCGGCTATGCGGCTGAGATTGAAAAAGGCATGCAGCGGCTGATCCGAGTGATCCAAGACATCAAGATCGACCGTCCCGGCTGCTCCACCCCGGCGGTGTTACTGGTCTCGCCACCGCCGCAAGTGCCAAGCGGTGATCTACATAGCCCGGCGCGGATCGCGGAAAGCGAAAAGCTGGCCAGCCATTACCAAGCTTTGGCCCAGCGGCTGAATGTGGATTTCTTCGACGCCGCCACCATTTGCAGCGCCTCGCCGGTGGATGGGGTTCATCTAAGCGCCGAAGACACCCAGGCCTTGGGCAAAGCCCTGATCCCCCTATGCCGGGAAATCCTAGATCGGGCCTAATCCGCCGTTAATCCTTCGCTAGTCCGCTGTTAATCTGCCCAAGCCATAAGCTTGCGGTCGATGGTCTTGCGTGACACGCCGAGACGCCGCGCGGCCTCGGCGCGATTACCGTCGCAAAGATCCAGAATATGTACGATATGCCGCTTGATCACCAAATCGAGATTTTCCATAGCCTCGCTGCCACAAAGCTTGCCATCGCCAGAAAACTCGTCAGGGAAATTGCCCAAAATGACCGAACGTTCGATCAGGTTTTTCAGCTCGCGCACATTGCCCGGCCAATCATAGCGGCGCAGTTTCAGCAAGGTTTCTTCGTTCAGATCCAAAGACGGCATGCCGAGACTTGCGGAAAATTGCGACATGAACAGGGCCGCCAGCTCGATAATATCCTCTGAGCGATCCCGCAGCGGCGGCATTTCCAGGCGCAGCACATTGATCCGGTGATACAGATCGGCGCGAAACGAGCCTGACCGCACCGCTGCCTCAAGATCCGCATTCGTGGCAAACAGAAACCGCAGATTCAGCGGGATTTCCCGTTCGGCGCCAATTGGGCGAATGCGCTGGTCTTCGAGCACGCGCAGCAGGGCTGTTTGCAAGATCTCAGGCATTTGCGCCACTTCATCCAAAAACAGGCTGCCCCCATCGGCCAAAAGCAAAAGCCCCGGCTTTAGGCTGCCATCTTCGGCCACAGTTCCAAACAGCTCTGCTGCGATCCGATCCGGCGCGAGGGCGGCGCAATTGACCGCAACGAATGGATGCTCTGCCCGGTCGGACCGTTCATGCAAATGCCGCGCGGCCAGTTCTTTGCCCGTGCCGCTTTCGCCGGTAAACAGCACCGGCGTCGGCAATTGCGCCAGCTTATTGAGCATATCCCGCGCCGCAGAAATCGCCGCGGATGTGCCCAGAAGCTGCCCGGCGCTTTGATCATCGCGTAGCTCTCGCCGTAGCAAAGTATTGTCTCGGCGCAGATTTGTTCGATCCAGCATACGCGCGGCAGCCCCCAAAATTTGATTGGCGCGAAAAGGTTTTAACACAAAATCACCAACACCGGCCCGCAAGGCGGCAATCGCGGTTTCAAGATCCGCATAAGCGGTGATCAGGATCGTATCCGCGAAAAAGCCCTTGCGCCGCTGCTCGGTGATCCAATCCAGCCCAGTGCCACCGGGCATGATATTGTCCAAGATCACCAAATCGAAATGCGCCTCATCCAGACGCTGCGAGGCCTCTTGCGGTGACGCGGCTTGCTCCACCCGTTTGACCCGCGGGCCAAGGATCTTGCACAGGAAATTGCGCATGCCCGGCTCGTCATCGATCACCAGGATCGAAGCCGCCGCCAGTGTCGCGCCTTCGGCATCTATCATGGTCATCAGCGGCGCTTAGTCCAGCCGCACATTCGCGCCGGAATACATATCCTGGCTCGAAAAACCCATCTGATTAAGACCGTAATACGCGCCAAATGCGACAAGGATCGCAAAAGCAAAACCGGAGAACATAGCTTTCATAGCGGGCTCACTCCTTTGTGGCCTGTTTGAGAAAAGCGATCAGATCCGCCCGATCTTGGGCGGCAGCGATCACTTGCATGGGCATTTTTGATCCCGGAATGTAATGGTCCGGGCCCTCGTCAAACAGCGCATCGATACTGGCATCGTTCCAGACAAATTGCGCCGCTGCAAGGGTTGAGGAATAGGGATAGCCCGGCACACTCCCCGCTTGGCGGCCAAAGAGCCCCGCCAAACTTGGCCCCGCTTTGCGCGAGGGGCCCGGATCAAGCGCGTGGCAGATCGAACATTTGCGCATAAATTGCCGCTCGCCATTGGGCATGCTCTCGGCCTCTCGCAGGAAAGACCGCTCGCCGGAGATGCCTGGATCGAACTCGGATAGCAGAGCAACGGGCCAGGCATAAACCACATCATCAAGCCCGCCCGCATAGATCACATCGCCTTCGGGTGAAAAGGCCAGCGCCCAGACCGGACCTTGCCGCGCGGCACGAAAATCGCGGGTAATGCGCCAAGCCGCTGTGTCGATCATCATAATATAGCCATGACCATCACCAACTGCGAGTTGGCCGCTGTCGTGGTGCCAGGCCATGGCCAGGATTGGACGGCGATCTAGGGTGAAATCCGCGATTTGGGTGCCATCGGGGTCAATGATCCGCGTGCCACCATCGACCGCGCCATAAGCGATCCAGCCCTCGCCGATCACCAGCTCATTTATGCCGAACCCCTGTTTGACCAGCGGCGTCATGGACTGATCAGTCAGATCATAGCGTAGCAGACGGCCTTGGCTTGTCCCCACCAACAGCCCGCCTGCGCCATCAAAGGCCACGGTATTCACCCCGCCGCCAGGTTTCGGAAGCTCTGGCACCGACCCATGCGCCGCGCCCAAAGGCCAAAGCCGCACTGTGCCGTCCCAACTGCCGCTTGCCACCCAGTCTTGGCTGACGGAAAGCGATGTGACCTTGCCCAAATGTTGGCCCAGCTGACGCGGCGGATCGGACCAAAGCCAAATGGCAAAGTCATCACCACCGCTGACCAGCTGACCGGTTGGGCCAAAGGCCAAGGCAGTCACCGCCGCATCATGGCCCTCGCGCCAGCGCGGCACCCGCCCCTGCCATAGCCCAACCGAATTATCGAAACTGGCCGTCGCCACCTGCCCCGCCGGGCTAATGGCGATATCCATGATCGGGCCGCCATGGCCCTTGAGAGTTGTGAAATCCTGAGCTTGGGCCATGCCCATCCACAGGCACAGCCCCCAAATCACCCCGCGCCCCCGCCGCATCTTATTCCGCCGGGCTTGCCGCCTTCGCAGCCGATTTGGCGGCTTCTCGGTCTTTATACTCATCGAGCCAAATGGAGTGGTGCTGATGTGCCCAGGCTTCATCCACCTCACCCGACCCCATGGCATCATAAGCGCCTTCCATCCCGACCGAACCGATATAGATATGCGCAATGATGATCGCCATCAGCACGAAAGCCATAATCGCATGCCAGGCCTGGGCCAGCTGCATCTCCTCTTGCGGAGCCAATGCAGTGGGCAGTGGATCCAACCCCACAAGCCCCGGCAGGCCCAGATCATTGAGGATGCCAAAGGTTTTCGCAAAGAGCGGCAGCTCAAAGGGGAAAAGCAGCGACAGGCCAGACACAGCGATTGACCCGCCAAAGACAATCACCGACCAAAAGATGATCTTTTGCCCGCCATTGAATTTCTTTGCCGGGGGGTGGTTTTTGCCAATAATCCCGCCAAATTGCGCGAACCAAACCAGATCGTGACGGCTGGGGATGTTGTGCCAAACCCACATGACAAACACCGCCGCCAGCGCGATCATAAAGGGCCAGGCGATATTATTATGGATGAATTTCGACCCGGTGAGCAGGACGGCATTCGCCTCATGCCCCATGAGCGGGACGATCACCATTCGGCCAAACAGCACCAAAAGCCCCGTTGCACCCAATAGCAAGAAGGACCCAGCCAGCACCCAATGGGCCATGCGTTCGATAAAAACAAAGCGTGTTACGGTACGGCCAGTCATTTCGCCATCCACGCCGATCCGCCCGCGCAGCAGGTAAAACACCGCCAAAGCGCCAATCGTGCCCAAAAGCAGCCAACCGCCATATTGCGCTAAGGGACCTTTGCGGAACTCATACCAGCGCATACCACCATCTTGCACCAAGACTTTGCCAATATCGGACTTGGTGCTGACGGTCACATCGGCCTTGTTATAGCGCAGCGCTCGCCACAACTCGGGATCAGAAGCGCCGCCCAAAGGCCCCAAGCCCGGCACGCTCAGAGCCTCGCCCCCGATATTGTCAGAGCGGAACCGATCATCCAGCGTCTCGCCATTCTGACGCCGCAAAATGTCTTCGAGTGTTTGCGCACCGCCAGTTGCAGAGCGGTCAATGGCTTCGGACTCATCTGCGCTTAGCGGCGCAGCAAGGGGCAATGCCAGACAGACAAGAACAAGTAACGCCAAAAAATGACGGATCATCGCAATTTCCCCGGCAATGAAGATTAGAAGAGAAAGAAGGGGCGACACCGAATGGCTCGCCCGCCTCTTATAATGCGATCAAACCGGCCTAGCCGCCCTTTTGATCATAAGCGGTGCCCCAGCCCCAAGCGCCAGAGCCAAAGCCGCGGGCCACGACGCGTTCGCGATAAATCGCAGAGACGACATCGCCATCGCCTGCCAGAAGCGCTTTGGTAGAACACATCTCGGCGCAGATCGGCAGCTTGCCTTCGGCGATCCGGTTGCGGCCATATTTGGAGAAC
Source organism: Mangrovicoccus sp. (assembly GCA_049603835.1). Taxonomy (GTDB): domain Bacteria; phylum Pseudomonadota; class Alphaproteobacteria; order Rhodobacterales; family Rhodobacteraceae; genus Mangrovicoccus. The sequence continues at coordinate 69,587 of JBMYSZ010000002.1, forward strand.
TCGGCATTGGATGTGTTCTCTTCCGGGCCACCGGCGCAGAAGGTGCATTTATCCATTTTGCCGCGCGATCCGAAATTGCCCGCTTGCGGATATTGCGGCGCGCCAAAGGGACAGGCGTAAAAGCAATAGCCGCAGCCGATGCACAGATCCTTGGAATGGAGAACCACCCCTTCTTCGTTTTGATAGAAGCAATCCACCGGGCAAACCGCCATACAAGGCGCATCCGAACAATGCATGCAGGCCACCGAGATAGAGCGCTCTCCGGGTGAGCCGTCATTGATCGTCACCACCCGGCGGCGATTGATGCCCCAGGGGACTTCATGCTCGTTTTTACAGGCCGTCACGCAGGCATTGCATTCAATGCAGCGTTCGGCGTCACATAGAAATTTGGCTCGTGCCATTTTGCTAGCTCCTTACGCTGGCATGATTTTGCAAAGAGTCGCTTTGGTCTCTTGCATTTGGGTGACGCTGTCATAGCCATAGGTCTGGGCGGTGTTGGTGCTTTCGCCCAGCACATAGGGATCGGCGCCGTCGGGATATTTCGACCGCAGATCTTCGCCCTGATAATGGCCGCCGAAATGGAACGGCATAAAGGCCACGCCTTCGCCGACCCGCTGGGTGACCATGGCCATGACTTTCACCTTGCCGCCCTCTGGGCCTTCGACCCAGACTTGCGCGCCGTCCCGCACGCCTAGATTATTGGCATCGCGCGGATTGATTTCGACGAACATGTCTTGCTGCAATTCCGCCAGCCAGGGGTTAGAGCGGGTTTCATCGCCGCCGCCCTCATATTCGACCAGACGGCCCGAAGTGAGGATGATGGGATAGTCCTTGCTGAAATCCTGCTTTTGGATCGAGGCATACATGGTGGGCAGGCGATAGAATTTCCGATCCTCATAGGTCGGATAATCGGCCACCAAATCGCGGCGGTTGGAATAAAGCGGCTCGCGATGGACCGGCACCGGATCCGGGAAGGTCCAGACAACCGCGCGGGCTTTGGCATTGCCGAAAGGCGCACAGCCATGGGCAATCGCCACCCGCTGGATGCCCCCCGACAGGTCGGTTTTCCAGTTGGTTTTCGGCCCGGCAATTGCGTCGATCACCGCGCGCTCTTCAGCGGTTAGATCGCCATCCCAACCCAGATCCATCAGCATCTGCATGGTGAATTCCGGATAGCCATCCTGGATCTCGGATCCGACCGAATACACACCATCCGCCAGCAGATTATCGCCGTCGCGCTCCACCCCGAACCGCGCCCGGAAGGTCAAGCCGCCTTCGGCCACGGGTTTCGACATGTCATAAAGATTGGGCGTGCCCGGATGGTTGATCTCTGCCGTACCCCAGCAAGGCCATGGCAGACCGTAATAATCGCCATCTGCCGGGCCACCCACAGCTTGCAGCGTGGTGCGGTCAAATGTGTGCTGATTGGCCATATGCAGCTTCAGCCGCTCCGGGGTCTGCCCGGTATAGCCGATGGTCCACATGCCTTTATTGATCTCACGCAGCGTGTCTTCGATATTCGGCGTGATCCCATCCTCTTCCAAAGCGATATTGCGGAAGAGCCGGTCATGGAAACCGAATTTCTTGGCAAACAGGCCGATGATTTCGTGATCGGGCTTGGATTCAAACAGCGGATCAACCACTTGCTCGCGCCATTGGAAGGACCGGTTGGATGCAGTGACCGAGCCATAGGTTTCAAACTGGGTACAAGCCGGCAGCAGATAAACCCCGTCAGTGCGATCATGCAAAACCGCCGAAACCGTCGGATAAGGATCGATCACGACCAGCATATCCAGCTTTTCCATGGCTGTTTTCATCTCGGTCATGCGGGTTTGTGAATTCGGCGCATGCCCCCAAAGAACCATCGCCCGCACATTATTGGGTTGGTCCATATTGTCAGCATCTTCCAAGATGCCGTCGATCCAACGGGACACAGGAATGCCGGTCAGGTTTTGCAGCGATTTCTCTTTGCCATCCGCGCCGGTGAGAGTCGCGAATTGACCAGCCAGCCAGTCTGGGTCTTCTTCCCAAACCCGCGCCCAATGGGCCCAAGCGCCTTTGGATAGGCCGTAATAACCGGGCAAAGTATGGCTTAGAACGCCGAGATCCGTGGCGCCTTGCACATTGTCATGGCCGCGGAAAATATTGGTGCCGCCGCCAGATGTGCCCATATTCCCAAGCGCGAGCTGCAAGATGCAATAGGCGCGGGTATTGTTATTGCCAGTGGTGTGCTGCGTGCCGCCCATGCACCAAATCACCGTACCGGGACGGTTATTGGCCATGGTCCGGGCGACGCGGCGCAGCTGGCTGCCCGGAGCGCCGGTGACGCGCTCCACCTCTTCGGGGGTCCATTTCGCGACTTCTTCGCGGATCTGATCCATCCCCCAAACACGGGTCCGGATGAATTCTTTGTCTTCCCAGCCATTCTCAAAGATATGCCACAAGATCCCCCAGACCAAGGCCACGTCAGAGCCGGGGCGGAAGCGCACATATTCATCCGCATGGGCGGCAGTGCGGGTAAAGCGCGGATCGCAGACGATCAGCGGCGCGTTATTTTGCTCTTTCGCGCGCAGCACATGCAGCAGGGAAACCGGATGCGCCTCGGCTGGGTTGCCGCCGATAATGAAGATCGCCTTAGAGTTATGGATGTCATTATAAGAGTTGGTCATGGCGCCGTAGCCCCATGTATTGGCAACCCCAGCCACGGTGGTGGAGTGGCAAATCCGGGCCTGGTGATCGACATTATTCGTGCCCCAATAGGCAGCGAATTTGCGGAATAGATAAGCCTGCTCGTTATTATGCTTGGCCGAGCCTAGCCAATAGACACTATCGGGGCCGCTTTCGTCGCGGATCGACAGCATCTGATCGCCGATTTCTGTAATGGCTTGGTCCCAGCTGATACGGGTCCATTCGCCATTGACCTTCTTCATGGGGTATTTCAGGCGGCGTTCCCCATGGGCATGTTCGCGCACCGACGCCCCTTTGGCGCAATGAGCGCCCAGATTGAACGGGCTGTCCCAACCGGGCTCTTGGCCGACCCAAACCCCGTCAGAGACCTCAGCCACAACCGTACAGCCCACCGAACAATGGGTACAGACGGATTTCTTTAGGTCAATCTTGCCCGTGGCCGCGCTGGCCGCGTCGGCGCGGGTCACTGCCCCGCCGGTAGCCGCAATCGCCGTCAGGCCGCCAATGGCCAAACCAGATCCGCGCAAAAAGGCGCGGCGATCCACCGAAGTCTTTGCCGCTTCGGCCAGGATACTTGTCCGCTGGGGGCGTCGCGCAACCCCGTTGGTCTTTTTCCTCAACATGTTTCTCTCTCCCGTGCTGGCAATGCTGGGCATTGCTCGCTTGGTCATTATGAAGGAGGGCTGGGGCAGATGGGCGTCACGCAACCGGTTGCCTTGGCTCTCTTAGGATCGGTCCGGTGGCTTCCGGGCCGAGGGGATTTGCGGGCCTTGACGGTTTTAGAACCGGGCCGTTTCGAAATAGGCGCGGATATGGGCCGTATCTTGCATCTTGTCAGAGGCAATATCCGGCTCTGCCGCCTCAGCGGATGTCCCGGAACTGGCCAAAGCCACAGCCGCAATCGGGGCGGTGCTGGCAGCCAGTTTCAGAATATCCCGGCGGGTTGCGTCTTTGCTGTCAGACATCAAAACGCTCCTTTTTTGCTGGGTTTGGGTTGATGGAAATGGCGGTTGCCCGCCGCGAAAATTTGCATTGTCTTGGTCTCCGCTCAGGCATTGCTGAGCCGGAAGGCTTCGGCCTCAACAGCCATAAACACCCGCCCCAGCTGGCCCACCGGCGCATAAAAGACCGAATTTTTGGCCGCTTCGAGATCGGCAAAGAAATGCTGGGCGAAAGGCGCGATATGGCGGTTGAAAAAGATTTTCTGCGCCGCCAGATCCGCCGGCGTGCTGAAACGGCCGACAATCATGGCCGCCATCATTTCCATGAGGCTGGCGATATTATCCTCGGGCTCAAACACATTTTCCGAGCGGGCAAGACCCAGCTGGGTCATATCCTGGCGCAGCAAAGCCAGCGGTTTTTCATTGAGAAAACCGGTCAGATAGTAAGAGGCATAGGGCAAAAGCTCGCCGCGACCGAGGCCGATGAAAAGCTTGTTATACTCCGTTTCCACGGTTTTGGGCTTGGTGATCTTGGCCAGTTTCGCCAGCACTGTTACCGCCTGACCCAATTCGCTGTCATCACCCGAAAGCGATGCGGTCTGCGCCAAAAGCATTTCATCTGGCGGACCGGCCAGGATCACACCGAGAAAGTTATAAAGATCGGCGCGCAGGCGGTCTTCTTCGGCAATAACCGGAGCGGCGGCCAGGGGTGTTTTTTCTGCGGGATCAGAGAGAGCAGCGGCGGTCATGATTATCCTTCGGCAGAGTCGAATTGAAATCGCATCCGACGGGCGGAGGCGGGCAAAATAGCGGCGGGCTCAGGCGGTTCGGTTTGCGCAATGGGCGCAGCGGCTGCGGGTGCGGCCTGGGGCGCAGGGGCCGGATGTGCCGCGCTTTCCTCGGCGGCGGTCTCCTCGGACGAGGGCTGCGCCCCGGCCTCGTCATCCGCGCCCAGCTCTTCGAGCTTGGCAATCATCCCCCGGCCCACCTGATAGACAGTTTTGAGATCTGGGATCACCATAGCGGCATCGGTGAAATCTTCGCCGTAATCAACCAAACCATCGATATTCGCCAGCACCGGGTTGAGCCGCCAAAGCCGCCGCAAGGCGCGGGTTTTCAGCCTTTGGGGCAGCTCCGCCTGCAGGAAATCGCGGATCTGATCGGGGCTGGTCAGCGCTTCGGGCTCTGGCAATCCGGCCTCGGCCAACAGATCCGCATCAGAGCGCTCCGCCAGCGCGGTTTCTTTCTGCGCCTCGGCAATCTGAGCCTCGGCCTGCAATTCCTGCTGCTCTTCGGCAGCAACAGCAGCCCGACGGCGGGACCAGAAATCGCCTGCCGATTTCGCGGCTTTGCGCTCTCGGCTCATTGCAGCCGCTCCCTTTTGCGTCGGGGTGAGGCATAGATATCCGCCGCCTGCGCAATCCGGGGATCGCCAATCCCATCTTGCACTTGATCCACCCGCGTCTTGTCGCGCTTTCGCTTCACAAATGGATCCTCTTGGTGATGGGCTGAAACGAAATCTTGCACCCAAATCATCAGCCCCGGCGGCATGGGGATCTTCTCGACGATCTCTTCGCCGCTATCGGTGTAATCCTGCGCCTCATAGGGGGAGGCGGTGACCAGCACGACCTCTAGCGGCGCGCGCTCCTCACCTGTTTCGCGCAGCACCACATAAAGACTTGGGGTCTGCGCCATGAGCCCATGCAGATAGGCCTCCGTCTCGGCGCCATGCAGCTCTAGCGGCACGGTCGCTGCATGGTATTCCACGATTTCGCCCTCGCGGCGAAGCTCGCGCCAGGACGCGGGGCCCGCGCCGGGCAGAACCGCAGAGGCCGTCCAATGCCAGCGCATCCAACGGGTCGCACCAGGACGGCGGCGCAACACAACGCCCACCGGCAAGCAGCAATACATATCTGGGTTGTGGATCACGCAGCCCCTCCTCCTGGTCAAAGATTGAGCCGAAGCCGCTCCAGCTGGAAAGCAGATTTTGCCATCACCCCGGCAGATAAATTCAGGAGGGACAATTTGGGCAGGCCGGGAATCCGCGCCTTAGGGATCCGGGCCGAAATGTCTATGCTGAGTGTTTTGCTTTGGTATTCCGCGCCCCTTAAGGCAGTCGAATCAAAGGGGCTTTGAGCGGCTCAAAAGCCCCCTGATTTGGCCGCGACCGTTACGGAAAACGGCTTGAGACCTGGACGAAATTATGACTAGGTTTGCGCGAGAGCGGACCCAAACCAGCAGAAATCGGGCCAGTATGGGAGACAAGAAAATATGGTTAAGTCACTGATTACATGCACATGTTCTGGAAGTCAGAGCCTTGACCCCGCGCTTTTGGCTGAGGCTGCTGGCATCCCAGAGGCGATCCGCTGTTCAGAGCTCTGCACCACCGAGCTGGACCGCGCGCAAGCGGCCTTGACCCAGGGGGATGCATTAATTTGCTGCACCCAGGAGGGACGGGTTTTTGAGACCCTGGCCGAAGAGCTTGACGCTGCAGCGCCGCATCTTTTGGACCTGCGCGACCGGGCGGGATGGACCGCAGATCATGGCGATTTGCGGCCCAAAATGTCCGCCCTTCTGGCCGAAGCTCTGCTGCCTGCGCCATTTGTCAAGTCGCTTGACGTCACTTCCGAAGGGCTGTGCCTGATCCTCGGACCCGCCGATATTGCGCTAGAGGCCGCAGAGCAATTGAAGGACTATCTGGGCGTCACGGTCCTGCTAAGCGAGGCGCAGGATATCCCCGATAGCCGTGCTTATGACGTGGTGCTGGGGCAGCTGCGAAAGGCCCAGGGCGCTTTGGGTCAGTTCCAGGTCAGTATCGATCGGCTGCAACAGATCATACCAGGTGGGCGCGGTGCCTTTCAGCTAACCGAGCCGCAAGACGGCGCGCAATCGGTCTGTGATATCCTGCTGGATCTGCGCCGTGATCCGCCGCTTTTCCCCGCTCATGAAAAACGCGAAGGCTATTTGCGGGCCAATCCATCCCATGCCCCCAGCGTGGCCCGTGCCGTGCTGGCCGCCTCGCATCTGGTGGGGGTCTTCGAAAAGCCGCTTTACGTGAAAACCGAGCCGATGTTATGCGCCCATTCCCGCGCCGAGCAGACCGGTTGTAGCCGCTGTCTGGATCTCTGCCCCACCGGCGCGATCACGCCCCATGGCGATCATATCAGCGTCGATCCGATGATTTGCGCGGGCTGTGGCGCCTGTTCCTCTACCTGTCCTTCCGGTGCGATCAGCTATGACGCGCCGCCGGTGGATCTGACCATGCAGCGGGTGCAAACCCTGGCGAAAGCCTATCAAGCAGCGGGCGGCCAGGCGCCTCGCTTGCTGGTGCATGACGCCCATGGTGCCGAGATGATCCGCCTAAGCGCCCGTTATGGCGATGGCCTGCCAGCGGATGTAATCCCGCTTGAAATGAGCGCCTTAGGCGCTTTCGGCCATGCAGAGGCTTTGGCCGCCCTTGCCGCGGGTTTCGCTCATATTTCTTGGCTGCCCGGCCCTGGGGTGGATCGCGCAGCGCTAGAGGCGGAGCTGGCTCTCACCAATGCTTTGGGCTTGGGCAAAGCGCAGCTGATCGAGACAAACGACCCAGAGGCGCTAAGCCAAACGCTCTATTCCCAAGACCCGACCGAAAGCCTTGCGCAGCCGGTCCGCCCCATGGGCAGTCGCCGCCAAATTGTCCGCCTCGCCGTGCGCGCCCTCAACCCTGACGCCGACCAACTGCCCCTGCCCCAAGGCGCGCCTTACGGGGCGGTGCAGGTGGATACGGAAAGCTGCACGCTCTGCCTTTCTTGTGTGTCGCTCTGCCCATCCGGGGCCTTGGGCGACAATCCCGACCGGCCTCAACTACGGTTCCAAGAGGATGCCTGCCTACAATGCGGGCTCTGCGCAAAACTCTGCCCCGAAGACGCGATCACCTATGACAGCCGCATGGACCTAACCGAAGCGGCACTGCGCCAAGAGGTTCTGCATGAAGAAGAGCCCTTCGCCTGTGTTAGCTGCGGCACGCCGTTTGGGGTGAAATCCACCATTGAGAAGATCACCGAAAAGCTTCAAAGCCACGCCATGTTCCAAGGCGGAGATAAGCTGCGGATGATACAAATGTGCGATGACTGCCGGGTGGAGGCGCAATTTCACAGCCAGGATAATCCCTTTATGGGCGGCGAACGGCCCAAGCCTCGCACCACAGCTGATTATCTAAGCGCGCGAAAGGATCACTGATGCGCCAAGGGCTGCCCCAAATCGGCCGGAGCCATGGCGGTGACATAGGCCAGCATGGCCTCCAACTCGTCCAGGGTCATCTCTATCGGCACGATCGAGGGCGGAAGATGTTCAGCAAAAGCTTCGGTGACCTCATGGATAATGGTAAAGGACGGATGCGGGTTCAGCACGAAAAACCCCGAAAAACGCGCCTGCCAATCGGGCAAAGCCCGCAGCACCGCAAAAGACGGGGTCGAGCCGATCCCGCTCCAGCGATTGGTGTCCTCCACCACATGGCAGCGGGCGCATTTGGTCTGGCTCAGCCGCAGCCCGGCGGCGATGTCGCCTTGGCTCAGATCCGGGGCCAGCTCCGCCACCTCAAGCTGGGGCAAGGCAAACAGCGCCCGCCCCTCTGGCGCAAAGCCGGTCACAGTGCGCTGCCCCACTTCCGAGCCCAGCCAATCAGCAAAGCGCTGGCTGGCCGCGTGGTCTTGGGTCAGGATCTGCAAATGCCAAATCTGCCCCGCCTCTTCAAAAACCGGCTGCCCCGTGGCGCCAAGGCTCAGATCAGCCACCTCTTTGGGGCTCAGCTCTACTCGGATCTGGGTTTTGAGCGAAAATCGCGGCAGAATATGAGCCAAAAGCCCGGTCTCTACCAAAGCCTCTGGCGCGGCCAAGCGCACAAGTTTCGCCGCGCCCTCGGCCCAGACCAGGCCAGGGCTCAGAGCTTGGCACAAGGCCAAAGCCAGCAAAATACGCCAGAAGCCTCCCATAACAGTATCAGCCTAGACGTGCGCGGTGTTCGCCGTCAATTCTTTGTGCCAGGCTATGCAGGCCAGTTTACCAGAAAGGGGCAAACCCCGTGACGAGCAGAGACCAGGTCCTTGCGATTTTGAAAACCATCGCCGATCCCAGCGGCAGCGATATTATCAGCGCCGGGGTGGTGCGGGCTTTGGCGGTCGAGGATGGGGCGGTGCGTTTCGTGATGGAAATCGCCCCGAGCCAAGCCAATGCCTATAGCCAGATCAAGGCGCAGGCCGAAGCGGCCTTAACCAGCGCCGGGGTGGAAAAGGTCTCTATCGTGTTGACCAGCCACACGGAAACCGCGCCGCCGCCAGATCTCAAACCCAGCCGACCCGCAGCCCCCAGCGGTCCCGGGCCCATTCCCGGGATTGATCATGTGATCGCCATTGCCTCGGGCAAAGGTGGGGTCGGCAAATCAACTGTCTCGGCCAATTTGGCCTGTGCATTGGCTCAGGCGGGCCGGCGCGTCGGTTTGTTGGACGCAGATGTTTACGGCCCTAGCCAGCCCAGGATGCTGGGAGTGTCGGGCCGCCCGTCGAGCCCCGATGGCAAAACCATCCTGCCCCTACGCAATCACGGGGTCACGATGATGTCGATCGGGCTTATGACCAATGAAGACCAAGCGGTTGTCTGGCGCGGCCCCATGCTGATGGGCGCGCTGCAACAGATGATCGGCCAGGTGCAATGGGGCGCGCTGGATGTGCTTTTGGTGGATCTGCCCCCCGGCACTGGCGATGTGCAGATGACCCTAAGCCAAAAGACCCAGCTTGACGGCGCGATTATCGTTTCCACCCCGCAGGATGTGGCCTTGCTTGATGCCCGCAAAGGGATTGACATGTTCCAGCAGCTCAAAGTGCCGCTTTTGGGAATGATCGAGAATATGTCGACCCATATTTGCTCGGAATGCGGCCATGAAGAGCATCTCTTCGGCCATGGCGGTGTCGCGGCGGAGGCGGAGAATCTGGGCGTGCCGCTCTTGGCAGAGATCCCGCTTGATCTGCAGATCCGGCTTGCGGCGGATGGTGGGGCACCGATCACAGTGACCCAGCCCGATAGCGCTCAGGCCAAGGCCTTCCAAGCCGTAGCCCAAGCGCTGATCGCGCGGGAGGTTGCATGACAGACGCGCTAACCTTTCCACCGCTTTTGTGGGGCGAGGCCGCGCCTGGCGATGCTTTTGAGCATGCCTGCAGCCAAGCGGTTTTGGGCTGTGAGGCCGGACTTGTGACCCATCGGTTGGACCCAGCCCGGATGCAGGCCGCCATGGTCTTTGCTCCGGAAATCCCGCTGAGCTCGGCCATGACCATGCTGCCGCTTTGCGCCGTGGCGCTACAAAATGCGCTTGGGGCTTTGGCGCCACCAGAAGTTGCGGTGGAGTTCGATTGGCAAGGCGGGATCTATATCAATGGCGCCAGCTGCGGCCAGCTTCGCGCCATTGCCCCCGACAGAGAAAACCGGGCGGCAATGCCGGACTGGCTGGTCATCGGCTTCACCCTGCCGCTTTTGCCGCCGCAAGAGGATACCGGCCTCACCCCCGATCAAACCGCGCTTTTTGTCGAAGGCTGCGCAGATATCGCGCCGCCACAGCTGGTCGAAGTCTGGGCCCGCTATGTGATGAATTGGATCACCCGCTGGGAAGCCGACGGCCCCCGCCCGCTGCATGGCGAATGGCGCGGTCTGCTGCGCGGAATAGGCGAAGAATTCCAGCATGGCGGGCTTACCGGGAAGTTTTTGGGCCTGGACGACGAATTCGGCTTGCTGATCCGCGATAGCGACACCACCCATAATTTGCCCCTGACCCAGATGCTGGAGACCCTATGAAGCTCGCCCGTGCCCTCCATTTCGACGAAAGCGATACTCGGATCTTTGCCAATCCTGCCCGCACTGGGGAATGGTGTTTGTCGGGCGGTTTTGAATTTTCCAACTGGACCGAAGCGGATCTAACCGGCAAGGCGCGCCAGGCTTTTGCCAATGGTTGGTTCGGGTTAGAAAGCTATGGTCGGGTGACTTTCGTCGCCGTCACCCAGATAGAGCCCAGCGAGCTAGAGGCGCTGACCGACCGGCTGGCGCAGCATTTCGTGACCTATTATGGCGCTCCGTCGGTGGAAGCCGCGCGCCCTGTGGCGGCAGAAGAGCTGGCGCAAATGGCCGATCTTTGCGCGGATTTTGCGGATAATACCCTGCTGACCGTCGCGCGGGAACTGAGCGAAGCCGGGGTGCGCGAAAGCTATCGCATGATCGAACCGCAAAGCGCGGGCCTAGATCAATTCGCGGTGCATGGCTCTTTAGAGGACTAAAGCTTCCGCATGGGCCAGCCTCTCGTGGTTGCTCGAAAGGCTGCAGAATGCAGAACCGCTGATGCGGCTGGGTGCAGCTCCACCGGGCTTGACCCGGTGGCTCTTTGGTCTCCCACCCTTTCCGTGCCTTCAGGCCCTGGCACGCTTACCTGTCAGCTCGGCGTCTTCGGCCTCAAAGGGTAGCCAAACCCGGAATTCCGCCCCACCGCCCGCACGATTGCGCGCTGTGATCCGCCCGCCTGCGCGCTGGATCAAAGTCTGGGAAATCGAAAGCCCAAGCCCCGTCCCGACCCCCTGTTTCGTGGTGAAAAACGGGTCAAACACTGCGCCGATCTGCTCCGCCGGAATACCGGGGCCAGTATCGCCCACGCTCAGACACACACCCGCGCGGCTTTCCCAAATCTCGGTGGACAGGGACAAATCAATCTCGCCCGCGCGGCCCATAGCATGCACCGCATTGACCACCAGATTGATCACCACTTGCTGCATCTCGCCCGGATCAATCCGCACCCCCGGCACGGGCGCGAAATCTGTGCGGACCCGAAATTCGCCACTGGCCAGGACATGATCCACCAGGACCAAGCAATCCTCGATCACCGGCGCCAGGTCCACCAAACCCTCATAGCCTGAATATTCCGAAGACCGCGCGAATTTCAAAAGCTTGCCCACAATCGCCTGGATCCGCGTCACTTGCTGGTCGATCAGATCCAGCTCTGTTTCCACCGGCACCGCCTGAGCGCCCAGCATATCGCGCATCACATCCACATTGCCCTGGATCACCGCCACCGGATTATTGATTTCATGGGCCACACCCGCCGTAATTTCGCCGATTGAGGCCAGTTTTTCGCTAAGCACCAATTGGCGATAGGTTTCCTCCAGCTTCTGATTGGCCGCCCGCAGCTCTGAGGTGCGCTGATCCACCCGCTCATTCAGCTCATCCGCCCAGGCGCGCAGCCGGGCATCGCGCTCTTGCAGCTGATCCAGCAGTTCATCTAGATGCCCCGCCACTTCGCCAATTTCGTCACTGCGTCCCACCTGGCCATTGCGCGCGGTCAAATCCCCATCGCGGACCCGGCGAATGGTCTGGGTCATACGTTCCAGCGGTTTGAAAATATCCTTGGCCAGCCAGAAAAAGGCCGGACCGGATAGCGCCAGCACCGCCGCGAAAGCTGCCATCATCCAAAGATAGGCATCGCGTTTAGCCGCATCAAAGGGTGCTTCGAGAAAGCCCACATAAAGCATCCCCACCCGCTCGCCGAAACTATCAATCAGCGGCAGATAGCCGGAAACATACCAATCATTGACCACAAATGCGCGATCGAGCCAGGTCTGCCCTTCGGTCAAGACGGCCGTGCTTACCACTTGGGAGACGCGAGTGCCTAGGGCGCGCACATCCTCAAACAGCCGCACATTGGTCGAAATCCGCACATCATCCAGAAACAGCGTCGCCGTGCCCTGACGGTCGCCGCCAGTGATCGCATTGAGATAGACCAAAGCATTGATCGTATCGATGAAGTCAAGATTGCGGTTCAGCAGAACCCCGCCCACCAACACACCGCCAAACCCCGCCGGGCTGGCCGCATGCAGCACCATGCCCCGATCCTCCACATCGCGGGTGGTGGGCCAGGCCGCTTCGGTGTCGATCAGATCCAGCCTTGCTTGCTCCGCCAGGTCAGGACGAAGATGCTCTAGGGTTGCTGCATCAAAGATATCGATCTGGGTTTGAGAAAACCCCTCTGCCGCGCGAGCAATCACCGGCCAGCTCTTTGCCGCTTGCACCGCTTGGCCATGGGGCAGGTAATACAGGAAATCGAGCTGCGCCGCGATGGCTTTGGCCGCAAGAACCTGCTGCTGAACCTCTGCCGGTTGCGCAATAATCTGGACAAAATCCGCCGAAGAGACGATTTCGTCCAGCTCATCGCTCGTATCTTCCATCAGCCGGGCCAAATATTGCTCGGCAATCCGCAGATCGCTTTCGACATTTGCGATCAGCACCTCGTCATAATCCGCTGTCCACCGGGTCATCCCCAAAAGCAGCAAAAGCGGCATCAGCAGGATCAGAGGCGCAAGAGCCAGAAATAATAGGCGCAGACGGACTGTGGTCATTGGCGGGTTCTGCTTTGCTTATCGCGTTTCCAATTGTCGTAATAGGAGGTGTCAGACCACCCTATATGAGAAACATCATAAGTTAAGCGCTATGCGCCCCGAATATGTCCCCAGCCTGCGCCATTTCCGACCCAGATTTAGGCCCTAATTTAGATCATGATCAGCAGTCCGTTTTTGCCAGTACTTTCAAACCCGGTGGCGGAGCAATCTCTGCGATCGGCGCACCCATACCAAAAGCGGGGCCTTTCGGCTTAAAACTATTCTGCACCGGCTGTTTCAAACTCGCCGTGCGGAAAAACCCACCAAAGAGCGTGCTAAAAAACTGATCTTGATCGCCATTTTGACTTTTCGCCAGATCGAGACTTCCGACTCCTACAATTTCATAATCGCCAAAAAGCGATCCATCGGGCAATTCGCGAATATTCAAAACTCCGTCAAACTCTGCATTCGTCACCATATCAAAGGCCGAACGCGTCCCTTTTAGCTGGCGAGAGGTCACAACCACCCCGCCAAGCGCATTAGGCACATATTTAATGTAGTTCTTGGTCTCGGGCGTGAAATGATATGTTCCTGGGCCGGCGTAATCATAGATTAAGAAATGTAGCGAATAGCCATCAGCCTTGTCTTCGTGGAATTGAAACGCCGTGGCTAAGCCATCTTCAAGCGGGTTTTCAGAGACCAAAGAGCAAAAAGTTGCATCCAAATTATTAGCCAAATTTGGCTGGCCCGGGGCTTTGAGGCGGCGAACAGGGTCATACGCATCGTAAAAGGCGTTAAATTCCAGCTCAAAGCTTTGGCGGATAAAGACTGTGCCGATGAATTTCTCTATCGGATTTTGCAAAAAGCCCCGCGCCTTTACGTTAGGATGCTTCATCGCGTTTTCTGTCAAAAGGCTTTCCACTCGCAAACCGAGGAAATTCGCCACATCTCCGGCAACCGGCGCAAACCATTCTTCGCGGTTGAGCGCCTCACCGGCGGTTTTTGGCGGGGCGGGTTTTTCCTCCGACACAGCCCTTGCAGCGGGCTCTGCTTCTGCCGCAGTAGTTTGAGCGAAAGCGCCGCTATAGGTAGAAAGGCCCAAGACGAGAGCGCCAATAAATTGATTAATCTTCACAGACATATACGGGGTCTCCTATTATTTTCGCGGCGCGGCAAGGCTAAGCGCCTCTGAGGTGATATCGGGAAAATCAACGCCGTTCACATCGGATTTGGCGCAAAGCAAAGCGAGGCTGGTTTTCGCTTTTCGATAGGCAATTTGGGCGCGTGCATGGTCGATTTCCAATTCGCGCCGCTCAGCTTCACTTTCGCAAATTTGCCCAGCATTGGCCGCCTGGGACGATTGCGCCTTTAAAGCCAGGCGGGTTTTGGTAAGCTCTGAATTGGCACGGGAAAGCGCGAGCTGCGCTTGCGAAAGTCTCGTATCAAAGCTGCGTCGATTGCGCTCCGCGGCCAAAGCTATCTCTAGCAGATTAGACCGGGCCTCTTGCACGCGACGATCTCCGTCCCCCTGATCGACGATCGGCAAAAGCAGCACGAGCAAAACATTCAGATTAAGCCCAGTTTCCGGAGAAAGATCAGCCGGCAACAGCACATCAAGACTACCATAGCGCTGCAATTTCGCCGCGCGGATTGCCGAGGCTGCCCCAGCCAAAAGCAGCCGGTCGCGCAACGCATTGCCCGACCCAGAATAGCAGCTTTCTCGGGTCAAAGGCTTAGGCAAATCCGGCAAGCTTTGCGAGGGATCGCGCCCAGCCCGCAAGGTGGCTGTCTCTGCCATCCCCGCCCGAAAAAGCACTTCCCGCCGCGCCGCGCCAACCGCCTCATGGGCAAAGTTCATTTGCTGGGCAAGATCGCGCCTTGCCGACTGGCCAGCCTCTAGCTCCGCCTGGCTCGCATTGCCAAGCTCATACTCCACCTGTGCGCCATCGGCCCTGCATTGCGCCAGAGCCAGCTGACCCGATAGCTCGCGCCGCGATACAAGCGCCTCTTCGTGGGCAAGATAGGCATCAAACAATTCGCCCGTTGCCTCATATTCCGCAAGCTTCGCCTGAACCGGCAAATAAGCCTGGGCAATTTCGATGCTTTCGCGATCTCCGTAAAACAAGGCGGCAGCCACATTCCAATCCATCGCGATGGAGGAATCGCGGATATTGACCACCGCTCGGCCCGATCCCACCGCGTATTGGCTTCGCAATGCCAGCGAAAGTCGCGGCAATCGTTCAGATTTCCGGCCATCAAGCTGGATCCGAGCCCGCGCCTCTTCTATCTCGGCGGCCAAAAAATCTGGCCCTTGGCGTTGCGCGGAAGCTAGTAAAGCCTGCGGCCCCAAGGCTTTTCCTGGATCGGGCGCCGGGCCTTCGGCTAGCTCGGTGTAAACCTGGTCGAGCTCTGATGTCGCTTCTTTCAATAGAGCCCGCGAACAGCCCGAAAGCCCCAAGCTCGCACAGAGCAGCCAAAGGGTCGCGCGCCTCAACATTTATGGCCGCCGCACCTGATCCCCGAGAGCAAGCCCCGAGGTTATCTCGATATAAGGCGGATCCACCCGCCCGGTTTCAACCAGCGTCTTTTCGGCAAGCCCCCCGCGGATCTTCCACAAAAACACTTGCCCCTGCTCTTGCACCAAAAAGCTCAGCGGCACTGCGATAACATCGCGCGCAACCTGGCGCGACAATAGGCAAGTCACATCGCTGCCAATCCCCATGGTGCCTTCTGGATCTTGATAAGACAAAAGATATTCAAACCGCTCTTTTTCCCAAGCCGCCGCGTCCTCTAAAGCTCGGATCTTGGCGATTTTCGCCGGTATCCGTGCCCCTTCGGCGCTTTCGATCACGGCCTCGCCTTTGCGCATCTGCTCGGCTTCGGCTGCGGTCATCTTTAACCGAGACCAACGCTCATTTGGCGGCGAGATGGAAAACACATGCGTCCCCGCCCGAAACGCCAATTGATCTACATCCGCAAGGCGTGGATTTACATAGCTCACCGTTCCATCGAGCGGACTCGTCAATCGCACCAAAGCCAGCTTTTCTTCGAGCGCCTCAATGCTTAGACGATAGCTTAGCTCTTGTTGGCGCAGATCAGCCAGCTGCAGCTCGGTTTCCATATCGAAAATAGCAATTCGGGTTTGCACTGCGAGGGTCTCATCGCTCAGACGCAAAACCAAATCCTCAATTTCTTCAACTCGCGTCTTGGCTAATCGTCCAGCGGCTGCAAGCTCAAGCGCCTGCGCTTGATCCTCTTTTGCCTGGGCAAGTTTGCGCTGTGAAGCTGAGAGCTCTAACGCCAACAAAACCCGTCGCGCTTCCGTTAGAGACCCGTCGATTTTCGCAATGCGCTGCGCCAAAGTCTGTTGCTGGCTTTGCGAAAGCTGCAATTCTCGGCGAATCGGGGCATCTTCGTAATTGGCCAGAACCGAGCCAGCGCTCATTTTTTCACCAAAACTCACATGACGGTTAAGCACCCCATCAATGGGCGCCAGTATTTGCGCGGGCTCGGCATATTCCACCAAACAAGCCCGCTCAATCTTTTCGAAAAATACCTTTGATTCAGTAATATAAATGCCAAACTCCGCCGCAAAAACAGAAATTGGGTTACTTATTAATATGATACATACAAAGTATGTGCGGAGTATGGTTAAGTTCATTTTGGCAACAGTCACTGTCTCTTTAACAACCGCACCATATTGCGATTATTAAACACAAATGGTTGAAACCATTTGCGGGTTTAATTTGTGGTAGCCCCGCCAAGCTCTCTTGACAACCACTAAGCACAGGAACAAGTTTGAATGTTTGTACGTATCTTTCGCCTCATCGCCGGTCCGGCTTTAGTTCTTATGGTTGCAGGCTGTCTTGGGGAAGACGGTGGGCTCTTTGAAGAAGAGACCAGCTATTCGAGCTCCACTAGCAGCACCAGCACTTCCTTCTCGGCGCAATCGGAAATCTCCACAGGCTGCCCAAGCGCATGCCTGGCGGGTACTCCAAGCTCTTCGTCCGCCCAATCCGCCGCAATCGCCAACTGCCAAGCCGTATGCGATATTCAAACTGGCTCGCAATGCCTGGCCGCTTCTTCCGCTTATGCAACTTATGTGGCCAATGGCCAGGCCGGCGCAAGCTCGGCGGCAACCTCGCAGCTTTACTCACAATATCTGCAGCAAGCGCAATTGGCGCGTGACGTCGTTTCGCAAATCGGCTGTTAAATCTATGCGGGGCCGTGATCACCAATCGCCGCCCCCTTCTCCTCTGCTCGAATTGCGCGCGGTTGCACGGCATTTGCCCAGCAAGGCCGGTCCTCTGCCCATTGTGCAAGATGTTTCCCTAAGCCTATGGCGCGGCCAATCCCTGGCCATTATTGGCGAAAGCGGCTCAGGGAAATCTTCGCTGCTCGAACTCATGGGAACACTGAGCCGCCCACAATCGGGTGATGTGCTTTTTGCGGGCCGCTCGCTTCGCGCAATCTCTGCACGAGAAAAGCTTGCCTTGCGGCGCCATAAGATCGGCTTTGTCTTTCAAAGCGCCAATCTCATTGATCATTTCACCGCCGCCGCGAATGTGGCCTTGCCGTTACGCTATAGCGGCTTGCCGCGACATTTGCGGCGCGGACGGGCGCTGAGCTGGCTAGAGCGGGTCGGCCTCGGCCATCTTGCGGATCGCTCAGTTGCCAAGCTTTCCGGCGGAGAGCGTCAACGGGTTGCCCTTGCCCGCGCCCTGGTCAACGAGCCCGAACTTATCCTCGCCGATGAGCCCACCGGCAGTCTGGATCATGCCACGGGCCGTGATATCCTAGAGCTGATGCTATCCTTGGTCAGCCCAGAAAGTAGCCTTGTGGTCGTGACACATAATATTTCACAAATCAGTGCTTTCGCCCGCGTTGCCCATATGGAGCAGGGGCGACTAACAGAAAGAAGCCATGCTCAAGCTCTTCGCGGCGCATAAAGGCTCGCGCCTGATATTCGCGATCTTGACCCTGTCCATCGCCCTGGCGGGGGTGGTGGCGAATTATTCACTGTCTCATAATGCGATGCGGGCATTTCAATCGCAACTCGAGCTAAAAGAGAGTGCCCAATTTCTTATCTCTGGGCGGCTCGCCGATATCCCAGATGCCAGCGAGCGCGCCTATGATGCGGGCAGTTTTGAGCGGCGCCAAGTGGAAATCTTTGACGCGCTTTTACCGCCAAGCGTCGCCGTTTATCGGATAAGGGTCCGGCAAAGCGAGATCCTCACCGAAACCGGCCCGCGCCCGATCAAACTGGTGGAGGCGTCTCGCGATTTTCTGATCAGCCAATCCGCCGAGCCCGCCCCCGGCCTCGATTGGGATAAACGAACCGGCCTCTGCGCGGTGGGGCAAAGCTTAACAGAACGCCTGCCCGAGACCAAAGCACCAGAGCTTTCCCTCGATGGGCGGATTTGCCAGGTCACTGCTATTCTAAGCCTTAAAGAGACCCCGCCCTTTATCGGTCTTTCCGATGCGGTGTTCATCCCTAAGGGCATCGCAGAAATGGCGACGGATATCTCATTATCCTGGAACGTCTTTCTCGAAGACCCAAGCGGCGCGCTAAGCGAGGCGAGCCTTCGCACCACCCTTAGCCATGTTTTGGATCTGAGCTATCTTAATATCTGGTCGGGCGCGGCCATTGCGGAACGGGCCGAGCGCCTGATCCATATTGTGCGCCTGGTCTCTAACGGGCTGGGTTTTGTGATTTTACT
This sequence comes from Mangrovicoccus sp., assembly GCA_049603835.1. GTDB lineage: Bacteria > Pseudomonadota > Alphaproteobacteria > Rhodobacterales > Rhodobacteraceae > Mangrovicoccus. The sequence continues at coordinate 88,316 of JBMYSZ010000002.1, forward strand.
TGTGGGAAGCGCCTCGATTGCGTCGCTCATGTCCTTTTCCGTGGCCGAGCGTGCGCGTGAGATCGCCGTCAAACGAACGATTGGCGCGAGCAAACCGCAAATCATATCCGAAATCATCTGGGAAGCCTTGGTGATCGGCTTTGTTTCGGCGGTGATCGGCGTAATTGCTGGCTATCACTTGGCGCTTTATCTCCAAGAGCCTTTGGGCGAATTTCTCGCCGTTGGCTTACGGGATGGCGAGCAGCTTTCCCCCTGGCCCATAGTCAGAACCGCCGGCGCGTTTTTGGCGATTTGCGGCTTGGCCGGGGCGGTGCCAGGATGGCATGCGGCCAGCTCGGATCCGGCCACGGTTTTGCGCGCACCATGATGCTGCGCTGGATCTTCGCCTTGGCCTTCGCCAGCCTTTTTGCTTTTTTGGCCGCGGGGCTTTTGCTGACACCGCCCTGGCTTTGGGTCGCCCGCACAATTGGCGCTTGGGGGCCAGGAAGTGCTGCGGATTTCGTCGAGGCCTTGGAAATTCAAACCGCCATGCGCAGCACCTGGCCGCTGCATCAGATAATCACCCATTGGGGTCAAGAGACGCAATTGCTAAGCTTTCGCGAGATATTTCATTTGCGAGATGTAAGCGCATTAATTCAAAATGCAGCACGGGTTACTGGCATCCTCGCCCTTGTTTGTGGCTGCCTTAGCGCTCTGGCCTGGCGCCGCAACTCCCTGCGCAGCAGCCTTTTCAGCGCAGGGCTCGCCCTTCTTGCTTTAGTGGCAATCTTTGCGATCACCCTCTCGCTCAGCTCTTTCCGCCCGCTATGGCGCGATCTGCATGATCTGGTCTTCCCGCCATTTTCTTATGTCTTCTCGGAGGACACCGCGCTGATTAGGCTATTTCCGCTCGACTTTTGGAAAGCCTGCTTTATGGCCTGGCTGGTTTTACTAGGTCTAACCGGCGCCACGCTTATCGGACTTACCCGCAAGCGCCCTCATCGTCCATTATGCACAAAGGGCTAATCCCCCTTTAGAGCGCGGAGCCAATCCAAGCTGTCTTCGGTGTCGCCTAGGGGTTTGTATTCAGCGCCGATCGGGGCGCTATAGCCAAGCCGGTCGATGGTTTGATACACGAAAGGATAGAATAGCTCGCCATGATCCGGCGTGCCGCGATCTGGGGAGGCGGCGATTTGGATATGGCCGATGATCGGCAAAAGCGCCTCTAGCCGGGTGACCACATCGCCTTCGCTGCGCTGCACATGATAGCAATCAAACATCAGTTTGAGATTATCAAAACCCAGCTCCGAGATGATCTCCGCCGCTTGGTCGGTGGTGCTCAGCACATAGCCCGGCGCGTCATGGCGGTTGAGCGGCTCTAGCAAAATGGTTTTGCCCAGCTCTGCCGCGCGCTCACAGGCAAAGCGCAGATTGCCACGAAACACCGATGCGGCCATGGGATCACTGGATTTCCCAGCCATCACATGCACCGACCCTGCGCCCAAAGCCTCGGCCCAGTCTAGCGCTTGGGTGATGGCGTCGCGGGCATCCTCTTCGCGGCCTGGCAAGGCGCATAGACCGAATTCGCCCGCCGCCACATCCCCGGGCCAAGTATTAAGCCCGAGCATCGGCAGGCCGGTTGCCTCTAGCGCGGTGCGAACCTCCGCCTGGGGCTGATCATAGGGCCAATGGCATTCAACAGCGTCAAAACCCGCCGCATGCGCCGCATGAATGGCCTCGGCAAGCCCGCGATCCCGCCACAAAAAGCCCAGATTGGCCGAAAACTTCATTCATCCCACTCCACATCGAATTTGGTGACAACGGCCCGAATCTGCGCCTCGCTCAACCCGCGCGGCGCCATCCCGCGGGTCAATAGCGCCAGCCGCGCCGTGTCTTCGAGTTCTTCAATCGCATTGCAGGCGGCTTCGATATCCTTGCCCGCCACAACCGGCCCATGATTGGCCAGCATTACCGCGCTGCGTTTGCCCGCAAGCCCGCGCACCGCCTCCCCCATGGCCGGATCACCGGGCAGGAAAAACGGCAGCAGCTTGACCTTACCCAGCTTCATCAGCCCGTAAGGCGTGAGCGGTGGCAGGAAATTGTCAGGGTCTGTTTCAGGCAGCATGGACAGCGCCACGGAATGGCAGGAATGCAGATGCACCACCGCCCCCGCCGTGCTGCGCGTGTCGTAAAAGGCCGTATGCAGCGGCATTTCCTTAGTCGGTTTATCGCCGTCGATCAGCGCACCTGACGCATCAAATCGCGATAACCGCCCCGGATCGAGGCGGCCAAAGCTGGTGCCTGTGGGCGAAACCAGCAGCCCCCCATCCTCGGTGCGGGCCGAGATATTGCCGGTCGACCCGCCAGTTAGCCCGCGATCAAACATGGATTTTGCAAGCAGGCAAATCTGCTCGCGCAGCTTGGCTTCTTGGCTCATGCGGCCTCCGTTTTTGCCAGCACGTCTAACGCATCGGTGAAAAAGCCCTCTGCCCCGAAATTGCCAGATTTCAGGCTTAGCGCAATCTCTGATCCGCCGCTTTGTGCATAGGTCCATGGCACGCCGGCGGCGATTTCCGGGCCGATCACCAGGCGGTCGACCCCAAGCGCTTGGGTCACTGCGCCCGAGCTTTCGCCCCCCGCCACCACAAAGCGCCGCGCCCCTTGCGCCAATGCGGCTTGCGCACAGACGGCCAGAGCGGCTTCGACCAATTCACCGGCGCGGGCAATGCCCAAAGCTTCTTGCGCGCGGGCCACATCTTCGGGCTCGGCAGTGGCATAAATCAGCGGCGCGGTCTCTAGCGATTGCTCGGCCAACCAAGCCAGCGCCGCGCCGGGCCCATTTTCCGCTAAATCCAACGGATCCAGCCGATAGCCGGGACCGTTTTGCAAATAGGCGGCCACTTGGGCGCGGGTCATGGCCGAACAACTACCCGATAGCAGGATCGTAGCCGGTGCCAATTTCGGCGGTTCCGGCGCGGTCGCATCCGCCGCCAAAAGCCCATCGCGGCGATACAGATCCGGCAAAGGCATGGCCAAAGCGCTTCCGCCAGTCAGCAAAGCCATATGGCGGCAAGCCTCTGCGATGATTTCCAGATCGCTATCGGCAACCGCATCCACAATCATATGCGCCACGCCCTCACCCGCCTGGCGGTCCAGCTCGGCCCGTAGGGCTTCGGGCCCGCTTGCGACGGTCAGGCGATCGGCCAGGCCAACCGGGCGGGACACCTGCGGCTGCAACAAGCGCATCAGATTGCTATCGCGCATTGGGGTCAGGGGATGGTCCTTCATCGGGCTTTCCGCCAAGGGTTGCCGCCCCACGAAGAGCTGCCCCATAAAGATCGACCGGCCATTTTCGGGAAAAGCCGGGCAATAGATGGTCTGTGCCGCCCCCAGATCCGCTAGCAGCGCCTCGGCAACCGGGCCAATATTGCCCTCTGCGGTGCTGTCGAAGGTGGAGCAATATTTCCAATAGAACCGCTCCGCCCCGGCCTGACGCAGCCAGGCCAAAGCCGCGCGGCATTCAGCCACCGCCTCGGCCACAGGCGCGGTCCGGCATTTCAGGGCGATGATTTCGAATGGTGCGGTGCTGTCTGGCGCGCTTTTCGGCACGCCGATCCGCAAGGACACAGGCACCCCGGCCCGCGCCAAAAGCCCGGCCAAATCCGTCGCTCCGGTGAAATCATCGGCGATACAGCCCAAGATCGTCGTCATGTCGCGTCTTTCGTCATCTGTGCCAAGACCGCATCAGCCGTGGCATGGTTCACCGCCAAAGGCGTGTCGTAATGGATGGCCAATCGCAGCAGCGATTTCACATCTACATCATGGGGGAGCGCAGACAGCGCATCGATAAAGAAGACCAAAGCCTGCAAGCGCCCCTCGGCAATCATAGCTCCAAGCTGGGCATCGCCGCCCAATGGACCGCTGAGCAAACGAGTGACCGTCAGACCCGCTTCCTCTTGCAGCCGCCCGCCAGTGGTGCCGGTGGCATAGATCTCATATTCCGCCAAAGCCGCTTGGTTCGCCTGAGCCCAAGCGACCATATCGGATTTCTTCGCGTCATGAGCGACCAAAGCGATAGAGCGCGCCATGGGCTAGGCCTCGTCGCCTGGTAGGGTCAGACCGGCATTGCGGGCATAGACTTTGGCAATGGCCGCGTCATCCTCGAACCCCATCCCCTGCCCGGCAGCGGCCAAGAATTGCTGCAAGGCGGCGGCGGTCAACGGCGCGCCGAATTTCGCGCCATGGGCAATATCCAGTACGATGCCCAAATCTTTCGGCCAGATATTCACCGCGCTCAGCGGGGTGTAATCGCCCTTAACGATATGAGGACCGCGATTTTCCAGCGCCCAAGAGGTGCCGGCGCATTTCGGGATGATTTCCATAAAAGTTTCCGGTGAAATGCCTTGGGAAATGCCGAAAGTCATCGCCTCCGCTGCCGCAGCGATCTGCACCCCTACAAGCATCTGATTGACCGCTTTCATGGCCGAGCCCGCCCCCGGCGCATCGCCCATCTCAAACACGGTTTCGGCCATAGCATCCAGCGCCGGTTTGGCCGCCGCGAAAGCCTCGGCACTGCCCGACGCCAGCACCGACAGAGTTCCGTCAGCCGCACGCCCCGGCCCGCCCGAGATCGGCGCATCCAGATACAGCACCCCATGGGCGGCACAGCGCTCGGCCATGGCGCGGGCGAATTCCGGGGCCACTGTGGCACAAGACAGCACGACCGCCCCTTCGCGCAGCAAAGGAACAATCCCGGCCTCGCCAAACAGCACCGCCTCAGTTTGGGCGGCATTGATCACGACCGTCACGACCATATCCAACTGATGGGCCGCCGCGCTCACCGGGCCTTTTTCGCCACCCATGGATTGGAATTTCGCCACGGCCTCGTCGCGCAGATCGACACCAAAGACCCGATGGCCCGCCTTTAGGATATTGGCGCCGACCCCAAAGCCCATAGAGCCCAGACCAAATACGGCAGCGGTTGCAATTGTCATCTCAATCCTCCCATTCTGGCGAAAATGCCAAAGCTCCGTTGCCCTGTTTACCGGGCAAATTCGACGAGCACTTGAAAATGGTATACCAAGATTGATAGGGCTAACGCAACGGCGGAGTTTGCGCAGATCATCGCGCCCGCCAAAGGGAGGACATAAGATGGCAGAGCTAAAGCTTGCCGCTGGGATGAACCGCTTGGGCACGGAATCGGCTTTTGTGGTTTTGGCCAAGGCCAATGCCATGGCCCAGGCCGGGCGCGACATTATCAATCTGGGGATCGGCCAGCCGGATTTTAAAACGCCGGCGCATATTGTTGAGGCGGCGGTCAAAGCCCTGCAAGATGGCGAACATGGCTACACCCCGGCAAATGGAATTTTGCCGTTGCGGGAAGCGGTTGCAGCCGATCTTCACCGCCGCCATGGGGTGGAGATCGATCCGGGTTGCGTGGTGGTTCAGCCGGGCGGCAAACCGACCATGTATTTCGCCGTAATGATGTTTGGCGAGCCGGGCGTAGAGATCATGTATCCCAATCCCGGCTTTCCGATTTACGAATCCGTCATCCGCTATAGCGGCGCTACGCCCGTGCCGATCGCACTGGAGGAAAAGAACGGCTTTGCTTTCTCTGCCGACGCGGTTTTGCAACAGATCACACCAGCCACACGGCTGATCATCATCAATAGCCCCGCCAATCCCACAGGCGGTGTGACACCGAAGGAAGAGATCGACAAGCTGGTGGCAGGCCTGGCCGATCATCCGCAAGTGGCGCTCATGTCCGATGAGATCTATTCCAATATGCTTTATGGCGGGCGGCAGCATGTTTCGTTGCTCAGCTATCCGGAAATCCGCGACCGGCTGATCATGCTCGATGGTTGGTCGAAAACCTATGCTATGACTGGCTGGCGTTTAGGCTATGCGGTCTGGCCCGAGGCTTTGGTCGAGCATATCACCCGGCTTTGCATCAATGTGCATTCCTGCGTGAATGCGCCGACCCAATTTGCCGGGATTGCCGCGCTGGATGGTCCGCAAGACGAAGTCCGCGCGATGGTCGCCCAATTCGATCAGCGCCGCGAAGTGATTATCCGCGAACTCAATGCCTTGCCCGGCATGCGCTGCGCCGATGCGGGCGGGGCATTCTATGCCTTCCCTAATATCGAAGGCACGGGGATGACCGCCACCGAAGCCCAAGACCGTTTCCTAGAAGAGGCCGGGGTCGCCACTGTGGCAGGCACCAGCTTTGGCGCTTGGGGCGAGGGCTATCTGCGGTTTTCCTATGCCAATAGCACCGAAAACATCCTGGAAGCGCTCAAGCGCATCCGCGAAATCCTGTGACCCGTCAGAGAGGAGCCTGACATGAGCGACACGACCCTTTTGATCTGTACCGCGGCCTTCAATGACGAAGAACGCACCCGCCTACTCGACGCTTGCCCGGCACATTATGTGGCCAGCCCGGACGAAATCGCCGATCTGCCCGAAGAGCTGCGCGCCGGTATCAAAGCTTTGGCCTTTAAGGGCCACACCCCTTTGACCGCTGCCGCCATGGACCCGCTGCCAGGCCTCGGTTTGATCGCTAATTTTGGCGTGGGCTATGACTCTATCGATGTGGACGCCGCAACAGAGCGGGGCATCAAAGTCACCAATACCCCGAATGTGCTGAATGACGATGTGGCGGATATGGCCGTGGCGCTGATGCTGACCCATGCGCATGACGTGATCGGCGGCCATGCTTGGGTGAAAGCTGGCAAATGGGCCAGCGAAGGCAATTACCCGCTGCAACGCAAGATGACCGGCGGCACGGTGGGCATTGTTGGTCTGGGCCGGATCGGGCGCGAAATCGCGGATCGTTTGGCCGCGTTCAAAATGGAGATCCATTATCATTCCCGCTCGGAAAAAGAGACGCCAGGCTGGACCTACCACGCCGATCCCGTTTCGTTGGCCGGCGCGGTGGATTGGCTGGTCGTCGCACTTGTGGGCGGGGCCGAGACGGAAAACTATGTTTCCGCCCAAGTGCTAGAAGCTTTGGGGCCGCAAGGTGTGGTGATCAATATTGCGCGTGGCTCGATCATTGATGAAGGCGCGTTATTGGACGCTTTGGAGCAGGACAAAATTGCCGGGGCGGGGCTGGATGTGTTCCGCGAAGAACCGGGGCTGGATCCACGTTTTCAAGCGCTCGACAATGTGGTTTTGCAGCCGCATGTGGGCTCCGCCACTTTCGAGACCCGCCGCGATATGGCGCTTTTGCAGCTGGAAAACATCCTCGCCTATCTAGAGGGGCGTGATTTGGTGACGCTAGTAAATTAGAGAATTTGGCAAACTTTGCCAATTTTCTTGAAAAAAGTGACATCCTGACCTAATTTTGGGTCAGGAGGCCCATAAATGGCGACCATGAATGTTTCTTTGCCCGATCCGATGAAAGACTGGGTCGAGGCCCAGGCGGCAAGCGGCCGCTATAGCAATGCAAGCGATTATGTCCGAGATCTGATCCGCCGCGACCAAGACCGGCAAGCCTCTCTTGGTGAATTGCAGAAATTGGTGGATGAAGGTCTTGCCAGCGGCCCAGCACGGGACTTCGACATGGAAAATTTCCTGAACCGCATGCGAGCGGAGCATGGCCCGTCGGGCGGCTAGTGGCTATCGGCTCTCCCCAAAAGCAGAAGACGATCTAAGCGATATCTGGCTTTACACCGCGCAAAATTGGTCAATGGGCCAAGCGGAAAACTATCTGCGCGGTCTCGAAGAAAAGCTTCGTCAATTATGCCAAAACCCTCGACTTGCGCCGGAACGGAGTGAGATCTCACCCCCGGTGCGCCTCTATATCTACCGCTCGCATCTGGTGATTTATCGAATAGAAGGCGAATTTCTGGCGATTATCCGTGTTCTGCATAATCGCCAGCATTGGCAAGCTTTGATCGAGAGTTAAGCCGGATTATAGCGTTTCGAGAAATCATTGCCTCACTTATTCGCTGCCTGTCGCTTTGCTCCAACGCGAAAAGTGATTTTCAGTGTCTCTAGCTTTTCTCGAAACGCTTTAGGGCCGATCATCCTCGATATAATAGCGGATATTTTCCTCAAAACTGTCATCCGCTTTCAGCCCTAGCTTGATCGCCTTTTCTGGACGCAGATCGAAGCGCCAGCCATTGACGATGGCTTGCACCTCGGGCTGCGGCGTGAACTCGATCAGTTTCGCCGGTTCGGGCCCTGCTACTGCTGTCATGGCATCGATCATCTGACCTATGGTCCACATGCGGCCAGGCATCATCATGGCACGGTTTTGGCCCAGATCCTCTTCGGCCAGCTCTGCCCCAAGGATCAGGTTTTCAATACAGCGCCGCGGCGAGAGATAGTAATGCGGGTAGTCGCGCTCCACCGGACAAACGGCGCTTTGGCCGCTCAAAGGCTCCCGGAAGATCGACGACATGAAGCCCGAAGCCGCGCGATTAGGCTTGCCCGGCCGCACGGAGATAGTCGGTAGACGGAATGCGCGGCCATCGACCAGCCCCTTACGGGAATAGTCATTGAGCAGCAGTTCGCCGATGGCCTTTTGCGCGCCATAGGAGGTTTGCGGATTGAGGAAGCTATGATCAAGGATCGGATCAGGCACTTCACCGCCATAAACCGCAATCGAGGAGGTAAAGACCAGCACTGGCTTTGTGCCCAAAGAGCGGCAACGCTCTAGCACATTATAAGTGCCCATCATATTGATCGAGATCCCGGCATCCAGATCTTCTTCGGCATGGGCTGAAACGATCGCCGCCAGCAGGTAAATCACATCCACATCGCTTGTGATCACATCCGCCACAGAGGCCGGATCGGCGATATCGCAACGGGTGGTTTGCACCGTAAATGGCGCCTCCACGGGCTGCGGGTCTACGATATCTGCCAGGACGAGCCCGCTGATTTCAGCCCCGCGCAACTCGCCCCGCGCCGCCAAAGCTTTGCCCAGCTTTTGGCCCACCAGGCCGCCGCCGCCAATAATTAGAACTTTCATGATGTCCCCCCTTAGATCAAATTAAAGCAAGCCGCGCCCAGCCAGATTGCGCATGAGCGCGCCTGTGCCAAAGCGCCATTCCGGGCAGTCGGTCGACAGCCGCACAGTGTTTTGCAAAGCGCCTAGATGCGCCTCGGTGATGGTGACGACATCGCCCAGCTTATGGGTAAAGCCCTGGCCCGGCGCATCGCGATCCTGGATCGGGGCAAAGAGCGTGCCCAGAAACAGGAACATACCATCGGGATATTGATGATGCCGCCCAAGGGTTTGCGCGACGATATCGGCGGGGCGGCGGCTGATTTTGGTCATGGAGGAAGCGCCATTCAACACAAAACCATCCTCCCCCTCCACGCGCAGGCTTAGCTCAGCGGCTTCAACTTGCGCCATGCCATAGCTTTCATCGAAGAGCCGCAAGAAGGGGCCGATGGCGCAAGAGGCATTGTTATCCTTGGCCTTGCCGAGCAGGAGGGCTGAGCGCCCTTCCACATCGCGCAAATTCACATCATTGCCCAAAGTTGCACCCAAAATCTGGCCACGAGAATTGACGGCCAAGACGATTTCAGGCTCGGGATTGTTCCAATTAGAGATCGGATGCAGCCCCACCGCCGCGCCCCATCCCACGGCTGCCATGGGCTGGGATTTGGTGAAAACCTCTGCATCGGGGCCTATGCCGACCTCTAGATATTGCGACCAAAGCCCCTCAGATTGCAGCACAGATTTCACCTGCATGGCTTGATCCGAGCCGGGCTCGATCCCAGACAGGCTATCGCCAATCACCGCCTGAACCTTGGTGCGGATCTCCGCCGCGCGGTTGGCATCACCAGCGGCTTGCTCCTCGATCACCCGCTCGACCATGCTTTCGGCAAAGGTCACGCCAGAGGCTTTGATCGCTTGCAAATCAGCCGGGGAAAGAAAGCGCAGACCATCCTCCCCTGCCTCCGGGCGAGAGGCGGCGCTTAGATCGGCGAGGCTGGCAAAGGCCTCCCCCTTCGCCGAGCGCAGCCAAGCCGCCGGATCATCGAGCTCTAGCAAATCGCGCAGGGTCGGGACGTCCCGGCAGGTCACATCCACCAGATCGCCGCCGCGCAAGGCCACCAGGGCCGGGCCGATACCAGGGCGCCAGACGCGGCCCACAAGGCAAGCCTCTGGCGTGACATTTTCATAGGGCAGCATAGCGGCTCCTTCAGCTTGTGGCAGGGGGCAGCATTTTGCCCGGATTGAGGATATTTTGCGGATCAAGCGCGGCTTTGATCGCGCGCATCGGAGCCAAAGCGAGGCCATGCTCGCGCTCCATATATTTCATCTTGCCCAGGCCAATCCCATGCTCGCCGGAAATCGTGCCGCCGCAATCCAGGGCCAGGGCGGCAAGCCCATCGCAAAAGGCTTCGGCGCGGGCTTGGTCTTCGGTATCAGTGGGGTCAATCCGCAGCCCGCAATGGAAATTGCCATCACCCACATGACCCACGATCCCCGCCGTAAGCCCCAGCCGTGCTAGATCTTCCTTGGCTCGGGTCACTGCCTCGGCGAGGCGCGAAATCGGCACACATATATCGGTAGACAACATCCGCGTGCCCGGCTTGAGCGTACTCATGGCATGATGGGCATTATGGCGCATGGCCCAAAGGGCGCGACGTTCCTCGGCGTTATCGGTCCAGGAAAAGCCTTCTGCCCCGAATTCAGCGGCGATTTCCCCAAAGGCCTCAGCCTGTTCGCGCACCGTACTGGGCGAGCCGTGGAACTCAATGAAAAGATGCGGCTCTTCGGGTAGACTGGCGCCGGAATAGAGATTGAAGCCCCGCGCCATCATTTCATCCACCAGCTCAATCCGCGCCATGGGCAGGCCCGATTGAATGGTAAGGATCACCGCATTTACCGCCGCTTCCACATCCTTAAAGCGGCAGGTAGCGGCCGAGCTTGCCTCTGGGATACCTTGCAGCTTGACCGTAAGTTCCGTGATCAGGCCAAGCGTGCCTTCAGAGCCGATAAGCAGATGGGTCAGATCATAGCCGGTCGAAGATTTGCGCGCCGCCGTGCCGGTACGGATCACCGAGCCATCGGCCATAACCGCCTCTAGTGCCAGAATATTTTCGCGCATCGTGCCATAGCGCACCGTTGTCGTGCCCGAAGCCCGAGTGGCCGCCATCCCCCCAAGCGAGGCATTAGCCCCCGGATCAACCGGGAAGAACAGACCCGTTGCCCGCAGCTCTTCATTCAGCGCCTCACGCGTCACGCCCGGCTGGACTACGGCATTCAGATCCTCTTGCCGAACCTCCAGCACCTTATTCATCTGGGCGAAATCCACCACAATGCCGCCTTGGCTGGCCAGGTGATGGCCCTCTAGCGAGGTCGCTGTGCCTTGGGCCACGACAGGGCAGTGATGCTCGGCACAAATCCGAACGATCTTGGCGACCTCTGAAGTATCCTTGGGAAAGGCCACCGCATCGGGCGGGGTCAGGGGATAGTAGGTTTCGTTTTCGCCATGCTGATCGCGCACCGCCTGAGCCGTGCTCAGCCGCGTGCCAAGGATCGGCGCAAGCGCTTGGATTGCCTCAGAAATACCCATAGAAAACTTCCTTTCGTCTTGCGGCTTGCATGCTTCGCCCTGGCCCCGCCCGCTCAAAAGCGCGAGGGCCACAACCGCCAGCATTGCCGCCGCCATAGCGATATTGATCTGCCGATGGGCTCGCTCTGGCAGGTCGAGCCGGTGCAGCACCGCCCCGGCCCAAAGCCAGCCCAGATGGATCGGGATCCACAACAGATTGATGATCAGCCATTTGCTGAAGGTCTCGAACACCAGATATTCGGGCGCAAAAGCGAAGCCGCTAAAGAGCGTGGTATTGACCACATAGAGCTTGGGATTGACGATTTGCAGCAAAATCCCATCGCGGATCCCAGGCGCTTGTTTTGGCTCGGCAAAAGCCAGCTTGCTGCCAGCAAAAGCGATCTTGGCCGCCAGGTAAAGCAAATAGGCGGAGGACAAAGCGAGCAGCACAAGCCGGATGCTCGGCTCGGCAAATAGCACAGCCGTCACCCCGGAAATCACCGCTAACATGCCCAGATTATTGCCAATCCCCAGCCCGATGACCCATTTCAGCCCAGGCCGAAACCCATAAGCCGCGCCCATGCCCGCGCAGGACATCACGCCCGGACCCGGGGTGATGACCAGCAAGATCACGGCAGCGGCAAAGCTTAGCATCAGGTGAACTCCAACTGCACTTTCATGGCGCGAGAGCGATCGGCGGCGGTGTCAAATGCTTCGGCGAAATCGCTCAGGGGCAGAGAATGAGTCAGCAGGAAATCAGGATTGATCCGCCCCGCCTGCATCATTTGCACCGCAGTGGCGAATTCCTCATGGAAGCGGAAGGACCCGCGCAGCTCTAGCTCTTTGGCAATGATCGGTAAAAGCGGCAAGCTGGTCTCACCAGTCATGCCGAGCTGAATGATCACCCCGCGCGGGGCGAGCGCCGCAATCCCCCGGGTCAAGGCGGCCCCATTGCCAGAGCATTCGAACAGCGCCGCAAAACGGCCCTTGCCGCTGCTATCGGCCGCCAGCGCGTCCGGGTCGCTTCGGGTATTGAGCAGGCGATCAGCACCGGCCTGGCGTGCAAAGCCAAGGGCACGGTCATCGATATCCGTTGCGGTGATCTCGCCCACCCCTGCGGCGCGCAAGGCCAGGATCACCAAGACGCCGATAGGCCCGCAGCCCGTGACCAGCACCGGCTTGCCCAAAAGGTCACCGGCACGGCGCACCGCATGCAGCCCCACAGCAAGAGGTTCGGCCATGGCCGCCGCCGCCGGGCTTAGCCCATGAGCAGGGACACATTGCGCCGCCTCCACCACGATTTCCTCTCGAAACGCGCCCTGGATATGGGGAAAGGGCATGGCAGAGCCGTAAAACCGCATATTTTCGCATTGGTTCGGCAGACCGCGCAGGCAATATTGGCAGGTCCCACAAGGGCGCGAGGGCGATACGGCCACCAGATCTCCGGGCTTGAGCCCCTGCTCGCCCCCCTGCATATCGGTGCCGGTTTCCACTACCTCGCCCGAGATTTCATGTCCCAAAATCATCGGCTCGCGCAGGCGCACTGTGCCAAAGCCGCCATGCAGATAATAATGCAGATCCGAGCCGCATATTCCGCCCCGCTTCACCGCCACACGCAGCTGGCCAGGGCCAAGCGGCGCGGGCTCTAACGCGCCGAGCCGCAGATCTTTTGCCCCATGGGCGAAAAGCGCTTTCATATTTTGTCCTCCCCAAACTGGCCCGCCATATGCTCCGCCCGATCTATGCCGGTTAAGCGGCGCTTGCATATGCGTCCAAATGGTATACCATTTCTTAGGCATATTCGGCACGGCTTGTCAAAAGCCATTAGGGAGGGGCCATGCAACTTTTCGATCTTAGCGGGAAATGCGCGCTGATCACCGGGTCATCCATGGGGATTGGCCGCACATTAGCCCGAGGACTGGCCGAGGCCGGGGCGAGCGTGGTGCTTAATGCGCGCGGCGAAGATAAACTGGACACAGCCGTGCAAGAGCTGCGCGCGGCCGGGCACCAAGCCCATAAACTGGCCTTTGACGTCACAGATCATGCGAGTGTTGCGGCGGCGATTGACCGGTTTGAGGCCGAAACCGGCCCGATCGATATCCTGATCAACAATGCCGGGATGCAGCACCGCGCGCCTTTGCAGGATTTCCCCGCCGAGGCTTTTGAGCGGCTATTGCAGACCAATATCGCCTCGGTTTTCCATGTGGGCCAGGCCTGCGCGAAGCATATGATCACGCGCGGCGCCGGGCGGATCATCAATATTGCCAGCGTGCAAACCGCCCTCGCCCGCCCTGGTATTGCACCTTACACCGCCACCAAGGGCGCTGTGGCGAACCTCACCAAAGGCATGGCCACGGATTGGGCACCGCTGGGGCTTAACTGTAATGCCATCGCGCCGGGCTATTTCGATACGCCCTTGAATGCGGCTCTTGTGGCGGATGCAGATTTCTCCGCCTGGCTCGAAAAGCGCACCCCTGCCGGGCGGTGGGGCCAAATCGAAGAGCTGGTGGGGGCGGCGGTTTTCCTTGCCTCGCCGGCCTCGAATTTCGTCAATGGTCATACGCTTTTCGTCGATGGCGGCATTACCGCCTGTCTTTGAGTTGCAAAATAGGGGGGAGACTATGAGCAAGACACCGACAATTGGCTTTATTGGCGTCGGGCCGATGGGCCATGGCATGGCCGCCAATATCGTAAAGGCGGGTTATCCGCTGGTGATCAAGGGCAATCGCAATCGCGCACCGGTAGAGAGCCTTGCGGCCCTTGGTGCGCGGGAAGTGGGCAGCGCAGCGGAGATGGCGGCGGATTGCGATGTGATCCATCTTTGCCTGTCCAATAGCCCGCAGGTGGAGGCGATAATTCGCGGCCCCGGCGGGATCTTAGAAGGCGGCAAGCCGGGGCTGGTGGTGATCGATTGCACAACGGCCGATCCGACCTCGACCCTCGCCCTTGCCGCCGATCTTGAAGCGGCAGGCATGCATATGGTCGATGCGCCTTTGGGCCGAACCCCGAAAGAGGCCGAAGCCGGGCAGCTCGACGCGATGATCGGCGCCGCACCCGAAATCTTTGCCCGGGTCAAGCCAATCATCGACTGTTGGGCGGGCAATATCAACCATATAGGCCCGGTCGGTGCAGGCCATAAGATGAAGCTGATCATGAATTTCATCGGCATGGGCTATGCCGCGCTTTATGGCGAAGCAGTGGTCATGGCTGCTAAATCCGGCCTGAGCCCGCAGGCGGTGCGTCAGGTGATCGGGTCTTCGCGGCTGTCAAACGGCTTCTTCGAGACCTTCATGAAATACACCGTCGATCGGGACCCTAATGCGCATATCTTCTCCATCGAGAATGCCGCCAAAGATGTGGGCTATGCGGCGAATATGGCGGCTGCGGCAGATGTGGTGAATATTATGGGCGCGTCGCTCAAGCACTATTATACCCATGCAATCGCCACCGGCCATGGGACTGATTACGTGCCTATGCTGGGGGATATCATCGGTGCGCTTAACGGGGTTGATATGGCCGCCGAGGTGGAGAAGGGCCAAAGCTAGGCCCTGCTCGGTGTCTTCTTCTAATCCTCGTAAGCCACCTGGTCGCTCTTTAACAGAGCGGCCACGGTATCAAAGCCTTTGAGCCCTTCGGCCACTTTTGCTTCCATCTCTTCCTCATCAGCTTTGACTTTGGGCAAAACGGCAATCACCGCGTCAATTTGGGCGAAAGGCACAACCACAACGCCATCGCGATCCGCCACGATGATATCGCCCGTCTCAACAGGTTGGCCACCGATCAGCGTGGGATAGCCGATCTTGCCCGGCCCCTGAACCGTGGGCGAAGACGGGTTCAGCCCCATGCACCATACGGGCAGGCCCACCGCCTCGATCCCGGCAATATCGCGCATCGGCCCATCGATCACAAAGCCCAAGGCCCCGGCATTTTTCGCCATACCTGTCACCAAATCGCCGGAAGCGGAGCAGCCCAGATAGCCGCCCGCATTGACCATAAAGATATCGCCAGGTTGCAGAAAATGCAGCCCGGCCAAGGTTGCCTGCAAATCACCGGGGGTGTTTTCGACTGTCAGAGCAACCCCCACAACAGAGGCCGAAACGGCATTTGAAGGCGGCGCGATCGCCGTATCCAACGCCCCAGCCCCGCCCATCGCATCAGAGACAAAGCTGGCTGGCATGCCTTCAAAGGCTTTGATCTGCGCCTCGCTTGGGCGACGATTAGGGCGTTTTATGCGCAGAAGATGGGGTTTTTGCAGCATGGGCTGTCCTTTCAAACAAGAGCAAAGAGATATTGCAGGGCATAGAGCGAAATCATTCCGGCCAAGATCGCGCCGATCACATTGACCTTGAGCCCGACGACAAAGGCCGCCCCCGCCGCGATCAGCCGGGCGGGGTCAAGCTCACCTCCGGTTGCGTCGGGCCAGAGCACCAGTGGTGTGACCAGTGCCGGAAAGACCGCCACCCCCACATAACGCAGATGTAAAAGCGCCCAATCCGGCAATTCACGGCCTCCAAACAGGCCCAGGAATGAAAACCGGATCAGAAAGGTTCCAAGGCCCAAAAGCAGGGTCAGGATCCAAAATTGCGTGTCAGAGATCATGCGCCCGCCCGCCTTTTGAGCCAAAGTTCGGTTTGCGCGCCAGCGATCATGGCAATCAGCGCGGCGGCGATAATGCCTAAGCTCCACGGCAGCCAGGCAAAGGCAATCGAGGCCAGCACAGAGACGAACGCCGCCACCATATGCGCAGCACTGCGCAGCAGAGGGGCGAGCAGCGCGATAAAGCAAACCGGGACGGCGAAATCGAGCTGAAGCGCGGCCGGGATCGACTCTCCGATCACGGCACCCAGGAAACTGAAGCCATACCAAAACGGGCAAATCAGCATCATAGCCCCCATATAATAGGCGACTTTTACCGATTGCGGCATGTCGGGATGGTCTTCATAAGTGCGCACCGCAACGGCGAAAGCTTGATCCACCATCAGATAGGACATGAGCGCCCGCATCCCCAAAGGCGCATGGCCCAGATGCGGCACAAGTGCTGCGGAATACATGGCCATGCGCAGATTTACCGCCAGAGATGTCAGCAGGGCGATAAAGACCGGGGCCTGGTCTTGCAGCAGCGCCAGAGCAGTGAATTGCGCCGCTCCCGCGATGACCAGGACAGACATGGACATGGTTTGCAACAGGTCTAACCCCGCATCCCGAGCCACCACGCCAAATAGCATCGAATAGGGAATGACGATCAGAATAAAGGGGGCGCAATCCAGATAGCCACGCCAAAAGGCCGCGCGACGCGTTAGATTTGCAGCTGATTTTCGGCCTTGCAAAGCACGTCCTCCCCTGGCGAGCTGAGTTTGCCTCTTGCCTTTGGTATACCATTTTGTGAAGGTAGGAAAGACGGCAAAGGTCTTAGCCCAAGGACTGGCCGGGAGGAGGAGACTAGCAATGACCGACACCAGAGCCCGCAAGCGTTTTCGCTCGCAAGAATGGTTTGACAATCCCAATAATCCAGGGATGACCGCGCTTTATCTAGAGCGTTATCAGAACCAGGCTTTCACTCGCGAAGAGCTGCAATCGGAGCGGCCGGTGATTGGTATCGCCCAAACTGGCAGCGATTTAGCGCCCTGCAACAAAATCCATGTGTTTTTGATGGATCGGATCAAGGCCGGTATTCGCGATGGCGGCGGGATCCCCATGGAATTCCCGGTTCACCCGATCCAAGAAACTGGCAAACGCCCCACTGCCGCGCTTGATCGCAACCTCACTTATCTGGGTCTGGTCGAAGTGCTGCATGGCTATCCCATCGATGGCGTTGTGCTGACCACGGGCTGCGATAAAACAACCCCGGCTATGCTCATGGGCGCGGGCACCATGGATATCCCGGCGATTGCGCTGAATGGCGGGCCAATGCTTGATGGCTGGTGGAAGGGTAAGCGCGCGGGCTCGGGCACGATCATTTGGGAAAGCCGCCGCCTGCTAGCCGAGGGCGAGATCGATTATGACGAGTTCATCGAGCGGGTCTGTTCCTCTGCCCCCTCGCTTGGCCATTGCAATACAATGGGCACGGCCAGCACGATGAATGCCATGGCCGAAGCGCTTGGCATGACTTTGCCGGGCAGCTCGGCGATCCCCGCCCCGTTCCGCGAGCGGATGAATATGGCCTATGAGACCGGCAAGCGCATTGTGCATATGGTGCTCGATGATCTGAAGCCCTCAGATATCATGACCCGCGCTGCCTTTGAGAACGCCATTGTCACCAATTCGGCCATTGGCGGTTCGACCAATGCCCCGCCGCATTTGCAGGCGATTGCCCGGCATATGGGCGTGACGCTGGATGTGAAGGATTGGGAAACCGTCGGCTATGATGTGCCGCTTTTGGTGAATATGCAGCCTGCGGGCGAATATCTGGGCGAAAGCTTTTTCCGCGCCGGTGGTGTGCCTGCGGTGATGGCCGAGCTTTTGGGCGCCGGGCGGCTTAATGGCGAGGCGCTGACAGCGTCGGGCCAGACCATGGCGCAAACCCTAGACGGTGTGGAAAGCCAAGATCGCGCGGTGATCAAAGCCTATGAGGCGCCCATGCGGGCCGAGGCGGGCTTTAAGGTGCTCTCTGGCAATCTCTTTGACTCGGCGCTGATGAAAACATCAGTGATATCCGAGGATTTCCGCAAGCGTTTCCTCAGTGAGCCAGGCAATGAAGGCATCTATGAGGCCCGCGCCGTGGTATTTGAGGGCCCCGAAGATTATCATGATCGGATCAATGACCCAGAGCTCGGCATTGATGAAACCACCATTCTCTTTATCCGCAATGTAGGCTGTGTGGGCTATCCCGGCTCTGCAGAGGTGGTGAATATGCAGCCGCCGAATGGGGTGCTGAAACAAGGCGTGCATCACCTGCCCACAGTGGGCGATGGGCGGCAATCGGGCACGTCGGAAAGCCCTTCGATCCTCAATGCCTCTCCCGAGGCGGTGGTGGGCGGCGGGCTGGCCTATCTGAAAACCGGCGATCGGGTGCGGCTTGACCTGAATAGTAGCCGTATGGATGCCCTGGTGGATGAGGCCGAATGGCATAAACGCCAGGACGATTGGACAGCCCCCGAGCTGGTGCATCAAACCCCTTGGCAGGAAATCTATCGCAGCCATGTGGGTCAGCTCGCGGATGGTGGCTGCCTAGAATTGGCGACAGCCTATAAAAAGGTGGGGCAAGCCCTGCCCCGCGACAATCATTAAATCAGACAGACCCAAACAAGCATCACCCTTGGCGCAGAAAGGCTTCGAGCCTGGCCGCTGAGGGTGATAGCCTAAGGGCAAATAAAGGGCGAAGCGCTGCAAAGCTTCGGGGAGGATTACATGGGAAATATCATTATCACTGGCGCAAGTGCCGGGATCGGGCGCGCCACGGCGCGGACTTTTCTTGAGGCCGGTTGGAAAGTTGGCCTGGTGGGGCGCCGAGAAGACGCTCTGATCGAGACAGCCGCGGGCAATGAGAATGCGCTGATCCTGCCTTGCGATGTGACCGACGAGGCCCAGGTGGATCAACGCTTTGACGAAGCCTATGCCGCTTGGGGCCGGCTTGATGCGGTTTTCAATAATGCCGGTGTCAGCTTCAAAGGCGGGACGGTGGATGAAATCGATGTGGATAGCTTTCGCACCATTATGGATGTGAATGTGGTCGGCGTTTTCATCACCGCGCGGTCCGCCTTTCGGATCATGCGGGCGCAAGAGCCCCAGGGCGGGCGGATCATCAATAATGGCTCTGTCTCCGCTTATGTACCTCGCTGGGGGTCGGCGGCTTATACCGCGTCCAAGCATGCGGTGCTGGGGCTGACCAAGTCGATCTCGCTTGATGGGCGGCCCTATAATATCGCCTGCGGTCAGATCGATATCGGCAATACGCTTACGGATATGGCCGAAAAGATGACAAAGGGCGTGCCGCAAGCCGATGGCTCTATCGCGGTCGAGCCGGTGATGGATGTGAGCAATGTGGCGCAATCCGTGCTGCATATGGCGGGCCTGCCGCTAGAGGCCAATGTGCAATATATGACGGTGATGGCCACGAATATGCCCTATGTGGGTCGCGGCTAAAGCGGGGTAAGGCGGGTAAGAGGGGCGCGCCCCTCTCACCGCAAAGCTTCGGGCCGGGCCGGAAGTTTGCGCTTTTTGGCCCGCTCGCGCTGCCAGATATAGACACCGGATGCGATGATGATCAGCCCGCCTGCGAGGCTCCACCAGCTTGGCCAAGTGTCAAACACCAGCACGCCGACAATCGCCGCCAGCAAGATCTGGATATAAACCACCGGCGCCAGGATCGAGGCATCGGCCAAGCGATGCGCCGCCGTGGCCAGGATATGGCCAAACGCACCAAAGCCGCCAATCATCACCATGATCACATAGCCCATTGTGGTTTCCGGCCAAACCCAATTGGGCAGAGCCAGAGGCGCCAAACAGATCGAAGCAATCCCTGTGGCCCAAATCTGGCTGGTGGCATTGCTTTCCGTCCCCGCCAACATGCGTGTCATGATGAAATAGAGCGAGGCACAAACCACCGCCCCGAGCGAGAAAAACACCGCCGGATGAAAGGCAACACCCCAAGGCTGGATCACCACCAACACCCCGATAAACCCGGTGCACACCGCAAGGATCCGATGCAGCCCCACCTTTTCGCCCAGGATTGGGATGGCGAGGAGCGTGACGACAATCGGGCCGGAAAACATGATTGTCGTCGTCATAGTGATCGGCAAATATTGCAGCGCCGCGAAATTCAAAACCGAGCTGCCCAGGAAAAACAAGCTGCGGGCGATTTGCTTTTTCGGCGCGGCAGAGCGGAAAACGCTCGGGCCTTTGACCGGGGCGAACATCGCCGTCACGATCACGAAATTTACGAAATAGCGGATGAAAACGACCTGAAACACGGTCAGGCCCGATTGGATCAGCAATTTCGCGGTGGTGTCGATGCCCGTAAAAAGCGTGACGGCAAAAGCCATCATCGCCACACCGAGCAGCGCCTTATCTTCACGTTGGGAAACTTGCGAGGGGAGCACCATGGCTCCGCCTTTACCCGGTTGCCCAACCTCCATCAATCACATGCGCTTGGCCGGTTGTGAAACTGCTCTCATCAGAGCCCAAATAGACCGCAAGTGCTGCAATTTCGTCCGGTTTACCAATACGACCCATGGGCTGACGCGCGATGAAAGCCGACAGAGCGGCCTCATAATCGCCAGTTGCCCGCAGCCGGTCATGCAGCGAGGGGCTATCGACAGTGCCGGGGCAAATGCAATTGCAACGCACATTTTTGGTCACATAATCGATGGCCACGGATTTGGTCATACCGATCACCGCTGCTTTCGAGGCGCCATAGATGAAGCGGCCAGGCGCGGCGATGATCGAACTCGCAACGGAAGAGACATTGATAATCGAGCCCCCGCCCCGCTCCACCATGCCCGGCAGTGCTGCTTGCATCGCATGAAACTGGGCGCGGACATTAAGGTTGAAGGCGAAGTCGAAATCGTCATCCGTCGCCTCGGCAATCGTGCCAGCATGCACAAAGCCCGCGCAATTGACCAAAATATCCGGGCTCGCCTCAGTAATCGCCGCTTGCAGCGCGGTGCGGTCGGTGGCGTCGAGGCTGAGGGTTTGCGCCTCTAGCCCATCCAGCAGCTCGCCCTTTAGATCCGAGGCAATCACTTTCGCCCCTTCTGCCGCGTATTTTTCCGCAATGGCCCGGCCAATGCCTTGACCCGCTGCGGTGATAAAGGCGGTTTTGCCCGTTAATCGCATCGCTCAATCCTTCATATGAGAGCTGAAATGGCTAAGAATTTCTGGCACCAGATTTTCGCCCATCCCCGCCGCGCAGGCCTCGGACAGCGCGTCAAACGCCGCGCCAGACATCCAGCTACGCGCGCCTGCGGCCTCGGCCATGGCTCGGTAATAGCCCACATCTTTGAGGCTATTTTCCAGGGAAAAGGCGAGGTTGATTTCACCGTCGATGGCGAATTGCTTGATGAAATCCATCATCGCTGAGTGGTTCGGCCCGGCGGCCATGACGTCATAAACCGTTTGCCGGGGCACATCGAGCGTGTCAGCCATGGCAAAGACCTCGGCCATGGCGGCGGCTGATGTCATGGCGTAGTAGTTATTGAGCAGCTTGATCTTATGGCCCGTGCCCAAAGGCCCAAGATGAAAGACATTCTCGCCTAGATCATCCAGCACAGGGCGCACGCGGTCAAAGGCGCTTTGATCCCCTGCGCCCATGATATTGAGCCGCCCTTCTAGCGCCATTGCGGGCGGGCGGCCTAAGGGGGCATCGAGATAAGCCGCGCCTTTGGCCTCTGCCTCGGCACCAAGTGCTATTGTGGAGGCGGGCAGAGATGTGCCGAAATCGATCACGATTTTGCCCGCGCTAAGCCCGGCCAGAACGCCGCTTTCGCCATACATCCGGCTTTCCACCTGCTCGGACGTGCCAACGCAGATCATGATGATATCCGCCGCCTCGGCCAGGGACTTTGCATCCGCCGCCTCGGTCGCGCCCCGTGCTAAAGCGGCCTCTAATCGGGTGCGGGACCGATTGCCCAAAAGCACCATCTCATAGCCGCAAGCTTGCAGCCGCTCGACCATGGCCGCGCCCATAAGGCCCAGGCCAATAAAGCCAATCTTTGCTTTGCTCATCTCTTCCCTCCCCCAAAGGATCGTTAGATCGCCGCCTTATATCCGTGCCTTACATCACCGCGCCGACAAGCCAGGGCACGAATTCGTAATCGCCCAAGCCCTGGGCTTCGGATTTGCTTTGCCCGCCCGAAGCCATGCGCAGCCAATATTCATAGATCTCGCGCCCCACCTCTTCGACGCTCGCACCCTCGGTCAGCACGCGTCCGGCATTTACGTCCATATCCGCGGTCTGCTTTTCATACATGACGGTGTTAGAGGCGACTTTCAGGGTCGGCGCGGGTTTAGAGCCAAAGGCAGAGCCCCGCCCGGTGGTGAAGCAGACCAGGTTACAGCCGCCCGCAATTTGCCCCGTGACAGAGGCCGGATCATAGCCGGGGCTGTCCATGAAGGTGAAGCCTTTGGCGGTGACCGCCTCGGCATATTTATAAACGCCGGTGAGCGGGCTGGTGCCGCCCTTGGCCGCCGCCCCAAGAGATTTTTCCAAGATCGTGGTCAGCCCACCCTTTTTATTGCCGGGGGACGGGTTGTTATCCAGATTGCCTTTGTTGCGCGCGGTGTAATCCTGCCACCAGTCGATCAGCTCGATCAGACGGCCCCCCACTTGCGCATCCACCGCGCGGGCGGTGAGTAGATGCTCGGCGCCGTAAATCTCCGGCGTTTCGGCCAAAACCCCGGTTCCGCCCTGGGCCACCAGCAGATCGCAGGCATGGCCCACGGCCGGGTTCGCGGTGATCCCCGACCAAGCATCCGAGCCGCCACATTGCAACGCCACCATCAGCTCAGAGGCTGGGCATGGCTCCCGCTCGGCTTTGTTGACTTCCGGCAGCATGGCTTCAACCGTGCGGACCCCCAAGGCAACGGTTTCGGCAAGCCCGCCTACATCTTGGATATTCATCGCTTGGAAAAGCGGGCCGGGGGTCAGGCCATAGGCTTCGATCAGCCAGTCGATCTGCATCATCTCGCAACCCAGCCCGGCCATGACAACGCCGCCCACATTCGGATTGCGCGCATAGCCCCAAAGCACACGCTGCAGAAACTCAAATCCAGTGCCATCGCCGCCCATAGCGCAGCCCGTGCCATGCACAAAGGCCACGACCCCATCCACATTGGGATAAGCGGCCAGCTTTTCGGGGGTGAAATGGCTTGCGATCATCCGCGCCGCCGTGGCCGAGCAATTCACCGAAGTGAGGATCGCAATATAATTGCGCGTGCCTACCCGGCCCGTGGCCCGGCGATAGCCTTGGAACATATCCTGCTGGGCCGGCGCGGCGGGGGCGCGCAGATTGACAGCATATTCATAGGACCGGTCAAGATTGCGGAATTCCAGATTATGGCTATGCACATGCGCGCCAGCGGGGATGTCTTCGGCGGCATAGCCGATGATCTGCGCATATTTGACCACAGGCGCGCCTTTGGCAATCGCGCAAGTCGCAAGCTTATGGCCACGCGGGATCATCTGGATCGCGCCTTCCTCGCCCAGTTCCAGCGGGCGGATGGCGGTCACCACATTATCAGAGTCGGACAGGCGCACTATATTCATGTCTGGGCTTCTTTCCTTGCAGCTAGGCGGGGGTGCCTCTGATCAACTAGCATATCAGTTGCAGTTAAACAGCCCCCAAGCCCGGACCTGCCGGGATCCAACAAAGGATTTCCCGCGAAGTTTTGGATCAAATGGCCGGGGCGGATGGATCGCCCCGGCTAAGTCTTATGTGCCAGGCCCTAGAGGAAGACCGTCACAATAGGCGGCCAAATCAGCAGCACCGACAGTGCAATCAGCTGGATCGCGATAAAGGGCAGGAAGCCACGGAAAATATCGGTCAGCGAGATATGCGCAGGGGCCACAGATTTCAGATAGAAGGCCGCAGGACCAAAGGGCGGTGATAGGAAGCTGACCTGCATATTCATACAGAACACAACCCCGAACCAAATCGCCACTTGCCGCGGCTCTAGCTGGCCGATCAGCCCCAGCTCTTCCACCGGAAGGCGCAGCACGATGGGCAGGAAGACCGGCATGATCAGCAGAACGATCCCGACCCAGTCCATGAACATGCCCATGATGAGGAAGATGAACATCATCACCAAGATCACGCTCATGGTCGGTAGATCCGAGCCCACGATCAGATTGGCCACATAGGTTGGCCCGCCTGCTAGGGTATAGGCTGCCGCTAGTGCTGCCGCACCGATGGTCACCCAGATGATGGTGCCGGTGGATTTCAGGGTACGCATAACGCTATCCCAAACCACTTCAAAGCTCATCTCCCGCCGGAACAAACCGATCACAAAGACTGCAATCGCGCCCATACCTGCGGCTTCGGTGATGCCGGTAATACCGCCATAGATCGAGCCCAGAACAACCCCAATCACGATGATCGGCGCTACCAAGCCTTTGCCCATGGCCCAGCCCTCGGCGGTGCGTTCGCGCCCGATCACGAATTGGATCAAAGCCGCAGCGAAGACCAGCGTCCCAATGAGCCAAGGAATATCCGACACCATGCCAAGGAAGATCGGCTCCACCCCTTCAGTCACCACATTTTCGCCGGTGACGGTGAAAAACAGCGCCCGCAGCAGCAAGACTCCAGAAATCCACATGGTGAATTTCGACAGGAAGCCCAAGAACATCAGGCCCTTTTCACTGCCTTCAGGTTCATCGGGTGAGGCCTCGGGAAGCGGGGCCATCTCTGGCTGAAGCCGCGTGCGCACCAGGATATAGATGATGAAGAAGGAAGCCAGCATAAAGCCCGGCAAGAAGGAGGCAGTAAACAGCGCCTTGATCGATGTTTCGGTGATCAGCCCGTAGAAGATCAACACGATCGAAGGCGGGATCATCGTCCCAAGCGAGCCGCTCGCGCAGATCGTCCCAATGGCCAGCTTTTGGTTATAGCCCAAGCGCAGCATCTGCGGCAGAGCGATCAGGCCCAGCAAAACCACCTCGCCGCCGATAATGCCGGACATCGCCGCCATGATCACCGCCATGATCGAGGTGACAACCGCGATCCCGCCGCGCATCCGGCTGAGCCACATATTCAGCGACGAATACATATCCCGCGCAATGCCAGAGCGCTCTAACAAGGCCGCCATAAAGATAAAGAGCGGAATTGATATCAGCACATAATTGGTCATCTGCCGATAGACCGCTTGGCCCAGCACATTGAAAGGCCCGCGTCCAAAATTGGAAAACAGCAGCTCGGGGCCGAATTTCATCACCAAAGTGGCCACAGCCAGGAAAGCCGAAGCAAAGCCCAAAGGCATGCCAATGGCCAAAAGGATGAACATGCCGATCAACAGATAGAGGCTTAGCATGCCCGTATCCGAGACCTTCATCCAGGCGAAGAGTTCCAGAAATTCCATCTTACTCGTCTTTCAGGGTCGCGCGGATGTTTTCGATTTCAGTTTCATCGATATCATCCATGGGCGAGTGATGATCCGCCGCTTTGTTCCAATCAGCAATCAAATTCAGCAGAGCTTGCAGAGCCACCAGGCTGATGATGATCAAAATCGCCGGTTTCATAGTGGCGGGCAATGGCGGATCCCAGGCGGTGCCAAAGGTTTCCATCCGCAGGAATTTGGTTTTGGCTTCGTTGAAGCCACCCCAAACCAGGCAAACGCAAAACACCCAAATCAGCATGACCGAGATCACATCAGCGGCTTTCTGCATCCAACGCGGCATCAGGTCGTAAATCACATAGATGCGGATATGGCTGCGCTGTTGCATGGCATAGAGCCCAGCAAACAGGAAAATAAAGCCGGCGATCCAAAGCGAAAGCTCATTGGCCCATAAGGTCGGGCTGCTGAGCGCATAGCGCGAAACCACCTCGTAAAACATCACCACCACCACGGCGAGGATGCCAATCATGGCCACTCGGCTTAGAACCAGGGCCAAAACATCGAATGCGCCGTGAGGTTCGCTTTCGATAGGGCCAATCCTGTCAGACAGGTAAATCGCCACCAAAAGCACTGACGCAAAGAGCGACCACAACATCAATATGGCGTCCATCCGGCCTTCGGGCCGCAGCATGTCGCGCATATCGATGGGATCGGCGGATATAAACTGACCCAATATGAGCCAAACAAAGGTCACCAGAGCAATACCGGATGCGGCCATCGCCGCGAGCCGAACCGGTTGCTTCAACGGCCCAAGCCAAACGCTCCTTGTTTCCATGGCGCGCGTTCTCCTCTCGGATAAGAGCTAGAATAGAGGGTCGTTTAATAGCGTGGGGCAGCCCAAAGGCGCCCCACGCCAGATCAACACCTAACGAGAGCCAAGCTTAGTCCGCGATCAGACCCAGCTGACCCAGATATTCGCGGTGGCTTTCAACCAGCGCTGCGGCTTCCGGAGTTTTCGCAGCCCAGCCATCCCATGCTTTCTGAGCGGCCTTGCGGAAATTCGCGCGATCTTCGGCGGACCAGTCATGCAGGGTCACGCCTGCGGCCTGAAGCTCTGCCGCGGCTTCGGAGTTTTTCTTTTCGTTCGACAGTGCAGTTTGCAGGGTCAGCTTCTGCATAGCCGTGTCGATGATGCGGCGGTGATGCTCGGGCATGCTATCCCAAACGTCTTTGTTACACGCCAGGTGGTCCGATGGCATGGAGTGGAAGCCCGGATAAGTGGCGTGCTTCACGATATCATAGAGGCCCAGACCCACATTGTTATAAAGACCAGATGCATCCGCACCATCAATGATACCGGTTTCAAGCGCGGTAAAGATTTCGGTGAAATCCATCACGATCGGAGAGGCGCCCATTTCGGCAAAGATCTCGGTTTCCAGACCCGGAGGGGAGCGGAATTTCCAATCTTTCAGATCTTCCGGACCAGAGATCGGCTTAGAGGAAGACAGGGATTCCTGGCCATAAAGCCACCAGCCAATCAACTGCATGCCTTGCGCGTTATACAGCTCTTGGGCCGCATCATACCCGCCACCGTAATAGAGCCAGCTGATCTGCTGCCACGGCGTGTCATAGCCACCCATGATATCGCCGACAAATTGGAAGGCCGGGTTCTTACCAGTCTGGTAGCCGCCGCCGGTCATGTCGCAATCAAGAATGCCATTCACAGCCGCGTCAAAGGTTTCAACGGTCGCCACGACCGAAGACGAATAGAACATCTCGATGGTGATCTCGCCATTGGACATGGTCTGCACGTCATCGGCAAATTGTGCCGCCAGCTTACCAGACGGATGCTCGGTTGCGTAATGGGTTTGGATCCGCAGCAGAGTGTTATCAGCCAAAGCTGCAGTGCCTGTGATAGCGGCGAGCGCGGTCGTCCCCACAAATTTTGCGAAGTTCATCAGTTTTCCTCCCTGATGGCCCTAACGGCCTTAGTGCTTAACCGGGCCTCCCGCCCGATCGCAAAAAGAATGGTATACCATTCAAGGACACGCTAACCGGCTCGATCTCGACAATCAACCTTTTTTGGTATACCAAATAAAAACTATCAGAGCTTCGAGCAAAAAAATGCCGCGCCAAACTGACGGTAACGCCGAAGAAGCGACGATATCAAGTGGAGGGGAGGCCATTTGCGATGAAGTCACTGCCAGAACGAATCGCTGATCAGTTGCGACGGGAAATTCTTCGCGGCACTTTTTTACCCGGCGCCCCCATCAAAGAACGCGAGCATACGGCAACCATGGGCGTGTCTCGGACCCCCATGCGCGAAGCTCTGCGCATTTTGGCGAATGAAGGTCTGCTTACCCTGCGTCCCGCGCGTAGCCCCATTGTCGCGAACCCGGATCTGCAAGAGGTCACCGACGCCCTCGAAGTGCTGATGGCGTTGGAAGTCGCGGCAGCCGAGCTGGCCTGCCACCGCGCCAGTAGCGATGAATTGGCCGAGATCGACTATCTCAACAAGCGCATGGTGGAGCTGGCCGACCGGATCGACAATTTGGACCTGTTCGACATTGATATGGGATTTCACAAAGCGGTGGTTCGCGCCGCGCATAATGAGGCCCTAGCCAAAAGCCATGAAAGCTTCACCAAGCGCATGTGGCGGATCCGCTATCTTTCCGCGAGCCGGGCCGACCGACGTGAGGACACTTTTGCCGAGCATCAAGGCATCTCGAACGGGCTTTTGATCCGCGATACCAAGCTGGCAAAACATTTTGTGCGCCTACATTTCGCCTCTCTCCTGGCCAATATCCGGGAGAAATTCCTTGGCCCTGGCGCGCGGCCCCAGGCTCTAAACCCTCGGATCACTCTGGGCGTTTAGGCCACCAGTTTCCACAATTTCCTATCTCTATCAAAGGACAACACCCCTATGAAACTTCTGCGTTTTGGCCCTCTGGGTCAGGAAAAGCCGGGCATCCTGGATGCAGATGGCACTTTGCGTGACCTGTCTGGATCTGTGCCAGATTTCGCGGGCAATAGCGTGTCTTTCCAGGCACTTGACGAAATTCGGGCCTTGGATATCACAAGCCTTCCCGTGGTCGATGAACCCGGCCGCATCGGCGCCTGCCTGGCCTCCGTGCCGAATTTCTTCTGCATCGGCCTGAACTATGCCAAACATGCCGCTGAATCCGGCCTCGCCGTTCCCGAGGAACCGGTGGTGTTCAACAAAGCCACCTCCGCCCTCTCCGGCCCATTTGATCAGGTAGTGATCCCGAAAGCTTCGCAAAAATCCGATTGGGAAGTCGAGCTTGGCGTGATCATCGGATCCGAGACGCTTTATGTGTCCGAAGCAGACGCGCTGAGCCATGTGGCGGGCTATTGCACCATCAATGACCTATCCGAGCGGGAATTCCAGATCGAGCGCTCAGGCCAATGGATCAAGGGCAAATCCGCCCCAACCTTTGCCCCAATCGGCCCTTGGTTCGTGACCGCCGACGAGGTTCCAGATCCGCAAGCTTTGCAAGTGAGCCTAAGCCTGAATGGCGAGGTGGTACAAAATGAAAGCACCTCGGATATGATCTTCACCGTGGCCCAAATCGTGTCGCATTTGTCCCAGTTCATGAAGCTCATGCCCGGCGATATTATCTCCACCGGCACACCGTCTGGGGTTGGCATGGGGATGTCCCCGCAGCGCTTTCTAAAGCCTGGGGATGTGATGGAAATCGAAGTCGAAGGCCTGGGCCGCCAGCGGCAGGAAGCCGTAGCCTGGTCGTAATCCAGCACCAAAACGAAGGAGCGGCGGCAATCCATGCCGCTGCCCGCCCCTTGAATAACCCACTCATTTGCCGCACTACAATTTGGTATACGATTATATGTCCTGATCTCGCTGGGATACCAAAGCCGCAAGTTATTCCTGAATTCGCGCATAACCTAGTCAATCTATCAGCTAGCCAAGCTCTAACTTGCAGGCTAGGCTAGTGGTATCATGAGTGAAGAAACCCCGATCCGCCGCAAGAAACTTTCCGACGAAGTCCAAGACCGTCTGCTCGCCCATATCCGGGAAAAGCAGTTGCGCCCGGGCGATGTGCTGCCCTCCGAACGCGAATTGATGGCGCTCTATCAAGTGGGGCGCCCGGCGATCCGTGAGGCGATGCAAGATCTTCAACGTATGGGGCTGATCGAAATTCGTCATGGGGGCCGCCCAAAGCTGGCGCGACCATCGCTTGATGGGCTTTTGTCGCAAATGGGCACCAGCATTGATCACCTTTTGACCCATTCGGATCAGTCCCTTGGGCACCTAAAAGAAGCGCGCATTTTGCTGGAAACCGAAATGGCGCGGATCGCTGCGCAGCGGCGTACAGACGAAGATATTGAGGCTTTGACCGCCCTGATCGACGCCCAAGACCTGGCCCGCGATGATTCCGCGAGCTTTTTGGATCATGATGGCGCCTTTCACGCGCGGATCGCAGAGATTTCCGGCAATCCGATTTTTCAAGCCGTGTCCCAAGCGATATTCGGATGGCTGCGACTTTTCCATATCGAGCAGGTGCGCAAACGCGGATTAGAGCCTCTGACCCTCGCGGAACATCGGCTTATTTTACGTGGAATTAAGGAAGGTGACGCAGAGGCCGCAGCAGAGGCTATGCAAGACCACTTAACCCGCGTGAATAGTCTCTATCATCAAAACCACCACCGCTAAGCTTAGGCGTTTCGGAAAAAGCCGCAAAGGCAAAAGACCCCATTTCGCGCGGTAGCAAAGCGAAGATCTACGACGAGGCGGGGCGCGGTTATCTCGAAACGCAGTAGGTTTTCCAAAGCAATAGCCGGTTTTTCGGCTAGGGACTTGGCCTTCGCCCTTAACTGGTATAATGAGCATCTCAGTTAGAGGGGGAGTATAGATGTCAGACCGGTTTGAAGCGGACTACATCCTGGAATGCAGCGGTGATCCAAGAGCCCTGGCCGAGACCATGGCCGGCGAACAATCATCCGGCACATTCGTCAAAGTGCCCGGCGAAACCGCCGATCTGAAAGAGCGCTCCGCCGCGCGGGTTGAGGCCTTGGAAATCCTGGAAACCGGCCTGCCCGCCGCCCTACCCGGCGCCACCGGATATACCGACGCCGCGTGCAGCCGCGCGCGCCTGACCCTGTCCTGGCCAGTGAATAATATCGGCCCCGATCTACCGAATTTGATGGCGACGATTGCGGGCAATCTGTTCGAGCTGCGCGGCCTGACCGGGCTGCGCCTAACGGATCTTCGCCTGCCCGCCGCATTTTCCCAGGCAGGTCCCGGTCCGCGATTTGGCATTGCCGGGACGCGTGATCTAACGGGCTGCGAAAAAGGCCCCTTGATCGGTACGATTGTCAAACCCTCTATCGGCTTCACCGCTGCGCAAACGGCGGAGCTGGCCGGCACGCTCGCCACGGCCGGGATCGACTTTATCAAAGATGACGAGCTGCAAGCGAATGGCCGCGTCTGTCCCTTCGATGACCGCGCTCGGCAGGTCATGGATGCACTGAATGCCGCTGCGGATCGGAGCGGTAAAAAGGTCATGTATGCGTTTAACCTCACCGGTGAAATCGACGATATGCGGCGGCGCCATGATCTGGTTCGCGATCTGGGCGGAACCTGCGTGATGGTAAGCTTGAACTCGGTCGGCATCACCGGGCTTTTGGCCTTGGCGCGCCATACGG
This sequence comes from Mangrovicoccus sp., assembly GCA_049603835.1. Lineage (GTDB taxonomy): Bacteria > Pseudomonadota > Alphaproteobacteria > Rhodobacterales > Rhodobacteraceae > Mangrovicoccus. The sequence continues at coordinate 119,485 of JBMYSZ010000002.1, forward strand.
AACTGCCTTTGCATTGCCACCGCAATGGCTGGGGCTATCTTTCCCGCGCACCGATGCTGGGTTGGGATTACGCGCCTTGGTCGAAAATCATGCGGCTTGCCGGGGCGGATCATATGCATGTGAACGGGCTCGGCAATAAATTCTCTGAACCCGATGATAGTGTGATGGTTTCAGCGAAGGCCTTGCAGACCCCGCTATTTGAGCAAGCGCCTATGCTGACCATGCCGGTTTTCTCATCGGGGCAAACGGTGCATCAACCAGGCGAAACCTATGCGCGCTTGGGCAATGCGGATTGCATCTATGCGGCAGGCGGCGGAATTATGGGGCATCCTGATGGGCCCGCCGCTGGGGTAACCAGCCTGCGCGAAAGCTGGGACGCGGCTATGGCTGGGATATCCGCCCAGGACTATGCGAAAACCCATCCAGCTCTGGCCCGCGCATTGGAGCCACGCGGATGACCGCCCCAATCCCCGACGGCAAGTCCGACCTCCCCTCTGGTCCTTTAGTGGCCTGGTATGGCGATGACTTCACCGGCGCGGGCGCGGTGATGGAGGTGCTGGCCTTTGCCGGGCTGGAAGCCGTGCTTTTCACCGATATTCCCACAGCCGAAGAGCTCGCCCGCTTCCCCAAGGCCCAAGGCATCGGCATCGCCAGCACCGCCCGCGCGCAGACTCCGGCCTGGATGGTAAAGCATCTGCCAAAAGCTTTTGACGCGCTGAAACAAACCGGCGCGCCAGTGCTGCATTACAAAACCTGCTCTACTCTGGATTCCGCACCGCATATTGGCTCTATCGGTTGCGCCATGGATATCGCCGCGCGTGAAATCCCAAGCCCCTGGGTCCCGATCCTTCTGGCCGCCCCGACCATGCGTCGATATCAGGCCTTCGGGCATCTTTTTGCCTCTGCACCGGAAGGTGTCTTTCGCCTGGATCGTCACCCGGTCATGGCGCATCACCCGGTTACCCCCATGGCCGAATCCGATGTGGCCGCGCATTTGCGGCGGCAAACGGATTTGCCTTTGGGCTGCGTGACCCTCGAAGACCTAGCAGGTGATCCAACACAGGCGGTCGCGGGGGCTCGCGCCGCCGGGCTGCACGGCCTTAGCTTAGATGCCATATCTGACACGCATATGGCTCAGCTCGGTCAATTGATCTGGCAAGAGCCCGATAGCCCGCTTTTCGCGGTGGGATCTCAGGGGGTCGAATATGCTTTGGTTGCCTACTGGCAACTTGCTGGATTGCTTGCCCCGCCCCCTGCCCCCAAATCCGCTGGCGAAGTGGAGCGCATGGTGGCTGTGTCCGGCTCGGTATCGCCAGTAACTGCGGCACAGATCGCCTGGGCAGAGGAAAACGGCTTTGACATTATTCAGCTCGACGCCTCAGCCCTAGCCAAAGGCGATGACAAAGCCGAAGCGGCCGGGCTAATCCAAGCCTGCGCCGCCTATCAAGCGGGGCGTGACCCGCTGATTGTCACGGCACGCGGCCCAAAGGATCCTCAGGTCGCAAAATTCCGAGACACAATTCAAGCGGCCGGGATTTCCGAGCATCTCGCCAATGCCCGGATCGGTGCCGCTTTGGGGCGGATCTTAGCAGAATTGCTGCGCAAAACCGGTGCGCGGCGGGCGGTGATATCTGGCGGCTACACATCCGGCCATGCCTGCGCCGAGCTTGGTCTGTTCGCCTTCACCGCCCTGGCCCCCACAATTCCCGGCGCGGCTCTGCTCACCGGGCATTCCCACAACCCGAAATTTGACGGCCTGCAAATCGCGCTAAAAGGCGGCCAGATGGGCAGCCCAGATTATTTCGGATGGATCAAACGTGGCGGCGGCCCCGCCCAATCAGACTAGGAGAACTCAGATGGAAAAAATCGCTCTGCTTGGTGCGGGGGGCAAAATGGGTGTCCGCCTGGCCCGCAATCTGCAACAAACCGATTTCGACGTGGATCATGTGGAAATCTCGGAAGAAGGCCGGGCTCGCCTGCGCGATGAGCTGGGCGTTGAGGCGGTGGATAATGACAATGCCATCGCAAATGCCGACACGATCCTGATGGCGGTTCCCGACCGGCTGATCGGAAAAATCGCCTCCACCTTTATCGAAAAGGTCAAACCGGGCGCGAAAATCATCGTTCTGGATGCCGCCGCGCCTTATGCTGGCGAGATGCCAAAGCGCGATGACGTGACTTATTTCTGCACCCATCCCTGCCATCCGAATATCTTTGAAGTGAATGACACGAAAGAAGGACAGCTAGATTATTTCGGTGGGGTCGCCGGGCCGCAAGGCATTGTTTGCGCGCTGATCCAAGGTCCCGAAGAACATTACGCCCCCTGCGAAGAAGTCGCCCGCGCCATTTATGCTCCGGTTGCCCGCGCTCATCGCTGCTCGCTGCAAGACATCGCGGTGATGGAACCCGCCTTGTCGGAAACGGTCGCGGCGACGCTTTGCATGGCTCTGCGCGATGCGACGGATCGGGCGGTTTCGCTAGGGGTGCCCGAAGCGGCAGCGCATGATTTCCTGCTGGGCCATCTGAAAATCGAGCTGGCGATTGCCTTTGGCATTTATCCCGAAGGTAAATTTTCCGACGGGGCGCTTTTGGCAATCGAACAAGCTAAGCCAAAGATTTTCAAAGAAGATTGGCTTGATCAGATCTTCAATCTTGACGCGGTAAAACAATCCGTCACCGATATCTGCAACCCGCCGGCCTAAGGGGCTTTGCGGAAATCTTGGCCCCAATGATGCCCCGCAATTCTAAAGCGGCCAAAGAGGCCCCGGCGTTACAGCCGGGGCAGCCTGGTCTGCCATCCCGGCGCAAGGCACAAATATTTGATGGCGCGCCGGTGATACGTGTAGCTTAGATGCAAACTCCCATCGCCGGCCTCTGAAATCCAGGGATAGGACATTTCCTGATTGCGGCCGTCGGTGGAATTATTGCTCAGACAGGCGCCAGGCCCATCCTCGATCAAAAAGCGCTTCGGAAAACTGCGGCCCTCATCATCGGATAGGCAAACAACCACCGGCGCGCGCTCAACACCCCATATAGGATGACATCCGCCTTCGGGATCTGCGTCTGGCCGCGCATCTTCTTCGCCCAATTCGTCATAAAGCGACTGGCGGCGGCTTTCGGACATATCCGCATTGACAGGGTTACAAATCATCGCAACCTGACCGGACCGCAATTTCGTCACCGCAATCGAAGAATTATTATTGGGCACATCCACTGGCTGCGGTGCGCCCCAGTCACGCCCATCAGCGGAGCCCTCGGCGCGGTAAACCTGGTCCGCTTGCCGTCTGCGGAAAAAGGCTGCAAAACCGGTTTCGGTCATGATTGGGCAAGTATGCACACAGCCAATAGAGCCCGGAATTTCGCGATATTCCCAGCTTTCGCCCCGGTCCGAGCTAATTGCAACAGCCGCCACATCATGGCTGCCGGTCCATTTTTGTCCCTCTCGCGGCACGCAGCGAAACAGGGGAAGCACCCAATCCCCGCCTGGCAAAAGCTGCATCGGCGCGCGCACGAAACTGCCTCGCGGCAGATCCAAAAAGCGCCCTGATTGCGCGATTAACTCACTGCCAGCCCGTAATATTTCCACCATCCTCACCCGGCATTCATCCTGATTGCCCGAGGGCTGCACCGTATGGATCAACCACAGCTTGCTATCAGGTGACACAAAGAAAAAAGGGTTCTGTTCCGAGTGGTCGGGGTCATCGCTTAGGGTCTGAGCCGGACCCCAAGCCGAGGCTCCGGGCGGTAAGACGCTGGCGCGGATACAGATATCGGATTTGCCCTCCAACGATCCGCCAAACCAAGCGCATAGGATTGTGCTATCGCTGAGCTCACATAGAAAACTTGCGTGATTTTGCACAACCGGTGACGGCAGAAACGCCATTTCGCGCCCCGGCCCATCCGGGCGCAAAACCCCGTCCATTGCTTGCGCTATTGCGTCTAAATCCATGAAAGACCCTCCCAAATCTTCCCTCTTTCTGGGCAAGATTACGGGCCATCAGGGGCATAGTCAAACAAAGTTGTTAATTTGTTAGGCTCTTGTCATCATTCATTCGCAGATCAATAAAGCCGCCGCCAAATAGCCGGTCCCGCGAATGCTGCAAATGTGCTTGCATCAAAGAGCCAGCCCAATCGCTATCCCGGGATTCAATGGCATTTTTGATCGCGGTATGTTCATCCAAAACCGCCTCTAGCGCGACCGCACCATCCGTCATCAAAGACTGGCCATGCATTTTCATGCCGACATTAATATGGTCGCGCAATGCCCGCATAGTCGCCTCAAAATACTGGTTATTTGCGGCTTTTGCGATGGCGAGATGAAAGGCGAAATCCGCATCTTCGCGATGCTGCATCGAGCCGGTGGCTTCGCTCAGAAGATCCAGCGCATCGGATATGGCCGCCAAAGCGCTGGTGCTATAGCGCTGCGCCGCGAGCTTCGCGGCCTCCACCTCAATGACCAGGCGGAATTCGTAGCAACGCTGGATATCTGCCAAAGTCTCAACCCGCGCGAAGCCCACATGAGCAGTGGTGGTGAGACGCACGAAGCTTCCTGCTCCTTGTCGGGAATAGATCAACCCTTCATCTCGCAACCGATCCATCGCAGCCCTTAGAACCGGGCGGGACACGCCAAACTCTTGACTTAACGCATTTTCTGGCGGCAGCTTTTGATTGACCGGATATTCGCCATTGGTGATCCGGGTGTATAGCAGATGATACACCTTTTCCGCCAAAGTCGTTCGCGGTTTTGCCCGCTCTTCTGTCATCGGCCAGCCCTCGCCACATATTCCGTGAATGCCATTTTGCGACAGGGCAAACTTGTCTGCAACTTGGAAAGTAGGAAATTGACAAATTTCCTTAGAGCAAGCAGCGCGGATCGATGGGCTGGCCATTGGCATGAGCGCGGATATTGCCCGCCCAATGGCGCACGATCCGCGCGAAATTATCCCGTGTGCGCCCGCCAGAATGCGCCGAAAGAACGGTATTGGGCGCGGTTCGGATCGGCGCCTCTATGGGCAAAGGCTCGGGATCGAAAGCATCAAGACCCGCCGCCGCGATATGGCCCGAGATCAGCGCATCCGTCAGGGCTTGTTCATCGATTAGATCGCCGCGTCCGGTATTGATCACCACCGCGCCGGGGCGCATCTGCGCCAGAGTCTCAGCATTCAGCAAATGACGGGTCTGCGGCGTCGAGGGGCAATGCAGGCTCAGAATATCCACCTGCCCCAGCAATTCCGGCAAGGGCACAGAGCCCGCCCCACCGCTGGCCCGATTATGTAAGACCTTGCAATCAAATCCCAATAGCCGCTTTTCCACCTCGCGCGCGATGGCGCCATAGCCCACGAGCCCGACCGTCGCCCCAGTCAGGTCGCGCCCAATCTCATAAAGATCCGGCTCATCCCAATCGCCCGCCCGAATCCGCGCATCACCGACGCAAATCCGGCGCAGCGCAGCCAGCATCAAAGCCAGGGTCAGATCCGCGACCGAGGGCGCATTGACCCCCGGCGAGCGCGCCAAGACCAGACCACGCGCTTTCGCCTCCGCCATGGGGATGCCGTCATAGCCAGTGCCCCATTGGTGGATCATGCGCAATTTCGGCGCGAGATCTAGGAAAGAGGCAGGCATTTTAATCGCGCGTACCAAAGCATATTCCGCCTCAGCCATCACCGCCGCGCGATCGGCCTCGTCATTAGAGGCGCAATAGAGCAGCTCTAAATCATCGCCGATCAAGCTATTGAGTTTGGGGCGAATTTCCGGTGCGAAATATTCAAGCAGCGCGATTTTTGTCATGCTAGGAGCGGCCTTGGATCAGATCTTGCATCATCTCCATTTCCTCTCCAGTCAGATCCGTCAAGGGCGCGCGAACCGGTCCGGCCTCAAACCCGCGCAAACGCACGCCAGCTTTGATTGCGGAAACGGCATAGCCTGTTTTTCGGTCACGAATGGCCGCGAAGGGATAGTAGAATTCGCGCAGCAGGGTTTCACAAGTCTCATCATCCCCGGCTAGGAAAGCGGCGTGAAACTCTAGCGCCGTGGCCGGAACGAAGTTGAACACCGCGGAAGAATAGGTCGCCATACCCGCCCCGCGATAGGCCTGGGCGAAAAGCTCATGAGTGGGCATGCCGCCGATATAGCTAAGCCGATCCCCAAGCCGTAAAGTCACCCGACGAACTGTATCAATATCGCCAGTGCCGTCCTTGAAACCGATCAGATTGCTATGCTTATCCGCCAGACGCTCTAGCGCCTCAGCGCTCACTCGGGCCTGACCGCGATTATAGACGATCACGCCCATGCGCGTCGCGTCGCATACTGCCGAAACGCGGGCTTCGATCCCGTCAGCCGGAGCGCCAATCAGATAATGGGGCAAAAGTAAGATCCCGTCGCCCCCGGCCGCTTCAATCGCCTGAGCCATTTCACAAGCCATCTTTGTACCATAGCCGCTGCCGGCGATGATTGGTTGATCCGGGAAGGCCTGTTTCGCGGTTCGCACCACCTCTACCACTTCCGATGGGGTGAGGGAAAAGAGCTCCCCAGTGCCGCCCGCAACGATCAACCCCGCCACCGGATAGCTAGAAAGCCATTCCAAATGCGCCCCAAAAGCGCTGGCGGAGAAATTGTCACTATCGTCAAAAGGCGTCACGGGGAAACTGAGCAGGCCCGTTTCGATGCGTGCTTTCAGCTCCGCATTTTCCAGCATGGGACGTGTGTCGAGCATAGGAATTATCCTTGTGGTCACAGATTGAGAAAGGGGCCGCGCAACACCGCCCCGAAACACCCCTAGAGGAGGTGTCGTTAGTCGTGATCAGCCGCGAGACGGCGATAGCGTAGCGATGACAGGAGTGCGAAGCCGATAAACCCGGCGCCCAAGAGCCCGGTGATCAGCTCGGGAATATGGGTCAGGGTTTGGGAAAACATGATGATCGACAAAACCAGGATCGACCAAAACGCCCCATGTTCGAGATAGCGGAACTCGGTCAGTGTGCCTTTTTCCACCAGCATGATCGTCATCGAGCGCACATACATCGCCCCGACCCCCAACCCGATGGCGATGAGAAAGAGGTTTTGGGTCAAGGCAAATGCCCCGATCACCCCGTCAAAGCTGAAAGACGCATCCAGCACTTCGAGATAGAGGAATGCGCCAAGCCCGCCTTTTGCCACCGCTCCAGCAGCGTCCTGCCGGTCCAACACATGGCCCAGCATGTCCACAGCCAAGAAGGTGATCAGCCCAAACACGGCGGCGAAAAGGAACTCGCCCCGGCTCTCGCTGGGCATCACCCAGGAAAAACCGATCATCAGCACCAGCACAAAGGCCACCTCGGCTCCACGCACCGAACCGCATTTGCACAGGCTCTCTTCCAGGGCAGAGATCCAATGGATTTCCTTGCCCTCATCGATGAAATAGCTCAGCGCAACCATCATCAGGAATGTCCCGCCGAAAGCGGCGATGGAAAGATGCGCGTCATGGATGATCTCGGAATAGCGCGCGGGATCCGTGGCGGCGAGGCGGATCGCCTCCCATGGGCCGAGCTGCGCGGCGATCACAACGATCAATAGCGGAAACACGATCCGCATGCCAAAAACCGCGATCAAAATCCCCCAAGTGAGGAAGCGTCGCTGCCAAAGTGGGGTCATATCCTTCAGCTTATTGGCATTGACGATGGCATTATCGAAGCTCAGCGAGATTTCGAGCACCGCCAAAATCGCGCCGATCACGAGAAAGCTCATCGCCCCGGAAAGCGTGCCTTGGTAAAACCAGCCCAGCCAAAAGGACAGGATTAGCCCGATGATCGTCACCGCATAAGCCCAACCGAAATAACGCAGCATGTCAGGCCTCCACCGTTGCGGGCAAATAGCCGCTTAGATCCACCGGGGTCAGCAAGGGCAGACCTGCGTAATGGGCGGCCAGATTGTCGACAACCAGCTGCGCCATGGCATCGCGGGTTTCCACTGTGCCAGAGGCGTGATGCGGATAAAGCGTGGTATTTTCCAAAGCCGTCAGGCGCGGATCGGGATTGGGTTCATTCGCATAAACATCCAGCGCAGCATGACCCAACCGGCCCGAGCGTAGCGCCTCGATCAAAGCCGGCTCATCCACCACACTGCCGCGCGAAACATTGATCAAAAGCCCCTCTGGCCCAAGCGCCTCCATGACCTGGGCCGAGATTAGCCCGCGCGTGCCCTCCCCCCCGGCAACAATCGCAACCAGCATATCCGCCTGGCGGGCCAGGTCGATCAGATCGGGGACATAGCGATAAGGGCAGTCTTTGGGGCGGCGGTTCCAATAGGCGATTTCCATCCCCATGGCCGCGCCGCGCCGAGCAATGGCCTGGCCGATCGTGCCCATACCGACGATCCCCAAGAGCTTGCCTGAGGTGGAGCGTTGCAACGGGAACATGCCCTTGCGGCCCCAATCGCCCGAGCGCACATAGGCCTCGGCCTTCACCATGCCGCGCCGCGCCGCCAGGAGCAGCATAATCGCCGTATCGGCCACATCATCGCAAAGCGCGGGCGAGGAATTAGTAAGCTGCACCCGAGCCCTCGCCATTGCCGCCACGTCGAAGCCATCAAACCCCGCCGAAGAACAGGTGACAATTTCAAGCCCAGGCATTGCGGCCAAAATCTCGGCCGTGATCGGCGCATGGCCATTGGTGACAATCGCGCGGCATTTCGGGCCATGCTCTGCCAGAAATCCGGCCTTATCTTCGGCCTGATCATAGCGATGTAGGTTATAGGCCGTCTCTAACTGCGCCATGGCTTTGAGCCTTTGCGGATAGAGCATCATGACATCGGGTTTCATAGCTAAGCGACCTCCTTGGCCAAACGATCCGCACGGCGCTGCGCCTGAATTTCCGGGTCAGGATCCAGCGAGGCAGCCAGCAAATTCCGGGTGTAATCTTCGCGCGGTGCTTCGAAGATCTGGCGCACGCAGCCTTGCTCTATGATCCGCCCGCCTTGCATCACGATCACCCGATCCGCGAAATCGCGCACCACAGGCAGATCATGGGCGATGAAGATATAGCTGAGGCCATGCTCATCTTTGAGCCGGTCCAAAAGCTTGATCACCTGAGCCTGCACCTGCACATCCAGCGCCGAGACCGCCTCGTCACAAACGATGATCCGAGGCTCTAGGGCCAGGGCGCGAGCAATGGCGATGCGCTGGCGCTGACCGCCAGAGAATTGGTGCGGATGACGATACATATGCTCTTCACCCAGCCCCACTTCTTCGAGCAGCTCGATGACCTTGGCCTTCCATTTCGCTTTCGGCAGAATTTCCGGGTGGATCACCCAGGCCTCGGAAATCAATTGATAGACAGACATGCGCGGATTGAGGCTTTGGGTCGGGTCTTGAAACACCATCTGCATATCGCGGCGTATAGCGAACAGCTCTTTCGGGCTAAGGGTGAAAAGATCGCGCCCCTGATAAAGCGCTTTGCCCGCGCTCGCCTCTTCCAAGCCCAACAAAAGCCGCGCCGTGGTGGATTTGCCAGAGCCGCTTTCGCCGACAATTGCCAAGGTTTCGCCTTCGCGCAGGGAATAGCTCACCCCATCAAGCGCGGTGAACGCGCCATAGGTTTTGCGCACACCGCGCAGCTCTAGGATTGGCGGGGTGGATAGGCTATCGGGATGGATTTCGCCTTTGCCAGGGGCGGCGCCGATCAGCTTTTGGGTATAGGGATGCTGCGGATTACGATAAACTTCGCGCGCGGTGCCCTGCTCTACGATCTCGCCTTGGCTCATCACAACAACCCGCTGCGCGATCTCGGCCACAACCCCCAGATCATGGGTGATGATAATCAGCGCCATGCCGGTCTCGGACTGAAGCTCTTCGAGTAGCTGCAAAATCTGGGCCTGCACCGTCACATCCAACGCGGTGGTCGGCTCATCAGCGATCAGTACATCGGGCTTGAGCGCAAGCGCCATAGCGATCATCACGCGCTGGCGCTGGCCGCCCGAGAATTGATGCGGATATTTGCCCACCGCTTCTTGCGGATTGGGAATGCCCACTTTTTCCAAAAGCCGCAGAGTTTCGGCCTGGGCTTCGCGGCGCGGTGTGCCATGGATCACCATCGTCTCTTCGATCTGCCAACCGATTGTGTAGACCGGATTGAGATGGCTCAGCGGATCTTGGAAAATCATCGCAATGCGCTTGCCATTGATCTCGCGTCGCGCCGTGCTGCTGAGCTTCAGCAAATCACGGCCCTCAAAGAAGATCTCGCCGCTATCGATCCGCCCTGGCGGGCAATCAATCAGATCGATCACCGCCGAGGAGGATACAGATTTGCCAGAGCCACTTTCGCCCAAGATCGCCAGCACATCGCCGCGATTGACCGACCAGCTCACATTTTTCACCGCATGAACCGGCCCGCGCGCGGTTTCGAAAGTGACAGATAGATCGCGGACTTCGAGCAAAGCCTCAGCCATTTTTCTTACCTCCGATTTCCAAACGCCAGCGTTGGGTTGGGTCAAGCGCAATGCGCATCCAGTTTGAGAGCAGATTGAGCGACAAGGTGGTCAGGATAATCGCAAGACCCGGCCAGAAGCTAAGCCACCAAGCGGTCGTCAGATAGGAGCGGCCTTGGCTGACCATCAGGCCCCAGGTGATTTCAGGCGGTTGAATGCCCACACCGAGGAAAGACAGCGAACTTTCGGCCAGCATCACATAAGCGAAATCCAGGGTCGCAATGGTGATCAATGTCGGCGCCACGACAGGCAGGATATGGCGTAGAATGATCCGCCCGGTGGAGGCCCCCATAACCTTGGCCGCTTGCACAAACATGCGTTCGCGGATTTCCAAAGTCTCCGCCCGCGCGGTGCGCAGAAAGATTGGAATCCGCGTGATGGCGAGCACGATAATCAGGTTCGGGATCGACGCGCCCAACATATACAGCACCACAACCGCCAGCAGCATAGAGGGGAAGGACATGATCACATCCGCCAGGCGCATGATCACCTGACTGCTAAGCTTGGACGTATAGCCCGCGATCAAACCAAGCGCCGTGCCAATGGCTAAGGCCACGCCCACTGTGCCTGCTGCCACCAGCAGCGTATTTTGCGCCGCCACAATAATCCGCGCCAAGAGCGGACGGCCCAAAGCATCCGCGCCCAGCCAATAGACCCAGTCGCGAGAGAAATCGAAAGGCGGAGCATTCCGCCCCCGCAGATTATTACGCATGGCCACATCTTCTAGGAAATAGGGCCCAAGCAGCGCGCAGAGCAGCATAAGAATAAGGAAGATCGCCGAGGCAAAGGCGAATTTATCGCGCCAGAGCATTTGCAAGATCGGAAACCGAGGCAGAGTCATGGATTGGGTCCCGACTGTCTTTGAAATGGGGGTTTCGGTGATCGCCATGGCTTAGTACCGAATGCGCGGATCAAGCACCGCATAGAGAATGTCGATCAGGATATTCATCAAGAAGATCACAATCGCCGTGGCCGTGATCGCGGCGAGGACCACCGGGAAATCGCGCTGCAAAATGCTGTCGATCATCAGCTTGCCCACACCGGGAAAACCGAAAATCACCTCGATCACTGTTGCGCCATTGAGCAGCGCGGTGGCCTGATCGCCGATCACCGTGATCACCGGCAAAACCGCATTGCGCAGCCCATGCACAAAGATGATCGGCCGGGGCGGCACGCCTTTGGCGCGGGCGGTTTTCACATAGGCCGAGCTGAGCGCTGTGATCATGGAGCCGCGAACAACCTGCAAGATCAGACCGAAGGGACGGATAAACAGCACTGAAATCGGCAAAATCCAATGCCAAACCGTGCCTGTGCCTGATGTGGGCAACCAGCCCAGAGTGACGGAAAACAGCGTGATCCCGACAATTGCAATCCAGAAATCGGGGGCGCTGGCACCGATCAGCGAAAAGAAGGTGGCGCAGCGATCAAAGAGCTTACCCACATTAAACGCAGCCAATGCGCCCACAATCACGGCCGCCGCCACAACAAAGGCCATGGTGATCAACGCAAGCTTGATGGTCCAGACATAGGCCTCTAGCACCACCTGCATGGCGGGTTCGGCGCGGCGGATAGAGACGCCGAAATCGAAGCGCAGCAAATCGCCCACATAGCGAAAGAATTGCACAATGATCGGGTCGTTCAGCCCGTGCAATTCGCGGAATTGTTCCCGGCTTTCCAGCGATGCATCCACAGGCAGATAAAGCGCAGTGGGATCGCCGGTCAGGCGCGAGAGGAAGAAGACGATAACGATCAAGGCAAGCAGCGAGAACCCGCTGGCAATAGCCCGCTTTCGAAGAAAGCTCTGCATGGCTGACACGCTTTCGGATCAAGAGTGGAAAAAGAGGCCGGAGCGTATGAGGGGCGCCCCGGCCAAGGGACACTTATTTAAACGCGACCTGGCTCAGTTGCAGTTCGCTATTGGTTTTGATCGACGGCTCGAAATCGAGACGCTCATTCACCCGGCTAAAGCCAACCATGTGAAACAGCATCACATCTGCCACCAGCTCTTCATGGATATGGGCAAATAGATCTGACCAAATCGCCGCGCGCTCATCGCCTGTTGCCCCGGTGGCCTGAGCCATCAGCTCATCCACTTTCGCATCAGCAATTCCCGATTGCAGACCTTCGGAGTTATACTTGTAATACATAGAGAAGACCGGATCGCCTTTAGCATTATCATGCTGCGCCTGAACCATGATCGGGCCACGATCTTCGGCGAAAGGCTTGGAATAATACTGCTCCCAAGCGGCCACTTCGGTCATCTCAAGCTTCATATTGAAGCCCACATCCTGGAACATTTGCAGCAGCGCTTCCATGGTTTCCAGAACATTGCCAAAATTGTTGGTCCGCCCGATCATCGTGATCTGGGTATCCACTGGCACGCCATCTGCCTTAGCCTCCGCCAACAGGGCTTTGGCTTTCTCCGGATCATAGGCGAAAGGCTCCAGATCTTTATTATAGCCAATGGTGGATGGCGGGGTCATGCCGGTTGCCAACAATGTACCATCGGCCAGGATGGTGCCGACGAAAGCTTCACGGTCCACCGCATGATTCAAGGCTTGGCGCACCCGCTTATCATCAAGCGGCGCAGTGGCGTGGTCGAGTCGCAGATACACGGTTTCCGAATTCGGATAGGCGAAATCAAGCGCCGCATCCGTGGCATCCTGCAGGGCGATATTCGGGGCGATATCCGCCTCGCCGGTTTTGACCATGGCCGCCCGAACCGCGCTATCGCCGCGGAAGACATAAGTGGCTTGGGTTACGGTCGGCGCGTCGCCCCAATAGCCGTCATAAGCGCTTAGCGAAATATTCTGGCCGCGATTATAAGCGTCGAAAGTGTAAGGCCCGGTGCCGATAGGCTGGGACACGAAACTATCCATCGGGGTTTCCGCTGGCACCACGGTCATGGTGGACATCAAGAGCGGCAAAATCGGCTGAGGCGGGTTTGAGGTAATGTCGATCGTATGATCATCGACAATCGCAGTGGTGATCTCCATCCCGCCAAAGAATTTCGCGCCGATCTCGCACACAATCGCATCGCCGGTGGTTCGCGCGATGGAATGGGCCACATCCTCGGCAGTGAAGGCAGAGCCATCATGGAAGGTCACCCCTTCGCGCAGCTTAAAGCGCCAAGTGCCATTGCCCTGATCTTCCCAAGAGGTCGCCAAGCGCGGCTTCAGCCCCTCACCAGGGAAGTTTTCAGTGATAGTTTCAGAGATATTTTGCTGCAACACGCGCCCGATATTGGACCGCGAGGTCATGCAGGGTTCGACAACATCCAGCTCTTCGGACAGCACCACAGTAATGCCGTCATCATCAGCGACCGCGGCAGTCATCAGGCATGACAAAGCCACCCCGCAAAGCAGGCTCTTGCGATAAAACATTGGTATTCCTCCCAAATTTCGGCGGTCAATTTTTTAGCGCCCGCCGCTTGCGCCTTCTTATGATCTAGGGCCCGTCTGGCCTGTCCTCCCCGACAGCTCTGGGCCTAGATCAATCCTACGCGGATCAGTCCATCAGTCTATCCATTATTTGATGCACAACGATCCAATCTCGCTATCATTCATCCTCTCATGCGTATCATCGTATTTTTCCGCGCTGCCCCTAGGGACAAAACCGTGACAGCGCCGAATATCATCACGCCTCCGAAAAAGGTGGCCAGCGGCGGGATTTCGGCAAAGATCAACCAGGCGGTCAGAGCCACCATGGGCAAGCGCAAGAAATCCACCGGCGCTATGAGCGACGCATCGGCCAATTGCAGCGCGCGTGTCACGCCCAATTGGCAGCCCGTGCCAATGAGCCCTTGCAGCGCGAGCAGCCCCCATTGCGCAGCACTCGGCCAGGTCCAAACGAAAAGCGCGGGGATCAAAGCGAGCGGAAGACTGGCGATCAAATTCCACGCCACCAGGGTCAGCGCGCCCTCGCCCCGCCCCATGACTTTGAGCATCAGCTGGATGATCCCGGTCAGCAAAGCCGAGAGCAAGGCCAAGCCCAAAGCCTGGGATTGCGCCAGTCCAAGCGACGGCCCCAAAATCACCAAAATACCGGCAAAGCCCAAAACCAGGCCGATCACCCGACTTCCGCCCAAAGGCTCCGACAAGATCAGCCAGGCCCCCAAAGCGACAAAGAGCGGCGAGGCAAAGCCAATCGCAGTGACCGTGGCCAAAGGTGCCATCTGCCAGGCCGCGAAAAGTGTGATCAGCGAGGCAAGCTTTAATCCGGCGCGCAAAAGATGGCTCCACCGCGCATTCGTGTGCAGGATCTCGGGGCGGCGGATCAATAGGGGCGCGAGCGCCAAAAGCCCAAACAGCGCCCGGCTAAACCCGATCATTATCGGATGCACCTCGCCCGCCAAAAGCCGCACAATGACGGAATCCATGGCCCCACCAATGGTGACGCAAATCATGATCGCCAATCCCGCCTGTGCATTCGCCGATGACATGCCGTCCTCTCTTCTTGGCCCTCTTTGGTCCTGCCTGGCCGCCTCTGGGATTAGAATGTGTGATTTAAACAATCTTGTAAACATGTAAGTCACAAGTCAGATCGATTAGATGAAAACTCGAAAAACTTGGGTCTATTGCGCGGTTTTCCGGCGCTTATTCCTAGCGAAACCCTGGATCCGTGCCTATGATTTCCAGAATCACACAAAACCAAATATCGGCGAGAGGGCTGACAAATTGGCAGGCCAAACCATAGAATTAAACCAGTTACGCTATTTTGTGGCCGTCGCCGAAGAGCTGAATTTTCGCCGCGCCGCGAAACGGCTGAATATGACCCAACCGCCGCTGTCGCGTCATATCGCTTTGATGGAGCACACGCTTGGCACACCACTTTTCGACCGAACAAATCGCTCCGTGCGGCTTACGGCGGCGGGCAAACGTTTACTTGTTGACGCCTCAGATATCCTCACCCGCGCCGAAAGTGCCGTACTGGCCGCGCGGCAGGCGGCGCAGGGCGCGGCAGGATCGATTGAGATCGGCTTTGTGCCGTCGTCTTGTGTTGAGGTGATCCCGCGCATCGCCCGCCGCATCCGCGAAGAGATGCCCGAAGTCGATATCACCCTGCGCGAGGTGATGACCGTTGAGGCCATGGAATCCCTCGGCTCTGGCAGTTTGGATTTTGGGATTATTCGGCTTCACCCGCAGAATTTCGGCCTGCCCATGGAAAAACTGTGGAGCGAACCTTTCATCTTAGCCGCCCACAAAGACCATCCGCTTTTGAGCCAAGACACTATCAGCATCCAGGATATGCATGGCATAGATTTCATCGGCTATTCCAGCGAGCGCGGCGGCTTTTTGCGCGAAGTGCTTCAGGGCTATCTGAAGGCTCATGGGGTGACCCCGAATGAAATCTTCGCCGTGGCGCAGCGCCATACGGTTATTTCGCTGGTCAATGAAGCTTTCGGAATTGCGCTTGTGCCGCAGTCGAGCCAACAGATTGGCCTGCCCAATGTGGTGTTCCGCGATATCGGCCTGCCGCCGGATGAGCTACATTCCGATCTTTACTTAGCCATGCGCCCGAAAGAGCCCGAACCCCTGGTCGCTGCTGTGGCGGATTTGATCCGTGCGGAATTTCAGGGGCAGACTTTGCCCGCCCCTGCCGTATCGCCTGATGAGGATTAGCGATTATTTGCCTTGCGCCATTCGGCGAACATCGGCTTGAACTTTTCTTCGTTCACACAAGGGTAGAGGCCGATAATGGCTTCGCCCTCTTTGACTTTCTCAACAACGAGGTCTTCATAAGCCGTCATCTCAACCGCTTCATCCGCGACCTCCTCGGCAATCTCTGCCGGGATGACGATCACGCAATCCGCGTCGCCCACGATGATATCACCCGGAAAAACCGGCGCATCGCCGCACCCGATCGGCTCGTTGATGGCGATGGCTTCGTTATTGGTCAGATTGGTCGGGCTTGATGGGCGCGTGTGATAGGCTGGGATTTCGAGACCCGCAATCGTCGCCGCATCGCGGAAGCCGCCATCGGTGACAACCCCTGCCCCGCCGCGCTTCATCAGACGGGTGATCAGGATATCACCAGCAGAGGCCGCATCGGCTTGCTTGCGGCTATCCATCACCAAAACCGCGCCTTCCGGACAGGTTTCAATCGCAACCCGTTGGGGATGCTCCGGGTTGCGGAACTCGATCAGTTGATTGCGGTCTTCCCGCGCCGGCATATAGCGCAAGGTGAAAGCGGGGCCGACCATGTTCTGGCCTTTCCAGCCAACCGGATGCACGCCCTGGATCACCTGGTTGCGCAGCCCGCGTTTATAGAGCGCGGTGGCCAAAGTCGCCACTGAAACGCCCATGAGTTTAGTTCTTGTCTCGGGGTTCATGCCTGTCCTCCCTTAGGCGATATCATCCGGCAACACCGCGCCGGGGATGTTTTGGTAGCAAACCGGGCGCAGGAAGCGGCGGATCGACAACGTGCCCACCGATGTTGCGCCGAAATTGGTCGAGGCCGGGTAAGGGCCGCCATGGACCATCGTGTCGGAGACCTCCACGCCGGTCGGGAAACCATTAGCCAGAACCCGGCCTGCTTTGCGCTCCAGGATCGGCAGGAGCTTCCGGGCAAGCTCTGCATCTGCCTCGTCCATATGGATCGTGGCGGTGAGCTGGCCGACAAAGCTTTTGGCGATGGTCAGCATCTCGTCCACATCCTTGGCCACCACGACCATACCGAGCGGGCCAAAGACCTCCTCGGAAAGCTCGGGGTTTTCCAGCCAATCGCTGGCCGCGACTTTGAACAGGAACGGCTTTGCTTCGCGCTGATCGCACATAGCGGTGAGCAGGGCCTGCACGCCTTTTTGCTCTTCCATGGTTGCCGCGCCCTTGCGATAGGCCGCTGCAATCCCGTCGGTCAGCATCACTTGCGCGCCGCTTTCATTCAGCGCAGCCAAAGCGGCCTCCACATAAGCTTCGCCATCCGCGCCTTCGAGCACAACGGAAATACCCGGATTGGTGCAAAACTGGCCCGCGCCCATGGTCAGCGATCCGGCCCAGCCTTTGCCCATCTCCGCGCCGCGCGCTTTCGCGGCTTCCGGCAGGATGAACATCGGATTAACGGAGCCGAGCTCGCCGAAGAACGGGATCGGCTCAGGGCGTGCTGCACAAAGATCAAACAGAGCACGACCGCCGCCCAGCGAGCCGGTGAAGCCCACGGCTTTGATCAGCGGATGCTCGACCAGCGCGCTGCCGACCTGACGATTGCCGCCTTGGATCAGAGAAAACACGCCCTTCGGCATGCCGCATTTTTCGATAGCTGCATGGATGGCTTCGGCGATGATTTCGCCTGTGCCCGGATGCGCGGAATGGCCTTTGACCACAACCGGGCAGCCCGCCGCTAGTGCCGCCGCCGTGTCACCCCCGGCTGTCGAAAAAGCCAGCGGGAAATTCGACGCGCCAAAGACCGCAACCGGGCCAATCGGGCGCTGCATCATGCGCAGATCCGGGCGCGGCAGAGGCGCGCGATCCGGCAGAGCTTCGTCATAGCGGCGATCCAGATAGGCGCCGTCCAGGATATGCTGCGCAAATAGACGGATCTGACCGACGGTCCGGCCGCGCTCGCCCTGAAGTCGCGCCTCGGGCAAGCCGGTTTCCGAGGTGCCGATTGCGGTGATGGCATCGGCGCGGGCCTCGATTTCATCAGCGATGGCATTGAGGAAAGCCGCGCGGGTTTCACGGCTGGAATAGCCATAGTCCCAAAATGCTTCTTCCGCGGCTTCGCAGGCCTGATTGACCAGCTCGACCGTTCCAACGGAGTAGTCAAACGCCTCGCCATGCGCGGGTTCGGAGGTAAAGGTGGCGTCCCCAGCGACCCATTCGCCAGCAATCAGATGTTTGCCATGGGGGGTGAAATCGGTGTTATCGAGCATCTTCTGTCTCTCCTCTGGTTCAGATCAGGCCATTGGCCTTGAGGAAGTCTGTCATGATGGTTTGCTGGGTCTCGGTCAGAGGCCAAGCAGAGGGCGGACGAGTTGGGCCGCAATCCTGGCCAATCGCCTGAAGCGCCGCCTTTACGCCGGTCACATTAGTGCCGTTCAGCTCTTCGGCGCGCACATCCTCAAAAGGCTTCATATCGGCGATCAGGCTATTGGCCTTTGCATAATCGCCCGCTTCCAAAGCCGTATGGATCGCCACAGAGCGCTCGGGCCAGATATTGATCAGCCCCGATGTAAAGCCCCGCGCGCCCACCGCATAGAATGCCGGCGCCCAGATTTCCGCTAGGCCGCCCACCCAAACGATCGACGGATCACAGGCCGCTTTGGCGGCGGCCAGGCGCAACGGATTGGGGGTTGCCCATTTCACACCCTTCACGCCCGGCAGATCGCACAGCGCTTTGATATTGGCGGTGCCAATCGCGTCATTGCGCAGATAGAGCATCATCGGCAAACCGCCCGAGGCATCGCTGACGGCCTTGACGTAATCGACCGTGCCGCGCGGGCTGACGAAAGGGTCTGGCGGCTGGTGGATCATCAGCGCTGAAGCCCCCGCATCCGCCGAGGCCTTGGCCAAGCGGCAGGCAT
Source organism: Mangrovicoccus sp. (assembly GCA_049603835.1). Taxonomy (GTDB): domain Bacteria; phylum Pseudomonadota; class Alphaproteobacteria; order Rhodobacterales; family Rhodobacteraceae; genus Mangrovicoccus. Next base: position 138,464 of record JBMYSZ010000002.1, read on the forward strand.
CGCGCACACCGCGCCCGACACCGGCCAGAACCGGCGCCCGTCCATCCACCATCTCGCAGACTTCCGCGACCATGGTGCAGGCCTCATCCGTGGTCAGCGCGTAGAACTCGCCGGTATTGCCATTGACCACCGGGATATGCATCCCCGCCGCCAAAGCGCGATCAATGATCGGGACCAGCTTTTTCGGGGCCACGTCGCCCGCCTCATCATAAGGCGTGGCGAGGATGCCAGAGATCCCGGTTAACGCGCTATCTAGGTCTAGTGCCATACTCAAAGCCCCTTAGAAAATATCTGGCTCGCCCGCGGGACGGCCAAAATCGGATTGCAGATAATCGAAGTCACAGCCCTTATCGGCCTGCGTTACGTGGCGAGAGAACATCCAGCCCCAGCCTCGCTCATATTTCGGCTCCGGCGGGATCCAGGCGGCTTTGCGCGCGGCGATCTCTTCTTCATCCACCAGCATATCGAGACTGCGGTTCGGCAGATCCAGGCGCACGATATCGCCGGTCTTCAGCAAGGCTAGCGGCCCGCCCACGAAGCTTTCGGGCGCCACATGCAACACACATGCGCCATAAGACGTCCCCGACATCCGCGCATCCGAGATCCGCAACATATCGCGATGACCCTGTTTGATCAGCGCTTTCGGGATTGGCAACATGCCCCATTCCGGGAAGCCCGGCCCGCCCAAAGGCCCCGCATTGCGCAGCACCATCACATAATCCGGGGTGACCTCTAGGTTTTCGTCATCCACTGCGGCCTTCATTTCCGGATAGCTGTCAAACACCAGCGCCGGGCCTTCATGCACATGATATTTCGGATCGCAGGCCGCCGGTTTGATCACCGCCCCATCCGGGCAAAGATTACCGCGCAGCACCGCAAGCGAGCCCTCGTGATAGACCGGGTTGGATAGGGGCCGGATCACATCGTCATTATAGACCTGCGCACCTTCTAGGTTCTCGCCCATGGTCTTGCCGGTCACAGTCAGACAGCTGGTATCCAGGCGATCTTCGATTTGCTTCATCAACGCGCGCAGGCCACCGGCGAAGAAGAAATCCTCCATCAGATAGTCTTTGCCCGAGGGGCGCACATTGGCGATCAGCGGGGTATCGCGACCTAAATCATCCAGGTCATCAAGGGTCAGATTGACCCCAGCTCGGCGCGCCATGGCGATCAGATGGACCACCGCATTGGTGGAGCAGCCCGTGGCCATCGCCACAATCGCCGCATTGCGCACGGAGGCGTCGGTGATGATCTGGTCCGGAGTTAGCCCCTCCCAGGCCATATCCACCGCGCGGCGGCCACAATCGGCGCCCATACGCTGATGCCCGGAATCAACCGCCGGGATCGACGACGCGCCCGGCATAGTCAGACCCATAGCATCGGTAATCGCCGTCATGGTCGAGGCAGTGCCCATGGTCATACACACACCTGGCGAGCGCGCGATACCACCCTGAATGCCGACCCATTCCGCGTCCGAGATATTGCCCGCCCGGCGCTCATCCCAATATTTCCACGCATCCGAGCCAGAACCCAAACGCTGCCCCGCATAATTGCCCGCAAGCATCGGCCCCGCTGGCAGATAGATGAAAGGAATGCCCGCGCTGATAGCGCCCATAACCAGGCCCGGCGTGGTCTTATCACAGCCGCCCATCAGCACGACCGCATCAAAGGGATGCGAGCGAATCATTTCCTCGCATTCCATGGCCAGCATATTGCGGTAAATCATCGAGGTCGGCTTGGTGAAACTCTCATCCACCGACAGCGACGGCATCTCTACGGCAAAGCCACCCGCCTGGAAAACGCCGCGCTTCACATCTTGCGCCCGCTCCCGGAAATGGGCGTGACAAGAATTGATCTCGGACCAGGTATTTAGAACCCCGATCAATGGCTTATCTTTGAAATCTGCCTCGGAATAGCCCAGCTGCATCAGACGCGAGCGATGCCCAAAACTGCGCAGGTCATCCGGCGCAAACCACCGCGCGCTGCGCAGCTGGCTTGGATCTTTTACGCTGCCATCTTTCATCAGTAGCCTCCCTCAATACTGTTCTTTGAGAAATGATGTATGCGCTTTCATTTCAATGCGTCAACGGGTTTTGCTCCTATTAACTGATATTTTTTCTGTTTTAATTATTTCCTTGACAGAAAGCATGCGGCTGTGGTCATGAGCAATGTATGCGCTTTCATAGCCGCATGCAAACCGGTGAGGGGCCGGTTTGAACAAAGTGAAACACGCCGCCTTAACGCGGCCCATGGGAGGGACCACACCATGAACTTCACCCGTAGAACCCTGCTGGCGGCTGTCAGCGCCGCTGCCGTTCTGGCGCAACCTATCGCCGCTGCTGCCGCAGATCTGCCGCGCAATGTGCGTTTGGTTATCGGCTCTAAATCCACTGGCGGCGACACATACCAGAACTCTGCCATCGTGGCCGAAGCTCTGGCCGAGCATCTGGGCATCAATATCAAAGTTGATGCTGTGGGCGCGTCTGAAGCCTTCAAAGCGTTGAACCGTGACAAGCGCGGCACCACGCTGATGATCTTCCATGATCAAAGCTATCTGGGCGAGCTTTACGGTCGCAAAGGCTATTCCGATCCCTTCGCCAATTACACCATCGGCGCAACTGTGGCGATCAATCCGGGCAATGCCTATCTGGTGCCGACCGATAGCCCCTATCAGTCCATGGATGACATCCTGACCGCCGCCGCCAATGGCGAGCGTGTCCGCGTCGCCATCCAGCCAGGCGGTGTGTCCGAGATCGGGTTTTCCGCCATGAAAAACGCCGCCGCTGTGCGTTCGCCTGGCTCTGAGGCGAATATCGTTGCGGTCAATACTGGCTCTCAGTCCGACAAAAACCAAGCCATGTGGGATGATCTGGCGGATGTGATCAATGGCTCGATCCAGGCCAATGAGCAATTCACCCAGCTCGATGGCGATGACCAAAAAGGCATGCGCTTTGTTTGGGTCACCGCGCGCCAAGCCACGCTAGAGCAAGCCCCAGCCAAGGGCATGGGCGACACCACCCGTGACGAGCTTTTGGCGTTCGCCTCTCCGGCGACCAGCGTAACCTTGGATGGCACACAGGATTTCACCTTTGATAAAGAGTTCTTCTTCCTCTTTAACAAAGACATGGACCCGGCGATTATCGAAACCATCGACACCGCCCTGACCGAAATCTTTGCCGAAGGCAAAATCCAAGAGCGTCAGAAAGCTTCCTTCTTTATCCCGAACTTCCTCCCCTCCGAGGAAGCGCTCGAGCATCTGAGCGCAAAGCGCGACACCTATGCTAAGGTGATCGAGCAAATCTCTGGCGAGTAATCGCCCTCTCCCAGGCCCGGTCAGCGCCTGTATTGCTTGACCGGGCCATCCCATTGCTGCGGAGGACATCATGGGCGGCTTGACCCAGGTCACCATCAATTTCGACACATCGCATCTGATCTTTCCAATCCTCATCGCCTGTGTGCTGGGCGTTTTGGGGCTGGCGATTGTGATCCGCGACCGCGCGGAACTGGCCCAGGCGGGCAGCCATTGGCGCAGGATTTGGACCGAAATGGACCGTTTCCGCTTTCTCGGTGTGTTGGTTCTGACCGTGGTCTATTTTCTGGCGATGGTGCCGGTGGGCAATGTCTGGCCCAATACCGGGCTTGGCTTTCTGATCTGCTCTGTGCCCTTTGTCTTTTTGACCGGTTGCCTGTTTTCCCATGACCGTTCTGTCGCGACGCTACTGCCGATTGGCGTGGTGTCCCTGATCGCCCCGGCTCTGGTCTGGTGGCTCTTTACCGAACTCTTCTTCCTCACCCTGCCCTAACGGAGGCGGTCTTGGACATTTTCACCATTATCACCCCGCTCTTCCTGTCGCTGATTGCAGGCGGCACGATTGTGGGCATCATCTTCGGCGCTATTCCCGGCATGACCGCCACGATGGCCGTCGCGGTTTGCTTGCCGATCACATATTCCTTGGGCCTGGAAAACGGCCTGGCCCTTTTGCTGGGGCTTTATGTGGGCGGGATCTCTGGCGGGCTTGTTCCCGCGATCTTGCTGGGCATTCCTGGCACGCCCTCTTCCATCACCACCACATTTGACGGCCATCCCCTAAGCCAACGCGGCGAAGGGGAAAAGGCGCTAAAGATCGGCATTGTCGCCTCTTTGGGCGGCGGGCTTATCTCGCTTGTGGTACTGGCCTTCTTTGCCCCGGCGCTTGCGGATTTCGCGATCAAATTCTCCTATGTGGAAAAATTCCTGATCATCCTTTTCGCCTTATCGGTCATGGCCGCCTTATCGCGGGATTTGCTGATTGGGATTTTCTCGGGCTTTCTGGGGATCTTTATCAGTTTGATCGGGGTCTATGATATCTCCAAAGGCGGCAATGGCGAATATCGCTTGATCCCGCCCGGCACAGAATACTGGTTGGAAAGCGGCTTTTCCTTGCTGCCAGTGCTGATCGGTCTCTTTGGCCTGGCCACTGTGCTCGAACAAGCCGAGCTTGGCATGCCCAAAGGCCAATCCCTAAAGGATATCGCGGTTACCCATGCTTCGCGCTTCAAATTGTCGATCTTCAAAGGCCAGATCCCCAATGTTTTCCGTTCCGGCCTGATCGGCACATTTGTCGGCATTCTGCCGGGGGTTGGCGGTTCTGCGGCGTCGATCTTGGCCTATTCCAACGCCAAGACCTTCTCGAAAAATCCCGAGAATTTCGGCAAAGGCGAACCGGCCGGGATCATCGCTTCGGAGTCGGGCAATAACGGTCTAACCGGCGGCGCGCTTGTGCCTCTGCTCTCGCTCGGCATTCCCGGCGATAGCACCACCGCTCTGCTCATCGGCGCCTTCACTTTGCAAGGCATCCAGGTCGGCCCGCTCTTTATCGGCAATAACCCCGATACCTGGAGCGCGATGCTTATCGCCATGCTGCTGGCCAATCTGGTTATGTTCGCGGTGATGTATTACGCCATCCGCTATCTCGCACTGGTGGTCACAGTGCCAAAGCAAGTGCTGTTTCCGATCATCCTTATGATGTGCGTCATAGGCGCCTATACCATCAATTACGGCATCATGTTCGATGTCTGGACGCTGCTTATTTTCGGCATTTTCGGCTGGCTGGCTGGGAAATTGCGGCTAGAAGTGGCGCCCTTTATCATCGGCTTTATCCTAGGCCCGTCGGCAGAAGTCTATTTTGTCAAAAGCTTAGAGAGCTTCGGCGATCTCACCATCTTCTTTACCAAGAGCTGGATCGCGATTGTGTTGTGGGTGCTGATTGCCGCCTCGGTTGGGGGCTCGGCCTATCTTCAGGCCAAACGCAAAGCGGGGGGTGCTGCAAGTTAGCCTCTTGCGGCCCCGGCCCCAGCCTTGGAATAAGCCCGGCTATGGATGACAAAGCGACCGAAAGTCAAAAAGCAAAGTCGAAAACACGCGAAACCGGGGCTGTGACCATGGCCACCATCGGCAAACTCGCCGGGGTCAGCCAGGTCACCGTCTCTCGGGCTCTGTCGCACCCGGAAAAGGTTTCGCCAGCGACTTTGCAACGGATCCAAGACGCGATCCGCATGACCGGTTTTGTCCCCAATGCCCTGGCCGGCGCCCTGGCCTCAAAGAAAAGCTGTTTGATCACCGCTTTGGTGCCCTCGATCACCAATGTGGTCTATTCCAGCCTGCTGCATGGCTTTTCCGATATTCTCCGCGCCGAAGGCTATCAGATGATGGTCTCGGAAACCGGGTTTGAGCCGGAAACGGAAGAGGCGCTGATTTTCACTCATTTATCCCGCCGTCCCGATGGGATCCTGCTGACCGGCATTCACCATAGCGCTACGGCGCGGAAAATGCTGCTTGGCGCTGATATTCCGGTGGTAGAGGTCTGGGACATGACCGAAAGCCCGATTGATTGCTGTGTCGGCTTTTCCCACGCGGAAACTGGGCGGCGGGCGGCGGAATTCGCTTATGAGGCAGGCTGTCGCCAAGCCGCGACCGTCACCGCCGGGGATGAGCGCGCCATGCGCCGCCGGGATGCGTTCCGGGCGCGATTTAGCGAGCTGACCGGCAGCCAACAACAAATCGGTGTCGATAGCCAACCAGGCCCCGCCTCGCTGGCGGGTGGGCGCGCGGCGCTGCGGCTGTTGATAGAGCGGGACGGGTTTCGCAATGGCGTGGTGTTTTGCAGCTCGGATCAATACGCCCATGGGATCTTGGTCGAAGCCCAAGCCCAAGGCTTGCGCATTCCCGAAGATCTGGCGGTGATTGGTTTTGGCGATCAGGATTTCGCCGCCCATACCAGCCCTGCCCTCACCACGATCCGCGTTGACCGGGACCGCCTGGGCCGGGCCGCCGCCAATGCCTTGCTCAGCCGGTTCAAAGGCGCGGCAGATCCGGAACCCGTGACCGATATCGGTTTTGAGATCCTGCGCCGCGCCTCTGCCTGACCTCTAAGCCGGGGCCAAGCGCCGCTCTGCCAGCTTGCCCGCATATTCCAAGGCTGCCAGCATATTCACATGATTGGCCTGCCCCGTCCCGGCAATGTCAAAAGCGGTGCCATGATCCACCGAACAGCGGTCAATCGGCAAACCCAGCGACACATTCACCGCCGTGTCAAAGGCCACCAGTTTGATCGGAATATGGCCTTGGTCGTGATACTGCGCGATCACCAAATCAAACGCTCCCTGATAGGCCCGATAATAGATCGTATCGGCGGAAATTGGGCCGACCACATCAATGCCCTCGGCCTGGGCGGCCTCTACCCCGGGCGCGATTTGCAGATCATCTTCGCGGCCAAATAGCCCGTTTTCACCGCAATGGGGATTGATCCCAGCCACCGCGATACGCGGCGCGGCGATACCCATGCGCTGCATATGCTGATGCCCCATGCGGATCGTCGCCATGACCCGCTCGGGCGAAGCGCGGCCAATAGCATCGCGTAGCGCCACATGTGTCGAAACATGCAGCACATTCAGCCGAGGCGAGGCCAAAAGCATCCACGCCTTGCCGCCGGTGAGATGCGCCAGCAGCCCGGTATGACCGTCATAATGATGGCCCGCCGCATTCAGCGCCTCTTTGTTGATGGGCGCTGTGACCATGCCGCGCGCCGTCCCGCTCTGGCACATCTCCACCGCCCGCGCGATATAGCGATAAGCCGCCTCGCCACAAGCCGGGCTCAACAACCCAAAGCGATCCGGCAGGCCCTCTACCGGCACATGGATCACCCGCAGAGCCCCAGCCTCAGCGCTATCGCTCAGGGGCAGAGCAACCCCCGCCGCAGCACAGGCCCGCTGAACTACGGCCAAATCTCCGATCACAGCATATTTGCCGCGATCCGCCTGGCTCAGACTGGCCATGGCCTTGACGATCACCTCTGCGCCCACCCCAGAAGGGTCGCCCATTGTGATCACAATTGGTGCCTCTGTCATATCGCCCCCTTAGGCCTCTGCCATCAGATCATATTTCCGCAAAACCGCCTCGATCGCCCGGTCCTGCGCCGCATCGGGCAAAAGCGCCGGCTGGCGCGACGCGCCCACAGACGGATCCATCAGCCAAAGCGCGCGCTTCACCAAAGCCGGAGGATAGCCCAAACCGTAAAGATCCTTGCGGAAGCCGCTATAGACCTCTTGCGCTGCTGCGGCCCCCGCCTGATCCCCCGCATTGAAACAACGGATAATCTGCGCCAAGACTTGCGGCATCACATTGCCCAGCCCGGAAATACAGCCCCGCGCCCCTTGGCCAAGCGCCCAATGCACCAGATGATCGGGGCCGGAATACACGTCAAACCCCGGCATCTCTTTCGAGACGTCGAAATACGCCTCCAAAGTCGCCTGCGCCCCGCCGCTATCCTTGATGCCCGCAATATTGCCATGCGCCGCCAAACGCCGCGCGGTTTCTGGCTCGATATGGTTCTGGGTCCGCGGCGGAATATCATAAAGATAAACCGGGCAGCTCACCCCATCCGCCACAGACTTAAAATGCCGCTCTAACCCATCCTGGGTGCAGTCGATGAAAAACGGCGTAATCACCGCCACCCCATCGACGCCCAGCCGCTCAAACTCCCGCGCCAAAAGCAGGGTTTCATAGGTCGCCGGCATGCCCGCATTGATGAACAGCTTCACCCGGCCATCGACCTCTTCGACCACCTCAGAGCAAAGCCGCAGCTTTTCCTCAAAGGTCAGCGCGGTGAAATCGCCATTGGTCCCGGCGCACATAATGTGATTGCCCACCGCCACTTGCCGCCGGATCTGGGCCCGCGTGGCCGCGTAATTGATACTCTCATCTTCGTTAAAGCAGGTCACCACCGCAACGAATGCATCCCGGTCCGACATGTTAGCCTGTCTCCCCAATAGCCAGAATTGGCAAATTCCTGGGTCATAGCATCCACCTTACATACAACATGTCAACTTAGCTTATTTCTGGCAAAGGTAGATAATGCATTGAGCTATGCGTTATATACCACTGATGTTACGCGGATTTCGGGGCAAATCCGGGAGAAATCACACGTCTTAGAAAACACCAACCGTGTAATACGGCGGCATGGCCAGACATTATTTGACAAGTTATCAAATAGGAGTCTACCCTCACATCAGAATAAACTATTGGAGACGAGCATGCGGCGCTTAAGTGACCCGATTGACCTTCTGAGCCCGGCCAGCCTGCGTTTTGGGGATGGGACCCTGGCGGGTCTGGGCGATTGGATCGACGCACAGGGCTATCGCAGCCCGTTCATCATTGCCGATGCTTTCAACGCCACGCGGCTAGAGTGTCTCGGCCTGGGCAGTCCTGCTTGTTTCGGCGATGTAGAGCCCGAACCAAGCCTGCCAAACCTGGTCGCCGCCATCGCCGCGACCGAAGCGGCGCAAGCGGATGTGATCCTTGGCTTTGGTGGTGGCTCGGCAATGGATCTGGCAAAGCTCGTGGCCGTGATGGCCGGAAGCGGTCTGAGCCTCGGCGATATTTCCGGCCCGAACTGTGCCCCTGCGCGGCGTCTTGGATTGGTGCAAATCCCCACCACGGCTGGCACCGGGTCAGAGGTCGGCACCCGCGCCTTGATCACCGACCCAGAAACTCAGGCCAAAATCGCCACGGAAAGCCCGCATCTTTTGGCGGATTTAGCGATCATTGATCCTAGCCTGACCCATTCCCTGCCCGCCGCCATCACCGCCGCCACAGGTGTCGACGCCATGGCCCATTGCACCGAGGCCTTCACCTCAAAACGCGCCCATCCGATCATTGATACTTATGCGCTAAAAGGCATCGAGCTTGTGGGCCGCTTCCTGCCCCGCGCGGTAGAGGATGGTAGCGATAGCGAGGCGCGGGCCGGCCTGTCGCTCGCCGCGCTTTATGGTGGCATATGCCTTGGCCCGGTCAATACAACAGCGGGTCATGCGGTCGCCTATCCGTTGGGTACCCGCTATAAGATGGCGCATGGCCTGGCCAATGCCCTGATCTTTCCGCATGTTTTGGCGGTCAATAGCTCTGCGACACCAACCAAAGCCCATCAAATCACCCAAGCCCTCGGCTTTGGCGGAACTAGCAAAGAAAGCATCCGCCTAGGCGCGCTGGAATTCTGCCAAGATCTCGGCATCGATATGCGTCTGGGCGCGCATGGGGTGGCACAAACCGCTCTGCCCGATATGGCGACCGAGGCCCATAGCATCCGCCGATTGCTGGATTGGAACCCGGTTGATCTGAGCGTGACGGATATCGAAGACCTCTATCAACGCGCCTACTAACTCATGCTTCGGCTTATCATCATCGCCGATGATCTGACCGGCGCGCTGGATAGTGCCGCGCCCTTCGCCAATCGCGGGGCGTCCTGTATTGTCGCGCGAAGCCCTGATGATCTGACCAAAGCCCTCAAACACACGCCCGAGATCCTAGCCATTTCCACAGGCACGCGGGAAAAAACCCCGCAAGAGGCGCAGCAGATCTTGGCCGCTTTGGCTAGCCAATTGCCGGAGCCCAAACCGCTATTGCTAAAGAAAATCGATAGCCGCATGAAAGGCCCAATCGGTGCTGAACTGCGCGGCTTGCTGGGTGCGGATCCGACGCCGCTTTGGGTTTGCCCCGCCCTGCCCCGTGAAGGCCGGTTCATCCGCGACGGGCAGTTATATGGCCGGGGTGTGACGACACCGATCCCCATAGCCGACCGCATTGGCCTGCCCTGCCACATCCCCGAGATAGACCCCGACACAGCAGACCCCGCCATGCTCCCACCGGATCTGGCAACCTCGCCGCTTTTGGTGGGGGCAAGCGGGCTCACATCGGCTTTGGTGCAGCGCTTATACCCGACCTTTGATGCGCCGCAGACCCTGTCGCTGCCCCTGCCCTTGATCATGGCCATCGGATCGCGGGACCCAATCACGCTAAGACAAATCGCCCAAATCCCACTGCAACCGACCCTCTGCCCGGCTGGCAACTGTCCAGATCTCAGCCCCGCCCCAGTCCATTTGCTGCAGCTAAGCTCCGACGGTTCAGCGCATAATCCAGCCGATCTCGGCGCGGCTTTTAGCAGATCCGTCAGCGCGATGATCGCACGCCATAAACCGCGCAGCCTATTTGCCTGCGGCGGCGAAACCGCGAATGGGCTTTTGCAACAACTGGGCATCGGCGTTTTGCGGCTGCATCACGAAATCCGGCCCGGCATTCCTGGCGCCACAGCGCTAAACGTTTGGCCTGGGCTAGAGATTGCAACTAAATCCGGCGGCTTCGGAAACTCCGATGATCTGGCGCAACTGATCGAGCAGAGCCTAAGCATATCGCGCCCGCGCTTGTAGATTGGCCAATAGATCCTGCCCTGGTTGTCCACTATGGCGTAATTGAGCCGCATAAAACCCGGCTGGATGTTTGAAATCCCGTTGCTTTTCATAGACTGTCATCAGCAACAACGCGCATTCTTCATAGCCAAATTTTGCTATGCCCTCCCCCCAAATTCCAGGTGAGATGCCCAAAGCTGATCGCAACCACTGCAAAAGATCATCAAGACTGCCATTGATCTGACGACCAATTCCAGCAACCCGAGGCAAAAGCCGCTCCACCAATTCCGGCGTTAATTCTAGCGGTGTCTTTTTTTTAGGAATTTGTGAAGATTCTTTGTGACACGCATTTTGAGGGGCAGAGGGACGCAATTTCTCTGTTGTGCTGGCCGGAACTTCTTTGGTGATTTGCGGTGAAACATCCTCGGACACTTCCTGACGCAAGCGGTTCAGAAGGGCTTCTAACATGGTGGCCACCGGTTTGCGGCGCAGAATACGGCGGCCTTCTTCTAACAAGGCATGAAGCGGCTCGGTTAGGCGCAGTTGAGTTGCCAGCCGGGACAAAAGCAAACTGCAATCATCACGCAAACGCTGGCAAATCTCGGCCTGCTGCCGCTGCGTTTCGGCTAAGGCCTGAATCTCGGGCATTCGCGCCAGCAGAGGCCCCAGATCGATACCATAGGCCAGCTGACTGCCATCAGGACCCCGCCGCGCATAGCGTTTGCCATTGGGGCTTTGCCGCCGCATCACCAAACCACGCGCCACCAATTCGGAAATCAGCCGGGTGATCGCCTTATCATTTTCGCGATGGGTCATCTCGGCCAGCCGCGCATTCGAGGCAAAGACCACCAAACGCCCTTGCCCGTCCGCGGCCAAAACTTCGCCCGGCACACAAGCCATAAGCTTTTCCAACAAATCCAGCCGCGCCTTATTCAGGCCCAAAGCCTCTCTGGCCAGCCGCAATGCAGCCAGCACATCACGCCATTTGTGATAACCAGCAGACACAGGGATAGTCCCTGCGGAGTTGGTCATCTCTCCACGCAACAGCGCCCGCGACCCCGCGGGGTATGTAGAATTGGTCATTTTGCGATCACGACAGGCAATATTTACCCGTTCACCGAATCGGTGCTCTTGACGACACTGATTGTGGGGGCTAGCGTGAGGGTGCTAATCTAGACACAAGCCCATCGGATTTCGGTTCGGTGGGTTTTTTCTTTGCTCTGTTTCGTGCCTCCTTACCTGGTCTTTACTGCCTCAATTATCGCTGGTTGGGTTGGTCTTCTGCCAACGTTCCAGCTCTTCCCGGATCAGCTCATCAATGCGATTGGCAAGATGATCCGCAAAGTCTTTTTGTATCTCTTTCTTGGCCGGAATGCTCACTGCCAGCGCGCCTTTGTGGCGCTTGATTGTGGCAAATACCGTCCGCCCCTTGCCCGCGCCCATGGCGATTTCATGTTTGAAATCCTGCGGCTCGCTTGGGGTTTCTGGTGCGGGTTTGTCGCTTAGCGCCGCAAGCGCCACGGCAAACCGCGCATCAGAGCCCTTCTCGGCCTGGGTCTCAGGTGTCAGCGCTTTGGCAATCCGTTCGGCAGCTTGGGGGCAAGTTTCATACGCCTCCACAAATCCCAACCAACGGTCACGGCCAATGCTTGGCGCCGGGCCGATCAGTCGCGCAATATCATCGGGCAGCGTATTACCCAGCTTTGCGTAATTCGAAGCCCGCGCCTTATCGATGGCCAGCGCGTCAATCGCCACGGCACGGGGGAAGCCCTCGGCCTCGATCGCCACCAAAAACCGGGCGCGTTCCAGAAAGCTTAGATCCTTGCGAACCGAGTTTTCCTGGCCTTGAACGACAACGGCCTCTTCTTCGGTCAGATCATCGCGGATGATCGCTTTGACCTTTTGGCCCAAAGACCGCAAAGCGCGAACCCGGCGGCGACCATAGATAATCCGAAACCGCCCTGGCGCCTCTGGATCTGGACGCAACAAAACCGGCGTGGTCTGGCCAGTCTTGGCGATTGACGCCCGCAAGGCTTCCTCGGCTTCGCTGTCCAGCTCGTCCATCCGGTCGGCTGGCCCACCTTTTTCGATCTTATCCGGATCGATTTCCTGGATATATTTCGCATTGGGTCGTTGCAGATGATCCGCCGCATAACGGTTCAACCCAAATGGCGCAGCCTTGCCGGTCCCGCTCGACGCCGCCGCCGGACGGTTGCCAGCTGGCAACCGAGGGCTGTCATCGGGGGAAAGCTCGGCGGAAAATACTTGGGAAAGTTTGTCCTTACGCGCCATCTCTCATCTCCAAGGCTTCGCGCCCCCAGACCCGGCGCAGTTCGTTTTCAACAGTCCGCACCACCAGCTCGACACTGCTAAAGGCGCGGTCATAGGTTTGACGGTTGAAATCGCTACGGGACACTTCATAAATCGTCTGCTTGGTCATGCTCGCATCGCTGACCGCTGTAGATTTCACAAACGGATGCAGCAGCATATCATCGCCCAGTTTAGAGCGAAGAAACGCCGCCATTTGCTGGCTCGGCCCGTCATTGGGCTCAAACCGAGTTAGCAAAAACCGCTCGAAATCCCATTCAAGCGGTTCACCCCGCGCCGCGATACTTTCCAGCAACCCGGCGGACATGGTCAAAAACTGCTCCATCGAGGCGATATCCAGCATGGCCGGGATCACGGTGATGATAATGCCCGACGCCGCGCAAAGCGCCGATAAGGTGATAAAGCCCAGCTGCGGCGGGCAATCGATCAGCACCACATCATAACGGTCTTCGACCGCGGCGATCTGCATGCGCAAACGCTGGTCAAAATTAATGTCGCTGCCATCGGGATTGCCATTGATCAGCGCCATCGGTGTTTCATGCTCGAACTCAGAGAGTTGCAGCGAGGCCGGGATCAGATCGATGGTCTGAAAATGCGTTTCCTGGATCGCGTCCTCGATATGCACCGCGCCATCATAGCGGACCACATCATAAAGCGTTTTCATCTCGTCATCGAAAATCGTCGGCGCAAAGCCGAAAAGCGAAGTCAGCGACCCCTGGGGATCCGCATCAATGCACAAGACCCGATAGCCTTGCAGCCCCAACCCATGCGCCAGATGCGCGGTGGTGCTGGTTTTCGCCGATCCGCCTTTGAAATTGGACACGGCAATGGTCTGAAGCTTATCACCCTCGCGGCGACCCTTAAGGTAAATCCCAGGCGTTTTAGCATTCTCTTCTAGGTAATGGCGAATGCGCTGCAGCTCGGCCTCGGTGTAAATCCGGCGATTGGCCAGACGCTTCTCTGTGTCTTCGATCTTGTGTTCTGCGTGCAAACGGCGAAGATGGCCTTGGGTGATGTTCAGAAAATAAGCCGCTTCGGAGGAGGTAAAGGTTCTAAGCGTCTTGCCCACATCCGGCGCCCACGAAGCCATCTCGGCCCGCAGAAGCGCTTGGCGCACAATGCTGGCCCGATTGGCCAGCCGCTCATGGGGCGCTGTTGCCAGTTGGTCGATATCTTTCATGTCGATCCCGCCTCAGGGTTAGAGCGCTTTTTTGGCCTTTTGGCTCTCTTTGCGCTACGTTCGCATCTACCTTCATGCAGAATCTCGCCCTTTGTCAATGATTTGTGCAATTTTGCGAAACCTGGGTGAAGTTGCCAGCTGGCAACTGATTTTCGCAGAGTTGAGACGCGGGTCTGGCAGCGGCCTGCTGGGCCTAGATCCAAGCCGAGATGCTTTGCCTAACCGGCTAATCGGGCTAAGACTAGGCTGAGGAAAATTGAGGGTTTTGGCAATGAAAAATATGAACTTCCCAGCCGGGGCACCATGCCTATCACGGCGGAGTTTTGGGTTTGGTTTGATGGCCACGGCTCTCTTTGGGTGCAGCAGCACGGGCAGTGTTTCGGCGGGCTCCGGACTTCCCGCTGATTTGCAACCGCAGCTAAATTCCGGCTATTCAGCATGGGTCGTGAAATTTAAAAAGCGGGCCGTGGCTAAGGGGATTTCTCAGCCGGTTTTGACGGAGGCTTTTCGGAATTCCGGATATCTGCCGGGCGTGGTGGCCCGAGATCGCAACCAGGTGGAATTTAAGCGCAGCCTCGAAGATTACCTTGCCATAGCTGCTTCAGAGGAGCGGGTCGCAAAGGGGCGCACCGCCTTTCAGCAATATGGTTCTGTTTTGCGCGCTCTGGAAACCCGCTATGGGGTGGATGCGGAAATCATTGCTGCGATCTGGGGATTGGAAAGCTACTACGGTGAACGTCGTGGTGCTGTGCCGGTGATTTCCGCCACATCTACCCTGGCTTATGACGGACGGCGTGGCAGCTTTTTCGAAAAGCAGTTGATGGCCGCGCTGCGGATTTTGCAAAATGGCGATATTGATGCGGCAGGTCTGACTGGATCATGGGCTGGGGCTATGGGCCATACGCAATTCATCCCGACCTCTTACGAAGCTTTCGCGGTGGATTTCACCGGTGATGGGCGGCGGGATATTTGGTCAGAAGATCCTAGCGACGCGCTAGCCTCTACCGCAGCATATTTGCAGCGCAATGGGTGGCAGCGCGGGCAGCCTTGGGGGCGCGAGCATTTGGGAGGTTCGGGGTCTGGGCAAATAATTCAGCCGCAGCCGGGCGGGCCGCGTTTTGCCGTCAATAAAAATTTCGCGGTAATCAAGCGGTATAATAACTCGGATGCCTATGCGATTGGCGTGGGGCATTTGGCGGATCGCATTGCCGGGGCAGGGGAGTTGCAAACGCCGTTCCCGCCGGATGCGTATGGATTGACCAAGACGGATCGGGTGGAGTTGCAACAAAGGCTCACTGCGGCGGGCTTTGATACGGGTGGCGCTGATGGGGTGTTGGGGCCGAAATCCCGAGCGGCGATTTCCGCTTATCAAACCAGTCTTGGGCAAACCGCGAGTGGTGATCCGTCGGTGGCGCTCTTGCAGAGTCTTAGATAGCGCGACGCGTTGTGGATGGGGACAAAGCGGCGCTCACCTCCTCAATAACACGGCTGATTTCATCGCGTGTGATGGGCTTGGCCACAAAATCATTCATCCCTGACTCCAGACAGCGGCCGATATCTTCGGCCAGAGTACTGGCCGTCAAACCCGAGATCGTGGCAAGGGATTGCGGCGGCGGCATCGCGCGGATGACTTTTGTGGTTTCCAGCCCGTCCATATCCGGCATATGCAAATCCATGAAAATCAGATCATAGGCCTGGGCGCGGTGCTTTACCAATGCCTCTGCTCCGCTGCTGGCGATATCTGTATCATGGCCCATGCGGCGGATCATGGATTGGGCAACCTTTAAATTCACCTTGCTGTCATCGACCACCAGAATTCGCGGGTTCACCAATCGTGATAGATTGGGGCGCGCGACACGATCTGGAGAATTTTGCCGTGCTTTGTCCAGGGCTGTTTCTAGGGGCAGGCTGAAATGAAATCGGCTGCCTTTGCCCAATTGGCTTTCGACCCGAAGCTTGCCACCCATTGCCTCTACTAAGCCTGCGCTGATGGCGAGCCCAAGCCCGGTGCCGTTGAATTTGCGATTGCGTTCGCTGTCTACTTGGGAAAACCGCGAAAAGATCTTGGCTTGGTCTTCCGGCGAAATGCCGATCCCGGTATCGCGCACGCTAAAGCGTATGCGGGGTGGGCCGCGCCGGGGTTGCCAGCTGGCAACTTTGACGGTGATCTGACCTTTGTCGGTGAATTTGATCGCATTCCCAACCAAATTCAGCAACACCTGACACAGCCGATTTGCATCGCCGATGAATTTTCCATGGGCGGCCTCATCGATTTTGATCACCAGCCAAATACCGCGATCCTCCGCCTGGATTCGCAGAACGGAGAGAGTGGCTTCGACGATTTCTGCCAGGGCGAAAGGCTCCTTTCGAATAAGAACCTCGCCAGCCTCTAGTTTTGAGATATCCAAAATATCTTCGATCACGGTGGAAAGGGTCCGCCCGGCATTTTTGATAATTTGAACCAGATTGCGCTGCTCCGAATTCAGATCGCTTTCCAAAAGCAACTCCGTCACCGGCAAAATACCGTTCAGGGGCGTGCGGATCTCATGGCTCATCGTGGCTAAAAAACGCGACTTGGCCTCTACCGCATTTTCGGCGGTCCTACGGGCATGGATCAGGGACTTTTCTTTGCTGTGGATTGTGGTGCGCATGGCGGCAAAGCTTTCCACCAACTGGCCGATTTCGTCTTTGCCAGGGCTGGGCAGTTTCGCCGTGTAATCCCCTTGGGCCAATTTTCGGGAAACGGTGATCAGCCCCGCTGCGCGATGAAACACTGTTCGGTCCAAGACAAAAAGCAGAACCAATATCAGACCCAGAATTGACGCCCCCAAAGCCAAACTGAGAAGCAGAAGCTGATCTCGTAAAGCTGAAAAGCGTTGATCAGCGTCCAGCAAAATGATCAAGCGTCCGATTTCGCGATTGCCGAAAAGAATTGGCTGGTTGATCTCGTCCAATCTGTCGGTTTGGACATTCGGATCGCTCAGCGGATAAAGCCGGTGTCCCGCATCATCATATAGCGTTACTTTGCTCCAAACCGGGTATTGGCGCTGCGCCTCGTTCAGCATTTCGTAAGTGGCGCCGATTTGGTTTTGGATCAAATAGGGGACCAGGGCATTGCCGAGCATTTCCACTTGGCCCCTTGTCTGAGCAATTTCCAGGTCGTGGAAGACACGGGATAATTTCGGGGCCCAAACGCCGATCAGCAGATAGAGGCAAAGACCGACGACCAAAACCCCCAAAAGTAAAAACCGAAACCGGATGGAATGAGCCAGCCTGGTCAGCCGTTTTCGGATTTTCGATGAAACGAAGGCCCGCACCAATGCTATTCCAAGAAGTCTTCGAGCCCCATTGCCAAAAGGGGCGCATAGTCGGCGGCGGATGCCTTGCGGATTTCTCGGATCGGAATTGGCGCTAGAATAGCGCGGCCTTCCTCGGTTTCACCTAAGCGCAGCAGTGCCGATTGGACAGCGTCACGCACGTCTTGGGGCACGCGCGGATGGGTGACAATAGGGTGGGGCGCCACGCGGGTGGTTTCATAAATGATGGTCAGCTGATCCTTGATATCATCAGGCTGCCTTCGAAAGGTGCCCATGACACCGCCCGCCGCCGCAACCCGCCCCAAGACAAGATTGAGATAAGCGGAACTATGGGTGGAGGCATAGAGCGGTTCAAATTGCAGCCCAAATCGATTGGTCAGATCGGCCCGCATCAACAAGGACGCACCAAGGGCATTTGGCGCGGGGAAGGCTATGGTCGACCCATTTAAGTCATTGATTTCTTGGATGTCAGATGTTTTGGAAACCGCAAGAATTCCGAATAATTCCCGCCCGCCATCTCGGATGATCGGGTCATAACCCTGCGCCTTTTGTGCCATGATCGCGTGATAGGGGTTCATATAAGCGAAATCGAATTCACCCTCTTGGAATTCGGTTTCGAAACTCGGAATATCGGGGGAGCCGACCATACGGAATTTATAGGGGGTGGTGGCTTCTAAATGTTCTAGGATTGGCATCCAAACGGAGGCCAGGCGCATCGCCTCGAACTGAGGGACAATGCCGAAACTATAAGTCGTTTCTGCCGATACTGGCCGCGTCAAACCGATCAGAACAAAAAGAGCTATCTGAAATATAAGCCCAACAACCCTAAGCCGGTGCATGGGAATGGTCCCTTTTATCTTCCTAAGTCTCCGCGCCAAATGGAGCAGCGCCCTATGTCGCTGCTACAAGAACACGAGAACTCTAAACTATTGCTGAAGATCACCTCGTGACCGGTACTCAATGAGACCAAAATATCCTAACATATTGGAACTATGTTTGGAAAACCGAGCGGGCCTAGGCTGGACAAGGGGCAGGCAATTGCTCTACTCCTCGGCCGGTTCGCGCAAGCCGCGTGAAATAATTTCGCCCGGATCCAAAGGTTGTTTTATGCCGAGCCATGCCCAGCGTGACCGCTTTTTACAAGCCCTCAATGACGGCCCTTTGGTCATGGGTATTTTGAATGTGACGCCGGATAGTTTTTCCGATGGCGGGCGGCATAATCAGCTAGATCAGGCGGTGCGCCATGCCCAGCAGATGATCGCTGATGGGGCCGATCTCCTTGATATTGGGGGCGAAAGTACCCGGCCAGGGGCGGCGATGGTGGAGGCCGACGAAGAGCTGGCCCGCGTGCTGCCTGTGTTGGAGGCATTGCAGAATTGCCCGGTGCCGATCTCTATTGATACCTACAAAGCATCGGTTGCGCGGGCGGCGATTGGGGCAGGGGCCTGTATCGTTAATGATGTTTGGGGCCTGCAGAAAGACCCGGCCATGGCGGATGTCATCGCGGAAACCGGTGCGGCGGCGGTGCTAATGCATAACAAATCCGAGCTTGAGCCCGACTGCGATATTCTGAGCCAAATCAACGAATTCTTTGACAAAAGCCTGGCTTTGGCAGAGCGGGCAGGGATCCCGGCCGCGCATATCCTGCTGGATCCCGGTATCGGTTTTGGCAAAAGCTATGAGCAGAACCTGACCTGCATAAATGCTATTCCGCAGCTTCGGGCGCGGGGTTATTCGGTGCTACTGGGTCTGTCGCGCAAGCGGATGTTTGCCCAGATGCTGGGGGCAGAGCTGGATGAGCGGCTTTATGGCACTCTTGCGGCCAATTTAGCAGGGTATGCTAAGGGTGCGTCGGTGTTTCGGGTGCATGATGTGCAGCCCCATAAAGAGGCGTTGAAAACCCTGACTGTATTGGAGAATTGGGATGCGTGAAACGGTGTTTGTGTCCAATCTGTGCCTGCATGCCTTTCATGGGGTCTTTCCCGAAGAAAAGCGGTTGGGGCAGAAATTCTTCATAGATATCAATTGCCGATTGGCTGTGCCGCCGGGTGGAGTCGGTGATGATTACGGCCAAACGGTCTGCTATGATAGCCTGTGCAACCTGGCCCAAGAGATCTCTGAAGCGCAGTCTTTTGACCTGATCGAGACCTTGGGCGAGCGGATCAGCCAATCCATTTTGGACCGCTTCGCCACGGTGCGCGAGGTGAGCGTCACGATCCGCAAACCCTCCGCCCCGATCCGTGCCAGTTTGGACCATGTGGGCATCACTGTTTCGCGGCAGCGACGGGCGAAGGTGGCGTTTTCGCTAGGCTCTAATATCGGCGATAAAGAAGCGCATCTTAGCCTGGCGCTAGCACATCTTCATGCGACGGATGGGGTGGAAATCCATCAGACCTCGAAATTCTATCGCACCGCGCCTTGGGGTAAGGTGGACCAAGACTGGTTCGTCAATTGCTGCGCGACGGGGGTTTCGACCTTGGAGCCGATGGAGTTGATGAAGCTCTGCAAACGTATCGAGCTGACCGTGGGGCGCGTGCCGGCGGAACGCTGGGGGCCGCGGGTGATCGATATCGATTTGCTGCATATGGATGATATCTGCGTCGAAACCGAAGTGCTTTGCCTGCCGCATCGGGAGCTCTTCAACCGCGCCTTTGTGCTCGAACCTTTGGCGGAAATTGCCCCGGATCTAGAGATTTGCGGTCGCCGTGTCGCGGTCGAGGCGGATCGGGTGATGAAGCTGACTGCAGGGGAATAGGGGCTTTAGGCACTCTTTGCGCTAGAACCATAGGCGGCGTTGATCATTACATTTTGCAAGATGCCGTAAGCTTTGGTCCAGGCGGCGACGCATTCCGGTGTCATCCGGTCGCCGCCAAAGGCTTTCAGGCTGCGAATGAGCGCCTCGCCGACGACTGCATATTGGTTGGCTACAACCCCGTAATCTGCGTGGCGTCTCGCCAGAGCGCCGGCAATTGGCGCTAGCCTGTCGAGATCATCGATCAGATCGACCACGGTCGCGAGAGTTTCCACCAATTTGCGCGATTGTATTTCGATATTATTGTGAAAGAGAGGCTGGATCTCCGGGGCTAGCTGAAACAATGTTTCATAAAAATACCGCCCAGCATCCTCAGCATCCAAGGCCACGACCATCCAGGAATTGCGGATAAGATCGATTTCGCGTTGAGTTAACATGCTGATTTTCCTTGTGATCAGAAGAGTTCTAATTTGGGGGCGGCATCTTCCGGCGCTGCCATGGCCGCATAATCGGGGAATAGCTCGGCCATGAAATGATCATGGATTTCGCGCTCTTCTTGCATCGAATATTGAGTTTTGAGTTGATCAAATTTGGCCCGCTCGCTTGGGTCTGCAATGCAGCGGCCAGGTTGTTCCAGCACGCGGAGACTGCGGTTTAGGGCGGCGGAGACGTCCTTCAATGCAGCCAGGCGTGTCCCACTTTGGTCAAGTTCTGAGACGGATTCCCACAGACGTTCTTCCAGCTCGAATTTCCCAAGCACGGCGTCCAAGCTGCGCATTGGACCGGCTGTGCTTTTGCCGAGTTTGGCAATCGCGCCGACCGTGTCCCGCTCTGTGCTGCGTCGGAAATCTATCGCGCGCTCTTTGACATGTTCAAGCGCCTTGATGAGTTTCGCGATAAGATCTTTGGTTTGCGCCGCAAGCTCCATAAACTGCGCGGCAATCGCTGCAAGGGTCCGCTCTGATCCATCGCCGGACTGGCAGTTGATGGATAAATTCAGGCTGACAAGCTGCAATCGCCGTTCCAGCGTTGTCAGCCTGGTGATACGGTCGAATAGAGTTTCGAGTTTTGCCGTGACGACGGTGATCTGCTTATCCAAACCGCGCCGTTGCGCCTGGGATGACACAAGCACGGCCATCGCATGGCTTAGACATTTCTTAAGATAGGGAAGCTGACCGTCTGCATCCCCTTGCCTGCGGATCATGCGGGACAGAAGCTCTTTGAAGTCATCCACCGTCCGCGTCAGATTGCGATGGGCGCGGCCAATCTGCACCAGATTTTTGTCCAAGTCAGCGATTGCTGCGACGCTCTGGCGGCGTTGAAGCTCTGCCAGCGAGCTTGGGCCAGGCGGCAAGTCAGCCAAAGCCGCAGCAACATGTTCTAATCTTTGCGACACCGCATCTGCTGCGAAAAAGGACATGGCGAGTTCACCATAGCCGTCAGTTGCTTTCGCGGAAATATCGGCGGCCAGAGCTGCGGCGTCCTCGGCATCTTTGGCGAAGTTTTTCAGGAATTCCTGCTGATCCGCCTCAAGCGCAATCAAGCTGCCGAACCGGTCCGAATACCCATCCCGAAAGGCCTGCTGGGTTTGGCCGACGTCGTGCAGGCTTGCGGCGGTTTCGTCCAGGGCATGGCGCACATCTTTGATTTTGGCATCGGCCTCCACGGCCAAGTTGCGGATATCTTCGACAAATTGGACATGCTTTTTCGATCCAGATCCACCCGCCGCCACCCGCGCATTTAGGCCCACGAGATTGACCATCCGAATAACCCGGCCGAGCTGATCCATCGGCTGCGCCACATTTTGCAGAGCATCGCACACGGTTTGCATGTGCTCGGCTTCATCCCGCATCGCTTGGCCCATGCGGACGGAAAGATCTTCGGCCGTGCGGAGATTTTCAACTAGGGTTCCAAGTGGTTCGACAAGCCCGCCCAGATCCGCAATCGTGGTGCTGGCCCCAAGAACATCGCTGCTTGCCTTTGTAAAACTCGCTTCTATTTCCGCCCGAGCTTCTAAAACCTGTCGCGTGAGAGCGTCATGGCCTGTTGCGCCGCAGAAATTTGGGTCATCAAAGGTCATCGGGGTATTAAGCGGCCGCTAAAATAGGTTGGGTTGCGGGCAGAGGATGAAGCAAGGGGCAAACTCCGTTTTGGAAAACCGGCCCACAGGGTAGAGGGAATTTTGGATTTAGTCTCGTTTTTAGAGATATATTACTTAATGGGCTCTTTCGGTGATCTAGCCTTGCCGTCACGGTAGGGACTGCAAAGTGGCGCTTGCGTCCTTCTAAAACAGCTCA
The DNA here is from genome assembly GCA_049603835.1 of Mangrovicoccus sp. Taxonomy (GTDB): domain Bacteria; phylum Pseudomonadota; class Alphaproteobacteria; order Rhodobacterales; family Rhodobacteraceae; genus Mangrovicoccus. The sequence continues at coordinate 161,057 of JBMYSZ010000002.1, forward strand.
AACCGCGGCAGGTCTTCGGTTGGCGCGGGCTGGAGTGATGCAGGGGGACCGATTGCTTCCAAATGAACTTCATATTGGGAGCTCATGACATATGAGGACGACATATCAGCCAAAATTTCCGACATCTGGGCCGCCATGTCGGGGCCGCTCGCGTCGCCGTCAAAGATATCGCGCATCTTTAGAATGACCGCAGAGACTAGTTCGATTTGCTGCCGGATAATATCGCCGGTTTGCGCCGAGGCGAGGGCGCCACGGATCGCGTCTTCTAACTCGGCGCCAGCTTTCTGGGCCGCTAAATTCCGGTCGAATTTCAGGCGCAGCAGAGCGGCGTAATCGTCGATCAGATTTTCCCAGGTCCTCGAAACATCGTCGAGAAGATGGTCCTGCTCGGCAAGCTTTTCGAGGATCCCAGCTTTACCGATGTCTTGGAAATTTGGACTGCTTTCTTGCAATGTTGAGCGGAGTTCGAGAACCAATGGCAAAAGGCGCGCAGAGGCCTTGTCGCCATCATGATCCGCATCCTGGCTCTGGTAACCTAAGGTTGCGAGCTCTTCTTCCAACCGGGTCGCAGTGGCGGATATGGAATGCATCGCCCGGTGACAGGCCTGAACCTGACCGCTTAAGCGATGGTTAAGATCATAGGCCTGGCGCAATTCCTGATCCAGGCTTTGACGGCCTTTGTCGTAGCCCTCAACCTCTTTGTAAGCGGTTTCAAGCCGTGTAAGAAAAGCAGCGGTGTCCTGATTGGCGGCAATGACCCTGTTTTCGATTTCCAGTAAATGCTGAAGAAATCTTAGGCTCGCCGCATTCGTATCTTCAACCGCATGTTTCGCCAGCGCATCCAAAAGCGTCAGCAGCGCCGGAAGTTGTGCCGCCCAAGGGGGCGGGTCGCTATGCATGCCGTCTATTGCCAAATTCGCGCTCCCTTTTCTAACCGGACCCTTAGCCGCCGGGGATCAGCTGTTTTAAGGCGCCTTCAAGCTGCTTTGGATCGACCGGCTTCACCAGCCAGCCCGTGGCGCCCGCGGCTTTTGCTTCGTCGCGTTTCTCTTTTTGGGATTCCGTGGTCAGCACCAGCATGGGCGTAAAACGATATTGGCTATTGCCACGCAGGGCGCGGATCAGCTCCACCCCGTTTTTGCCGGGCATATGATAGTCGGTGATCACCAGTTTGGCCGCCGAGCCCGTCGCTTTGCCAAGCGCATCTTCGGCGCTAGAGGCCTTGATCGCGCGATGGCCAAGCCGGGCCAGCAGGTTTTCCATGCTCATTAGCACGGTGGGACTGTCGTCCACGATTAGAATATCTGCCATGGGTTGGGTCCTCAGTTTTCGGGTTGGAAAGAATGGGGGCGCAGGAGTAGGGCGCGCCAATCAGCGGTGGATGCGCCCTCGATCACCGGCGTGGCGACTGCGAGCAATTGCAAAACCGCCATATGCATCGAGCAGCAGCCCGCCACATCTATGGTGCCGCTGCTTTCGGCGTCGCGCAGCCATTCCAGCAGCGGTTCTGCCTCTTCGATGGTGATATGGTCGGTCAGCACGGCGCGCTCGGGGGTCAATGCAAGTGGCATTCAAGGATCTCCGGAAGATTGAGAGCAAGAAGAACAGAGCCATCCCCCAAAAGCGCCGTGCCCGAATAGCAACCAGCGCTGGCCAATAACCCGTTCATGGGTTTGACAATTGCATCCACACCCGGATGGAACCGGTCCACCGCAAGTCCGATCTCCGTGCCATCGACAGTGACAACCATAACGCTGACGGTGTTTTCCTCATGGGCATCGGGCAGGGCAAAGAGCCGCCTGAGCCGCAAAAGCGGGATCATTCGGTCCCGCAGCAAGAACATTTCGCTGTCGCGATGACGCCGAATACGGGCGACGGGGATTTTCTGGCTTTCCACCACGGAATCGATGGGGATGCCGAAGAAATTGCTTTCCACTTCGATCATCATCAGCCGCTGGACCGCCATACTTAGGGGCAGCGAAATGCGCACGGTTGTGCCTTTGCCGGGGCTACTGGAAACGGTCACAGTGCCCCCGACCCGGCGCACCATCGCAGCAACCACATCCATGCCAACGCCACGCCCGGACAGATCCGAGATTTCTTCTTTTGTGGACAGCCCTGGTGCCAAGATCAGCTGCAAAGCTTGGTCTTCGCTCATCCGGTCCAAAGCATCCTGATCGACGATGCCGCGTTCCAGCGCCTTGGCCTTCACCCCGTCCAAAGCAATTCCACGCCCATCATCAGACACTTCGATGATCACCGCGTCATCTCGCTGGAAGGCATGGAGGCGCAGCAAACCGGTTTCAGGCTTATCCGCCGCGCGGCGTTCATCGGGCGGCTCTAACCCGTGATCAATCGCATTCCTGATCAAATGCACCAGTGGGTCAGAAAGTTCTTCGACTACTGCTTTATCCGCTTCGGTTTCCTCGCCCGAGGTCTCTAGGGTAATCTGCTTGCCAAGTTTGCGCGATAGATCCCGCACCAAACGGTTAAAACGCCCTAGGACAGAGCCCACGGGCACCATCCGGATTTGCATCACCGCGGTTTGAAGTTCTTCTGTGATGCGATTGACCATGTCATATTGCATCTTGATTTCGCGAAGCAATTCGCGGGCGCCTTCGATTTCTTCGGCTTTGCGCGCGAGGAATGGCATGGCGTTCTTGGCAACGATCAGCTCGCCGGTGAGATTCATCAATGTATCGATCCGCTCCGCATCGACCCGTAGCACGGTGGATTTGCGGGCGGTTGTTTCCGGCGAAGGCGTCTCTGGCTTGGCTGCGCTATCGGACGAGGCCGGGGGCGGGGGGGCCTGAGTTTGCGGCTGTGTGTCGTTTGGTATTTGCGATTGCGGCGGCAGGTCGGGTGCTGGTTCTGGCGCTGAACCTGACGCGGGCTCTGGTGGGGCGGGGGCTTGGGTAAGTTTCAGAAGCTCTGCCGCAATCTCATCAAGCTGCGCCGCCTCCAGCACTTCGTCGCCGAGCTGCTCCGCGATATCAGAGCCTTCGTGGCGGGCGATCCGACGAAGCACCTCCTGAGCAGAACCAAGCGCTGCGTCTCGGAAATCCCCGTGACTGTCGCTGGCGATCAAGCGGCGTTGGGTTTCGATCAAAGCAGCGGCCGTCATCGCGTCAATATCTGTTTCGCGCGCAATGGTCTGAGGCTGGCCAAGCGCGGAAATTTCCACCTGATCATCCACATAGCGGAAATGTTCGGCCAGCTCCTCGGCGCTGGCGCCACTGACCAATCGAAAACCGGTGGTGACCAGGAATGGGTCGTGTTGAGAAAGATCCGGCTGCTCGCCCAGCCCGGTGAGTTCCATCCAAAGCAGCTGCGGCGCCGCAAGAGCCATCCGCAGCGGATCATCGCCGGCAAAAAACGCGGTTTCAATCGGTTGATAGTGGATCAGATGCAGCGGCTTGCCATCGCCAAGATCCGTCGGGATGCCCTGGGGCCAAGCTTGCGCCACCGCAGCGGTGGTAGCCGTCGCCAGCGCAGCGGCAGCTGCGGTTTCAACCCCGCTGCCTTCGCCGATACGATCGCGCAGCCGCGCGCTTAGGGACTCTGCGGCAGTATCGGCCCCTTCTGCCAGGGCTTCGGTTTCCTCCAGATCGTCTAGCCAGCCGCTGACCGCATCCAGCATCTCTAGGATCAGATCGGCGATATCGGGGGTGAAGGCCACATCCCCGGCCCGGATCGCATCCATCAAATCTTCGCCCGCATGGACGGTCTGGGTGAAGGCCGTAAATTCAAACAGGCCAGACGCGCCTTTTATCGTGTGAACCGCGCGGAATAGAGCGTCCAGCTGAGTCAGATCATCGGGGCTTCGTTCCAGTGCGAGAAGCGCCCCAGAGGCCTGTTCCAGAAGATCGCGGCCTTCGGTGACGAACTGGGCAAGGAGAGGGGTCATAGGGGCATCTCCGGGGTTAGAAGCGTGAGGATTGAATGCAGCTGATCCGGCTTTGCGGGTTTGATCAGATAGTGGTTCGCGCCGGAATTGATGGCCATTTCACTATCGATCAGCTGCGCCTCGGTAGAGATCATCACACAAGGCACATGGGCCAGCCCGTCAGAGGCGCGGGCTGCCCGCACGAAGCTATAGCCATCCATGACTGGCATATTCACATCCACCAACAGTAAGGCGAGCTCATGGCTGCCGGCGCGTTCCAGCGCTTCCATGCCATTTTCTGCCTCGATGACATCCCATCCGGCGGCTTCCACCAATTTGCGGTGATACATCCGCACCGTGGTTGCATCATCGACAATCATCGCCAGTGGCCGTTGTTGCTGGGTCTGGGTCATGTTTGAGGCCTCTGGTAAACGCTGGCATGCCGAAAACGCCGCAGCTCGAAGAGGGAGGAGGTGCGGCTGATACTTTCGGAATGGCCGAGAAAGAGAAAACCGCCGGGATCAAGCGCGTCATAAATCGCCTCGATCGCCATACGGCGGGATTTATCGTCGAAATAGATCAGCATATTACGGCAGAAAATCACATCGTGATGGCGCAAAGCGCGGGTCTCTGCGGGTTCGCAAATATTGATCCGGAAAAAATGCACCGCGTCGCGAATGTCATTCGATAACTGGAAACTACCATCTTCGAGTTGTTCAAAATAATCGCGCAGCTGTTTGGCCGGCAGATTTTGCACACTGCGGCGGGAATACCGGCCCGCCTCGGCCCGGCGCAGCACTTCGGTATCGATATCAGCACCGGAGATTTCCACATCATATGTGTCGAGATCCGGCCATTGATCGATCAGGGTCATGGCAATGGTATAGGGTTCTTCTCCGGTGGAAGAGGGCAGGCAAAGGATGCGGATTGGGCGCCGGGCATTCCCGCGATGAGCGACAATTTCGGGCAGAACATCTTCGACCAGCGTTTTGAATTGGTGGTCTTCTCGATTGAAATAGGTTTCATTGACCGTCATCAGATTGACGATGTTCTGAAACTCTTTTTGCCCCGCTTCAAAGCGCATCCCGACGAAATATTCCCGGAAAGATTGCGCACCGGTGGCCTCGATCCGCTTAATAATACGCTTATCGACGAAATAGCGTTTGCTATCCTCAAATTCGATGCCAGTCTTCTTATAGAAATAGTCGCGGAAGACTTTGAAATCCTCTGTACTCAGAGCGGTTACGCTCATCCAGCAGCCTCCCGATCAAGCGTAGCAATCCGGTCGATCACCAGCTCGACAGCAAATGAGACATAGGGATCAGAGGTGAAGCGGTCGCGCAAAGCATGCAGCACCGGCAGATCATCGGGGCCACCGATTTCGGCCAGGCGATCGACGGCAACCCCCACGACATTGGGATGGGTTTCATGGGCCAGCAAATGGCGAAGCCAGCCCGGCGCCTCCGCATCCGGCAGCATCCGAATGACATCGACGGCCATGATCTTTAGATCAGAATCCTCGCTATCCAAAAGACCGGCAATGACCTCGGCGGCGATTTCGGGCAATTGTTGAAGCGCGCTCACCGCCTCGGACCGTTTAGCGGCATCTTCGGATCGGAGCATTTCGGTCAAGGGCGCGGCAATGGCCGGGTCACCGACTGCGACCAGAGCGGAAATAAGCGCCTGGCGGACTGCGGCTTTGGATTCGATCTCTAGCGCATTTACCAATGCGGGCACGGCATCGGGGATGCCAGTCAGATCCCGCGCCGCATCACGCCGGGTTTGCGCATCCGGCGACCCCAAACGCGCCAGCGAGGCCGCGACGGTTTTCGGGCCGGAGGCCTCCTCTTGCGGTATCCGGTTCGAGACTAGCGGCATGAGGTTTTCCTTTTCTGAGCGGGGGCGTTTGCCCATCGCCGGATTTGCCCCGCGATCCGTTCGGCTGGCAAAACGATCGAGGCCCCGTCTTTTTCAATAAGTTTTTTCGGCATGCCCCAGACAGCGGCCGTCTCTTCGGACTCAGCGATGGTCCGGGCACCGCCATGATGCATCGCGGCCATTTCGGTTGAGCCATCATCCCCCATCCCGGTCAGCATCACCCCAAGCAGGTCTGGCGGGTCGAAATTGTCCAGGGCCGATGCGCATAGGCGCGAAACACTGGGATGCCAGGTATGGCGCGGATCGGGTTCGACTGGTTTTGCGATGATCCGACGAAACCGATGCGACACGACCACATCCCTTGCGCCCGCCGCGATATAGGCATGGCCCGGTTCAAGCGGCATGGGGCGCGCCAGTTCGTGGATTTGCAGATCGCATTTTGTTGCAAGCCGTTCCGAGAAAATCCGGGTGAAACGCGGCGGCATATGTTGGCAAATGAGGATCGGCACAGGAAAATTGCCGGGTATGGTCCAAAGGATGTCCTCCACCACTCGCGGGCCGCCGGTGGAACTGCCAATGATCACCAGTTTAACCCCGGTCGGCGCCTCTGAAGGATCGCCAAACTCAGGGTCAAAATCTGGGTCTGTCTCTTGCTCTAACTCTCGGTCTAGCTTGGCGGCGCTTTGGGGCTTTGCTGGGCGGCGATCCCGTTTCGGAGCCGAGCGCGTCTGACTGCCCGCCGCAGCGCGAACTTTGGCGCGCAGCTCTTCGAATATTTGCTCTAGGCTAAGCGATACTGTGCCGTCAGGTTTCGTCACATAATCTGTAGCGCCGAGTTCTAGTGCCTCAAAAGTCGCGATCGCGCCTTTTTCCGACAGGGAAGACACCATTATTACGGGGCAGGGGCGTTCCTCGATGATATGGGCGAGACAAGTCAAGCCATCCATCCTCGGCATATTTATGTCGAGAGTGATGACGTCAGGCTGAAAAGCATGCAGCTTTTCTAGCGCATCAACGCCATCCCGTGCGGTTTCCACCACAATATCCGGCTGATCAGCAAAACAATCCTTCAGCATCCTGCGCATCAAGGCGGAGTCGTCGACGATAAGCAGCCGCATTTCCCGTCCTCCCGATCCGTGCCTTAGTCAACCTGCATGGCCGCAAATTCCGCCTCGGCATGGGCTAGGTCCTGGTCGGTGATGTCATGCTCGTCGACGAGTGCCCCGGCCTCTAGCAATAAGACCATGCGTTTGCCGCCATCGAAATTTGCAACCCGCCCGACCAGCTGGTCTGCCTCTGGCGACAGGCGCGGTGGTGCCTCCAGGGCATTTTGCGGCACACGCAAAACTTCGGAGACACTATCAACGATAAAGCCAGTGCGCACCGCATCCACATTCAAGACAAGGATACGTTGGCGATCATTGCGCGGAATGGATGGCAAGCCAAAGCGCCGGCGCATTTCCACAACCGGAAGAACCATGCCGCGCAGATTGATCACCCCTTCGACGCTGTCAGGGGCGCGGGGAACTTTGACCAGACGGTCTGGGATGCGGATGATTTCTTGGACTTGGTGGATATCTACGCCGAATTCCTCGTCGGCAAGCTTGTAAACAACCATCTGAATTTCGTCAGTCGCGCTGTCCTCCATCTCTGTATCCTCTTGGGTTTCTTCCCCTTCCGTGTCCCCATCTTGGTCCATTGCGCGGGCCAGCCCGTCTTTCAGGCTTTCAATGTCAAAAAGCGTTGCTGCCGACAGGACCGAAACCAATCGCTGCCCGTCATCTAATCGGCAGATCGCCTCGATTTCACGGGTGGCACCACTTTTGAGACCGGCAGGCACGGGTTCCTGCACCGTTTCCGGGATGCGAAGAACTTCGCGGACCGTGTCCACAACCACACCGATCCGAGTTTCTTCGCCATTGTGATCACAAATACGGGTCACAATCACCCGGTGGCTATCGGAATGCTCGGGCTGTTCTAGGCCAAAGATCCGGCGCAGACTAACCAGCGGCAGTAGCCTATTGCGCAGGCTAATCAGGCCCGTAATTTCCGATGACACGCCCGGCACTTTGGTAATGCGTTTGGGCACCCGAACAATTTCATCGACCTCGGCAATGGGGAAGGCATATTCCTCCCCTTCGACGGCGAGGGAAACCAGCTGGATCACATCCTCTTCGGCTGCGGGACCGGCTGAATTACCGGTATCCATTGCTCCGGCTGTTTGCCTTTGTCTTGCTCCATCTCGCTCCGTTTGAGGGAAATGCCGCCCGATTAAGGCCAGCGGGTCGATTAGCTGGATCAGCTCCTCATCGCCGAAATTCTTGACCACGCCGGTCATCATTTCGGACTTTAAGGTGCGCTCAACCGTATCAACCGGTTCGATGAGGCCCGCAGGAACGCTAAGAACCCGCGCGACTTGGTCGACCAATAGCCCGAAATTATCGTCGCCATTGATGACGATCACGCGGCTGGCATCCGTGGCCTGCTCCGTTTGCAGTCCCATAATCCCGCGCAGATCAACGATGGGCAGGACATTGCCGCGAAGATTGGTCAGCCCGATCAAGACTTGCGGGGTCATTGGAACCTTGACCGTTGCAGGGACGCGGATGATTTCCTGGACCAAGGCAATGGGGAAGGCGAAAATTTCCCCATCAAGCGAAAAGCTCACACATTGAAAAACAGAGTTATCCTCGGTGATTTCCTCGGCCGCCTCAGTTTCAACAAGCTCAGTGTCGGGCTCGCGTTCAGCAAGTGTCATAGCAGGATACTCCCGTGCTTCAGAAGACATTGCGACCGGATGGGAAAAGCCATCGCGATCACACGCTCTGCAGCTCGTCGGCAATCGCGGCGATGCTATCGATTGCGATGGCCAATTCTTTACCGCCTTCGCCTTGCTGATTTGCAGCGGAGGATGCTTGCCCAGAGGCGGTCTGCGCCTGTTCTGCGGCGGCGGCGATCTGTTCCATGCCTTGTTTGGCGCTGCCTACTGCCTCTGCGATCTCTTGGGCGGCATTTTGGATATTGCGGTTGCCGTCCAGCACTTTGACCATGTCATCGCTGACCCGCGCCATCTGATCGATAGTGGTCTTGGCGCGTTCGACTTCCGTTTTAGAGGCTTCGGCCGTGCCCAAGAGATCGGAGCGAACAATGACAATTTGGTCTTGAATAGACTTGACCATATCTTTGATTTGCTCGGCATTTTGAGCCGCATCATCGGCGAGATTTTGGATATCGGTGGAGACAACGGCAAAGCCCTTGCCATATTCCCCGGCCCGCGCCGCTTCGACCGCGCCATTGACCGCCAGCATGCTGGTCTGGATCGCCACATTGGCGATGGCATCGACGATTTTGTCAATCTGGCGGCTGATTTGTTCTAATTCTTGGATTTCGCGGGCCGATTTCAGGCCAGTATCCATTGCGGTACTGATCCCGCCGATGATTTCGTCCACCGCGCCTCTGTTTTGCACTAAAAGCGTGCTAATGGCGTCGCCCTTTTGAAGCGCCTCGCCAGCGCGTTCCTGAGCGCTTCTGGCATTGGCTTCGATCTCACTAATCCCGGCGACGCCTTCTTCCACCGCTGCCGCTTGGGTGCCGGCGGTTTCCGAAACCTGGTCGATGGCAGTTATGATCTCTGAGCTGGCTCTGTTCAGCTCTTCGATGGTTGAGGCCAGCTCCTCGGCGGCGGCGGCAACATCCTCGGCTGATTTTGCGATATCGGTAGAGTTCTTAAGCTCCTCAGAAAGATCGTCCAAATCCGCCGCGGCACGTTCGGCATCCGACAATGCGCGCGCTTGCATTTCCACCGCTTTCCGAGCCTGTTCAGCAGAGGCGGCTTGTTCCTCGGCTGCGGCGGCGACAGCATCGGCACCCTGAAGCGCCTGGGTTGCCGCGCGTCCCATTTCTTCGGCATTTGCCGCCAGTTCACGGGCGCCGATCATGATTTCGCTCATGTCGGATTTGATATCCTCAAGCTGGCTGGTGACCGCTTTGCCCTTTTCGACCTCTTCCGCGGCCGTGGCAGCCGAACCGCGCACCCCATCGGAAATATCCCGTGCGCCAGACTGGATCTGCTTGATCAGCGTTTCGATATTTGACGCATTCTTTTCCGAGGCTTCGGCGAGTTTTCGCACCGTATCGGCCACAACCGCAAAGCCTTTGCCATGTTTACCGGCGCGCGCGGCTTCGATGGCCGCGTTAAGGGCAAGCAAATTGGTTTGATCGGCGATGCGAATGACTTGGTTTACCGCCTCAATGATGCCTTGGGCTTGTTGTTCAAGCTCTTCCATCAATTTGACCGAGGCTTCCTGCCGCGATGAGGCATGGCTCACATTTTGAATGAGAATGGTGACATTATCATTGGTTGTGTCCAGCAATTGCTGAAGGCCCGAGTTGATTTCCCGCGATTGAATTGCGGCCTCTGACTGGGTCTTTACCAGTTGGTTGACCTGAGCCATGGCAGAGGCGCTTTCTTCACTGGCAGAGGCGGCATCCTCGGCGCCAGAAGAAATCTGCTGCATCGCTTTGGCCAGTTCCTCTGTCGCGGCTCCGGCCTCGGCCACACCGCTGGAAAGATCTGCAGAGGCGGATGCGATCCTTTCAGCGGCATGCTGTTGCCGTGCCAGGGTGCGTGCGCGCTGCCGTTTTTGATCGGCGGCCTGGGACGAGCCACGCCGAGACGTCGCGGTTCCGAAATCCGCGTCCAGTTCTTCTTCGGTCTTTTTTTGCTTTGGGGGGCCGGAACGTTTGACAAGCGCCATTTGGATCTCCCGAGATTGGCAATTGCACTTCCCCGCCTTGCAAATGGACTAAACGGAAGCGTTTTGTGAGCTATAGTTTAGCGGCAAGCTCCGGCAGCTGTGTGAAGAAAAACTAAAACCAGGGCCGCTTTTTAGGGTCTTGGTAAAGACGGTTTGGTGAATTCCCTTTGGTCAAATTGGCTCCTGATAGGGGCCTGACTTTGGGGAGAATTATCGGCTGAGAGAGCATTTTTTAAATGCTCGGGCGCGGATCCGAAAAGCGACCAATTCGGAATACTGCATGGATGACCTAAGGAGAGTTTGAAAAAATTTGCCATGAATTCAAGCGTCCAGCTGTGGGAAGCAGAGCGGATGATGTTGCCGGGAATTTGCGGGTCGAGAATTTCTCTGACCTATCCGAAACTCGATTGACGCTTGGGGTGCTCTAAAAAATTCATTTCAATTTTGCGGGATATTTTTACGCCCAGGCATCGCCATGGGGCCGGGCCCGGCGGTCGGATCTAGGCGCGCTGAGGCAGCGTAAAAGGGTTAATCACTGCATTTAGGCCTTGGCCTGGGCCTCGCGCAGGAAGGTATAGATGCCGCTGGCCACAATGATCGCCCCGCCCAGCAGGGTCCAGATCTCGGGCGATTCCCCGAAAAATACGGCGCCAATGACGATGCCGATCACTAGCGAGACATAGCGAAAGGGGGAAATCACCGCCATCTCGCCCAAGCGCATGGCATGGACCATGGCAAGATATCCCGCGAGCAAAGCAGCGGCGCCCAGGCTGATCAATCCCAGCTGGGCCAGGGTCACGGGCTGCCATCCGCCTTGGGCCAGCATCAAACCCAGACTGACCAGCAAAAGCGCCGCCGAGCCCAAAGCGGCCAAAAGCGTTGCGGGGATTGTGGGCCCCAAAAGCCGAGTGCTGATATCTCTCAGACAGACACTGGCCACCGCAGCCAGCACCAGCAAAGCGGCGGGGCTGAAGGCTTCGCTGCCGGGGCGCACGATCAGCAAGACACCGCCAAACCCCACAGCAATCGCCAACAAGCGACGCGCACCGATGGGCTGGCCCAGAAAGACCACCGCAGCCAGGGTCACCGCAAGTGGTTGAAGCTGCACAATCGCCGTGGCCTCGCCCAGGGGCATCAATGTCAGAGCGGTGGCGTAAAAGCAGATGATCAAGACCTCGCCCAAGCAGCGCTGGCCGATCAGCCTTGCGTCGCGCTTATTCGGGCGGCAGCGATACGCGCCGTCGCGATAGACAAGATAGGCTAGCCCAGCGGTCATCAGCACATGGCGGATAAAGATGATCTGGAATAAGGGCAGCTCTGTGGCCACGGTTTTGACCACCGCGTCCGAGCTGAGCATCGTCGCCATGGCGATCACCATGAACAAGATCCCGCGCCGATTATCGGTCATTTGCGACGACATGCGCAGGGCCTAAGCCGCAAGCTGGCGCAAAGCCTGCAAGACGCCGCGCAGCTCGGCCAGCCCGCGCAAACGTCCGATCAGCGGATAGCCCGGCGCGGTTTTGCGGCGCTGGTCATCTGCCATGGCATGGCCGTGATCGGGGCGGAAGGGCAGGCTCGTCTGGCGGCGCGCCTCTATCGCGAGGGCCTCTTGCAGCACCGCGACCATATTCACATCGCCGGTCAGATGCGGCGCTTCGTGGAAGCTTGCCGGATCGGCTTCGCGACTTGTGGAGCGCAGATGCAGGAAATGCACCCGATGTCCGAATTCGCGTAGCATGGCGGGCAGGTCATTATCCGCGCGGACCCCAAGCGAGCCGGTGCAGAAAGTCAGCCCATTGCTCGGACTGTCGATCATCGCCAGCAGCGCGCGCAGATCTTCGGCGGTAGAGACTATGCGCGGCAGCCCGAAAAGCGGGCGGGGCGGATCATCGGGATGCATGCCCAAAACCACCCCGGCCTTTTCCAGGCGCGGCACGACCAGTTGCAGAAACTGTGCCAAATTGCGGCGCAGCTGATCATGGTCGATCCCATCATAGCGCGCCAGCTGAGCGCGGAAACTTTCGAGGGTAAAGCTTTCTTCCGATCCCGGCAGCCCAGCGATAATGGTGCGGGTCAAGCGATCCTGGGCCGCGCGATCCATCTGGGCGAAACAGGCGGCGGCGCGGGCGCTCAGTTCGGGGCCATGCTCCTCTGCCGCGCCGGGGCGTTGCAGAATATGGATGTCGAAAGCGGCAAACTGATCATTGTCAAAGCGCAGACATGTGGCCCCATCGGGCAGAACATAGTCTAGATCGGTGCGGGTCCAATCCAGCACTGGCATGAAATTATAGCAGATCCGGTGAATCCCGCAGGCGGCGATGTTCAGCGCGCTTTGAGCCCAGGCCTCGGCATAATTTTCCCAGCCCGGCGCGCCGGTTTTGATATCCTCATGCACGGGGATGCTTTCCACCACCTCCCAGCTTAGCCCGGCGGCCTCGATCATCTGGCGCCGCTCGGCAATCGCCTCGATCGACCAAACCGCGCCATTGGGCAGTTCATGCAGGGCCGTGACAATACCGGTCGCGCCGGTCTGGCGGATATCGGTCAAACTCACCGGGTCAGAGGGACCAAACCAGCGCCAAGTTTCGATCATAAGAACGCCTTTCTTGCAGAGATCACCACCGCCCCTAGCCCTGATCCGCGCTCTGCGGGCGCGCCTCGGTCGGGGGTTGGAAAAGATAGCCGTCAAATTCCGGGTCATCGATATCGGAAATTTCCAGCAGCGTATCGCGCACCCGGCCCAGATGGGACCACATGGCTTGGCGCGCGGCTTCGGGATTGCGGGCGCGCAAAGCATCCAAGATCGCCTGATGATCCTCTAGCCAAGCGCCGCGATAAGTCTGGTCAAAAATCCGGCCATGCAGCTTCGCCCACATTGGGCTGCGGTCGCGGCTGGCCCAGAGCTCTTCGACCATCGTGGTCAGTACGGAATTTTGCGTCGCCTCTGCGATCAGCCGGTGAAATTCCTGGTCATGGGCGTAATCCTCGCCCCCGCCACGTTCCATATAGGCGCGCTCTTGGTCCAAGACGGCGCGCATCTTTAGGATATCGGCTTTGGTGACTTGTTCGGCGGCAAATCCGGCTATGGCGCTTTCCAAAAGTTGGCGAGCTTGCAGCAGCTCGAAAGGCCCCACATCATCGGCTGGCGCGGTCTGACTATCTGGGCTGGGGGAGGGCGGCTCTAACAGATATATGCCAGAGCCCTGGCGGACTTCGACCAACCCCTGGATTTCCAGCATGATCACCGCTTCGCGCACCAAAGAGCGGGACACGCCCAGGCTTTGCGACCATTGCCGTTCCGTATCCAAACGGCTGCCAGGGGGCAGGCCGCGGCGGATGATCTCGGCGCGGATCATCGCCGCGACATCGTGATAGCGCCTGTGGTTTTGGGTCATGGCTTTTGGCGGTTTGGGCTGGGTCTAGTGGTGGAGCTTGCTGGGCTTAGCCTTGGCGCGGAACCGATCACGCGTCAAGTGGTCTGATTAATTGGTTGACCAAAAATCCAAGCTAGATAGAGTTGTGCTGAATTGGTCGATAACTGTGCTGACCAATGGGGGGGAGTATTTATGCGGATCACGGTATTTATCCGAGCGGCGGAGTGCGGCCAGTGAAAAGCCTAGCCAATTGGCGCCTGGTCGAGCGGCGCGAAAATGCGGTGGAGCTTTTGATCGAAGACCGCCACCGGCTGATCATCTGGGTTTTGGATCAAACGCTGTTTCGGGTGTCTTTGCTGCGCGACGGTCAGTGGCGGCTTGATCGCGGCTGGTGCGTGGCGCCGGGCGGTGAGATGCCTTGGCAGGGTCGACCGCGCGAGGATCTTAGCGGTTTTGCCTGCCCAGATTTCACCCTAGAGCAAGACCCGGCGCTGACCATCTCTACCCAAGCCATGCGTTTGGTGATTGAGGATCCGCTGCGCTTCATTTGGCAGCGTCCCGATGGCGAGGGCTGGACCAGCTTTGCCGAAGAGCGCCCCACTGGCGGGCTAATGCTTGGCCTGCGCGATCACCGCCATAGTCATTTTCTGCGCCGCTTTTCCGGAGAGAGGGTCTATGGGCTGGGGGAAAAAGCGGGGGATCTGGAACGTTCGGGCCGTCGCTATGAAATGCGCAATCTCGACGCTATGGGCTATGACGCGCAAAGCACCGATCCGCTTTATAAACATATCCCCTTTACCCTGACCAAAACGCCGGATCAGGGATGTTGGTCGATCTATTACGATAATATGGCCGGGGCGTGGTTCGATCTGGGCAACGAGCTGGACAACTATCATTTGGCCTATCGCGCCTATCGGGCCGAAGATGGAGATCTAGACTATTATATGCGTTGGGCGCCGTCGCTGCGCGAATTGGTCAAAGGCCAAGTGCGGTTGACCGGCGGCACGGCTTTCCCGCCGCGTTGGTCGCTGGGCTATTCGGGCTCCACCATGAGCTATACCGACGCCCCGGATGCGCAGGCGCAGTTGGAAAGCTTCCTATCGCAGATCGCGGCGCATGATATTCCTTGCGATAGTTTCCAGATGTCATCGGGCTATACCTCCATCGAGGGCAAGCGCTATGTGTTCAACTGGAATTTCGACAAATGCCCGGACCCGAAAGCGATGGCGGCGAAATTCGCCGATAGCGATGTGCATCTGATCGCCAATATCAAACCCTGCCTGTTGCAAGACCATCCACGCTATGACGAGGCGGCGGGGCAGGGGCTGTTTGTGCAGGCCAGTGCGGAAATGGCAGCCGAGGGCGGGCCAGAGCGCTCGATCTTTTGGGATGATACCGGGTCGCATCTGGATTTCACCAATCCCGATACTGTGCGCTGGTGGCAAGAGGGGGTGACCCGGCAATTGCTGGAATATGGGATCGGCTCCACCTGGAATGACAATAATGAATATGAGATCTGGGATGATGCGGCCCAATGTGCCGGATTTGGCGCGCCGATCGATATTTCGCTAATCCGCCCGGTGCAGCCGGTCTTGATGAGCCGCGCCAGTGAAGAGGCGCAACTGAATTTTGCCCCGACCAAGCGCCCCTATCTGATCAGCCGCTCGGGGATGCCGGGGATCCAACGCCATGCGCAAACCTGGTCCGGCGATAACCGCACCGCTTGGAAGACTTTGCGTTATAATACTCGCATGGGGTTGGGCATGTCTCTGTCTGGGCTTTTCAATATCGGTCATGACGTGGGCGGCTTTTCCGGGCCACGGCCCGAGCCCGAGCTGTTCCTGCGATGGGTGCAAAATGGGATCTTCCATCCGCGCTTCACCATCCATTCTTGGAATGATGATGCCACCGCGAACGAAGCTTGGATGTATCCCGAGCTGACAGATCATATTCGCGACGCGATCCGCCTGCGCTATCGGCTCTTGCCCTATCTTTATACTCTGCTTTGGCAGGCCTCAGCGCAGGATGAACCCATGCTGCGACCCAGCTTCCTGGATTTCCCCGAAGATGAAGCAGCCTATGCGGAATGCGACGTATTCCTGCTGGGGCGCGATCTATTGGTGGCCACGGTGATAGAGCAGGGGGCAAGCCGTCGGGCGCTGCGATTGCCTGACTGTCCGACGGGCTGGTGGGATTTCCATAGCGGGGCCTGGCATCCGGGCGGTACGGAGCTGGATCTGCCGGTGGATCTGGGGTCGATCCCGCTCTTTGTGCGGGGCGGCGCGGTGATCCCCATGGGTAATTCCACCACTAGGGCGCATCCTCGGGCGGAGACGGAGCGGCTTTTGGCGGTCTTTCCGGCGCCCGGCGCGTTTGAGGCCGAAAGTCTGCTTTATGAGGATGATGGCGAAAGCCTGGGCGGAGCCTATGCTTTGACCCATCTGATGCTGCAAGGCGATGCAGAAAGCCTTTGCCTCACGACCCGCCGAAGCGGTGAAGGCGTGCCGCATCTCTCCGTGGCGCAGGTCATTTTGCCCAAAGGGGAAAGCCGAAAACTGCCTTCACAGATCGAGCTTTGACAAAGCCATAGTCTAGGCCGCGATGTGGAAAGCGCGGTCTAGATGCTTTCCGGGGTGACGATCTCAAAGGGTAGGGTGCGCTGCTGCGAAACGGTTTGATTGGTCGGATCTGTGGCTTCGATCATTGTGGCCACCAATAATTCCGGCGTTGCGGTCAGAGAATGGCAGAGCGCAGCGGTGATGATCCCTTCAGAGAGCCCTATACGGATCGCCGGGCCGATATCACGACAGATCAGCCGGATATTTTGCCGCTTTTTTGCGGGCGCCTCGCGCAAGGCGCGTAACACACCGGAAATACCGCCGCCCAATTTCAAAATGCCGATCACATCATCGGAGGTTTCCAAAAGCTCAGAGACAAGCCGATAGGCGATCTCCGAATCCTCATGAGTGGTTCGGGTTTCATCCACTGTGAGATGCGGCGCGTTTTCACGAATAAAGCTGCGCATTCCCGCATCGGCCATATCCTGACAGTGATAACGGTGATGGCCGATATAAACCGCGATCCGTCCGGGCTTGGCGGACATTTGCGTGATCAGCCAGCCTGCCGTGCGGCCAAGCTTCCAATTATCGGTTCCGACAAATGCGGCGCGCTCTGGCGCGGTTTGATCGGTGATATAGCAAATCGTCGGCTTGCCTTCTTCATGCAGGCTCCGAATGGTTTGAGCGATCAAAGGATGGTCGGCCGCGATCACCGCGACCGCATCGACCTGACGGCCAAGATCCAGCAAGCGTTCCGAGATATGTTCCGGCGATAGCAGATCCACATATTCCACCACGGGATCAATAACCTCATCCCGCCGGCTGCGACAGGCGGCGATGATGTTCTTGCCAAAAAGCTGATAGATCTCGCGCGAGGATTGCTGCAGCAAAAAGCCGAGCCGATAATTGGGCACGGTCTTGCGCAGCCGGTCCTCAATCGCGCCCACCCCGTAAAAGCCGATCTTTTCCGCCGCACTTTGCACGCGCTGCATTGTCGTGCCGCGCACTTGGGCGGAGCCTGCCAAAATACGATTGACCGTCGAAACGGATACGCCTGCCTCTTGGGCCAAATCGGCGATTGTCGGTCTACGCATGGCTTCTCCCTATATCAGCGCTTGTTTCATAATGAATGACACTTTATGACACAAATGAAGTGAAACATGCTAGAGATTAATTCCCATCTGAGTTTGCTTGGGATAACTAATCGCTCACACGGAGCTTCGATGAATTGATCGAAGCATGGGAGGAGAACTAAAATGACTGTTAAGAACTGGCTGACTGCCAGTGCCATTGCCCTGGCGGCAATGGGCACTATCACTGTATCTTCGACACAAGCTTTGGCTGCGGATATCTTCGTAATCGGCGGCAAGCCTGATGACCCATTCTGGTCGCGCGTGAAAAAAGGCGCAGAGGATGCGGGCGTTGTTGCAGAGGCCCAGGGCGGCTCTGTGACTTGGCTTGGTCCGCAAAACTACGACAATCTAGGCCCCGACGCGGCCGAGCTTATCCGCCAGGCGATTGACCAAGGCGCGGATGCAATCGTTGGCCCGAACTGGGTGCCCGAAGCCATGGATCCGGCGTTTGAGGCTGTGACCGAAGCAGGTATTCCGCTGGTCATCTATAATGCAGGCGGCATCGAAGCTGCGGATCGTCTGGGCGCGCTGAACTATGTGGGCGCGGTTGACTACAAATCCGGTTATGCGGGCGGCGAGTATCTGGCGAAAGCCGGTCACCAAAACGGCGCATGCGTTAACACTCTGCCGGGTGCCGCGAATATCGAAGCCTTCTGCAATGGCTTTATCGATGGTCTGAAAGCCGAAGGTGGCGCTGGCGAAACTCTGCAATTGCCTGCGACTGCATATGGCGATGCGACGGCTGTTGCTCAGGCGGTGCGGGCGCATCTGCTGCGTAACCCCAATATCGACGCTATGTTCGCTATCGGTGGCGGTGACACAAACGCAACCATCAGCGGCATCGCGCAGGCTGGCAAAGCTGGCAAAGTGCATGTCTGCGGCATGAACTTCAACGACTCGATCCTGGCCAATATCCAGCAAGGCTCTCAGGCTTGCGCGATTGACCAGCAGGGCTATCAGCAGGGCTTCTTCGCCGTGTCGATCCTGAACAACCATGTCAATTACGGCGTGACCATCCCGACCCGCGAAATCCTGACCGGTCCGGGTGTGGTTGATGCCTCTAATGTCGATCTGGTGGTCGAAGGTGTGAAAGCCGGCGCAAGGTAATCTGCCGAAAGACAAACACCCGATAACGGGTCTGTCACGAGTATTCCCGAGCTGACGGCATTGCGCGGTCAGCTCGGATCGAAAGTAACGTCACCCCTTTGGGTTGGGATGGCGAATGGCGCAATGCGCAATAGGAAACGGATAAATGCCAACTGACACAAAAACCAACGCGAAGGGATTGTCGCTGGGCACGCTTGCCACGCGACCCGAGACCGGATCCTTAATTGGGTTCATCGTCGTCTATATTTTCTTCGCGGTGCTTGGCGGCGCTGTGTTTATGGGAGCGCCGGGCTGGTCCAGTTGGCTCAATATTGCAGCCGAAGTTGGGATGATCGCTTTGCCCGTTGGGCTTTTGATGATCGCAGGCGAATTCGATATTTCCGTGGGCTCGATTGTCCCCGCCTCTTCGATGATGACGGCAATGCTGTCTGGGCATTTTGAGCTGCCCGCGCTGATCGGCGTGTTGGGCGGTCTTTCGGTTGGGTTGCTGGTCGGTTTTGTGAATGGCTATTTGGTCACGCGCACAACGATCCCCTCGCTGATTGTGACCATCGGTACGATGTTTGCGGTGATGGGTCTGACTTTGGGGCTGGCTGTGTTGATCAAAGGCTCGACCAGCGTTTCTTACGTGCCGCATCCAGTGGTGAAGTCCATGTTGGGTCAATTCATCAATGGCATGTTCAATGTGGCGATCTTCTGGTGGGTCGGCTTTGTGGCGATCTACTTCTTTATTCTGCATGTCTCGCCCATCGGGAACTGGATCTTTGCTCTGGGCGGTGATCGCGAAAGCGCGCGCAATGCCGGTATCCCTACGCGGAAACTGACGATCGGCCTGTTCATGCTGTCTGGTCTGGGCGCGGCTTTTGTTGGTGTGGCGCAGCTGATGACCTATCAAAGCGCGCAAGTGGCCGGCGGTCAGCCCTTTATCTTCAACTCTATCATGTGTGTGGTCATTGGTGGCGTGCTGTTGACTGGCGGAGCTGGATCGATCATCGGGATCGTTTTGGGCACGATGACCTTCGCGGTTGTGAACCAAGGCATCTTTTTCGCGGCGCTCGACCCCAATATCGGTTCGATCATCATCGGTATCCTGCTCTTGGCCGCTGTGTTGTCCAATGACAGTTTCCGTGCCCTCGCCATGAATTACGCAAGCAAGAAGAAGTGAGGACGGGTCAATGGATATGATCACAAGCCTTCTCCGCCGTCCTGCCTCGGCATCTATTCTCAGCCTGATCGGTGTTTTGGCCTTCTATGTCATTTTTGCTGGCGCTGATCTGGGTAAGCTTTTTGGCGCCGCCAGCTGGCTGAATTACGCCGCGCGGATCGGGGTCGTGGCCCTGGCGGTCGGGCTGTTGATGGTGGCCGGTGAAATCGACATCTCTATCGGAGCGATGATCCCGGCAGGGGCGATGACCACGGCGATTATCTCGGGCTATTACGAGATGCCGATCATCTTTGGCATTTTGGGCGCTTTGGCCTTTGGAGCGCTGGTCGGGTTGTTCAACGGATTTCTCGCCGTGCGCACATCGGTGCCCTCGCTGATCATCACCCTCGGGAGCCTGGTGGCGGTGCAAGGCATCGTCCTGGCCGGGTCGAAATTGCTGACCGGAGCCGCATCGGTTCCCCTCAGCGCGCCAAGCTGGGCCAAGTCTTTGTTCGGCGATCTGATCTTTGGCGGTAGCCACCAGGTCGTGATCATCTGGTGGGTGATCTTGGCGGTGGTGTTCGGCTTCATCCTACACCAGACCAAATACGGCAATTGGATCTTTGCTATCGGCGGCGACAAGGTCAGCGCGCGCAATGCCGGTATCCCGGTGGATCGGATTACCGTCCTGCTCTTTATGGGCACCGCGATGTCTGCCTCTTTCGTGGGGATGTGCCATGCGATCCTGTTTAACTCGGCGCAAGTCTCGGGCGGGATGAATGACATCTTTAACATCATCGTCAGCGTGGTGGTTGGCGGGGTGCTGCTAACTGGCGGCTTCGGCTCCATCCCCGGTGTATTCGTGGGGACCATGACCTTTGCCATCGTAAACAAAGGCATCGACTTCACCGATATCGACCGCAACTGGGCGAATTTGATCATCGGGATCATGCTGCTCGCCGCGGTGGGCATGAATGAGAACTTCCGCAAGCTCGCCATGACGGCAGCCAAAAAGAAGAAATAAGGCGTCCCGCGTCGCAAGGAGAGGCGCGGGCAGCCATCCTGGCCAATAGGCCGCAGTAAGAAATGTCGAGCCGTCGGAGGAGACGGTCAAAATAGGGAGGAAATCGACATGAAATTTACTAAAACCATCGCAGCAGCCGCAACGGCTGCAATGATGTCGACCAGCGCATTTGCCGTGGATATCGCGGTTATCGCGGGCTCTATCGAAGATGGCTTCTTCAACCTGATCAAAAAGGGCGTTGATGATGCGACGCTGATGGTTGAGGCCAATGGCGGTAGCGTGAACTATCTGCGCACCCCGAATTACGACAATTTCGGCCCGGATCTGGTGACCTTGATCAACCAAGCCGTGGCCCAAGGCGTTGACGGTATCGCGATCCCAGTCTGGGTGCCGGATGCCCAAGTTCCGGCTCTGAAAATGGCGGCCGAGCAGGGCATCACCATTATGCAGTATAATGCGGGCCAAGGCGTGAAAGACGAGCTGGGCGCAATCAACTATTTCGGCTCGGATGAATATGTGGCGGGTGAAGCTGGCGGTGCCTATCTGGCCGGGCTGGGTGCAAAACACATCCTATGCCATATCCAAGTGCCGGGCGCGGTGAATCTTGAGGCGCGCTGTGAAGGCGTAAGCGCAGGTGCCGAAGCGAATGGTGCGAAAGTAACCGTTCTGCGTGTTCCAGCGAATTTGGATGGCGATGTGACCGGTACGGCTGAGGCGATCAAAGCCGAGCTGATCGGTGACCAATCCATCGATGCAGTAATGAACCTGGCGGCTTGGGCCTCTGACGCCTCCGCGAATGCGGTGAGCCAAATCGGCGGCCAGCAGTTGATCGGCACATTCGATATGAGCCCCGCGGTTCTAGAGCGTATCGCGGCCGGCACCCAGACCATGGCGATTGACCAGCAGCCCTATTTGCAAGGTTTCTTGGCGACCTCCATGCTGTTTGCCCATCTGCAATTTGGCACTGAAATCGCAACTGATCCGGTTCTGACCGGCCCGGCGATTGTTGATGCCTCCAATATCGAAACCGCTCTGCAAGGGGTCAAGCTCGGCGCGCGTTGATCAAACACCGTTTCCGGCTGGCGCTCTGTCAGCCGGAAATCTGGTTTGCCTAGATCTGCCTGATCGCACCGCCTGATCACATCATGGGACCCAATATAAAATGACTGATACCTCACAAGACCGACCCCAAGCATCCTCTGGCCCCGCTTTCAAATTCTCCGAATTGTTCAGCATGTTCCGGCGTCCGGAAGTCGGCGCTTTCGCCGGGCTACTGATCATCTTTGTCTTCTTCAGCATTTTTGGCTGGGACCGTAATTTCCTAAGCCCTTTGGGTGCGGCGAGCTGGCTTAACTTTGCATCGACCGTTGGCATCATCGCGATCCCGGTGGGCTTTTTGATGATCGCGGGCGAACTCGATATCTCTGTGGGCGCCATGGTGCCTGCGTCCAAAATCGCGCTGGCGATTGCCGTGGGTTATTTTGGCCTGAATATCTGGGTCGGCATCTTGATCACTTTGGCGATTGCTGGCGGCATTGGTTGGATCAATGGCATGCTGGTGACCCGGACCAATGTGCCGTCTTTGATTGTGACCCTTGCGACCTTGTTTGCGGTTGGCGGTCTGACCCTGTTCTTGTCGATCTTGATCACCGACACCACCCAGCTTGGCCTGCCGGATTCCAGCACAGATGCTGTGTCGGAATTCATGTTCGGCACGTATCACACCTTCCGCATCGGCTCGGGCGAGGCCTCGATCACCTTGTGGCAAGGTCTGCAAAGCTCGGTCTTTATCTGGTTCTTCATTGTCGGCGCTTGCTACTTCTTCTTGCATATCTCGCCTTGGGGGAACTGGGTTTTCGCTTTGGGCGGCGATCAAGAAAGCGCGCGCAATGCGGGTATCCCGATCACATCGCTGAAAATCGCGCTCTTTATGATGACCGCTGTTGCTGCCTCTTTGGTGGGGATTTCTGAAACCGTTCTGTCCAATTCGGCCAGCACCACGACCCAGTTCACGATGATCTTTAACACCATCATCGCTGTGGTTGTGGGCGGTGTTTTGTTGACGGGTGGCTTTGGCAATGTGCTGGGCGTGGCCTTTGGCACCGCGACTTTGGCCATCGTGCAGCAAGGCATCAACTTCACCAGTTTCGACCGCAACCTGTCGAATTTGATCATCGGCGTCATGCTTTTGATCGCAGTTTTGATGAACGACACATTCCGCAATATGGCGACCAGCTGGTCGACCTCGAAGAAAAAGTGAGGCCCAGAAAATGTCTGACACTACTCCAGTTATCGAACTCCGCAATGTCGACAAGTCTTTCGGGCCGATCGATGTACTTCATGAAATTTCGCTGAAAGTCGGCGCGGGCGAGGTTCTGTGTCTCTTGGGCGATAACGGCGCGGGTAAGTCCACGCTGATCAAAACCCTCGCCGGGGTGCATGGCCCGACCCGTGGTCAGATCCTGGTGGATGGCGAAGAGGTTTCC
Organism: Mangrovicoccus sp.; assembly: GCA_049603835.1. GTDB lineage: Bacteria > Pseudomonadota > Alphaproteobacteria > Rhodobacterales > Rhodobacteraceae > Mangrovicoccus. The sequence continues at coordinate 184,404 of JBMYSZ010000002.1, forward strand.
TTTACCGGGCCGCGCGACGCGCAGGAACGCGGGATCGCAACCGTGCACCAATTTGGCGGCACCTATCCGCTGATGTCCGTGGGCCGGAACTTCTTTATGGGGGTTGAGCCGACCAAAGGCTTTGGCCCGTTCAAAGTCTATGACCGCCAAAAAGCGAATAAGATCGCGGTGGAAGAAGTCCAGAAAATGGGCATCACCCGCATCACCGATGGGGATCGTCTGGTCGGCGGTCTGTCAGGCGGGGAGCGTCAATCTCTGGCGATTGCGCGCGCGGTTTATTTCGGGGCGCGGGTTCTGATCCTCGACGAGCCGACCGCGGCTTTGGGTGTAAAACAAGCGGCCCATGTTCTGCGTATCGTGAATGAAGCAAAGCGTCGTGGCTTGGCTGTGATCTTCATTACCCACCAGGTGATGCATGCCATGGCAGTGGGTGACCATTTCGCCGTTCTGATCCGGGGCGCTATCGCCGCCGATTTCCGCGCTGGCGAAAAATCCCGCGAAGAGATCGCCGATCTCATGGCCGGTGGTGAAAGCATGGCGGATCTAGAGGCCAATATCGAAGGCTATATGGAAACCCATGATGGCCACCCGCCACAGCTGAACCAAGCTTCTGCCTAATTCTGGCTGACTGACATCCTTCCTGGGCCTTTGCGGGCCTGGGGCTCTCTTCAGGGATTTTGCTCATGTCTCACTCTTTCCAACTCGCGGCTTGTGCCGAAATGTTGTGGCTGGATAAACCCATTGATTGGCGTGCTGCACGCTTGCGTGAAATGGGGTTCGATGTTGGCCTGTGGTATTGGCAGCCTCATGATCATGACAAGCTGATCGCGACAGGGGCGCAATTCACCATCGTCAATGGTTATCTGCGGGGCACGCTGGCCGATGATGAAGGCGCTGATGAATTACTGGCAACGGCGCGGGAAACCGTGCATGGCTGCCGCCGTTTGGGGATCCAGCGGTTCAATCTGCATGGCACGGGGCTGAATGACAAAGGTCTGCCGGTCAAACCCTGCGAGGCGGTGACAGGTCAGATGTGGCTCAAGGCGCGGGATACGCTGTGCCGGATCGCGGAGATGGCCGAAGAGGAAGACGTGGTCTTCACTCTCGAAAACCTGAATCTGCCAGTGGATCATCCGGGCACGCCTTTTGCCAAGGCCGAGGATACGATTGCTCTGGTCTCGTCGGTGGATAGCCCGCGGCTGAAGCTAAATCTCGACCTCTACCACGCGCAAATCGGCGAAGGAAACCTGACCGAAACTTGCCGCAAAGCTCTGCCTTGGATTGGTGAAATTCAAGTGGCGGATGTGCCGGGACGCTGTGAGCCCGGCAGTGGTGAGGTGAATTTCGCAGGTGTCGCCAAGGGACTTGCCGCTATGGGCTATGACGGCCCGGTCGCCATGGAGGCCTGGGCCTCAGGTGATGCGGAGGCGGCTTTGGAAGCCTTCCGCACTGCCTTTACACTCTGAATAAACAATAAAATTTGGGAGGACTCCTGCCATGAAAATCGCACTTGATCCCTATATGCATCGCCATTTGTCGCTGGAAGAGCTGCCTTCCAAGGTCAAAGAACTGGGCTATGATTGGATCGAACTCAGCCCGCGCGGTGACTTCCTTGAATGGTTCAAGGCCCCGCGTGTTTTCCCTGATCGCCTGAAAAGCTTTAAGAAAGCTCTGCGCGATGCGGATGTGGGGATTGCAACTTTGCTGCCCATGTATCGCTGGGCCTCTAATGATGAGGATGAGCGCAAGGCGGCGGTCAAACATTGGAAACGCGCCATCGAGATCGCGGTCGAAATGGAAGTCGACACGATGAATTCGGAATTTGGCCGTGGTCCGCATCCGGATAAGGGCACCTGTTATTGCTGCCATACCGGGTCGATGATCGAGGCCTGCGAAGATGCTTGGTGGCGCTCCATGGAAGAGCTGGTGCCGGTCTTTGAACGCGAAGGCATCAATCTGCATATCGAACCGCATCCAGAAGACTGGGTCGAAACGCTGCAGCCTTCGGTGGATCTGATCCGCACCGTCAACAGCCCGCGGGTGAAATTCCTTTATTGCACGCCGCATACTTTCTATTTCGGCGATGACACTGTGGCGATGCTGCGGGAATGCGCTGACGTGCTGGCCCATGTGCATATTGCGGATACCTTCAACCACAAAGGCAGCTCAGGCCTACGCTATATCCTCAACCCTCCGGGGACAGAGGCGCGGGTGCACCAGCATCTGAATATCGGGCAGGGCGAAGTGCCTTGGGATGATTTCTACGCCACTCTGGCCGAGATCGGTTTTGACGGCATCATGACCGCTTGCGTCTTTGCCTGGGAAGAAAAAGCCGACGAGTCCGGCATCTTTATGCGCCAAGAAATGCAACGTCTTTGCGATAAATACGGGGTCGGCAAATGACTTTGAAAATCGGTGTTATCGGCACGGGTATGATCGGCCAAGATCATATCCGTCGCCTGACCCAGGTTCTGTCCGGGGTCCAAGTTGTGGGCGTCAATGATATCGACGCAACTCGCGCTGCCTCTGCTGCGCCCGAAGGGGCCGAGGTGTTTGACACGCCTCAGGCTTTGATCCGCTCGGAAAATGTGGATGCCGTCCTGATCTGTTCTTGGGGACCTGCCCATGAAGAGCAGTTGTTGGAGTGTATCGCCGCAGGCAAGCCGGTCTTTTGCGAAAAGCCTATGGTGACCTCTGAGGCTGCGGCTTTGCGGGTGATCGAAGCCGAAACCAATTATGGTAGCCGTTTGGTGCAGGTGGGCTTCATGCGCCGCTTTGATGCGGATTATCGCCGCCTGAAAGCTGTGATTGATGGCGGCACTTTGGGCGTGCCTTTGATGTATCACTCTGTCCATCGCAATGCGTCGGTGCCGCCGGGGCTTTATACATCGGAAATGCCGCTGAATGACACGCTGGTGCATGATGCGGATATTTCTCGCTGGCTTTTGAACGATGAAATCGCTGGGGTAGAGGTGCGTTTGCCGCGTCGCTCCACCCAAGGCGGCGAGCTGCGCGATCCGCATATTGTGCTGCTGCATATGGCGAGCGGCGCGATTGTCGATGTAGAGATCTCGGTCAATATCGCTTACGGGTATGATATCCGGGGCGAAGTGAGCTGTGAAAAAGGCGTCGCAAGCTTGCCCAATCGTCCGGCCACGGTGATTTCCGACCAGTTCGGCATTCGCCAGGCGATCCCCGAAGATTGGCGCGAACGCTTTATCGAGGCCTATGACCAAGAATTCCGGGAATGGATTGCTGCTGCGGCGCAAGGCACCGCAACCGGTCCTTCGGCTTGGGACGGCTATGCCTCCACTCTGACGGCTGACGCGGCGCTGCGTGCTGTAGAGAGCGGCAGCTTTGAGGCCATCAAAATGATCGACAAACCCGCCCTTTACGACGCGGCCCCCGCATTGGCCGCTGAATAAAAAGCGTTATTTCCAAGAAAGTTACGACGATGATCAATGGTGAAAAAAAGATCGCCCGCCCCTTGCGGTGGGGTATGGTCGGCGGTGGGCGCACCGGACAAGTGGGGTATAAACACCGCACCGGCGCGCTGCGTGATGGCACCTATCAATTGGTGGCTGGGGCCTTCGATCTGGACCCGGCGCGGGGTCGCGATTTTGGGGTGAATTTGGGGGTTGAGGCGGATCGCTGCTATGCGACCTATCAAGACCTGATCGCCGCTGAAACCACCCGTGAGGACGGGATCGATGTGGTGTCCATCGCCACGCCGAATTTCACCCATTTCGAGATCACCAAAGCCTGTCTTGAGGCCGGGCTGCATGTGATCTGCGAAAAGCCTTTGTTCTTTACCGTGGCCGAATGCGACGAAGTCGCGGCTTTGGCGGAAAGTAAGGGGCTGATTGTCGGCGTAACCTATGGCTATTCCGGTCACCCGATGGTGCATCAGATGGCGGCTATGGTTGCCAAAGGCATGCTGGGTGAAATCCGCATTGTCGATATGGAATATACCCATGGGTTCAATGCAGGCGATGATGACAGTGCCGATGCTGTGAAATGGCGGACCAATCCGGCGACGGCTGGGGCGACCTTTGTTTTGGGCGATATCGGCACTCATCTATATTACATGTCCGAAGTGATCTTGCCACATCTGAAGATCGAAAAGCTTCTATGTGATCGTAAGGCCTTCATCCCGTCTCGTGCACCGCTGGAAGACCATGCAACGGTTTTGACCCATTATGATAACGGCGCGCGCGGGCGGCTTTGGGTCAGCTCGGTGGATGCGGGCAATATGGGATCGCAGCGCTACCGCTTTGTCGGCTCGAAAGCCTCGGTGGCCTGGACCGAAACCCATCCCGATCAACTGGTCTATCAAGTCCAGGGCGAACCGGAGCGCATTTTGCATCACGGCATGCCCTATCTCGAACAAGAGAGCCTGGCCTGTGACCGTATGGGTGCGCTGCATACCGAAGGTCTGGGAGAAAGCTGGAGCAATATCTATCTTTGGATCGCTCAGGCCATCGACGCCAAGATGAAAGGCGACGAGGCGTTTCTAGAAACCCATCACTATCCGGGGATCGTGGCCGGCACCGAAGGGGTGCGCTGGCTGGCAAATTGTGTCCGCTCTGCTGATGCAGGCGGGACCTGGATTGATTTCGAATAGGACCGCCCTCTGGTCCTGGGGCGCGCTGTACTCTCCCATCCTCCATAGCCGGCGCGTCCCTCCTTTTTCTCGTCTATAGAAAGTCAAGCTGATGAAACTTTCAATCTGCACTGATGTGATGGGCAACCTGTCCTTCACCGATATGCTCGACAAATGTGTGGAACTCGGTGTCGAAGGCATCGAGATGACCGGCGGTGGCTGGTCTCCTGCGCCGCATTTCCGCGCCGAAGACCTGCTGGCCGACAAAGCCCTGCTAAAGCAGAAGCTGGCGGAAATCGAAGCGCGTGGTCTGCAGATTGCAGCGCTGAACTGCTCGGCCAACCCGCTTGATCCGGGGGCAATGGGCACGCGTCATCTTAAAGAGATGAAAGACACGATCACTCTGGCCGGTGAAATCGGTGTTGAAACCATCGTCACCATGTCTGGCCTGCCAGAAGCCGCGCCTGGTGATACTGTGCCGAACTGGTTGGTTTACACCAAATCCTGGCCCGATGAGATGCCAGAGCGAGACCGCTACCAGTGGGAAGACCGCGCTTTCCCCCTTTGGCATGACCTGGTGGAGTTCGGCCAAAAAGCCGGGATCAAGCGCTATGCGCTGGAAAACTTCTCGGCCATGTTGGTGTGGAACCCGGAAACTCTGTTCCGTCTGCGCAATGAAGTGGGCGATATGGTCGGGATGAATTTGGACCCGTCGCATCTGATGTGGATGGGGGCGGAGCCGATTGCTTCGGCCCGTGCGCTTGGCGCGGCGATCCATCACTGCCATGGCAAAGACACTCGGATCGAGCGCGGCCTATGCGACATTAACGGTTTGCTAGAGCTGAAAGAGGTCACCGATGTGGCCAATCGCAGCTGGAACTATGTGGCGGTGGGCGCCGGGCGCGATCTGCAATGGTGGAAGGAATTCTTCTCCGTTGTGGGCATGTGCGGCTATAATGGTTGGGTCAGCCTAGAGATGGAAGACTTCACCATGTCGACCGAGGCGGGCATCCAATCCTCCATCGACGCCCTGCAAGCGACCATCATTCGCTAAGGAGACCAATCATGCGCATCGGTGTAGTTGGATATGGAACCGGCGGGCGGCATTTTCATACGCCTTTCATTGCGGCGGCAAAAGGCTGTAGCTTGGCGGGGATTGTGGCGCGGGCCGAGAAAACCATTGCAGCGGTGCGCGAAGATTGGCCCGATACGCCGATCTTTTCCTCTCTGAGTGAAATGATCGCTGCTGGGGTTTGCGACGCGGTGACCATCACCACCCCGCCGCAGACCCGACGAGCCCTGGTTCTAGAAGCGATCGAGGCCGGGCTTGATATCATCGCGGATAAACCCTTTGCCCCAAATTATGAGGCGGCCATGCATCTGGCCGAGGCTGCCGATAAGGCTGGGGTGACTTTGGCGGTGTTCCAAAACCGCCGCTTTGACGCGGATATGCAGACCCTGCGCAAGCTGGTGCTAGAGGACCGCTTGGGCAAGATCTGGAGCGTCCATTCTCGCATGGACCAAAACAGCTATGAAACCATCGAAGCCGGGCCAACCGGCGGTTTGCTGCGCGATTTGGGCAGTCATGTGGTGGATCAGATGATCTATCTTTTGGGTCCGGTCAGCGCGGTGGATGCGCAGATGGATCTGCATGATTTCCCCGAAGGCCTGACCGATGTGGCCTTCACCATCACCCTGCGCCATGAAAGCGGCGCCCATAGCCATTTGTCTGCGTCGAAGATGAACTATCTCGATGCTCGCGAATTCCGTGCTTATGGGGATAAGGGCAGCTATCAGTCGCTGACCACCGATATTCAGGCTCAGGATATTTTCGCCGGGAAACGTCCGGTCGATGATCTAGAAGCCTGGGGCTATGAGCCCGAGGCGAATTGGGGGCTGTTGCGCAGCGCGGCAGGCACGGAAACCATCCCGTCCGAACAAGGGCGGTATCACGATTATTACGAGGCTTTCGAAACCGCAGTGCGCACTAAAACTGCGCCGCCGGTCACCGCCCAGCAAGGCGCGCTGACCCTCGCGGTTTTGGATGCGGCGCGGATGAGTGCCGAGCAAAGCCGGACTGTACAGCTTTCAGAAATCACAGGCGCGTAACCATGTACAAATTTATCATCACCATCGAGCTAGAGCCGCAAACGCGGGACAAAATCCTGGCACGTGCTCCGAAAGCCCAAGAGGCGACCCGCGCCGAACCGGGCTGCATCGCCTATGATTTCTATGCCTGCACCGATGATCCCAACCGGTTGGTTTTCGTGGAAACTTGGGTCGATCAAGCCGCCCATGATTTCCATATGGAGCAGCAGCATACGAAGGATTTCATCGCCTTCCACGAGCAGTTCCACCGGTCGCTGACTTTTGAAACCATCAATATGGCCGCGCCCCAATGACCACCGATATCACCATAACCGGGGCGCCCGCCTGTTGGGGGGTCGATAGCCCGGATAACCCCCATAATCCGCCCTGGGAACAGGTTTTGGATGAATGCCGCGATGCGGGTTTCGGCGGGTTAGAGCTGGGCCCTTATCGCTATATGCCCTTGGATGTGGCGCAGGTCTCAGAGGCATTGGACAGCCGCGGGCTGAGCATTGTGGCGGGTACGATCTTTGACGATCTGGTCTCACTGGATAATCGCGAGCAGCTGCTTGAGCAGACCCGCAATATCTGTGGTTTGATCACGCAATTGCCGCGCCCGCGTCCGCATCGTGGCCAACGCTATGACGCGCCTTATCTGACGGTGATGGATTGGGGCCATGATGAGCGCGACTTCGCGGCGGGCCATTCAGACCAAGCGCCGCGACTGGATCGTGACAGCTGGGCCGGGATGATCGAAACCATCCGCCAGATTTCCACCATCGCGCGGGATGAGTTCGGCGTGCGCGCCACCATCCATCCCCATGCGGGCGGCTATATCGAGTTCGAAGACGAGCTTGCCGCTCTGGCCAATGATATTAACTCGGAGACGGCTGGGCTTTGCCTTGATACCGGGCATCTGGCCTATGCGGGCATGGATCCAGTGGCCACGCTGCGCCAGTATTGGGACCGGCTGGACTATATCCATTTCAAGGATATCGACCCGCAGGTTTTCGACCGGATCATGAGCCAAAAGATCCGCTTTTTTGACGCTTGTGCCGAAGGCGTCATGTGCCCCATCGGGCGCGGCAATATCGATTATCCGGCGGTGCGTGCTTTGCTGACCGAGCTGACTTACGGCGGATATATCACCATCGAACAAGAACGAGACCCGCGCAATTCCGGGTCGATCCTCGCGGATTTGGCCGCCAGTCGGCAATTCCTGCGAGAAACAGGATTTTGAAAGGGACCAGCATGAGCACACTTGATGTCATCACAATCGGCCGTGCCGGGGTTGATTTATATGGAACGCAGATTGGCGGTCGGTTGGAGGATATGGGGTCCTTCGACAAATATATTGGTGGCTCCCCCACCAATATGGCCTGCGGGACTGCGCGGCTTGGCCTGCGCTCGGCTCTGATTAGCCGGGTTGGCGATGAGCATATGGGCCGGTTTATCCTCGAAGAGCTAGAACGCCACGGGGTTGATACGGGCGGGGTGGTCACGGATCCGGAGCGTCTGAGCGCTTTGGTGATTTTGGGCATTCGCGACCAAGAGCAGTTTCCGCTGATTTTCTACCGCGAAAACTGCGCCGATATGGCGTTGTGCGAGGCCGATATCGATCCTGATTTCATTGGCCGGTCGCGCTCGGTTGTGGCGACTGGCACGCATCTAAGCCATCCGCAAACCGAAGCGGCGGTTCTCAAAGCGCTGCAAATCGCGCGCGAAAAGGGGTTAAAGACCGCGCTGGATATCGATTATCGTCCGAACCTATGGGGCGTGGCCGGGCATAATGACGGTGAAAGCCGCTTTGTCGAAAGCGCGAAAGTCACCGCAAAGCTGCAGGAAAGCCTGCATTTTTTCGATCTGATCGTTGGCACTGAGGAAGAATTCCATATCGCGGGCGGCTCCACCGATACGGTTGCGGCGCTGCGGGCGGTGCGGGCTGTGTCGGGCGCGACTTTGGTGTGCAAACGCGGCCCGATGGGGGCAGCGGCCTTTGAGGGCGACATCCCCGACAGCTTGAATGACGGTCAGACCGGCCCCGGCTTCCCGATTGAGGTGTTCAATGTGCTGGGCGCGGGCGATGGCTTTATGTCGGGCCTGCTGAAGGGCTGGCTTGATGGCGAAGACTGGCCCACAATCCTGAAATACGCCAATGCTTGCGGTGCTTTTGCAGTGTCGCGCCATGGCTGCACCCCGGCCTATCCCAGCTTGGAAGAGCTGAAATTCTTCTTTGAGCGGGGGATTATCCGCCCGGATCTGCGCAATGACAAAGAGCTAGAGCAAGTCCATTGGGCGACCAATCGCCATGGGGATTGGTCCACAGTGCGGACTTTTGCCTTTGATCACCGGATGCAGCTGGAAGAGATGGAAGGCTATAGCCTAGAGAAAGGCGGCGCTTTCAAAGAGCTTTGCCTGCAAGCCGCGCTGCAAGTGCAAGACGGCAAGCCGGGCTATGGCATTCTGACCGATAACCGGATTGGCCGCGACGCGCTGCATGCGGCTTCTGGTACTGGGCTGTGGATCGGTCGGCCCACGGAACTGCCTGGCGCGCGTCCGATTGAATTCGAACCGGAGCTTGGCGAAGATTGCGGTCAATTCCGGGAATGGGCGCGGGAAAATGTGGTCAAGCTTCTGGTCTTTTGCCATCCCGATGATGATGCGGCGATGCGGGCTTTGCAAGAAGAGCGGGTCAAGCGGCTCTTTACGGCGGCGCGGCGCAATAATCTGGAATTCCTGCTAGAGCTCATCCCGTCCAAAGTGGCGCCAGTGACCAAAGAGACGACGGCAACGCTGATCCGGCAATTCTATGAGGCCGGGATCTATCCTGATTGGTGGAAGCTAGAGCCCATGGCCGATGCCGAAGCTTGGTCCGCAGCGGTGGCCGCGATTGAGGAATACGACCCTTATGTGCGTGGCATCGTGGTTTTGGGCCTTGATGCGCCTGAGGCCGAGCTTGGCGCAAGCTTTGAGGTGGCGGCGCGGTTTGACATGGTCAAAGGCTTTGCCGTGGGGCGGACGATCTTTGGCGATGCGGCGCGGGCCTGGATGAAGGGCGAGATGGATGACGCTGCGGCGGTGGCGCAAATGGCGGATCGCTTCACGCGGCTTTGCGATTTGTGGGATAATTCCCGGCGCAAAGTAAACTCTCTAAAGGCAGGATAAGCGGTATGAGCGATACAATCCGACTGACCGCCGCTCAGGCTATGGTGAAATGGCTCTCGGTTCAATTAACCGCTGAGGGCGAGCGCTATATTGATGGCATGTGGGCGATCTTTGGCCATGGCAATGTGGCTGGGATCGGCGAGGCGCTGCATGCTTATCAGGACGTCTTCCCCACTTGGCGCGGCCAGAATGAGCAGACCATGGCCCATGCGGCCATTGCCTATGCGAAGGGTAAAAAGCGCAGCCGCGCCATGGCGGTGACCAGCTCTATCGGGCCGGGCTCTACCAATGTGGTGACCGCCGCTGCCCTGGCTCATGTGAACCGTTTGCCGATCCTGATCGTTGCGGGCGATGTCTTTGCCAATCGCCGCCCCGATCCGGTGCTGCAACAGGTTGAGGATTTTGACGACGGCACCGTTTCGGCCAATGATTGCTTTAAGCCGGTCAGCCGTTATTTCGACCGGATCACCCGGCCCGAACATATCCTTTATGCCCTGCCGCGGGCACTGCGCACCATGACCGATCCGGCCAATTGTGGCCCGGCGACTTTGGCCTTTTGCCAGGATGTGCAGACCGAGGCCTATGATTATCCGATAGAGTTCTTTGAGCCGCGCGTCTGGCATATCCGCCGCCCGCGCCCGGATCTGGACGAATTATCCCGCGTGGCCGATCTGATCAAAGCGGCGAAAAACCCGGTGATCATCTCCGGCGGGGGCACGATCTATAGCCAAGCCGAAGAGACATTGGGCGCTTTCGCCACCAAGCACCAAATCCCCGTGGCCGAGACCCAGGCGGGCAAATCCGGGCTCAGCCAAGATCACCCGATGAATTTTGGCGCCTCTGGTGTGGATGGCTCGGCGGCGTCCAATACCGCGTCGCAAAATGCGGATCTGGTGATTGGGGTCGGCACGCGGTTCCAGGACTTTACCACTGGCTCGCGGACATTGTTCAAAGAGGGGGCAAAGCTCGTCTCGATCAATATCCATGGCTATGACGCGGCCAAACATGGGGCCGAAAGCCTGGTGGGCGATGCGAAAGTCACCCTAGAGGCGCTGAGCGATACGCTTGGCGCGTACCAGGCGGAGGCCCCTGACGCGGCGGCGCGCGAAGACTGGCTGCGAGCGGTGGATGTCTATTGCGCCCGTCCCGAAGACCAAGCGGCGCTGCCCACGGATGGGCAAGTGATCGGCGCTGTGCAGCGTGCCACTGGCGAAGATGCGGTGGCCATGTGTGCGGCGGGCACCATGCCTGGTGCGCTCAAACTGCTGTGGAAACCGTCTCAGGGCGGCTATCACATGGAATATGGCTATAGCTGTATGGGCTATGAAGTCGCCGGGGCGATGGGTCTGAAACTGGCCGCGCCGGAGCGGGATGTGATCTGCTTTGTGGGCGATGGATCCTATATGCTGGCCAATTCCGAGCTAGCCAGCGCCGTGATGCGGCGCATTCCCTTTACGGTGGTTCTGACGGATAACCGGGGCTATGGCTGCATCAACCGGCTGCAAACCATGGGCTGCGGCGGCGAGCCGTTCAACAATATGTATGTGGATTGCAATGTCGAAGCTCAGCCCGAGATCGATTATGTGATGCATGCGGCCTCTATGGGGGCTTATGCGGTGAAAGCCGAAACGACCGATCAGCTAGAAGCCGAAGTCAAAGCCGCCCGGTCGCGCAATGTTCCGACGGTGATTGTGATCGAAACCATCGCCAAGGATTTCCCAGGCACTGGGCTTGAAACCAGCGCGGGCGAGCATGGCTATTTCTGGGATGTGGCGGTGCCGGAAGTCTCTGACCGCCAAAAGCAACGCGACCGCTTTGCCGAATATCTGACCCAAATTGCCCAAGCGCGGCTGGTCAACTGACGAAAGGACCAAACCATGACAGATTTGCTTAAGAAACCTTTCGGCAGCCATGGCAAAGTGCACCAGATCACGCCGCAATCGGCGGGCTGGCGCTATGTGGGGTTTGACCTTTGGCGGCTACGTGCGGGCGATACCGTGGGCGAGGCCACCGGCGATACCGAAGTCATCCTGGTGATGGTCGAGGGCAAAGCTCAGATCACCGGTGCGGGTCAAGACTGGGGCCTGCTGGGCGAGCGGATGAATGTGTTTGAAAAAACCGCGCCGCATTGTCTTTATCTGCCCAATGGCACGGAGTGGCAGGCGAGTGCTGAAACTGATTGCACCATCGCGGTATGCAAAGCGCCGGGCAAGTCGGGCCATGAGCCCCGCCGTATTGGCCCCGATGGGATCGAGCTGACCCAGCGAGGCGAGGGCGTGAATACCCGCTATATCAATAATATCGCCATGGAAAACGAAGACTATGCCGACAGCCTGTTGGTGACCGAGGTCTTCACCCCTGCCGGCCATTGGTCCAGCTATCCCAGCCACCGCCATGATGAGGATGATTTTCCGAATATCACCTATTTGGAAGAGACCTATTATCACCGTCTCAACCCAGCCAATGGCTTTGGCATTCAGCGGGTCTATACGGATGATTTGCAGTTGGATGAAACCATGGCTGTGCAAGACGGCGATGTGGTCTGCGTCCCGCGCGGGCATCACCCCTGTGGCGCACCGCATGGGTTTGAGATGTATTATCTCAATGTCATGGCCGGACCTTTGCGCAAATGGCGCTTCCAAGCGGCTCCGGAAGTGGCGCATCTGATGTAACAAAACAAGCGCCCGCGCCAAGGAGAGAGTCCTGACGCGGGCGCATTGCTACCTGCTTTACATGAGGGAGGGCAGGAAGAGCGCAATAGAAGGGAAGAGCAACATCAGCCCCAAGCGCACCACATCAATCGCGATAAAGGGCATTAAACCGCGATAAATTGTGGTCAGCCCGATACTTCGCTCTACCGAGTTTATCACAAAGACATTCATTCCTATGGGCGGTGTGATCAGCCCCAATTCAATCGCGATTACCACCATGACCCCGAACCAGATGGGATCAAAGCCCAGCCCGGTCACCACCGGAAACAGGATCGGCACGGTCAAAACCACCATGGCCATACTGTCCAAAACACAGCCCAAAGCCAGATAGAGCAACAAGATCAGCACCATGATCGTATAGCGATGCACTGGCAGCTCGGTCAGGAAATTGGCGACATTTTGCGGTGTACGGGTGATGGCCAGGAAATAGGAAAAGAGCAGCGCGCCGATAAAGACAAAGAAGATCGCGACCGAGATCCGCAGGGAGTCCATCAAACACTCTATTATGGCTTGTCGGTTCAGCCGTCCACGAGCCACGCCGATGGTCAAGGCTCCGATTGCGCCAAGGGCAGAGGCTTCGGTCGGGGTGACGATGCCTGCATAAATGCCGCCAACAACCATCAAAAACAGCAAGGCGATGGCCCAGACACCGCGGAGGGCTTTGAACCGCTCGCCCCATTCTTGCCGCGTGCCAACAGGCATTTCATCGGGGCGGCGATAGGCGATGAAGGAGACGGTCAGCATATAGAGCGCCACGGCCAAAAGGCCTGGGATCAAGCCCGCGATAAAGAGCTTGCCGATATCTTGCTCGGTGATGATGCCATAGACTGCTAAAACGATGGAGGGTGGGATCAAGATTCCCACTGTGCCCCCCGCTGCGATCACGCCAGAGGATACAGAATCCGAATAGCCGACCCGGCGCATTTCCGGCAAAGCGACTTTGGTCAATGTGGCCGCCGTGGCGATAGAAGAGCCTGAAATCGCCGCAAATCCGGCACATGATGCGATTGTAGCCAGGGCCAGCCCACCACGACGATGGCCAAGCCAGGCCTCAGCCGCGCGGAACATTTCTCGGCTCATCCCCGAGCGCGTGGCAAAGGCGCCCATCAAAATGAACATGGGGATCATACCCAGATGATAGGTGGTGGCAGTCGAAAGCGGGGAGAGAGACACAAGCTTCAGTGCTTGGGGCAGGCCGACCACAGCCGCAAAGCCGCCGATCCCCACCACGCTCATGGCGATAGCGATGGGCACACGAATGGCCATCATAAGGAATAAGGCGGCAAAGCCGACAATCGTTACCGTTTCGCGGTCCATTTGCGGATCCTATTCTTCGATGACGGGCGTTTCGGTGTCTTCGTCGGGCAATGTCCCGGTCAGCACCATCCAAAGCCGCAGAGCAAGGGTCAGGGTCGCAAAGGCGGAACCGGCGACCATCATCCAATAAGCCGGCCAAATCGGCAGCCGCAGATCATAGGAATATTCGCCCGTGCGGAACACATCCGCCGCATTTTCCGACATTTTCACCGTAAGCACAGCGAAAGCGACCAAAGTCAGCCCGGTGGAAAACAAATCCATCAGCTGCCGCCCGCGCTTCCCGGCAATCTGATACAGCAGATCAACAGAGATATGCGTGCCCGACAGATTGACCGTGGCCACACCCCAGAAAATGGCAATGCCTAAAGAAAGTCGCCCAAGATCATGAGCGTCAGGAATGGGGGAGGAGGCCAGATAGCGCATGATTGCCGAGACAAAGACCAACAAAGTCACAAGCCCCATCAACAGAGCTGCGGCGGTTTCCACCCAGGTGGTGAGGGCGCGAGCAAACCCCGCCCCCTCAAAGTGCTTAGAACTTTGCGTCATGGGCTTCGAGCTTTTCTACGAAACCGTTATAGATCGCCTCAGCATCCAGACCTTTGGCTGTGACCGCCTCTTTCCAACCATCCAGCAAAAAGGAAGACGCGTCTTTCCATTGGGCCAGCTCCTCATCGGTGAGGGGCAGAACATTATGGTCGTCGCTTTCTTCGAAAAGACGTTTGCCTTCGGCGTCAAATTCGACCCAACCGCTTGCAATCTTTGCGCCCCAATCCGGCGAGCAATGGTCATCGATCACGGCTTGCTGGGTTTCAGACAGGCCTTCATACCGGTCTTTGTTCATAACGATTACGAAATTGGTGACATAGAGAGGCATATCCAAGTGATAATGCACGACATCATCCATGCCGAAAATCGAAATCGACCGCCAAGGGAAGGTGATCCCGTCCGCTGCACCGCGTTCTAGTACTTCGCGCGCTTCTGACGGGCCAACTTGCACCGAAGATCCACCTTGGCTTTGAACCAGGCGACCGATTGTGCCATTGGCCGGGCGAATGGTCAGGCCCTTTAGATCGGAAGGCACGCGAACCTCTTCGCGCGAATGCAGAGTGCCTGGGTCATGAAGATGGACGACGCAGAATTTCACGTCGCCCATCTCACTCTCTTTGTACTCAGAGTACCACTCGTTAAACGCCTTGGTGCCGCCTAAACCGGTTTTGATAAAGAAGGGAAGTTCGCCCAAAGACATGATCGGGAAGCGGCCCGGTGTATGGCCAGGATTGGCCCAAACAAAATCCGCGATGCCGAATTTGGCGATGTCATATTCGTCTTCGGCTTTGCCAAGCTGGCCCGCCGGGAAAAAGCCGATTTGCAGCGTGCCATTAGAGGCCTCGGCGATGCTATCGGCCCAAACTTGGAAACCTTGGGAATGAAGAGGGTGCTGCGTCGGCAGATCATGGGAAAAGGTCATTTCAACGACCTTGTCTTCGGCCATGGCAGTGCCAGCGGTGCAAAGAGCAAGAAGGGCGCAGCTGCCCAGTTTCATAGCGTAGTTCATACTATCCTCCGCAAAATTTTGCAGCCGACTCTATTATACCCTGAGCTTTGCTGCATTTGATATCCACGACTTTATATGGTAAAAACGTTAAGTCAACAAAAAATCGTTTTTAGACTTGGTGGTGGATATTTTAAATGCTTGTGTATAAACTCGCCATGCTAGGCTTGCTTAGCCCCTGTAACCGCAGTGACTTTTATGATCAGAGCCAAATGAACAAGCCAGACACCTCTCTTTCTTCAAAAGCGGCCACCGCAGAAAAACGCACGGCAATCGAAGTTGTGCAGGAAAAATTGCGCGAACGCATCGTCGCTGGAGAGGCCAAGCCAGGCGAAAGGCTGCATGTTCAAAATTTGCGCGAAGAATTCGGGGTCTCGACCTCTACAGTGCGCGAGGCGATTTCACGTTTGCTGATTGACTCGCTGGTTGTCTCAGAACAGCAGCGCGGTTTTCGGGTGGCGCCTTTGTCGCTCAAAGATTTCCGCGATATCACCGATACCCGCAAAATCATCGAAGCCCATGCGCTGCGCGAGTCCCTGAAGGCACGGACCGAGGAATGGGAAGCGGAGCTGGTGGGCGCCTATCACCGGCTCAATATCGTCGAGCAAAAGCTTATCGGAGAAGGCCAGCGGGACTTGGCCCCTGATTGGGATTTGCGCAACGAGCATTTCCATGACTGCTTGGTGAAAAATTGCAATAATGACTGGCTGATCCGGTTTCGGCGGACTTTGCACCAGCATTCCTATCGCTATCACCGGATGATTATCGGGGACACGAATTTCCGCCGTGATGTGCGGGTCGAGCATAAATTCATCTTCGACAGCGCCCTAAACGGGGAAATCGATGCCTGTATTAGTGCCATCGAAGAGCATATAGAGACATCTTATTTGGCGATGATTGCCAAAAATGTTCTAAGCTGAGCCTCAGCATCTCGTGACAATTTAGAAAAGCTATAGGCTAAGCAAATAGCCAGCCGCGCAGGGCTTTGGTCACTCGAGGCATCAATACATAGGTCATCAGCAGGACTTGGATCACCGCAATGGTCAGGGTGCGGGTCCAATGGGGCCAGTTTTGGGTCAGGGGTAGAATGGTCAATTGCAGCGGATAGACCACCACGAAAACCACCACCACTAGAACCAGTGCCATTTTCCATTGCGGCGCATGTTTCTGAGCGGGAAGGGGGATTTCCGGCAGATCGAACCAGGCTTCTAATCCGGTCACGCGACGCAGCTCGCTATCGCCTTCGACCAAATCTCCGAGCTTTGCCACCCATTCGGCGCGGGTGTCGGAGCGTTCCCAAGCCTCGCAATGATGCCAAGTATCAAAGCGATAGATCAGCACATAACGCCCATCGGTTTGACCCGATGGACGCAGAATATTCACCCCCATATGGCCGGGAAAATCTGCTGCTGCTTCGACAATCCCATGCAGCCAGGTTTCATATTCCGCTTCACGCCCAGCTTTCACCCGGCGCGAAATGGAGACGGTGACCGGGCCTTCTTGGCCCGGCGGGATGGGGGTCAGACCGTCCATATCGCTAGCTGTCAGCGACTGGGAATTTCGGCTTGCCCGCGATGCCCCAGTTTTCCCCTGGCACTTCGCGGATGCAAACCCGAACGGTTTCGATCGGCGCTCCGGTGGCGTCTACCGCGGCATCGGTCAATTTGGCGATCAGATCGGCTTTTTGCGATGGCGTCCGGCCTTCGATCAGGGTGACTTCGATGAAAGGCATCTTAGGCCACCACCTTAAAGCCGCATTGGCCCATTGCTTCGACCTCTAGCAACACGGATTGTCCGGCCGCCATGGGGATCGCCGCTGTGGCACCGCCAGCCAAAACGATATCGCCAGGGTTTAGCATTTCGCCCGCCGAGGCGACCATGCGCGCCGCCGAGACCAGCGAGCGCACCGGATGACCCAAAATCGCCGCCGAAGAGCCGATTTCACCAGGCCGGCCATTGATCGACAGAACCATGCCGAGATTAGAGATATCGATGGTCTTGGCGCACCAATTGCCGATGATCACCCCCGAAGATGAGGAATTATCGGCAATGACATCGCCCACATCGAATTTAAACGCCTTGTATCGGCTATCGATGATTTCCAGCGCAGGGGCGATGGCCTCGACGGCATCCATGGCCTCAAGCGCTGTGACCTCGCCACTGAGCGGTTTTTTCATCAGAAAGGCGATTTCCGGCTCGACCCGAGGATGGACGAAATCGGCCATAGAGACAGGCCCGCCTTCTTCGCGCAGCATGCCATCGGTCAACCGGCCCCAGACCACATCCGAAACCCCAACTTGCAACATTTTGGCCCGGCTGGTCAGGCCCATTTTGATGCCGATGCGTTTTTCGCCACGCGCATAACGACGCTGCATGGACAAAGCTTGGACGGCATAGGCCTCGTCTACGGACAGGACCTTTTCATCAGAGAATTGCGGGATTTCGGTCGCGCTTCGGGCGGCCTCATCCACAATCTCGGCAATTTTGGTGATATCCATTATGCGGCCACCTCACGGGTTTTGAGAATGTCCAAAGCGACATCGACGATCATGTCTTCTTGACCCCCGACCATGCCGCGTTTGCCCAGCTCGACCAGGATTTCGCGGGTGTCGAGCCCATATTGCTGCGCGGCTTTTTCTGCATGGCGCAGGAAGCTGGAATAAACCCCAGCATAGCCCAAGGTCAGCGTTTCGCGATCCACCCGAACCGGGCGGTCTTGCAGCGGACGGACCAAGTCTTCGGCGGCGTCTTGCAGCTTGAAGACATCGCAGCCATGCTCCCAGCCATAAAGATTGGCCACGGCCACAAAGGCCTCGATCGGGCAATTGCCGGCACCTGCGCCCATACCGGCGAGCGAAGCATCGACGCGATAGGCGCCATGCTCTACCGCGATGACGGAATTGGCCACCGAAAGCGACAGGTTTTCATGCATATGCGCGCCCACCTGAGTTTCGGGCTTCAGCGCGCCTTTATAGGCATCGATCCGCGCAGCCACGTCTTTCATCGTCAAACGGCCGCCGCTATCGGTACAATAGACGCAATCAGCGCCATAGCTTTCCATCAGCAGCGCTTGGTCTATCAGACCTTCGGGCGTGTTCATATGCGCCATCATCAAAAAGCCCGAGACATCCATGCCCAGCTCTTTGGCGCCGGCAATATGCTGGGCGGCCACATCGGCTTCGGTGCAATGGGTGGCCACGCGCACGGATTGGATCCCCGCATCATGGGCGCGTTTCAGATCATCCATAGTGCCAATGCCAGGCACGAGCAGGGCTGTTAGTTTGGCATTCTTGACGACTTTGGCGGCTTCGGTGATCCAATCCACATCGGTGTGGCGGCCAAAACCGTAATTGAAGGTCGATCCCGCAACCCCATCGCCATGGGTGACTTCGATCGCGTCAACGCCCGCCTCGTCCAAAGCCTGAGCAATAGCGCGCACATGGCCCAGATCATATTGGTGGCGCATTGCATGCATGCCGTCACGCAGGGTCACATCCTGAATATAAAGCTTGGTCATGTTATGCGGCCTCCTGGACCCAATTGCGTTTCACCACCAGCCGCTCAGCGGTTTTCATCGCCGCAGAGGTCATGATGTCGAGATTGCCTGCATAAGCGGGCAGGTAATGGGCGGCGCCTTCGACTTCGATAAAGATCGACACTTTGAGCCCGGTGAAATCGCCTCCCATTTCAGGGATATGCAGCGGTTGGTTCGAGCCTACATGTTCGAACTGGACGTCTTGCTTCATGCGATAGCCCGGCACATAGGTTTGCACCTCTTTCACCATCTCTTCGATAGAGGCGCGGATTGCGTCTTGGTCCGCGTCATCGCACAGGCAATAAATCGTGTCGCGCATCAGCACAGGCGGATCGGCGGGGTTGAGGATAATGATCGCCTTGCCCCGCTGAGCGCCGCCCACTTGTTCAATCGCATGGGCGGTGGTTTCGGTGAATTCATCGATATTCGCGCGGGTGCCAGGCCCTGCCGATTTCGACGAGACCGAGGCCACGATTTCGCCATAGCGCACCGGGCTGACCCGGTTCACCGCAGCCACCATGGGGATCGTCGCTTGGCCGCCACAAGTGACCATATTCACATTGGCTTGGTCCAGATTGGCGTCGATATTGACCGGCGGAATGGTGAAAGGCCCAATCGCTGCCGGGGTGAGGTCAATCACTTGCTTGCCATCGGCTTGCAGGATTTCATTATGCTTTTTATGCGCCCCGGCAGAGGTCGCATCAAACACCATGCGGATATCTGCATAGTCGGGCAGTTGGGTTAGACCGGTGATGCCTTCATGGGTTGTGGCAACGCCCAGGCGTTTGGCGCGGGCCAGACCATCGGACTCCGGGTCGATGCCAACCATTGCCGCCATTTCCAGAACTTGCGAATTGCGCATGATTTTGATCATCAGATCGGTGCCGATATTGCCCGAGCCGATGATGGCGCATTTGATCTTGCTCATCTTATCAATCCTTTGCGAATGCGGCGCGGACAGAGCCGAGGCCATTGATGCGTGCTTCGAAAACGTCGCCAGGTTTTGCGGCAACAAAGGGACCAAGGGCGCCAGAGAGGATCACATCGCCCGGCTCAAGCGGACGGCCCGCCTTTGCCATAGTGCGCGCCAGCCAAAGTGAGGCATTAAGCGGGCTGCCCATACAGGCCGCGCCAGCGCCGACCGAGACCGGTTCATTATTGCAGGTCATCACCATACCGCAGAGGCGCTGATCGAAATCGCCCACACGCTTAGGCGTCTGGCCCAGCACATAAACACCGGAAGAGGCGTTATCGCCGATCGTGTCGGTGATTTTGATATCCCAGTCTTTCACGCGGGAGCCGACCACCTCAATCGCTGGCAGCACATAGCCGATGGAGGCCATCAGATCGACCATAGTGATATGCTGCCCGGTCAGAGGCGCTGCGACCACATAAGCGATCTCGGCTTCTACCCGCGGCTGTTGCACGGCGTCCAAAGGGATTTCTTCGCCATCCATCACTTCCATATCGGCGAAAAGCATGCCGTAATCGGGCTGGTCCACGCCGAGCTGTTTTTGCACCGCCACAGAGGTCAGACCGATTTTGCGGCCCGAAAGCACCCGTTCTTCGCCACCCAGCCAACGCTTGGTATTGATTTCTTGCACCGCATAGGCCGCGGCCACATCGCCTTCGTCCAGAAGATCGCGGATCGGCGCGCCGGGAGTGCCCGACGACCAGGCATCCCAAAGCCGATCAGCGGCGGCCTGGATATTTGCTTCGCTAGTCATGATCTGCCTTTCAGAGTTTCACGCAGACATTGGTGAGTTCAGTATAGAATTCGAGCCCATGGACCCCGCCTTCGCGGCCAATGCCGGAATGTTTGGCGCCACCGAAAGCGGTGCGTAAATCGCGCAGGAACCAGGAATTGACCCAGGCCAAACCAACCTCGATCTGGGGCGCAACCCGATGTGCGCGGGTGAGGTCTTCGGTCCAGATGGCGGTGGCCAGCCCGTATTTTGTGTCATTGGCCAGAGCGATGACTTCTTCTTCGCTGTCGAAAGGCGCAATATGGCAAACCGGGCCAAAGATTTCCTCTTTGATGGTGCGCGCATTTTCCGGCAGGCCGGTGAAGATCGTGGGCTCTACCCAGGCACCGTCTTTCATATCGGCGGGCATATCCGGGACACCACCACCGGTGACGACGGTCGCGCCTTCTTCGACGGCGAGTTTGTAATAGGACAGCACCTTGTCTTGATGCTCTTTGGAAATTAACGGGCCCAGATTAGTGGCCGGGTCCTCGGAGGGGCCAAGCTTCAGCTTCTCGGCACCCTCTTTCAGGCGGGCGACGAATTCGTCAAAGATCGGGCGTTCCACATAGACCCGTTCCGTGCCCAAGCAGACCTGACCGCAATTGGCAAAGACCGAGCGCATCGTGCCTTCGATGGCCTTATCCAGATCACAATCGGCAAAGACGATGCCAGCATTTTTGCCGCCGCATTCCATGGAAACCTGACGCAGACCTTTCGCGCCGGATTGCATGATGATCTCACCTGTGCGGGTTTCGCCGGTAAAGGTGATTGCGTCCACATCTGGATGGGCCGTCAGATAAGCGCCCGCGCTATCGGGGCCAAATCCATGCACCACATTATAGACGCCTTTGGGCACGCCCACTGTGTTCATCACCTCGCCCAAAAGCGTGGTGGTCAGCGGGGTTTCTTCGGAGGGTTTGACCACAACCGTATTGCCACAAGCCAGGGCCGGGCCGACTTTCCAAGTCATCAGCAAAAGCGGCAAATTCCATGGGCTGATCACCGCAATCACCCCTTTGGGTTTGCGCGAGCCGTAATTCAGCGCGCCTTTGCCATCTGGGGTGTCCAGGACAAAGCTTTCGGTTGGGACGTTTTTCACCAGATCGGCAAAGATTTTGAAATTCGCCGCGCCGCGCGGGATATCGATATGCGAGGCAAGGCTTTTGGGTTTGCCGGTATCCAGGATCTCCGCTTCGAGGAAGTCATCAAAGCGGCGATTGATCTCATCGGCGACACCATGTAGCAAATCGGCCCGTTCCGCCATGGGCATTGTGCCCCAAGGCCCGGAAAGAGCCGCGCGTGCTGCCGCAACCGCCGCGTCAATTTCCGGCTGTAGCCCTTCATGGACAATGCCGATTTTCTGACCCGTGACCGGAGAAATATCGTCAAAAACCTTGCCCGAAGTGCCGCTGGTAAACGCGCCATCGATAAAATGCATCGCCTCGCGCAAGCTGGTCAGCCCGTCTTTCATTTTCCCGCTCCTTCTACTGGCGAGAGTCCCAAAGCCTCTAGCCCCGCCTGTGCGCAAATTTCATCTTGTTCCGCCGAGGCGCCCGAGACGCCTATGCCGCCAATCACCTGGCCCTCGGCCCGGATCGGCAAGCCGCCCGCAAAGGCAGCGATGCCGGGTTGGCCGGTGATCCCAGCCAACACAGCAGGTTCCCCTGCCAGCGCGTGGTAAAACGCGCCGGTTGGTGCTCCGAAGCCGGCCGCTGTTGCGGCTTTGTCCCGAGCAATTTGGCCCGATTGCAAAAAGGCCCCATCCCCGCGCAAAAAGGCGATTTGGTGGCCGCCTGCATCTACGACACAGGCATTGACCGCGACGCCCATTTGAACAGCTCGGCTCACCGCCGCATCAACTGCGCAATGCGCGGCTTGCGCCGATAGCCGAGCCGCCGGGAGGATCACTTGCATCTTAGGTCACCACCGTCAGGAAGGCGTCATTCATCTGGCGTTCGTAATAGAAGATGCCGCGACCCACATGATTGCCGTCCCAGACACGGGTCGGATGGTCTTTATAGGCCGTATAGCCGCCGCAGAAGACTTCGTTACGATTGCCCGACGGGTCGAAGAAATAGATCGTCTGACCACGGGTGATCCCATGCCGGGTGGGGCCGATATCGCGGCTAATATCATAGCGCGCCATCACATCCGCCGCATGGCCGATATCGTTCCAATCTTCGAGGTAAAAGGCTACATGATGCAGCTTGCCCGGCTCTTCATGTTTCACAAAAGCGATGTCATGAGCTTTGTTAGAAACGGTCATCCAAATCGCCAAAGTGCCATCGGGCAGATCCACACGCTCGGGCAGGTGGAAATCCAGAACTTTGGTGAAGAAGTCTTCGACCTGGTCGATATTCGGGCCGTAAAGCAAGCAATGGTCCAAACGCTGGGCGCGCATGCCTTTGGGTTCGGTTTTCCAGATATAAGGGTTGAGATGCTCGGGCGCGTTCTCCGACATATCCATATCAGAATAAAGCTCGATCCGATGGCCCGACGGAATGGTAAAGCCTATCCGCGCGCCAGTGCCCGGCTGCTCGCCTGCGGCGACATCATCCACCGCTAGGCCATAGTCTTCGATGCGCTTGCGGAAACCATCAACCGCCTCTTGGCCATCGGCCTTGAAGGCGAAAAAGTCGATACCGGCTTGATCGGCTTCGCGCAGCACCACCGAATGGCGATGGAATTCGTCGAAAGCCTTTAGATAGACCCGGCCATCTGCCTCTTTGGACACCAATTCCAGACCGATCCGGTCCACATAATGGGTGATGGCTTCATCCATATCCAGAACACGTAGCTGGATGATACCCGGGCGCAAGAGTCCTTCTTGTGACATTGCTATTTCTCCTCCTCACTGAAGTCTTTGGATGCCAGGCGCTCGCGCGGCGAACGGAAAGCTGGCTCTATCGTCAAATCGCTATCGGGCAGGACACGGCAGGCGAGAGCATATCCTTGCCGCTCTTCGGCTTCGCTCACATGGTCCCGGCTCATTTTCAGGGTGCGGTAATCGCCCGATTTCACCTTGATCCGACAGGCGCCGCAGCCGCCCTTGCGGCAGCCAACCTTGATCGGCTGGGGATGCGGAAAGGCGATTTGCGCCTCCATAGCGAAAAGGAGCTTCTCATCCTCGCCGCATTGGATCGCGATATCGCTTGGTCCGACTTTAATCGTGAATTTGGTTTGGCACTTCAGGTCCTCCACCCATCCGTCCTCCCTCATTTCTTGATGGGCACTCTCTGTCAAAGTATCGATTGAGTCAAGAAAAAACGATTTTATGAAGTAAGGTCGACATTGTCGCAGCGATTTTTTGGGAGTAGATATGGAAACAGACTATGTGTGGAGGTGACCATGTCAGCGAAATTGATCCCCGGACAGCTGGCTCCTATGCTTGAATGCGATACCCTGGCTCATGGGCGTTTTGACCTAAGCGCCGAGGCCCCGGCGGGCGGGACATTGGTCGTGTTCCATCACGGGGTGGCGTGCAAATGGGACCGGCGCAAATTGAAAGAGCTGGATGACCGGATCGGCGATTTTGCCATTCGCGGTTTGCGCCTGATCGCGATCAGCGCCGATAGCCGCGAAGAGACGGCGCGGCTGCAAGAGGAGATGCAGTTGATCCGTTTGCCCCTGGCTTTTGGGCTGCCAGTGGCGGAATTAGCCGCTGAATGGGGGATTTATACGGGATGTGACCCTGCCAGCGCCAGCGGACAGCTTCGGTTCGAACCGGCGCAAATATGGGTGACACAGTCCGGGCAGATCGGACTGTGCACGGTTCAATCGACCGGCAATCTATGGCCGGATGTGAACTTTCTTTTGCGGGCTTTGGATCAAACCAGCAAAGCCCTAGAGATGGAAGCGGCGGGCTAGTTGGCCTCAAAACCCGGTCGGGGGACGCTGCCCATAAGGCTTTGGGATAGCCCCCCATCCACCGTGATATTTTGACCATTGATATAGCTAGACCGATCGCTTCCCAAAAATAGTGCCGCTTCGGCCATATCTTCGGCGCGGCCGATCCGACCTATGGGGACTAATTTTTCCCGCGCTGCCCGCACTTTCGGATCGTCATAAAAGGCGGCTGAAAGAGGGGTGATCACCAAGCCGGGACTGACCGAATTGGCGCGCAGGCCTTTGGGGCCCCATTCATAAGCAAGCTGTCGGATCATCATCAAAACCGCCGCTTTGCTGGCGCTATAGGCCCCCGAAGACGGCTGCGGCTGAGTCCCCGCGATCGAGGCGATCTGGACAATTGCCCCAGCCCCTTTTGCGATCATCTGACGGCCGAAAGCCTGGGCCACTAAGAGGCTGCCATTCAAATTGACCTGCAAAAGCTGCATCCAATCGGCTTCGGCGATGGTCTCTAACCCGGCTGGACGCAAAATACCGGCATTATTGACGACAACATCTGCCGGGCCAAAATGCACGCCCGCGGCATCTGCTGCGGCTTGAACCGCATCCGCATCACCCACATCGCAGCCAAGACCAAGCGCGCGTTTGCCCGTTGGATCGAGCTTTGCCGCGGCTTCTTCGGCCTTGTCATAAGTGTAATCAAGAGAGACCACACGCGCCCCGGCCTCATAAAAAGCGGTCAGACAGGCTTGTCCGATCCCGCCAGAACCGCCGGTGACGATGACGATTTTATCCTCTAATCCGAGCCAAGTCATAGTGGATCTCCTTAGGCCTGGCCCGCCAAATGGCGCCCGGTAATATAGCCAAATGTCATCGCTGGTCCCAAAGTTATGCCAGCCCCTGGATAATTCCCGCCCATGATCGAGGCGCGGTCATTGCCGACGGCAAATAGCCCCGGGATCTTCTGCCCGGCCTTATCCAGCACCTGGCCTTCGACCGATGTTTGCAGCCCATCAAAAGTGCCCAGATCCCCCATGATCACTTTCAGCGCATAATAGGGGCCGGTCTCAATCGGGCCGACTGACGGGTTGGGCTTGTGATCTGGATCGGCGAGATAGCGGTTGAAACTGGTTTTGCCTTTGCCAAAAGCCGGATCTTCGCCTTTGCGTGCGCCGATATTATACTCGGCAATGGTTGCCTCTAAGCCGGAGGGATCGATGCCGCATTTTTCCGCCAGCTCGCCCAGGGTTTTGCCGCTTTGCAGATATCCATTGGACAGATAAGGCGCCACAGGCACCGGCGCGGGTTTGGCATAGCCCAGCCCATATTTGCGAATGGTCGGGCGGTCTGCGATCAGCCAGCAGGCGGTTTCCGATTGGCCTTCGCATGCGGCAATCATCGCCGCCCCCACATCATGATAGCTTTCGCTTTCATTGGTAAAGCGCTGACCGTTTCTGAGCACCGCGATGATGCCAGGCTTATAGCGGTCCAAAAGATGCGGGAAGGCCGCGAATTTGCCGCCGCCCAAAGGCACTTTGCTCACCGGCATCCAAGCGGAAGTAGAGGGGAAATGCATATCGAAATTGCCACCTGCGGCGATGCCAAGATCAATACCATCGCCGGTATTTGCCTCTGGCACAGGCGAGAAATGCTCCCCTCCGCGCTGAAGATGCGGATAGGCTTGGCGGATCTTTTCTAGATCATGGGCAAAGCCCCCAGCGGCCAGCACCACGCCTTTGCGCGCGGTGATCTTGTGGTTTTGCCCAACCATAGCGCCCGTTACAGCACCGTTTTCAGTCAAAATCTCGGTGGCCGGGCAGTTTGTGTAAATCGGGATATTGAGGTCAAAACAGCTTTTGGCCAATCGTGCGGCCAAAGCATTGCCAGAGGTGACTTTCGTCCCCCGCCCATAGCGCAGCACTTCTAGAAAATGCGCGGCCAAACGTTTGGTGACATAGGCAAAAGAGGTCAGAGATTTCGTGGCATTGAAGAAATGTTTGATATCGGCATTGGACGAATTAAACATCATCCCCATAAAGGTGATGGTCGAAAGAGGTGGTCTCAGACGCTTGATATTGTCGCCCAAAACCGAAGTGTCAAAAGGCGCGGCTAGGACCGAGCGGCCCACATCCACACCGCCGGGAATTTCGGGGTGATAATCTGGATAAAGGGTCGGAATGAATTGTACTTCTGTCTCGGCCTCAAAGAAGTCAAGCATCGCGGGACCGGCATCGAGATAGGCTTCGACCGCTTCGGCTTGATAGAAATTGCCGGTTTCATTTTTCATATATTCAATCGCGTCGTCGAGGCTATCATCGCCACCACAATGGCGATTGCCGGGGATCCATAACACGCCGCCGGAAAAGGCTGTTGTACCGCCGAATACGCCTTCTTTCTCTATTATAACGACATCTAACCCATGTTTCGCCGCGGTAATAGCCGTGGACATGCCACCCGCGCCAGAGCCAATAACCAGCACATCGCAGCTGAGATCTGTGTTCAAAATTTCGGACATTTTTTCCTCCCTGGACCTCTTTTTGAACGGCCCCACTATTGTGAACTTTGTCAGTTTGGGGGCGTAGTTCGAATGGACCTAGGGCAGGAAATATTGCACAATTCATCTCAGAGCGTTTACAATACGCTGTCTCAGGGGAGGGGGGCAAATGATGCAACTCATGACGGGCGAAATCCCACGCTATTATCTTTATGGCGATGCGGTGACGGATGTTGAACTGAACTTCGTTCATGTGGAACCAATCCGCGAACGGAGCGGGGCCCATGATTGGACAATTCGTGCCCATGCTCATCCAGATCATGTGCAAATTCTGCTGGTGGAGCATGGCGGCGGATATATCATGGTCGAGGGTCAGAAATACGATATTCCGACCCGTTGCGTTGTGGTCGTTCCCGCCGCGATGGTGCATGAAATCCATTTTGGCGCGGATACGGATGGGATCGTTGTGACGGCGGCTTCGGTCTATGCGGGCTCCGTGACCCAAGGGGATAAACGGCTTTTGGAGGCGCTGGATCATCCGGGCGTCTATCCAATTTCAGGCACTGGGGTCAGCGCGGAGGCGGTGATCGACGCTTTTGATTGGCTTAATCGCGAATATGTTTGGTCGGCACCGGCACGGCGGCTTTCCGTGATGTCGCATTTTCTGCGGATCTTGGTTGCGGTGGTGCGGTTGCGTGGCGTTCAGGTGCAGACAGTCACCAGCCCGCGCGATCGCGAATATGATATTTTGATGCGCTATAAAGAGCTGGTGGAAAAGAATTTCCGCAGTGAAAAGGCGATGGATTACTATGCCGGCGAGATCGGGATTAGCGCCCAGCGACTGAACCAAGCCTGCAAGGCGCGCACCGGGAAAACCGCGTCGGAAATTTTGCACGAGCGCGCGATTATCGAGGCGAAGCGCTGCTTGCTTTATATGGAAAAAACCGTTGCGGAAATTGGCTATGAATTGGGCTTTGATGACCCGGCCTATTTTTCGCGCTTCTTTTCGCAGCGGGTGGGGCAGCCGCCTGGGACTTATCGCGCGCGCCATGCAGATACGCCGCCTGCTGCTGCGAGCAAATAACAGATTGTGCAAGCTATGCCCGCTTCGTTCCATTTCCAGACGGGGCGGGGCGCGGCACTCTTTCGTCAAAAGCGGAGGAGCGCATGATTTTCGAACTCAGAGCCTATGATCTATTGCCAGGGCAAGGCCCTGCTTATCTCGATCTATTTCGCAAAGCGGGGCTACTATATGTGACCCGGCATTTGCCCATGGGGGGATATTGGCTGACGGATAGCGGCGCGTTGAACCGGCTTTATCATTTATGGATCTACGAAGATCTGGCCGAGCGTTTGGCCTGCCGCGCGGAATTGGCGAAAGATACAGATTGGAATGCGGGCTTTGTGCCGAAAGGATTTCCGCTAATTGTGTCTCAGCGCAATTTCTTGATGTCGCTGGAAACTGGATCGCCTTTGCTAGAGCAAGCGGTGGCCAATCGGAAGATGTTGCATCCCGGCCAAACCGAGGAGGAGCCGATATTTGCGGCGGCCTATCTGTCTTTGACCTTTGGTTCGGCGCGCTCGGAAGAGGCCGAGCTTTTGGGGCGGTGGCGCGTGACCTCGGGCGAGACGCCGGGGCAAATTGTAACCCTGTATCGCCATGAAAGCGACGATCCCTTGGCCACCGCCGAGGCTGCGGAGCGGCATGAATTGCTGCGCTCGCTTAGCTGTTCGCCCCTTCGTTAGGCGCGCCAGAGCAAGTGCCCGCTGCTCCGAAAGCGGTCCAACCGCCATCGACGCTAAGCACTGTGCCAGTGATGGCGGAGGCGGCGGGCGAAGCCAGAAAATAGATTGCCTCGCTGATCTCGGATGGCTCTAAAAGCCTTCCAAGCGGGGTGCGGCTGATCAGGGCCTCGGGATCGATCAGACCTTCGGTGATCAGCTTTTCCACCAGCGCCGTTCGAATATAGCCTGGCGCGACCGCATTGACCCGGATCCCATATTCGCCCCATTCACAGGCCATAGAGCGGGTCATGGCAATGATACCGGCCTTGGCCGCGCCATAAGCATTGCGCCGAGGCAGCCCAGTCAAACCGGCAAGTGACGAGATATTGACAATCGCCCCGCCGCGCCCTGCATCGATCATCACTGCCGCTGCCGCGCGCGACACCAAAAACGCGCCGGTAAGATGGACATCGATCACTTTGCGGAAATGGCTGCCGCTTTGCTCTAGGCTGGGCGCGCTGCTATCGCCGATCCCGGCATTATTCACAACCAGATCTAGCCGCCCATAATGGCGCATGATGGATTGCACGGTTTCCGCGACCTGGTCTTCGCAGGTCACATCGCAGCCCAACCCCAGATGGGCAGTTCCCAATTCCGAAGGCCCCAATTCTGACGCTCGGGCCGCAGAGGCCTGGTGGCTAAGATCCGCGATGATGACCTGATATCCCCGCGCGGCAAAGATCTGGGCTGTTTGCCAGCCAATCCCCTCTGCCGCGCCGGTGATCAAAGCGGTTTTCAGATCCCCGCTCAATTCATCAATTCCGGCAGAAACAGGATCAGACCTGGGAACAAAACGATGATGGAGATGATAAAGACCTCGCCGATCAAAAAGGGTGTGACGCCGCGAAACACGCTTTCAAGCGGAATATCGGGTCTTATCCCATTGACCACATAGCAGTTTAGCCCAACCGGCGGTGTGACGACTCCCACCTCGATCAGCTTGACCAGCAGGATGCCGAACCAGATTGGGTCATAGCCCAGGCCGATAATCGCCGGAAAGACGACGGGCAGGGTCAGCATCATCATGCCCAGCCCATCCAGGATCATGCCCATCAGCAGATACATGATGATAATCCCGATCAAGATCACCCAGCGAGGCACATCAAGCCCAACAACCAGATCGGTTACGGTGCCAGGGAGCCCGGTAAAGGCTAGAAACCGCACAAAGATCAGCACGCCCCAGATCACCATAAAGATCATCACCGTGGTGCGCACCGTATCCAAAAGCCCGTTATGGAAATCGCGCAGGCTGATTTTCTTGAACAAGGCCATGGCAAGGATGATAGCCGTGGCCACGCCGGCGGATTCTGTTGGGGTCATCCAGCCCAGATAGATGCCGCCTAAAATCACGCCGACCACTGCAAAGACACCGCTGACCTGGGGCAGGGCTTTGATCTTTTCCATGAAGCTGGTGGAGGGCTCTAGCGGCGCAAGTTTTGGGTTGAGTTTGACCACCACCGTGATCACCAGCAAATAGACGACCATGGATAAAAGGCCGGGGATTAGACCTGCGAGCAGTAGTTTAGCAACCGATTGCTCGACGATGATGCCATAGATCACCAAGATCGCCGAGGGCGGGATTAGGGCAGCGAGTGTCCCCCCCACGGCCACAACACCGGCGGCCAGGCGCTTGTCATAGCCATGGGCTTCCATTTCCGGTAAGGCGAGGCGGGTGAAAACAGCGGTGGATGCGGTTGAGGCGCCGGACACAGCGGCAAAGCCGGCCGAGGCAAAGATCGTCGCGGTGGCCAATCCGCCCGGCGCGCGGCCGACCCATTTTCGAGCGGCGTCATAGGCAGAGGTTGTGATGCCCGCATGCATCGCCAAAAAGCCGATAGCAATGAATAGCGGCAGCACGCTCAGCGAGTAATGCCCAGAATTCGCATAGGGGATAATGCCCGCCAATCCCGTGGCAACGGTCGGATTGCGCAATATCATCATGCCGGTGATGCCGGTAAAGGCCGCCGCATAGGCAACAGGAATGCCTACCACAACCAGAAAGACCAGCATGGCGATGCCCAAATAGCCCAAAGTAATCGGATCCATTTTGCGGCCCCTATTCGTAAGGTGAGGTTTCAATGGCATCCATGGGATGCCCAAAGATATGCGAACCATCTGTCGGCTGCAGGAACATGCGCGCGGCTTCGGCCAATTGCAGCGCCAGGCGCAGGGCCAAAAGCGCAAGCGCGCCGGTCACAATGGCAATACCCGGCCAAAGCGGAATGCCGATCTCTGGCGTATCGCCGCCATTATTCAAAGACCGCATAAGGTTAAGCCAGCTGCCTTTGGTCAGGATGATCACCACGAAAAGCGCGATGCCCAAGGCAAAGCTTTCCACCAGCCATTTGCTTCGGCCTTTGCAGCGATCGCTGACCAAAGTCATGCGCACATTGCCGAAATGGCTTTGACAATAGGCGATGCCAAGGGTGACAAGCGCCACCATCAACTGTTCGACGATATCGATTGAGCCGCGCACCGGGTGGTTGAACAAGCCGCGCCCTAAGACTTCGGCGCAGACCAGGACCATAAGGCCCATAATCAAGAGCCCCGCAATCAGCGCAGCCGTTTTCTCGACATGACCCAAAAGCCTGTCGAGGCTATCAATGACGGATTTCATATTTGCCCTCGATTGACTGGATCCAACAGGCTGCGCCCATTGGATCTCTCGCATCGGTTCGATCAAAGCGTTTCGGGATTGGCCCGGCTTTAGTCGTCGCTATGGCTGGCCGCAGCAGCGGCTTCGCTAAGGATCAGATCAAACAGCTCTTGTCCCGGCAGGCCCTTTTCGGTCACGCCATCGATCCAGCTTTGCCAGCTGGGCTCAACCGCTGTGGTCAGAGTGGCTTTGATGTCATCGGTCAATGCGATGCGCTTTAGGCCACGCGCTTCGAATTCCTTTTCATTCGCCGCATCAATTTCGCCATATGTTGCGATCTGATGTTCATAGGCAGGAATGACCGCCTCATCTAGCAGCGCCTTATACTGATCGGGCAGGGCGTTATAGGCGTCAATATTGGCCGCAACCGTGCATTGGATGGTGCCAAGATTCCAGCCATCCGTCACCCAATCCGACAGTTCATGGAAGCGATAAGACACAAATGCATAGGTATAGGGATAGACGATGCCTTCGATCACGCCGCGTTCCAGCGCATTATAGAGATCCGGTGCAGGCATGGTCGACGGCACAGCGCCAATGGATTCCATCAAGGCGGCTTGGCCCCCCTGCGCAATCAGCCGTTTGCCATCCCAATCGGACAGGCTCTGAGGCATCTCGCCTTTGCCCATCACTTCATAATTGGGCATCAAAGCGGACATGATCGGCTTTGCGCTCCATTTGCCCCATTCTTGCTGTAGGGCGGGGTGCTCTAGATAAGTGCCATAGACCTTATATTGGGTCTCAAAATTCGGCAGCGGCAAAAAGGCCTGGCTCAGCCCCATAGAGGCCGGGGTTTTGTCCGGGTGATAGAAGGGGCAAACCGTGGCGGCCTCAAATGCGCCCAGTTGAAGCCCGTCGATATTTTCCTTCGGATCCGACAACACACCGCCATATTGTAGGTCCAGCTCGAAATTGCCGTCGGTTTTCTCAGCCAGATAGGCTTTGAGTCCTTCGACACCTTCGGTGAAACCGCGTCGCGCGCCCCAAAGCGAAACCAACCATTTGACTTTCGGGCCCTCTACTTCAGCGGCTTGGGCCGGAGCGGCAGTGATCAGGCTGCTCGCGGTTCCCAGCATGGCAGCGAAAACAGTAGCGGTAACAAGAGTTCCGCAGATAGCGTCATTTTTCATGGTGTCCTCCCCTTAAATGACCGTATTTGGCTGAAACCGCGCATAAATTGGCTCAGACGGGGCCGGGGCTTTATTCGTGCTTACCCGGTCGTGCGGCTGGCCTGGATTGATTGATTGCTGTCTTGGCGCGTTTCAGTTTGTGAGAGGAAACTCACAAGAAATCGGTTTTTTCTGAATGGAGAAAGCTGGGAAATTCTTGCAAAATTCGATTGCTGAATTTGAGCCTTTTACGGTGCGTCCAAGGGAATAGATACGTCTTGGATGCGGTAAAATTCAGAAAGCAACGTAATATCAAATGGTTGAGGTAATGGCCTGCCGCAAGCAGGCGGCTGCGCTCCAATACTTGGATATTCGGGGTTGGAGAAATTGCAATTTCGCGGGCTGAAATTGGACTCTTCGAGCTTGCGCGAAATCCCGGCTGAAAACGGCTTTCGCGGCGGGGTTTCTGTTTGGCCTGCGTCTTTGGTTCAAAGCAGCTCCTTTTGATGGCGCGCGGGGGCGTAGTTTTCATTTGGGTATCGGACAAGACCTGGGGTGTCATCGCCAGGTCGCGAAACCACTGGCAAGTTGAGCTCAATGAAGCACGACAGAGTGGTGAGACCTGTGACTAAAATCGACCTAATCGAAACGATGATCCTAGATATCCCGACCATCCGGGGTCATGTTCTTTCGATGGCGACCATGCGCAGCCAGATAGTTGTTCTGGTGACGATCCGGTTTTCTGATGGATCGATTGGGATTGGCGAAGGCACCACGATCGGCGGTCTCAGCTATGGGGCGGAAAGCCCGGAAAGTATCAAATCGGCGATTGATGCCTATATCGCCCCGGCGCTTTTGGGGCGCGATGGCGATCAGGTCAGCGGCGCGATCCATCTGATGGATAAATTGGTGCGCGGCAATCGCATCGCCAAAACCGCGGTGGAAATCGCGCTTTGGGATGGGTTGGGCAAACGCTTGGGCGTGCCGGTGGCGCAGTTCTTTGGCGGCGCGGTGCATGAGAAATTGCCAGTGGCATGGACTTTGGCCTCGGGCAATTCGGAGACGGATATCGCCGAAGCGCAAGAGATGATGGAAAGCCGACGGCACAATATCTTTAAGCTGAAAATCGGCAAACGCGCGGTGCGGGATGACGTGGCCCATGTGGCGCGGATCAAAGACGCTTTGGGCGATGCGGCCAGTATCCGGGTCGATGTGAATATGGCCTGGTCCCTGCAAGAGGCGCGTTGGGGCCTCAAAGGTCTGCAAGAGGCGGGCTGCGAATTGGTCGAACAGCCGGTGCAAGCGCGCTATCGCTGGGCCATGGCCGAACTAACCTCGGCTTATGAAATCGCGGTGATGGCGGATGAGGCGCTGAACGGTCCCGAAGATGCGCTGGCCGTGGCCTCCGCCAAGGCGGCGGATGTGTTTGCCATCAAAGTGGCGCAATCAGGCGGGCTGAAACGCGGTGCGGAGGTGATCGCAATCGGCCAGGCTGCGGGCTTTGGGCTTTATGGCGGAACCATGCTGGAAACCGGTTTAGGCACGGCCGCCGCGCTCCAGCTTTTCGCCACAATCGAAAAATTGCACTGGGGCACCGAGCTTTTCGGGCCTTTGCTGCTGACCGATGAAATCCTGGCCGACCCAATCGGCTATGGGGATTTCTGCGTCGAAATTCCCAAAGGGCCGGGCATTGGGGCCCGCTTGGATCCGGACAAAATCAACTATTTCCGCCGCGATGGTGGTCCGACCGGGACCGCTCTTGCTGGGGAGTAACAAGAAGGCGCGACCCAACAGCCAGCCAAACGTCCAAAGGCGTTGCAGCAGTCAATAGGAGGAAGACTGATGTTTACCCAATCCAATCTGGATGAATACGAAACCCGCATTGCGGGCGCTATTCAGGAGGATCCAGAAAACGGTGTATTTCGGTGCCGGCGTGATATTTTCACCGACGAAGATCTGTTCGAATTGGAGATGAAGCACATCTTCGAAGGCAACTGGATCTATATGGCGCATGAAAGTCAGATCCCCGAACCGGGCGATTATTTCACCCTGCATATGGGGCGCACCCCGGTGATTATCACCCGCGACAAGACAGGCGAATTGCATGCTTTGGTCAATGCCTGCTCCCATCGCGGCGCGATGCTGTGCCGGTTCAAGCGTCGCAAGCAAGCGACCTTTACCTGCCCATTCCATGGCTGGACCTTCTCCAATACTGGTAAGCTGTTGAAGGTCAAAGACCCCAAAGGCGCGGGCTATCCCGAGCAGTTTAACAAAGATGGCAGCCATGATTTGACCAAAGTGGCGCGGTTCGAAAATTACCGGGGCTTTCTTTTTGGCTCGCTCAATGCGGATGTGCAGCCGCTAGAGGAATATCTTGGCGAAGCGCGCAAGATGATCGATATGATCGTCGATCAGGCGGATGACGGGCTCGAAGTCCTGCGCGGCGCGTCTACCTATACTTATGACGGCAATTGGAAGCTTCAGGCGGAAAATGGCGCCGATGGCTATCACGTCTCGGCGGTGCATTGGAATTATGTGGCCACCACAGCGCATCGCAATGAGGATGGCAAAGAAGACAATATCAAAGCCACCGATGCCTCTAAATGGGCCAAGCAGCGCGGCGGGTTTCATGCTTATGAAAACGGCCATATCCTGCTTTGGACCGAATGGTCTGATCCCTCCAACCGCCCAGGCTATCCGCGCCTAGAGGAATGGACGGAGAAATACGGCAAAACCAAAGCCGATTGGATGGTCGGGGTGCTGCGCAATCTGTGCCTTTATCCCAATGTGTTCTTGATGGACCAGTTTAGCAGCCAGATCCGAGTCTTCCGCCCGGTGAGCGTGGATAAAACCGAGGTCACCATCTATTGCATCGCTCCCAAAGGCGAAAGCCAAGAGGCTCGGTCCCGCCGCATTCGCCAATATGAAGACTTCTTCAACGCCTCTGGCATGGCAACCCCGGATGATACCGAAGAATTCCGCGCCACCCAGCGAGGCTATGCCGGTGCGGCACATGCGCAATGGAATGACCTGACCCGTGGCGCGACCCAATGGATCGATGGCCCAGATGAAGACGCCAAAGCCTTGGGCATCACCCCGGTTCTGTCCGGCGCACGTACAGAAGACGAAGGCCTTTTCGTAATCCAGCACACCAACTGGTCCGAGCGCATAAACGACGCCATTGCCAAAGAACGTGCCACCGCGCCCCAAGCGCTATCAGCCGCTGAGTGAGGAGGAGACACTCATGAGCACCGCAACTTTAGAGCGCCCGCAAAGCACGGGTGCAGAGCTAAGCTTTGCCGATATCCAGGCTTTTCTTTATGCCGAAGCCCGTGCTTTGGACGATCGCGACTGGGATACTTGGCTGACCTATTATCACCAGGACTGCCCGTTTTGGATGCCGACTTGGGATGATTATGACGAGCTGACCGAAGATCCGCAAAATGAAGTGTCTTTGATGTTTTACCCGAACCGGCAAGGCATCGAAGACCGGGTCTTTCGGATCAAGACGGATCGCTCCTCGGCCACATCCCTGCCCGAGCCGCGCACCAATCACAATCTGTCCAATATCGAAATCCTCAGCCGCGAGGGCTCGACCATTAAGCTGCGCTTTAACTGGTCCACGCTCAGCTATCGCTATGGGGCGACAGATCAGCATTGGGGCACCTCGTTTTACAGCATCGATACAAGCGGTCCCAAACCTCTG
Source organism: Mangrovicoccus sp. (assembly GCA_049603835.1). Classification (GTDB taxonomy): domain Bacteria; phylum Pseudomonadota; class Alphaproteobacteria; order Rhodobacterales; family Rhodobacteraceae; genus Mangrovicoccus. Next base: position 220,719 of record JBMYSZ010000002.1, read on the forward strand.
ATCACGGATAAGAAAGTCGTGCTGAAAAACGACCATATCCATCATGTGATCGACGTTTATCACGTCTGACCCCCCGGTCCCATTCTAGTCAATGATCCGCGTGCCTGATCCGGGCGCGCGGCCAAGGGAGGAGCTTGGCCCATGACAACCTATAGTGTTGCGCTGAATTTCGAAGATGGCGTCACCCGCGTCATTCAATGCGAAGACGACGAGAAGGTGACCGATGCCGCCTTCCGCCAGAAAATCAATCTGCCCATGGATTGCCGCGATGGGGTTTGTGGCACCTGCAAATGCTTTGCCGAACAAGGCGCGTATGAGCTGGAATTCTACATGGATGAATCCATGAGCGATGAGGAAGCCGAAGAAGGCTATGTTCTCACCTGCCAAATGATCCCCGAAAGCGACTGCGTCCTGCGCGTTCCGGCCTCTTCGGCTCTGTGCAAAACCGCGCCAGAAGCAGTGGAAGCGACGGTTGAAGCGGTGGAAAACCTTTCCGAGACGTCTTTTGGTGTGCGGATCAAACTGGCCAAACCGTTCAATTTCTTGCCCGGCCAATATGTGAATATCTCTGTGCCTGGCACGGATAAGCACCGGTCATATTCCTTTTCTCAGGCACCCGGAGCGCAAGAGGCAAGCTTTCTGATCCGTAATCTGCCCGGCGGGGTTATGAGCAGCTATCTGGGCCAACAGGCCAAGCCCGGCGATAGCGTGACCCTGACAGGCCCCATGGGTGCCTTTTATCTGCGGCCCATCGAGCGGGCGCAGCTCTGGCTGGCGGGGGGGACTGGACTTGCTCCATTCTTGTCCATGCTGGAACTGGTCGCGACCCAGGGCTCTGATTATCCGATCACGCTTTATTATGCAGTGACCCGCGCCGCTGATTTGGTGGAACTCGACCGGGTTCAAAACCTGGCAGAGCAAATCGGCAATGTCACGGTGATCACCATCCTGGCCGCCGAAGAGGATGACCATGATCGCAAAGGCTTTGTCACCGATCACCTAAGCGCCGAAGATCTGCATGGCGGCGAGTGCGATGTCTATCTTTGCGGCCCGCCGCCCATGGTCGATGCGGTGCGCGCGCATTTCGGCAAGCTCGGCCAAGAGCCTGCGAATTTCTATTTCGAGAAATTCAATCCCACCGAGGCAGAGGCCGAAGCCGCATGACACCGCGCTTTGCAGATAAGGTCATGGTGGTGACCGGCGCGGCCCAAGGGATTGGCCGCTCGGTCGCCGAAGCCGCGGCGGGGCAGGGGGCCAAGCTTTTGATCGTGGATCGCTCACCCGCGCGCAAAGAGGTGGTCAAAGCCATCCGCGCGGCCGGCGGCGTGGCCGAGGCAATTTCGGTCAATCTAGAGATCTGGTCCGGCTGTGAAAAGGCGATGCAGAAAGCGGTGGATCTCTGGGGGCAGATCGACATTTTGGTCAATAATGTCGGCGGCACCATCTGGGCCAAGCCCTTTGAGCATTATGAGCCCAAGCAGATCGATGCGGAAGTCCGCCGCTCGCTTTTCCCGACGCTCTATTGCTGCCGCGCCGCGATCGAACATATGCTGCCGCGGGAAACAGGGGTCATTGTCAATGTGTCCTCCATTGCCACGCGCGGGCTCAACCGCGTGCCATATGCGGCGGCCAAAGGTGGGGTGAATGCCATCACGGCCAGCCTGGCTTGGGAAGTGGCCGAGCGCGGTATTCGGGTTGTGGCCACCGCCCCTGGCGGCACCGAAGCCCCGCCCCGCATCGTGCCCCGCAATCCAAATGCGCAAGAGGAACAGCGGGCGGATTGGTATCAAACCATTGTCGATCAGACGATCCAGTCATCATTCATGAAACGCTATGGGACCCTCGATGAACAGGCGGGCCCGATCCTGTTTCTTGCATCAGATGAAGCCTCTTACATCACCGGGGTCACCATCCCCGTGGGTGGCGGAGATCTAGGTTAGGTCCCGGAGGAGGGACCCATAACACCAACGGAGGAGAAAAATCATGAAACGCGCAATTTTGGCAGCCCTGGGGCTTGCCACCGGCTTTGCAATGCCTGCCACGGCGATTGCCGAGGATATCAAAGTCGGTCTGCTTTTGCCTTTCTCGGGCGTTTATGCGGCTTTGGGCAATGAGATCGAGGCGGGCTTCAATGTCGCGCTAGAGCAGTTCGGCGATGACACAAGTGCATCTTTTGAGGTGGTGCGCGAAGACACTGAGGTGAAACCGCCAGTGGCTTTGGGCAAGGCGAAAAAGCTGATCTTGCAAGAAAAAGTCGATGTGATGGCGGGGATCGTCAGCTCGGGCGTTCTGGGCGCGGTCCGGGATATGGTCCATGGGGCCGGAGTGCCGCTGATCGTGGCCAATGCGGGCAATGACGACGCGACTGGCAAAAGCTGCTCTCCTTTTATCACGCGCATGTCCTTTTCCAATGGTCAGATCAACCGTCCCATGGGCAGCTGGATGGCGCAGCAAGGCGTGAAGAAAGTCTATACCCTCGCGCCGGATTATGCGGCGGGGCGTCAGATGATCGAAGCCTTTACCGAAACCTTCACCGCAGCGGGCGGCGAAGTGGTTGGCCAGGAATTTACCCCATTCCAAAAGACCCAAGATTTCGGCCCTTATCTAGCGCAAGCCAAAGCCAGCGGTGCTGATGCGGTCTATGTGTTTTATGCGGGCGGCGAGGCGATTTCCTTTGTCAAACAATATGACAGTTTTGGCCTGAAAGCCGAGCTGCCGCTTTATGGGTCGGGCTTTTTGACCTCGCCGCTTTACGTGAATGCCGAAGGCCCGGCGGCCGAAGGCGTGATCACTGCGCTGCATTATGTGCCCACCATCGATAGCGCGGCGAATGCCAGCTTTGTCGAGGCCTTCAAGGTCAAAACCGGTCGCGTGCCGTCGGAATTCGCGGTCCAAGGCTATGACGCGGCCCGTGCTTTGATCGAGGCCAGTAAGACCAGCGCATCTGACCGCAAATCCCTGGCCAATGCCCTGCGGCAGGTGAGCTTCGAAGGCCCGCGCGGGGCGCTCTCTATCGATCCGGCGACCAATAATATCGTTCAGCCGATCTATGTCTATGAAACCGTGCCCGGCGATGACGGCCTGACCCAAAAGCTTTTGGCGCAGCTACCCTCTGAGGCCGATCCGGCCAATGGCTGCAAAATGGCGCCTGTCTCCAACTAAGACCGCCTCTTCCCAGCCGCCTGCCTTTTGCGCGGCTGGGCCATCTCTAAAAGGAGACCGACCATGGCCCATGATCTTGGCTTTTGGACCTTGCAGGCGCTCAATGCCTTGCAACTATCCATGTTGCTATTCCTGCTCTCTATCGGCCTGACAGTGATTTTCGGCCTGATGCATTTCGTCAATCTGGCCCATGGCTCGCTTTATGCGATGGGCGCTTATTTCGCGGCGTCGCTGGCTGCCATAGGGGGCTATTGGTTTGGCTTTTTCCTGGCGCCTGTGGCGGTGGCCGGGGTCGGTATCCTGCTTTATACCGGGCTGATCAAACGCATGCGCAAATCTGGCCCGATGGCCCAAGTTCTGGTGACTTTTGGTCTAATCTTTGCGCTACTGGATCTTACCCGGATCTTTTGGGGCGATTTGGCTTTGGCAATTGAAGTGCCTGCGCTTTTGGCAGGGCGGATCAGTTTCCTAGGCGTCGATTACCCCAGTTACCGGCTGTTTATCATTCTCTTGGGTCTGGCGATTTTCGCAGCCCTGGCCTTTGTTCTGGGCCGCACGCAAATCGGTGCGATGATCCGGGCAGGCGTTGATAATGACGCCATGGCCGCTTGCCTGGGCATCAATGTGGAGCGGCTCTTTTTCATCGTTTTCTGTGTCGGCTGTGCTTTGGCCGGGCTGGCTGGGGTTGTGGCTGCCCCGCTTTTGAGTGTCACCCCGGATATGGGCCTGCAAATCCTGATCCCGACCTTGATCGTCATCGTCATTGGCGGGCTGGGCTCGCTCAAAGGCGCGGTGGCCGGATCGCTGATCTTTGGTTTTGTGCAGACCTTTGGGGCGGTGTTGGCACCGCAGCTGGCCTCGGTTCTCATCTATGCGCTCTTGGCGGCGGTCCTTGTGATCAAGCCTGTGGGCCTCTTCCCGGCGAAAGGATAACCGCATGTTTCGTCACACAGCTCTTCGGTATTCCGTTCTGGTGCTTTTGGCGGCAGGCGCGGTGTTTCAGGCCTTTAGCGCCGAATATTTCGGGCTAGAGATCCTCACCGAAATTCTGATCCTCGCAATGTTGGTTCTGGCCTTGGATATGGTCGCAGGCTTTGGGGGCATGGTCTCGCTTTGCCATGGCGCCTTGATGGGGGTGGGGGCCTATGGCTTTGCGCTTTTGTCCACAAAGGCGGGGCTCGCGCCGCCGCTAGCCATGGCCGGAGCCGTCGCGGTAACCGGAGCCGCCGCCTGGGTCATCGGAGCAATTTGCGCCCGCAGCCATGGCATTTATTTCATCATGGCCACGCTGGCCTTTGGGCAAATGGCCTATTCCTATGTGTTCGAAGCGCCGATCTTTGGCGGTGATGATGGGCTGGGCGGGATCACCCGCTTGGATCTAAGCTTTCTGGGCATCGATCTGAATGACAGCCGCAGCTTCGCGCTCTTTTGCCTAGCCGTTCTGGGGGCGGTCTATGGCGCTGCGGTTTTGGTCCTGCAATCGGGACTTGGGCGCTCCCTGAGCGGGGTGATGCATAACGAACAGCGGATGCGCGCGCTTGGCCTGACGGTCTGGCGGGTCAAGGCGGATATGTTCGGTTTGTCGGGCATGATTGCCGGTTTGGCGGGCACATTGGCGGCGCAGCATATCATGTATATATCGCCTGGTTTGCTCAGCTGGACTGTGTCGGGCGAGGCGCTGGTGGTGGTGATCCTGGGCGGGCTGGGCACGCTTGTGGGCCCGCTGGTGGGCGCGGCGGCTTTTGTGGTGCTCAAACATGAGCTGAGCGCCGTGACCACCTATTGGCATTTGATCGTCGGAATTGTGCTGATCGCCGTTGTGATGAGCCGCGCCAATGGGATTTTCGGCTGGGTCGAAGCCCGCTGGGGCAGCCATATCGAGCGCCGCCTAGCAGATGCGACCCGCAAACAGGACCCAGAGGAGGGCCTGAGCGATGCTTGAGACACGGAATTTGGACAAAAGCTTTGGCGCGGTGCATGTGACCCGCAATGTGTCGCTGAAGCTAGAGCGCGGTGAACGCCGGGTGATTTTGGGGCCGAATGGCGCTGGTAAGACCACCCTGTTCAACCAGCTGGTGGGCGAGCTGACCCCCGATAGCGGATCGGTGCATCTGGCGGGCGAAGATGTCACTGCTTTGCCTGTGGCCAGACGCGCCCGCTGTGGCCTGTCGCGCAGCTATCAGAAAAACACTCTGTTTGACGGGCTGACGGTAGAGGAAAATCTGGGCCTAGCGGCGGCGGTGCATTGTGGCATGGCCACGCAGCTTTGGTCCGATAGTCTGGCGAAACCGCAAGTCCGCGAGATTGTCGAAGAAGTGGCCGAGCAGGTCAATTTGATGCCCTATATTCATGCGCGGGTCTCTGAGATCAGCTATGGGGTGCGTCGCCAGCTAGAAGTGGGCGTTGCCCTAGCGACCCGGCCCTTGGTTTTGCTGATGGACGAACCCACAAGCGGCGTGGGGCCGGAAATGTCCAAAGGGTTCCATGATCTGCTGAATAATCTGCCGCGCGATCTGACCATGCTGATTATCGAACATGACATGGATCTGGCCTTTGACGTGGCCGACACGATCACCGTGCTGAATTACGGCGAGGTGGTGTTTGACGGCCTGCCCGAAGCGGCGCGCGGATCCAAACTGCTGAAAGAGATCTATCTGGGGAGCTGGGAAGATGCTTGAACTCTCTGCAATCGAGTCCGGCTATGGTGAAACCCAGGTGCTTTATGGCCTGTCGCTAAAGGCCAAACAGGGCCGCGTTTTAGCGATTTTGGGTCGCAATGGCGCGGGCAAATCCACCACGCTGAAAACCATTATGGGGCTGTTGCCGTTGAAATCTGGCCAGATCCAATTTGACGGCCAACCCATCCCGGCTCAGCCCTTTGACGTTGCCAAAAGCGGTATCGCTTATGTGCCTGAAACCCGCGATATCTTTCCCTCGCTTAGCGTGCGGGAAAATCTGGAAATCGCCGCAAAGCGGTTTGGCGGCGCTGGCGCTGACTGGACGATGGAGCGCGTGCTGGATCTCTTCCCGCGTCTGGGCGAAAGGATGGAGAATGGCGGCACGCAGCTTTCCGGCGGCGAGCAGCAGATGCTGGCCATCGCCCGAGCGCTTTTGATGAATCCGCGTCTTTTGATCTTGGACGAACCGACCGAAGGTCTCGCGCCGATTATCGTCAAGCTGATCCATGACAAGCTGCAAGAGCTCAAAGCGGCGGGCTTGTCCATGATCATCGTGGAGCAGAATTTCGGTTTCGCCACTTCTCTGGCCGATGATGTGGTGGTGGTCGGCAAAGGGCAGATCGTCTGGACCGGTAGCGCTCAGGAGATCAAAGCCGATGAAGAGGCGCAGCATATGTGGCTGGGTGTCTAACCCGCTTGGAAAGGACCTGCAAAGATGACCGATAAAACAGCGGGGCGGCGGCCTCAGATCCTTTTGCTTCAGGGGCCGAATATGAATTGGTTGGGGCGCCGTCAGCCCGAGCTTTACGGCCATACCACCGCCGCCGAGCTGGATGCCATTTGTCAGGAACATGCGGTAAAGACCGGTTATGATCTAACGATATTTTACACCAATTCCGAAGGCGCTGCGCTGGATCGGATCTATGAGCTGATGACCGAAAATGCGCTTGACGGTTTGGTGATGAATCCCGCCGCTTGGTCAGTTGGGGGCGGGCCATCCATGCGGTTTTGCCTGATGAGCATCGAGCGGCCCTTTATCGAAGTGCATATTCGCAACCAGTATCAGATGCAGAATGTATCGACCCTAGCGGATCTGGCGGATGGGGTCATTCAGGGGCTGGGGATCGACAGCTATCTTTTGGCGCTGGAGGGGATGCATCGTCTTTTGACCCGCTAAAGCATTTCGAGCCCCGCTATCGGGTTTTGGCGCGAAGGGGAGAGGTGGTCGCTCAGAACATTTTTCGCGCCACCAGCTGAGCGATCCGCACGAAGTTTTGCACATGCACCCCTTGGCCATCGAGCCGGTAATTCACCGAAAGGCTGGTGCGGGCGATCTCTGGCTCGATGCGCAGAAATTTCATCCCCTTGCGTGGTGCCGAAGAGACGGATTCCGGCACGATACAGACGCCTTCGCCCACAGACACCAGGCTAAGCGCGGTTTGTAAATCCATGCACCAGACTTTCAATGGCACAGCAAAACCCGCCTCTTCGCAAGCATTCAACACCACATCCGCATAGCTGGGCCGCGGATATTCCGGGTAAAGGATCAGATTATGGGTTTGCAGCCGCTCTAGTTTCGCAATGCTGCGCCCGCCCGTATCCACCTCATCGGGCAAGGCGAGGATCAGCTTTTCCTCTTTCAGCTCTTTGGTCAGAAATTCCGGATCCTTCAGGGCCGGGCGGGCAAAGGCCACATCCAATTCCCGCGCCACCAAAGCCCGATGAAGCTGCGCGTTATTCATCGGCAATAGGCTTAGATTGACCTCTGGATAATTGGCGCGGAAGGATTTGATGATATTGGGCAAAATGCCAAAAGTGGCGGAGCCCACAAAACCCACCCGCAACCGGCCTTCGGCGCCTTGGCCTAAACGGCGCACTTCTAGCCGCACATCCTCTAGCTGAGCGAGGATCGACCGGCCACGTTCCAGCAATCTTTCCCCCGCTTGGGTCAAGGTGATCGCATTGCGCCCGCGATTGAAAAGCGAGGCCTGCAATTCCTCTTCGAGCTGTTTGATATGTCGGCTCAGCGGCGGTTGCGCCATATCCAGCCGATCCGCGGCGCGGCCAAAATGCAGCTCTTCGGCCACCGCGATAAAATATTTGAGCTGTTTGAAATTCATCCCCGTCCCCCCGAACATGAACTCTATGCCAAGGCCCGGAACGAAAAAAGGCCTCCGATGGACGGAGGCCAGTTTGCGAGAGGTCTCGGAGTTACTCCGCCGCCATGGCCAGGCTTTCGGATTTCAACACAAAGTCGAATTCGAAATGCAGATCTGTGCCATGCTCTTCTTTGGCGGGGTTGAATTTGCCGATCAGGCTTTCTTTCACCGCGAACACACTGTCATTTTCCAACCAGTCGCTATCCGCGTCATAGATCTGGCTGATCAACGGACGATAGCCGTCTTTGGAAATGATGAAATGCATATGGCCAGGGCGGTTCGGGTGATGGCCCATGAAATGCAAAAGCTCGCCTGCGGTTTCATCTTCGGGGATCGGGTAAGGCACTGGGCGCACAGCGACAAAGGCGTAATGGCCGTTTTCATCGGTCTCAAACCGACCGCGCAGATTATATTCCGGCTGATCCGGGTCCAGATTTTCGTAAACGCCATTCGGGGCATCTTCCCAGACATCCAAAGTCACGCCAGGGATACCATTGCCCTTTTCATCCCGGATATAGCCTTCGTAATAGGCGGTTTCTTCATTGTCGAAATGCTTCAGAATGGTGGATGCGCCTTTCGGCAGAACCGGTGGGTTTTCGCGATAGAAGGGCCCCAAAACCGTGGACTCGCTGGCGATGCCTTCGACCGGGTTGGTCATCATATCCACCAGCACTTCGACACCGATAATATCCGCCAGCAGAATGAATTCTTGGCGGTTTTCATTACACAGCTTCCCGGCGCGCTCCAGATAGGAGCAGGCTTGCAAAAACTCGCTATGCTGCAATTTCACATCTTTGACGAAAGCATGCATATGCTTGATCAGCGATGTCATGATTTCGCGCTGGCGATCAGTGATCTCACCATGCTTTCCAAGGCTTGCGATCACCACATCGGTGATGTTGTTTTCATTGACGATGCCCATGGGCTTAGCCTCCTCCTGGCGTTCCGGGTCATGGACCAGAGGCGGTTGAACGCCCCCGGATCCAGGGCAGATTTCCCCAAACTCCGATCTGACCCAATGCCTGGCGCGGTATTGTGTGATACCGGTTTTAACCATTTCGCCCACAGCTTTTCGCTTGGCAGTCTCACATCGCAAAACCGCAAAGTATCACCCGATACCCCCCATGGCATAGCCTCGCCTGGTGCGCTCATGGCAGCTCTCAGAGCAGCTGATAAGCAGACAGCCAGATAGGGGAGGCAAAGGTGATCGAGACCTTTAAGCAAATTCAGGCGACACTGGAACACAGGCCGCATTTACTGCGTCTTGGGCGCTTATTCTCGGAAACCGTGTTGATCGAGATCGACGGCCAGGAAATCTATCTCAGCTTTGAGAAGGGCCATTTGATAGACGTCACCGAAGGCCCCAGCCTTAAGACCCCCTGGCGCTTTGCGCTGCGCACGGATGCGGCGGCTTTGCAGAAATTCTGGCAGCCCCGGCCCGAGCCTGGCTTTCATGATGTCTTTGGTCTGGTGAAAATCGGTCGTGGTCGGGTCGATGGCGATATTTTGGCCCTGGTGCGTAATCTGCGGTTTTTCAAAGAAGTGCTGGGCCTGGCGCGGCCTCAAAAGGAGATGCTGGCATGACCATCGAACCGATTACTGGCCGCTATCTGAGCGTGACTTTGGGTGGCACAGCGCGCCGGATCTATTTCGAAGAGGCGGGGCAAGGCCAGCCTGTGATCTGTCTGCATACGGCGGGCGCCGATACCCGGCAATGGCGCCATTTGATGAATGATCCCGAGGTCACGGCCAACCACCGGCTGATCGCCTTTGATATGCCCTGGCATGGCAAATCCCTGCCGCCCGAAGGTTTTGAAACCGAAGAATATCTACTGACCACCGAAGCCTATATGGAAACCGTCCTGGCAGTGATCGACGGCTTGGGTCTGGATCGCCCCATTCTGGCCGGGTGCTCTATGGGCGGGCGGATCGCCTTGCAATTGGCGGCTTTGCATGCGGATCGCTTTAGCGGCTTTATTGCAATTGAAGCCTCGGATTTCCAACCGGCTTGGTATGATATCGACTGGTTCCACCGCCCCGATGCCCATGGGGGCGAAATGGGGGCGGCTTTGGTTTCGGCCAATATCTCGCCCTATGCGCCCGAGGCAGAGCGCTGGAACACGCTTTGGATGTTTATGCAAAGCGGGCCGGGAGTGTTTCGCGGCGATCTGAGCTTTTACACCAAAGATGACAGCCTGATCCCGCGCTTGCCCAGCATCGATACAACCAAAACCCCGGTGCATATTATCGTCGGCGCTTATGATCTGACCTGCACCCCCGAAGATGCGGAGCGCACAGCCAAAGCGATCCCCGGCGCCACATTGGCGGTGATGGAGGAGCTTGGCCATTTCCCCATGAGCGAGCATCCCCAAGGGTTCCGCCCGTTTTTCATAGAGGCTTTGGCGAAAATGCCAGCCCTGGTGGAGGAGCCCGCCTAGCCCAGGCCCCCACATCATCACCAGCACAAGGAGGGAGGAGCCATGTGCCGCAATAGTGATAAACCCTGCCCGGGATGCGCAAAGCATGCCGGCAAGGACGCCGTTTGGATGTTTTTTACGCCCCAGGACCGGGTCGATGCGGCGCTGTCTTCTGGGGCAAGCTCAGGTCCAAAATTCGGGCGGCCTTTTGGGTCAGCGCCTGGGGTTTTAGATGCCACGCCGAAACGCGCCTATGATCTTGAGCCGCGATTTTCCTTTCTCACCGCTACCAAAGACTCTGCCCATGCGGGAGGTTTTCGGTATTTCTTAGACATGTCTTCTGTCTAGGCTGCCCTAAGGTGACACTGCCCGCCAACAGGTCGGGCCGGCAAGAATAAAGGAATACGGCTTGTCCGATCTTTCAGCCCCTGGGGCGGCGCAATGGCGCGATATTTCTGGCTCTGCGGTGATTGCGGGGTTTTTGGCGGTTTTGGTGTCCTATGCCGGGCCGCTGCTGATCTATTACAGCGCCGCCGAGGCGATGGGATTGTCCAAAGCTGGGTTTTCCTCTTGGGTCTTTGCGATTTCCATGGCGGCGGGGCTGTCGAGTATCGGGCTTAGCCTGTGGTCCCGCGCCCCGGTCACCATGGCTTGGAGCGCGCCGGGGACGGTTTTGTTGATCTCGCTCGGCTCTAGCCTGTCTTTCGCGGAAATGGTCGGGGCTTATGTGGTCGTGGCCGTGATTTTGACCTTGATTGGGTTTTCAGGGCTATTTGACCGGCTGGTGCAAGTCCTACCGCCTGCGGTGACCAATGGGATGATGGCGGGGATTTTGTTCGGCTTTGGCCTGAAAGCGGCGAATGGCTTGGCCTCGGATCCCTTGATTATTTCGGTGTTGATCGCGGCTTTTGCGGTTCTCGCAGTCCTGGTGCCGCGCTATGCGATGCTAGTTTTGCTGGCGCTGGCCTTGGTGCTGACTTCGGTTTTCTATGATAGCTCGGTCACATCGCTCAGCCTGTCTTTGGCGGTGCCCAACGTGACCCTGCCGGGTTTTTCCACATCGGCGATGCTTAGCTTGGCCTTGCCGCTTTTGATCACGACGCTCAGCGGGCAATTCCTGCCGGGCATGGCGATTTTGCGGTCCTCGGGCTATGAGGTCTCGTCAAATCCGATCTTGGTGGTCAGCGGGCTGACCTCTCTGGCTGCGGCTCTGTTTGGCGGGATTACCACGGCTTTGGCCTCGATCACCGCCGCTTTTTGTGCCGGACCAGATAGCCATGAAAATCCCGACCGTCGCTATATCGCCGGGATTGCCTGTGGCGTGTTTTACTGCCTGGGCGGGATCGGGGCCGGCAGTATCGTCGATGTGCTGATCTTGCTGCCTTCCTCGGTGATTGCTTTGCTGGCGGGGCTGGCGCTTTTGCCCGCGATCGGGAAATTCATCCAAGCCATGCTGAGTTCCGATAGCGGTCAGGCGGGGCTTTTGACCTTTCTGTTCACCACATCCGGGGTCTCGCTTTTCGGGGTGGGGGCCGCATTTTGGGGCGTCATTGTCGGGATCAGCGTGCATTTCATCACGCTTTTGATCCGCAAATCCGCAGCCTAAGCACGCAACCGCGCCGGGCGCGACCCATTATTCGTCCCATGCATCCCCGGTTATGTAGAGCTTTCATTGGTGTTTTGCCCCATATCGCGGCTCTATGGGCGCATAAGGACCGCTGAGGCGTGACGCGCGATCCATGGGCTTTGCCTTTGGGATTGCCCAAACGCCCGCTCAAAACTGCGGCGCAGAAATTAGGAGGGGTGGCGATGACTGCGACCAGGGAATTTCGCTTAGAAGACTGGCAGGCCGCCGTGGGCACTGTCACCGGGCAGTCGGATGTGATCCATATCGATCAGGCGATGATCAATGCCTTTGCCGATGTGTCGCAAGACTGGCAGCCGATCCATGTGGATCCCAAAGCCGCCGCCGCCAGCCCGTTTGGCACCACAATCGCCCATGGTTTTCTGGTGGTCTCGCTGCTGGCACCTCTGGGCTATTCAGCTTTGCCCGGCCATCCGGCTGATGCGATTTTGATCAATCGCGGTTTTGACAAGTTGCGCTTTGTGGCGCCGGTGCCGGTGGGGTCTGATATTCAGGCAGAGTTCCTTTTGGCCAGCGCCGAAGTCAAAGGCCCAACATTGCGCCTGGCCCATGATGTAAGGGTGACGCTGAAAGCCAGCGGTGAAACAGCTTTGGCGGCGCGCTGGCTGACTATGATCCAATATGGAGCACAAGCATGACGATCCATTTTGAAAACCGTGTCGCCTTGGTCACGGGCGGCGGGGCTGGCCTGGGCCGGGAATATGCTTTGGCTTTGGCGGCGCGCGGCGCGAAAGTGATCATTGGCGATCTGGCCCGCCTGCCAGATGGTGCGCTCGCGGCACAAAGCGTGGCGGAGGAGATCCTGGACGCAGGCGGCATGGCGCGGGCGGTCAGTGTCGATGTCACCGACGAAGCCGCAGTTGCGGAACTGGTTGCCAGCGATTGGGGGCCGGTGGATACGCTGATTTGCAATGCGGGGATTTTGCGCGACAAGAGCTTTGCCAAAATGGAGATCGATGATTTCCGCAAAGTTGTTGAAGTGCATTTGATCGGCACAGCGATTTGCGTGCGGGCGGTCTGGGACGGCATGCGCGAGGCGCGATATGGCAGGATCGTTCTGACGGCCTCGGCCTCGGGGATCTATGGGAATTTTGGCCAGGCAAATTACGCAGCGGCGAAATCCGGGATGATCGGCTTGGCCAATACGCTGAATATCGAAGGGGCAAGCCGCAATATCCGCGTCAATGTGATCGCGCCCAATGCGGCCACGGCCATGACAGCCGATATTTTCCCGCCCCAAATCCAAGAGGCCATGACCCCGGAAAATGTGGTGCCTGCAACGCTGTTTTTGGCCAGCGAAGAGGCCCCGCAAGGGGTGATCATGGGTGCGGGTGGCGGCGCGTTTTCCATGACGCATATCCAGGAATCCGCGGGGATCTATCTGCCCGAGGCAAAGCGCAGCCCCGAAGGCATCGCCGCCCATTTCGCCGCAATCGAGGGCAAGGACGGTCCGCTGACCCGGCTCTCTGGGCCCCAAGAACAGACCGAACGCTATTTGGCTCTGCGCCAAGCGGCGACTGGCGAGACGCTTTTGCCAGAGCCGGGCGAGGCTTAAATAACCCTGGCCTAACTCTGGCTTAACTCTGGGCCAAGGTCGCGGCGGGTTCCTCCGCGGCGGCCTTTGTCACCATATCCCGCAGCCAAATATTGCCGGGATCCGCGTCTAGATCTTCGTGCCAATATAGATAAGCGTCGATTTCAGGCGCGGGGAAGGGCGCGGCTAGGATCTGATGATTGGTCCAGATATTGGCCCTTTGCGCCAGTTTCTCGGCCATGGTCAGGATCATATCCGACCCCGCCACCAGCCGCATCGCAGCGTTCAGATCCTGACAGCGGATCGCAATATCGCGCTTATGGCCCAGCCGCGACAGGGCTTGGTCTTCGGGGCCTAACCCCGCCGGGCGCGAAGTCACCACCACATGTTTCAGTGCTAGATAGGTTTCAAGCTCTATTCCACCCTGCACCAGCGGATGATCCGCCCGCGCCACCACAACCGAGCGGGAGCCTTCCAAATGCTGACGCCGGATCACATCGGGCAATTGCAAAAACACATCAATCGCCAGATTGATCCGGCCCGAGCTAAGATCTTTCTCCAATTGCCGGCGGTCAAAATAAGAGGAAGTAACGGTGATCCCAGGCGCCTCGGCCCGGATCTGTTGCACCATGGGGACAAAGAAAATCGGCTCCATCAATGCGCGCATCCCAATGGAGAAATTCAGCGCCGCGCTTTGGGGATCAAACCCGTCAAGCTCACCCAAAACCCGGTCCAGGGTCTGCAAAGCCTCACTGACCGGGGCAATCATCCGGTCGGCCACAGGGGTCGGAACTAATTTTTGCCCATGGCGGACAAAAAGCGGATCGCCGACCCGGTCGCGCAGCCGCGCCAAAGCATGGCTGATCGTCGGCTGGGTCAGGTTCAAGGTCTCGGCCGCGCGGGTCACTCCACCTTGCCGATAGATCGCTTCGAAGATCACGAAGAGATTCAAGTCGGTTCTGGATATATGCATGATATGAATGCCCCAAGATATTAGACATTCATTTTACTTATGTGGCCGAGTTGCGCAAGTTGGGCCAAGGAGGAGGGGACAAGATGACCGAACAAATAGCGGCGATATCCTCGGGATCATTGCCATTTCAAGCCGATAAGCTGGCGTCTTACCTGTCTGAGTTCCTCCCGGGGCGGGGGGCGGTTCACCTGTCTCCCGTCTCTGGGGGGCTATCAAACCCGACCTTTTTCATGGAATTTGGTGGGGCGCGCTATGTGCTGCGAAAAAAGCCTGAGGGGAATTTGCTGCCATCGGCCCATGCGATTGACCGCGAATATAAGGTCATCGGTGCTTTGGCCGAAACCGCTGTGCCTGTGCCGCGCCTGCTGCATTATTGCGATAACCCTGACATTATCGGCACTGATTTTTATGTGATGGAGCGTCTCGATGGGCGGGTCTTTCATGATAATGGCTTGCCCGGTTTGGACCCGTCCGAGCGCGGCGCGATTTTTGACGCTATGGCGCAGACCCTGGCCGATCTCCATGAGGTCGATATCGCTGCGGTTGGGTTGAGCGATTTTGGCAAACTGGGCGGCTTTATCACCCGTCAGATCAAACGTTGGTCGCGCCAATATGAAGACGGCAAATTCCGCGATATCCCCGAAATTCCGCGCTTGGCGGATTGGCTGCGCGCAAACCAGCCCGAGGCGGATACCACGACTATCGTGCATGGGGATTACCGTCTGGGCAATCTGATCCTGCACCCGGAGCGGCCTGAAATCATCGGCGTCTTGGATTGGGAACTCGCAACTTTGGGTGATCCCATGAGCGATATCGGCTATAATCTGATGAGCTGGGTGATGCGCCAAGAGGAATATCACGGGCTAGGCGGGCGCGACCTGGCCGCTTTGGGGATCCCGGATCGCGACAGCTATGCAGCGGCCTATCTGGCCCGACGCGGTCTGACACCGCCGCTTGACCCCTATTACATCGCCTTCGCCTTTTTCCGCTTAGCGGTGATTTTCGAAGGCGTGGTTGGCCGCGCCCGGCAAGGCAGCCGGGATGCCTCGGAGGCCGAAACTCTATCCCATTACAGCAGTGTTTTCGCAAAACACGGGCTGTCTCTAGCAGGAGCTTAATCCATGGAATTTGCATACTCGGACAAAACCGAAGAGCTGCGCCGCCGCCTTCGCGACTTCATGGATACCCATATTGTGCCGCGCAATCGCGAGTTCAATTCGCTGATCGGCACCTATCCCATGCCCTTTATGGAGGATCTCAAAGCCTTGGCGAAATCCGAGGGGCTTTGGAATATGTTCCTGCCGTCTTTGCGCGATGATGAGCCGGGCACGCGGCTGAGCAATATGGAATATGCGCCTTTGGCCGAGATCATGGGACGTCTGCCTTGGGCGTCAGAGGCCTTTAACTGCTCCGCGCCGGATACGGGCAATATGGAGCTGTTGCATATGTTCGGTACGCCCGAGCAAAAGGCGCAATGGCTGGTGCCGCTGCTCGACGGCGAAATCCGGTCCTGTTTTGCCATGACCGAACCGGATGTGGCCAGTTCCGATGCCACGAATATCACCACTATGATCCGGCGCGAGGGCGATGAGTATGTGATCAATGGCCGGAAATGGTACATCACCAATGCGGCGAATATGCAGTGCAAAGTCGCGATTGTGATGGGCAAAACCGACCCAAATGCCGATCGCCATCGCCAGCAATCGATGATCCTGGTGCCCATGGATACGCCCGGCATGACAGTGGTGCGGGACATGACTGCGATGTTCCATCATTCCCAAGAAACCCATGGGGAGGTCGTGTTCAAAGACTGCCGGGTTCCGGTGGAAAATCTGTTGGGCGAAGAGGGTTCGGGCTTTGCCATGGCGCAAGCGCGTTTGGGGCCGGGTCGGATCCATCACTGCATGCGGGCGATTGGCATGGCCGAGCTTGCGCTAGAGATGATGGTGGAACGCTCGCTCGAACGCAAAACCTTTGGCAAATATCTGCATGAACAAGGCGTGGTGATGGAAGCCATGGCCAATTCCCGTTGCGAAATCGAACAGGCACGGCTTTTGGTGCTCAAAGCGGCTTGGATGATCGATGCCTATGACGCCAAAGTGGCGCGCAATGAAATCGCGATGATCAAAGTCGTGGTGCCGCGCATGTTGCTGAATGTGGTGGATCGCGCAATGCAGGTCTTCGGCGCTATGGGCGTGTCGCAAGACACGGTGCTGCCGGAACTTTGGATGATGGGCCGGGCGCTGCGTCTGGCGGATGGTCCAGATGAGGTGCATTTGCGGTCCATTGCGCGCGGCATGATCAAAGCGGCGCAAACAGGTCCGCATGAAACCTGGCGCTATCTGCTGACCCCGGACCGGGCCGAAGAAACCGATCTACGCGCAGCGCGGGCGGCCGCAGCGGCGAAAGCGGCAATGACCGGTGATCTGGATGGCTAAGAGCGGCTTTGCCCAGATCGCCGCGCAGCCGGATATTCCCGGCGCGGCGGCTTATCTAGAACGGGCCCGGCAGCGCTGCTTGCCGGATCTGCCGGGCGGGGCCGACCATATCGGGAAAGTCGCGGTGATTGGCGCTGGCACTATGGGCCGCGATATTGCCTTGGCTTTGCTTTTGTCGGGCCGTCAGGTCATCCTTAGCGATCCGTCCCCAAGCGTGCTTGATCAGGCGCAAGCGCGAATTGCCAATGCGGTGGTGAAAAAGGTCGATGACCCAGATGCAATGCTTGATCAGCTCAGCCTAGTGCCGGATCTGGATCTGCCGCCTGATCTAGATATGGTGATCGAAGCGGTGCCCGAGCGGCTGGATCTGAAAATTGCGGTTCTGTCAGAGCTAAGCGGCAAGCTAGGGCCGCAAGCGATTTTGGCGACGAATACCTCGACCCTTGATCTGGATGCGATTGCTGCCGGAGTACCGGGCTCTGACCGGGTGATTGGCACGCATTTCTTTATGCCTGCCCATGTGACCCGCTTGCTGGAACTGGTGGGCGCGAAAACCACGCGGGCCGATGTGATCCAAACTGCAAAAGCCTTGGCCGCGGATCTCGGCAAAATCCCTGTTCTTGCGGGCAATTGTGACGGTTTTATCGGCAACAGGCTGTTCGATCGGCTACATCAAGAAGCCATGTATATGCTGGAAGAAGGCGCTGAACCGGCGCAGATCGATGACGCCTTGGAAGGCTGGGGCTTCATGCTTGGCCCACTTCGGGTGCTGGATATGATCGGCAATGACATTCCTTGGGGGGTGCGCAAACAACGCGCGGCGCGGGATCCGAGCCTGGAGCAGCCCTTGGTTGGGGATCGTCTCTGCGAGGCTGGATGGATGGGCCAGAAAAGCGGCCAAGGCTGGTATGTTTATCCCGACGGCGCGCGGCGCGGGGTGCCCAGCCAGGTAAGCCAGAGCATCGCGCAACAAGCGGCGGCAGATTTGGGCGCGGCCCCGCAGAGTTTCGCGCCAGAGCAGATCATAGAGCGATGCCTTATGGTGCTGATCCTTGAAGCCGCGCGCATCCGTGCCGAAGCCATGGCCGAAACCGCTGCCGATATCGATCTGGTCTATGTGACAGGCTATGGATTTCCGGCGAAAATGGCGGGGCCTTTGCGGCTTGGATCCGAGATCGGCGCCGCCGCTATCCGGGCTTTCGCGGCCAGCATGCACCAAAACTGCCGCCATGGGGCGCGCTGGCAAGTGCCCGCCGAGCTAGAGGCGATTTTGGATCAAGTGAGGGAGACCGAGAATGCTGTTTGATCTCACCAGGAAAACCGCCCTGATCACCGGCGGATCGCGCGGGCTAGGCTATCAAATCGCCGAAGCAGCCCTAGAGGCCGGAGCCTCGGTGATCCTGACCGCCCGCAAACAGGCCGAGCTTGATGACGCAGCCCAAAATCTGCGGAGCAAAACCGGCGGCCAGGTGGCAAGTCTGGCCTGTGATTTGCAAGATCTCGACGCCATCCCCGATATTGCCGCCCGGGCGATTGCGGCTTTTGGCGGGCTCGATATCTTGGTCAATAATGCCGGCACCAGCTGGGCCGCTCCGACAGAGGACCACCCGCTGGATGGCTGGAATAAGGTGATGACGCTGAATATCACCTCGCCTTTCCTGCTGACCAAGGAAATCGGCAAACAGGCCTTTATCCCGGCGCGGGCCGGCAAGATCGTCAATATCGCGTCAATCGGTGGGCTGTCGGGCAATCGCGCGGATACGGGCATGTATACGATCGGCTATAACACCTCCAAAGCGGCGATGATCAATTTCACCCGCGCCTTAGCGACGGAATGGGGCCGCTATAACATCAATGTAAATGCGTTATGCCCCGGTTTTTTCCCGTCGAAAATGTCGGCTCAGGTGATGGCACGGGTGGAGGAGACCCTGCTGCCTTCGATCCCTCTGGGCCGGTTTGGCGGTGCGCAGGATCTGAAGGGCCCGGCGCTTTTGCTGATGTCCGAAGCCGGGCGTCACATAACGGGGCAATATCTGACTGTGGATGGAGGCGCGACGGCTTAGGCCGCGTGACGGGAGGAGAAGATGGAGCGACTGCAACACCGAGCCTGGCCACCCGGACGGCCCTTTGACGTGCCGCTGCCTGAGGCGACGCTATATGAAAACCTGGCCCGCCACGCGGCAGAGCGGCCCGATAAACCGGCGATTTTATGCCAAGAGCAGCTGGTCACCTATGCGGCGCTGCATCAAAGCGTCGAGCAAATGGCAGGCTATCTGCAGCAGATTTGCGGCGTGCAGCCGGGGGTGCATATCGGGCTTTATGGGCAAAACTGTCCGGAATATGCCATGGCCTATTACGCGATTTTGCGCGCCCAGGCGGTGGTTGTGCCGATCAATCCGATGAATATGGCCGATGAGGTGGATAAGATCATCGAAGATGCTGGGGTGCATGTGGTCTTTGCCGCCTCGGATCTGCTGGATAATCTGCGCCATGGGCGCGCGGCCGGGCTTTTACGCCATGTGATCACCCTGGGGGAGGGCGCGGCTGTCACCGAGATGGACAGCGCCGAAGTCACCAGCTGGTCGCTTGCGATTGCCGCCGGGCAGAGGCCCGCGCCCTATACTGGGGCAGTCAGTGATTTGGCGGCGATGCCATACACATCGGGCTCTACCGGGCGCGGCAAAGGCTGTTGCCATAGCCATAGCTCGATCCAGCATTCGGCCCGTTGCGTCTATGACTGGTTTGGCTTTACCGGCGAAGATGTGTTCCTGGCCGTGGCGCCTATGTTCCATGTGGTGGGGATGCAATGCGGGCTGAACACGCCGATTGCTTTGGGCGCGACCCTGGTCATCCTGCCGCGATGGGACCGAGAGATCGCGGCGAATTTGATCCGTGATCACAAAATCACCGTCTGGCCCACCGTGCCGACCATGGTCATTGACCTGTTGAACAACCCATCGCTCAGCGCGGCGCATCTGACCAGTTTGCACACGATTTTCGGTGGCGGCTCTGCCATGCCCGAAGCAGTGGCGGCCAAGCTGCTAGAGCTGACGGGCCTGTCCTTTCTCGAAGGCTATGGCATGACCGAGTCCATGGGACCGACCACCGCCAATCCGGTGCAGGCCCCTTTGGCGCGTTGTGGCGGGCTGCCGCTATTCAACACGGATATCGCCATTGTCGATCCCGATAGCTTGGCTCTGCTGCCCCCCGGAGAGATCGGCGAAGTGCTGATCGCTGGGCCGCAAGTGATGCAAGGCTATTGGAACAATCCCGAGGCGGATGCAGAAAGCTTTGTCACCCTGGAAGGCCAGTCTTTCCTGCGCTCCGGCGATTTGGGGCGGGTTGATGAGCAGGGCTATCTGTTCTTAGTGGACCGGATCAAACGCATGATCAATGCGTCGGGCTATAAGGTCTGGCCGACAGAGGTGGAGTCCATGCTCTATCGTCATCCCGATATCGACGAGGCCTGTGTCATCGCCTCCAAAGATCCTTATCGCGGGGAAACGGTCAAAGCGGTGATCGTGCTGCGCCCAGGGGCGAGCGAGGACCCGAAAGCTCTGCAGGCTTGGGCTCATGATCATATGGCCGCCTATAAAGTGCCCCGGCTTTATGAATTCACCCCGGCCTTGCCGAAATCCGGCACGGGCAAGGTTTTATGGCGCGAACTGCAAGAAGCTGAATTGCGCAATTCCGAAAGCGAGACGACCCCATGAGCGTGACCCGACCCTCTGAAACCGAAGCTGTCATTTTGTCCACCGCAAGAACCGGCTTGGCCAAATCCTTCCGGGGTGGGTTCAATATGACCCATGGGGCAAGTCTGGGCGGGCATGTGATTGAGCATGCGGTGGCGCGGGCTGGGATTGCGCCCGAGGCAATAGATGATGTGATCATGGGCTGCGGTTTTCCCGAAAGCGCCACGGGGTTCAACATCGCGCGGCAAGCGGCGATCCGGGCTGGGTTGCCGGATGGGTCTGCGGCGCAGACGGTGAACCGGTTTTGCGCCAGTGGCTTGCAGGCGATTGCCTCTGCCTCAAACGCGATTGGCGCGGGCCAAGCCAAGGCGATTGTGGCAGGCGGGGTGGAGTCCATCTCGATCGTTCAGGGCAATCTCAACACCGCCCATATCGAAGACCCCTGGCTGAAAGAGCATCACCCGGCCATCTATATGGATATGATCGATACGGCGGATATCGTAGCGTCGCGCTATGGGATCAGCCGCAGCGCCCAAGATGCCTATGCCGCTCAAAGCCAGGCCCGCACCGCAGCAGCGCAAGAGGCGGGCAAATTCGATGATGAAATCGTGCCGATGACCACGACCATGATGGTTGAGGATAAGGCGACCAAGGAAATCTCTTATCACGAAACCACTGTCACCCGCGATGACTGTAACCGCCCCGGCACAACGGCAGAGTCCCTGGCGGGGCTCGATCCGGTCAAAGGGCCCGAAAAATGGGTGACGGCGGGCAATGCATCGCAGCTCTCTGATGGGGCCTCGGCCTGTGTGGTGACCTCGCGCGCCATGGCGGAGCAGTTGGGGGTGGCACCTCTGGGGGCGCTGCGCGGTTTCGCCGTGGCGGGATGTGCCCCGGATGAGATGGGGATTGGCCCGGTTCTGGCCGTGCCGAAACTGCTGGATCAAGTTGGGATGACCATTGGCGATATCGATCTTTGGGAGCTGAACGAAGCTTTTGCCAGCCAGTGCCTCTATTGCCAGGATCAGCTGGGCCTGCCGGATGATCGGCTGAATGTGAATGGCGGCTCGATCTCTATCGGCCATCCCTTTGGCATGACCGGGGCGCGCATGGCGGGGCATTTATTGATCGAAGGCCGTCGTCGCGGCGCGCGATGGGGCGTTGTGTCCATGTGCATTGCAGGCGGCATGGGCGCGGCGGGCCTGTTTGAGATCTTTGCCGATTGACCCATTTCCCTCAGGCGGGGCGTCTTCGGCGCGGGGTCAGTCTCGCGCCAAGTTAAATCTTGTGATCCGGCGATAGATGGTCGCGCGATTGACGCCCAAGATCTGAGCCGTTTGGGTGATATTCCAATCAGTGGCGCTAAGATGATGCGCCAGAGTTGCGCGCTCGGCATCCAAAGCGCTGCCCGGCTCCGCCATATTGGGCAAAGAGAGCTCTGACGCCTGCAAAGGCCTGGCGCGGCTACCTGCCCGGCGGGCGGCGGCATCTTCGGCGATTTGCTGCAGCTCGTGAAAATTGCCGGGCCAGTCATGACCGGCCAAAGCGGCGATGGCCGATGGCTCAAAGCCGATCTTACCGCCAAACGCCGTGGCAAAGACCCGCTCCATCACCCAAAGCCGATCCTGGCGCGCGCGTAGAGGCGGTACATGCAGATGCGTGCCGCTGAGGCGCAGATAGAGATCTCGGCGGAGCTGTCCCTGCGCTACCGCCTCGGCGGGATCGCCGGAGATGCTCGCCACGAGCCGCAAAATGGCCTGGCGTTCCCGCATCGCGCCAACCGGGCGATAGCGCCCTTCGGTAAGCAGCATCACCAGCCGGGCCTGGAATTTCAGCGGCAATTCGTCGATATTATCCAGTACCAACAAACCGCCCTCGGCCCGCGCGATTTGCCCTGGCTGGAACTGGCGCCGGTCTTCGCGACCGAATATGGCCGCGGCCTCGTCTTCGTCAAAGCTTTCGCAGGCTAGGGTGATTGCTGGGCCTTTGCTGCCGCTATCATGGATCGCTTGGATCAGAGTGGATTTTCCGCAGCCGGTTTCGCCCGTCACCAGGAAAGCCCGCCGCCCTTTGGCCAGCATCGCCGCAGTGGTCAAAACCTGCCCCATGGCCGGATCATCGCCCGCTAAATCCCGCAGGGCCGGAGGCAGGCTTGGGCTGCGCCGAATAGGGGTTGGCGCAGTTTTGCGCGGCTCAATCGCATGGGCAAAAAGCCGATATCCGTCTTGGGTTTCGATCAAACGGTCAGAGGCTGGGATCTGACGGGTCAGACCCTCCATCATCGGCAGATCTAGTTGGAAAATATCCGAGATATGTTTGCCGGTCACCGCCCCGGATTGGCGCCAATCCTGGCCAAGCGCGCGCGCCATCAGCCGCGCCGCCCCATGGGTCATGCCGATCACATGGCCGCTCGCATCCAGCGAGATCGCCGCTTCGGGATCCACATCTAGAAAATCCGGGCTACCAGACAGGCGCAGCACCCAATCACTACGGCTTTCTGCCATGAGATTGGCCATCTCAATGCGCCGGGCCGCTTGTTGCACCAGATTGAGCGCGAGAAACTGGCTTTCACGCGGGCGAGGCGAGGACAAAAGGGAGATATCCAGCACCGCATTCAGATGCCCGGCACTGTCATAGATCGGCGCGGCTGTGCAACTTAGCGCTCCATGGGTCACATCGAAATGGTCGCTTTGATGGATGATCAAGGGCTCACCCGCTTCGATACAGGCCCCGACCGCGCAGGTGCCCGCCCGCTGCTCAGACCATTCCGCGCCAATGAAAAGCCCGCCTTGTTGCAGGGCTTCTTTATGGCGGGCCTCGCCCAGATATTCCACCGTCACGCCCTGGGCATCTGACAATAGCAGCACATAATCCTGCCCAGCCACCAGCTTATACAGATGGTCGATGCCGCGCCTTGCGATACTGATCAAAGCCTCGGAGCGCTGCCGATGCAGGCGCAATTCGCTTTCGGTGACAATATGCGCCGCGCGACGATCGGTGGGATCAAGCCCATGGGTTTCCAGACAGCGCAGCCAAGAGGTCAGAACCGCTGGATCACGGGTGCTGGCGCTTGGATTTTGCGCCACGGATTCTATTTCGCGGATATGGTCGATATCGCGTTGCACGTCGCCTCCCCTCGCCTTGCACGCATTCTGATATGATCTAGCTCGCCTGACCTTACTGCAATTCGACCTTAGGTCGAGGGGGTTTAACCGCCGCAACGCAGCGCGACTGTTGCGCCTAGCTGCAACACTGTTCGCGGCTTTGCGACAGGGATTTTGGCTAAGTCATTGATCAAAAACGATCTGCATTTTGCGGTTTGTGGTGTGCTGTGGTGCTCTCATTCTGAATCCAGAGAGATGAGGAGGGGCTAGGCCTGGGTCGAGGAGGACCCAGTGCCAGCCTAGGGCATAAAAGGGAGGACCCCATGCTAGACACAACACCCGAAGGCGCCTTGGCGTCGCTGGTCGGTGAATTAGAGCGCGCCTTGGTCGCACAAGATCCCCAAGCCGTGGCGGATTGTTTTCTAGAGACCTGTTTTTGGCGCGATCTGGCCGCCTTTACTTGGAATCTCAAAACCTGTGAGGGGCGTGATCAGATTGCCGAAATGGCCGGGGCGCAGCTATCGCAGATTGTGCCGAAATCCTTAGCGCTCGACCCGGCGGAAACGGTAAGCGAAACCGATGGCATCACCGAAGGCTGGCTGACCCTAGAAACGGAAACCGGGCGGGGTGTTGGCTATATTCGGATGAAAGACGGCAAGATCTGGACGCTATTGACTACGCTGCATGAGCTGAAAGGCCATGAAGAGCCGCGCCAGCTGCGTCGTCCCATGGGGGCTGAACATGGCCATGACCCGAACCGCAAAACCTGGAAGGAAAAGCGCGCGGAAGAGGCCAGCCGCCTGGGCTATGAGGACCAACCCTATGTGCTGGTGATTGGCGGTGGTCAGGGCGGGATCGCTTTGGGCGCGCGGCTACGCCAGCTTTCGGTGCCGACCATTGTGATCGACAAACATCCCCGCCCGGGCGATCAGTGGCGCAACCGCTATAAGTCGCTCTGCCTGCATGATCCGGTTTGGTATGATCATCTGCCTTATATTCCCTTCCCGGATAATTGGCCGGTCTTTGCGCCGAAGGATAAAATCGGCGACTGGCTAGAGATGTATACCAAGGTCATGGAGCTGAATTACTGGTCCTCGACCCTCGCTAAATCCGCCAGCTATGACGAGGCCAAGGGCGAATGGACTGTGGTTGTCGAGCGCGACGGCCAGGAGGTCGTGCTGCGCCCCAAACAGCTGGTGTTGGCAACCGGCATGTCAGGCAAAGCCAATATCCCGGTCTTTGAGGGGCAAGACATCTTCAAGGGCGAGCAGCAGCATAGCTCGCAACATCCCGGCCCCGATGCTTATACGGGTAAGAAAGTGGTGGTGATCGGGTCCAATAACTCGGCCCATGATATCTGCGCAGCACTTTGGGAACATGGGGCGGATGTGACCATGGTTCAGCGTAGCTCGACCCATATCGTTAAATCCGACAGTCTGATGGAGGTCTGTCTTGGCGGGCTATACTCCGAAGAGGCGGTGGCCAATGGCATCACCCATGACAAGGCGGATATGATCTTTGCCTCTGTGCCCTATCGGATCATGCATGAATTCCATGTGCCGCAATATGACGAGATCAAAAAGCGCGATGCGGAATTCTATACGGCCCTGGAAAATGCCGGTTTCATGCTGGATTTCGGCGATGATGAAAGCGGGCTGTTTATGAAATATCTGCGCCGGGGCTCGGGCTATTACATTGATGTCGGCGCATGTGACTTGGTGATCGATGGCTCGATCAAGCTGAAATCAGGCGACGGCGCCGGGGTGGATCGGCTGACCGAAACTGGGGTGCGGTTTGTGGATGGCACGGAGTTGCCGGCGGATCTGGTGGTGTATGCCACGGGCTACGGGTCGATGAATGGCTGGGCCGCAGATCTGATCAGCCAAGAAGTTGCCGATAAGGTCGGCAAATGTTGGGGATTGGGCTCTGACACCACCAAGGATCCAGGACCTTGGGAAGGCGAAGAGCGCAATATGTGGAAGCCGACCATGCAGGATGGCCTGTGGTTCCATGGCGGAAATCTACATCAATCGCGTCACTATTCGCGCTATTTGTCACTTCAATTGAAGGCGCGATATGAGGGCATCGACACTCCGGTTTGGGGTTTGGTGCCACCGGCGCATCTTAGCTGATCGCCTCCCGTCAGCTCTTAGCCGTCGCGCTCTCATCGGGTGCGGCGGTTGCAGTTTCCTCTGACCAAAGCTTGGCCGCTTCAACCGCTGTGGCAAAGCGTTCGGGCAGGGGGGCGAAGCCTGGATCAGGTCGAAAACACCGCCCCTTAGGCGCAATAGGCGGGGTCTGGCCCAGGCTGCGCGCCGCCAATAGGGCAAGCCCCAAAGCCGTGGCATCTGGCGTTTCGGCCCGGCGCAGCACGCGGCCGGTGATATTGGCCAGGGTCTGGCAGATCCAGTCATTTTGCGTCATGCCGCCATCAATCGCGATTTCGCCGGAAAGCGGGAGCTGCTGCGCCATGGCCTCTAGGACTTCGCGGCTGCGATAGGCGATGCCTTCGATCAGCGCCTGCATCAACTCGGCGGGCTTGGTGTCAAGTCCCAGCCCCAACCAGACCCCCCGCGCGCCATCGACCCAATGGGGGCAAGCGAGCCCCGCCAATGCCGGGACAAAGGCCAAACCGCGCTCTAGCGCATGGCCGTCATAGCCGCCCAGTTGGTCGAAATTATCGAAAAGCCCCAGGCCCCGCGCCCAATTTAGCGCCGCCGAAGCCGTATGCACGCCGCCATCCAAAGCATAGACCGCCGCCGTGCCATTTTCCTGCCAGGCCACAGTGGGCAAAGCCCCCTGGCCATAATTTGGCGCTTTGGACCCTGCGACGGCTAAGGCAAAGGCCCCAGTGCCAAAGGTGATCTTTGTGTCGCCCGGCTGGCGCAGCCCATGGCCATAAAGCGCGGCTTGTTGATCGGTGATCGAGGCCAAAAGCGGCAGCGACCCCAGCCGCCCAAGATCGCCACTACAGGCGGTGATCCTGGGCAAAGCTTGCAGCGGCACCCCGAAAATCCGGCAAAGCTCCGGGTCCCAAGCGCCGGTGGTCAGGGCCATCAGCGAGGTGCGCGAAGCGGTGGCGAGGTCGGTTTCAAACCGCCCGCCCAGCCGGTCGCGGAAAAACGCATCGGTTGTGCCAAGGCGCAGATGCCCCGCCTGGGCCAGGTCGCGCGCGCCGGGCAGATGATCCAAACACCAGGCCAGTTTGCTGGCGGAGAAATAAGGATCCACCGGCAGCCGGGCTCGGGCGGCAATCTCGGCCCCGGCATCGCGGGCAAGTGCGGCGCAGCGGGCCGTGGTACGGCTGTCTTGCCAGACCAGCACCGGCCCTAAAGGGCGACCATCGCGCCCATCCCAGGCTAGGCAGCTTTCGCCTTGATTGGCCAAAGCCACATAATCCGCCCCCGCCGCGACACCCGCCTCTAGCGCTGCCGCTAGATTGGTCAGCAGCTCTTCGGGGTCATGCTCTACCCAACCGGGCTGCGGATAGATTTGCTTATGGGCGCGTTCAAACAGGCAAACCGGCGCGGCACCTGACTGCCACAAAAATCCAGCCGTGGCCGTGGTGCTTTGATCAATGGCGAGGATTTTCACGGTTCTTCCTCAAGACTAAGAGCCGTCGCGCCACTGGGCAAAGGCAAGGAAACCCGCCGATCAGGCCGCGATTTCAGCGCGGTTGACTGGCCATCATAGCGCAGCAGCCCATGGACCGGACGGGTCAGCGCGGCTTGCAATTGGGGCAGAGCAGCGGGATGGCGCGAAGGGACGATCCGCTGTGGGACAGTCCAGGCCAGGGGCAGATCCCCCCGCGGGATATCCTGCGCTTGGGAAGGATCTGGCAGGGCGCCATCCAGGGCTTTGAGCATGGCTTGTGCCACTTGCTGGCCTTCAGCCCAGCACCAGGGCGCAGTTTCTATCGCGCGCAATAGATTGCCGGCCGCGAAATAGGCAGGGTCCGAGCAGCGCCCAAACTGATCCACCACCGGGCCAAGGCTTCCGGGATCGACCGCCAGAGCGCTGGCCCGTAACAGCGCATTTTCCGGGCGAAACCCGCCTGTGATCACAACCCCGTCGCAGGCCAGGTCAAAGCTTTGCCCCGCATGTTCTAACGTCACTGCCTCCACCTGATGCCGTCCGTGAATGGCGCGGATCTGGGTCTTGAGATGCACAGGCACGCCCAGCAAGCGCGGCAAGAGCCCTGCGGCTCGCCTAAACCGGATCTGCGTGCCCGGCTCGATCATCGCGGCGGGTTTGGCCCCGGCATGGCGGCAGGTCAGCAATGCGGAGAATGAGACAAGTTCAGTCCCCAGCACCACCGGGCGGCGGAAGGGCTGGCGCTTTTGCAGATAGACCAGCCCCTGAAGCGCGCCGGTATTCATCACCCCGCCGGGTTTCGTGCCGCCGATGAGCCGGATGGAGCGAGGGCTTTCTCGCGCGCCCATGGCCAGCAGCACGGCGCGGGCTTTGATCATCGTCAGCCCCGCATCGCTGCTTGCCTCAACCCTCCCGCCCGGATGCAGCGCGGTGACCGTCACGCCCGTGGCGATCTGCGCCCCGGACTGGCGGGCGCGGTCGGTGAGACGCCGGGCATAGCTTTGCCCGCCCATGATCTTGCGAAATTCGCGCCAACCATAAAGCGAATGGCCACAATGGCGGGGAATGCCGCCGGGCTCGGTCTCGCGTTCTAGAACCAAGACCGACACGCCAGCCCGCGCCAGCAGCCTTGCCGCCGCTAGCCCCGCAGGCCCCGCCCCGATAATCAGCGTATCTATTTGATCAGGCAGGCTCATGCGCTTTCCTCCGGCAGGCATAGGCCGGTGATCTCATCCAGCGCGGCGGAGCAGTAAAACCCCTGGCAGCGCCCCATGGTCACCCGCGTGCGCCGCTTTAGCCCGGCCAGGCTTTGGGCGCCGAGCGGGCCTTGCAAGGCGGCCGCGATTTCCCGTCGGGTGACCTTTTCACAATGGCAGATGATCCCGCCATTGCCTGGCTGGGTCCAGTCGCGCGCTTGATCCTCAGCCAGCATCGGCATGCTTGGCCAAAGGGGATCGGTCAGCGCGGGCCATTCCGCGCCCGCCAAGCGCCGCACATGTTCGGCAATGCCAAGCGCCGCCGACAGCCCGGTGGAGCGGATCGCGCCGACAGTGATCATCGCTTCGTCATGGCGGCGGATTTGATATTCCTTATCCCCGCAAGCAGGCCGCAGCCCGGCATAGATAGAGGTCACTTCCTCGCCTGCGAGCGCGGGCAAGATTTCGGCCCCTTTGGCCTTTAGCGCCTCTAGGGTTTCGGGCAGGAGGTCGGCGGTTTCGCGGTCGTCTTGATCTTCGGCGGTGGGGCCGACCAGCAAATTGCCCCAAATCGTGCGGCACACAACGATGCCTTTGGTTTTCTCGGTGGGGACGGGCAAAAGGATATGCCGCGCCAACCGGGCGGCGGTTTTGTCATAGACCACAAATTGCCCCTTGCGCGGACGGATCGTGAAATCGCTGCGACCCAAAAGCCGTTGATCGACCTGATCGCCATAAAGCCCGGCGGCATTAATCACCATC
Source organism: Mangrovicoccus sp. (assembly GCA_049603835.1). Taxonomy (GTDB): domain Bacteria; phylum Pseudomonadota; class Alphaproteobacteria; order Rhodobacterales; family Rhodobacteraceae; genus Mangrovicoccus. The sequence continues at coordinate 250,073 of JBMYSZ010000002.1, forward strand.
TGCGCCGCGATTGTCCCGGCTGTGGTGTCGAGCTCCCAAGCTGCGCCATCATACTCGCCACCAAGCAGTTCTGCATTCCGCCGCAGCTCGGCCCCATTCAACAGCGCCTGAAGCAAATAGCCATGCGGGGCCGACCAGGGATCAATCAGGCTTTCGCGCGGGACACGAAACCCCGCTTTGAGGCTGGAGGATAGGCCGGGCTCCAGCGCTAAAATCTCGCCCCGGCTGAGAGTTTGAACATCATCCACCCCATTGGCGCGGGCCTGAGCCATTAATTCCGGCAGCCGCGCTTCCTGCGCCTCATCCCAAGCCAGAACCAAAGCGCCGCAGCGATCCAGCGGCAGGTTCAGCCTGTCCCGGATGGCTTCATATTGACGATAGCCCGCTTGGACACAGGTCAGCTCTAGCGAGCCCTCCGGCGCATCAAACCCCGTATGCAGGATCGCGGAATTTGCCTTGGACGCGCCGTCGAGCACCTCTTTGGCTTTCTCCAACACAATCACCCGCGCCCCGGCCAGGGTGAAGGCTCGGGCAATCGCGCAACCGACCACACCCGCGCCGATCACCGCGATATCATAGAGCTGATTTGAGGGCATTGATCCTCCGAAATGGGGCCTGGATTTCATTCCTGCCTTTTTTCTTCGCAATTATGCCCTGGTGGTCAAGAAAATGCGGTATTTTATGCCCGAATGGGCGCAAGAATGTTGACCGATTGGGCAAATGCGGCCGAACTGCGAGGGGAATAACCAGTTTGACTCGGGGCGGGTGCCCCGCATTGAGGCCTCCGTGACCCTAAAACCCGAAGATCGCCGCGCTGATATGGTTGCTTGGATTGCCCGAGCGGGCGAATTGAGCGTGGAAACTCTGAGCGCGCATTATAATGTGTCGCTGGAAACCGTGCGGCGGGATCTGACGCGGCTTTCGGATGCGGGCCGGGTGCGCAAAGTGCATGGCGGGGCGCGGCGGCCACAATTGCATACGGAGCCCAGTTTTTCTGAACGGATCGATGAAGATGCCGGGGAAAAGCAGATTTTGGGTCAAAAACTGCGGGATCAGCTGGGGCCGGGGGATACGCTGTTTATCGATACCGGCACGACGACGCTCTTTGCTTGCGAGGGGCTGACCGAAATCGACGATCTCACCGTGGTGACCAATTCGCTGCTGATTGCGCAGAAACTGGGCGCGACGGGCAAGCAGACGGTCTATTTGCTTGGGGGCCAATATGGAGCGGTGAATAAGCAAACTCTGGGCGTCATGGTGATCGATCAGATCAACTGTTTTCAGACTGATCACGCGGTGATGACGCTGTCGGGTATCGATGCGGAAGCCGGGGTGACCTATTCAGATATAGGCGAGGCCGAGATTGCCCGCGCTATGATTGCCCGAACGGGCAATGTGATTTTCCTGGCGCATTCGTCGAAATTTGCCCGGCGGGCTGCTTTTCGCACCTGTGGCCTAGAGGCGATCGATACGTTGCTGAGCGCCACGCCACCGCCCCCGACCTTAGCCGATGCTCTGAGCGCGGCGAAGGTGCGCGTCCTCTAACCCATCATCTGTGACACCGGACCCAACCGACCAAAGTAACAAGAGACACTCGTTCCAAATGCCCAATGCCCTAAGAACATATATACGCATCACCGACAGGATATCGGATTGGACCGGCATTATTGCCATGTATCTGATCTTTGTGATGGTCGCGGTTTTGCTGGCCGATGCGATCACCAGCTCTAGCGGGCTTTACCTGCATTGGTGCGTGGAGCTCGCGCAATTCACCTTAGCGGCTTATTACTTCATGGGCGGCGCGAAGACCATGAAAGACGGCGATCATGTGCGCATGGATCTGCTTTATGAGCGGTTCTCCGAGCGCGGCAAGCATTGGGTCGATCTCGTCACCATAGGTTGCCTTGGCTTTTACCTGGTCATTCTGTTGATCGGCGGGATTTCTTCGCTGGGCTACGCGATTGAAACCGATGAGCGGCGCTTTTCCATGTGGAACCCGTCCATGGTGCCGATCAAATCGCTGATGGTTGCCTGCCTGGTGCTGATGATCCTGCAAACGATTGCTGAGGCGCTGAAACATGTGGCGGCGCTGCGCGGCGTGACTTTGGGTCAGGAGGCGGCGCAATGAGCTATGAATTAATCGCGCTGACGATGTTTGCCTCGATGATGGTGCTGCTGCTTACGGGCCAGCGGGTCTTTGCGGCGATTGGTTTTGTGGCTTCGGTCATGGTGCTGCTGCTTTACGGCGATGGCGGGATTGAGCTGCCGTTTTCGGCGGCGTTTAAGCTGTTCAACTGGATCCCCATGCTCACTTTGCCGCTCTTTATCTATATGGGCTATGTGCTGAGCGAGGCGGGGATTGCCGAAGATCTTTATAAGATGCTGCATGTCTGGCTGGGCAAACTTGGCGGTGGGCTGGCCATTGGGACGATCTTTTTGATGGTGATCATCTCGGCCATGAATGGGCTTTCTGTGGCGGGTATGGCGATTGGGGCGACGATTGCTCTGCCGGAAATGCTGCGCCGGGGTTACGACAAGATCCTGATCACCGGCGTGGTGCAGGGGGGCTCTTCGCTGGGCATCCTGGTGCCGCCTTCGGTGGTGATGGTGCTTTTCGCCATGATCGCGCGCCAGCCTGTCAGCCAGCTTTGGCTTGCCGGGGTGATCCCAGGGCTGATGATGGCGGTGATGTTCGTGCTCTATGTTTCGGCGCGGGTGAAGCTGAATCCCGGGCTTGCCCCTGTCTTATCCGACGAAGAGCTAAACATGCCGCGCGCGGAAAAGCTGAAGCTGTTGACCGCCGGGATCATCCCTTTCCTGATCTTCTTTGCCATGACTGGCCTGTTCATCATGGGCTATACCTCGCTCATTGAAAGCGCGGCGGTGGGGGCCTCCGCGGCGACTTTGGCGGCGATTGTGAAGGGGCGCTTTACCTTCAAGATGATCCACGAAACCGCCCGCAAGACCCTGGGCGTGAGCTGTATGTTCCTGTGGTTGATCCTAGCGGCGCTGGCCTTTGGCGCGGTGTTTGACGGCATCGGCGCTGTGCGGGCCATCGAAAACCTGTTCATCAATAACTGGCAGCTGACGCCCTGGCAGGTGATCATCATGATGCAAATTAGCTTTGTCATCATGGGTATGTTTCTGGATGACACCGCCATGCTGGTGATCGTAGCGCCACTTTATGTGCCGCTGGTGAAAACCCTGGATCTGGGCTTTGACAATCAGCTGATCTGGTTTGGCGTGCTTTACACGATGACCTGTCAGATCGCTTATATCACCCCGCCCTTCGGCTATAACCTATTCCTGATGCGGGCCTTAGCCCCCAAGGAAATCACCCTTCCCGATATCTATCGCTCCATTTGGCCCTTCGTTGCCATGATGACCCTAACCATTGCGCTGGTGATGATTTTCCCCGGCCTGGCCCTGTGGCTGCCGCAAGCAGTGCGCTGAGTTTTCCACCATAAATCCGACAGAGAGGACATAACATGACCGATACCCCAAAGACCCCATCTGAGCGTATTCTATCCACGCGCCGGAAATTTATGACCGGCACTGCCGTTGGCGCGGCGGCCTCCCTGGCGGCGCCTGCGGTGATAGCCCAAACCGGCCCGATCAAATGGCGCTTGCAGACCTATTCCGGCGCGCCGCTGGGGGCCCATGTGATCAAGCCGCAGATCGAGGCTTTCAACACCGCCGCCAATGGCGAGATGGAGATCGAGCTTTATTATGCGGACCAGCTTGTCCCCACAGGGGAGCTCTTCCGGGCGCTTCAGCGCGGCACTCTAGATGCGGTGCAGTCCGATGAGGCGACTATGGCCTCGCCGGTCGATATCTCGGTTTTCGGCGGCTATTTCCCCTTTGCGACCCGCTATTCGCTGGATGTGCCGTCGCTGTTTAAATATTACGGCTTGGCCGATATTTGGAAAGAAGCCTATGACGAAGTTGATAACGTCACTTGGCTGTCTTCGGGCGCTTGGGATCCGCTGCATATCTTTACCAAAGATCCTATCCGCAGCCTGGCGGATATGCGCGGCAAGCGGGTATTCGGCGTGCCGACCGCTGGTAAATTCTTGTCCAAATATGGCCTGATCCCGGTAACTGTGCCTTGGGATGATGTGGAAGTTGCGCTGCAAACTGGCGAGCTGGACGGCGTGGCCTGGTGTGGTTTCACCGAAGCCTATGAAGTCGGCTGGGCCGATATCTGCAATTATGCGCTGACCAACTCTGTCACCGGCGCTTGGTTCGGCAGCTATTTCGCCAATTCCGAGAGCTGGGCAAAAGTGCCGCCGCATTTGCAAGAGCTCTTCAAGATCACCATCGACCAAAGCCATTACTACCGCGCTGTGTGGTATTGGGGCGGTGAAGCCAAGCTGCGGGTTGAGGGCGAGAAAATGGAGCTGACCTCCATCCCGGCAGAAGAATGGGCCACGGTTGTGAAGGATGCCGAAGGGTTCTGGGATAGCATCGCCGCGAAAGGTGGGCGCCCGGCCAAGGTTGTAGAGGCCTTCAAAACCTATGCATCCGTTATGGAGAAAGCGGGCTATCCGTATCGCTAAGCGCAAAGGCGATACCCCCTTTCTCGGGGCCACTGCCCCGGATCGCTCCTGCTCCCCCAAGGTGGGGGCGATCCAAACCATAGGCCAAACCCTGCTTTTGCATGCCCTTTAAAAGAGGCCACTTATGCCCTGCTATAGCACCTCGCTTGGCACCCAGACTTACCGTTTTGACAGCCTCGCCGCTTTGATGGCCGCCGCCACACCGGCGCGCTCCGGGGATGCCCTGGCCGGGATCGCCGCTGAAAGCGAAGCGGCGCGGGTGGCGGCGCAGATGATCCTGGCGGATTTGCCGCTGAAAACCTTTTTATCCGAAGCGCTGGTGCCTTATGAAAGCGACGAGGTCACCCGGCTGATCATCGACAGCCATGATGCCCAGGCCTTCGCGCCGGTGGCGCATATGACCGTGGGCGGGTTTCGCGAATGGCTCTTGTCCGACGCGGCGAGCCCGGCGGCTCTATCGGCGCTTGCCCCTGGGATCACCCCGGAAATGGCCGCTGCGGTGAGCAAAATCATGCGCAACCGCGATTTGATTGCCGTGGCTCGCAAGATCCAAGTGACAACCGCTTTTCGCACCACGCTGGGCTTGCCCGGACGACTTGGCTCGCGGCTTCAGCCCAATCACCCCTCTGACGATCTGAAGGGCATTGCTGCCTCAACCCTGGACGGGCTGACCTTCGGCGTGGGTGATGCGGTGATCGGTGTGAACCCCGCCACAGACAATATCCCCACCGCGACCGAGATCCTCTTGATGCTCGAAGAGCTGCGCATGCGCTATGAGATCCCGGCACAGACCTGCGTGCTAACCCATGTGACCAACACGATCGAGATGATTGCCAAAGGCGCTCCGGTTGATCTGGTGTTCCAATCCGTGGCCGGGACCGAGGCCGCCAATGACGGCTTTGGCGTCACGCTTTCGATGCTGGCCGAGGCTCATGACGCCGCTCTGTCCCTGGGGCGCGGTACTCAGGGCACGAATGTGATGTATTTCGAAACCGGCCAGGGCTCGGCGCTGTCTTCGGGGGCGCATCACGGGGTGGATCAGCAGAGCCTAGAGGCTCGCGCCCAGGCCGTGTGCCGGGCTTTTGATCCGATGATCGTCAATACTGTGGTGGGCTTTATCGGGCCGGAATATCTCTATGACGGGAAAGAAATCATTCGCGCGGGGCTGGAGGATCACTTCTGCGGCAAGCTCATGGGCCTGCCTATGGGCTGCGATGTGTGCTACACAAACCATGCTGAGGCCGATCAGAATGATATGGATGTGCTCATGACCTTGCTGGCCGGATCCGGGGTGCATTTCCTGATCGCCGTGCCAGGGGCGGATGATATTATGCTGAATTATCAGTCGCTTTCTAATCATGATATCGCCTATTTGCGCAATTCCTTTGGCCTGAGGGCGGCGCCAGAATTTGAGGCTTGGCTCGAAGGTCTCGGCCTTGTGAGCCCGGCCGGGCAGCTCTTGGAAAGCGGCGCCGGGGCGGTTCGGCTTCTGGAGGCGGCGTCATGAGCAAGCCCGGGAAAGAGGCGCAAGCGAAGGCGGATCCTTGGGCGCGGCTACGCGCGGCGACGCCGGCCCGGATTGGTTTGGGCCGGGCAGGGGCTGGGCTGACCACAAAGGCGCATTTGGAATTTCAATATGCCCATGCGCGGGCGCGCGATGCGGTGCACCGAGCTTTGGATCTTGCGCAGTTAGAGGCCGATCTCGCCCCGGCTGAAGTTGTCCGCGTGGCCTCGGCAGCGCCGGATCGCGCGACCTATTTGCGCCGCCCGGATCTGGGGCGACAGCTGGCGGCACAGGATTGGCCCGAGCTCGCGGCGCGGGAGGCATCCGATCTGGCGATTGTGATTGCGGATGGGCTGTCTTCGGATGCGGTGCAAACCAATGCCGCTGGGGTCGCGAAAGCGCTGCTCAAGGCTCTGCCGGAATTTCGCCTGGCACCAATTGTGATCGCCTCGCAGGCGCGGGTGGCCATTGGTGATGCGATTGGCGAGAAGCTCAAAGCGCGGCTGGTGGTGGTGCTGGTGGGGGAGAGGCCCGGCCTGACCGTGGCAGATTCCTTGGGGGCTTATGTAACTTATGGGCCAAGGCCAGGGCGACGTGATAGCGAGCGCAATTGCATCTCCAATATCCATGGCCAAGGCGGGCTGAGCCATGAAGAGGCCGCGCATAAAATCGCCTGGATCGCGCGGCAAGCTTTGAAGCTGGAATTGACCGGGACCGGACTAAAGGAAGATGCGGGCGGCCAGGCCTTAGTGGATCAAAGCTAGGCGCTGAGATTGCCAAAGGAGTAGGATGGGCAATCTGCCCATCGCTTTTGGAGTTACAGCCGAAGATGGGCAAATTGCCCATCCTACTTGTGTTGCTGGGGCGGTGCCTTAGGCGACTTCACCGAAATCTTCGGCTTGCATTGCCACCACCGCATGGCTGCCATGGATCGCTGCATAACGCCGGGCCAAAGCATCGGGCCAGACTTGGCCGCGATAGATCTCTGCCAAGCGCGCGCGGGTGATTGTGTCCTGCGGATCGGCATCTGCTTGCTTGGCCGCACGCGCCGCGGCTAGCGCCATTTGCCAAGCACCAACCGCAATGCCAAACCCATGCAGCACATTTACTGAGGCCGCATTTTGCAAGGCAGGTTCGGCTTTTGCGGTTTCTACCAGCCATCCCGCCATCACATCGATCAGCTCAGCGGCGTCATTGACCATGCTGGCCAAAGCGCTCCAATCCGCGATATTGCCCGGCGCGGCGGCGATTTCATCTGCATCCAGCCGCATGGCTGCGGTCAGCTCACCCGCCGCCAGGCCCTTATCGCGGATGATTTTGCGCCCGGTCAGATCAAGCGCCTGAATGCCGGTGGTGCCTTCATAGATGGTGGTGATCCGAGCATCGCGCAAATGCTGCGCCGCGCCGGTTTCCTCTACAAAGCCCATCCCGCCATGGACCTGCACGCCCAGCGACGCCACATCCACCGCCATTTCTGTGGACCAGCCCTTCACAATCGGGATCAGCAGATCGGCGCGGCGTTGATGCATGGCCTTTTGCGCCTCATCGGGATTGCGCGCCGCATGGTCTAGCGAGCTGGCAGCCAAACAGCCGATGGCCCGTGCCGCCGTGATCCGCGCCCGCATATTACCCAGCATCCGGCGGATATCCCCATGGCCAAGGATCGTATCCGTGCCGAACTCGCCCGAAGGCTTGCCCTGCTTGCGCTCCCGCGCATAGGCAGCGGCGGTCTGATAGGCATGCTCGGCAATACCGATCCCCTGCAGACCCACATTCAGCCGGGCATTATTCATCATGGCAAACATATATTCGAGCCCGCGATGTGGCTCGCCCACCAGATAGCCCAAAGCCCCGCCATTATCGCCAAAGGCCAAAGTGCAGGTCGGCGAGGCATGGATCCCGAGTTTATGCTCGATAGAGACACAGCGCACATCATTCTCCGCGCCCAAAGATCCATCCTCGGCCACCATGAATTGCGGCACCACGAAAAGCGAGATGCCCTTCACCCCGGCAGGCGCATCGGGCAGACGGGCCAGAACGAGATGAATGATATTATCTGTCAGGTCATGGGTGCCATAGGTGATGAAAATCTTCTGCCCCGAGATCTTATAGTGATCCCCCTCAGGCACAGCCGTCGAGCGGATCGCCGCCAGATCAGAGCCCGCCTGAGGCTCGGTCAGATTCATCGTGCCGGTCCATTCGCCGGTCACGAGCTTTGGCAGATAGGTTTCCTTCAGCGCGTCAGAGGCGTAATGCTCTAGCGCTTCGATCGCGCCTTGGGTCAGCATCGGGCAAAGCTGGAAGGACGCATTCGCACCCTGGAACATCTCTTGGATGCAGGCATTAACCGCTTGCGGCAGACCCATGCCGCCGAAATCCGGCGCGGCGGTGGGGCTGTTCCAGCCCATCTCGACCAGACCGTCATAGGCCTCTTTCCAGCCTTTCGGCGTGGTCACTTTGCCATTTTCAAAACCCAGGCCCGATTGATCGCCTGAGGCATTGAGCGGCGCCAAAACCTCGCCCGCATATTTGCCAGCCTCTTCCAAAATAGCGCTGACCATATCGGGGCTCGACTCCTCCAGCCCCGGCAGCGCGGCGATGGCGTCGAGATCGCACAGATTTTCAAGTATGAACCGCATATCTTTTAGCGGGGCGGAGTAAGTCATGATTTCAGTCCTCCCTCAGAGTTTCTCTGTCAGCTCAGGCACAGCGGTGAAAAGATCCGCGACCAAGCCATAATCAGCCACTTGGAAAATCGGCGCCTCTTCGTCTTTGTTTATGGCAACGATGATTTTGCTGTCTTTCATGCCCGCCAGATGCTGGATCGCGCCGGAGATGCCGACCGCGATATAAAGATCCGGGGCCACGACTTTGCCGGTTTGACCCACCTGCCAGTCATTGGGGGCAAAGCCGGAATCCACCGCAGCACGGGAGGCGCCAATAGCGGCGCCTAGCTTGTCTGCCAGGCCGCTGATGATGGCGAAATCCTCTTCCGAGCCCACGCCGCGCCCGCCAGAGACGACAATCCCGGCCGAGGTCAGTTCCGGGCGATCGCTTTCGGCGACCTTGTCTTCGACCCATTCGCTGAGCCCCGAAGCTTCGGGGGCCGCGATATTTTCCACCGGGGCCGCGCCGCCCAGACCTGCGGCCTCAAAGGTAGAGGTCCGCACGGTGATCACCTTTTTGGCGTCGCTTGTTTGCACGGTTTGAATAGCATTGCCCGCATAGATCGGACGTTCGAACGTCGCCGCATCGACCACCGCCGTGATTTCCGAAATCACCATCACATCGAGCAAAGCGGCCACGCGCGGCAGGATATTTTTCGCATCCGTCGTGGCGGGCGCGATGATATGTTCATAATCGCCCGCAAGCCCGACGATCAGATCAGCGGTGGCTTCGGCCAGGCGATGGCCCAGAGAGGCACCTTCCGCGACCAGTATCTTCGCCGCGCCATCAATCGTGGCGGCTGTTGCGCCTGCCTCTGCGGCAGAGGAGCCAGCGCAAAGCACGGTGACCTCGCCCAAGGCTTTGGCGGCGGTCATGGCTTTGGCGGTTGCATCAAGCTGCAGCGCGCCGCCGGTTACTTCGGCTAAAAGAAGAACGGCCATTAGATCGCTCCTTTGTCTTTGAGTTTCGCCACCAGCTCGTCAACCGAGCCCACTATTTCGCCGGCTTCGCGCACCGGCGGTTCAGCGGTTTTCACCAGGCTCAGGCGCGGCGTCACATCAACGCCGTAATCAGCGGTGGTTTTGGCGTCGAGCGGCTTTTTCTTGGCCTTCATGATATTGGGCAGCGAAGCATAGCGCGGCTCATTCAGGCGCAGATCTACGGTGATGATTGCGGGCAGAGCCACTTTGATCGTCTGCAAACCGCCATCAACCTCGCGGGTCACTTGGGCACTCTCGCCGTCAATGGTGACTTCCGAGGCGAAAGTCGCTTGGCTCCAGCCGAGCAGAGCGGCCAGCATCTGGCCCGTGGCATTCATATCATTATCGATGGCTTGTTTGCCGGCCAAAACGATTTGCGGCTGTTCTTCATCCACCACAGCTTTGAGCAGCTTGGCCACAGCCAGCGGTTCGATATCGCTATGCACATCATCCGCGGCTTCGATCAAAATCGCCCGGTCAGCCCCCATGGCAAGCGCGGTGCGCAGGGTCTCTTGTGCTTGCTTTACACCGATGGACACGGCCACGATTTCGGTTGCGACGCCTTTTTCCTTGAGGCGGATCGCTTCTTCGACGGCGATTTCGTCAAAAGGGTTCATGGACATTTTGACATTGGCCAGATCCACGCCGGACCCGTCAGCCTTCACCCGAACCTTCACATTATAGTCGATCACCCGTTTGACCGGGACGAGGATTTTCATTGTCGATTTCCTTCTTATTTTCGGCCGCCGGTCAGAATACCGGCGGCCATGACCCGCGGAGCCCTAGAGGAGATGGGAGGGAGGCCGGGTTCCGCAGGAAGGGGGGATCAATCTTTGCCGTAGACCGGTTCCAGATCTTCTTTGGCTTCGCGGCGCAGAATGTTTTTGCGCTCCACCAAGAAATGCAGGACCAGACCAACAACAACCGCATAAACGGTGGATTTCGGATCCGGCAGCGCCAGAACCACTGCGACCATCGCCGCAACACCGCGTTCATGGTTGGTTTTCAGCTGCTCCATACCCACCATGATACAGATATAGCCGGTCAGGATCAGGGTCAGGGACAAGGCAATCGGCAGAACCGGTTGGAACAGGGTCACAAGCGGCAGAGCAAACAGCGCCAGGAAGCCGGTGATCCAGAAGGTGCCAGAGCCCGAATAGATCGACTCCATCGCATCTTTGCCACGGCCATAGCGTTCCGCCACAGTGGCATGGGCAGCAGTCCAAAGCGGACCGGCCAGACCCGGCCATGGGGCAAAGAAGGCATGGATCGCATTTCGGATTGCGGTCACATAGTGGATGCGGTCCACGTCATCATTGACGGCTTCATCTTGGCGCAGATGGTCCACACGGTCGATCAGCACAAAGCCCACAATGATATCACCAAAGGCAATCACATAAGCGATCAGCGCGGTGGGGATGGCGATCAGATACATATCCCAAGTTGGGAAGCCCACAGCAAAGGGCAAATATTCCCACATCTGGCCGAAATCAGGCTGGGTAATGCCCCATTTGATATCCGGCACCGGATATTCGCCAACGCCCCAGCCAACAACCATGGCAAAGATCATCGCGGGCACCATGCCGAAATCGGCAACTTTCTTGGCCACGGGGTATTTTGCGCAAGCTTCTTTGAAGGAGAGCGAGAACATCAGGTAAATCGCTAAAGCCGAGCCAGCGATCAGCGAGATTGGGGTGTTATCCACGCGGCCGCCAACTTTGAACTCGCCCAAAAGGGCTGCGATACCAGCGCCGATGATGATGCCGTTTTTCAGCGAATTCGGGATCCAATCCACCAGTTTCGACCCGGCGCGGGTGATACCTAGGATCAAGAAGACCAAGAACACGATGATTTGCAGCGCAAACATGGCTTGGATCGCTTCCGGGCCAGGCTCAAACCCGCCCAAGAACAAGATCACAACCGGGATCGCCGGGGTAATCCAGCCAGGCACCAAAGGCACGCCCATCAGCGCAGGCAGCATATAGCAGAAGCCGCCCACAAAGGCATAGGCCAGGGCCACTTCATAAGGCAGGCCCAGATATTTCTGCAAAAGCGGGATCATGGCCAAGCCGACCACGAACATGATAATCGCCTGAACGCTTTCCGCCATTTCCCAGCGGTAATGGATCAGAGGAAGGCGGATATGGAACGGACCTAGCGGCCAATATGGCTGCTCTTGCCCGTCTACGCGCTTGTAGAGTTGCATTACATTTCCTTACATTTGTCGTAACTGAGGGCTGGCCGCCATTGGAAAAGGCGGTCATGCTCGTATTGGGCCCGCATTGGGGATGGCGAGACGGGATTACGCGTCGGCTTTGTCGGTCTTTGCGCGGTCACGCAGGACGAATTTCTGCACTTTGCCGGTGGAAGTTTTCGGCAATTCGCCGAAGATAACCGTGCGCGGTGTTTTGAAATGGGCCATGTGATCGCGGCAAAAGGCGATAAGCTCTTTTGCGGTCAAGGTTTCACCCGGTTTGAGATCCACAAAGGCACAAGGCGTCTCGCCCCATTTTTCATCCGGTTTGGCGACGACCGCCGCTTCATTCACAGCCGGATGCTTATAAAGCACATCCTCGACCTCGACCGAGCTGATATTTTCGCCGCCCGAAATGATGATGTCTTTCGACCGGTCGCGCAGCTCTAGATAGCCATCAGGATGCATCACGCCCAGATCGCCCGAGGCGAACCAGCCGCCGTCAAAGCTTTCATCCGTGGCGGTGATGTTTTTCAGATAGCCTTTCATGACGTTATTGCCGCGCATGAAAATCTCACCCATGGTCACGCCATCTGCGGGCACTTGTTCTTTGGTGTCGGGATCGGCGACCATCAAGCCTTGCAGCGCCAGGTTTTTGACCCCTTGGCGGGCTTTCAGACGAGCGCGTTCCGAGGCTGGCAGATTATCCCAATCGCCTTTCCAAGCACAGACAACCGACGGGCCATAAGTTTCGGTCAGACCATAGACATGGGTGACCTCCACGCCCATGGCTTCCATTTTCTCGATCACAGCAGCTGGCGGGCTAGCGCCGGCGGTCATGACTTTGACTTCTTGGCTGAAATCTTTCAGCTCATCCGGGGCATTTGCTAGCATGTTCAGAACAATCGGCGCACCGCAGAAATGGGTGACCTGCTCGTCGCGGATCAGCTGATAGATCGGTTCGGCCCGCACGGCGCGCAAACAGACGCAGATGCCCGCATTGGCCGCGATGGTCCATGGGAAGCACCAGCCATTGCAGTGGAACATGGGCAGGGTCCACAAATAGCGCGAATGCTGCTGCATGCCCCAAGTGGTGATATTGGACACAGCATTCAGATAAGCGCCGCGATGGTGATAGACCACGCCTTTGGGATTGCCGGTGGTGCCGGAGGTGTAGTTCAGGCTGATGGCGTCCCATTCATTGCCGGGCAGTTCCCAGTCGAAATTCGGGTCGCCTTCGGCCAGGAAGGCATCATAGGTGACTTCGCCGATCTTTTTACCGCCATCATAGCTGGCATCTTCGATATCGATCACCAGCAGATCCCGGCGTCCGGTGATCTTGATCGCCCGTTCCACCACTTCGGAGAATTCCGGATCGACCATTACGGCTTTGGCTTCCGCATGGGCCAGGATAAAGCCGATCGCTTCTGCATCCAGGCGGGTATTAATCGTGTTCAGCACCGCGCCGGACATGGGCACGCCGAAATGCGCTTCGAACATTTCCGGGATATTGGCGGCGATGATGGATACAGTATCGCCCTTGCCCAAACCACGGGTTTTCAGAGCCGAGGCCAAACGCACGCAGCGCTCATAGGTCTCTGCCCAAGTCCGACGCACGCCGGTATGCACAACAGCTGTATAATCGGGATAAATCGCAGCGGTGCGCTGGATAAAAGAAAGCGGCGATAGCGCCACATAATTGGCGGGGTTTTGATCCAACCCCTGTTCGTAGATGGAATGCAACAACGTTGTTTCCCCCCAATGTTAACTGCGAGTTTTCCGCAGGTTTTCTTGGGGACAATTCTTCTCACGCGGGTGTTGCGCGGGTTTGTACAAGTTGTATCGAGTTGTAACAGCGCCTTGAACTATTGTCGCAGCACTAAATTACAATGTAAAACATGCCGACTGGATATGGGTTAATTGATCCATAGCCAAACGCCTGAACATGGCTTTTGCCTGCGTCCTTCTTCATACTGACGCTAGGGCGGTTATTGGCGCAAAATGGGGATGCAGTGGGGAAATTCAAGGGGATACCCCGCGCATAAACTGCCGGAGAGTGACCTTGTCGAGCGACGCCACAGATATGCCAGGCCCAAGCCAGCCCTCAATTCAGCCGCAAGTACAGCCTCAAACTCAGCCTTTCTCGGTCGGGCCGGATGCCAGTTCTCGCCGCGGCGAAAGCTTGCTGAAGGTCATTACCGATAATTTGCCCATCGGAATCGCCTATGTGGGGCCGAATCGTACATATCGTTTTGCCAATCCGCGTTTTGCCAATGCTTATGGCTTGTCGACCGAAGGGATCATCGGCATGCGCGCGGATGAATTCATCTGTAGCGACGCGATGGAGCTGGGCGATCCGTTTTTCCAAGCGGCCTATCGCGGTACGGCGGTGGATTTCCTGCATCCGGCACGCCATGCGGATGGGCGGGAAATGACCGTGCGCACCTTTTTGCGCCCCGATATCTCGGATGATGGCATTGTTTTGGGCTTTTTCGTCTGTTCCTTTAATGTGACGCGGGAAAGAGAAGCCGAGGCCAAGCTAGTCCAAGCGCAGAAAATGGATGCGGTGGGGCAGCTGGCAAGCGGCATGGCCCATGACTTTAACAATCTGTTGGGCGTTGTTTTGGGCACGCTCGAAGGATTACAAGACCGGATCGACGACCCGGAGCTGACCGAAAACTACCTAGACCCTGCGCGGCATGCGGTGGCCCAAGGGGCGCAGTTGACCAAGCAGCTATTGGTGATCGCCCGACAACAGCCAGTCAAACCCGCGGCCATTGAGATCCACTCTACGCTGGACACGTTTCTGCGTTTGCTCGGGCCATCGATCCGCTCGGATATCACGGTTTGCGCCCGCTGCCATGGGGAAATCCCGGATCTGTTTTTGGATGCGGTGCAGTTCGAAGTGGCTTTGCTCAATCTATGTTTGAATGCCCGCGATGCCATGCCGGCCGGTGGTCGCTTGGGAATTGATATAGTCTATCCTTCGCCTCAGGCCGGGACGGATTTCGCGCGGATGACGGTTTCCGATACTGGCTGTGGTATCGAAGAAGGGATGTTAAAAGACATCTTCGAGCCGTTTTTCACCACCAAAGGCATTGAAAAAGGCACCGGTCTGGGTCTGAGCATGGTGGCGGGTTTTGTGCAGCAATCTGGCGCGCGGATTGAGGTGGAAAGCAGGCCGGGCCTGGGCACTCAGTTCCATCTAGATTTGCCCATAGCCCAAGAAGCTGGGGTCGAGAGTGGAAACGCGCTGGCGCAGCAAACCCCCGAGGCTGCGGCCAAGGGTTTGATCTTGTTGGTGGATGATGCTCATGATCTGCGCCGAGGCATCCGCCGGGATCTGGCCAAGGCGGGATATACGGTGATCGAGGCCGAAAGCACCGAAGAAGCCCTGCCATTAATCGAAGCGATTGACGATCTTTCGGCGGTGGTGAGCGATGTGGTGATGGGCGGATTATCCGGCATTGATTTGGCGCAGCGGGTGAATGAGCTTCGCCCAGATCTGCGGGTGATTTTGATGACCGGCGGCGATACAGAGGCGGTGATCCAAAAGCTGCGCCAGGGCATTCCCGTGATGAAAAAACCTTTCGCCACCAGGCAGCTTGTGAAGCTCTTGCAAAGCCCGCCTCAGCCGCTCCGCGCCAAAGAGATATAAGAAAAGAAGGCCCAGATCGTGACAGAGACCGCCAAAAAGCTTGTCTATATATTAGAAGACGACCACGCTTTCGCGACCCTTCTGGCCCGCGCTTTCGAAGAACACGGGTTTCGTGCGGAAAGCTTTGGCTTGGTCAAAAGCTTTGAACGGCGCCTGTCGCAGCAAAGCCCGGCTCTGTGCCTTTTGGATATGCGGCTTCCGGATGGGGGCGGTCTGGATGTGGCGGCGCGGCGCTTGGCGCAAAGCCAGATCCCAGTGATCTTTATCAGCGGGGTGATGACCGATATCGTGGATAAGGTCTTGGGGCTGGAAATGGGCGCTGATGACTATCTGATCAAACCCTTCAGCCCGCGCGAGGCAGTGGCCCGCGCCCGTGCCGTTTTGCGCCGAAGCCAGGCCAGTATCGCGAAGAAATCCGATATCGCCAGTTTCGCGGGCTGGTTTGCGGATTTTTCCAGCCATAGCCTTATTTCACCCCAAGGTCAGGTGAGCGAACTTTCGGCAAGCGAGGTCAAGCTGCTGCATAGCCTGATCAGCGCGCCGCATCGGGTTTTGTCCCGCGCCGCGCTGGCCGGATCGGATGAAACCGAGATGCGGGCTTATGATCGTAGCATCGATGTGCGCGTGTCGCGGCTGCGCCAGAAACTGGGCGAAGACCCGCGCAATCCGCGCATCATCAAAACCATTTTCGGCTCGGGCTATATGTTCACCGCCACGGTGGATTGGGTCGATCATCTGCCCGAAGCCGCGCCATAGCTCTTTCCAGGTCGCAAAAGCGCGTCGGAAATGCGTTATTTCCCGCTTTTTCGCGACCAAAGTCTTATGCGCTTTGGTCTATCTGTCGCCAATAACATGTTACCCTGACTGCCGGAGAAGATGGCAGGGAGGACGCCAGAATGCTTGAGGAGGCACTTCTTCGCGGTGGTTTCCAGGCTGTGGGTCAGGATGCAGGGCCTGCTCATTCCCGCGACTGGGATGAGGTGCAAGATTTCTGCCGCAGAGTGTATATGCCCTATCGGGTGCGCCCGCTGATGCGCGATGCGCGGCCGGATGCGACGATGATTTCGGCTCAGGCGGGGCGGGTGATGATGACCCGCTTTTCTTATGGCACAGGAATTCATCTGGACCGGTTTGACCCGGCGGCGGGAAATATATTGGTGCTAAATACGCTGCGCGGTGCGCTTTCGCATCAAACTGGTGCCGCGCCAGCCACAACTGGGGCTGGGGAAAGTTTCGTGGTCGATTGTTCCCGCGCCGAATATTGGTTGGATGGGGATGCAGATCACATGCAGCTAAACCTAACGATCCCGCATCAGGCGATGGAAGAGGTGGCGGAGCGTTGGTTTGGCTTTGTCCCGGATGACAGGCTTTGGACCACGAGGACCAAAATTGGGGGCCCCGGCTCGGCTTGGCAGGCTCTGCTCGACTATGCGGCGCGTAGTTTGGCCGCCATTGATCCCAAGCAAACCCACTCCGCGATTTTGCGCCATCTAGAGGAAACCCTGTGCCTAGAGCTTTTGCGCAACTGGGCCCATGCTGCGAAAATACGTCTAGAAGATGGGGCCCGAAGTGCCGCACCACGATATGTGCGCCAAGCCGAGGAAATTTTCGAAGCCGAAGCGCGTGACGCCCCGGTGATTGGCGATGTGGCCCAGCGGGTCGGTGTGTCGGCGCGCACTCTGTCGGGTGGTTTCCGCAAATTTCGCGGTCTCAGCCCGCGAGATTTCCTTGCGGCGCGGCGGTTGGAAGGGTTCCGCCAAGATCTACGAACCGCGCCCGAGGATCAAACCGTCACCGCTATCGCCGCAGATTGGGGTTTTGGCAATTTCGGCGCTTTGGCCGGGCGCTATCGGGATCGTTTCGGTGAATTGCCGTCCCAAACACGGGCGCGCGCCAAAGGTCAGGGCCGGGCAGCGGCGCCTCATTCCCCTTCCGATAGCTGACAGTCCCTGCCGATTGCGGACAGAAGCGGCAGAAGCAGCGGGCTAGCCTTCTTTTGGGAAAACCCCAATGGGAGGAACAATAATGACAGATCTTAAATCAGCCTGCGACGCGGTATTGGCCAATGTCACCAGCGGCGAGGCGTCGGGCGCCGGGCGTGTGCCGGGTGTTGTGGCCATGGTCACGGATCGCAATAGCGATATTTATGCGGGCTCTGCCGGTGGTCGGCGCTTGGATGGAGAACCGATGAGCGAAGACACGGTCTTTGCGATCTTTTCCACCACCAAAGCCATTGCCGGAACCACGGCGCTGCAATGTGTCGAAGAGGGTCTATTGGATCTCGACGCCCCGGCCAAAACCTATGCTCCGGCCATTGGTGATTTGCAGGTGATCGACGGCTTTGATGAGGCGGGCCAGCCGCGTCTACGAGCGCCCAAAACCGATATCACCACCCGCCAGCTTTTGTTGCACACAGCCGGGTTTGGCTATGATTTCTTCAACGAAACCTATTGCCGTTTGGCAGAGCATCATAACCAGCCTTCGGTGGTGACCGCCAGCCGCGCGAGTATCGAGACGCCTTTGCTGTTCGATCCAGGCGAGAAATGGGAATATGGCACCAATATCGATTGGGTCGGTCAGGTGGTCGAAGGCATCCGCGGCAAAAGCCTAGGCGCGGTGATGCGCGAGCGGGTCTTTGATCCGCTGGATATGCAAGATATCGCTTTTACCCGTAGCGATGAAATGAAGGCCCGTACCGCAACGATCCACGCCCGCAATGACGAAGGCAGCCTGGTCCCCATGGATGATTTCGCTCTGCCCGATAATCCCGAAGTGGAAATGGGCGGTCATGGGCTTTATGGGACGGTGCCGGAATATATGAAATTCATCCGCATGTGGCTGAATGATGGGGCCGGGCCCAAAGGCCGGGTGCTGCGGCCCGAAACCGTTGATTGGGCGGTCAAAGGCGCGCTTGTACCCCCACAGAAAGTCACGGTTCTGCCAGGGGTGATCCCATCTTTGTCCAATGATGCAGAATTCTTCCCCGGCACGGCAAAGGATTGGTCTTATACCTTCATGGTCAATTCCGAGGCGGCCCCAACCGGACGCCCAGCCGGGGCTATTGGTTGGGCTGGACTGGCCAATTGTTTCTATTGGATCGATCGGGCTGGCGGTTTTGGCGGCTATTGGGCGACGCAGATCCTGCCATTCGGCGACCCGCTGTCTTTTGGCGGCTATATGGAGTTCGAAACCGCCGTCTACCGCGCCATGGCCGCCGCGAAAGCCGCGTAACGTGTTGAGCTCAAAAGCCGAGGCGGTCAATCTGGCCGCCTCGCTCGAGGATGCAGGCGCAACTCATTCTGGCCCGGCTTTGACAATGCTTCAGGCGTTTCGAGAAAGGCTTGCGGCATTGCATGATCACTTTTCGCACTCGACCGCAGGCTGAGGCCGCGAAGACGTGGGCCGTGGTGTCGCAAAACGCTATCGCTTGCGCTACCTCTCTTTCCTGATATCGATAAGGCGCGGATGGCATGGGCGATTTTCGCCATGCTTTGATGAGCCTTAGTGATAGGCCAAAGCGCCGCCCGCGAGATCCGGGCCGAAGGAATGAGAGAATGGATATGACTACACCCAGCTTGACCGCTCGTCTGTCGCGCCCCGATTTGCTGGTGACGCAGGCGCTGATTGGCGCTGATTGGATTGAGGCTTCCCAGGCCGAGGAAAGTTTCGATGTGACCAACCCGTCAACCGGCGAGGTCATTGCAACACTGCCGGATCTAGGAGTGGACGCCACGCGCGCAGCCATCGATGCGGCTGAAGTCGCGCGCCATGATTGGGCTGCGAAAACCGGCAAAGAGCGCGCTGCAGTGCTGCGGCGCTGGTATGATCTCATGCTGACCCATGCGGATGATTTAGCCGCGATTTTGACTGCTGAGATGGGCAAACCTTTGGCAGAGGCCAAGGGCGAGATCCTGTACGGGGCCTCCTTCATCGAATGGTTTTCGGAAGAGGCAAAGCGCGTCTATGGCGATATTATCCCTGGCCATCAGCCCGATAAGCGCATTTTGGTGATGAAGCAGCCGGTGGGGGTCGTGGCCTCGATCACCCCGTGGAACTTCCCCAATGCGATGATTGCCCGCAAAGTCGGCCCGGCATTGGCTGTGGGCTGTGCTTTTGTCAGCAAACCTGCCGCTGAGACGCCGCTTTCGGCTCTGACTATGGCGAAGCTGGCCGAAGAGGCGGGGCTGCCACCTGGCTTGCTGAGTGTGATCACATCCGAACAAAGCGCTGAGATCGGCCAGGAATTCTGCTCGAACCCAAAGGTGCGGAAGCTGACCTTTACCGGATCCACCAATGTGGGGCGGATCTTGATGAAGCAATCGGCGGATCAAATCCAAAAGACCTCCATGGAGCTGGGGGGCAATGCGCCTTTCATCGTCTTTGATGATGCGGATTTGGATGCGGCGGTGGATGGGGCGATGATCTCTAAATATCGCAATAACGGCCAAACTTGTGTCTGCGCCAATCGGATCTATGTGCAATCCGGGGTCTATGACGCGTTCACTGAAAAGCTAACAGACGCCGTGAAGGCCATGAAAGTCGGCGATGGTTTTGAAGAAGGCGTGGTCGCAGGGCCGTTGATTTCCCCCAAAGCCGTGGAGAAAGTCGAAACCCATATCGCGGATGCTGTGGAAAAAGGTGCCGCGATTGTCACAGGCGGGCAGGCCCATGAGCGCGGCGGGACATTTTTCCAGCCCACTATTCTGACCGAGGTGACTCAAGAGATGCAGATCGCCCGCGAAGAAACCTTTGGCCCGGTCGCGCCGCTATTTCGGTTTGATGCGGTGGAAGAGGTGATTTCCATGGCCAATGACACGGAATTCGGGCTTGCCGCCTATTTCTATGGCAATGATCTCAGCCGGGTCTTCCGAGTGGCAGAGGCGCTGGATTACGGCATGGTCGGGGTGAATACTGGCCTCATTTCCACCGAGGTGGCGCCATTTGGCGGGGTGAAACAATCGGGCCAGGGGCGCGAAGGCTCTAAATATGGCTGCGATGATTATCTAGAGATCAAATATGTTTGCCTGGGCGGGATCTAGATGCCGCCGCATAATGGGTTACGGCCGATCCAGCAGCAATTGCGCCAATGCCAAATGATTGGACCAGACCTGATCCATGGCTGTGCTAAGCGGCTGATCCGGGGCTTCGATCCAAAAATGGATGGCTCGGCCGATAATATGGATCGCCCATTCGGCCAGCGCCTGGGCCAGCTGCAAATCACGGTTTGGCATGCGGGGCTGAAGAGCCTCGGCCAAATCACTGGTTAGCTGGGCCAAATGCTGATCCAGCATAAACCGCATTTTGCTATTTTCCTGCAGCAAGAGACCAATGGCGCGGATTATGTCTTCGTCATCGGTCAAATGCGCTAAATGCTGGCCAAGGAAATGCCGCAAATCTTGCGCTAGCGGGTTTTGGCCTTCGCGCAAAGCGGCGCAGTCTTCGTCTGAAAATTTGGGCGGATGGCCCACAGCGGCGGCTTCTTTATTGGAATAATAGTTGAAAAAAGTCCGTGTACTGATCTGAGCGGCCTCGGCAATGGCCTCGGTTGTGACGTTCTCAAACCCATTTTCAATCGCGAGTTTCAAAGTAACCCGTTGAATATCCTTAGCGGTTTCAAGTCGCCGTCGTTCCCGTAACGAAAGTCTCATTCTGCAAACCTTGCCGACACTGCAATCTTTGCCTAGATAGAAGTCAACTTAGAGAAACGTCAAGGGTGAGTCTTGTGGTGAACAGTTTTAAAATGGCGCTGCTGGCCAGTGCAGCGATAGGAATGCTGGCCGGGCCGGGTCAGGCGCAAACCGGGGAAGCGGGCACAGCCGCGATGCCCATTGGGGTGATCACCCTAGAGCGGCAGGCCGTGCCGCAAAGCGTGAGCCTGCCAGGGCGGGCCGTGGCGTTCCAAGAGGTGGATCTGCGGCCACGGATCGGCGGTGTGATCCAAGAAGTGCTTTACGAGCCGGGGCAGCTTTTAGAGGTCGGTGCCCCGCTTTTCCGGATCGATGATGCGGCTTACCGCGCTGCGGTGGCCTCCGATGAAGCCATCCTCGCCACGGCAGAGGCGAATTTGCCAGTGGCAGAGGCTGCGGTTGCGCGAGCGGAAAAGCTGGTAGAGCGCGGCTATACAGAGGCCGAGCTGGAATCCCTGCGGGCCGAAATGCTGGTGGCGCGGGCGGAATTGGCAGCCGCCGAGGCGGCATTGGATTATTCCGAAACCGAATTATCCTGGACCACCATCACCAGCCCCATTGAAGGGCGGGCCGATGTGGCGTCGGTTTCGGTCGGGGATCTGGTGACCGCTGGCCAAAGTGATGCGCTGACCACGATCACCCGCTCTGATCCGATCTACGTGGATATGCTAGAGGCGAGCGCGCGGATGCTGGCTATTCGGGCGCAAATTGCCGATGGATCGCTGAATATCTCGCAGGATCTAAGCGCCACTCTGACCCTCGAAAATGGCGAGGTCTATCGCGGTTCCGGCAAAATGGTGACGCCGGGCAATAGCGTATCTACCAGCACGGGCACATTCACCATCCGCTTTCAGTTCGACAATCCCGATGCTCTGATCCTGCCGGGCATGTTCATGCGCGGCGAAATTGAAATCGGCACGGTCGAGGCCTTTTTGGTGCCGCAGCGGGCGGCTAGCCGTAATTCCTCGGGCGGGTTGACGGTTTATGTGATTGGTGAAGATGGCACAGCCCAAAGCCGTTCGGTGAGCGATAGTGGCAGTTTTGAAAATGCTTGGATTATCCGCGAGGGGCTGACGGACGGTGATCAACTGATTGTCGATGGGCTGAAAAATCTGCGCCCAGGCCAGGCAGTGACGCCGGTGCCGGTGACGTTGGATGCGAATGGCATAACCCATGACAGCGCGCAAAACGGGGCAGGGCAATAGACAATGGCGAATTTCTTTATTCATCGCCCAGTCTTTGCCTGGGTGCTGGCGATTATTGTGATGCTGGCCGGGGTCTTTGGTCTGCAAAGCCTGCCAATTTCCCAATATCCCGATATCGCGCCAACCACAGTGCGGGTTTCGGCGACCTATAGCGGCGCCTCGGCCGAGACGGTGGAAAACTCGGTCACCAGCGTGATCGAAGACGGAATGACCGGGCTGGATGGCCTGATCTATATGACCTCTAGCTCGTCGGAAGGGTCGGGCAGCGTCTCGCTGACATTCGATGATAGCGTCGATCCGGATATGGCTCAGGTCCAGGTACAGAATAAATTGGCGCTGGTAGAGGCCTCTCTTCCGTCTACGGTAACGCAGCGCGGGGTGCGGGTGAACCGCTCGACCTCGTCCATTCTGCTGGTCGGGGCTTTGGTGTCGGAAGATGAAAGCTATAGCTCGCTAGAGCTGGGCGATATCCTAAGCACTACGCTGGAAGATCCGATCCAACGCACCGAAGGTGTGGGGTCGATCAATAGTTTTGGCAGTGAATATGCCATGCGGATCTGGCTGAATCCATCGCGGCTATTTCAGTATCAGCTGACCCCTGCCGATGTAACCGCCGCCGTGAGCGAGCAGAACACCAATGTGACCGTGGGCAGCCTAGGCGATCAGCCAGTGGTGCAAGGCCAGCAAATGACCGTTTCGCTTTCGGCGCAATCGCAGCTAAGCACGGTCGAGGATTTCCAACATATCCTTCTGAAAACCAATGCGAATGGATCAGCGGTTTATCTGGCGGATGTGGCGCGGATTGAATTGGCCGCTCAGGATTACGGCACATCCAGCCGCTATAACGGCCATCCCGCAGCGGGGTTTGGGGTTAATCTGGCCACTGGCGCGAATGCGGTAGAAACCGCCGAGCGGGTGCGGGCGGTCATCGATGATATCGCATTATCCCTGCCCGAAGGCGTGACGGTCGAATATCCCTATGACACTTCGCCTTTTGTGGAGCAGTCCATCGAGCAGGTCTATCACACGCTGGGCGAGGCGGTTGTTTTGGTCTTTCTGGTGATCTTGCTCTTTTTGCAAAGCTGGCGGGCGACGCTGATCCCGACCATCGCCGTGCCGGTGGTGTTGCTGGGTACTTTCGCGGTGCTGGCGGCGTTTGGCATGTCGGTCAATACGCTCAGCATGTTTGCGTTGGTCCTGGCCATCGGGCTTTTGGTGGATGACGCGATTGTCGTCGTGGAAAATGTCGAACGGGTGATGGAGGAAGAAGGCTTAGACCCGGTCGCCGCAACCGAAAAAAGCATGGGCGAGATTTCCACCGCGCTGGTCGGAATTGTGCTGGTGCTATCGGCGGTGTTTTTGCCCATGGCCTTTATGTCCGGCTCTACAGGGGTGATTTATCGCCAATTCTCGGTCACGATCATCTCTGCCATGGTTCTGTCGCTCTTTGTGGCGCTGATCTTGACCCCGGCGCTTTGTGCGCAGCTGCTGCGGCCAAGCCATGGAGAAACCCGGATCGCGCCGCTGCGCTGGTTTAATGGCGGGCTTGACCGTCTGACATCGGGCTATGGCGGGGCGGTTTCGCGTTTTGCCAAACGGCCTTTCCGGATGCTGATCCTGTTGGGCTTGGTGGGCTATGGCGCTTGGGCTGTCTATGACCGCCTGCCATCGTCCTTCCTGCCGACCGAAGACCAAGGCGTGCTGATGGCAATGGTCGAGCTGCCCGATAATGCCACCACGGCGCAAACCGAATATGCGGTATCGCAGATCGAAGACTATCTGCTAGAGCAGCATAGCGATGCGATCCGGTCTGTTTTTGCTGCGGTGGGCTTTAGCTTTGGTGGCTCGGGGCAGAATTCGGCAATGATGTTTGTCCGGCTCAAAGACTATGACGAGCGTCCCGGTATCACTGCGGCGGATATCATGAATGCGGGCAATGGGGCTTTCTTTGGTTCGCGTTTGGGGCAGGTCTTTTTCATGCAGCCGCCGGCCATTCCGGGCATGGGCACCTCTTCGGGCTTTAGCATGTATCTGGTGGACCAAGGTGGCAATGGCCAAGACGCGCTGAAAACTGCCGCTGATCAGCTGGTGGGTGCGGCGAATGCGGATGGGCGCGTGATCAATCTGCGCGGCAATGATGTGGCCAGCCAGCCGGTTTTGCGTCTGCATATCGACCAGCAAAAGGCCGAAGCCCTGGGCGTCTCCCTGTCCGATGTGAATGCGATGCTAGCGACGGTTTTTGCCGGGACTTATGTGAATGACTTCCCGCTTGGCAATGATCTGCGCGAAGTGATCGTTATGGGCGGTGCGCAATGGCGTATGCAGCCCAGCGATGTGGATGCTTGGTATATCCGCAATGGCAGCGGCGAAATGGTGCCGTTATCGGCCTTTATGACCCAAGCTTGGGATCAACAAGCGCCGTCACTGACCCGCTATGGTGGCACAAGGGCGCTAGAGATTTCTGGCGCTGCGGCAAGCGGTGTCAGTTCAGGCGTGGCGATGGAGGTGATGGAGCAACTCACCGCCGATCTCGAAGGCGGCTATGGCTCCGCATGGACGGGGCTCAGCTATCAAGAGCGGCTCTCGGGTAATCAAGAACCGCTGCTCTATTCGCTTTCGGCTTTGGTGGTCTTTCTCTGTCTTGCCGCACTTTATGAAAGCTGGACCGTGCCTTTTGCGGTGATGCTCTCTGTGCCGGTGGGGATCTTGGGCGCGCTTTTGGCGACTTACGCCTTTGATCAAAGCAATGACGTCTATTTCAAAGTGGGTCTGCTGACGACGATCGGGCTTGCGGCGCGGAATGCGATCTTGATCGTGGAATTCGCCGAAACTCTGCGCCGCCAGGGCGAAGAGCTGATCCAGGCGACAATCCAAGCCGCGCGCCAACGTCTGCGACCGATTTTGATGACCTCGCTCGCCTTTGGCTTTGGCATTTTGCCTTTGGTTCTGGCCTCGGGCGCCGGGGCTAATGCGCAGAAATCCATTGGCACAGGGATGTTAGGTGGGATCATCTTTTCGGCGGTGATCGGGATCGTCATGGTGCCGGTTTTCTATGTGGCGGTGCAAAAAGCCGTGGGCTTGGTTGGCCGAAAAGCCACGCCAGTGCCGGCTGAATAACCCCCCTTTCACGAATGAGACAAAGCCGGGCCCTGCAATAATGGCCCGGCTTTTTGCATGGGACCTCTGCTTTGTCGCCTAGGGTCAAGTCTTTGACATGGCCGGTCAAGAAGCCGAAGCGCCCAAAGGATATCTAGGGAGTGTTCGGCGAGGCGCGCAGTTGTCCTCTTCCTCATCAGCCCCCGCTGTCGCCCGCCGGACACTCACTCTCGCCTAAGCGAGTCCTCATGCGTTTTTCCAAACGCATTCACCAAAGGAAAGATGTCCAATGTCGCGTATTTCAATCCCCGCCACTCTAGAAGCAACCCCAGCCGCCGCGCAGCCAATGCTGGCGCAAGTGCAAAAACAGCTGGGAAGCCTGCCCAATATGTTCCGACTTGTGGCTCAAAGCCCGGCGGCGCTAGAGGGCTATCTGGGCCTTTCCGCAGCGCTTGGAAAATCGAGCCTGCCCATGGCCCTGCGCGAAAGCCTGGCACTGGCTCTGGCCGAGTTCAATGGCTGCAGTTATTGCCTGTCGGCGCATGCTTTTGTGGGCGAAAAGCTGGCCAAACTGTCCGTCGAAGAAATCGCCGCAAATCGCAAAGGCAGTTCAGTAGATAGTAAAACCCAAGCTGCATTGCGCTTTGCTCTGAAAATCGCTGAAACGCGTGGCCATTTGGGCGATGGCGATCTTAGCTCATTGCGTTTGGCCGGATTTGATGACGCCCAAGTGATTGAAATTGTTCTGCTTGTCGCTCTCAACATCCTGACCAATTACCTAAATGAAGTGGCGCAAACCGATATTGATTTCCCCCGCATCCAAGATGTGGCCGCGTAAATAACCACTGAAGCGGCGGCTGTTTGGGCAGCCGTCGCCGCCCCTGCTTTGAAAGGCCTTTGCCATGCAGCGCTTGCCGCTTCCTCCCTTCACTGCGCAAACAGCTGCGCAAAAAGTCCGCCTCGCAGAAGATGCTTGGAATAACCGCGATCCGCAGGCCGTGTCCTTGGCCTATACGGCCCAAAGCCGTTGGCGTAATCGCGATGTCTTTGTCACGGGCCGGGCTGAAATCATCCGCTTTTTGACGCAAAAATGGGAAAATGAGCAGGAATATCGCCTGATCAAAGAGCTTTGGGCCTGGCAGGACAATCGTATCGCGGTGCGCTATGCTTATGAATGGCGTCGGGCAGATGGGCAGTGGTTTCGGGCTTATGGCAATGAAAACTGGCAGTTTGATCCAGATGGTTTGATGGAAGAGCGCCATGCAAGCATCAATGATCTAGCGATTGATGAAGCGGATCGGCTGTTTCACTGGCCCCAGGGACGGCGGCCGGACACGCATCCTGGCCTCAGTGATTTGGGCTTATGAATTGGGGTTAGACCCTATTTGCCGCTTGACGATAGGCGCGGGGAGATTGCCCTTCCCAGCGTTTGAAGGCGCGGGTAAAGGCGCTTTGCTCGGAGAAGCCGGTCAAAAAGGCTATTTCAGACAGGGAATAGCCCGAACTATCCAAGAGCTGCTGCGCCAGATGGCGCCGGGCTTCGTCCACCAATGCCTGAAAACTAGTCCCGCGATCGGCCAAGCGTCGCTGCAAAGTCCGAGCCCCAATCCCAAGCTGTGTCGCAACCTCTGTTAGTGCTGGCACGCCGCCGCTAAGAAGCTTAGCGATCTCTTCCATGAGCTGCGTTTCAAGCGGGATTTCGGCCGGAATTTTGGGCGGGTTTTGCTCGGCCAATTGGCTTTCCATATGATCCGTGAAAAACCGCCAAATGCTGGCATCTCCGATTGCGGTGGGTTGGTCCATCTCGTCTAGCGGCAGCTGAATACCGTCACGCTCCTGACCAAATATGGGCTCTATCCCGAAATGTTCGATCAATGGCTGGATCGAGCCGTCGCGCTCATGGGTGAATTGCACCCGAAGCGGGGTGAGATCCGGCTTGCGCGTGGTTTCACGGCAAAGCGACAGCGTGGTCCCAAGCGCGGCCTCATTGGACAAAAAACACCCCAGTCGCGGCATGGTTGGGTTTTTGAGGGTCCAGCAAAAGGCATCACCCCGATCAACAGTCGCGAAATCCGCAACTGGATTGATCAGGCGGGTATAGCGGCTAAGGCGCTGAAAAGCATGGCGAAGGCTGGGCGCGGATTTGAAAGCCAAACCAAAAGCGCCCAAATCTTCGCAGCGCATCCCGGCGCAGACCCGCATATGAAAACCAGGGTTTGGCCATTCGCTCTCTGCGATGGTTTCGAGCAGACTGTAATAGGCTTCGGGCGCCACAAGGGCCGTGGGATCGTTGATCGTATCAGTGGTGAGGCCCAAGATCGCATAAAGCGGCGCGGGATCGGCCATATGGATGGCTTCGTTGATTTGTTTGCGAGCAAAAAGCGCAGGAAACACGGTCGAACCATCCCTCAACCAAGCCAAATAGGGGGTAATGCTTTCCATATGGTCAGCTTATTTGACGCGTTGTCACCCGTTTTGACGCCTTAGGTCAAGGCTTTGGCATCGCCAGTCAAGATCAGCGCGCAGGCTTTGCGTAAAACCGGGTCAAGCCAGATGCAAAACGCTCATGGCCCATGGCTCAAATGGAACTCGCAAGGAAAGGGTGCAGCAATGAAGCCGATAAAATCCAGCCTGGCTCTGACGATCGTCACAGCGCTTTTGGGCGCCGGTCTTACATTCTATTCCAGTATACTCATTGTCGGGCTTGGCTCTGGCGATTTGGGCTATGGCCCGGAAATCCAGTATCACGGCCTAACCTAACATGCTTTCGGTAGACCTCTGTGAGTTTGGGCGGCGCTCAGGATCGCTTGGCTTGATTTTTGGCGTCTTTGCCTTTAACTGGCTAGTTAGCTGGACAGGAGGCAGAGATGCTGTCACTTCAAGACGCGAAAAATCGATTTAGTGCAGTTGTGGATGCGGCGCTTGCTGGACATCCGCAGCAGGTCTCGCGGCGGGGAAAGCCCGCCGTGGTTGTCTTAGCCGCCGAGGAATATGAGCGTCTGCTGAAAGCCGCAAAGGCCGATCGCGGGAGTTTTCAGGATCATTTAGCGGGTTTCCCGGCCGAAGATGTCCCGCGCGCCGAGATCCACCTGCGGGATGTGGAGTTTTGATCTATATCCTCGACACGAATATCATTTCCCTGGCGCGGCGGACGGATCGCGCGCCTCAGATTGCCCAATGGTTGCGTGACCAAGACGAAACGGAGCTTTTCCTGAGTGTGATCACATTGGGGGAAATCGAACGTGGGATTGGCCTACAAGAGCGGAAAAACCCCGATTTCGCACGGGATTTGCGGATTTGGTTAGAGCGAACCACGCAGCTATTTTCTGACCGGCTTCTGGAATTTACCCCCGATGACGCGCGCCATTGGGGGGCATTATCGGCACGGCTTGGCCATTCTGGAGCAGATTTGATGATTGCTGCGCAAGCGCTAAGCCGAAACGCCACGGTTGTGACCCGAAATATCGCGGATTTCGACCCAACAGGGGCGCGGGTATTTGACCCGATGGCGTGAGCTGAGCGATGTGAAAACCGCCAGATCCCGGATTTTCGCCTCAATACTGATCTGGGCTTTATCCTTGCCTTAAATGGGAAAACCAAATGGTGATTTTAAACTTGACTAATATAGTCGGAATAATTATCGGGGCATAAACAGCGCGCCATCACCTGGATAGCCAGCCTGTAATCACAGTCTGACAGTCCGGGGTTCTGATTTGTCGAAATCTTCCTATGCTGTGCTTTTGCTCAGCTCCGCCGCCACCTTTCCCGCGCTTGCACCGGTCTTTGCCCAAGATGCGGAATTTGAGGGTACTTATATTGGCGAGGTCACTATCGGTGAAAGCCGCCGCGGCGTGCAAACCGATACCGCCGCTTCCGAAACCGTAATTAACCAAGAGGAAATCGAAGCCCGTCAGGCCGCGACCCTAGGCGAGCTGATCGATACTGTGCCTGGGGGCACTTTGGTCAATGGTGGCACGCCTCAGGGCTCGGCCATTTCCATTCGCGGCTTGGGCTCGCAATCGGGCGTCTATGGCTCGGATGGCAAAGTTACGGTCGTGGTGGATGGGGTGCAAAAAGGCGCCGAAGAGATCTATCGCAATGGAGGCATGCTCACTATGGAGCCCGAGCTCTTCAAAGAAGTGACCGTGCTGCGCGGTCCAGGCGAAAGCTTGCGGTATTCATCCGGGGCGATGGGCGGCACGGTTGAGGCTGTCACCAAGGATGCGAGCGATTTCCTAGAAGAGGGTGATAGCTTCGCCTTTCGTCAGAAATTTGCTTATGAAAGCAATGGCGAAGGTGGTTTGACCACCTCCATCCTGGCCTTCCGCCCGACCGAGAAACTCGAAGTTTTGGGCCTTTTGGGCTATCGCACGCTTGGCGATCGCGAAGATGGCGATGGGGAAACCCAGGTGAATACGGCGTTCCAAATGCCTGCGGCGATGCTCAAAGGCACATACCACATCAATGACGCCAGCTCAGTTACCGCCTTTTACAGCTATAACGAAAACCCCGAAGAAGATGTCTATTACAACGCCTTCAATCCCGGATCATTCGGCACGCTGGTTGATCGCGATACCAAAGACACCACGGCCTATGTGGCTTATGGCTTTAATCCCGGCGATAATGATCTGATCGATGCGAACCTGCGCCTGACCTATTCGCGCGAAGAAATGTCGATCACCTCTGATGATCTGAGCTCGGATATTTATAATGCCGAACATCTGACCGAACGGCTGTCGCTGACCGGCGAAAACACAGCGCGCTTTGCCACCGGGCTTGTCGAGCATGAATTGCTGACCGGCGTGGAAATTGGCCGCCGGACGCGCGAAGCGACCAGCATCGATAGCGGGTTTAGTGCGGGCTCAGCACCAGGTGGGGAAGATGAATATATCGCCGCCTATATCAGCGATAAGATGCAGATCGGTAATCTGAACTTTACCCCGCAGCTGCGCTACGAGCATCAAAAGCTGACCTCCGATGGCAATGATTTTGACTATTCCATGGGGTTCCCAGGTGCTCCGGTCTATCCGGCTATCGAAGATGGGACGGAATTCACCTCTGAAGCTTGGACAGGGGCGCTTTCGGCGCGTTACGCCATTACCCAGTCCTTCGCGGTTTTTGGTACGCTGGCCTATAATGAAAATCTGCCGATCCTCGATGATCTGCGCAACGAAGATTTCCGCGACCAATCGGAAAAGGGCATCACCAAGGAAATTGGCTTTTCCTATGATCAGCTCGCTCTGCTGACCGAGGATGACGCGCTGCGGGCGAAACTCACCGCCTATGAGACCAATATTTGGGATGGCACCACCTATTCCAATATCGACGAAGTCACGCTGAAAGGGGTGGAGCTAGAGCTCTCTTATGTGTTGGGCGATTGGTATACGGATCTGAACGGCGCCTGGAGCCGCGGCAATGTGGATGCCTGGATCGATGAAAGCAGCGCCCCAGAGGAAGACTATTTCAAATGGGTGGCCGCTGATAATGCCCGCTGGAGCTTGGGCCGCCGCTTCATGGATGATCAGCTCGATTTCTCTGGTGAGGTGCTGCATGCCTGGGCGCAAAATCGCACCACGGATGAAAATGCCGATTACTATCCCGGCACTGTCCCGTCCGAGGCCTATACGGTTTATGGGATTTCGGCTGCCTATCTACCTAGCCAAGGCCCGCTCGAAGGTTTTGAGCTGCGGGCCAGCGTCGAAAACCTGACCAACGAGACTTACAAACCCTATCTTTCGACCCGCAATGCGCCGGGCCGCAATTTCAAGCTCAGCCTGGCCAAAAGCTTCTGAGTCTTGTGGGCCAGGCTTCCCTCGGGCCTGGCCATTTCTTTTTATGGGAGTTCACAAATGAGCCTATCGCCTGAACATATCCGCGCGGCCAAAGCCGAAAGCCGCCTGCGGGATCGTGACTTAGCGGCTGAGCTGGGTATTTCCGAGGCGCAGCTTGTGGCGGCGCATATTGGCCATGGGGCGCAGCGCATTATGGCTCATCCCGATCAGGTGATGCCGCAGATCTCTCGCTTGGGCGAGGTCATGGCTTTGACCCGCAATGAAAGCGCCGTGCATGAGCGGGTGGGGGTCTTTGGCGAATATCGCTCCGGCGCGCATGCGGCTATGGTGATCGGCGAAGACATCGATACCCGGATTTTTCCCAAACATTGGGTCTATGGGTTTGCCCTAGAGCAAGACACCGAAAAAGGCCCGCGCCGCAGTTTGCAATTTTTCGATGCGGCGGGCGATGCGGTGCAAAAGATTTTCATGCGCCTGGGCTCGGATCATGGGGCTTGGGCGGATGTGCTGGCGGCTTTGGCGGTTGAGGATCAGGCGCAAAGCCAAGAGCAAAGCCTGACAGTCGAGCCGCGCGCCCCGACAGAGCCCGCGAAAAGCCGCGCGGAAAACCGTGATACGCTTTTGAGCGAATGGGCGCGGATGACCGACACGCATCAATTTAACCGGCTCTGCGCCAAGCTGGGCATGAACCGCTTGGGCGCTTATCGCTTGGTGGCGGATACAAAATGGGTCACGCCAATGGATGTGTCTGCCCCGGCGAAAATGCTAGAGGCGGTCAGCCTGCGCGGCCAAGAGGTGATTCTTTTCGTCGGCAATCGCGGCAATATTCAGATCCATTGGGGCAAGATGGAGGTGATCACCCCCATGGGCCCTTGGCTCAATGTGATGGATGAGCGGTTCAATCTGCATCTGCGCGGCGATCATATTGCCGAAGTCTATGTAGTGGAAAAGCCCACAAAACGCGGCCCGGCGATCTCGCTCGAAGCCTTTGACGCGGAAGGCGGGCTAATTTTCCAAGTTTTCGGCCGCCGCGCAGGTCAAGAGGATGACAATAGCAGCTGGCATACTCTGCTAAGTTCCCTGCCGCTGAAGCTGGGAGTCCCCGCATGAGAAAACTGCTTGCGGGATTTGCCCTGACTTTGAGCCTGGTTGTGCCTGGGATTGTCTCAGCCGAGGAGCGTTACCCAGAGGCGAAGGCGATTGTCTCCGTCGGAGGCCCGGTCACAGAGATTGTGTATGCTTTGGGCCAAGGCCATCGTTTGGTGGGGCGCGATACCACCTCGCAGCATCCGGCAGAGGCGCTGAGCCTGCCCGATCTGGGCTATATGCGGCAGCTTTCGGCAGAAGGGGTGCTTTCTATCGGCCCCGATCTGATCCTGGCCCGCGATAGTTCTGGCCCGCCCGAAACTATGGAGCAATTGCGCGCCGCTCGTATTCCGATTGTTTTGGTCCATGACGGCTTTAGCGCTGATGCGGTGCTGGCCTCTATTCGCATAGTCGGTCAGGCTTTGGGCGCAGAGACGGAGGCGGAGGCTTTGGCCCTGCGTCAGGCAAAGGCTTTGGCCGAGCTGCGCGAGGAAACCCAACAGATCACCGAGAAAAAGCGGGTGCTTTTTGTTCTCTCGACCGATGGCGGGCGCCTCAATGCCGCCGGTGCCGGAACTGGAGCGGATGGGCTGATCACCTTGGCCGGCGGCGTGAATGTGATGGCCGAGGCTTTTGAAAGCTATAAGCTGGTCAATGATGAGGCGGTGATCACCGCGGCGCCGGATGTGATTTTGATGATGGAGGGGCGCGGCAATCACTCGGGTCGGGCGGAGGAAATCCTAGCTCTGCCCGCGATTGCCCCCACCCCGGCTGCTGCCGCCCGCGCCTTTGTGACTGTTCCACCAGCAGCTTTGGGCTTTGGACCACGAACGGCGGATATGGCGCGGGAACTTTTCACTGTGCTATATGGCCCGGTCACGGCGCAGCACGAGCAATAAGGCCATGGCGCAGCTCTCTTTTCCCGCGCCTTGGCGGCTTTTGCCCAGGCCTCAAATCGCAGGCGATCGCCGCGCTATCGCGCTTGCTTTGCGCATGGTCCTAATCCTGGGTTTGGGCTTGGCGATGCTCTTGAGCCTCGGCTGGGGCGCGGCAGGCGATACGGAGGTGATCGGCGCGTTAGCGGTGGGACTGGGGCTTTGGGATCCGGCGCAAGTGAGCCTACGCGATATGGTGATCATCTGGGATATCCGCATGCCGCGTATGTTGACCGGCGTGCTGGTCGGCGCGGCTTTGGCCGTGTCTGGCGCGGTGATGCAAGGCCTCTTTCGCAATCCCCTGGCCGATCCAGGTCTAGTAGGGGTGAGCGCCGGGGCAGGATTTGGCGCGGTGCTGGCGATTGTCCTGGGCGGGCTTTTGCCGCTGTCGCTGCAAGCTATGCTGGGGATCTGGCTTGTCCCAGCGGCGGCATTTCTGGGCGGTTGGGCCTCGACCTTGCTGCTTTACGCCATCTCCACCCGGCAAGGGCGCACCTCTGTGACCACCATGTTACTTGCAGGTATTGCCCTTGGGGCATTGACTGGTTCGCTGACTGGAATGGTCGTCTATTATGCGGATGATGATCAGCTGCGCGATCTGACCTTCTGGGGCATGGGGTCGGTCGCTGGAGCGACTTGGGCCAAACTAAGCGCCGCCGCCCCTTTGATCTTGCTTTGCCTGGCCGCAGCACCGTTTTTGGCGCGCGCGCTGAACGCTTTGGCCCTGGGCGAGGCTTCGGCCCTGCATCTGGGCATTGACGTGCAGCGCATGAAACGCCTGGCCATTCTCTCGGTGGCGGGCAGTGTTGGCGCGGCTGTGGCGATCACCGGCGGGATCGGCTTTGTGGGCATTGTGGTGCCGCATTTGCTGCGCCTGGTGCAGGGGCCTGATCATCATGGGCTTTTGCTCAATTCCGCGCTGTTTGGTGCTGTGCTGCTGCTTTTGGCCGATGGCATCGCGCGTAGTGTCATTGCCCCCGCAGAGCTGCCGATCGGCCTTGTCACCGCATTTCTCGGCGGGCCGTTCTTTCTGTGGATTGTGCTGCGCAATCGCGCGCTTTTAGAGGGCTAGGCTATGGAGTTGATCGCCACCGATATCAGCCTGTCTTTCGGCAAGCGGCAGATCCTACATAACGCGGCGTTCCGGGCCAAGGCGGGGCAGGTTTCTGTGATCGTTGGGCCGAATGGTTCGGGCAAAACCACGCTCTTGCGGGCTATGACGGGCGAGCTGTCCCATAAAGGCCAGGTGCTGATCAATGGTGAGGATTGCGCCGCGCTGCGCCCGGTTGAATTGGCCATGCGCAGGGCCGTGCTGCCTCAGGCGGCGGCGCTCTCTTTCCCCTTTACGGTGCTTGAAGTGATCCGGCTTGGGCTCACTGCTGGCTTGGCAACGCATGACCCAAAAGCTCAGGCCGAGCTGCCGCTTGCTGCCTTGGCGCGGGTGGATCTGGCCGGTTTTGAGAACCGTTTTTACCAAGACCTGTCAGGCGGCGAAAAGCAGCGGGTCCAGCTGGCGCGGGTTCTGGTGCAAATATGGGAGCCCGTTTTGAACGGCGCGCCGCGCTGGCTTTTCCTGGATGAGCCGATCTCGGCGCTGGATATTGCCCATCAGCTAACCGTGATGCGCATTGCTCGCGATTTCGCTGATGCCGGAGGCGGGGTGGTGGCAGTGCTGCATGATCTCAACCTCACTGCCATGTTCGCCGATCATGTGAGCTTGATCGAGGACGGTCATATCCGCGCCAATGGGCCGCCGGGTGAGGTGCTGACCAATGCCCAGCTTAGCGCGGCATATCACTGCCCGCTACGGATCAATACCGCGCCGCCCTCCGGGCAGATCTGGCTTTTGCCCCAAGCGGTGGAGCCTTTCACCGCGACGCCTGTGGCGGGCATGTTTTCAGAAAAAGGAACCGGCCTATGAAATGGATGAAACCACTTTGCCTTTTATGCGCCGCGCTGCCGGGCCAGGCCTGGGGCGAGCCCGCGCAGATCAAGCTAAACCAGGTCGCGCCCGCCGAAACCGCCTGTCGTCTGACCTTCACCGCTAAGGCCGAGACCGGGTTGTCTGCCTTGCGGCTAGAGGCGGTGCTTTTTGATAAAGCAGGACAGGTGATGCAGCTAAGCCTGTTTGATTTCCAAGATCTGCCTGCTGCGCGGCTTCGGGTTCGGCAATTCGATATTGCTCAGACCGATTGTGCCGATCTGGGGCAGATCCTTTTTAACGGGGTGGAGCGCTGTAAAACCCTGGGCGGGGCAACCTGCGACGGGCTGCCAAGCTTTGGCTCGCGGGCTGGGGTCGAGGTGCTCGGATGATGGCTTTGGGTTTGACGCAATTACGTGGCTTGGTGGAGATGGGCGGGCTGGTTGTGGCCGTGCTCTTGGCCTGTTCGGTGCTCGCTTTGGCGGTCATCTTTTGGAAGTTTGCCCTATTCGAGCTTTGCGCCATTGGCCGGTCTCGCCCTAATGCCGCGCTGGCCGAGATCTTGGCGCAGGCACGTCGGGCGCGGGCCGGTGGGCTTGCCCCAGACGCGCTGCGCCCGCGTATCCTGGCCCGGATCGAAAAAGAGCAAGCTCGCTTTGGTAAGGGGCTTGGGCTTTTGGATTTGCTCAGCCAGATTTGCCCGCTTTTGGGCCTATTCGGCACGGTTTTGGGGATGATCGATGCCTTTCGCACGCTCCAAGAGGCGGGCAGCTCGGCCGATCCGAGCCTTTTGGCAGGCGGTATTTGGGTTGCCCTCTTGACCACTGCGGCGGGGCTGGTGGTGGCGATGCCTTGCGCCGCATGTCTGGCTTGGTTTGATGCGCGCTTGGCCGCTTATCGCCGCTTGGCCGAAGAGGGTTTGGAAGAAATCCTCGCCCCAGGGATATTCCCTTCGGGCGTGTTTGCGGAAAACAAGGCGCAATCAGCCGCCGCAGGGGTAGGGGAGGGACCCGCCTATGTCTAGGCCCGGTCGCCAAATCGGGAAACGCGGGCGGCTTTCGCTCACCTCGCTGATTGATGTGATTTTTCTGCTGCTGCTCTTTTTCATGCTGTCTTCCACATTTTCCCGCTTTGGCGAAATTGATCTGACCCCAGGCGGCAGCGGCGCTTCGGCAGTGGCCAGCACCGAGCAGCGGCTTTTCCTGCGCCTGAGCGAGACGGGGCTAAGCCTAAATGGTCGCGCGATTTCCCCCGCTGAGCTGAGCGATGGGATTGAGGCGCAGCGCAATGCGGCGGATCTACGGCTCATCTTGGCAGTTGCACCGGGGAGCCGCGCCCAGGCTTTGGCGGATACGCTTTTGACCTTGCGGGCCGTCGCCGGTGCTAAAGTCACGGTGCTGCGCGCATGAGCCGATCCTTCCGTCGCCGCTCTGAGCCGACCTTACCCCTGATCAATATCGTTTTCCTGATGCTGGTCTTTTTTCTGGCGGCGGCCCAATTAGCCCGGCCCTTAGAGCGCGATCTGAACCTAGTGGAAACCGATGATCCGAAGATCACTCCGCCCGCTGATGCGCTGGTGCTGCATGCAGATGGAAGGCTGAGCTTTCGCGGCCAGCCAAGCGAGACGGCGGCGGCCTATGCCCAATTGCAAGCCGAAGGATTGGCGGAGCCCGCGCGTATTTTGCCGGACCGGGATGCGCCAGCACAGGGGCTTTTGAAACTGGCCCAAGAGCTGCGCGGGCTCGGAGCAGAACGGATTGTCATCCTCACCAAACAGGCCTTGTCATGATACTCAGCAAAGGATTTTTCTTCGCCGGATTGGCGCTGTCAGCGGCGCTACATCTATCGCTGGCTGGATGGCAGAGCCCGCCCGAAGCCCCGCAGCTCTCAGGTGGCGAAATTGCTGGCGAGGTCACGCTCGGCAATAGTTTTGCCGATTTGGCTGCAGGGGTCATTAGTCCAGTGGCTGGTGAGGCGGATAGAGCAGAGCCGGTCCCGGTGCAGGAAAAGGCCCCATTGGCCGAGGCAATGACCGCGCCCAGCCCAGCCCCGCATGTGGAAAAATCTGTTGCTGCCTCGGCTATTGCGGTGTCTGTCCAGGTGCGCTTAGAGCCGGTGGTGCCAGAGGTCTCTGAGGTGGCTCAGGCAATTTCCCACGAAATCGCTGCCCTAAGCCCAACCGAGGCCGCGCCGCAAATTCAAAAGCCGACCCCAAGCACAGCGCGGCCCATGATGCGGCCAGAACGCAATGAAAGGCCAGCCCCGGCGCGCCAAAGCCCGGCACCGAAACGCGGAACGGCTGCGGTGACGGCGGTCGCTGGCCAGGCAGAAGGACAGGCAAAGGCTACAAACCGTGAAAGTTCGCAAGCAAAGAAAACCATCGCCGAGCAATTGGGCGGCAAGGCCTTAAAACGCTATCAGGCCAATGTGCTGCGCAAAATCGATCGTGCCCCGAAACGCGGCGCGGGCGCGAAGGGCAGCGCGGTGATCGGGCTGGGGATTGGTCAAGATGGGCGGGTAATGGTGCTGAAAGTGGTCAAAACCTCAGGCAATCCGCAGATCGACCAAATCGCGCTGCAACAAGTCCGCCGCGCCGCCCCCTTCGCCCCGCCGCCCCATGGGGGAACGGTGAAATTCACCCTTCGGGTCAAGGCGCAGGGCTAACCCAAAGCCCCCGCCAGGCCTGAGCCCTCGCGCCGTTTTGCAAATTAGCAAAAGGCGGTCGAATTTATTTTCGGCCGCTTTGATTTTTTTTTGAACCCTTTCCGGTCCCGCCCCGACCTAAGGGTGTCGCTCGCGCAGGAGCATTTAGGAATTCGCCAATTTTGAGGGCAATAAAATGACTGACGATACACAAAACGCACCGGAACTTATTGAGGGTGGAATAGCGGCTTATCTCGCTGATCTTCGGGCACATTTTGACTCGCTTGATTATGATCCAACGGAATATGATCGGGATCTTGGGCTTCAGCAATTGGATATGCTGGCCGAATATTTCGCGGATATGGATGATGACGCGGTCACTATGGCGGATCTGGAAATCGCGTTGAACCAGGTGCTGCAAAACAGCATGTCAAAGGTTATCGACACCAGCTTCGGCGAAATCCCCCAAGAGCCGCAGGATGATTTTTCCTTCAAGGCGCATACGGCCACGATGATCGAGAAAGTCGATAAGGGCATCAATAACATTTCCCTGATGCTGGCCGGAATGGACTTTAGCAAGCCGCTGCATGAATGGTCCAAAGTGGCCCCCGCCAAAGCCCAATCCGAAATGATCCGCAAAGAGATGATCTATACCGTGAGTCTCATGGATAATGCCAAAAATCTGGGCCGCCAGATCGGATCATCCAATGGGATGTTTTCTGGCGAAGATGGGGATGGCGCCCAGATTGCGGCATTTACCCTAGATGCGATGAAAATGGCGCTCAGATCCTTTCAAATGTCTCGCTTCGATTTAGGGCAAAAAATCGGCGAAAAGAGCATTGCTAGCCTATCTGAATTGGAAATCAGCAATTCGCTTTTGCAAAAAACCGTCAACGACTTTTTGGAAGGCTCTTCGTTAGATTCAGTAGCCAAAAAATATGTATTCTCCATCAATGACACAGATGCAGAAAACAATGACGCAGATGGAGAAGGCGCAGATAAGCCAAAGCAGATTGATTACAGCGACGCGGTCGAGAAGCTATTAAAAGAAATCAATCAAACTTTAGAGGTCAAGAAGACAGCCGTTGCCGAGCTATTGAACGAGAAAGACTATCTCACGACCGATATTGCCGAAAAGCATTTGGATCTTGGGCTTTTGCTGAATGAGCAATCGGAGTTAAGCGACGACACTAGCCCGGAGGCGCAGGCAAGGCGGGCGGAGCTTGAAGCTGAAATAGTCAAAGCCAATTCAGATATCGACAGATTGAATGCAAACTTGGAAAGAAATAAAACCAATTTGCAGGACTATAACGCTGATATTAAAGAATATACTGTTGTCGAAAAATCTCTTAGTGAAACCTATGCGGATTTCGACACTGCGAAAAAAAGCGACGCGCTTTTGGACGCCGGTTACAAGCTTTTGGGAATTGGGTCTAGTATTTCCTCTATGCTTGCCAATGGGTTGAGCGGGCAAAATAGCACAACGGGCTATGCCGCGGCCGGAATGAATATGGCGGCTGATGTTATTGATGGTTTGGCCGCCATCGCGAAATACAAAGACAGTTATAAAAATTTCAATTCCGGGGCCGGGGCGGTTTCTGGCCTGGTCGGTGTTGGTCCGCAAATGGCGAGTTTTTCTCAGGCGATTATGGATCTGAAAGACGCGCCTCCAGAAATGCGGGGTTTTTATATTGGCGAAGCAGTGGTGCAGGGCGTCAACATGGCCATGGGGCTCGCTATTGGGGCGATGACCACCTATGCGGCGCTTGCGGGTAATTCGATTTCAAGCATGGTGCCAGTTGTGGGGGTCATGTCTTCGCTGGTCTCGGCGATCAACCCGCTGCAATGGGCCTCTTTCAAACAGCAAAATGAACATCTCGATGATGTGCGCGCGAAAACCGATATTGAAAGCGAGGCTTATGAAACCAGCGCGGATTTCCTAAGCCAATTGTTAGAGACTAGCCGCAATATC
Source organism: Mangrovicoccus sp. (assembly GCA_049603835.1). Lineage (GTDB taxonomy): Bacteria > Pseudomonadota > Alphaproteobacteria > Rhodobacterales > Rhodobacteraceae > Mangrovicoccus. The sequence continues at coordinate 289,972 of JBMYSZ010000002.1, forward strand.
GAAGTGGGCTATTATGTGGCTGAAACTGCTGTAGCGGTCGGCGGAGGCGTTGGAAGCTCTGCACTGGCGGCAACGGGCTTTGGAGCGCCGGTGGCTTTGGCGCTTGCGGGGTTCACTGCGGGCTTGCAGGGGCTATTGGCCGCCACGAAACAAACTGCCCTGAATAATGCCGCTGAAAATATCGCCGAGAAAATTCGCGCCTTTGATGGTGGGGTGGAAGGCTTTTTCGATCAGAGCTTTGATTATCAGGCCGATAAAGAGCTAGAGGCATTTTTTGACCAAGCCCAAGCCCTGATTGACCAAGGTTTTGACAATGTCTCGGCGCTTGGATCGGTGCAAATGACGGGCAGCGATCTGGAGCTCGCGGCAATGTCCGGTATTGGTGGAGAATTGGCGCGAACTCAGGATCATTATGCCGGATATTTGGACAGTGACGATTTGGGAACCGGCAATTGGGATAAAGAACAGATCTATTTCAAAAACGGGACGATCCATCACGGGGATGCGGCGGAAGAGGCAACCGGTGAATCCACCATGTTGCAATTCATCTCTCCCATGGCGGCCGCAGGGGAGGAAGAGCTAACCCGCGAAAAAACCGGCAAGAACAAGTATGAAACCACACTCAAAATCAATGATCTGAGTGGCTGGACCCTGATCGATGGTGGCGACAACACCACTTTTGATCTGCGCAATGTGGTGACCAAAGCCCGCGACAGCATAAACGCGCCGCTGAAAGATATTGAAATGAAGATCCAGGGCAATGCGGGCGATGATATGTTCCTGATGACGGAAACTTCTGGCTCGCAGACCAATACGGCTGGATCGCCCAATATTGATGGCGGCTCGGGCCAGGACTCTGTCACTTATGCCAATCTGACCACATTGACTGAGGGGCTGAGCGTTCGAACCAATAGCGCGGGCAATCTTGTGGTTGAGAAAACGCTCGACGCCTCGACGATGGTACTCGAAGGCGCAATCGGGACCTATCAGACGCAGCGGGGCAAGGAAACGGAGACGGTCGAATATAGCTATATCGATGCGAATGCGATTGGCGAAGAGACCAAGCTTTTCGACGAGCTCAAAGATATCGAAATGCTGGCGCTCAGCACGAAAGATGACGATATCCGCGTCGCCGATTACAACAAAGCGCTGGTGATTGCGGGTCTTGGTGGCGATGATTATATGGAGCTGGGCCAAGGCCAAGGCGCGATTGGCGGCGAAGGCGATGATAGTTTCCTTCTCGCGGGGGATCTGAAAACCGTTGGTGAGACGGAAAATGATCTGCCTGAAACGGTGGAGATTTCCGGTGGCGAGGGCTTTGACACGATCCTCCTTGAGGGCAATTGGGCGGAAACGCTGTTTAAACTTGGCGCCCATTACCTGGTTGCCGATCAGATCTTACAGGATGATGCGGAACTGCTGGCGGCGATGATGCCTGAAAATCTGGCATCTGAGCTGGGCGAAGATATCGCTGTCGCTACGGTCGCCAATCTTTTGTCCGAAGATCAATGGGCGATGACATCCATTCTGGCCTTTAACGAGGTGGAAAATGTCGATTGGGAATTGGAAACCATGGTCGATGTGGTTTTCGAGGGCGGTTTGGCCGAGCTGAATGGCATCATCGATCTGGGCGAATTTTCCGATGCGGCGCAAAATCTGCTGAACCGCAGCACAATCGGCGATTATACTGGCCGGATTACCTATGATGCGTCTGACTTTGCCGGTGTTTCCGGTCAGACCAGCTATGTGATCAATGGCACCGCGCGGGGCGAAGGCATTCGCGGCACGGCTTTTGCCGATACGCTCTTTGGCGGCGATGGCGATGATTGGCTGGATGGTCAGGCCGGCACCAACCGCCTGGTCGGGGCGGCGGGCGCTGATAGTTTCTATTTCGATATGACGCTGACCTCTGACACCACTGTTGCATTGGTGGATCCAGAGCTGGCAACCGGAGAAACCGATGTGGTGTCGCAAACCGCTGGCGATCACTTTGTTTTCCATCTCGGCGCGACGCCAACAACTCAGCTGGCCTTTTCCAAGACCGGGGATACTTCGAGCGATCTAGAAATCAGCACCAAAGCCGCGACAGTCGTGATCGAAGATTACTTCACCGCCGCTTATAGCGATTACTCTGATGGGCCGCTTTTCACCTTCTCTACCGATTATGGCGAAACGCAGATGGGCTATGACGATGTCGAGGCGCATTTGGGCGATGGCTCGAACGGATCTCTGTCGGTCAGCTATATGGGGGCGCGCGAGCTTTACATATTGGCAGGTCAGGAACATTGGGGCGATCAGAAAGCGTATCTCGGTCAAAATGCTTATAAGGGGGATCAAACTAACCTCATTATCGGCGATTTCGATGGCGATGGGAAATATGACTTTATCGAGCAGCGTGAGGGTCACAACTACATAGCAAAGGTCAATCTATCCACGGGGGAGGATAGTTTCGCCTATCACGGAACGGTCCATAATAGCGCGGGGACAAGTTCGTCGCTTTTCCGTGGTGATCTGACCAATATGATTGTTGGTGATTTCAACGGTGACGGCAAAGATGATTTTATCCGCCAAGAAAAAGGCCGTTGGGATGATGACAATAATAATACCGCTCAAGTTTTCCTGGCGACTGGGGACGGCGACTTTAAAAAACAAGCCCATCTTTCAAATCTGACTGGCGGCGGCTCGTTCAAAGGTGACCTGACCAATCTTATTGTCGGAGATTTCAACGGCGATGGGCGCGATGATTTTATTCGCCAAGAAAAAGGTCGATATGATGATGATGATAACGGTACTGCGCGGATTTACCTGTCGCAAAATAATGGAACTTTCAAGCGCAGCGGCGATTTGCAAGCTCTGACCAATCAGGACGAAGATATTTTCAAAGGGGATGAAACTCGGATCATCACCGGAGATTTCAATGGCGATGGCCGCGATGATTTCATCCGTCAGGATTACAAACCAGGTGCGGATAATATCCTGACAACCGAAATTTACCTGGCCACAGAGGATGGCAAATTCGAATTTTGGGATGATTTGGCGACGCTGACCGGGCAAAAAAATGGTATCTTCAATGGCGAAGATACGAAACTTTATGTGGATGATTTCGACGGAGACGGGCGTGATGATTTCATTGTGCAAGACAGCACCTATTATGCTGATATTTATCTTGCTCAAGAGCTTATTCCCGGTTTTGCCTATGAAAAAACCCAGACAGTGGGCGCGAAGCATAATGTTCAGCTTATGACCGGCGATGTGGATGGCGATGGCGATGCAGATATTTTCCGCCAAGAATATAATGCTTGGGATAATGACGACCGCGCCACAGCGCGGGTTTATGAACTTGAATTCGCTTAATTAGTGGACAGTAAAAATCGGAGGGCAGTTAGAAAACCTGCCCTCTGCCTGATGAAAATTTCCGATCACAGAAAGATAGACACATGACTCACCAACAAAATTTCACCGCTATGGGCAAACTTTCCTGGCTTTGGATGAATTCGAAACTGCATGCGGATTGGTCGACCCGGCTTATGATGCGCAACCTTATTCCGCCTGTGAGCCTGGGGCAATTTGAGATCTTGGAAAAAGACGGCCTGCCCGTAGCCTATGTCAGCTGGGCGTTTTTATCGCCCGAAGCTGAGCTGCGCTATATTAATTCCCCTTCGCAAATAAAACTGGAAGATTGGACTTCGGGGGACCGCATGTGGTTCATTGATTATGTGTCGCCTTTTTCCGTCCGCCATACGGTTGAATTGAAAAGCATCCTGCGCGACCGGTTTGACCATCGTTTTGCGCGCAGCTTGCGGGTGACGCCAGGAAGTGAAAAAGCCCGTGTTGTGACCTATTTCGGCAAAGAGGTCGAAGAGGGATGGCGCAAAACCGCGGATACTCAGATCCTGTCGCATTTCGCGACAAAAGAGGCTGGCTAAGCTTATGACAAACTGAACCAATTCGGTACAGGCTTGGCGTAACTTGCAAAAAACGCGCCATATTCGGGATATTGGATGCCTCGCCTTTCAGCGCATTCAGCGGGCGAGGTTGCAAATATAACTTTTTTCGTTGGTCATTGTCTTTGCAGTGATTGTGTCAACTTTGGCTTTATGCCAGACAGGCGTGGATTAGCCCCGGTTGGGCGAGACCGTTTGTTGGATGCGCCGCCGATGTTGACGCAATTAAGCGATGAAACTCTGTTGAAACGTGTGGGGCAGCAAGATCGCCATGCGATGGAGGTTTTGTACAAACGCCATTGTGCCAGGCTTACAAATTTTGTGCTGAGCACCTGCAAAGATCCCGCAGCGGCGTCAGATGTGGTCCAAGAAACTATGCTGGCTGTTTGGCGTCAGGCTTCGGGATTTCAGGGGAAATCTTCGGCGAAAACATGGATTTATGGGATAGCCCGGTTCAAGGCGGTTGACCGTTTGCGGGCGAATGCGCGGCTTAGCCCTAGCGATGACATCCCCGAACAGGTGGATGATAGGCCGGGCCCCGAGGCGCAAGCAGTTCTAGCTGGGGATGTGCAGCAGCTACGCATTTGCCTGGGCGAGCTTGACGACAAACGCCGCCGCGTGGTGCGGCTCGCCTTCTTCGAAGACATGACCTATGAGGAAATTTCCCAAGTCGAAGGGATCAAAGCCGGGACAGTGAAGTCACGGGTATTTCATGCCAAACAAGCTTTGATGCGGTGTTTGAGCCGAGCTTTGGGGAAATCCTGAAGCTTTTCGGGAAATACTCAGGGCTGCGTGACCATGCTCACTAGCTGAGAAGACTGGCCAAGCGTTGTGGCGGCGGCATTCTGAGCCGTCGCATCCACAAAGCGGAGCCGATAAATCCCCAAAGCCCCAGGCCCGTCGATAACCTGCGCGCCGATCTGGTAGAGTAGGGTGTTAATCTCGCCCAAAGACGCCTCTGGCACAAACATAACCTGCAATTCAAACGCTTCCGCCTGCTCAGAGACCGGAGCAAAGCCGCCCGTGGGTCCCAGCTGAGGCACTGCCGCAAATTGCCAAAGCGCCACTGCTGCTGCGGCCATAGCAGCGGCTTTCCAAAGGGCGATGGGTCGGTTGAGATTGGCGGGTTGGGCCGCTGGCATTTCCAAATGATCGCTGAGCTTTTCCCAGCCCGCATCGATTTCCGCCTTAGGCAATTCATCCGCATCCAGGGCCTGGCGCAGCTTTCGCATAAATTCTAGCTCGGCGGCGAGTTCGGGCTCGGCGGCCAGCCTTGCCTCGAAGGTCTGCCGCGCCCGCGGATCCATGCGATCCTGCAGATAGAGTAACACTAGATCGTCTTGGTCGGCGTCGTTTTGGCCGGTCATCTCCCGCCCTCCATAAAGACATAGCTCTGATGTGCCACCGCCTTGGGTCAGTAACAAGTCCAGTCATAAGACAAGTCCCAAGGCCCGGCGATTTTTGTCGTTATGGATTTGTCGTAGCAAGCGGCACATAGGTTCAAAAAAAATTTCCAAGAAAACTGAACCGCTATTGGCCCCAACCCGACCAATGGGTTAGTTGGACTGTGAGGATAAAACATGATGCATGAATTTAAGCCCAGCCGTGGCAAATTCTTTTGGGCCGCCTGTGTCTGCACCGCTTTGCTGAGCGCGTGCAGTCCGGGCCAGATTTTTGCACCGGCACCCACGGTCCCGGTTGCTGTTCTTGATCAAGACCAGATCTTTGCGCTGATCGGCCAAGGGGTGTCGCAAGCGGATTTGCAAAAGGCGGCGCAGGCTGGGGGGTATGAGCTGCTAAAGCGCGAAAGCCTGGCCGGGCTGGGGCTAGAGCTCTTGACCTATCGCATGCCCCAGGGCGTCACCGGGGCGCAGGCGATTGCCTATCTCGAAGCGGCAGAGCCTGGGGCGACGGTTGGGGTCAATCACGCCTTTCACCCGGTGGATCAGCCGGGGAATGCGGGGCCGCATTATGCCGCTGCCGTGTTGAACTGGCCGCAGGCAGGATGCCGGGCGCAGGCGCCGGTGGGGATTATCGATACAGGCGTTGATCCCAAAGCCTCTGCTTTGGCGGCGGCACGGGTGGTCAATAAGGATTTCACCCAAGGCCGCGCACCGGATCCGCGCCATGGAACAGAGATCGCCGCCGTGCTGGCCAATCCCCAGCTATTGACCAATGTCACGCTATATTCGGCGGCGGTGGTGCGGCAGGGTCCAGAGGGGCAGGGTGCTGCTGGGGCGGATGCGATTTTGCGCGCAATCGATTGGCTCGAAGCCTCTGGTGTGCGCCTGGTGAATATCTCGCTGGCCGGTCCTTACAACAAGCTGCTCAGTCGGGCCGTTGCGGCGGCAGAGGAAAAGGGCCTGCGCATTGTGGCCGCTGTGGGCAATGCGGGGCCACGGGCCAAGCCGCTTTACCCAGCCGCTTTCCCGAATGTGATCGGTGTCACGGCAATTGATGCGCGTGGCCGGGTCTATTCCCAGGCCAATCGCGGCGATTATGTGGATGTGGCCGCGCCGGGGGTGGATGTGTTTGTGGAATTGGGCGCGGGCTCGCGTTTTGTTTCTGGGACATCCATTGCCGCGCCTTATGTGACGGCCCGGATCTTGGCCGATCCCAGCCTCGCGCAGAGCGAGGATATCGAGGCATTGCGCAGCGGGCTACAGGCAGGTGTAGAGGATCTGGGCGCACCGGGCATTGATCCGGTCTATGGCGCGGGCCTGCCCCGTTTTAAGGCGGGCTGCACCGATTAGGGCCGGGTATGGGCGCCGGGTTGCATGCGCGAGACCACGCATAACTGGTCTCGTGAATTGGCGAAACGCAGTGAGCGATACCTGAATCGCGACTTCTCTTCTTTTCGAGGATAAGGTGGTCGCCCCATCTCTACCATCATCTTTTCGCGAAACATTTCGGCCGGTGTCTTCCAACCGGGGCATTTTGATGTGTCGCGCGCAACCCAGGTTAGATTGCACCCGCGCGGTTGTTAAAAAATAGTTAATGGGCGTTATGGTAATAAATCTGCATAAAGATGGGCAAATTGCCCATCCTACACGTCTTTCAAATGACAGCGAACCAAGGAGTATCATTCACCCGGTTGCGACCAAAGCTCGGTCCGCTATACTGATCTGGTCGTTCCAGCCAGGCTCCAGGCCCAGCCGATCCTCTTTCTCAAGGAAATCTGCTATGTCACTCCCGCTCAGGGATTTCGAAGCGCTGGCCGAAGCCGCCATGGAGCCAAGCGCTTTTGCCTATGTGGCTGGCGCAGCTGGGCAAGAGCTGACCGCGCGGCGTAATTTAGAGGCCTGGGCCGAGCTGCCTCTGCGGCCTAAATCCATGCGGGATCTGAGTGGGCTCACAACGGCTTGCGATCTGCTCGGACTTCGCCTGGACGCCCCGTTACTGGTTGCGCCTATGGCCTATCAGCGCCTGGCTACCCCCGAAGGGGAACGCGCCATGGCTTTGGCGGCGGCGGCGCAGGGGGTTGGGTTTGTGCTGTCCTGCCAAAGCTCGGTTGCCCCTGAAGAGGCGGCTGTCGCGCCATTTTGGTTTCAGCTCTATTTGCAGCGCGATCCGGCCCATAGCCGCGCTCTGGCCGCTCGGGCCTTGGCAGCCGGGGCAACGGCGCTGGTGGTGACGGTGGATGCGCCGGTCAATGGGATCCGGGATCGGGAAATCAAAGCGGGGTTTAGCCTGCCGCAAGATGTGCGGCCAGTGATGCTCGATGCGCTTGGCATTCCTGCCGCCCAGGGCACTCTTGAAGAGCTGTTAAGCGCGGCGCCGGATTGGCAAGATCTGGCAGCACTTTGCGCCGAAAGCCCCGTCCCGGTTATTGCCAAAGGGGTGATGACAGCAGAGGATGCCCAAGCGGCGCTTGCTGCGGGCTGTGCGGCGGTGATCCTATCCAATCATGGCGGACGGGTTTTGGACGGGCTGCCTGCAACTGCCGAAGTCCTGCCTCAGATCCGCGCCGCACTGCCCGAGGCGGTGCTATTGGTGGATGGCGGTATTCGCACGGGCCAAGACATGCTGCGAGCCCTCGCTCTGGGGGCGGATGCGGTTTTGCTGGGTCGTCCGGCTTATTTTGCCCTAGCGGCTGGCGGGGCGCAGGGGGCGTCGGCCTGTTTGCGCCGCTTACGCGATGAATTCACCATCGCCATGGCGCTGTGCGGGGCGCGCCACCCTGGCGAAATTGGGCCAGATTGTCTTTATACGAGCGCATAGCTGATAGGAAAACGCAGATCGAAAGGCCCCTTCCCCATGGCGGCGGGCGGCGCGGGCAAGCGCTCGAACCCGTCCAAAAGATCGAGCGCGGCCTTATCCAAAACTGGCCAGCCCGAGCTTTCCGAAACTTTCCGCGTCACGATCCGGCCATAGCTATCAAGGGTGAATACCACCGTCACCTTGCCCTGGGCCTTCGCCTTACGCGCGGCTTTGGGATAGGTCTTCGCCTGAGCCAGAGCCAAAACCAAATCTTGCTGCCATTTGCTGATCCGGGCTTTTTCTTCGTCGCTTAGGCCGATCTCTTCCTCTTCCGAGCCTGACTGCGCATCTTGCCCGGCACTGGGCGCGGGCGCGGCGGCGGTGCTGGCTTGGGCGAGGACCTCGTTATAATCCTCTTGCATCTCCGTCGGGATCTCATCGGCTTCAACCTCGCCCTGATCTTCCTCAAGGGGATTGGCCACGCGAAATTGCAGCTCGGGATCATCAACTTCATAGGGAACTTGCGCTAGGATCGGATCATTGACGGCTTTGGCCAAGATCCGCTCTTCAGCGCTATCAAGCGCCTCTTGGCTGGCTTCGGACACATCGCCTTCGGCCAAATCCGTATCCGGCGCGGCCATCAGCATTTCCACCGGCGCCAGATCAATGAATTCACGGCCTTTAAGCGAGGCCTCTTGTTCGAATTGTTCGACCGGGGCGGGCGGTTGCTTGAGCCAGCTCACCGCAAGCGCCCCGTGAAGCCCGGCACTTATGGCCAGACCGGAAAGCAGCAAAAGCCCAGTGGGCCGAGGGGAATAGGCAAAGCTCATTGCACTGCCGCCTCTGAACTCTCAGGGCTGGCCCCGCTCGCATCAGCTGTTTCCGCGGCCTCTTCTTCAAGCCCCACAAGCCCGATTTTCAGATAACCTGTGCCGCGCATCCGATTCATCACCGCCATGATTTCCCCATAAGGGATCAAGCGATCGGCCGAGATATAAAGCCGCGTGTCGCGTTTGATCATCGTGGCGATATCGAGCTCCATAGGAAGATCGGCCAGGGTGGTTTCCACCTCTCCCACCAGCAAGGTCAGATCCGCCTGGATTGTTATGATGATTGGCTCGCCGGGGCGCGGGGCGGGATCGGCCTTTGCCACAGGCAGTTCCACCGGGATATCCACCGTGGATAGCGGCGCGGCCACCATGAAAATGATCAGCAACACCAACATCACATCGATGAAGGGGGTGATATTGATATCGGCATTCGGGGCGAGATCATCGCCATCGCCATCGCCAGAGCTAAGATTAACGCCCATGAAACCGCCCTCCCTTTACTGCGCCGCCATCTGAAGAGCAGGCTCCGCTGGCATATTGGCCGGGTCGGCGTCTGCATTTGCATCTGCGTCATCTGGCTCTGGATCCGTCGCCGCACGGTCCAGATCACGCGATTGGGTGCGCAAAACCAACGAGGCCGCATCGGCCAAGCGAACCCGATACCGCCCAATCACCCGCGATAGGTGGTTGTAAAGGATCACGGCCGGGATCGCCGCCACAAGGCCAATCGCGGTTGCCAACAAAGCCTCAGCAATCCCAGGTGCCACAACCGAAAGATTGGTGGAGCCGCTTTCAGAAATCGAAATAAAGGCATTCATAATGCCCCAAACCGTGCCAAAAAGCCCCACAAATGGCGCGGTTGAGCCGATGGAGCCTATCACGGTTACCCCCGATTGCATGGCGCGCGCGGCCCCTGCCTCGATCCGCACCAAATCCATAGCGGTGCGTTCTTTGATCCCGCTGGGGCCCAAGCCTTGGGATTGGGTGATCTCGGTTTGGGCGGCTCTTTGCATCCGTCCCAAAGCTCCAAATCGGGAAATCCGAGCCCCAAGACGCCCATGCCGGGTGAGGCGGCGGAAATCGCGGCGCAACCGTCCTGTGGCCATGCGCGTCTGAAGGATCTTGGCCGCCCAAATGGCCCAGGACAGCACAGAGAACACGACCAAAAGCGCCATGACCGATTTCACGACCATATCCGCATCCATAAACATCGCAAGCGGCGTCAGCGCCTCTGTTTCGGCTGCCACGCGTAGGCGTTCGGTGAAGTCCGGCGGAAGATAGGCCTCGGACCATTTCAGAATAAGCGCATTGCTTTCAGCTGCATTAGACATGAGTTAGACCTCCGCCCATTGACGAATGAGATTGTGATAAAGCCCGGTGAGGGAAACGACCTCTGCCGCATTAGCGCCAAGCTGCGGGCCCAAGCTTTGGATATTTTGGTCGAGATCAAAGAGCATCTCGCGCCGAGCGGCGTCGCGCACCATGGATTGGATCCAAAAGAAAGACGCCACCCGAGCGCCGCGGGTCACCGGGGTGACTTGGTGCAGGGAGGTCGATGGGTAGACCACCGCAGCCCCTGCGGGGAGTTTGACGCTCTGCGCCCCGTAATGGCCTTCGACGATAAGCTCGCCGCCATCATAGTCATCGGGGTCACTGAGAAAGACGGTACAGCTTACATCCGTGCGGATCTGCCTGCCCTCGCCTGGGATCACCCGAATGGCATTATCCACATGGGTGCCAAAGGTTTGCCCGCCCGCATAGCGATTGAACATTGGCGGCAGAATTTGCGCTGGCAACACCGCAGACATCCAGATCGGATTGGTGGTGAGGCGCGGCAAAAGCCATTGCTGAAGCTGAGGCAAGATAGGGCTGTCGAGCGGGATTTGTTCATTGCGCTTGATCTCGGCTGATTGCGCGCCCGCCGTATCCCGACCATCGGTCCATTGCGCCGCATCCAGCGCCTGGCGGATTTCGGCAACCTCATCGGCGCTCAGCAAATCGGGGATGGATATAAGCATTTGTTACGACCTCAAAAACTGCCACGGGCGGAAAGCGCGCCGCCCGTGGCTTTGTTGCGAAAGCTTAGAAGGTGTAGTCGAGCGTGATCGAGGCCGACCGCCCCGGAGCCACATAGACAAACGGCGCCCCCGAGCGATAAAGCGCATCATAATAGAGCTCGTCGGTCAGGTTATCGATCCGGCCAGAAATCGCCATTTTGTCATTGATCTGATAAGAGGCCATCAGGTCAAAGCGCCAGTAAGATGGGATTTCCGTTTCGGGATTTGCCGCGAATGTTCCGCCATTCACCTTGCCGCGCCAAGTCGCCTGCCCGCCGATGCTCAGATCATCGGTGACATCGTAATTTGCCAGTAAGTTGAACTGCTCATGCGCGATATTAGCGAATTCTAGGCCGATATTGTCTTCGGTCGCGCTTTCCAAGATCTCGCTATACATCTTGGTGGCGCCGCCATAGACCGACAGCTTGTCGGTGACTTTACCGGAAATGCCGATTTCAAAACCTTCGACTTTGTATTTGCCGGTGTCAGTTGTCACTGCATCCGGACCGCGCCCAACGCTTTCACGCGCATTGTCTTTGGTGGTGCGGAAGGCCGCTGCGGTCAGCAAGAGATGGTCATTAAAGGTCCATTTCGTCCCGATTTCCAGCGAGGTGTTTTCCTCAGGGTTCAGAATCTCACCGGCTTCATCAAGCCCACCATAGCTGCCGCCGCCTGCATCCAGCTCTTGCCCCATCGGGTTCGAGGAGGTGGCATAAGCCGCATAGATCATGCCACCAGGTGCAACTTTGAAAGTGGCGCCTGCATTCCAGTTAAACATCGTGTCCTGGCGGCTATATTTATACGCCTCGCCTGACCGTCCATCGACGCCTTTACGCTCGATATCGTAATCATCCCAGCGAATGCCCAGATTGAAGGACAAGCGCTCATTCACCTCAAAACTATCATTCAGATAGATACTCTTGGTCAGAACTTCGGTTTTGGTCGGGTCCGAGCGCACAAGATCTGTGCTGCTGTCATAGCAATCATCGGTATTTGGATCGAAGATCGAAACTTCGCAGCCCGCCAAATTGGTTATGGCTGTGCCACCGCCGACTTCTGAGGTGAGGCCCTGATAGCTGGATTTGGAAATGCTCTCTTTTGAGATATCCAGACCCGCCACAAATGTATGCTTGCCGCCCCAAAGATCAGCATCAAAGGTCAGGGTCGATGTATTCGCAAGTGTTTCGGTCACCTGATAGACGCTTTTCGGCGATGCGGTCAAAGTCCAATCATCGGGATCAGCGGCGCTTTGATCCGGGCGCTCCGGCGCGCTGAGGATATAGTCATTGACCTGCTCCGCATAGCGGGTGCGGTTGTCAAAGACCAAACCATTGAGGAAATCATAGTTAAAGCCGATCGTTGCGACATCCTGGGTGGCTTCATGGAAATCGCGATCGGGAACCCCATAGAATGTGTCGCGATCCACTGTCGGTCGGCCCGAGGCTTTCTCGGTAAATGGCACGCCATTGACGCTATCCCAGCCAACACCCCAATCAGGCATTTGATCGAATTTCAGGTGGAAATAATCGGCGGTGATCGTCAGCTGATCGGTTGCCTGATATTCCGCCGCAAAGGACAGACCAAGCCTGTCGTCCTGGCTTTCGTCGCGGCCTGCAACTTCGGCCACCTGCGCCATGGCATTGACGCGGGTTTTGAATTTGTCATTCCAAACCTTGTTCCAATCCAAAGTCTGACGCGCCAGGTCATTGGTGCCGACGGTGGTTTGGGATTTGAGGAAATCCGTGTCTTGGGCTTTTTTGGTGATCAAGTTCACCGCGCCGCCCGTTGTGCCGCGTCCCGCGATGGAGCCGGAGGGGCCTTTGGTGATCTCGACCTGCTCGGCCATAAAGGTTTCGCCTACCGCGACCCCAGCATTCCGTTGCCCGTCGATGAAGACGTCATTGGAGGATTTGAAGCCGCGGATGAACAGCACATCGCCAAAGGAATTACCGCCTTCGCCAGTGCCCAAGGTGACGCCTGGTGTCGTCCGCGCCAATTCGCGGATCGAGGTGGCGTTCTTGTCTTGGATAACCTGTTCGGTGATTGCATTCACCGTCCGCGCGGTTTCTGCGAGAGGCTGGTTCAGCAGGGTATTGCCGGAATTGACCGCGCGATATTCCGCCTCGGGATCAACAAAGGGCGACACGCCGTCTTGGCCTGCGGTTGCAGCTGTGGGGGCTTCGGTCTGAGCGACCGGCTGCGGTTCGGGCGCCGCAGGGGCTGCGGCTTGTGGCGCCGGAGCTGCAGTCGTCCGAACCGGAGCTGGAGTCGCCTGCGGGGCTGCGGTTTCGATTTCCAGCGTTGGCAACTCGATGGCCCCCGCCGCATCCTGGGCGAAAGCTGGTGAAAACGCGGTGAAGCTGGCTACGGTCATTGCCGCAAGCCGCTGAGCATCCCGTCCGCGCCGGGCCGGTGCTGCGGCGCGCAGAGACAGGGGAAGAGTGTCTTTCGACATGGTATCCACCTTTGATTATTAGATTTTTTGGGGAAGGTGGCTACCACTGAACTTGCTACCAGCGGCGTCACTAACATACTGACTATTTTGATCAAGTATTCTTGAGCCATTGTGAGCGACGGAATTTCAAACTTCTTAGAAATGTGGCGATTTGGTAACAAGTTGACTATAGGGAAGGCGCAAAATGAACGGAATTCGCGGATGGCGCGGGCGATGGTTTCCCCATGAAAACATGGCCAATACGCCCTACCCGCCCGTGCAATAGCCCTGTGGTCAAAGATGATCTGAGCGATCTTACCCGTTAGACAGGCAGATTTTTGTGCCCCAAGTCTCGCAAAGCGCTTCGAGCTTTGGGTCAAGCGCGGTTTCCGTAAAGAACATATCCACATCGCGCAGTGAACCGATCCGCACTGGCGCTTTGCGGCGGAATTTCGAACTGTCGGACACCAGGAAAGTTCGCCGCGACTGGCGCAAAATCGCTTGGCTCACCGCCACTTCCTGCCCATCGAAATCCAGCAAATCGCCGTCCAGATCGAGCGAAGAGCAGCCGATCACCGCCAGATCGAACTTAAACTGCCGGATCGTATCCACCGCCAAATGGCCAATAAGCCCACCATCCGAGCGCCGCAAATCGCCTCCGGTCACGATGATCTGACAGCTCGCATTCCCGGCTAAGATATTGGCAACATTCATATTATTCGTCACAACCATCAGGTTTTCATGATGGACGAGCTCTTGCGCCACGGCCTCTGTGCTGGTGCCAATATTGAGGAAAAGCGAAATATTATTGGGGATATGCGCCACGCAAGCCCGCGCAATCGCTGCCTTGGCCTCGGGGTTCAGCGCCCGGCGCTCTTCATACACAATATTGCTGGTGCCCGAGGGCAAAACCGCCCCGCCATGCACACGCTCTAGTTTTCCCGCTTCGGCCAGATCCGTCAGATCGCGGCGGATGGTTTGCGAAGTGACGCCGAAATGCTGGGCCAGGCCATCGACGGTGACCTTGCCCTCTTTGCGGGCGATTTCAAGAATTTCGGGATGACGAAAGGTTTGCGACATACCGCTTCTTAACCGAATGCGGTGGGTCGGGGAAAGGGGGCGCGCCCCAGAAGCTTGCGCAAATGAGTTTCGTATTTCTGCGTATGCGAATATATTCGCGCAGCGCAGCGCCTAAAACGAAAATATACGAAAATAAAACGCTTGCGTATCTGTGTGGAATCCGTTCATTAAGGCCCCAGGGTGAGGCCCGGTATGAGGCAAGGGAGGCGGTTCATGCTCATGGATAAGAAGGCAGACATCACTGATCTGTTCATTATCGGCGGCGGCATTAACGGCTGTGGCATTGCCCGCGATGCCAGCGGGCGCGGGCTTTCCGTGCGTTTAGCGGAGATGAATGATCTCGCCTCGGCCACCTCTTCGCAATCCACTAAGCTGTTTCATGGCGGGCTGCGCTATCTGGAATATTTCGAATTTCGCCTGGTGCGCGAGGCGCTGATCGAGCGAGAAACTCTGCTGCGCGCCATGCCGCATATTTCCTGGCCCATGCGTTTTGTGCTGCCTTGGCATGGCTCTATGCGCTTTGACAGCACCACGCCCACCTCGCGGCTGATGACCAGCTTTATGCCTTGGATGAAAGGCCGTCGGCCCTCTTGGCTGATCCGTTTGGGACTTTTCCTCTATGATAATTTGGGCGGGCGGAAAATTCTGCCGGGGACCTCAACGCTTGATCTAAAAGCCGCCCCCGAAGGCGCGCCTTTGCAGGATCGCTTTGAAAAGGCCTATGAATATTCCGATTGCTGGATCGAGGATTCTCGCCTGGTTATCCTGAATGCCCGCGATGCTGAGGCGCGCGGCGCGCAGATCATGACCCGTACCAAAGTGCTTTCGGCGGCGCGCGAAGACGGGCTGTGGCGGGTTGAGACCGAAGATGGCGAAACCGGCATGCGCGCGGTGTATTACGCCCGTATGTTGGTGAATGCGGCCGGGCCTTGGGTGGGCGATGTGATCCAAACCAAGCTGCGGATCAATTCAAGTGAAGGCGTGCGCCTGGTTCGGGGCAGTCATATCGTGACCGAAAAGCTCTTTGACCACGACAAATGCTATTTCTTCCAAGGGACAGATGGGCGGATCATTTTCGCCATTCCCTATGAAACCGACTTCACCCTGATCGGCACCACGGATCAGGAACACAAAGACCCCTCTGCAAAGCCGGTCTGCAGCGAGGAAGAGCGCGATTATCTGCTGAACTTCGCCAATCAATATTTCAAGGGCCAGCTTTCCGCGGCAGATGTTGTCTGGAGCTATTCCGGGGTGCGCCCGCTTTATGATGACGGCGCCAGCTCGGCCACGGCCGCCACGCGGGATTACACGCTTAAGGTCGATAACGAAGGCGGCGCGCCGCTGCTGAATATCTTTGGCGGTAAGATCACCACTTATCGTCGCCTGGCGGAAAGCGCGCTGGAAAAGATCAATGCAGAGCTCAACCATATCAAAGGGCCTTGGACAGCCGGTGTGCCCCTTCCCGGCGGAGATTTCCCAGTGGATGGCGCGGCTCAGCTGATCCAAGATCTGCAAGCCGATTATCCGTTCCTAGATGCGCGATGGGCCAAGCGGCTAGTCCGCGCCTATGGCACCGAGGCACGTGAAATTCTGGGCCAGGCGCAAAGCGCGGCGGATCTGGGGCGGGATTTCGGAGCCACCCTAACGGAAGCTGAAATCCGCTGGTTGATGGAAAAAGAATATGCCCGCGCGGCAGAAGATGTGGTCTGGCGCCGCAATAAGCTGGGGCTGCGTCTGTCGCCTGAGCAGATCACCGCGCTTGATCACTGGATGCAACAAAAACGCGCCGCGCGCCAAGCGGCGGAATAAGGGGGGATCGCGATGACTCTGGAATTTAAATCTGTCTCGAAGATCGTCGAGGGGCAGACGCATATTTACCCCACGGATTTGACCTTGGCCAAAGGCACGATGAATGTTTTGCTTGGCCCCACCACCTCGGGCAAGACCTCGCTTATGCGGCTGATGGCTGGGCTTGATGTGCCAAGCACGGGCCAAGTTTTCTGGGATGGCAGCGATGTGACCGGTCAGCGCGTGCAAGATCGCGGCGTGGCCATGGTCTATCAGCAATTCATCAATTACCCCTCCATGAGCGTTTACGATAATATCGCCTCGCCGCTGAAACTTATGGGCCTGGGCAAGGACGAAATCGACGCCCGCGTGCGCGAAAATGCGGATCTGATGAAGCTGACCCCGATGCTCGATCGCAAGCCGCTAGAGCTTTCGGGCGGCCAGCAGCAGCGCTGTGCTTTGGCGCGGGCTTTGGTGAAAAATGCTGGGCTGGTTCTGTTGGATGAGCCCCTGGCCAATCTCGATTACAAACTGCGCGAAGAGCTGCGGGTGGAAATTCCGAAGATCTTTGAGGCCTCTGGCGCCATCTTCGTCTATGCCACCACCGAGCCGGAAGAAGCGCTTTTGCTGGGCGGCAATGTGGCCACGCTCTCGGAAGGGCGGATTACTCAATTCGGCCCCACCCCCGAAGTCTATCGCCAGCCGGTCAATGCGACCACTGCCAAGGTCTTTTCCGATCCGCCGATGAATTTCCTGCCTGTGCAGAAATCCGGCGGCCAGATCCTCTTTGGGGATGGGCAAAGCGCGCCGGCCATTGGCAGCCTCGCCAGCCTGGCCGATGGGCATTACATGGCGGGTTTCCGCGCCAATCACGTCGAGATCTTGCAGCATGCGCAAGACGCGATGAAATTCAGCGCCGCGCTGACCGTGACCGAGCTGACCGGGTCAGAGACCTTCGTGCATCTCGACCATCATGGCGAGAAATGGGTGGGTCTGATCCATGGGGTGCATCAGCTCACAATCGGCGATCAGCTCGATCTTTGGCTCGATCCTCGGCATGTTTACATCTTTGGCGAGGATGGCGCGCTGATCGCACCGGCCTCCTACGCGCTGGCCGCATAAGGGGGATCTCACATGGCACGCATTACCCTGGATAATCTCGCCCATAGTTATAAGCCAAATCCGCAAAGCGAGGATGATTTCGCTCTTAAAGAGCTGAACCATGTTTGGGAGGATGGCGCGGCTTATGCGCTATTGGGCTCGTCGGGCTGCGGGAAATCCACCTTGCTCAATATCATTTCGGGCCTGTTGCAGCCCTCGCAAGGGCGTATCCTGTTTGATGATCGCGATGTGACCCACGCGGAAACCGCCGAGCGCAATATCGCCCAGGTGTTCCAATTTCCGGTTGTCTACGACACCATGACTGTGCGCGATAACCTCGCCTTTCCGTTGCGCAATCGCGGCGAGGATGAAACCTATGTGATGGACCGGGTCAATGAAATCGCGCGGATGATCGGCATGGAAGACATGCTCTCGCGCAAAGCCCGTGGCCTTGGTGCAGATCAAAAGCAAAAGATCAGTCTGGGGCGCGGCATGGTCCGCAAGGATGTAAATGCGCTGCTCTTTGATGAGCCGCTCACCGTGATCGATCCGCATATGAAATGGGAACTGCGCACCCAGTTGAAAAAGCTGCATCACGAATTTGGCCATACCATGATCTATGTGACCCATGACCAAACCGAAGCGCTGACTTTCGCCGATAAGGTTGTGGTTATGTATGATGGCCGCGTGGTGCAGATCGGCACGCCCGAAGAGCTATTTGAAACCCCTGAACATACTTTCGTGGGCTATTTCATTGGCTCGCCGGGCATGAATGTTTTGGCCGCTGAAGTGTCCGGGACGGTGGCCAATGTGAATGGCTGGCAGGTTAATCTTGGCCAAGGCTATGGGCCGCTGAATGGCAAGGTCGAAATCGGCGTGCGCCCGGAATTCGCGCAGCTTGGCCCCGATGGCCTGCCGGTGAAGATCACCCGCGTTGAAGATGTGGGCCGCCATAAGATCATCCGCGCCGATTTCATGGGCCAAGAGCTCAATATCATCGCCGGAGAAGATGATCAGATCACCAGCGATATGACCTGTGTGAGCTTCGATCCGAAACGGGTCAATGTCTATGCCGATAGCTGGCGCGTGCGCGGCGCTGCCTAAAAAGATTTCCCCGGCGCAAGCGCTGGTGGTGGGAGGACCAAATGAACAAAACATGGAATAACAAGGCCTGGTTCCTCGTGTTGCCAGTGCTGATCCTGGTGGCCTTTTCGGCGGTGATCCCGCTGATGACCGTGGTCAATTATTCGGTGCAAGACACGTTCGGCAATAACCAGTTTTTCTGGGCTGGGCTCGAATGGTTCGAAGAGCTTTTGCATGATGACCGCATGTGGAATGCGTTGCGGCGGCAGCTTTTGTTTTCCGGCATCATCCTCGCGATTGAGATCCCCTTGGGCATCTATGTGGCGCTCAATATGCCGAAATCGGGCTTTTGGTCGAGCTTTTGCTTGGTGCTTATGTCGTTGCCCCTGCTCATTCCTTGGAATGTGGTGGGCACGATTTGGCAGATCTTTGGCCGGGTGGATATCGGTCTATTGGGGCGAAGTTTGGACAGCCTCGGCATCGACTATAACTACACGCAAAACGTCCTGGATGCTTGGGTGACAATCATTGTCATGGATGTATGGCATTGGACATCGCTGGTGGCGCTGCTTGCTTTTGCGGGGCTCAAATCCATTCCCGATGCCTATTACCAAGCGGCGAAGATCGACCAGGCCAGCCGCTGGAAAGTCTTCCGCTTTATCGAATTGCCCAAGATGATGGGCGTTTTGATGATCGCGATCCTGCTGCGCTTTATGGACAGTTTCATGATCTATACGGAGCCATTCGTAGTGACCGGAGGCGGGCCAGGCAATGCAACCACGCTGCTGTCCATCGATCTGGTGAAAATGGCGCTTGGGCAATTCGATCTAGGCCCCGCTGCCGCCTTCTCGATCATGTATTTCCTTGTGATCTTGTTGATTTCCTGGGTGTTCTACACCGTGATGACCAACCTCGACAAAAAGGGGATGTAAGATGACTGACGCGACACTCCCCAATCAAGTGACGGCCAGCCGGGCCAAAACCGGGTTCGGCATCAAAGTGAATAGCCGCGCGCTCGTCATGGGGATTTATCTGATCTTCTTGATGCTGCCGATCTATTGGCTGTTGAATATGAGCCTGAAGACCAATGCCGAGATCCTGAATGAATTCACCCTCTTCCCGCGCGAGCTGACCTTTCAGAACTATGTGACGATCCTCACCGATCCAAGCTGGTATATGGGTTATGTGAACACGCTCATCTATGTGATGATGAATACGGTGATTTCGCTGGCCGTGGCCCTGCCCGCCGCCTATGCCTTTTCCCGTTATCACTTTATGGGCGATAAGCATCTTTTCTTCTGGCTGCTGACCAATCGTATGGCCCCGCCTGCGGTTTTCGCCCTGCCCTTCTTCCAGCTCTATTCCTCAGTCGGGCTGTTTGATACCCATATCGCCGTGGCTCTGGCCCATTGTCTGTTTAATGTGCCGCTGGCCGTGTGGATCCTTGAGGGCTTTATGCGCGGCGTGCCCAAAGAAATCGACGAGACAGCCTATATCGATGGCTATTCCTTTGGTGCCTTCTTTGTGAAGATTTTCACCCCGCTGATCGCGAGCGGTATCGGCGTGGCGGCTTTCTTCTGCTTCATGTTCTCTTGGGTAGAGCTGCTGCTGTCGCGGACCCTGACCACCGTGGATGCCAAGCCCATCGCCGCCATTATGACCCGGACCCAAGGTGCATCGGGCATTGACTGGGGCGTTCTGGCCGCTGCCGGGATCCTGACGATCCTGCCCGGTGCTTTGGTCATCTATTTCGTGCGCAACTATATCGCCAAGGGCTTTGCCCTGGGCCGCGTCTAAGGAGAGCTTTCATGGACTGGATGGCATGGACCTGGCCGACCGCGATCTTCTTTGCAACGATTGCCGCGCTCTTGGTTCTCTTCACGATCTTTGCGATCAAATTTCCCGAAACCCCGCGCATTGGGATTTTGCGGATCGAGACAACGCGAGGGGATCGGCTTTTCATCACCCTGCTCGGCTCGGCTTTCATCAATCTGGCCTGGCTTGGCCTGCTGGGCCCCGACAGCCAAGCCTGGGCCATGGCGGTTTGCCTGGTCTATGCGGCTGCGGTGTTTCGCTTCGTCTGACTTACATATGCCCCTGCCCTGATCCGGTTTTGGGCGGCGGACCTTATCTAATAAACAAAAGTTCAAAAAAGGGAGGAACCTCATGAACTTGAACCTTAGAACAACCAGCTCGCTTGCGCTGGTGCTGGCCCTGACCAGCGGCGCTGCTTGGGCGGATATGGAAGCAGCGAAAAGTTTCCTCGATAGCGAAATCGGCGATCTCTCGGCCCTGAGCCGCGCCGATCAAGAAGCGGAAATGCAGTGGTTTGTCGATGCGTCGCAGCCTTTTGCGGGCATGGAAATCAAAGTGGTTTCCGAAACCATCACCACCCATGAATATGAAAGCCAGGTCTTGGCCCCTGCCTTCACCGCGATTACCGGCATCAAGGTCACCCATGACCTGATCGGCGAAGGCGATGTTGTTGAAAAGCTGCAAACTCAGATGCAGTCGGGCGAAAATATCTATGATGCCTATATCAACGACTCCGACCTGATCGGCACCCATTGGCGCTATCAGCAGGCGCGTAGCCTGACCGATTGGATGGCGGGCGAAGGCGCGGATGTGACCAATCCTGGCCTCGATCTCGATGATTTCATCGGCTTGGAATTCACCACAGCGCCGGATGGCCAGCTATACCAGCTTCCTGACCAGCAATTCGCGAACCTCTATTGGTTCCGCTATGATTGGTTCAATGACGAAAAGAACAAAGCCGATTTCAAAGCCACTTATGGCTATGATCTAGGTGTGCCGGTGAATTGGTCCGCTTACGAAGATATCGCCGAATTCTTCACGGGTCGCGATCTGTCCCATATGGGTGTGACCTCCGATGTCTATGGCAATATGGACTACGGTAAGAAAGACCCCTCCCTGGGCTGGCGCTATACCGATGCTTGGCTATCCATGGCGGGCGCAGGTTCTAAGGGGGAGCCCAATGGTCTGCCGGTGGATGAATGGGGCATTCGTGTGAATGAGAATTCCCAGCCGGTCGGCTCTTGTGTGGCTCGTGGCGGCGCAACCAATGGCCCGGCGGCGGTTTACGCCATCACCAAAGCCATTGAATGGCTGGAAAAATACACCCCGCCCGCAGCGGCTGGCATGACCTTCTCCGAAGCAGGCCCGGTTCCGGCACAGGGGAATGTAGCGCAGCAGATGTTCTGGTACACCGCCTTCACCGCCGATATGGTTGGCGAAGGGGCTTCGGCTGTTTTGGATGATGATGGCACCCCGAAATGGCGCATGGCTCCGTCTCCGCATGGGGTATACTGGGAAGAAGGCACCAAGATCGGCTATCAGGATGTGGGTTCTTGGACGCTGATGAAATCCACCCCGGTGGATCGCGCGAAAGCGGCTTGGCTATATGCGCAATTTGTGACCTCTAAAACCGTGGATGTGAAGAAATCCCATGTGGGCCTGACCTTCACCCGCGAAAGCACCATCGCGGATGCCAGCTTCACCGATCGCGCCCCGAAACTGGGTGGTTTGATCGAATTCTACCGCTCTCCGGCGCGTGTGGCCTGGTCTCCGACCGGTACGAATGTGCCTGACTATCCGAAGCTGGCGCAGCTTTGGTGGCAGAATATCGGCGATGCGATGAGCGGTGCGAAAACCCCGCAAGAAGCGCTTGATGCCCTTTGCGAAGACCAAGAGAAAGTGATGAAACGCCTTGAGCGCGCAGGGATCCAAGGCGATATTGGCCCGAAACTCAATGACGAGCAGGATCCGGAATACTGGCTGTCCCAAGCCGGTTCTCCGAAAGCGAAGCTCGCCAATGAGGATGAAGAGCCTAAAACCATTGCCTATGATGCTCTGATCAAATCTTGGCAGTAAGCTCGCCAAATCAACTGATCGGTGGGGCCCTCTCAGGGGGCCTCACCTTGTCTTTAGCAGAACGACCCGCGCTCGCGGCGCATCCGGAGGCATTTGCATGACCCTCATTTTGGCCATTGACCAGGGCACCACATCGACCCGCGCGATGCTTTTTGATGCCAGCTTCGAGATCCGCGCCATGGCGCAAGAAGAATTCACCCAGCATTACCCGGCCTCGGGCTGGGTGGAGCATGACGCCTCTGACCTCTGGGCCACCACCGCCGCCACCTGCCGCGCCGCCATCGAAAAAGCCGGCTGCACCCCAAGCGAAATCGCCGCGATTGGCATCACCAATCAGCGCGAAACCACCGTGGTTTGGGATAAGGTGACCGGCAAAGCCATTCATAATGCGATCGTCTGGCAGGATCGGCGCACCGCCAAATTCTGCGCGGAGCTGAGGGCTGAGGGTTTTGAAGAGGTCGTAACAGATCGCTCGGGCCTGCTGCTCGATCCCTATTTTTCCGGCACGAAACTGGCCTGGATCCTCGATAATGTGGATGGCGCACGGGCAAAGGCCGAGGCGGGCGAGCTGCTTTTCGGCACGGTGGATAGCTGGCTGGTTTGGAACCTCACCGGCGGCAAAGTCCATGCAACCGATGCCACCAATGCGGCGCGCACTATGCTTTATGACATCCGCAAAGGCCGCTGGTCGCGCACGATTTGCGACCGTCTTGGCATTCCCATGGCGATGCTGCCCGAGGTCAAAGATAGCGCCGCCGAATTCGGCGAAACCCGCAGCGAGCTTTTCGGTCGCCCGATCCCGATCCTTGGCATTGCTGGCGATCAGCAAGCCGCCACTGTGGGCCAGGCCTGTTTCGCGCCGGGCATGCTGAAATCCACCTATGGCACGGGATGTTTTGCGCTGATCAATACCGGCGATGCCCCCGTGGTCAGCAAACACCGCTTGCTCACAACCATCGCCTATCAGCTTGATGGCAAACCAACTTATGCCCTGGAAGGCTCGATCTTTATCGCCGGTGCTGTGGTGCAATGGCTGCGCGATGGGCTCAAGCTAATCCGCCAGGCCTCTGAAAGCCAGGCCTTGGCCGAAGCCGCCGATGACGGGCAAAATCTGATCATGGTCCCGGCCTTTACCGGCATGGGCGCGCCCTATTGGAATGCGGAATGCCGTGGTGCGATTTACGGGCTGACCCGCAATTCCGGGCCAGAGGAATTCGCCCGCGCCGCCTTGCAAAGCGTAGGCTATCAAACCCGCGATCTACTGGATGCGATGCAGGCCGATATGGCCGAAAGCCTGGGCGATGTGGCCGAGGCGGTTTTGCGTGTGGATGGCGGCATGAGCGGCTCGGATTACACGATGCAATTTCTCGCCGATATCATTGGCGCGCCGGTACTGCGCCCAGAGGTGACCGAGACAACCGCCATGGGCGCCGCCTGGCTGGCCGGCTGGAAGGCGGGGATTTATCCCGATCAAGAGGGTTTTGCCAAGACCTGGGCGGTCGAGCGGGAATTCACGCCCAATATGGGCGCTGATGCACGGGCCGAGAATTACGCCGCCTGGCAAAGGGCCGTGCAAGCGACCCTCACCGTTTAGGCATCCCAGGCGTTACAGGCTGCGCGGGCCCGATTGTGTCCAGGGCTCCGCGCCGATCACATCGACGAAAATGCAATAGACCGATCGGGTTGCGGTAATAAACATCCGATGCCCATCTGCCCCGCCAAAGCAGAGATTGGCCACCCGTTCGGGGATCAAAATCTTGCCCAGCAGCGTGCCATCAGGGGCAAAGCAATGCACGCCATCCAGCGCCGAGGTCCAAAGATTGCCCTCGCTATCAAAGCGGAAGCCATCGGGAAAACCGCTATCGAGCGTGCAAAATACCCCTGCATCCTTCAGGGTTTGCCCATCCCAATCAAACTGCCGGATCACCGGCGGGATGCTTGGGTCATGACTCATCCCGCTTTCGGCCACATAAAGGCGGCTCTCATCGGGATTGAAGGCAAGCCCATTGGGCTGGGTGAAATCCGAAATCATCGCCTCCACCGCGCCGCTTGCCGGATCGATACGGAACACATTATGCGCCCCCTGCTCAGGATCGGCGCGATAGCCCTCGAAATTCGAGATGATCCCATAAGTCGGATCGGTAAACCACACTGCCCCATCTGAGCTGACCACCAAATCATTGGGCGAATTCAGCCGCTTCCCCTCATAATCCCGCGCCAAAACAGTGAGGGAGCCGTCAAATTCCGTGCGCACCACATCGCGACTGCCATGGCGGCAGCCCAGCAAACGCCCCTGCCGGTCGCGGGTATTGCCATTATTAAACTGCGAAGGCTGGCGGAAAACGCTGATCCCATGCGCCTGCGACCAGCGCAGGATCCGCTGGCTTGGGATATCAGAAAAGAGCAAGCAATCATGATCTCCAAACCAGACGGGCCCTTCCGTCCAGGTAAAGCCGGTGGCGATTTGCTCTAGCTTCGCGGTGCGGTGGATCAGCTTTAGAAAGCGGGGATCAAAGGCTTGGAAATGCGGGGGAAGTTGGATCACGACTGTGTCCTCCGAGTACTTGCGGCAATGACAATGCCGATGATGATCATGCCGGTCAAAACCATGCGTAACCCGGCACCCGCGCCATAGGAATTAAGCATGGAGACCACGAGAAACATAAAGAGCGCGGCGCCCCAAATGCCGGGCACATTCGAAGCGCCCCCAGCGATGGATGACCCGCCAATGACCACAACGGCGATGGACATCAATAGATATTCCGCTCCCATATTAAGCGCCGCGCCGCCCGAAAAGCTGGCCAGCAGAAAACCCGCCACCGAAGCAAACAGAGCTACAGTGATATAGGCCGCGCAGCGCACCGCCTCGACGGGAACGCCCGCCAGCCGAGCCGCGCGCAGATTTTGCCCCGCCGCCAGCAGCCAGCGGCCCCAAAGACTACGCTCTAGTACCAGCCAAGTGAGCGCCGATAGGATCAGCGCGATCCAAGCCAGATTGGGCAGTCCCAAAATCCGACCTGTCGCGAAATCTGCAAGCCCTTCTGGCGGCTTAATCCGCAAGCCTCGATTAGACCAAATCGCCAGGGATTGATAGATGAGCGAGGCCGCCAAGGTCGCGATGATCGGCGGCAAGCGCAAAAGATAGATCAGCGCGAAATTCGCCAGCCCCACACCAAGCCCAACGGCCAGGGCCACAGCCAAGCCCAGCAGCGCCAGGCCCGGCGCGCTATTCATCGCTTTGAGCGCCAGGGTCGCGGCTAGGGTCATGGTAGCCGGGATCGACAGATCCACATTGCCCGGCCCAAGTGTGATCACAAGCATCTGCCCCAGCCCGACAATCGCCGCAAAGGCGCCAAAGCTGAGTGCGGCAAAGGCCAGCTCTGACGCGCCGCGCCCGCTGGTCAGGGCAATTGTGATCACAAATACCGCCGCCGCAGCCAGCCATGACCAGATCCAAGGCCGCGCCATCATCTGCTGCAAAGCGCTCATGCTGCTGCCTCCCGTTTGGTAAAGAGGAGCCGGGCGGTCAGGACCAAGATCAAAATCGCTCCCTGCGCGCCGATCTGCCAATCGGGCGATAGCCGCATAAAGCTTAGGAAAGACGCGGCAAGGGTCAGGGTCAGCGCCCCGATCACCGCACCAATAGGGGAGACTTTGCCGCCCACGAATTCTCCTCCGCCCAAGATCACCCCCGCAATGCTCAGCAATGTGTACCGCAGGGCGATATTGGCATCAGCCGCCGTGGTCAGCCCCACCAGCGCCATTCCCGCCAGCACCGCAAAGACCCCGGCCAGCCCATAAGCCAGCGCCTTAAGCCCCGTGACGGACCAGCCCGCCCGCGCCACCGAACGCGCATTGCCGCCGACCCCGCGCAACACCGTGCCAAGCCCCGAGCGCATAATCATGAAATGGGTGATTAGGCCGATCAAACTAGCGGCTACCACGGCCATGGGCACAAAGGGCGGTTTCACCGTCATGAGGCTGCGCAGCCAGGCCGGGCTTGCCCCTCCGGGCGAGGGCAAAAGGAAAAGCGCCAGCCCACCCCAGACAAAGCTCATCCCTAGCGTCACCACAATCGCGGGCAGTTCTAGCCGGTGGATCAGCGCGCCCATCCCCGCATAAGCCGCGACCAATCCCGCCAGCATCAACAGCCCTAACACCGGGCTATCATTCAAAAATGTCGCTGTCACGCAAGCCACCAGGCTAACGAAAGCGCCAATGCCAAGATCGATATCATTGACCATGATAATCATCATCTGGGCAATCGTGGCCAAAGCAATCGGCACAGCGAGGTTGAACAGCAGGTTCACGCCGAAATAGCTCATGGCGCGGGGCTGCATATAGAAGGTCAGGCTCAATAGCACGGCCAGAGACACCACGGGCAGCATGATACGAGTTTTGGACAACACGGGGGCTTAGCTTCCTTGCATTTCGAAAGAGGCCTCTAGAATGCGCTCTTCGGTAATCTCTTGGCCGGTCAGTTCCGCGGAAATCTCCCCATCGCGGAACACGAAAACCCGGTCGCATTCGCAGACTTCTTCGGTCTCGGTGGAATACCACAGAAAGCTCCGGCCCTTGGCGGCTTCGCTGCGGATCATGGCATAGACATCGCGTTTGGTGCCCACATCCACCCCGCGCATGGGATCATCCATGATCACAATCGGCGCTTTAGAGGCGAGCGCGCGGGCGAAAAGCACTTTTTGCTGATTGCCCCCGGATAGCGAAAGGATCGGGTTTTGCAGATTATCGGTACGAATGCCGATCTTGTCGCGCCAGTTTTGGGCTAGCTTGGTCTCAGCCGCGCGGTTCACCAGCCAGCCGCCTTGGCAAAGCACCGAAAGCGAGGCATTGCGCAGGATCGACCAAAGCGGCAACACCCCATCGCGGGGGCGATCGCCTGCCACAAAAACAGCCCTCGCCTCGTGTGGTTTGCGCCAATTGGAGGTCTCGCTCAGATAGAGTTTTGCCAAAGCTTCGGCCTGGCCATGCCCCGCAAGCCCGGACAAGCCCACGATCTCCCCTTCGCGCAAACGGAGCCCCTGCGTGGTGCTCAGCAATTCAGCCCCTAGTTCGCGCGCGCAGCTATGGTCTTGGTGATCAGCCTCGGCGGCCACATGGCCCATCGCCTCCACCAAGCTTTGCCGGGTAAAGTCACCCGCTGGGCGATCTGCCACGACCTTGCCGTCCTTCATCACCAAGATCCGAGAGGCGACCTGGAAGATTTCTCCCATCATATGGCTGATAAAGATCACCGCGCCGCCCGCCACGCAAAACTTTGAAATATGGGCTAAAAGCTGCTCGGCAATGCCCGCATCTAGGCTAGAGGTCGGCTCATCCAAGATCACCAACCGCGCCATACCATCCCGCGGGGCAAAGCCGATTGCGATTTCAACCATCTGCCGCTCGGCCAGGCTAAGCCGATCCACTTCGGCGCCGGGATCAATGCCATGGCCGGGAAAAATCGCATCCAGGCTAGCCAAAATCTGCGCCTTGGCCTGGGCTCGCCAGCCAAAGCCGCGCAACCCGTTATGAGAGATCCGCAAATTCTCCGCCACGGTCAAATTTGGGCAGAGCGATAATTCTTGAAAGACGGACCGCACCCCGGCAGTGGCCGGGTTAGAGGGTGAGATGGAGGGAAAATCCACCCGACCCGCCGAGGGTACGAGCCCGCCATTGACCACATGAACGAGGGTGGATTTGCCCGCGCCATTATGGCCCACGAGGCCAAGACATTCTCCTGGAGAGATTGAAAGACTGACCCCGTCAAGCGCTCTGACCGGACCGAAATGCTTTGCGGCCTCGGTCAGAACAACAATCGGGGCGCCGCCTGTGGCTGCGCCTGTCATCGAGCTTACTGCGCCTCAGCGATAACCGCTTTGGCATCCTCCAAGGAATACATCACATTGGCCACGGAACCTTTGGGCGTCGCCGCCAAGGTTTCGTCCAGCCTGTCTTGCGTGACTTTTAGAAATGGCACTGTCAGGTCTTTGGGAACTTCCGCGCCATCAAGGATCTGCTGGGCCACCCAAAAGGCCAAAGTTCCAACCCCCGGCGCGATGGAAAGCGACATGGTCTCATAATTGTCGTCATCACGCATCTCGGCCCACCAGGCCATCTCATCTTGGCGATTACCCAAGACGATCAAAGGCATTTCTCGGCCCGCCGCTTTGAAGGCTTGGGCCGCGCCATAACCATCGCCGCCTTGGGTCACAACACCCACAACCTCTGGCAGCGACGGCAAAATCCCGGCCACAGCCTTTTGCGCCACATCTTGCGCCCAATCCCCATGTACCGCACCGACGATTTCGAATTGCGAATTGGCCTCAACCCCCGCATGGATCCCGGCGGAAATCTCGTCATCCACGAAAACCCCGGCTAGGCCGCGAATTTCCAACAGATTGCCACCATCGGGCAAGCGCCCGGCGAGATATTCCACCTGCTGGCGGCCCATTTCCTGGAAATCCACCGCGATCCGCCAGGCGCAAGGTTCGGTGACGATCCCGTCAAAGCTCACCACGATCAGCCCAGCCCCGCAGGCCTCAGCCACAGCACCATTCAGTGCAGTCGGCGAGGCGGCATTCAACACAATCGCATCATAGCCCTGCAAGATCATGTTTTGGATCTGCGCCGCTTGCTCCGTCGCTTGGTTTTCCGAAGTAGTGTAAGCATCCGCCGCCGCGACGGCGCCTTGGCTCACCGCCTCTGCGCCCACCTCTTCCCAGCTTTGCAGCATGGCTTGGCGCCAGGAATTGCCCGCATAGTTATTGCTTAGGGCGATGCGCTTGCCCGATGTGTCGGCCAGAGTACCGGATGCAGCCATGCCAAAAGCAGCCACTGACAGCAGCAACGTCTTGATCTTCATAATGTCCTCCCATTGCACGCTGGCTTTGCAGCGCGCCTCCTTTCGCGCTCTATCGGTGGCGCTAAGGTCAAGCTGCGTCCTTCCACCTCGCCTGTAAAGTGAGCAACCCGCAAATCTGTTGCGGGAACCCGCACATCATCTGCGCGACACCCCCTTTCCTTTCCGCCATCGGCGCGGCAGTCTTGCGGGAAAACGCAAGGCTTTGGGAGGAGCCTGCCCCTATGACCAGCCTGACCGACAATTCCATCGCCCCCCCGCCCGCCGAAAAAGGCCCGCGCGATAGCGTTTGGCGTATCGCCAAGCATCTGGCCGCCGAAACAGAGATCCGCTACGCCCTGGGCGCTGTGGCCGGGGAAATCGCCGAGCTGATCCCTTTCACCCATGCGGATATCTGTTTGCTCGATAGCCCTGGCTGGTCGGCCAGTTATGAGGTGGGGATTCAGACCCGCTGGTCGCGCAAACGGACCCGCATCGCCTATTCCCCGGTGCGGCTGATCTTGTCCGGCGAGTGCGAAACCATGCTCACCGCTAATGCCATGGAGGATCCGCGCTATATCTTTCCCGGCGCCCATTGTGAGCCGATCCTAAAGCATAAGCTGCGCGCGCGGGTGAATGTGGCGATGAAATCCATGGGGCAGCTGATCGGCAGTTTGAATATTTCCCACGAAACCGCGGGGCTTTATGATGCAGCCAGCTTGGCCACCGCGCAGGATTTGGCCAATCTACTCGCCCCCTATTTCCATGCTTTGCACACCGCCGAGCGCGCCCGCCAAGCCACCCATCAAGGTGCGGCTGCCGAGGCCCGCGAAGAAGGCCTGCGCCAAGGCGCGCTGGAGCTGACCCAAGCGCTAGAGCAAGAGCGCCAGCGCATCGGCATGGATCTGCATGACCAGACCCTTGCGGATCTGACCCGGCTTTTGCGCGATCTCAGCGCCGAGCCAGCCCCGCCCCTACCCGTTCTTGCAGATAAGCTGCGGATTTGCATCGAGGATCTGCGCCGCATCATCGATATGGCCGTGCCGACCTTGCTTGATCTTTTCGGTTTTGCCCATGCTCTACGGATCCATCTAGAGCGTGCGACGGAAACCGCTGGGATTGAAATAGCGATCGAGGATCAAAGCGATAATGCCCCCGATCGGCTAGATTGCACCACCCGGACCGCGCTGTTCCGGATTGCCCAAGAGGCGATCAACAACGCCGCTCGCCATTCCGGTGCCAGCCGCATCGTTCTGGGTGTCGAGCTTGTCTCAGCGCGGCAGCTTCGCCTGAGCATCCGCGATAATGGCTGCGGGCTTGGTGCTGGCGCGGGGAAACTTCCCTCTGGGCTTGCGCATATGCGCACCCGCGCCCAGCTGATCGCCGCCGAGTTTGAGATTTTTGAAGAGGCTGGTACTTGCGTCACCGTCACCCTGCCCGCCCCGCTGCAAATGGAGGCCGCGCAATGAAGGTGCTTGTGGTGGAGGATGACCAATTTCACGCCCAGTTTCTGCAAGATGCCATTGCCGACGAACTGCCGGAAGTGACCGAAACCCTGCATGCGCTTGATGGTGCCGAGGGAGAGGCCGAAGCCCATGCGGGGCGGTTTGAAGCCGTGGTGATGGATCTGCAAATGGAGCGCCGCAACGGGATTGAGGCCGCGCGCAGCATCTGGGCCCGGCGCCCGGAAACGCGGATCCTATTTTGGTCAAACTATTCCGACGAGGCCTATCTGCGCGGCATTTCCCGCATCGTGCCCGAGGCCAGCGCCTATGGCTATGTGCTGAAAACCGCCAGCCGCGCCCGGCTGAAACTGGCTTTGCGGGCAGTTTTGCTCGAAGGTCAGATCATGGTGGATCGCGAAGTGCACCGGCAACAACGCAGCGCCTCGCCGCAATCTGCGCTGGATGAAAGCGAATATGCGGTGCTGCTCGATCTGGCCACGGGTCTGCAAGATAAGCTGATCGCTGAGCGGCGGAATATGTCTTTGCGCACAGTGCAAAATCGCCTTTTGTCGCTTTATGACAAGCTTGGGGTCAGCGAAGAATGCGGCCCGGCGCTCAATAAACGGGTGCGGGCGGTCCAAATGGCTATTCGCGGTAAAATCCTAAATGCGGTGATTTTGGAGAATGCCGAAGAAGAGTATCGCCGCTGGTGCGCGCGGCAGTGAGGCGGTCAAAAATTTGACCATCTTAGACGGTCGGCGAGTGCAGAGCCTAAGCCCCTTTTTGCGCAAATTTTCTTAGCTATACGCCGATGATCTGGTTTTGATCAGTGCCTGCCTGCCCGCGCAAACCGGCTGAAAGTACTACCCTTTTCCAAAGCCTCGATCGCGTCAGGCAAAAACCCCAGTGCAATTTGTCACCAGGCTACCCAATTTTGGCTAAACCGAAGCAAGCATTTGAGCAGGCAAGCAGAAATAAATTTCGTTGCGTTTATCATTATTCCCTTTGAATGCATAATTACTTCGATAAGCACAGATTAATTCTTGAATTATGGTTAATAATATCACAGAAATTTGAGTCATATGGGTCGCTCTGCGGCTCTCACTTCGCTTGGCTCACCATGCAAGAAAAGCTTGATCTAAGCAGAGTGGTTTCATTGCGGTTCTAATTGCGTGGAATTGGGGCGGTTCCGTCTGGTCTCAATTCGCAAGGCGCGGAAATACGAGTGAGATCTATGACCGAAGTTTACATCGACGTGCCTTTGGGCACCACCGCCACCGAATTCCAAGCTATGATCGATGCGGCAGGCGAAAACACCACTTTCGTTTTGCAGGCCGGCACCTACAGCTTTGATGAACCCATCGTCATCAGCAAAAGCCATGTCTCGATCATTGGCCAGGGCAGCGATGAAACCATCATCCAGATCACCGCTAGCAACACTAATGGCTCTGCGATCACCGTCGGCACTGATCTTTACGAATATGATGTGGAAACCGAAACGACGATCACTCAGGCCGCTTCGGCTGGGGATACGGTGATCACGGTTGCAGAGGATCACAGCCTCGAAGTCGGTGACTATATCTATATTTCGGCGGAAAACACCACGGAATATCTCGACTCCATCGGCGATACTGGCTGGCGCAAGGATAATCCGCTGCGCACGATCTTGGTCCAGGTCACCGAGGTGAATGGCACTGAGATCACCTTTGATAGCCCGCTGACCTTTGATTATGACCCATCCATCACCACTGTGTCAGAGCTGAATATGCTCGAAGGCAATACGCTTTCGGGCTTTTCCATGGTTGGCCCCTTTGGCGAGGCCGATCCGGGCGCGTTCTATAATTCCAAGGGCGCCGGCCATATCATGATCACCATGGGCAGCACGGCCGATGCGACGATCACGGATATCACCATCGAAGACGCTCTGTCCCACGGGATCCTCTTTGCCGTTAGCACCGGGGCAACGGTGGATGATTTCTATATGGATGGCACTTGGTCCAAAGGCGGCGGCGGTAATGGCTATGCGCTTTGGCTGCGCGATGCCTATGATAGCAGCTTCACCAATATCGAAGTGTATAACACCCGCCATGCGATCCTTTTTGCCAGCTATACCACGGCGAGCGGTAATTATGTGCATGTGATCTCTACCAATCGCGATGTGAATTTCCACGGCGGCAGCGATCAGTATAATACTGTCATCGTCGACTCCATGGTCCGCGACGAAACCGAGCAAGGCTATATGGCCTGGGCCACCTTCTATAATGAAGGCGAGCGTTATGGCGCCCCCACCGATCCCAGCACCAATCCGATCTATATTCGCGAGCTTTCGGCAACCTCGAAGGGCGATAGTGTGGTTTCCCACTGGGAGGGTTCGCAGCTTTGGATGAATGGCGGCTCGGATACGGTGGTGACCGGCGCGGGCGATGATTACGTGAATGGCGGCTCTGGCGAGGATCTGATCTATAGCTCGGCAGGCAATGATACGATCAATGGCGGCGTCTCGAATGATACGCTGGTGCTTGATGGCAATCTCGCTGATTATGTGATCACAACCTATGAAGACGATATCTATCTGACCCATGCGGAAGGCCGCATTGTCACCCGCTCGGTGGATATTTTCCAATTCGCCGATGGCACATATTCCGACAGCCAGCTTGAGGATATGGCCAGCACGGAAACCGACCCGGATCTAAGCGCCGAGCCCATCGTTCCCTATCTGGTGGATGAAACCGATACCGGCGGCGAGGTCGAAGAAGAGGTGGTTGAAATTGCCCCCGAAACCGTGCCGGGTTCGGATCTGAACTATTCCGAGATCGACACAACGGGCATCGAAGAGATTGACGGCGATTACGGCTGGGAGCGGATCGAAGTCGCCCAAAGCCTGGTCATGGGCGATGATCTTGAAGCGATCACCATGCAAGAAGGCGATGATTGGACAGTCATCGGCAATTTGCTCGACAATAATATCGTTGCCAATGACAGCACCAACCATATCGAAGGCGGTGCGGGCAATGACGATATCTATGCCAATCGCGGCAATGATACGATCTTGGGCGGCAATGGCGATGACTATCTCAATGCCGGTTCCGATGATGACGCCATCTATGGCGGCGCAGGCAATGATACGATGCTGGGCCTGAATGGCTATGATGAGTTCCTGGCCAGCAGCGGCGATGATGTGGTTGATGGCGGCGATGATATCGACACGATCATATTCCTCGGCGGGCTTACGGATTACACGATTTCGCTTAGCGGCAGCGTCTATTCGATCTCTGATGCCAATGGCACCACCATGGTGGAGAATGTCGAAATCTTCATCTTCAACGGCGTCGAGATTGCCGAAGCGGATCTGATCAATGCCTGGACCACAGCCACAGGCGGCGGCAGCACGGGCGGCGAGACCGAAGACGGCACTGACACTGGCACCGATACCGGGACAGACACGGGGACCGACACCGGAACAGAGTCTGGCACTGATGACACCAGCTCCGAAGAAACCGCGCCAGATGTGGTGCCGGGCTCGGATGTGGATTGGACCCCAATGGACACAACCGGCCTGACCGTCATCGACGGCTCCACCGGCTGGGAACGGGCCAATGCCTCCGAAAGCTTCGTGATGGGCGCAGCGCTTGAAGCGATGCAATTCGCCTATGGCGGCGAATGGGATGTGGCTGGCAATGCGCTTGATAACAATATGATCGGCAATGACAGCGCCAACCGCATGGAAGGCGCGGCCGGGGCTGACAAGCTGATCTCAAAAGGCGGCAATGATACACTGCTGGGCGGAGATGGCGCCGATACGCTTCAAGGTGGCGGCGGCGATGACGCGCTTTATGGCGGCGCCGGGGATGATGTGATCGAAGGCGGCAATGGCGATGATGTGATCCTTGCCAGCTCGGGCACGGACAGCATTGATGGCGAGGGCGACACGGATACCGTGATCTTCTTGGGCGCGCTTGCCTCTTATAGCATTGCCGCCTCGGGCAGTGATTTCATTGTGTCCGATGCAGAGAGCACGGCGACGATCAGCAATGTGGAAAGCTTCGTGTTCAATGGCGAGGTTATCGCAGCAGAAGATCTGCTGACCAGCTGGGAAGCGGCCCTCGCTGACGATACGATCGATGGCGGAACCGGTGAAGACACTGTCGATGGCGGCACTGGTGAAGACACCGTAGACGGTGGCACTGGCGAAGATACTGTAGACGGTGGCACAGGCGAAGACACCGTTGATGGCGGCACTGGCGAAGACACCGTCGATGGTGGCTCCGGCGAGGACACTGTCGACGGCGGAACCGGCGAAGACACCGTGGATGGCGGCACTGGTGAAGACACTGTCGATGGCGGAACTGGCGAGGACACTGTCGATGGGGGCACTGGTGAGGACACTGTCGACGGCGGAACCGGCGAAGACACTGTCGATGGCGGAACCGGCGAGGACACTGTCGATGGCGGCACTGGCGAGGACACTGTCGATGGCGGAACCGGCGAGGACACCGTCGATGGCGGAACTGGCGAAGACACTGTCGATGGCGGAACCGGCGAGGATACCGTCGATGGCGGCACTGGTGAAGACACCGTTGATGGCGGAACCGGCGAGGATACTGTCGATGGCGGCACTGGTGAGGACACTGTAGACGGTGGAACCGGCGAGGACACTGTCGATGGCGGCACTGGTGAGGACACTGTCGATGGTGGCACCGGAGAGGATACCGTAGATGGTGGCACTGGCGACGATACTGCCGATGGTGCAGAAGATCTCACCGCGGTCTGGGCCAATGCTGACACAACCGGGCTTGCGGTGGTCACCGGGGAAACTTGGTGGGATCGCTATACCTCTGATAGCTCCCTTGTTCTGGGCGCTGATCTCGATGCCTCGCAATTCTCCGTTCAGGATGATCTCGACGCCTTCGGCAATGACATGGATAACAACATGCTCGGCAATGATGGCGCCAATCGTCTAGAGGGCGGCGCGGGCGATGACCGCATCTTTGGCCGCGACAGCTCTGATACGCTTTTGGGCGATGCGGGCAATGATGTGCTCGAAGGCGGTGCGGGCGATGACTATATCTATGGCGGCACGGGCAATGACTCTGTCAGCGGTGATGGGGGCGATGATATCTTCCTCAGCACCGAGGGCGAAGACACGGTTGATGGGGATACCGGCACTGATACGCTGATCCTGACCGAGGCCCTTGCCAGCTATGACATCACCGGCAGTGGCACGAATTTCGTGATCACAAATGGCAGCCATGTGGTGACCAGCCGCGAGATCGAGCTTTTCCAGTTCGCCGGGGAAGAGGTCACCGCCGAGGATCTGCTAACAGCCCATGCGGCCGCCATCGCCAGCGGTACGGATGACAGCACGGATGATACGACCGATACCGGAGAGACTACCGAAGACACCACCACCGGCGATAGCACCGAGGAAACAGAGACCGCGTCGACTTATGACACGCTGCTCGACCCAGCGGCACCGACAGGTGTCTTCTCGGAAACCGATCCGGGCGATACTATCGTGGTGGCGGGCGAGACAGGCGAGGATTACTATCGCTCGGATGTCTCCTTTGTCATGGGGGCCGAGATGGATCATGGTCGCTTCGGCAATGATGACAACCTGGATATCTGGGGCAATGAGCTGGATAACGACATCAACGGCAATGACGGCGATAACCGCATCGAAGGCCGCTCGGGCAATGATACGCTTGATGGCTATCAAGGCGATGACATTATCCTTGGCGGCTCGGGCGATGACAGCCTGAAAGGTGATGATGGCAATGACACGCTGTTTGGTGGCTCGGGCGATGATACGCTTAAGGGCGAAGGCGATGCAGATGTCTTTGTCTTCGTCTCTGGCAGCGATAATGACCGGATCCGCGATTACGGCGATGGCGCGGATGAGCTTTGGCTGGGCATCACCGGTGTCACCAGCCTGGCCGAGCTGGAAACCTATGTGACCCAGGATGATGGCGATCTGATCTTTGATTTCGGCAATGGCGATAGCCTGGAAATCGATGATGTGACCTTTGCCCAGATCAGCAGCGATATCACTTTCTTGGGCTAAAATGACCGCCCCCCGTCCAAAATAATACGGGGGGCGATTGCTGATACAGCCGGAATGCGGGCCGCCGCAATCCGGCCCACCCTTTCCATTGATGAAAAACTAGGCAAAACGCCGAAAATTACGCTTAATACCGTGCGAATTTCGCTCAGTTCAAGCTGAGCCTATGTCCCTGCTTTGTGTCATGCGCCATTTGTATACACATAAAGAGCACGCTCTGCGGAGCGTCTGCACCAAGTGAAACGCCACAGCCCGTCAGGGCAAACAGGGAACCAGTCAATGCGTAAACAGATTTTTGCTGCCCTTACTGGGGCTGCGCTGACCATCGCCTCCAGCCTGGCCGCACAAGCCGAAGATGCGCTAGAGCGGGTCATGGCCGCCGGTGTGCTGAAAGTTGGCACCGAAACAGCCTTTGCGCCCTTCGATTTTATCGATGCGGGCAAACATACCGGCCTGAATACCGATATCTATGCGGAGATCGGCAAAGATATGGGTGTTGAAATCGAATGGATCACCCTCGATTGGACTGGCGTTCTGCCGGGTCTTGAGGCGGGCCGTTTCGATGTGGTCGCGGGTCCCGCCACCATCACCAAAGCCCGGATGGAGCGCTATCGCTTCTCTAGCCCGATCGCCGAAGCAACCGTCGCAATTCTGGCCTGCGCGAAATGCGATATTGAGACCCCCGAAGACATCGCGGGTAAGCCGGTAGGCTCGGGCACCGGCACGGCGCAGCTTGCCCAGCTTCAGGCCTATGCGGAAACGCTCGAAACTCCGCCAAGCGATATCAAGGAATATGTGTCCTTCAATGAATCTTATGCGGATCTAGCCGCAGGCCGGATCGAAGCGGTGGCCAATTCTTTGCCCAATATCGCTTTCGTCGCCTCGCAGCGCCCAAATGTGTTCAAGGTCGTTAAACCGGCTTTCGGCACGCCGACCTATTTCGGCTTTCCGGGCCGGATCGAGCCGGAATATGCGTCTTTGATGGACAAAATCGACGAAATCCTACTGGCAATGAAGGCCGATGGCCGCATGGCGACGCTGCAGGAAAAATGGTTCGGCACCACTTTCGACATGCCTGACTATATCACCGAGCCCAATATCTGATCGCTTAGATCCATATGCGGCGCAGGTTTGAGGTGTGACTGCTCCTCGCTTTCTGCGCCGCTACACTTAAATACCCGGACCCCATCATGACCTGGCAATTATTCGAACTGCTCTTGCAGGCCTCGCTGATGACGATCTTTGTCTCTAGCCTGTCGATCCTGCTGGGGCTGGGCGTCGCTATCCTGCTTTCGGCCATGCGCATGTCCGGCAATCCCTTTGCGGTGAATTTCGCGCGGGTGTTTATTTCGTTTTTCCGGGGCGTGCCGCTTTTGGTGCAGCTTTTGCTGATCTTCAATCTGCTGCCCGCGCTTGGGATTAGCCTATCAAGCCTGACCACAGCGCTTTTGGGCCTATCGCTTTGCACCGCAGCCTATCAGGCAGAAAATCTGCGTGGCGGCTTTGAGGGCGTGGCCCCCGGCCTTATTGAAAGCGCACAAATGGCTGGGTTTTCGGCGATCCAGATTTTTCTATATATCCGCACGCCGATAGCCCTGCGCATGACCTTTCCGGCCCTGGTGAATGAGGCGATTTTGATCCTCAAAGCCTCCTCTCTGGTGTCGGTTGTGGGGCTGATCGAGCTGACCAAGATGTCACAAAACCTGGCGGCCTCGACCTATATGCCGCTGCCGATCTTTGCCTCTGCCGGGCTGATCTATCTGGCGATCAATCTGGTTGTGGCCTTCCTTGGACGCCGCGCCGAAGCCGCCCTGCCTGGCCTTGCTGCCAAATAATCGCGTCAGGACCCTGAAGAGATGAGTTTCGATATCGCTGTCATCCTGGCCAAGGGGCCGCAGATCCTCGCTGGGCTGGGGGTCACCATTCTGATCTGGGTGCTGGGCACTGCGCTTGCTGCGGCACTCGGATTTCTGGTTGCCACGCTGCGCCGCTATGGGGGGCGCTTGGCCGATCTGCTGCTGGCTGTCCCGGTAGAGATCCTGCGCGGCACGCCGTTTTTGGTCCAGATCTTCCTGCTTTATTTTGGCGGGCCTTATATCGGTCTGCGGCTCGATCCGATCCCCGCCGGGCTCATTGGCCTGTCGATTTATGGCGCCGCTTACTATGCCGAGATCTTCCGCGCGGGCTATGGCTCCGTTCCGCCCGGGCATTCGGAGGCCGCTGATTGCGTGGGCCTAACCCGGCTGCAAACCATCCTTTATGTGCAACTGCCGGAAATGGCCCTGCTTGTGCTGCCCCCCTCGATCAATATGGCGGTGATCCTGCTGAAGGAAACCGCGCTTTTGTCGCTGATCACCGTGCCGGAAATGACCATGACCGTACAGGCCATCGGATCCCAGCAATATGCCTTTGTTGAGGCAATCGTCGTGCTCGCGCTGGTCTATTGGGCGCTGGTGGAGCTTTCCAATTATCTCGGGCGCCTTGCCGAGCGCCGCCTATCCAAACTGAGTGCTGCCTGACATGACCACCCCTGCCATCTCTGTCACCAAAGTTTCCAAGCGCTTCGGCGATACGCTGGTCCTGAAAGATATCGATCTTCAGGTGCAAAAGGGCGATGTGACTTGCCTGATTGGCCCGTCGGGCTCGGGAAAATCGACCTTGCTGCGCTGCATGGCCTTTCTCGAAGAGGTCAGCGCCGGAAGCATCCTTATCGAGGGCGAGGCCCTGGGCTTTGTGGAAAAGGGCGGCAAGCGTCAACGCCAGACTGCCGCCGAACTACGGGCGACCCGGTCGAAAATCGGCATGGTGTTTCAGCAGTTCAATCTCTGGCCGCATATGACCGCGCTTGGCAATGTGGCGATTGCTTTGCGCCGAGTGCGCGGCCTGGCCAAGAAAGATGCCGAAGAGCGCGCCATGGCCCAGCTGCGCAAAGTTGGGCTCGAAGAGCGCGCCGGGCATTATCCTTCTCAGCTTTCCGGCGGTCAGCAGCAGCGCGTGGCCATCGCCCGCGCCCTGGCCCTAGAGCCGACGATTATGCTGTTTGACGAGCCGACCTCGGCGCTGGATCCAGAGCTAACCGGCGAAGTGCTGAATGTTATGCGCAGTCTGGCCGATGAGGGGATGACGATGGTTGTCGTCACCCATGAGATCGGCTTTGCCGCCTCGGTGTGCAATAATATCTGCTTCCTTGATCAGGGGCGGCTCTTATTCCATGATAGCCCGGAAAAGGTTTTCGCCGCGCCGCGCCATCCGCGGCTGGAGCAATTCCTAGATACTTATCTTGATCGCGGCGCCGCGATGCTGAAGTGAGCCATGGACAAGGACGACGCGCCCAATCCCGAAGCTGGCCTCAAATCTGGGCCCCAATCAGGCTCCCAAACTGGTTCTCAATCTCTGCATGACCGCATTCGCAGCGATATAGAGGGGCATATCCTGTCTGGCCATTTCCCGCCGGGTCATAAACTCGCCTCTGAACTAGAGCTGAGCGAGGAATATGGCTGCTCGCGCATGACAGTGAATAAGGTCATGACGCAATTGGCGGCGGCGGGGCTGATTTTACGACGTCGCCGGGTGGGTTCGGTTGTCTTGCCGCAGAAATCGCAAAATGCGGTTCTGGAAATTCATGACATCAAAGAAGAGGTCCTCGCCCGTGGCGGCTGGTATCGCCATGACATCCTGCGGCGCGAGATCCGAGCCGAGAATATGGCCGAAGACGGGGACGGGACGGCAGGCGCGCCGGTGCTGTCGGTGAATTGCCTGCATTACAGCGATGAGGCGCCGTTTTGCTTCGAAGATCGCCAGATTTTCCTTAGCGCCGTGCCAGAGGCGGAGACCGCCGATTTCTCCTCCAGCCCGCCCGGCGCTTGGCTGTTAGAACATGTCCCGTGGAGCGAGGCGGAAAACCGGATCGCCGCGCGCAATCCCGGCGAAGATGTGGCGGGGCATCTGGGTATCACGGGCCATAATGCTTGCCTGACCATGACCCGGCGCACCTGGAAGAATGGCGAGCCGGTCACCACGGTGCGGTTTTGGTATCCGGGCCATTTGCATGAATTGGTTGCCCGTTTCGCTCCGGCGCAGGGCTAGGGGGTATGTCGCGCCTTCCGCTTTTGCGCGCGATGGAGGCCTTTGAAGCCGTCGGACGCCTTGGCACGATCAAAGCCGCCTCCGAAGAGCTGGGCGTAACCTCGGGCGCAATCAGCCAACAGCTGCGCCGGCTCGAAGAGGCGCTCGGGGTCACTCTGCTAGAGCGCCGGGGCCGCGGCCTGGACCTGACCCGCTGGGGGCGGCTCTATCTTGATGAGATGAGTGCAGGCTTTGCTCGGCTTTCTGGCGCGGCGGCGGTGCTTGACCAGGCACGGGAACAAGGCGGGCTGACCATCTGCGGCTTGCCGACATTGGTGGCCAAATGGCTGGGGCGCAGTATGTGGGATTGGATGCGCGACCAGCCGCATTGCCCGGTGCGGCTCCTAAGCAGTGAAACCCTGCCCGATCTTGATAGCGGTGCGGCGGATT
Source organism: Mangrovicoccus sp. (assembly GCA_049603835.1). Taxonomy (GTDB): domain Bacteria; phylum Pseudomonadota; class Alphaproteobacteria; order Rhodobacterales; family Rhodobacteraceae; genus Mangrovicoccus. The sequence goes on from JBMYSZ010000002.1 coordinate 331,236, forward strand.
TCGCCATGTGGCTCGGCCCGCCGCCTGTGGGGGTCTCCGGGGCGGAACTGTTCACGGATGCGGTGGTGCCCGCCTGTGCGCCCAGCCTGGCGGGGGGTATTGCAGGTCCGGCCGATCTGTTGCGCCAGCCCCTTCTTCAGATCAATTGGAATGCCCGCTATGACCGTTTCGAGGCACCAAGCTGGGCGCGATGGGCGGCCTTGCATGGGCTGGATCTCAGGGCGGATTTGTCGGCGGCCATGAGCTTTGAACAAACCGCCACTGCAATTGACGCGGCTGTGGCTGGGCAAGGCGTGGTGCTGGGCCAGATCGCCATGATGGAGGATGAACTCGCCTCGGGTGCTCTGGTTGTACCCTTCGATCTGCGCCTCCCCCTGTCGACCCCCTATAGCCTGTTATGGAGCCGCGCCGCCCTAGAAAAACCCGGCGGAGCGACCTTCCGTGATTGGTTGATTGCTAGGGGACGGGCGCAGGCAAGGCGGTTGGGGGGATAGGCGTCTTACTCCTCAAATGGCGCTAGCAGTGAGAGAAAGAGAGTTGAAGCTCTAAGGCCGCCTTTATGCAAGGCGCCTTGGATCAGTGGCATTTCATATTTTCGGCCGAGAGCCGCTTAAGTCTCAAAAGGAAACGAGCCTATAGCGCTTCAAGAATGGCTTGAAACGCTATCTGCCCGCGCAGGTCGGAGCCAGTCAACTGGAGCTAAGGAAATCCAATCCCCCTACCCCAAAATCCGCGGCAGCCTCAGCCCGTGGTCTCGGGCGCAATCGATCGCCTCTGGGTAGCCCGCATCCGCGTGGCGCCACACGCCCGAGGCCGGGTCGTTCCACAAGACGCGCTCTAGGCGGGCGCCGGCGTCAGAGGTGCCGTCGGCGCAGATCACCACGCCCGCATGCTGGCTAAAGCCCATCCCAACCCCGCCGCCATGATGCAGACTAACCCAAGTGGCGCCGCTGGCCGTGTTCATCAGCGCATTCAAGAGCGGCCAATCCGACACCGCATCCGAGCCGTCGCGCATGGCCTCTGTTTCGCGGTTGGGTGAGGCCACGGAGCCGGAATCCAGATGGTCGCGCCCGATCACCACCGGTGCGGATAGCTCACCGCTCGCCACCATTTCGTTGAATTTCAGCCCGGCGCGATGGCGATCCCCCAGCCCGATCCAGCAGATCCGCGCCGGCAGCCCTTGAAAGGCGATCCGGTCGCGCGCCATATCGAGCCAGCGATGCAGCCCCTCATTTTCCGGGAAGAGCTCTTTCATCGCCTGGTCGGTTTTATAGATATCCTCCGGATCGCCCGAAAGCGCAGCCCAGCGGAACGGCCCGATGCCCCGGCAGAAAAGCGGGCGGATATAGGCAGGCACAAAACCGGGGAAGGCAAAGGCCTCGGCCAGGCCCTCATCCTTGGCCACCTGGCGGATATTATTGCCATAATCCAGCGTCGGCACACCCGCCTTCCAAAAGCCAACCATGGCTGCCACATGCTCTTTCATCGAGGCGCGGGCGGCGGCCTCTACCGCTTTGGGATCGCTTTCTTGCTTGGCGCGCCAATCGGCGACGCTCCATCCCAAGGGCAGATAGCCATGCACCGGATCATGAGCCGAGGTCTGGTCGGTCACAATATCCGGGCGCGCGCCCCCGGCCTGCATCCGGCGCAAAAGCTCGGGGAAGATCTCGGCGGCATTGCCGATCAGTGCCACGGATTTGGCCTCTCCGACTTTGGTCCAGCTATCGATCATCGCCAAAGCTTCGTCGAGATCATGGGTCTTGGCATCGCAATAGCGGGTGCGAATGCGGAAATCGGCGCGGGTCTCGTCGCATTCCACCGCCAGGCAACAGGCCCCGGCCATCACCGCCGCCAGAGGCTGAGCCCCGCCCATACCCCCAAGCCCACCGGTCAAGATCCAACGCCCGGTCAGATCGCCGTCATAATGCTGCCGTCCGGCTTCGGCGAAGGTCTCATAAGTGCCCTGCACGATGCCTTGGGTGCCGATATAGATCCAGGACCCGGCGGTCATCTGGCCATACATCATCAGGCCCTTCTTATCCAATTCGTTGAAATGATCCCAATTGGCCCATTCCGGCACCAAATTCGAATTGGCAATCAGCACGCGCGGGGCGTCCTTATGGGTGCGGATAATCGCGATGGGCTTGCCCGACTGGACCATCAGCGTTTCATCCGCCTCCAGATCGCGCAACGCAGCGACGATGGCATCGAAGTCCTCCCAGCTGCGCGCCGCCCGACCGATGCCGCCATAAACCACCAGCTCATGGGGGTTTTCGGCCACATCTGGGTGGAGGTTATTCATCAGCATGCGCAGGGGGGCTTCGGTCAACCAGCTTTTGGCGGTCAGCTCCGTGCCGATGGGCGGAAAAACGTCGCGGATATTATGGCGCGAATGGGTCATTGGGGGTCCTTTCAGCGCACGAGAGACGGCGCAAGGTCAATAAGGTCTGCTAAGATGGGTGTGAGGACAGCGCGGATCTGCGCCGCCTTGCTGGGATCCAGACCGAAAGGGGGCGTTTCGGTCGCCAGATGGCTCGACTGCGCGAGCTCCATTTGGATCGCATGGATCCCGGTTTCGGGCCTGCCGTAATGACGGGTGGTCCAACCGCCCCGGAACCGGCCATTGAGGACAGTGCTCCGCCCCGAGCCCTCGCAACGGCGGAGCACTGCCGCCTCAATCTCGGGCGCGCAGGTGGTGCCGCCATCCGTGCCGATATTGAAATCCGGCAGCACGCCCTCGAACAGCCAGGGGCATTCAGAGCGGATCGAATGGCAGTCATACAGGATCGCCACCCCATGGATCGCCCGCACCCGCGCAAGCTCGGCCTCCAAAGCAGCGTGATACACCGCGTGCCAGGATAGGCGCCGGGCCTCAATCTCGGCCGCATCGGGCGGGGTTTCCCAAATCGGCGCGTCATCAAAGGTGCTGAGCGGCACAAGGCCGGTGGTGGTCTGACCGGGATATAGGCTCACTCCCGACTGGTCGCGATTGGCGTCGATCACATAGCGATGGAAATTCGCGGCAACCGTGCTGACCCCCGGTGCCAGATCGCGGTAAAGCGCATCCACATGCCAATCCGTATCGCGCAATAACCGGCCTTCATCATTCATCAGTGCACGGATCTCGTCAGGCACGAAAGTTCCGGTATGGGGGAAAGCCAGCACAAGCGGGCTCTCGCCTTGGGTCACAGTGACAGGATACATCAATACACCTCCGGGAGTGCCAGGCCCGTGGCCTCGGTCAAAATGCCATCTGCGATAAGCGCCCCAGCGGCTTCGAGATCCGGTGCCATGAAACGATCTTCGGCCAGGGCCGGGATGTGCGCGCGAAGGGTGGCGATTGCGGCGCTCAGCGGGGCGGATGTGACCAGCGGCGCGCGAAAGCCGATGCCTTGCGCCCCGGTCAGAGCCTCGACCCCAAGGATGTAGTTTAGATTGGTCGTCATCTGCAAAAGCCGCCGCGCCCCATGGCAGGCCATGGACACATGATCCTCCTGATTGGCGGAGGTCGGCGTGCTATCAACTGAGGCCGGATGGGCCAGCTGCTTGTTTTCGCTCATCAAGGCGGCTGTGGTGACCTCGGCGATCATCAGCCCGGAATTCAGCCCTGGCGCCGGGCTGAGGAAACCCGGTAGACCGAAATTCAGCGCCGGATCCACCAAAAGCGCAATCCGCCGCTGGGCAATCGCGCCAATCTCTGCCACGGCAAGCGCGATCTGATCAGCGGCAAAGGCCACCGGCTCTGCATGGAAATTCCCACCCGACACAATCGCGCCATCCGACAGAACCAGGGGGTTATCCGTGGCGGCATTGGCCTCGATTTCCAGAGTCCGGGCGGTTTGGCGCAGCAGATCAAGGCAAGCGCCGGTCACTTGCGGATGACAGCGCAGGCAATAGGGATCTTGCACCCGCTCATCATCGGCCCGGTGGCTTTCGCGGATCTCAGAGCCAGCCAGCAAGGCGCGCAGAGACGCGGCCACATCGATTTGGCCAGGATGGCCGCGCAGGCTATGGATTTCGGGTTGGGTCGGCGCGGTAGAGCCCATGGCCGCATCTGTCGAAAGCGCGCCTGTGACCACCGCCGCCTGCAGCGCCCGCGTGGCCCGGAACAGCCCGGCCAAGGCCAGCGCCGTAGAGACCTGTGTGCCATTGATCAGCGCCAAGCCTTCTTTCGCGCCCAGCACCACCGGTGACAGCCCGGCGCAATCCAAAGCGACCGCACCAGGCAAGCGTTCGCCTTCGAGCCAGGCCTCGCCCTCACCGATCATCACCGCCGCCATATGAGCCAGCGGCGCTAAATCGCCCGAGGCCCCAACCGAGCCCTTTTCCGGGATCACCGGCATCAGATCTGCGGCGAGCATGGCTTGCAAGAGATCCACAATCTCGCGCCTGACACCCGAGGCGCCGCGCCCCAACGACATGAGCTTGAGCGTCATAATCAGCCGCACGATTTCTGGTGCCAGCGGATCGCCCACACCGCAGCAATGGGATAAGATCAGATTACGCTGAAGCGTGGCCACATCATCGGCGGCAATGCGGATCGAGGCCAGTTTGCCAAAGCCGGTATTGATCCCATAGACGGGCACATCCCCCGCCGCGACCTCTGCCACCCGCGCGGCAGAGGCCTCAATCCCCGGCAGAGCTGTTGGGCTCAGCTGGGCGGGCGCGCCGGTCCAATAGATCTGGGCCAGGGTTTTCAGCGTGACCTCGCCGGGGACTAAATCAGGGACCACAGGGGACACTAAAGGCGGCACCATTACACAAACTCTCCTTTGAAGACCCGCGCTTTCAGCGGGTTAAGCCCGATCCGATTGACCAACAGCGCCGGGCTCTCCGCCTGCCAAAGCGCGAAATCCGCCGATAGCCCCGGCGCGATCCGCCCGGTTTCCTGCGCTAGCCCCAGGGCCTGCGCGGCAGCGCCCGTGACCCCGTGCAGGCATTCCGCAACTGTCAGGCGATAGAGCACCGCGCCCATATTCAGTGTCATAAGCAGCGAACTCATGGGCGATGTGCCTGGGTTACAATCCGTGGCCACAGCCATGGGCACCCCGGCGGCGCGGAACAGATCGACCGGCGGCACACGCTCTTCGCGCAGCATGTAATAAGCGCCGGGCAATAGCACCGCCACAGAGCCCGCCGCCGCCATGGCCTGGGCATCCTCGGCCTCGGCATATTCCAAGTGATCCACCGACGAAGCACCATAGCGCGCCGCCAGCAGCGTCCCGCCCGAGCGGGTGAGCTGCTCTGCATGTAGCTTGACCGGAAGGCCCAAAGCCTGCGCTTTGGCAAAGAGCGGCTCTAATTCCTCCGCGGTAAAGGCGATGCTTTCGCAAAAGCCGTCCACCGCATCCACTAAGCCTTCGGCATTGGCCAGCTCGAGCCCCGCAATAGCAATCTCTGCGATATAATCCGGCCCCCGCCCCTTCCATTCGGCGGGCAGAGCATGGGCGGCAAGCCAGCTTGTGATCACACGCACCGAGCGCAGCTCGGCCAGCTTACGCGCGGCGCGCAGCATGTTCAGCTCTGTTTCAATCTCAAGCCCATAGCCCGATTTGATTTCGACCGTACTCACCCCCTCTGCCAGCAGCGCATCAAGTCGGGGCAGAGCGCTTGCCACCAAATCCTCCACCGAACAGGCGCGGCTGGCCCGCATGGTCGAGACAATCCCCCCACCTGCCCGCGCGATTTCTTCATAGCTCGCACCGTTGAGTCGCATCTCAAACTCTGCCGCGCGGTCCCCGCCATGCACCAAATGCGTGTGGCAATCGATAAGCCCAGGGGTCAGCAGTGCTCCGCCGCAATCGATCATGTCGGCCCCGCTGCGATCCACAGAGCTGGCCACCTCTAAGATGCGGCCACCTTCGGTGAGGATTTCCAGCGCCTCGGTTTTGGCCTCGGCTGCAGTGCTTGTTGCACTCTCCGCCCCGGTCAAGACGCGACCATTGATCCAGGCTCTTCTCATGATCTTCTTTCCTGCTTCCTTTGGGGCTCTATTAAGTATATACATAATGAGAGTGGCAGGAAAAGTCCCTGCCTGAAAATTAGGGTGAGGCTAAATGAAACTGGTGGCACGACAGGCGCTATTGCCTGATGGATGGGCAAATGCGGTGGAAATCAGCATCGAAGCCGGGCGGATCGCTGGGATCACAACCGGCAGCACCGTGCCGCCAAGCATTGATACGCTTTTGCCCGGCGGGGCCAATCTGCATTCCCATGCCTTTCAGCGCAGCTTTGCCGGGCTTACCGAGGCACGTGGGCCGGGGGCGGATAGTTTTTGGACCTGGCGCGAGATGATGTATCGCTTCGCCCTCAGCCTCGATCCCGAGCAAGCCCAAATCGTGGCCGAGATGGCCTATATAGAGATGTTAGAGGCGGGCTATACCCGGCTGGGCGAGTTTCACTATCTGCATCACGCCCCCGATGGCCGGGCCTATGAGGATCCCGCCGAGATGTCCGCGCGGATTTTCGCTGCGGCACAAGAGACCGGGATCGCCCTCACCCATCTGCCTGTTTTTTATGCCCATGGGGGCTTTGGGCCCAAACCCGCAGGCGAAGGGCAGCGGCGCTTTTTGCATGATCGCGAGGGCTTCTTGCGCTTGATCGAAGCCTGTGATGGCCTGGCCGCGCAAATGCCAAGCGCTCGGGTCGGATTTGCCCCGCATTCTCTACGTGCGGCTAGCCCCGAAGATCTAGCTGCCCTGGCCGAAGCCTTGCCGGGTCGCCCTCTGCATATCCATATTGCCGAGCAAATGCCCGAAGTCACCGCTTGCCTCGACTGGTGTGGCCAGCGCCCGGTGGAATGGCTGCTCGATCATGCAGAGCTGGGCCCCGATTGGTGCCTGATCCATGCCACCCATCTGACCGAGGCCGAGACCCAGCGATTGGCGGCAAGCGGTGCTGTGGCCGGGCTTTGCCCTGTGACCGAGGCCAATCTAGGCGATGGCATCTTCCCCGGAGCCAGCTTTATTGCGGCGGGCGGGGGCTTTGGGATTGGCACAGATAGTAATGTGCGGATCTCTCTGGCCGAGGAATTGCGGCTGTTGGAATATAGTCAGCGCCTGGCCGGTCAGGCCCGCAATGTTATGGCCGGGCAGGAAGGCTCCACCGGGCAGCAGCTTTTCACCGCGGCTTGGGCCGGAGGGCATCAGGCGCTTGGCAGCGAAGCTGTGGGCCTGGCCAAGGGTGCGGCGGCAGATCTTGTGGCGCTGCATGATCCGCTAGAGCTGGGCTCTGATGCCCCAACCTTGCTGGATCGTTGGATTTTTGGCCCGGATATCACGGTTAGCGATGTTTGGGCGGGGGGCGCGCATCTGGTTGCCGAAGGCCGCCATCACAAACGCCCAGAGATTAGCGCGCGATTTGCGGCAGTTGTCCGCGATGTCCTGTCCTAAGCGCCAAAGTTCAGTCAAACATCTTGCCGGGATTAAGGATGCCCTTCGGGTCTATCGCCGCTTTGATCCGGCGCATCAGATCAAGAGCCGGGCCATGCTCGGCCTCCATAAAGGCCTTTTTGCCCAAGCCCACCCCATGTTCGCCGGTGGAGGTCCCGCCGCAAGCCTGCGCCATGGCCACCAAACGGGCATTGAGCTGGCGCACTCTATCCTGCTCGCCGGGTATCTCTGGGTCAAACAGCATGACCAAATGGAAATTGCCGTCGCCCACATGGCCATGCAGCGGCGCCACCACCCCGGCCTCAGCGATCTCGGCCTGAATGGCGGCGATAATCCCCGGCAGCTCAGAAACCGGAACACAGACATCCGTGGACAAGCTTAGGCATCCCGGGCGCAAGGCCCGCGCGGCGTAAAGCGCGGAATGGCGCAGCGCCCAAAGCGCGGCATAGGCCTCTGGGCTTTCGCAGGGAAAGGCGCTGGCCCCATGCTCGGCGGCAAGCGCGCCAAAGCTTTGCAAATCCGCCTCCACCTGGCCCGCAGTCCCCGCCATATCGATCATCAAACTGGCGGTTTCGGGATGGGCTGTGCCGTTATAGGCATTGATCGCCTGCATCTGCAAAGCATCAAGCAGCTCAATTCGGTTCAGCGATAGGCCGCATTGCATCGCCTCTACCACGGTTGCCGTGGCGCTGGCGATATCGGGAAAGGCATAGAGCCCGGCCCGCGCCGCTTCGGGAATACCTGTCAGGCGCAAGGTCAGCTCGGTGATGATCCCCAGCGTGCCTTCCGCGCCGATAAAGAGCCCAGTCAGGTCATAACCCGCCGAAGATTTGCGTGCCCGACCGCCGGTTTGGATCACCTCGCCATCGGGCAAAACCACCCTCAGCCCCATCACCAGATCGCGCATGGTGCCATGGCGCACGGTCATCGTGCCCGAGGCGCGGGTCGAGGCCAGCCCGCCGCAAGTCGCATGCGCGCCCACATCGATGGGGAGGAAAAGCCCGGTCGCCCGCAGCTCTTCATTAAGCTGCTGACGGGTCACCCCGGCCTCCACCGTTGCATCCATATCCTCTGCACTGACCCGCAGCACCCGTGTCATGCGGGTCAAATCGATGGACAGCCCGCCCTGCACCGCCTGGGTCTGGCCCTCAATCGACGAGCCATGGCCAAAGGCCACGACCGGAAAATCATGGGCATGACAAAGCGCCAAAGCGCGGGACACATCTTCGGTGGTCTCGGCGAAAAGGACCGCATCGGGGGGCGCGGGGGCGTGCCAGCTATCGCCCGCCCCATGCTGCTCACGGATCGCGGCACCGGTTTCAATCCGCGCGCCCAACTGCACTTTGAGCTCTGCGAGCGCCGCCCCATATCTGCCTTGGTCTGCCATCATACTCCTTGATCAGCACCGCTTGATTAGCGCGGGGCCAATCGCGCCATTACTCCGCCGCCTGAGCGCGCAAGAATTGGTTTTCTGGCCAGCTTAGGCCCAGATTACCGCGCAGGGTACTGTCTTCGTAATCCTCACGGAAAAGGCCCCGGCGTTGTAGCTCGGGCACAACCAAACGGGTGAAATCCTCTAGCGAAGCGGGCAAAGTCGGCGCCATCAGGATAAAGCCATCTGCGGCGCGTTCTTCAAACCATTCCTGCATGAAATCCGCCACTTCCAGATAGCTCCCGGTCAGGCCATTGCCCGTATGCTCGCGGGCGTAATGGGTGATGAGCTCGCGCAGGCTATGGCCTTGCTCCACGAAATCCTTCACCTCTTGGAACATCGCCACCGAGCCCTTGGCCTTTTCCGGCATCTTTTCCATTGGGAAGGGCGCATCGAGATCAGAGCCATGCAGATCGATTTCCAGGAATTCTTGCAGCATCAAGAGCCCCACTTCGGGATGCATCAGATCCACCATTTCCTGAGCCCGCGCCTCGGCCTCTTCGCGGGTCGCGCCGGTATTGATCACGATCCCCGGCATGATCTTTAGATCATCGGGTTGGCGGCCATATTTCGCCATGCGCGATTTCACATCCGCATAAAACGCCTTGTTCTTTTCGATATTCGAGGCCAGCGAAAACGCCATATCCGCTGTGCGCGCCGCCAGTTCTTTGCCACGCTCCGAGCCTCCCGCCTGGCTGATCACCGGGCGCCCTTGCGGGGTGCGGGCAATATTCAAAGGCCCACGAACTTGGAAATGCTCGCCCATATGATCCAGCTGATGCAGCTTGGTATGATCGTGATAAACGCCGTTTTCCCGGTCGAGAAGCAGCGCGTCATCCTCATAACTATCCCAAAGGCCGAACACTACATCGAGGAATTCTTCGCCCCGCTTATAGCGGTCCTCATGCGGGTCAAGCCCCTCGCGGTTAAAGTTATAGCCCGTCTCGTCATGATCCGAAGTCACCACATTCCAGCAAATCCGACCGCCAGAGATATGATCCGCCGAGGCATAGAGCCGGGCGATATTATAGGGCTCGTAATAGCTGGTCGAGGCCGTGGCCACAAAGCCAAGCTTTTCCGTCACCATGCTCAGCGCCGTGATAGCGGTGATCGGCTCGAAGCGGTTCATCTTGGTGGGCTGGCGGCCCAGTGCTTCGGGATGGCCGATCGCGGCGGCGGGGCTATCGGCAAAAAACATGAAATCGAATTTCGCATCTTCGGAAATCCGAGCCACTTTCGCCAGATGGCTGATATCATTCGCGCCATTTACATCAGACCCCGGATGCAACCAGGCTGCGGGGTGAAATCCGAAAGTGTAAACGAAAGTTCCAAGTTTCAGTTTGTCCGAGCGTGTCATAGCGAAATCCTGTTTGAGCTTTAGGTCAGTATGCGTGACCTGCAAATGCGCTCAAGCCCCGCCTAGCTTCGATCCGGTTTAGCCTGTCTGAACTATCGGCCAGAGACTGGGGGCCGGGGACTATTGGCCAAAGCCTATAGGCCTGAGCGCGCACTGCCATCACGCGAGCTTCAGCGCCTCCACCATTACGCAGAGCTGCTCAAACAGAACTTGCGCCCCGACCAGCGCTGTCATGCCGCCCAGATCGAAAGGCGGCGACACTTCTACCATATCCGCCGCGACGATATTCACCCCGGCCAGTTTGCGCACCACATCAAGCGCTTGATAGCTATTAGGCCCGCCAACCTCCGGCGTTCCCGTGCCAGGGGCGAAAGCCGGGTCCACAAAGTCGATATCATAGCTCATATAGACCGGCGCAGTTCCCAAGATCTCGCGCGCCTCCACCATCACATCGTTAAAGCCACGGGCGAAACATTCCTCAATCCCGATGATGCGAATACCATTAGCGGCGGCGAAATCGCGATCTTCACTATCATACATCGTGCCGCGAATACCGATCTGCACCATGCGTTTGGGATCGAGAAGGCCCTCTTCCACCGCGCGGCGGAAAGGGGTGCCATGGGTAAACATCTGGCCATCGAAATAGCTGTTAAACAGATCCGTATGGCTATCAAATTGGATAAAGCCCAAGGGCTCTTGCGCGACAGCGCGCAGGATCGGCAGAGAGCTTAGATGATCGCCGCCCGCTGTCAGAGGCCGGATGCCCACAGATACCAGCTTGCGGTAAAATTCGGTGATCCGTTCCATGGAGTTTTCCAGGCTCGCCGGGTTCGGCGGGACATCGCCCAAATCGGCGCAATTGGCCGCCTCGAAGGGGCGCATCCCCGTCGCCGCATGCTGGGCCCGCATCATGGTAGAGGCATCGCGCAAAGCCCGTGGCCCATGGCGCGCGCCGGGGCGGTTGGTGGTGCCGCCATCCCATGGCACGCCAACAAGGCCGATTTGTACTTCGCTCAGATTTGGATCCTCCAGACCCAGATGAGGCAGACGCATAAATGTCGGCACGCCCGCAAAGCGAGGCAGGTCGAAACCGGAAACCGGCGTGAAATCAGGCATGTCAGGTCTCTTTCCTGTGTTTTTCGGACCGCGTTCTGCTGTGCAGCATTGTCATTCCCGCGGCAGCCGTCAAGTATAGTATATACATAACTGCACCGCGATGGAGACTAAAATGGCCGATAGGGATCTTCTGCGTCCGGAACTGCGGGGACTTGCCCCCTATAATGCCGGTCTAAGCCTCGAAGATATCGCCGCCCGTCCCGGTGTGACGCGGGTGGCAAAGCTTGGGTCAAATGAAAATCTAAGCGGTATTCCGGCCAGTGTTCAGGCGGATTTGGTGGCTGCGGCGGGCAATGCCTATCTTTACCCCGATCCAAGCGCGCGGGAACTGGCTTTGGCCTTGTCCAAAGATTTGCACTGCGCCCCAGATCAAATCCTTTTTGGCGATGGCTCAGAAGATCTGCTGAATGTGCTGGCTCGGGCTCTGCTACGCCCTGGCGATGAGGTGATCACGCTTTACCCGTCTTTCCCGCTGCACGAAGATTATGCGGTGATGATGGGCGCGCAGGTGACCCGGATCGACCTGCGTGGCGGTCAAATCGATGTGGAGGCGCTGGTCGCTGCCATGGCGCGCCCTGCCCGTTTGGTGATTTTCGCAAATCCAATGAACCCCGCCGGGCTTTGGCTGTCACCGCAAGAGATCACCCGCATCCTAGAGGCGCAGCATCCCGATACGGTTCTTTGTATCGACGAAGCCTATGTGGAATATGCGATCCATGCGGAGTACGAACCGGCAACGTCAAGTCTGGCCAATCATGACAAACCGCTGCTGATTTTGCGCACCTTTTCCAAGGCATGGGGTCTAGCCGGGTTGCGGATCGGTTTTGGGGTCACAAATTGCCCGCCGCTGAAAGCCGGGATGGATCTGGTGCGCACGCCGTTCAATGTCAATTCCTTGGCCCAAGCCGCCGCTCTGAGCGCGCTGGAACATGCGAAAGAGATGGAAGCCGCCGTTTCAGCGACCCTTACAGAACGCGCGCGCCTGGCAGATGGTCTGGAAAAGCTGGGGCTGAGCTGCCTGCCCTCAGCAGGGAATTTTGTTTTTGTGGATATGGGTCAAGATGCGGCGGCTTTGGCTGAAAAACTGCTTGATCACGGGGTCATCGTGAAGGCCTGGAAGCAGCCGGGCTATCAGTCTTTTATGCGCATCTCGGTCGGGTTGCCGGAGGATACAGATCAGGTTTTGGGTGCCCTCGGCCTGCTTTTGTCCAACACGGGCAGCTAGTTTCGGGCTGAAACACCCCGCCAAAGCCAAAATCCGCGACATTACGCGATATGCTAAAAACCTTCCAAGATATTGCTCGGTCGGCATTTGTCACTTAGAGCCCAAAGCCTATAGAGTTTCGACTTTAACTTGGGTCGCTTATTCGCTGCCTCTCGCGGTGACCGAACGCGAAAAGCGACATCCGATGGGTCAGGTTAAAGCCGAAACGCTATAAGCAGCTTAGTAATTTTACCAAAGATCGACAGAGGCGCTCACAATGCGACCCCATATGGCAGCCAAATCAGACCATGTTATGGCCATTCAAGCCTTGCGGGCTTTTGCTGTTAGCTGGGTGGTGATCGACCATGCTTTTCCGGTTTTGCCGGGAGGCTTCTTGGGCGTTGATATTTTCTTTGTGATCTCGGGCTTTTTGATCACCTCGCATCTTTCGACGAAAATCGCGCAAGGGCAGTTTTCTTTTACCGAATTTTACCTGCGCCGGGCGCGGCGGCTTTTGCCCACGGCCTTATTTGTACTGCTGGTCACGGGCATTGCCAGTAGCGCGATTTTGCCACCGGCTTGGCTGGCGGAAACATTCCTCGGCATAGCTATGTCCGCAATTTATGTGGTGAACTGGTTTTTGGCGGCGATTTCTGTTGATTATTTCGCTGATGCGGGGCTGCGCTCGCCGGTGCAGCATTATTGGTCGCTTTCCGTCGAAGAACAATTCTACATTATATGGCCTGCGATTTTGATGTCTGTTTGGTGGATCACGGGCCGCTTACAGCAAGAAAGATCCCAGGCTTTCCGCAATCTGGGCATGGTTACGGTACTGGGCCTTGCGGCGGTTTCGCTGTCTGTCGCGGAAAATTTGGTGCGCGAAGATGCGACGACCACCTATTTCCTCACCTATACCAGAGCCTGGGAATTTGCGGCAGGCGGGATTGTGGCCTTTGCCTGCCAGCAAAATTGGACAGCCGGTCCTGCCATTCTGCGGCCGATCTTGGCGATCCTGGCTTGGGCTATGCTCATCGCCTCGGGCTGGGTTTTAGGGCCGGAGTCTGGCGTGCCCGGCTTTGCCGCTGTGCCGGTTGTGCTGGCGACGATGGTGCTTCTTTTCCTGGGGGATCGGCACGGCATTCCCAAAGCAGGCTTGATCCTGAACTCACGCCCCATTCAGTTTCTTGGCGATATTTCTTATTCGCTCTATCTGTGGCATTGGCCGGTCCTGGCCATCGCGCCTTTTGCTTTGGGCGTTGAAAATCTGGACTTGGCCACTCTGCTTGGTCTATTGGCTTTGACCCTGGTTCTGTCGGCTTTGACGAAACGCTTTGTCGAGGATTATTTCCGCTTTGACCACGGGGATCGGAGCCTTCTGGCCGGTCGCCCGTCGCTTCAGCTAATGGCTTATCTCGCCCTGTCGATTGGCATTGCGGCCATGGCCTGGAATAATCACAAGACTAGCCTCGCGAAATCCGAGGCGATTGCCGAAATCCTCTATGAAAAGTCGCGCAATCCCGAGGACTGTTTCGGCGCGCGGGCTCAGGCCAATCCAGGGCAATGCCCCAACTCGCACCAATTGGCCGATAAATTCTATGCCTTGCAGTCCTGGAAAACCCAAAAACTGCCTCTGCCGCATCGCGATGGGCAGGTTTGTCAAACCAAGATGGGGGTGGCGGAACCGCTTCGATGCTCTTTCGGCGCGCCGACAGACAGAGCGCGACGCCATATCGCTTTGATCGGCGACTCCCATGCGGGGATGTGGATGAGCGCGCTTGGTCAATTCGTCGAAGAAGACAGTATTCGGGTCACGACCTTTCTGGCCTCTTCCTGCCCAGCGACGGATGCGACCAGCTCTTTCGCCTATTACTTGCCCAAGGATAAGCGCCAGGCTTGTCTTGATTGGCGCAAAGAGGCGACGCGCCAGATTCTGGAAGATCCGCAATTCGATATGGTTGTGACCTCGGCCAGCGCCTATAATCTGCGCTCTCTAGGCGAAAAAGGCTGGGAAGAAGAGGATGGCACAGGCTTTGCCACAGTTTGGCAACGTTTCATAGCCGCAGGCAAAGCGGTGGTTGTGATCGATGATGTGCCTTTGCTGCGGGAAAAACTGCCCGACTGCCTGGCCCGCCCCCATCCTGTCGAAGACCCCTGCGGACGTCCCAGCAATGAAGTTCCCCAAAGCAATCCCCTATCGCGGGGTGTTGAGCAGATGCCGCCTGGCAGCGTGAGCTTCCTGCCGCTAAGGGATGTGTTTTGCGATGTGGATCGGTGCCATGCAGTGATTGGGGGCATCCCGGCCTATATGGACAAAGATCACATCTCGGCCCCGATGGCGCGCAGCTTGGCCGAGCGGTTGCGGCCTTTGATTGACCGCATTCCCTAACGGCTTTGCCGCTTGTTAGCTATCCGCGTCGTCGGGATGTTGCACCTCATTCAGTCCCAAGGCCACTGGCAGTGCGGCAAGGCTCATCACGGCAAATATGGCCAGGATCCAGGCGGCACCGATATAATCCGCCAGAATACCAAAACCGCCCCCCAGCAGCAAAAGCACACCGATCAGAGAGTTCGACAGGGCGGTATAGGTCGCCTTGCCATCGGGGGTGTCCATATCGGTCAAATGCGTTTTCCGGCCTTGCCGCGCGCCTTGATAGGCCACTTGGGCCACAAAGATGAAAACCGCAGCCAAGCCAAGAGTGCCAAGACCGCCTGAGACGATTCCAAGCAGCGCCGCCGCCGCAAAACAGGCAGAAGACAGCAGACCAGCCGCGGCCAAGGTTTTGCGGCTAGACTGATCCGACAGCCGCCCCCAGACATAAGAGGACAGGATCGAGGCCAGCGAAGAGGCAATCATAAAGAGCCCAAGATTGCCCAGTCCCCCATGCTGGTCGGTGCCCGAAAGCAAAACAAGGAAAGGCGGCGCCAAGGCGGTGGAGACCAAAAGCGCCCGCACCCCAAGATAACTGCGAAATTGCGGGTCATGGCGCAAAGGGCGCGTGACCTCTGCAAAACTGTCAAAGCCGCTGGTATCGGGATCGGCATCAGGTTCTTTGAGGCGCAGAAAAATTACGGCTGCGAGGATCCAGAGCGCTCCGGCCAAAGCCACGCCTAGGGCAATGAATTTGGGCTCGCGCGGGATAATGCCCAGGCCCAAAAGCACCGCATAGGCAAAGATCAAAATGGCGGCGGCGCTACCTGCGCTGCCTGAAACGCTGCCGCGTGTGCCCTTTTCCAATGTACGAGACATGATGTCTTTGGAACTGGCCGAACAGGCGGAGCGCGCACAGGCCAGGACCGCAAGGGCAAGGATCACCGCCCATCCCGCGGCAGCGCCATCAAGAAACAGCACAGCCCAAGCGATCACCAGCGCGGCCAGCCCTTGCAGCGCAGAGCCCGCCGCCCAGACCTGTTTGCGTTGCCGGCGTTGTTCGATCACTCGGGCGAGGGCAAGCTGCGGCAAGAGCGAGCCCGCTTCGCGCACGGGCACCAAGGCTCCGATCAAACCGCCCGGCGCTCCGATCGAGGTCAGAAGCCAAGACAAGATCAGCTTTGGATCGATTAGCCCATCTGCAAGCTTGGTTGCGCTTAAGGAAAAGAGCTGGATGGCATAGGCCCGCACCTGTTCAGGGGGCGCATCTCCGTTCTCGGAGGTAGTGGCGCGATAGAGAACCTGGCTCAGCATGGCGTGGCATCCCGTTGAAATAGTTTACTTAATATTCGGGCGCGCAAGTGATCCAGCATGGCCGCAGCGCCTATGCTAAACGCCGCTCGGTTGCCGAGAGTTCCAGCGGAAAATAAAGAAATTTTATTTAACGCGACACGCAATAGGGAGCATGTGACAGAGGGCCAAAGCCCATTTGTCATCATACTCCCTGAACACTTCCCTCTGGGTAAGGACCACGCCGCAGCCCTAAATTCCCGGCAGGTGCCTCCTATGTGAAGGATCAGGCAAACTGGAAATCATCAATGGTCAGGCTATCTGCGGTCACATCATGAAGCAGCAGCGCATGGCCATCAATGTCGATCTGAGCGCCATTGGCTGTAACAGTGATATCGAGCGCGGCGAAGGCGGCATCAGCCCCATTTTCCAAAATCTCGATATTTAGAAGGATCTGGTCGGTACCCGCCTCGAAATCCGTGATTTCATCTTGCTCGCCTTCTTGGAAAGTATTGAAGGCAAAAACATCAGCACCTTCTCCACCAGTGAAGACATCATCGCCACTGCCACCATCGAGTGTATCATCGCCCGCCTCGCCCAATAGAATATCACTGCCAGCAGCGCCAAAAATAATATCATCCCCAGCCCGGCCTTGCAGGATCTCGCCTGCGGAAGTTCCCTCAAGCGTCACGGGATCCGTGGCCAGGATTGGGGTGAAATCGACCAATGCAGGCTCTGTTTCGCCCGGTGTCACCACTTCTAGCTTGACCGTTGCCGACCCTTTGCCCTCGAAATAGCGCAGCTCGATCGTATGAGCCCCCTCATCCAGCGTGACCTCACCTTTCAGTAACCGGGCACCATGCAAACCGTCATTGTCGATCACGCGAACCCCATCAATCCACAATTCAGAACCGTCATCACTGGTCAAATTGAACTGATAGGATCCGGCTTCTTCCGCCAGATAATTGCCATGATAAATCACCGCGAAATTATCGCTGACCCCACCTGCATAAAAGCTGCCTGTCGTGGCTTCGTTGATCTCGGTGACCTTCTCTTCAAAAACCGGCGCGGCACGGAAATCGATCTGCTCTAGCAAGCTCACACCATTTGGCAAATTGAAATAGCTGGCTGTCATTCCGTTGAGCGTGACTTTGTCTAGCCCGATGAAATCAAACGGGCGGATATCGTCCGCAACAATCCCGTTAAGACGGATAATGCCCACACCAGTATCGATTACGGCAACGCTGCCCTGTTGGCGGATATTCAGATCGTCGAAGCTTGTGACCTCTGCAACGCCGCTTAGATCAATCCGATCCTGGCCAAAGGTAAATCCGTAAATGGTGTCAGTGCCAAAATTTTCGACCTCTTCCGTGGAAAAGGCGATGATGTCAAAGCCTGAGCTGCCGAAGAGACGATCATTGCCAGCGCCACCATCCAGCGTGTCATTACCACTGCCGCCGCCCAAGGCATCATTGCCAGCACCGCCCAGGATGAGGTCATCGCCACCATTACCGTGCAGCGAGTCATTGCCGCCCGCGCCGTCAATTTGGTTGGCTGAGTTGTTGCCCTTGAATGTGTCATTAAGGCTCGAGCCAATGAGCAATTCGATATTTGCGAAACTGTCGGTCTGGCCGGTGCTATCCGCCACAATATTCTGCACCAGATCGACAGATACCGAGGCCACATGCCGTTCATAGGACAGGGCATCCACCCCGTCACCACCGTCGATTTGGTTAATCCCGCCCCCGGCAAAGATCATATCATCGCCGTCACCGGCAAAGATTTCGATGGTGGCATCGGAGCTCAGAACACCCGACGCGGCGTCGAGAATATCATCACCTCGCTCGCCTTCAAGTTTGCTGGCAAAGCTTTCATTGACGGCCAGCACATCCTTACCCGCACCACCGCGCAGCCAGATTTGTTTGCCCCCCAGCCCTTCGCCAGTATGGCCGGACAGATCAATATGGTCGTCACCGCCCAGGCCTTTGACATAGCGCACATGGCTGATTTCACCATCGATCTTGTTGTCGCCACCAGAGAGATAGAACCGCTCGATATCGGTCAAATCGAAATGAGAGCTAGCCTGTTCTGGGCTCCCCTCGCTGTCTTCACCCCGCGCAGCGCCAAGCAGATGACCATTCGCACCAGTTAGGTCGACCGCGATATTGTTTCTGATAAAGATCGCGTCATTGCCCGTGCCCCCATCCAAGGTCAGCTCCCCGGATGCTGCGTCGCCAAGTCGGCCTGTCACTTGGACACTGTCAGAGGCATCCCCCAAATTCATCTGGGTGACGGTATTTTCGAGGGTCATATTGACACGATCTTTGCCTGCGCCCGTGTCGATGCTTAGATCTTCTGTCCCGCCTTCGGCATTGACTGTATCCGCGCCATCCCCTGTCACAACCAGGTTCATGCCCCCGCGAAAGATGACGGTATCGCTGCCCGCACTGGTTTTCACCACCTCGAAATCGCTCAGATCCCCATTTGTGAAATCCAACTCCAAAGCAGCATTGCCAGCCAAAGCCGCAAGGTCCAGCATGTCTGACCCAGTGCCCCCATGGATCGTCTCACCAGCCTCATAATCAAGGAAAATATCATCGCCTTTGCCGCCAAACATGGTGTCTTGGCCCGCGCCGCCGATCATCACATCATTGCCTGCGCCACCAAAGAGCGCGTCATCGCCCTCCCCCCCATTGAGCGTATCGTCACCGCCCAGCCCGGTGAGATTGTCATTGCCGGTGCCGGTTTCGATCAGATTGTCCCGATCATCGCCCATAACCACGTCATCACCCTTGTCTTCGGTGTAATCGGGGCTGTCATTTTGGGACAAATCCTCGAAATCTCTGGAGCTGCTGATCGTGCTATCTTCCACAGCACCGCCATTTATGCCCGAGCTGAGGCTCGATCCACTGAGTACAGTGCTTTGCTCTTGGATCAGGGCCTGAACGAAGGGCGCGAAATCGCTCTCGATGACCAAAACCGCATCTGCGATCAGGGCGTTTAACTGGACCGCAAAAATGGGGAAACTCTGCGGGGTTTGGGCAAGTTGCGCCGAAACTTCTGTGCCTGCAGCCAGGCTGGCCTCTAGGGTCTGTGTGGCAGCGCCTGCGGGAAAGCCCAAAGCATCGACCAGATCGGAAACCAGGCTTAGGACCGACTGCACGCCATCGGCCAGGGCCTCCGTTTCCTCGGCTGCATCATTAAGGGTTCCGACGGTTACCAACAATTCGCTTGCCGATCCGATCAGAGCTTTGGCCTCAGCGATCTTTTGGTCGATCTGATCCAATTCAATCGGGAGCGCGCCTTCGGTAAAAAGCGCTATGCTGTCAACGAGACCATCGATCTGAAGCTCAATTGCGATTTCTGCAACTGTCGAGTTCTGCGTTGCCATCGGATTTATCCCTTTTAATCTGCGTCCAAGAGGAAACCAAAGACCGTCTGGCCTTGTGTGTTGTCCTTTGGTCGTGCGGGATCCGGGTTCGGTTCAAAAAAAGAGGGAATTTTCTTGGGGAGTGGTTTTTGGCTTTATCGGGGGATTTGGATTGGGCTGGTCGAGCTCAAGGGGCAGCGGAGGACAAAACGACCGGGGCGATGCAGGTCACCGGGTAGGAGAGAATGCTTCGGCAAGACGCAGTTGTTCATGCTCTGAAGCCACCGCACACCTATCTGGCGCTCTGGGCGCAAAACCCATCACCGATCGGAATTGATTTGGTGCTGTGTTTGATATTTTTGGTTGCGGGAGCAGGATTTGAACCTGCGACCTTCAGGTTATGAGCCTGACGAGCTACCGGGCTGCTCCATCCCGCGCCAATTGCCTTCAGGTTAT
>JBMYSZ010000003.1:0-278175 GCA_049603835.1 Mangrovicoccus sp.
TCCTAAGGCTGTCCTTATGGCTCTGGAAGAGTTGCGCCACGCAATTGCCGGGCAGCGTGAAGAGCTAGCCCGGCTTGACGGCAGGCTTCAGGATACAATTGAGCGCCTTTCGGCAGAGAGTGAAGCCGCCTTCACGGGCCTTCCGCCCTGCACGGTTCCGGCCACGGAACACCGCCGCAAGCACCGTTCGGGGCGTCCTTCCAAGCTCGACACGGATCCAGAGCTGCGCGCCTTCGTCCTCGCCCGCCTTGATCGCCTGACCTTCGCAGAAATTGCAGAAGAGATCGCCGCACATTTCCCCGAAAACCGCCGAGTAGGCCGATCTTCAGTCCATGGATGGTGGAAGAAAAACAAAACCTAACGGGGCCGGACCATCTTGGATCATCGCCGGACTTCTAGAATAGTCCAGGTCGGAACCAACTGAAAGCGGGGGTTGGAGCATTAGAAAACTAACAGCAGCGCGAGCTCTCTTGCCCCTCCCCTCCCCCGCAAGCTATCCCCCTAGGGTAGCCATCCAGGAGGCCCATTCATGAGTATCTTTGACACCGAGATCGACCGTCGCGGGACGGGCTGTGCGAAATGGGATAAGATGGAGGCGCTTTATGGTGTGCCGGCCGAGAGCGGGATCTCCATGTGGGTGGCCGATATGGATTTTGCCGCGCCGCAGATGGTCCAAGATGCGATCGGGGCGATGCTGGCGCATGGCGTCTACGGCTATGCGGGCGATGACACGCCCTATCGCGAGGCCATTGCCTGGTGGATGGCGAACCGGCATGGCTGGCAGATCGAGCAGGACTGGATCCACACCACCCATGGGCTGGTCAATGCGGTGGGGCTGGCGCTCAGCGCTTATACCGCGCCGGGCGATGGGGTCGTCCTATTTACCCCGGTTTATCATGCCTTTGCGCGGGTGATCCGATCGGCTGAGCGTCAGGTTGTCGAATGCCAGATGGTCAATAATGCCGGGCGCTATGAGCTCGACTTTGCGACTTATGATGCGCAGATGACCGGGGCGGAAAAGATGCTGATCCTCTGCTCGCCGCATAATCCGGGCGGGCGGGTTTGGACCGCCGAAGAACTGACCCAGATCGCCGATTTCGCCGCGCGCCATGATCTGATTTTGGTCTCTGATGAGATCCATCACGACCTTGTCTTCCCTGGCGCCACGCATATCCCCATGGCGGCGGCCTGCCCGCAGATCCTGGACCGGTTAATCATGCTCACCGCACCGAGTAAGACCTTCAACCTTGCCGGGCTGCATACGGGGCAAGTGATCATCCCAGATCCGGCTTTGCGCGCGCAGTTCGGGGCGCTGCTGCGAGGCCTGGGCCTGTCTCCAAACAGCTTTGGACCCGTGGCCACTCGCGCCGTATATAGCCCCGCAGGCGCGCTTTGGGTGGATGAGCTGATCACCTATCTCGATGGCAATCGCCAGCTTTTCGACGACGGCATCAACGCCATTCCGGGCCTTAGCTCGATGCCGCTGCAATCCACCTATCTGGCTTGGGTCGATTTTTCTGGCACTGGGATGAGCCCTGCGGAATTCACCCAGCGTGTTCAACAAGGCGCGCAGATCGCCACCAATCACGGCCCCAGCTTTGGCACCGGCGGCGAGGATTTCTTGCGCTTCAATTTCGGCACAAATCGTGCGCGGGTCGCCGAAGCGGTGGAGCGGATGCAAAAGGCCTTCGGCGATCTGCAATAAAGCGCGGCACGACTGAGGCCGGGACTTAGTCCGAACTTTGGCAGGATTGCTACTGATCCTGCCGACGTCGCTCGCGCCACCAGCTAAACAGCCCGGCCCCAACGACCAAGCTAGCCCCCACAACCACCTGCCATTCCAGGCTCTCGCCAAAGATCCAGACGCCGATCCCTGTGGCAAAGACCAGCTGGAAATAGGCGAAGGGCTGGACCGCGCTAGCCTCTGACAGCTCATAGCAGCGGATCAAGGTGTAATGCCCCAGCACCGCCGATAGACAGAGCGCCGCCATCCAGGCCCAATGTTCGGGCGCCATGGGTTGCCAATTGGGCAAACCCACAAAGCTCACCGCCACGGCACCCACAATCCCGGTCCAGAAAAAACTGACCGAGCTGTCATCATATCGCGCCGCTAGCCGGGTACAGAGCGAATAAAGCGCGAAAAGGATCGCCGCCAAAAACGGCACAAAAGCCGCCGGATCCGCCATATCCGCACCGGGGCGCAAGATGATCAGGATACCGCATAGCCCAACCGCAATCGCGAGCCAGCGGCGCCAGCCCGCATATTCGCCCAAAATCGGCCCAGCCAGCGCCACCACCAAAAGCGGGTAACTGCCGAAAATCGCATGCGCCTCGGCCAAACCCAGCAGGGTAAAGCCCCAAACCATGACACATATTTCAAAGGCCAAAAGCAGGCCGCGCAGGAGTTGAAGGCTGAAGTTTTTGGGACGCAGCGCCTTTTGCAGCCCGCCCCGCCGCCTGGCCGCCAAAGCCACAACAATGACCGCCATGACCCAAAACCGGATCATGATAATCATCGGCACATTATAAATATGGCTTAGATAAGTGCTAATCCCATCCATAATCGCAAAAATCGCCGTGGTCAGGACCATCAGCGCGATGCCGAGCTGCGCATTATTGCCTTGGTTTGTGGAATTAGCGCTCATGGCATTTGCCCCACTGTCATATGACGTTTGCGCCCGAAACCTGGAATACGTTCGACGGTGAAACCCGCCGCCGCAAGGCCCTGCCGCACGAAACCTGCCGCCGTGTAAGTGGCGCAAGTGCCGGTTTGGGCTGTATGACGCCCGACCTCCGCCAGCAGCTCTGCCCCCCATAATTCCGGGTTTTTCGCAGGCGAAAATCCATCCAAGAACCAGGCATCCGCAGATCCGCCCCATTGCGGCAAAGTTTCCCGCGCATCGCCAAGCACCAGCTCGACCGTTAGGCCAGGCATCTGAAACTGGCTTTGCCCTGCCTCTAATGCCGCCAAAAGCGGCGGCGCATATGGGGCTGTTTCAGGGAAGGCCGCAAGCGCCTGGGCGGTTTGCGCGGCGCTGAGGGGGAAGGCCTCAAAACTGGTGAAATGGATCTGCGCGCCTGATTTTGCGGCAAGTTCCGCCAAGGCGAGCAAATTCAACCCCGTGCCAAAGCCCAGCTCTGCCACGTGAAATCCATCGCATAGACGTTCTGGCAAACGATTGCCTTGCAAGAACACATAGCGCGTCTCGGCCAATCCATTTTCCAAGCTGTAATAAGGGTCGTCAAACCGGTTAGAAACCGGGACGCCGCCATCTTTCCAGCTTAGGTCGCTTTTCTGAGTTTCCACATTATATACTCTGTAAATCTCTGCTTAGGTGATGCGCAGAAGGGACCGGTTTTAGCAATGATAGATGTCACAATTCAAGGCGCGGGTATTTTCGGCCTCGCCATTGCCTTTGCCTGTGCAAGGCGGGGCGCTAAAGTGCGTGTCATTGATCCGGGTGGCCCTGGGGCAGGCTCTAGCGGTGGGATTGTCGGGGCACTCGCGCCGCATGTGCCGGAAAACTGGAATCCAAAGAAAGCTTTCCAACTTGAAAGCCTGCTCTTGTCCGAAGGATTTTGGTCTGATGTGAGCGAGCTTGGCGGCATTGATCCAGGCTATAGCCGTTCTGGCCGCCTGCAACCCATCCTCGATGACAAAGCTCTGACCCTCGCACATGAACGCAGCAAAAACGCCAAAAGCCTCTGGAAGGGCCGTGCCGATTGGACGGTAGAAGAGGCAAGTGCTGACTGGTGCCCTGCCTCGCCCACTGGCTGGGTTATCCGCGACACCCTAAGCGCGCGCATCCAGCCGCGTCAAAGCTGCGAAGCATTGGCCGCAGCGCTAAACGCCATGGGGATGGAAATCGTCGCGGATGGCAGTGTCGAAGGGCTTTTGGTTCTGGCCACTGGCTGGCGCGGATTGCTTAATCTGTCGGCTGAAATTGGCCGCCCCTTGGGCAGTGGGGTCAAAGGGCAATCGGCGCTTTTCGCTTATGATGCCGCTGACTTGCCGCAGATCTATGCGGAGGCTCTGCATATCGTGCCCCATAGCGATGGCACCGTGGCCATCGGATCCACCAGCGAACGCGATTTCGACAGCCCGGTCGCCACAGATGATCAATGCGACACGCTGATTGCCCATGCTCGCGAAATTTGCCCACAGCTCAGAGAGGCGAAGGTCATTGGCCGCTGGGCTGGCGTGCGCCCCAGAGCCGTCAGCCGGGCGCCGATCCTAGGGCTGCACCCGCTGCGCCAACGGACTTATATCGCTAATGGTGGCTTTAAAATCGGCTTTGGCATGGCGCCCAAAATTGCCGAAGTCATGGCCGATCTTTTGCTTTTGGGCCATGACACTATTCCTGCGGGGTTCCGCGTTTCGGATAATATGTAGCCCCTGCCCTAGCCCCGAGAGCCAGTCCGAGACCCGTTCCGCGCCGCCTATCGCGCCTTTAGCTCTTGGGACAGCGTCCAATCCGAAACCTGCCCGGACATCCGCGCCCGGTATGGGGCAAGGCTTTCCATGATCCGCATCACATAATTGCGGGTTTCGCGGAACGGGATATGCTCGATCCAATCGACGGCATCCACCTGGCTGCTGCGCGGATCGCCATAGCGCTCGATCCAAGCGATAGGACGCCCCGGCCCCGCATTATAGCCAGCGGCAATCAAAGGCACATTCTTACCGAAATCCCCGGTCAAACGCTGCAAATAAGCAGTGCCCAGCCGCGCATTATACGCCGCATCCTGGGTCAAGCGGGCCAAGTTATAGTCCAGCCCAGTTTCGCGGCTCATCAACTGCGCCGTGCCTGGCATCAATTGCATCAAGCCCCGCGCCCCCGCATGGCTGATTACGGAGGGGTTAAACTCGCTTTCCCGCCGGGCAATGGATAGGGCCAGCTCGCGGCTTACATTCGGTGTATTACGCAGCGTGAAATCGGTCAGAGGGAAATAGGCGCGATGCAGGCTCATCCCCATAGAGGCCGCCCGTTTCGCGATCCGCAATTGGATATAGGGGCTGTCTAGCACTTCTAAGCGCCGGGTCATCGATCCGATCTGGTCCCGCTCCATGCTTTCGGCAAGATGGGCAAAGAACCGCGCCGATTGCGCCAGATCCCGCGCCTGATGCAAAGACACACCGGCCTTATACACAGTAGACTGGCGGAAATCGGCATTAGCGCCGTCCGGGAAACCCTCTGATCCGGTCAGGCGTGGGTCCATGGAAATCCCGGCCTTTTCAGCGGCGAGCTGGCCATAAAAGCTGGTCTGGAACTCTGCCCCAAAAGCATAGGCGATCCCGGCCATATCCGGTTCGCCCAAAGCTTCGAGCGCGCGCCCCTCCCAATAGCCGGCCCGGCCTAGGCTGATCGGGCTGGCCACCGCCGCTCGAAAGCGCCGAAAATGCGACAGCGCAACGCCGGGCTCATTGAGAAACCGCAAAGCGATATAGCCCGACAGCCATTCCAGATCGGCAAAGGCATTGCCTTCGGTCAGCTGATGGATCGAGGCGATGCGATAAGCCTGCAAGTAATTCTTATCGCGCATATATTGGCGTGCATAGCGGCGGCGGCGATCGGCCCATGCCTCGGGACGGCCCAGCTTTTCGGCGGTGTCCGAGCGCTCTAGCATCAGCTCGACCGCTGCTTCCATCCGGCCTTTGCGGGCGCGCCATTGCATGCGTTCATAGGCCAATCCTGCGTCCATCGCCCGTTGCGCCGGGACTTTGGCAATCAACGTATCCACCCCCGGCTGATCCTGTCGCAGCGCCCGGCGGGCATCAAGCAACGCCGCCCAACCATCATCCACCAAGGGGCGCATATAGGTCGCTTCGGTGAACGCCCCCCGCCACAAAACCGCATCCAGCCGCGCCGTGTGATGCGGCGCCAAGAGGCTGCTATAGCGGCTGAGATAGAGCTTGTGCTCTTCTTCAGTGAAAGCCAGTTCCCGCCACGCGCGGGCCAGCTCGGCCTCTGCCTCGGCGGTTTTGCCGCTTTCGCGCAAGGCCCGCGCATAATGCAGCGCACCATTGGCGGTTTGTGGCTTCCCGGCGCTGAAATAGCTCAGCACATCTTTGGCCGGTACAGAAGCGGTCAGGCTTTGCTCCCCCCGGCGGCGCAAAAGCGGCAGGCCAGGCCAGTCGGAATATTGGGTCAGGAAATCATGGTAATCGGCAAAGCGCGCCTCGGTGTCCCGGTCTCGCAAACGCATCCATTCAATGATTATCGGCGCAGTTCCGCCCTGGCTGCGCGCCAATGTCGCCGCCTCGGGCCAGGCATCACGCGCGGCTGCCCGCAACGCCCCCTCAAGCGAAGCCCGAGCTGGCCCCGAGGATATTAAAGAAAAGAAAAAAATAGATAAAATCGACGCCAGGCCGAATTTTCGCCACTGGTGCATGCCAGATCACCTTTACCCCAAGCTGCTTTGCTCAATGTACTCTGACCGTGGCAATTCTCAAGTCACCTTCCCGCGTGGCCATGCTTCGACTTGGCATTGACGCTTGGCACGGGTAAAGCGTGTCCACCGGCTAGACCCCGGATGATATACTAACTGACCAAAAGGAGCGTAGCTATGATCAAAGGGTCTCTTCCAGCCCTAGTGACGCCGTTTAAAGACGGTGCAGTGGATCTCGATACGCTTAAACAGCTGGTCGAATGGCAGATCACCGAAGGCAGTAATGGCCTGGTTCCCGTTGGGACAACCGGCGAAAGCCCGACCCTGACCCATGAGGAACATAAACTTGTGGTCGAAACCGTGGTCGAAGCCGCGGCGGGCCGCGTTCCGGTGATTGCAGGGGCGGGGTCCAATAGCACGGTTGAGGGGATCGAGCTGATGCAGCATGCCGCCTCGGTGGGCGCAACGGCTGCTTTGGTGGTGACACCTTATTATAATAAGCCGACCCAGGCCGGAATGATCGCCCATTTCAAAGCACTGCATGATTGCTGCGAGCTGCCGATCATCATTTATAACATCCCAGGCCGCTCGGTTGTGGATATGATCCCGGTCACCATGGGTGAGCTGGCGCAGCTGCCCCGGATCATCGGCGTGAAAGACGCGACTGGCGATGTCACCCGTGTCAGCCATCAGCGTATGACTTGCGGTCATGACTTCATCCAGCTTTCAGGAGAGGATGCAAGCGCGCTTGGCTTTAACGCCCATGGCGGTGTTGGCTGCATCTCGGTCACCGCGAATGTGGCGCCGAAACTCTGCTCGGAATTCCAGGCCGCGACTTTGGCCGGCGATTTCGCCAAGGCGCTAGAGCTGCAAGACAAGCTGTTGCCACTGCATCAGGCGATCTTCATTGAACCTGGTTTGGCGGGGGCGAAATATGCGCTGTCGCGTTTGGGCAAATGTAGCGAAGAGGTCCGGCTGCCGCTTGTGGGCCTGACCGAGCCCACCAAAGTCGCCATCGACGCGGCCATGGCCCATGCAGGCCTAGAGATCTAAGACTTGACGGGGCGCTGGCATATTCGACCATCGCGCCCCGATGAGATCGAGCAACTGGCGCAGATTTGGCATCTAGCGGTGCGCTCAAGCCATCCGTTTTTATGCGCCGAAAAGCTGCGCGAAGAATCGCATCTGCTGCGCGATCTCTATTTGCAGAAAATCCCCACTTGGGTGGCGCTTCATGATGGCCAGCTGGCTGGGTTTGTCTCGGCGATAGATGGGTTTTTGTCGGGCATTTTCATCGCGCCCGGACATCAAGGCCAAGGTCTAGGGCGGTATTTGGTGGAGTTCGCCCTAAAGCCCGACCAACCCGCAAGAGTAGAAGTGATGGCGCGCAATCGCAGCGGGTTGGGCTTTTACCAACGGCTTGGATTTCGCCCCACCAGTTTTCGGGTGCATGATACTCTGGGCCATTGCTTGGTGGAAATGACGCGTCCGGCTAGCGCCGCCGATCACATCCCCGCCTGAAGCAAAAGCCGCCGCGCTTCGATCCGATCTTTGCGCAGGAGCGAGCGCACCTTGTCCCGCATGCGCGACATTTCCCGATCGCGACGATTAGGCGGCTGAGTTCGCGCACCAGGCGGCACAGCGCCATTGGCCGGGCGGGTCAGCGAAAATTGCAAGGCCGGCAGCGGGATACTTTTGATCCGCCGCATATCCGTATCACAGACCGCGCCAATCAACCGGTCGCGCGGATCTTGGGTCACTAAAATGGTGGCTTCCCGGATCTGCGGTTGCACATCCACCAATTTGCCGATGACCGAGCCTTGACCGACAATCAGCACGCCGAACTCTACACCGCATTTGATCGCCTCGGCCAAGAGCGCGCGACTCCAATGCTCCATATCGGGCAGCTCGCGGTTGTGGATGAGATCGTACATTTTCGTCTCCTTACGACAGGGCTGCTTTGCATGCATATCCTCTGGGGAACCCCGGGCCGAAGCCCGGGGCAATGTATCTAGGGGGTGAGGGTGTGCTAGTTGGGCTAGCCAGGACTTTTCGGTCCAATGAAGGCAGTATCTCAACCGCAAGTGGTTTTCGTCAATAAACTGTTAGCCGCAATTTGAGGAAACTAAGCCATTCTTTGGTGAAATCATGGCAATACCTAGGCCCAAACCCTGATTGCGCGTCTGATTGCGAAGTCCTGCCTATGGACATGGGCGCAGCGGATGCCTAGGTGACAGATCCATGGCAAAGCAAAAATCCGATCCCAATTACAAAGTAATCTCTGAAAACCGCCGCGCGCGCTATGACTACGCGATCGAGGATGATCTCGAATGCGGCATTATGCTTTTGGGGTCCGAGGTTAAATCGCTGCGCAAGGGCGGCTCGAATATCGCCGATTCCTATGCCAGCGTTGAGGATGGGGAGCTGTGGCTAATCAATAGCTATATCGCCCCATATGAGCAGGCAAAGACCTTTCCCCATGAGGAGCGCCGCAAGCGCAAGCTTTTGGTGTCGGCCCGCGAATTGTCGCGTCTATGGCAAAGCACCGCACGCGAGGGCATGACCCTGGTGCCCTTGGTGATGTATTTCAACCATCGCGGCCTGGTGAAGCTCAAAATCGCGACGGCCAAGGGCAAGAAAAACCAAGACAAAAGAGCAACAGAAGCCAAGCGCGACTGGCAGCGTCAAAAGGCCCGGCTGCTGCGCCATGACCACTAAATTAACAGAGTGATCAAATACGGGCTTTTGAAGCTATCCTGCCTCTTGTTTCGCCCGTCACAGACCGCTACCGATGTTCATTAAGACAAGGGGAGAGAGCCAAGTCATGTTGAAAAGCGACCCAAAAACCTTGGTATCCACAGATTGGCTAGCCGATCATTTGCGCGATCCGGATTTGCGCATTCTGGATGCGTCTTGGTATTTGCCCGATATGGGCCGCGATGGGGCCGCCGAATATGACAAGGCGCATATCCCTAGCGCGCGTTTCTTCGATATCGAAGAAATCAGCGATCACCGTTCAGAAATGCCGCATATGGCGCCGCCGGTGGAAAAATTCATGAGCCGCCTGCGTAAAATGGGCGTTGGTGATGGGCATCAGATCGTCGTTTATGATGGTGCCGGGCTGTTTTCTGCGGCGCGGGTTTGGTGGCTGTTCCGCTTGATGGGCAAAACCGATGTGGCTGTGTTGGATGGTGGCTTTCCCAAATGGCTGGCCGAGAATCGCCCCACCGAAGATCTGCCGCCGATTGTGCGCGACCGGCATATGACGGTGCAGCGTCAGGCGCATTTGATCAAAGATGTGACCCAGGTGGCCTCGGCCTCTAAGCTGGGCGACTACGAAATCATTGATGCGCGCGCGCCAGAACGATTCCGTGGCGATAGCGATGAGCCGCGCCCAGGTTTGCGCGCCGGCCATATTCCGGGCTCTAAAAATGTGCCTTTCCGCAGCGTACTGAATGACGACTGCACCATGAAGGATCCCGAGGCGCTGCGCGGCGTGTTCGAAGCCGCTGGAGTGGATCTGAGCAAGCCCGCAATCACAAGCTGCGGCTCGGGTGTCACTGCAGCGGTGCTGAGCCTGGCGCTAGAGCGGATGGGTAAAATCGACCATTCGCTTTATGACGGATCTTGGGCGGAATGGGGCATGTATACGGATTTGCAAGTAGCCACAGGCTAAGCGAACCCTCGTGACCCATTTATTCGACAGCCTCGATTCGCCCGCCCCTGACAAAATCCTGAAACTGATGGCTCAGTTTCGGCTGGATAATCGTTTGGACAAGGTGGATCTTGGCGTAGGCGTTTACCGGGATGTCGATGGCAATACCCCCATTTTCGCAGCTGTGCATGATGCGGAGCGGCAGATTTGGTCGCGCCAAAAGACAAAAGTTTATACCTCGATTGCCGGTGATCTGAATTTTCGCACGGCCTTGCTGCAACTCGCATTGGCAGAGTCCGTGCCGCTGGAACGCTTTGCCTCTGTGGCGACACCGGGCGGAACTGGCGCGCTGCGGCAGGGGCTAGAGCTGGTCAAACGCGCCCATGAAAATGCCACTATTTGGCTGCCGGATCAGACCTGGGCCAATCATCCGGCCTTGATCAATGCTGTCGGCCTTAAGACCCGCAATTACACTTATTACGATCCCAGCACCGGCCGTGCCCATGATAGCGCCCTGCTCGAAAGCTTGGCAGAACTCGCGCCTGGCGATGTGGTCTTGCTGCATGGCTGCTGCCATAACCCCACCGGCGCGGATATGCCCGGCACCACCTGGACCGCCCTGACCGATCTGCTGGAACAAAGCGGCGCGATCCCCTTCGTGGATCTGGCCTATCAGGGGCTCGGGGTTGGCATCGATAAAGATGTGGCCGGCATGCGGGAAATGTTTTCGCGCTTGCCCGAAGCGATTATCAGCATCAGCTGCTCGAAGAATTTTGGCCTTTATCGGGAAAGAGCGGGGGTTATCGCCGTTCTTTGTGCGGACAGTATCGGGCTGAGCCGCAGTCAAGCCACTCTGGAATCGCTGAATCGGTTGACTTACGCTTTCCCGCCGGATCATGGCGCGCGGATCGTGACCGAAATTCTCTATGACACGAAGCTGCGCAATTCTTGGGAATTAGAGCTAAAGCAAATCCGCATGCGCATCGCCAATCTTCGCCTGCTTTTCGCAGAGGCGCTGCGCGAAAGCACCGGCGAAGATCGCTGGAATTGGATCGCCACCGGCGCGGGCATGTTTAGCCTATTGCCGCTATCGTCCACGCAAATTGCCCAGCTGCGGGTGGAACATGGGATTTACCTCATTGAGGATGGGCGCACGAATTTCGCGGGCCTCACGCCAGAAGTGATCCCGCGGGTGGCCGAAGCCGTGGCAGCGATGCTGAAGAAACCGGCGCTTGGCCTGCCTAGCCCATCCAATGACGCGCCGGGCAGCCCTGAGGCCAGCGATCAAAGCCCTGAACCCGCTTCTGAGGCACCTGAAGCCTCTGACGTCGCCCAAGGCTAGTCACTTCACCACCGCCCTCAAACAAGCTCCGATTTTTCGGGGCTTTTTTCTTGTGGTGCCACGGATCACAGCCCCCATGATCCAAAGAACAAACCCCAAAGAAAAACGGGCCGCCAATTCTGGCGACCCGCTACCCCACCCCTGGAGGAGTTTATTTACAAAGTCGGATTATGCACCGCTGCGGGTGAATTCCGGATAGGCTTCCATGCCCAGCTCGGCCACGTCGAGACCTTCGATCTCGGCTTCTTCGCTAACGCGCAGACCCATCAGAGCGTTCAGGATGAAGAACACAACCAGGCTCATTACGAAGACCGCACCAGCGATGACCGCAAAGCCAGTCAGCTGAGTGACATAGCTCGCATCGGTGTTGGTGTAAGCCACGATGAATGTGCCCCACAGACCAGCGATGAAGTGAACCGGGATCGCGCCAACAACATCGTCGATTTTCATTTTGTCCAGCATCGGAACAGTGAAGACAACGATCACGCCACCAATTGCACCGATAACAGTCGCTTCACCCAGGGTCGGGGCCAGCGGCTCGGCAGTGATGGAGACCAGGCCAGCCAGAGCGCCGTTCAGAACCATGGTCAGGTCCGGCTTGCGATACAGAACGGTGGTCAGGATCAGAGCGGCAACAGCGCCGCCAGCAGCAGCAGTGTTGGTGTTCGAGAAGATACGGCCTACATCCGCAACGTCACCGATCGTGCCCATGGCCAGCTGCGAGCCGCCATTGAAGCCGAACCAACCCAGCCACAGGATGAATGTACCCAGGGTCGCCAGAGCCAGGTTGTTACCAGGCATCGGAATAGTGCGGCCAGCGCTGTCATATTTGCCGATACGCGGGCCCAGGATCAGAACGCCTGCCAGAGCTGCCGCGCCGCCTGCTGCGTGCACAACGGTCGAACCAGCGAAGTCAGAGAAGCCCATTTCCGAAAGGAAACCGCCGCCCCACTGCCAGGATGCTTCCAGCGGGTAGATGAAGCCGGTCAGGATGGCGGTGAAGATCAGGAACGGCCACAGCTTGATGCGCTCGGCCAGAGTACCAGAAACGATCGACGCGGTGGTGGCGCAGAACATCAGCTGGAAGAAATAGTCAGAGGAAGTGGAGGCATAGGCCAGGTCGTCTACTGCGTCAGCAGCAACGCCTACCGGCTCCAGAACAGCCACTGCCGGGAACAGCGCGGAGAAGTAGCCTTCCATCGCCCAATCGCCCAGCGGGTACATCAGGTTATAGCCGATCAGGTAATACATGATTGCTGCGATAGAAAACAGCGCAACGTTTTTGATCAGCTGCATGGTTACGTTTTTGGAACGAACCAGGCCGGCTTCCAGCATGGCAAAACCAGCTGCCATCCAGAAAACCAGGAAACCACCCATCAGGAACAGAACAGTGGTCAGGATAAATTTGGTATGCTCAGCTGCCTCGCCAGCAGCGGCATCTTGGGCCAGGGCCAACGCCGGAACAGACGCGCTCAGCGCTGCCAGCATCAAGGTCTTGGTGAGTTTCATTTTCTTAAGCTTCCTCTAACTCAGCTACTCGTAACTCAGAGCGCGTCTTCGTTGGTTTCGCCGGTGCGGACGCGGACAACTTCGGCCACATCCAGGACAAAGATTTTACCGTCGCCGATTTTATCGGTTTTGGCGGTTTGCTCGATGGTCTGCACGACTTGCTCGGCCATATCGTCTTTGACGACGATTTCGAGCTTCACTTTCGGCACGAAGTTCACAGCGTATTCGGCACCACGATAGATTTCGGTGTGCCCCGCTTGAGAGCCGTAGCCCTTAACTTCGGAGACCATCATCCCGCGCACGCCGATAGCGGTCAGCGCCTCGCGGACCTCCTCCAGCTTGAACGGTTTCAGAGCTGCAATGATGAGTTTCACTTTCTTCCCCTTCACATGTATCAGGCCGGGCCCGCGACCTACATGGCGGTCTGATGCCAAGGAGCGCGCCGGGACTACAAGGAAGCAAATGACAATTTGACGACAACTGCACCCCATTTCTGCATATATTTTGGACTATTTTCTCAATCTGATAATTTAATAGGCGAAATGAAAACTTTTTCCCTAGGTCAGTTCCGCTCCACAACTGGGCAGATTGTGCCTATATTAAGAAATGAAGAATTCCCGCAGAAGACGGGCGGATATGAGCAGCAGAACCAAACCACCTAGAAAGCCCCGGATTGTTCGTGGATCTACCGGCAGCCCTGGCACCGGTCAAAAACGGCGCGCCTCGCCCAAATCCGCGGCGAAGCCAAAACCGACCGCAAGACGCAGGCGCAAAAGCTCGACACGGCGGCCCGGCATTTTGCGGCGCTTGCTGGGCTGGGTGAT
This sequence comes from Mangrovicoccus sp., assembly GCA_049603835.1. GTDB lineage: Bacteria > Pseudomonadota > Alphaproteobacteria > Rhodobacterales > Rhodobacteraceae > Mangrovicoccus. The sequence continues at coordinate 13,721 of JBMYSZ010000003.1, forward strand.
GCGGCTCATCTGGGGCATTAGCTGGCGGCTCGGCCTGGTTCTGGGTCTGGTGGTTGGTGGCGCAGTCGCGGTGGAATATTCCGGCCTGCCAGAGCTCAGCGATCTGATGGATGGGCGCACTCGCGGGTCGGTGACCCTGCTGGACCGCTCGGGCGAGGTCTTTGCCTGGCGCGGCGACCAATTTGATGGCGGTATTTCCGCAACGACTGTGAGCCCGCATCTGAAAAACGCTGTCGTCGCCACCGAGGATCGGCGGTTTTACCTCCATCCCGGCCTTGACCCAATCGGCATTCTCGGAGCGATGCGGATCAACCTGAGCGAGGGGCGCTCGCCGCTTTCTGGCCATGGCGGGTCGTCGATCACGCAGCAAACCGCGAAACTGCTCTGTGTCGGGCGGGTCTATGATCCACAAAGCGGTCAGTCCGAGGCCGAGTATGAATCCGAATGCCGGACCGGCACGATCAGCCGGAAACTGCGCGAGGCGGTTTATGCGCTGGCCATGGAGGTCAAATACTCCAAGGATGATATCCTCACGATCTATATGAACCGCGCCTATTTGGGGGCCGGAACACGCGGGTTTGAGGCCGCAAGCCAGCGCTATTTTGGCAAATCCGCGCGCCAGCTGACCGCGCCCGAGGCCGCCATGCTGGCCGGATTGCTGAAGGCACCCACGCGCTATGCACCCACCACCAATCTTGAAGGCGCGCGTGCAAGGGCCGAGGTAATTTTGGGGCTCATGGCCAATCAGGGCTATTTAACGGAATCGGAGCTCGCCAGGGCGCGGGCCAATCCGGCCTCGCTTAGCCGCACTGCCACGGAAAATCTCGGCGGCTATTTCGCCGATTGGATTATGTCCAGCGGCCCGGATTACCTGACCAAAGGCACCACCGAAGATGTTGTGATCACAACCACGCTGGATCGCGACATTCAACGCGCCGCCGAAGAAGCGGTGCAGCGCGTGTTCGACCAAAAGGTTTCGCCCGGCTCTAAGGCCGAGACGGCCCTGGTAGTGCTCAGCCCCGACGGCGCGGTGCGCGCGATGGTTGGCGGGCGCCAAGGCTATGTGCCCGGCGGGTTCAACCGAGCCAGCCAAGCGAAACGGCAGACCGGCTCGGCCTTCAAACCCTTTGTCTATGCCGCTGCGCTGGAAATGGGCTATGGGCCGCTCGATACGATCCTGGATGAACCTCTGACCCTGAATGTCACGGGGTCCAGCCCCTGGACGCCGCAGAACTATACCCGAACCTTCCGGGGCGAAGTGACCCTGCTCGAAGCCCTGCGCGACAGCCTAAATATCCCAGCGGTGAAAGTGTCCGAGGCCATGGGCCGCGATAATGTGCGCAAAATCGCCTCGGATTTCGGGATCGAAAGCGATTTGGCCGATGGTCCGGCCCTGGCGCTTGGCACCTCCGAGGCAAGCCTGCTGGAAACCACCGCCGCCTATGCGGGGATTTTGAATGGCGGGCGCAGCGTGGCCCCGTTTGGCGTGGCGAATTTGCGCCTGCAAGGCGATAGCGCCCCGCTTTTCGCCGCCTCAACCGGTATTGGCGAGCGGGTGATCTCGGAGACGGCAGCGCGGCAGCTGACTTATATGCTTTTTGAAGTGGTGCAGAATGGCACCGGCAAACGTGCGCAGCTGGAAGGGCGGCAAGTGGCGGGAAAAACCGGCACCACCCAATCCGCGCGGGATGCCTGGTTTGTGGGCTTCACCGGCGATTACATTGCCGGGGTCTGGATGGGCAATGACGATAATCAGCCGCTCAAAGGCGTCACTGGCGGCGGCCTGCCAACGGAGATCTGGGCCGAGGCTATGGCTGATATTCATCAAGGTCTGCCGCCGCGCGCCTTGCCCATGGATCCGCCGCGCGCCTCGGATCTGGTGGCCAACCAATCCACCCCCCAGCCGCAAAACCCGTTTCCGCCGCAACAGCCGCAGATTCTGAAGGACATCAATAATGGCCTAGCCGAAGCCGACCGTAAAATCGGCGGCTTCTTTAAGCGGATCTTTGGCGGGAATTAGAGCGTTGCGGCAAAGCCTTTAGCTGCGGCGCTTCAGCTCTGCGGTTAGCTTGCCGATATCCTGCCCAACCTGGTCGTAGATTGCGCCGATCTCGGTCCGTTCGCTGGTCAAAAGCCGGATCCCTTCGATCGAGACATCGAACACTTTCACCGAGCCGCTGCGATCAGACACAAAGAAATCCACCGCAAAGGGCGACTTCCCGCGCAGCTTTGCGGTGGAGCTAACCACAACATATTTACCATCATCGCGCGTGCGCTTGATTTCCACCGTACCGCCAATGAATTCACGGAAGCGCTGCCCATATTTCCGAGCAATATAGCCCTGAAACGCCGCAGTATATGATTTCAGCTCTGATGCGCTGGCCGACCGCGCTGCCACGCCCAAAGAATAGCGCGCAATCGTGGGCAGATCAGCATATTGGCTCAGAAGTTTTTCAAAGTCGCGGAACATGGCTTTGTCCGACTGACCAGAATTCACCACTTTGGTGATCTCAGCCACCATTTTCCGAACCAAATCTTCGGAGGCGCTGGTGCTCACAGCGAAAGCAGGCTTTAGGGCTGCAAAGCTGGCCAGCCCGGCCAGAACCGCGCGGCGCGTCGTATTAGTCACCATATAACTCCTCGAATGGATCTGAAGCGGCAGTTTCCGCCCCCGGCTGTGCGCTTTCACCTAATTCAAAACGACGGTTTTCCAAATAAATCACCCGTGATTGGGCGTAACTATCTGCGCTTTCATAAAGAACTTCTTCCAATGTGTTGCGGAATTCATAGCGGTAATCCGCATTTTCCGCCAATGTCGTGGCGGGTCCCACATAGGTTTGCGGCGGCACCAGAACCAGCGATAGGGGATTGGTGAAAATATCCACCACATCCCCGGCCAAATCCCGCTGGGTATAAGGCCCAAAGAAGGGCACCGAGAGATAAACCCCCTCCCCCACGCCCCAAGTATGCAGCGTTTCGCCGAAATCTGTGTCCCGCTCTTCGATGCCCAAGCCACTGGCAAAATCGAAAATTCCAAACATCCCAATGGTGGCATTTAGTGTGAAACGAAATGCGTTATGCATCCCGTCCCCCACATCGCCTTGTAAAAAACTATTCAAAACCCGGCGCGGCAGATCCACAGTCTCGGACACATTATTGACCCGCTCGCGCATATAAACCGGCACAACCTTGCCATAGCTGTAAGAGACCGGCTTATAGATCGCTGTATCTACGGATTTGTTGAACTCGTGAATTTTGCGATTTTGCGCCTCATAGGGATCATTGAATTCCCCAGGCCCAAGCGCGTCAGGGTTCCCAGTCGAACAGGCAGAAACCGCACAAATAAGCGAAAATCCGATCAAACCCCGGCGAAAATTTCGGGCTGTTGTATTATTCATCTCAAATACGATCACTCCGGATCTCCACCACTTGTTTGATCCCCTTGGCAGATAGTATAGCCGCAGGTGAATTGCTACCGCTTGTGTCTCAGATCTTCCTTAAGCGATTCATGCCAAAACTTGCAAAGCCAGGATTACCGGAAGGGATTACAATGGATGAAGCAAAAGCCGCGGGCTTAGCCGAGCTGCGCGAAGCCCGGTCCCAAAGCCGCCATCTCTACTGGTTTGTGGGCATTTTCAGCTTGTTTGTGAATATGCTGATGCTGACCGGCCCGATTTTCATGCTTCAGGTCTATGACCGTGTGCTTGGCAGCCGGTCTGAGGCGACATTGGTCGCTTTGGCGCTTTTGGTGGCATTTTTATATTTGATGATGGGCATTTTGGATTTTGTCCGCGGTCGCGTCATGGCCCGGATCGGTGCAAAATTCCAAGCAGGCCTGGATAAGCGCGTATTTTCCGCCGCAATCGAGGATGCCGCCACGAAGGATCGCGGCGGGGCTGCGGCTGGGGTTCGCGACCTGGAAACCGTGCAGCGATTTATTTCTTCGCCGGTTTTGTCATCGCTTTTTGACTTACCTTTTACTCCAGTTTTCTTGTTTGGGATTTTCATTTTCCACCCCTGGCTGGGCATTCTCGCGATTTCTGGCGGCATGGTTCTGGTGGGTCTGACCTTCCTTAACCAACGCATGACCAAAGGCCCGGTGATCGCCTCGCAACAGGCATCTGCCGTGGCCGATCAAATGTCCGAGCGGCTGAAAAATGATGCGGATATGGTGCAAAGCCTGGGCATGCGGTCGGCGGCATTCACCCGCTGGCAGCAAATTCGGCAGAAATCCCTTGGGCTTGCGGTTATGGCCAGCGATGCGTCGGGCTCTTTCTCGGCTGCGACCAAGACCTTCCGCCTGTTTTTGCAAAGCGCCATGCTGGGGCTGGGTGCCTATTTGGTGCTGCAACAAGAGCTGACGCCGGGGGCGATGATCGCTGGCTCTATCTTGATGGGGCGCGCTTTGGCCCCGATTGAGATGGCAGTTGGCCAATGGGCGCTGGTGCAAGGCGCGATGAAAAGCTGGGATAATCTGGCGAAGCTGCTGGGCACCGTTCCGCCGCAGCCTAAGCGCACCCAACTCCCCCGCCCTCGCGCATTGCTGGATGTGCAACAAGCCACGGTAATCCCGCCGGGTCAGCAACAGGCTGCTTTGCGTTTGGTCAGCTTCAAACTTTTGCCCGGCGAAGCGATTGGCGTGATCGGCCCGTCAGGTGCCGGGAAATCCACTCTCGCACGGGCTTTGACCGGGGTTTGGCGCGCAGCAGGCGGTAAAGTCCGTCTCGATGGCGCCACAATCGACCAGTATGAACCTGACATGTTGGGCCGCTATATCGGCTATCTGCCGCAGCAAGTGACGCTGTTTGACGGCACTTTGGCGGAGAATATCTCGCGGCTAGAGCCCGGCGCAAAGGACCAAGACATCGTCGCCGCCGCCCAAAAAGCCGCCGCGCATGATATGATCACCAAATTGCCCGATGGCTATGACACGCGGGTTTCTTCGGTTGGCGGGCGTCTGTCCGGCGGGCAGATCCAACGCATCGGCTTGGCCCGTGCTCTTTACGGCGATCCGGTGATTTTGGTGCTGGATGAGCCGAATTCCAATTTGGACAATGACGGTAGCCAGGCGCTAAATGACGCGATCCGCAAAATGAAAGCCGAGGGAAAATCGGTGCTGATCATGGCGCACCGCCCGGCTGCAATCCAGGAATGCGAAAAATTGCTGGTCTTGGATGGTGGCGGCGTCAAGGCCTTTGGCCCGCGCGACGAAGTCCTGTCAAAAGTCGTTAAAAACGCCCAAGAAATTCGCACCGCGCAAGCGCCAGGAGGCGTCGCATGAGCCAAGAGCAGCCCAAACCGCAAAGCCCGGAGACGAAAGCTTCTCCGACCGCTTCCACGCCGCAAGCCCCCAAACCTGGGGAGGCCGCAAAACCTGCGGCGCCGAAAGCTCCTCCGGCTGGTGGCGCCCAAATCCCACCACAGATGCTGCAAATGGCAGGCGGGGCCGGCGGCCCGATGGGCATGCCCCAAGCCCCCGCGCCTGATGCCGCCTGGAACCCAAAACGCCATTTGATCATCGGCTTAACGGTTCTGTTGATCTTGGTGGGCGGCTTTGGTGGCTGGGCTGTGTTTGCCCAAATTGCCGGGGCGATTGTTGCGCCGGGCCAAATCGAAGTCGACCAAAACCGCCAGGTCGTACAACATGCTGATGGCGGTATCGTGTCGGAAATTTTGGTGGATGAAGGCGACCTCGTGGCGGCTGGCGATCCTTTGATCCGTCTGGACGGCACGCTGATGGCCAGCGAATTGGCCATTATCGAGGGGCAGCTATTCGAGTTGATCGCGCGTCGCGGGCGCTTGGCCGCTGAACGTGATGGCCAAGATACTATCGAATTTGACGAAGAATTGCTGCAAATTGCTGCGGAAGATGCCGAAGTCGCTGATTTGGTCGATGGCCAAAGCCGTCTATTCCAAGCGCGGATCGAAAATATGGACCGCGAGATTGAGCAGCTGGGCAAACGCCGGATTCAAATCGGCAACCAGATCGAAGGCATTGAGGCGCAGCAACGCGCTCTGGAGTCCCAGCTTGTGCTGGTCCGCGATGAACTCGAAGGCTATCTGACCTTGCTGAAAACCGGCGGCATTCAGCGCTCGCGGGTTTTGGCTGTGCAGCGCGAAGAAGTCGGTATCGAAGGTCAGTTGGGTGATCTCGCGGCTCAGAAAGCGGAAAGCGAAGGCCGCATCACCGAATTGGATATCGAGGCGCTAAAGCTGGAAACCCAACGCCGCGAAGATGCCATCACCCGGCTTCGCGACCTTCAATATCGCGAATTGGAACTGGCCGAGCAGCGCCGTTCTTTGCAAGAACAGATGTCGCGCCTGGAAATCCGCGCGCCAGTTTCGGGGATTGTCTATAGCCTTTCGGTCTTTGCCGAACGTTCCGTCATCCGCGCCGCAGATCCGGTGCTCTATATCATCCCGCAAGACCGCCCGCTGGTCATCGCCACACGGGTAGAGCCGATCCATATCGACCAGGTTTTCCCAACCCAGGAAGTGACGCTGCGCTTTTCGGCCTTGGATGCGCGCACCACCCCCGAATTGACCGGCATTGTGACCACGATTTCGGCCGATGCGCTAACCGATGAGCAATCGGGCATTAGCTTTTACCGTGCCGAAGTGCTGATCGGCGAGGGTGAGATCGAGAAACTGCCCGAAGGGGTCAAACTCTTGCCCGGCATGCCGGTCGAGGCCTATCTGCGCACCAATGATCGCACGCCTCTGGCTTATCTGTTGAAGCCTCTGGCCGATTATTTCCAAAAAGCCTTCCGCGAAACATAGGAGCAGCCAGAATGGCCCATCCCATCGATACCCGACTCGAAAGCCTAGGCATCACCTTGCCCGAAGCCGCAACCCCCGCCGCCAATTACGTGCCTTATGTTTTGGTCGGCGATTTGCTGCATGTCTCGGGTCAATTGCCCGGACCGGCCGGGGCTTGGACCACCGGCAAATTAGGTGCGGATCTGGACACAGCCGCCGGGGCCCAGGCCGCACAAGCCTGCGCCATCAATCTCTTGGCTCAGGCGAAAGCCGCTTGTGGCGGCGATTGGGACCGCCTGGTGCGGTTGGTCAAATTGGTGGGGTTTGTGAACTCGACCCCCGATTTCGGCGAGCAGCCTTTGGTGGTCAATGGTGCCTCGGATTTCATGGTTGAGGCCCTGGGCGATGCTGGGCGCCATGCCCGGTCTGCTGTTTCTGCCGCCAGCCTGCCCTTTGGCGTTGCGGTGGAAATCGAGGCGATTTTCCAATTGCGATGAGCCCGAAGTTACGCGGCCCCCAAGGTCCGGCTTTGCTGCCGGCCTTTTTCGACCGGCCCCTCGCCCATCGCGGCTATCATGATCTGGACAAAGGACGGCCTGAAAATAGCCAAGCCGCCTTTGCTGCGGCCTGCGCGGCGGGATATGGTATTGAGCTTGATCTACAGCTTAGCCGTGACGGGGTCGCTATGGCCTTTCATGACGAGGACCTGACGCGGTTGACGGGGCGGACCGGAGCGGTCTCGGATTTGACGGCGGCAGAGCTTGCGGCCCTTCCCCTTCTCGGCACGGCTGAACAGCCGCCGCGCCTAAGCGAAACCCTCGCCCTGGTGGCTGGCCGTGCTCCGCTGCTGATCGAGCTGAAATCGCAATCCACCCCAGCGGCAAACCGCGCCCTCGCCAAAGCCACCGCGCAGGATCTCAGCGCCTATGCTGGGCCTGTGGCGCTGATGTCTTTTGATCCCCAAGCGGTGGAAAGCTGTGCCGAGGCTGCCCCGGGCCTGCCCCGGGGCCTCACCACTGCCGCCGAACCCTATCATTGGCCCAATCCACCCCAAGCTTGGCCGCCAAATCCCGCCGATTACCAGGCGAGCTTTCTCAGCCATCAACATGACGCGCTGGATTTGCCCCAGATCGGCGCGCTCAAATCCGCCGGTCACCGCATTTTATGCTGGACCATTCGCAGTCCAGAGGATGCCCAAGCCGCGCGCGCCATTGCTGAAAACATCACCTTTGAGGCATTCGCGCCCTAAGCCTATGGTTTCACTCTTGACCTGACGCCGTAAGCGCCCAGCTTAGGGGAGCAAAGGGGGCCGCGATGAAAGACAGCGTGATTGAGATCCAGGCCATCACCAGCTTGGCCGAAATCGAACCAAGCGACTGGGATGCCTGCGCTTGCCCCGAAGCCGCAGATGGCGGCCCGCCCCTGGACCCTTTCACAACCCACCGATTCCTCAAAGCCTTAGAGGATAGCAACAGTGTCGGCGCGGGCAGTGGCTGGCATCCGCGCTATTTGCTGGCAATGCTAAACGGCCAGCTGATCGGGGTCGCACCGCTTTACGCCAAAAGCCACAGCCAGGGCGAATATATCTTTGACCATAATTGGGCCCATGCCTATGAGCGGGCCGGCGGGCGCTATTACCCGAAATTGCAAATGGCGGTGCCCTTTACTCCTGCGACGGGGCGGCGCTTTCTCACCCGTCCGGGGCTGGAACATGTGGGCCGCTCGGCCCTGATCCAAGGCGCGCTGCAATTGGCGCAAAGCAATTCGGTCTCTAGCCTACATATCACATTTTGCACCGCAGAAGAGGCCGAGGCCGGGGCAGAAATGGGGCTGATGCCTCGCTCAAGCCAGCAATTTCACTGGGAAAATCCCGGCTATGAGGATTTCGACGGGTTTCTCGCCAGCCTCAGTTCGCGTAAACGCAAAAATATCCGCAAAGAACGCGCCACAGCGCTTAATTTTGGCGGCGAAATCCGCAGCCTAACCGGCGATCAGATCGAGCCCGCCCATTGGGATGCATTCTGGACATTTTATCAAGATACCGGCGCACGCAAATGGGGCACGCCTTATCTGACCCGCCGTTTCTTTGACGAAGCCCATGCGCATCTGCGCGATGACATTCTGCTGGTCCTGGCGGAGCGCGAAGGCCGCCCAGTTGCGGGCGCGCTGAATTTCATCGGCCGCGACACGCTTTATGGCCGGTATTGGGGCGCGATCGAGGACCATCCCTGCCTGCATTTTGAGGCCTGCTATTACCAAGCCATCGACTATGCCATCACCCATGGGCTCAAACGAGTAGAGGCGGGCGCGCAAGGTCAGCACAAGCTGGCGCGCGGCTATCTGCCGGTGACCACCCATAGCCTGCACTGGATCGCAGAAGAAAACTTCGCCCAGGCCATTGCCGACTATCTAGAGGCGGAAAAAGCTGCAATTGATGAGGAAATCGAAGTTCTCACGGCTTATGGGCCTTTCAAACGCTGCGATGACAGCGTCGATCAGCAGGAATAGACATGCCGCTTTTGCCCCTTGATGATGCGCGCTTGGCCGCTTTGTTTGACGCGGGCTGGCAGCTTAGTGAGGCAAAGACCGAAATCAGCAAAAGCTATAAATTCGCCGATTTTTCAGCGGCTTTCGCTTGGATGACCCGCGCCGCGCTGGCAGCGGAAAAGCTGGATCATCACCCGGACTGGCGCAATGTCTATAATCGGGTGGAGGTCACGCTGACCACCCATGATGCCAGCGGCTTGACCGAAAAAGACCTCAAGCTCGCCGCATATCTCGAAAATTTCTGAGCCCGTCCCGCTCAGCGCCCCAGAGGTGGGGCAAGGGAGGAGAGGATCTCCTCCCAAGCTTACTTGTGGTTCAGCCGCGACGGCGCGCCATGGCCAAGACACCAATACCGCCCGCAAGCAATGCCAGAGGCGCGGGCAGCGGCACGGCGGCCAGCTCAAATTGCAGAACTTCACCCGAACCACCATTGGCCGTACCGACCACCAAAGTATCGCCAAAGGCGCTGAGGCTGGTGCCGAAATCCAGAGACTTGTCAAATGGCGAAAAATCCAGCGTTTCCACAAAGCTGCCATCGCTCAGATCAAAGGCAAAGACATTGCCGTCCATTCTGATCCCGTCAGCCCCCAAGCTCCGTGTGATTTCAGCGCTGACAAATGCATACTCATCCGTCAAAGCAACGCTACGGCCGAAATTATCACTATCCGTCAGATCATCGCCCAGCAAATCCGTCATGCTCAGATCAAAGGAATAAAGCGGGTTCGTATCGCCAGCCAAAAGCGTTGCCAAATCGTAGTAATAGGCAAAACCTGTGCCGGCGCCACCAGAAGCCCCCACCAAGAGTCCGGTCTCGGTCATAGCCAAGGCTTCGCCAAAATAACCATTGCTGCGCGAATTTGGATCCCCGAATGATAGCTCAAATCCGCCGGTGAGCGCATCGAAAAGATAAACAGCGCCCGCCTGATTGCCGCCGAAATCATCATCACGAAATGCGCCTACCGCCGCCGTTGTGCTATTGATCGCCACCGCATCGCCAAATCGTTCATTCGTATTAGCCGAGCCGAAAGCCGGATCGAGAGTTTTGTCCAATTCTGCGATCAAGGATCCATCGGCCAGATCATAAAGATATGCCGCACCTGCGCGATCTACGCCATTCTTATCCGTGAACCGAGCCCCAACAAGGGCCCGGTTTTCGCTGAGCGCAATCGCAGTTCCAAATCCGTCGCTGTGATCAGAGAAATCCGGCGCGCCAAGTTCCAATTGCTGCACACCGCTGGCTTTATCGAATATAAAAACCCGCTCATAAGGCGCGGTGCTGTTTCTGTTGCCTTCTTTAGCGGGATCCTCATAGAGTTTGGATCCCATGCTCGCCACCTGGCTGCTATTTTGCGCAACCGCCGCGGAGGGCTGAACCGTCACCTCCGTATCGCTGGAGGTAAATTCGCGCAAATCGGCAAAACTTTCTGCATCAAAAAGTTGCGCCCCTTCAACATTATCGGCATTGCCGACAACTAAATCATCGCCATGGATCGATACTGAATTACCAAATTGGGTCACGCCAGCAGTCGGGTCATAGATATTCACCAGCTCCCATGTGGCGGCAAAACTAGCGCTTGTGGTGAGAGCAGTGGTGGCGAGGACGGCAAGAGGAATGGTTCTAAGCATTATAAGCTCCGTAAGATCAATTACCAAAAAATTAACCCGACATCGCCGATGCGAACATATCCTAATATGTGCTAGCGCAAATTAGGAATACCCATTTAATATATTGATATAAATATAAAAAACCGCCACAGAGATATGTGGCGGCATTGGATAATTTAGCTAAAGCGCCAATCTAGCGGGCTCTTACAGCTCTGCCAGCAGACTCTCGCCGCCGGAAATTTCGCACGTGCCGGGGCTTTCTTCTAGATGCAGCTTGGTCACCTGGCCATCTTCGACCAGCATTGCATAGCGTTTGGACCGGGCCACCAAACCCGCCGGCGGCGCGTCGAAATCCATGCCGATCGCTTTAGTGAATTCCGAAGACGGATCGCCCAGCAGACTCAGCCCCGCCTCAGTCGCGCCGGTCGCCTCGCCCCAGGCCTTCATCACGAAAGGATCATTGACCGAAACACAGACGATCTCGGCCACGCCTTTAGCGTCAAACCCGTCTTTGGTGCGGATAAAGGACGGCACATGCGCCGAATGACAGGTCGGAGTGAAAGCGCCGGGCACCGCAAAGATCACTACTTTGCGCCCCTTAGTCAGCTCCGCCACGGAAACCGTTTCCGGCCCCTCCGCCCCAAGTTTGATCAAATTGGCGTCTGGTAAGCTTTGCCCAATTTCAATAGCCATGATCCGCGTCCTTCCCTGTTTGCGTCGCGTTCTTTGCAGATATAGGGGGAGGGGCAGAACGCGGCCAGGAGGAAGATATATCTATGACGCATATTATCGTTGTGGGCGCCGGGCAGGCGGGCAGCTCTTTGACCGCGAAGCTGCGCGGGCTTGGCTTTGAGGGCCAGATCACTTTGATCGGCGATGAGCCGCAGCCCCCCTATCAGCGCCCGCCCCTGTCCAAGGCTTATCTTTTGGGTGAGATGACCGAAGAGCGGCTCTATCTACGCCCTGAAAGCTTTTACGCCGACCAGAATATCACTCTGCGCACCGGGGTTCAGGTCACGGCAATTGACCGAAGCGCGCAGCAGATCCAGCTTAGCAGCGGCGAAAGCCTGTCTTATGACCATCTGGCTTTGACCACCGGGGCGATTGTGCGCGACTTGCCCGAAAGCTGTAACGGCAATTTGGACGGGGTCTATCCGGTGCGGACCCTGGCCCATATCGACCTGCTGGAACCGGCGATGCAGCCCGGCAAACATGCGCTGATTTTGGGCGGTGGTTATATCGGGCTAGAGGCGGCGGCGGTGGCCGTTAAGCGCGGCATGACTGCGACCCTGGTGCAATCTGCGCCGCGCCTGTTGCGCCGTGTCGCTTGTCCCGAGACCTCGGATTATTTCCACAGACTGCATGAAAGCCATGGGGTAGAGCTTATCTTGGGTCAGCGCGTCCAACATCTGACAGGCGAGGGTCATGTCACTGGCGCCTTGCTCGAAGATGGGCGCGAAATCCAGGCGGATTTGGTGATTATTGGTATTGGCATTGATCCCGCGACCGAGCTGGCCGAGACGGCAGGTCTACAGCTTGATAACGGCATCGCTGTGGATGAGTATGGCCGCAGCTCGGATCCGGCGATTTGGTCGGCAGGCGATTGCGCCAGTTTCCCCTATCGCGGCGATCGCATCCGGCTGGAATCGGTACAAAACGCCATAGATCAGGCGGAAAATATCGCGGAAAACATGATGGGCGCCGAAAAACCCTATCAGCCGCAGCCTTGGTTCTGGTCGGATCAATACGATATCAAGCTGCAAATTGCGGGGCTCAATACCGGCTATGATCGCGTTGTTGTTCGCGAAACTGAGGATGGCGCGCATAGTCACTGGTATTATCGCGGCGATCAGCTTTTGGCGGTTGATGCGATGAATGCACCGCGGGAATTCATGGTCGCCAAGCGGCTTTTGGCGGCAGGCAAATCGCCTGATCCAGCTTTGGTTGCGGATGGCTCCGTCGCGGCGAAAGCTCTGCTGGGCTAATCCATGCGGATCATCGCGGGCAAATATCGCGGCCATTCGTTGGCGGGGCTTGGCAAAGGCGATCCGGCGGCAGCGCTTCGGCCCACCACCGATAGGGTGCGCGAGAGCCTGTTTAATGTGCTGCTCTCTGGGCGCTATGGGGACCCGATCAGCGATTGCGCGGTGCTGGATCTTTTCGCAGGGACCGGCGCTTTGGGGCTAGAGGCCCTATCGCGCGGCGCCGCAGAGGTAACTTTCGTGGAAAATGGCCGTGTGGGGCAAAGGCTGATCCGCGATAATCTGCGTCGTCTTAAGGCTCAGGCGCCCATTTTGGGGCAGGATGCGACCAAGCTTGGTCCCTGCCCGGGGCGAGCTGCTGTGCTGGTCTTTCTTGATCCGCCCTATGGCCGGGATTTAGGTGCCAAGGCTCTGGCGGCGGCAACGGCCGGAGGGTGGATCGCGCCCGAAGCGCTGATTGTCTGGGAAGAATCGAGCCCGCAAACCGCGCCCGAGGGCTTCACCCTGCTCGATCACCGCCGCTATGGCGATACCCATGTGACCCTGCTGGAAGCACCTGCATAAGGCTTTGCTTTAGAGATTTCTGCGAGCCTGGCCGCAAATCTTACAGGAGCGGCCCATGCGCATTCTCATTTTCCTATTCTGTCTATGGCCCATGCTCGCCCAAGCCGGGGGATGGCGGTTTTCCTGCACCCATATGGATGGCCTAAATATGGAAATCACCCAAATGGACATCGCCGAGGACGGGGCGCTTAGCTTGCGGGTGGATCAGACGATGATGAATGGCTTGCCGCAATATGGGCTGATGGAGGCGGTGGGAACGGCGCAACTCATCCAAGGGGACCCCGCCGCGCTAGAGCTGCGCGCAGAAGGGTCGCGCAAGGTTTGGGGCGGTATGGCCGGGGAATTCACCGATCCCTGGAGCTATGCCAAACGCTTTGTCTTCATGGATGAACGGCAGATCCGCAGCGTTGGCGAATCCCGCCCCGTAATCTGCTACCGCAATTAAGGTGCAAGGCCGGATCCTATATGCACCCCCACCGGGCTTGACCCGGTGGCTCCCCCATTTCCGTTCAGGGGGCCGGTTGGATCCAAGGCAGGCCGCCCCGCCTTGGACCGATTGCAAAAAGCGATGCTCTGAGATGAAAGCGCGCCTCGAAAAGCTTAGTAATCCAGCTGGACCGTGCCTTCGAATTCAGTCACGGCGGCGCGTGCATCTTCGACCAGCTTTGCCCCGTCCAGACCCTTTGCGGTCACTTCCTTAATCCAGTCCTGGGTGACCTCTTCGCCCAACTCTTTGATCCGTGCGGTTTCCGCTTCGCTCAAAGTGGCAATCTCATTGCCCGCTGCCGCCATGACATCGCGGCCAACCTTATCGCCTGTATCATGGGCGCGCCCAGCCCAGGCCGAGGCCATCAGACCGGAATTCGCATCAATCACCGCCTTCAGATCCTCGGGCAGGCTGTCATATTTCGCCTTATTCATCGCCCAGATGAAATAGAGGTTATAAAGCGACTTATCGCCCGCCACATCAGTATGGCTGTCGGTCAATTCATCAAGCTTCAGCGAAGGCGACATTTCCCAGGTGATCACACCGCCATCAAGCACGCCTTTGGCCAGCGCCTCTGGGAAAGCCGGAACAGCCATCCCTACCGGCGTCGCGCCCAGTTTGCGCAGCAGCAAAGTCGCCGGGCGGGACGGGCCGCGCAGTTTCAGACCTTCTAGGTCATCAACCGTGCTCAGCGCCGGACCTTTTTTATGCACCAGCCCACGGCCATGCATATGCGCCGCGATCACATGCACATCCGCGAAATCATCCATCAGATGCTCTTGGGTAAAGGTCCAAGCCGCTTGGCTTGCCTCTTCCGCGGATTTCGTCACCATAAAGGGCAGTTCCAGCGCCTCCGCCTCGGGGAAGCGGCCCGGTTGATACCCTGGGATCACCCAGCCACCATCCACCGCCCCATCACGGATCAGGTCATACATATTCGGGGCTTTGCCGCCGAGCTGCATGAAGGGATAAATCTCTACCTTGATGCGACCGCCCGATTGCTCTTCGATCGCCTCAGCCCAAGGCGCCATGAAGTAAGTCGGGTTCGCAGATTTCGGCGAGACAAAATGCTGAAAGCGCAGTGTGACCTCTGCGGCAGCCGCGGGCAAAGCGGTAAGCGCAACAGCGGCGGCAAGAGTGAAAGAGCGCAGGAGCATGGTCGTGACAACCTTTGTTGTTATGAACAGGTGGCGCGACATAACAAGGCTTTGCCGGGCTGGCTAGATAACGCAAGGGTAAGCCTGAGACGTTAAATTCGGTCATGCGAACATGAATTCGCGTTTTTTGCCGTTTTCAGGCCGAATTCAGCAACAATTTAGGCGTAAGTGGGATGAAATTTACCGCTCGGCGACAAAGTAAAAATCTCATACCCGTCGGCTGTGACCCCAATTGAATGCTCAAACTGCGCCGAAAGTGACCGATCCCGCGTCACTGCGGTCCAGTCATCGGGCAGAACCTTGGTTTCCGGGCGGCCCAGATTGACCATAGGTTCGATGGTAAAGAACATGCCTTCTTCCAGAACCGCACCAGCGCCAGGCCGACCGTAATGCAGCACATTCGGCGGCGCATGGAACACCCGCCCCAGACCATGGCCGCAGAAATCGCGCACTACTGACATGCGATGCGCCTCCACATAGGCTTGGATCGCATGGCCAATATCGCCAAATGTATTTCCGGGTTTGACCGCCTCGATCCCCTTAAAAAGAGCATCATGGGTCACCTGGATCAGCCTTTCGGCTTTGCGCGGCAGTTTGCCCGCCACAAACATCCGGCTGGTATCGCCATACCATCCATCCACGATCACCGTGACATCGATATTCAGAATATCCCCGTCTTTCAGGACTTTAGCCCCTGGGATCCCGTGACAGACCACGTGATTGACCGAAATACAGCTAGCATGCTGATAGCCCTTATAGCCGATCGTGGCCGAAACCGCGCCGGATTGGTCCACATGGTCATTGATCGCCTGGTCAAGCTCTGCGGTGGTCACGCCAGGCACAACTTTTTCGGCGATGGCATCTAGGATCTCTGCCGCCAGTTTCCCAGCAGCATGCATTCCGGCGAAATCCGCCGGTTCATGAATCCGAATGCCGTCTTTAGTCAACCTGCCGCGGCCATGTCCGTCCAACTCGAAGCTCCTGTCGAAAAATCACACTGGTATCTAAGGCAAAACCCAGCGGAGCGAAAGAGCCGTTGCCCCGCCTCACCCAGCCGGGATGTCGCAAATGGGCAAACCGGAGGTTAATTTGATTGCTTCTGGAGAGATATCGGTGCCGTAACACAGGGCTTCAACCCCTGCGGCGCGGGCAGCGACAAAACCACTCGCATAGGCCGGGTCCAGATCTGCGGCCAGTCGAAACCGCGTGCAATCCGTGCGCTGCACCACATAGAGCATCATGGCGCGATGCCCTTGCTCCACCATCGCGGCCAGATCCGCCAAATGCCGGGCGCCGCGCGTGGTCACACTGTCGGGAAACTCGGCCCAGTCTTCGCTACGCCGCAAATGGCAGTTTTTGACTTCTAGATAGAGATCCGGCAGGCCCGGCTCGCTTAGCAGAAAATCCACCCGGCTTTTTTCACCATAGCGCTGCTCGGGGCGGATGATGGAATAGGCTGCAAGCTCGGGGATGCGCTTTTGCTCTAGCGCTTCTTTCACCAGACGATTGGGCAAGCTGGTATCAATCCCCGCGAAATGCCCTCCCGGCAACTCGGCCACCCGCCAGCTATATTTGAGTTTTCGCTTGGGGTCATTCGTGGGCTCTAGCCAGACCCGCAAGCCCGGATCCTTTAGCCCCAGCATCGCGCCGGGATTTGCGCAATGGGCCGTGACCTCGGTGCCATCCTCTAGGGCGATATCCGCCAAAAAGCGTTTATAGCGGCGCAAGAGACGGCCAGGGATCAGCGGAGTTTGGAACTGCATTTCGCGCACCAGAACATTTTGATTTTAGCGCCTCGCTCTATCCCCTGTCGCTGCGGCACGGATCGCAGCGCAAATAGGGAAAAGCCAGGCTCACCAACAGGCTTTAGCCAGAGCCATAGCGCATTGCAATTACAGCCCTGCATTGATCCGATGCGCCAGGCGCGCTAGCTCTGCGGCAAGACCCCTGGCGCGTGATAGGAAAGGACCAGATCATGACCGAGACTCCGAAAGCGGCAATGTTGGTGATCGGGGATGAAATCCTATCGGGCCGCACCCGCGACGCGAATATGTATCATCTGGCGGGCCAACTGACCGAACATGGGCTGCCTCTTTGCGAAGTGCGCGTCGTCTCTGACGAGATGGAGGCGATTATCAAAGCGGTGCAAGACCTGTCGGCCAGCTATACGCATGTCTTTACAAGCGGCGGGATTGGCCCGACCCATGACGATATCACCGCCGATGCGGTCGCGGCGGCCTTTGGCCTGCCTTTGGATGTGCGCGATGATGCGCGGGCCTTGCTGGCGGCGCATTATGAGGCCTCGGGCAAAGAGTTTAACGCCGCGCGGCAACGTATGGCGCGCATCCCCGAAGGCGCAGAGCTGATTGCCAATCCGGTCTCCGTCGCGCCGGGCTTTAGCCTGAAGAATGTGCATGTGATGGCCGGGGTGCCGAAAGTCTTCAATGCCATGCTCGAAGACCTGTTGCCGCGCCTAAGTGGCGGGGCCAAAACCCTGAGCATTACCGTGGCTGTTGCCCGTCCGGAAGGCGAGCTGGCCGGGCCTTTGGGGGATATTGCCCAGGCCTTTCCCGATCTCAGCTTTGGCAGCTATCCCTTTATTCGCGAAGGTGGAATTTATGGCGCGGAATTGGTGGTGCGCGGCACAGACCCCGCGCGACTGGCCGAGGCCGAGGCCGAGTTGCAAAAACTGGCACCCACCCCATGAGCGAAGATACCCCCAGCCCGGCCAAGCTTTATCAGGTCCTCGACGCCACTTGGCCCGCCGAGGCTTTGCGGCGGGTTGGGCCATTCACCTTGCGGCACAGCCCAGGAGCAGGAAAACGCGTCGGCTCTGCAACTCTAGAGGCCAATGCAACGGATATGGCCGCGCATCTGGAAGCCACGGAGGCGCAAATGCTGGCCTGGGACCAGATCCCGACCTTTCGCTGTCAGCAAGATGCGCCGGGGCTTGATGCCGCCCTAGAGGCGCGCGGCTATGAAATCGTGGAACCGACGGTGATCTATGTGGTTGCGCCGCAAAAGCTGGTCGATATTGACCGCCCGCGCCTGAGCGGTTTTGCCCATTGGCCCGCTTTGGCCTGGCAGCAGGAACTCTGGACCCAGGCCGGGATAGGCCCTGCGCGCCAAGCGGTGATGGACCGGGCCAGCGGTGCGAAAACCTCGATCCTGGCGCGGCATCAGGCGCAGCCTTGCGGCACAGCTTTTGTGGCCGTACATGACAAGATCGCCATGCTGCATGCTCTCGAAGTTCATCCGGGCTTTCGCCGTCTTGGCAATGGCGAGCGGATGCTGGGGACCGCGGCGCAATGGGCACAAGATCAGGGCTGCGACTGGCTAAGCCTTGCGGTGACCGAAGCGAATGCCACTGCCCGCGCACTCTATCAGAAACTCGGGATGCAGATCGCCGCGCGCTATCATTATCGGCAAAAACGCCTCAGCGATGGCGAGGCCTAGACTTGCGTGCTTGGCGGAATAAGGCTTGGGCCGGGATGCTCTGCTTGGCGGCTTCGGGCGCTATGGGACAGGATACGGGCAATAGCGGTGCGGGGCTGCCTCTGACCCTGCCCGGAGCCGCCTGGTCCCTGGCGCAGCGGATTGATCCGTCGGCCATCTATAGCCTGCCGCAAAGCGCCGCCATTGGCCAAGCCCCCGATTTAATGGACTTTCCCGGCCGCAGGATGATTTTCGCCGCCCAGAGCGCGGATCCGCATGTCACCGAGGCGGGGCTATGGCAGTGGCTGTCCGAGGAGCTGAGCCGCCAAGGCTATGAGATGGCCTTTCAATGCGCCACGCAAAGTTGCGGCGGGTTTGATTTCCGTCGCGCGCTTGAAACCCTAGCGCCGCCGGAAATGTATGTGGATTTGCGCAGCTTTTACTATGGGCTTGCCCTGCCGCCCACCAACTCTGCAGCACCGCAACCGGCGAAAGCGGTGAGCGTGCTGATTAGCCGGTTTGGCGATCAAGTGACCCTGCAAATCACTCAGATCATCGCTGATGAGCTCGCGCCCGCGCCTAATCCAGGCCTGCCGGATTTTGCGGCTAGCCTAGACCTTAATGCTTGGGCGATTTTGCAGGATTTGGAATATTTGCCAGGGGAACAGGCCCCGATCGGCGAGCTGGGCAAAACCGCCAGCGCATTAGCCGCCTATCTGACCGCCCGGCCCGATGCGCGCCTGACCCTTGTGGGCCATAGCGCGGGCGAGGCGGCGCAAGAGTTATCGCAATCGCGGGTGGACCAACTGGCCAAGATCTTGGTGTCAGAGCATAATATTGCCCCGGACCGGATCTTGGCTATTGGTATTGGCCCGCTTGCGCCGCGCCCCTGGGCGGCAGCGGAGCGGATCGAAGTGCTGCGCCGTTAGGCGCTGGCCCGGCGCTGCACCACATCCGAATTGCCATGTTCGGTCAGGAAATCGATCATAGCGCGCACTTTCGGCTGCACGAAACGGCCCGGCGGATACACGGCGTAAAGGCCCACGGATTGCTGCGGCAGGCTTGGCATGGCTTGCTCCAATTCACCGGCTTCTAGATGCTCTGCCACCAGGAATTCTGGCAAAAACGCAATTCCCAAGCCAGCCCGCGCCGCTTCGAGCAAGGACAAACCGCAAGACGCCGCCATCCGGCCACGCGTGCGCACGCTGCGCAATTCGCCGGAATGCGAAATCAGATCCCAGACAGGTGCCTGATCCGCCTCGAAATAATGCAAAAGCTGATGCTGCGCCAAATCATCGATGCGCTGCGGCACCCCATTTTTCGCCAAATAATCAGGGCTTGCCACCAGGATCTTATTCACATCGGCGATGCGCCGTGCCTTGAGCGAACTGTCAGGCTGGTCGCCCATGCGAATGGCCAGGTCATAGCCCTCGGCAACCATTTCCACATATTCATTGCTCATCACGAGATTGAGGGAAATATCGGGATGGGCAGACAGGAAATCCCCCAAGCTGCGCGCTAAAACCGTTGTGCCGTAATCCGCGGTCACAATCATCCGCAAAGTCCCACTTGGCGCGGCTTGCAAAGAGGCCACGGCAGTATCCGCTTCGGTCGCTGCATTCAGCACATGCCGCGCACGGTCATAATAAACCAAGCCAATTTCAGTTGGGTTCACCCGCCGGGTCGTCCGGTTCAGCAGCCGCACACCAAGACGCGTCTCAAGCGAAGAGACATGCTTAGAGATCGCCGATTTCGAGACCCCTAATTTCTTCGCCGCGCCTGTAAATCCTCCTTGATCTACGACGGCGGCGAAGGCTTCCATTTCAGTTAATCGATCCATTTTGCCTATCTACCCCAAATCACTGAATACTTAAGTCAATTTCGACGTGAATTAGGGCGAAATTTGGGCAAACTCTGCCTCAATTGCCGTTAACGCGACATTAATATGGTTTACGGGCGTATTTTTTTCGTTTTGGAGCCACCAATCGACAGAATTGGAACCATTGCCCTGACGGAAATCAAGCATAGTTCATAAAATGGCAATTCTTCGCGAATCAACAAAGCCACGTTTGATCGATGGATTTAATCTCTCGCTGCGCCGAGCTAGAGCCGTGCGGCTAATTCCGCGGCCTGCGAAATGGCCGATTTCGCGTCCAGCTCGGCTGCGACAGCAGCGCCACCAATCAAGTGAAACTTGACTTTCCTTTTGGTCAACTCATCAGCCAGGCCAGTTTCGCTTTCCTGACCAGCGCATAAAACAACTGTATCGGCGGCGATCAGCTGAGGCTCTGACGCGGTCCCTTCGGCCCCGGATAACAGCCCTGCGCGCCGAATATGCAGCCCGTCTTGGTCGATCGCTTCATAGCTGACGCCAGGGATCATCGTCACGCCACGGGCCTTCAAAGCCGCGCGGTGAATCCAGCCTGTGGTTTTGCCCAGACGACGCCCCATCTTTTCGGCTTTGCGCTGCAAGAGCGTGACCTGACGCGCTGGCACTTCGGGAGCCGCCGCCGTGACACCACCGCGCTGCGCTTCGGGATCGGCCACGCCCCAATTGGCGAGCCAGCTTTGCAGATCTTCCGTAATGCTGGGCCGGGCTTCGGTCAGATAGCTGGCCACATCAAAACCGATGCCGCCACCGCCGATCACTGCCACGCGCGAGCCAGCCGTGACTTTGCCGCTTAGCAGATCCGGATAGGGCACAGCACCCGCCACCTCTTGGCCAGGGATTTGCGGATCCCGCGGGCGCACCCCTGTGGCGATAACGATATCGTCGAAATCGGTCAGATCCTCCGGGGTCGCGCTGGCGCCGAGCTGCAAGCTTACCCCCCTATCCTGCAACATGGTTTCGAACCAGCTGAGCAGGCCAAGGAATTCCTCTTTGCCGGGGATCTGCGCCGCAAGCCGCAATTGGCCGCCCAGCTCCTGGGATTTTTCAAAGAGCGTGACCGCATGGCCGCGCTCCGCCGCGATGATAGCGGTCATCATACCCGCAGGCCCGGCCCCCACCACAGCAAGCTGCCGACGGCTCTCGGCCTTGGGATAATTCAGCTCGGTTTCCCGGCATGCGCGGGGATTGACCAGACAGCTGGTGAGCTTACCCGAAAATGTGTGATCCAAACAGGCCTGGTTGCACGCGATACAAGGGGTGATCTGCGCCGCGCGCCCTGTCCGTGCTTTGGCGACAAATTCCGCATCCGCCAAAAATGGTCGCGCCATAGACACCATATCCGCGCAGCCTTCGGCCAAAACCGCTTCGGCCACCTCAGGGCTATTGATCCGGTTCGAGGTGATCAGCGGGATCCCGACCTGCCCCATCAACTTTTTGGTCACCCAGGTAAAGGCTCGGCGCGGCACACTGGTGGCGATGGTCGGAATCCGCGCCTCATGCCAGCCGATACCGGTATTCAGGATCGTTGCCCCAGCGGCCTCCACCGCTTTGGCCAGCTGCACCACCTCTGCCCAGCTAGAACCATTAGGGATCAGGTCGATCATCGACAGCCGGAAAATAAGGATGAAGTCAGCCCCCACAGCCGCCCGGACCCGCCGCACAACCTCCAGCGCAAAGCGCATCCGGTTTTCATAAGAGCCGCCCCAGTCGTCTTCGCGCTTATTGGTGTGGGTGACGAGGAATTGGTTCAGCAAATAGCCCTCGCTACCCATGATCTCTACCCCGTCATAGCCCGCCTCTTGCGCCATACCCGCGGCATTGACGATATCAGTGATCTGCTTTTCGATCCCCGCCGCATCCATCTCTTGCGGCGGAAAGGGTGAGATCGGGGATTTGATCGGCGAAGGCGCGACTGCCTTCGGCGAATAGGCATAGCGCCCCGCATGCAGGATCTGCGCCGCGATGCGCCCGCCCGCATCATGCACCATGGCCGTCACTGTTTTATGGTTCGCCACATCCTGCGGCCCGAAAAACCCAGCGGCGCCGGGCAAAACCGCGCCTTCTTCATTCGGGGCCAAGCCGCCTGTCACCATCAGACCGACACCCGCCGCCGCGCGTTCAGCGTAAAATCTGCCGACCCGCTGCCAATCGCCGGTTTCCTCTAGCCCCGTATGCATCGACCCCATGAGCACCCGATTGGGTAAAGTCACGAATCCCAGATCCAAAGGGCGGAAAAGCTGCGGGTAATCAGTGCTCAACGGAGGTCTCCTTGCTTGGGGCGCTTGGGCTGCCTGCTCTCACAATGCGGAAAACCAGTGCAAAGGCCAGGGCAAACACTGCGTCACAGCACAGGCGGGGGGCGTCGCTCAAAGCTGAGCTCGGTCACCGAGAAATCGGTCCGGGCCGCATCGGTGAAGACCAGATCCACCCAACCGCGCAATGGCATATCCCGGCGGCGGCCCGCTTTGGTCAGGGCCGCGCCCAGATCCATAGCCACCCGCACATGATCGCGCCGCATGGGCAAAGGCTGGCGCGTTTGCAGCGGGATCAAACCCTGGGACAGGTTGAGGCGCAAAAACCCATGCCCCGGCATGCGCCCGCTACCGATAAATGTCAGCCCAACCCATAAAATCGCACCCGCGCCGGAATTGGGGCTGACCAAAAAGTCTTCCGGCAGATCCACCGCAAGAGACAGGTAATTGCCGTCGAATTTACCAATTTGCACATGCAAACCCGTTTCAATCGGCGTGACTTCTATGTCTGCCGCGTCTTGGGCATCATGGAATAGCGCTATGTCAGCGGTGATCCGCCCGGCTGCACGCAATGGAGCTGACTTAAAATTTTTCCGCCAAGGTTCGGGGGTAAAATGCAGCACCGGTTCAGATCCGCGATAGATCTGCAATTTTGCCCAAAGCCGCAGGCGCAAGAAAAGCCGTCCAGGTCCCGCCCGCCAGATCCCCGCCCAGCGCGAGGCGGGCTTAGGGTCATCCGGCGATGGGGGACGATCGGTCATCCGGCTTCACCCTCGCTTTCGGCCAAATTGGCTTGGCGCACGGAGGTGACAAAATCCTGCACCAATCCAAAGAGCAATCCATCATCGCTGGGCGATCCAATCGCGACTGCGGCGCTGAGAACCACCAGCCGCTCATTCTCGGTGAAAATGGCCCGCCAGGTTTCGGATCTTAGGCCCTCTGTTCCACCCGGCCCCGTATCGCGCAATTTGAGATAAAGCACATCGCCCCGCTGGCGCGCGCGCAGGATTTGCACTGACCCCGCCTTACCATCCCGCGCCAAGGCGGCCCGGCCCAGATCGGAGCGGAAATAGTCTTCGAGTGTGGCAGCACTAGGCGACAGCCCGTCTTCGATCGCAGGCGACACCAAAGCCGTCAAAACCGCCTCGACCGGCGCTAGGGGTGTTTCCGCCCGGCGGGAAAGATGTGCGCAATTGGCCAAGAGCACGAAAGCCCCCGCCGCCCGGTCGCTTTTGCTTGAACGATCTACGCAAAACCCTTGGGGCCCGCGAATAGTGACCGCTTGGCCCAATAGAATTTCAGCACTGGGAGCCGCGCCAAACAGGGCTCCCATGCCGCCCCCTGGGCCATTTTCAAAACCGGCCTCACAGCCCGCAATTGCCAGAAATGCTAAACCGGCGATTAGATGCCTTCGCATGGCTTGCGCCCCTTATCTGATCCAATCGCTCAGACATGCCCCGGTCAAAACACCGGATCCGTCTGAGGATAGACCTACCCCCAGCCTAGCAGTCTGCGCATTGATCGCAATCATATCGCGAAAAATTGTTTTCGCGATGCAAGCACCCTGCGGACAATAGGCCCACAAAATCGGTTAATAGAGCAAACCGCGCGCTATATTGGGCAGAATGATGTCGCGCACCGCAATCAGCGCGATAAATGCCACAAGCGGCGCCAAATCCAGCGCGCCAGTATCCGGCAGCACCCGGCGAATTGGGTCATAGATCGGCTGCAACAGACGGTTCAGCCCATCCCAGATCTGATAAACCAAGGGCTGACGTAAATTCAGCACCTGAAAATTGATCAGCCAGCTCATGATGATATGCGCAACCATGATGAAAAAGGCGACATTTAGCAAAAGATCTAGGATCTGAAAGATGGCGATCATATCGGGTCCTTTCCGCTTGTGCCTGAGGTAATGGGCTTTGCCCCAAAGAACAAGACCGGACGCGAGGTTCTCGTTGACGCGCGCGGCAAGCTGGGCTTTGCGATAGTCATCGCTGAGTAAGGATTGTCCAAATGTACCCGTTTCTGCGCCTGGCCATCGAGCTGTGGCAAAATCGAAGAGCCCCAGAAATCGCTTTGGGAGAATGTCATAGCACGCAGCATACGGTCTGGCCTTGGGATATGGATTTTTTCTGCGAGCTCAATAACGGCCGGACCTTGACGCTTTATGACCTCAACCGCATGGGATTGGCCCAACGTTCGGGGATTTTGACCATGTTGAAACGGCAAGGCTGGGGCATGACCGTGGCCGGATCCTCGGTGCGCTATCGGCGCCGGGTGCGGGCCTTTCACCGGGTTGAGATGCGCGGGCGGGGTATCGGGCTCGATGATAAATTCATGTATGTAGAGCAATCCATTTGGCGCAAAGGCGAATGCTGTTCGCATATCCTGTTGCGTATCGCGGTGACGAATGCGGCGGGGATTGTGCCATCTGCTCAGGTGATCGAGGCCTTGGGAACCGGGATGGAGCTTAACGCCCTGCCCGACTGGGTCACCAGCTGGAGCGCAGCCGAAGCCAAGCGTCCTTGGCCACCAATGGGGCCAGCCATGGAGCCGCCTGTGCAACCGCAGATGGATAAAATAGACGCACCAGTTTAGAAACCCGCCCGAATTCCGGGACTTACCCATAGACAGATCTTCGCCACCGCGCTCATAAGAGCTTTGGGGGAAAGTGGAATGACTTCAGCGCGGCGCAAGCTGATAGGGTGGTATGCCTATGATTGGGCCAGCCAACCTTATCACACTTTGATCGTGACCTTTATCTTTGGGCCTTATGTGGTCACTTTGGTGGGCGATCCCGCAAAGGCGCAATCCGCTTGGGCGGCGACTCTGGCTTTGTCGGGGCTGGCCACAGGGATTTTAGCGCCGATATTAGGCGCAATTGCAGATGAATCCGGGCGTTTGGTGCGCTGGACCGCCTTGCTGTCGCTTCTCTATATGGCTTGCGCTGCGGTGCTTTGGTTCGCGGCGCCTGGTATGTCTGCGGTTTGGGTGATCCTTTTCGCCTTTGGAATAGGGCTTTTGGCGGTAGAGCTCGCCACAACCGTCACCAATGCCATGCTGCCCCGCCTTGCCCCACGACAAGATATCGGCGGCGTCTCCGGCACAGGCTTTGCCCTGGGCTATCTTGGCGGGTTGGTGGCGCTATTGGCGATGCTAGCTTTCTTTGCGGAAAATGACGCTGGCAAAACGCTTTTGGGTCAGCCCCCGCTGCTTGGCCTCGATCCCAGCCAGCGCGAGGGCACCCGCAGTGTCGGGCCTTTCACCGCGCTTTGGTATGGGGTTTTTATGATCCCGTTTTTCCTATTCTTGCGCGACCCGATGCGCGAAGGCATCCCGCCCCCGGTGCGCAACCGGCTTATGGATGCAGCTCAACATGTCCGCCGGTCTCTGCGCCGCTTACCGCAGCGGCCAAGCTTGGCCTCTTATCTCGCCTCCTCGATGCTCTATCGCGATGCGCTTAATGGGCTTTATGCCTTTGGCGGCATCTATGCGACTGGGGTTTTGGGTTGGTCCGTGGTGCATGTGGGGATTTTTGGCATCCTTGGGGTGACGGTGGCTGGGCTCGCCTCTTGGGCAGGCGGCCAATGTGATCGCCGCATGGGGCCAAAGCCTGTGATCACAAGCTGTATTCTCATCCTGACGGCCACATCGGTTTTGGTGGTCAGCCTCACCCCCAGCAGCCTGCTTTGGATCCCGCTGGCCGAAGGCTCGCCCCTACCCCATGCGGCGATGTTCCTTTGTGGCGCGGTGATCGGCGGGGCGGGCGGCGCGCTGCAAGCCGCGTCACGCAGTATGATGGTGCGCCACACAGATCCCGACCATCCCACCGAGGCTTTCGGGCTTTACGCCCTTAGCGGCAAAGCCACCGCTTTTGTCGCCCCTTTGCTGATCGGCATCGTCACCGCCGCAACAAGTGATCAGAGATTGGGCGTTTCTCCTTTGATTGTACTCTTTCTTTTAGGATTAGCTCTGCTAGCTTGGGTAAATAAGGACGGAGACATACCCGAGGCCCCGCCAGAATGACCCGATATTTAACCGCTTTCCTAACGGCATTGTGCCTTTTGGGCGCTCAGCCCGGTTTCACCGAAACCAAGGCCAACCAGCTTTTCGGCGCAAAAAATAGTGGATCCCCCCATAAACCCCAGGCGATTGGGTTTTATAGTAAGGGCTGCGCTGCCGGATTGGTGGAATTGCCGGAAACCGGGCCGACCTGGCAGGCGATGCGCCTATCGCGTAACCGTAATTGGGGCCATCCTGATACGATCGCCTTTATTGAACGGCTCAGCAAAGTCGCCGCATCGCAGCCGGGGTGGAAAGGGCTCTATGTGGGCGATATCAGTCAGCCGCGCGGCGGGCCGATGACCTCGGGCCATACCAGCCATCAAATTGGCCTGGATATCGATTTTTGGACGCTGCCGCCAAACCGGCTTAATCTTAGCCGGACGGAGCGGGACAAGCTAAGCTCTATCTCTATCCGCAGCCGGGATCAGCGGCGGGTAACCAGCAATTGGACGCCAGAATTGGCGGAAATCATCAAAGCAGCGGCCCAGGATCCGGCGGTGGATCGGATTTTCATCACGCCGCCCGCGAAAATCGCCATGTGCAAAGAGGCCACGCGCAAGGACCGCAAATGGCTGCAAAAAATCCGGCCTTATTGGGGGCATCACTATCACTTCCATGTGCGCCTAAAATGCCCCAAGGATTCAAGCGGTTGTGTCGATCAAACCCCGACAGTTGCCGCGCTTAGCAATGGCGGCAGTGGCTGCGACGCTTCGCTGAATTGGTGGGTGACGGATGCGCTGAGCCCGCCAAAACCCGATCCTAATGCCAAACCGGCGAAGCCCGCAAAACCCGCCCCGAAAAAGCGCCATCCGCGCGATTATACCTTGGCCGATCTGCCTCAGGCCTGCCGCACGGTGCTGGCCGCCAAGTGATCCGCTGGCTTTTCCCGCTCTTGCTGCTGGCCTGCGGCGCAGCTCAGGCGCAAGAGGCGCGGCATATCTCTACCCATGTCTGGACCGAGCCGGAGCAGGCAAATTTCGGCGGCTTATCAGGGTTAGAGCTTTCTCCTGACGGGCAGAAATTCGTTGCCATCACTGACCGTAGTTTTGTGATCACAGGCGAGATTCAGCGCCAAAATGGCAAAATTTCCGCGCTAGCAGCCTCTGCCCCTCAGGCCTTGCGCGCGTCCAATGGCCAAGCTTTCGCGGGACGCATGGTCGATAGCGAGGGCCTGGCCTGTCCCAATCTGACCGAAAGCCCGCTTTGCTATGTAAGCTTTGAGCATGGCGCAAGGGTGGAGCGCTTTTCCGATCTTTCCGCCCCGGCAAAGCGCCTGCCTATCCCGCCGGAATTTGTCGCGATGCAGCCCAATTCCGCGCTAGAGGCCCTGGCCATCGACGCTCAGGGGCGGCTTTATACTTTGCCCGAACGCAGTGGCGCCTTGGACCGTCCCTTTCCGGTGTTCCGCTTCGAGAATGGGACATGGCGCTTGGCCTTTACCCTGCGCCGGGATCCGCCGCATTTGCCAACCGGCGCTGATATCGGCCCGGATGGGCGGTTTTACCTGCTCGAACGGCATCATGCGGGGTTTTTGCAATTTAGCACGCGACTGCGCAGTTTCGATATCTCAACCGGCCAAGCCAAAGATGAGCGCCTGCATTTCGAAACACCGCTGGGCCAGCATGACAATCTAGAAGCGCTGGCGATCTGGCGCGACGGCTCCGACCAGCTACGCGCCACGATGCTATCCGATGATAATTTCCTGCCGCTGCAACGCACGGAAATCGTGGAATATGCACTAAACCCCAGCCCTTAAAGTCACCAGAACCGACCCGCGGGGCGGCACCCCGTAAAGCGCAAAGCGCGGCGCGGGGGATATGACGTCGCGGCGCAGCCGCGTCCGCTTAACAAGAGCCCCTTGCCTTAAGCACAGACTGTGGATAAGCGAGCCCGTCCCTGCATGCCGCAGGGGCCAAGTCTCCGCAACCTTGCTCAAAACGGATATATCCATGACCAAGCTTCTCCCTGGCATTCTTGCCATGGCGGCCATTGTTGTCGCCTCTAACATCCTCGTCCAATTCCTGTTCGGCTCTTGGCTGACTTGGGGCGCTTTCACCTATCCCTTCGCTTTTCTCGTCACCGATCTGATGAACCGCCTGCACGGAGCCCAAAAGGCGCGGCAAGTAGTTTGGGCCGGTTTCGCCGTCGGCGTTATCTGCTCGCTCATCGGCAGCCAGATCCATGGCGAATTCGGGCCGCTCGTGACCTTGCGCATCGCGCTTGGCTCTGGCCTGGCCTTCCTGACGGCTCAGCTGCTGGATGTTGCCATTTTCGACCGTTTGCGCAGCCGCGCCTGGTGGCAAGCCCCGCTCGCCTCGACCCTGATTGGCGCCAGCCTCGATACGGCGCTGTTTTTCTTCATCGCCTTTTCCGCCAGCCTCAGCTGGATCGAGCCCGCCAATGACACAAGCTGGGCCACGGAAATCCTGCCGATCCTGGGCGCTGGCCCGCTGGCCCCGCTTTGGGTGTCGCTTGCTGTGGCCGATTGGGGTGTGAAGCTTAGCTTGGCGCTTATTGCTCTGCTTCCTTACCGCCTATTTTTGCAGCGCTGGCGGACGGCCTAAAGCTGCGGCTGAAAAAAGTATTTTGAAAATTAACCTTTCCCTGGCAAGCTGGGGACAGGTTTTAACAAAGGAAAGGAGGTGATCCAGTGTCGAGAAAGGTATTGGAGCAAAAGGTCGGAACAGCGGCGGAGGCCCGCCGGTAAGGCATACCTCACCGGGCGTAGCGCCCGCAGTTGGCCGGGTTGGTCTAACCGACCCCCTCCATAAACTTTCGGAAGGGTCGCCTTTAGGGGCGGCCCTTTCTCTTTGGGATCTGCCTTGATGGAGACGGCACGGCCCGCCTATAGCGTTTCGCCGCCCGCCGCTCTGCCCGGTCGAGCTTGGAGATATATCAGGTCGAACCCGATACGCCTTATCAAAAAACCCGCCGCAATTTCTTGCGACGGGTGTTTATGGTCCAAGCGCCGCAGCAGCGCTTGGACATATCTGGGATCGGGCTGCTTAGCAGATGCAGTCCAGATCTTCGAAGGCAACGCCGATGATGAACGGCTGGCTGTTGGCGGCGGTATCCGGCTCCGGATCCACGATCAGGCCAACAATATCGCCCTGGCCAGGTGTGTAGCCTTCGGCTTCGGTGCTGGACAGAGTTGCATTGATGATCTCGAAAACAGCTGCCTGATCGCCGAAATCCGGGTCGATGGTGAACTGCGAATTGGTCAAAGACCATACAGCCGACTGGATTTCGCTGTCGGTATAGCCCTGGCTGTTGAAGTCCTGGTTCAAGATCCAGTTGATCAGGTCCAGGTTTTCGTCAGCTGTCAGGCCGTTGATACCGATCAGGTCATCACCCAACAGATCCGCAGGGACATAACCGTCTTGCGCCAGGTAAACCAGGCCGGTCAGCGATGCCGCATCAGCAAAGTCATTCGCGTCATCAACCGCTTGGGTCGCATCCAAGCAGAAGGCATCGGTCACCACCAGGCCATCAAGGCGCACATCATCCGCGGTCAGCGCGATATCGTAAGCATCCGTGTCGAGCGGAACGATATAGCCAGACTGAACCTGATAGGTCACCTCAACGCCCGAGCCGAAGGATGCGCCGATCTCGTCGAGGGTTTCCGCAACACCACAGAAAGTGATGGTCGCAGTACCTTCGGCAGTTTCGACACCGTCGGACACGGTGTAAACTAGGCTTTCGACGCTGCTCTCACCGATGGTCAGACCTTCGAAGGCGTCCTGACCATTCAGGGTCAGAGTGGTGCCGTCCAAGGTTGCCTCGACGCCATTGCTCAGAGTGACGGTTGCGCCGTCTACCAAAGCTGTGCCGTTGATTTCAGTGATGGTCAGCGCATCGCCATCCGCATCTGCGATCAGCGTGCTTAGATCCAGGGTCAGATCCTGGTTAGCGCAGATCATGCCGGTGGTGTCTTGCGCGGTCGGAGCCGTATTCGCCGCCACAAAACCAGCATCGATAAACAGCTCGCTTTCGCCAATGCTCAGCTCGATCAGATCGGTCAGACCAGTGGTCTCATCTGCATCGCTGTCATTATTTGCAGCATCCGCCGCAGCAGAGCTTGCCGAGGTGAAGACCAGACCCAGAGCCGCAGCCGTGGTGAACTGAACCTGATAGCTGCCAGCCTTCAGACCGGTGAACAGGTAAGAGCCATCCGCACCGGTGGTTTGGGTTGCACCAACCTGGTTGCCATCGGCGTCCAGCAGAGCAACTTCAACGCCTTCCTGAGCAGTGTCGCCATCAGCCGCGTCAAAGACACCATCGCCATTCGCGTCGAAGAACACGAAATTGCCGATTTCGGCAGTGCCCGCATCAACCAGACCCGCATCGATGGTGGTCAGGTTTTCGCCAACGCCCAGAGTGATCACATCGGTCAGGCCGGTTGCGTCTGCGTCGCTGTCATTATCGGTCGCCGCGTCGTCATCTGCACCTTCGGTGGTGAAGGCATAGTCGCTGCTCGGTGCGGTGAACTGAACCTGGTACTCGCCAGCTTCCAGACCGGTGAACAGGTAAGAGCCATCTGCACCAGTGGTTTGGGTTGCACCAACCTGGTTGCCGTCGACATCCAGCAGAGCAACTTCGACACCTTCCAGAGCGTAATCGCCATCCGCAGTGTTAAACACGCCATCTTCATTTGCATCAAAGAAGACTGTGTCACCGATGGAGGCAGTGCCCGCATCAACCAGACCAGCATCGATGGTGGTCAGGTTTTCGCCAGCGCCCAGAGTGATCACATCGGTCAGGCCGGTTGCGTCTGCGTCGCTGTCATTATCGGTCGCCGCGTCGTCATCTGCACCTTCGGTGGTGAAGGCATAGTCGCTGCTCGGTGCGGTGAACTGAACCTGGTACTCGCCAGCATCCAAACCGTCGAACAGATACTGACCATCTGCACCAGTGGTTTGGGTTGCACCAACCTGGTTGCCATCGGCATCCAGCAGAGCAACTTCAACACCTTCCAGAGCGTAATCGCCATCCGCAGTGTTGAACACGCCATCTTCGTTTGCGTCAAAGAAGACAGTATCGCCGATAGAGCCAGTGACCGGAGCTTCGATACCCGCATCGATATTCCATTTGTGCTCGTTGGAGCTCAGCAAGAAGACCTCGGTTTTGCCGCCATCTACAGCATCGCTATCTTCGCCATCCGCGCCGATATTTGCGGTCACAAAGCCATAGTCTTCGAAGCCTGCAACATCAGCCGGGTCTTGGAAGGACACATAGTAATTGCCCGCCGCGAGACCATAGAAAGAATAGGTGCCAGAAGCATCGGTCGTGGTGGTGCCAATAACGGTTTCAACACCATTCTCGATTTTGATCAGCCATACGGTTGCACCAGCAACGCCAGCTTCCCAGCCGCCATCTGCGGTGTATTCGGTGTCGTCATTATTGGTGTCGACGAAGTAGCGGCCGCCCAGCGATGCGCAACCACCGTCAACAATGCCCGCATCGACATTTGTCTTATGCTCGCTTTCGGCGATAGAGAAAATCTCGGTCGCGCCAGTTGCGAAATCGACAACATCGCTGTCTTCGCCATCAGTCCCGATATTCGCAGCAACAAAGCTGTAGCCTTCGACACCGGCAACATCATTGGGCTGCTGGAAGGTGACAAAGTAATCGCCTGCTTCCAGACCGTAGAAGTTGTAATTGCCCCAGCTATCGGTGGTTGTGGTGCCGATCACGGTTTCAACGCCGTCTTCAACTTTGATCAGCGTAACGATCGCGCCCTCGACGCCATCTTCCCAGCCGGACGCACCATATTCGGTGTTGTCCTGGTTGCCATCGATGAAGTAGCGGCCCCACAGGCTTGCATCCGCCGGGTCAACCGGGTCGCAAGGCTCTGTTGCTGGGGTCGCGATCAGCTTGTCGAGACGGACATATTCGCCATTGTCGCGGCAGGCATAGATTTTGATCTCGGACCCATTATCAATATTGTAGCTGCCCAGGTCGAATTCAGAGAATTCGCCATTGTCATCGCCGCCGCCATTATTGTTTTGATCAAGCCAGATCGTGTTGACCAGCTCGCCATCAATATAGATTTCCAGCTTCGAGTTACCATCGCACTCATCTTGGGCCAGCAAAGACAGCTGGTAGTAAGAGGAAACGCCGCTGAATTCGGTGCTTAGCGAGCCGTCATTGGCGCAAAGCTTAACGATCTCATCGCCAGATGCGGTGCAGCTAGAAACCGCAAAGAAGTTGGTCAGAGTGAAGTCTTCGGCTTCCATGCAAACGACTTCTGGCTGCGGCTCTTCTGCAGGGGTGGCAACCAGTTTGTCCAAGCGCACATATTCATTGCCATCGCGGCATGCGCGGATTTCGATTTCCGAGCCTTCTGCCAAATGGTAGCCGCCCAGGTCGATTTCGCTGAAATCGCCGTCATTGCTGCCGCCGCCATTGTTGTTTTGATCGAGCCAGATCGTGTTGACCAGCTCGCCATCGATATAGATTTCCAGCTTCGAGTTACCATCGCACTCATCTTGGGCAAAGAGCGACAGCTGGTAGTAAGAGGACACACCGGCAAATTCAGTGCTCAGCGAGCCGTCATTGGCGTGAAGCTTAACGATTTCGTCACCAGACGCGGTGCAGCTGGCTTGGGTGAAGAAATTAGTCAGAGTGAAGTCTTCGGCTTCCATGCAGACGACTTCTGGCTGCGGCTCGGGCGCGGTGTCACACCAGTTGCCGTCTTTGTCGTAATAACCGGTATCGCACCAGTCTTTATCATAAGAATAGTCGCAGGAACTGGAAGAACAGTCATAGGACTTCGTATAGTCCTTATCGCAGCCATAATCGTAAGAGCTAGACTTGCAGCTATAGCTATAAGAACCGGAGTGGCCGGAATAGCTGGAGCCGTAACAGGAATAGTAAGAAGAGTAAGAGTTCCAGGTCATATTATTTCCCTGCGTTTGATACGCGCCGTTGATCGTAATGGTGACCAGACAACCTCGACCTTCGCCCTACCCAATAGGCCACCGGCAGCACAAATAAGCTGTGCCGGAAAGCCAAAGCTTCAGCGATGGACAGTCACTGTCTGATGTTTACTTGGCGCCGCTTTCACGCAAATGTTCCGGCATGATCATTGACCAAGTCGGAGTTTTGCCTTCACCGGCACCAGTTGCAGGGAACTTGGCTTAAATTTTCGAAGTAATCTATCCGCACTGCAGCATTTAGTTAATAAAACTAAAATTTGTTTCTTACCCTAGGTCAGTAAAGTTTATTTGAGCATTATTGTTTTGTTGTGTGACACAATATTTAGGGAAGCCGGACAACTCCTAAGGGTGCACTGCTAAAAAAACACCCAAAAGCTGCATACCAAACTATCTAACCGAATCAACTGGATAAATCATTAAAAAGCATTAATCTAATGGGACTTGCCCGTCATTTAACCAGGCATCCACGATCTCAGAGCCGCCGCTGTGATAGACCATATAGGCCACAGCCGCACGCACTTGGTCATCGCTTAGATCGGGATCGCCGCCACGCGCTGGCATTTCAGCAAAGCTAGGCCCGTAAAATCCATTTAACGCATGGGAAAACAAAACCGGTAAGCCCTGGGCTATCCGCTTTTTCCATTTGCGCGTATCGGTGATTTTCGGCGCTCCGGCCGGGGTCTTGGCCCCATGGCAATTGATGCACAAACCGCCCCAAATCTCGCGCCCAGTTTGCAAAACGGAATGCGTCGGCATGGGAAGCCGGTCAACCGTGACCAGCCCATCCAGAGGTTGTGCCGAGAGAGATAATGAAGACGAGAACAGACAAATACTGGTTACACAAAGTAGTCGCTTCATCTTACCTCTCCCGGCTTAACACCCCAGAATAAAAAGGGTTACCTGGCCAATACTCCCCAAAAATATTGGCTAGGGTCGTGTGATCCACTGCGGGCTGTCTTAGATCTGCTGGCACTCTTGCTGGCAGATTACAAATTGTGGATCGCGGTAAAAACACAAGACAGCCGCAACAATTGGGCTCGCCCGGTCAGGCAAGCCCGAAAGACTTAGCCATCCATCGGGATGCGGATCACAACACCGCCCATGACTTCGCCCAATTCGAAATCGGTGCGCGGGCTGTCTTTGTGATCATTGTGGCAGCTGGTGCAGGCCTCGGCCACGGCGGTGTCCGGGTAAACGGCGGTGAAATAGGTGGTACCGCCCAGTTCTTCTTCGCCATACCAGTTTTCGCCAACATTCTCGGCGATATATTCCAGACCTTCTTTTTCCGCGTCTGTCTGCGGGCCGTTTTGCTTGTTGATCGGCCAGAGCGACAGCAGCGAGTAAGAGAAAGCATCGGTTTCTTCGGCCACGGCTTCTGCACCAAAGCGGAACATTTGCGCCGGCAGAACCAGGGCTTTGTCATCCATGAAATGCTCTGACGCTTTGATGACTTTTTCTTTTACAGCCAGACGGTTAACGATCATCCGGGTATAGACGGTACGGTCGGTGGACATGACCAGATGCAGCAGGTCTGCCACTTGCTGCTCGTCCATTTCAGCCTGAGCCGGAGCAGAAGCAACAGCGCCGGTCAGCGCGACTGCACCTGCAAGTGCAAAGTTTTTGAGGTTGGCGGTGAAGGTGGTCATAGCTATCACTCCATTTGCAGCTACGGTTGCGGTGTGGGCAGCAGAGGTCATTGGTTGGCGCCTGCGTCCTCTGCGTCCACACGTCTAAGAGCCCAATCGACACTTTCGATATGAGCGGTGGGTTGTCCTTGGAAATTCGACGATACCAAAGCCGGATCGGCCAAAGCATCGATGGCAAAGCTCAGCCCGTGACAATCCATGCAGACAGGGCGGATCATCTTTTCATTCGGGCGCAGATAGGTGTTTTGGTTGTGCATCACAAAGGTTTTGCCCGTTTCCGGGTCTTCTACCTTTGGCATATGGCAAGTTGCACAGGTGACGCCCGAGCCAGCCGGAAGATCCCCGGCCAACTCGGATTGCCACAGCTCATAATGCTTACTGCTACGATAGGCTTGGCTGTGATCGTCTGCGTGACAGGTTAGGCACCCCTCCACCGCCGCTTTTTGGATATTATAATCATGGGTTTGGTGGCAGGTGGAACAGGTCAGGTCTTTCTCGACGCCAGGATGCAGATCCACCCGAGCCTCGATTGTGGACATGGCTTTTGGCGGGGTCGGATCGTTCAGATAGGCCAAGATTTCGGCCATGGCGCCATCTTTTTCGATCTTATAGCCCAGATAGGTTTTGATCTGTTTTTCTGGTTTCCGGGCTTTGGCAATTTTCGGATGGTTGCGCATGCCATGGCGCCCTTGGGCAAAGCTGGACGCCTCGCCCCGGTGGCATTTATTACAGGTCTTAATCGGCACTTCATCAGTCCAAAGCTCCACCAGATCCTCTGGCGTTTTCGCTTTGGGCGCATGGCAGCTGCCGCAATCGACCTCGGCCACCGCATGGGCGGAATGGGCCCATTTCGTGTCGATTTCCTCGTCGCGCTTGACTTCGGGCGCTTCAATCGAGGCCAAATAAAGCTCTACTGCCTCAGGCGCGGGTTTTTCCCGACTGCGCGCCGCGACCGAAAATTTATGGATCGGCTGTTCGGCCAGCCAAGGCGCATTGCCATGCTTGACCAAGAAGTCTTCGTATAGCGCGCGATTATCATGGAAGTTATGGCAGCCCGCGCTGGCACAGGTGGTGTAGTCATCAATATCCGCATGGCTGGCCCGGTTCACCCGCACATCCCGCGTGCCTTCGGAATGGCAAGCCACACAGAAATCCATCGGCAGGCTGACTGCGCCCGCAACAGTTGTGGTTTCTGGCTGATGCTCCAAATGGCAAGAGGTGCAAAGCCGTCCATCGATCTTTTCCCAAAGCGCCGCCATGCGCGGATCTTTGAACTTCTTGATCGGGTGGCTGTCATTTGACGCGTTCAGCTCTTCTTTGTGGCAGGTCACGCAGGTCTTGTTCAGCGCCTTTTCCTGCTTTTTGGGGCTCTCAAACGCGTCTTCGGCATGGCAGGTGCCGCAAGCGACTTCGAATTGGTGATGCACCCCGGTGGTTTCGCCGGGCAGCAAAACCGTCCGATCGCCGGACACGAACAACCGCGTGGCCATCACCGCCGCGATTACCAATGTGGCCAAAATCCACAGCGCCCAAAGCAAGGTATTTCTCGTCATAGCCTGGCCTCAGAACGCATAAACAGTGACCACATGGGCCAGCAACAAAACAGGCAAAGGCCAAAGAGCAATAATATGCCCCCAGACAGGCAGGCGCCGCGCCGGTTTCTTCGGCGAGGACAGACCTTGTTCGCGTAGCTTGTGATCACCGCCCGTGGTCAGCCCCGCGACTGCGCCGAAAATCAGCGTGGCGCAGAAGCTGAAGAACAGCCAGAAATTCAGATTAGCCCCAGGGCGGAACCCCGTATGCACAAACAGCCCCAGCAGAGCGATGACGCCAATGGCCAGATGCACAAGACGCCAGCCATCGAAACTGCCAAGTTTATCGAATAACCGGATCCGTTTCCGCAGCCCGATCAGCATCGCGGCGACAGTGATCCCCAATAGGCTATAGCCGGTCCACTGCTTTGGAATGGTCTCGAACCACAGCCAATTGCGCCAATCCGGATCATAGCTGGCCGAAATAGGGATTCGCGGCAAAAACAGCGTCGCCAGCGCGAAAAGCGCGGCAATCCCAGAAAACCACAGCAGGCTTTTGGACCAGCGCACTGGCTTTGGCGGACCGCCTGCGGAAATCAGCTCTTCCAAGATCGGCTCACATGTGCCGCAAACCGAGGATGCCCCTGTTTCCGCTTTCAGCCGCTCCACCGTCCGGGCACCATGCTGGATACTGTCGCGCAACCGCCCACAGGTCACCCCGGTGCAGTTACACACAATCGCGCTAGCCGGCATCGAAGCCACATCATCATCAGCCTCAGGCCAGATGCGCCCAGTTTGCCGGAACCGATGCACCTGCCAAGGATAGATCAGCGAGCCGTCATTCACCGCTTGCTGCACCCGGCTCACATCTTCCCAATAGCCCGAGCCAAGCGCACCGCTTAGACGACCCCGAGTGATAAAGATGCGGCGATAGCTTTCGCCATCGGTCCATACATGGTTTTGGGTATTGCGCTGCTCTTCGAGAATCTCAACTGGCCCGGCGGAAAACACCTCTGCCCCGAGGACTTTCAGCTTGGTCGCCGCGACCGACCCTTCGTAAATCACTGCTTCGCCAGCAATATTTGCCGCCGCCACTTCGGCTTGTTCCAGGCCAGGGCCAACCAGGCCATAGACCAGCTCTTTATGCTCCGCGCATTCACCAACCGCCCAAATATCCGGGTCAGCAGTGCGCATTGTGTCATCCACACGGATGCCGCGATTAAAGGCCAAGCCGCAATCCTGCGCCAGATCGACCCGCGCCCGCACACCGGTGCACATGATCACCGTATCGGCATCGAGCACCTCGCCACCGCGCAGCGCGACGCCGTCAATCCGATGGGTGCCCAGGATTTCCGCCACAGAAACGCCCGTGCGCACAGTC
Organism: Mangrovicoccus sp.; assembly: GCA_049603835.1. GTDB lineage: Bacteria > Pseudomonadota > Alphaproteobacteria > Rhodobacterales > Rhodobacteraceae > Mangrovicoccus. The sequence goes on from JBMYSZ010000003.1 coordinate 51,965, forward strand.
ACGCCCAAAGCCTCGATCCGGCGGGTCAGATTTCGCGCTGCATCCGCGTCAAGCTGACGGGGCATCAAACGGCCTTCATGCTCGACAATCGTCACATGAGCGCCGCGACGCTGCATGCCGCGCGCCGCTTCTAGCCCCAGCAATCCGCCGCCAATCACCACCACCTTGCGCGCCGAAAAGCTGCGCGCGATCAGTCGCGCCGCGTCTTCACTATCGCGGAAGGTAAAGACACCCGGCAGATCTTTGCCAGGAATACCGGGGATATGCGCCGCCGAACCTGTGGCCAGCACCAGCTTGCTATAGCGCCAAACACCGCCATCTGCGGTAATCACTTGCCGCGCCTCGCGGTCGATCCGCGCCGCGTTTAGCCCGTGTTGAATAGTGAAATCTGGCCCGCCTTCTGGGACTTTTGGCGGCTCTAGAACGATATCGCCAAATTGCACATCGCCAGCCAAAAGCGGCGTCAGCTTCACCCGGTTATAGGGGCCCACAGCCTCGCCACAGAGCACGAGAACCGGCAAGCCGCGCGCATGCAGGCATTCCGCAGCCCGAAGCCCCACAGGACCACCGCCAATGACGATGACCGGGTCAGCCCCCGCTGCGCTATTCATAACTTGTGCAGATACAGTCTGAGACAAAGCGGCCCGACTCCAAAAACATTCAGAGATCAGCGCGACCCGAAATCGAGTTACAGCTTGGCATCATTGCCTGACTTCACGCTATATTGGACGCCTTTGCCCACCGACACTTTGCCGTGCCAGCTGAGGGAGGAACAAGCCGCCAGATCCCTCAAATGCGCAAAATTCTTTGAGCTAGATCAAATTCGCTGAGTGTTTGCCTAGTCTCTAGGCGCTTTGCTTGTGATTTAAGATGAAAATATTCGACCTTTTTGAAGTCGCTTTGGTGAATCAACCAACGACTCAGATGATTTCATCCTCGTCAAACATTGGATCCGCTTCGAGTTGGGCGAATAAATCCTCGACTGTTGCCTCTGCTTCGGGTGCCGAGGCGATCTTGCCCAGATGGAATAATGCATCACCTTCATTCACCACCGGCAGGACCGAGCGCCCGACGATAATCCCATCATGGGGCGCCGCCACTTCGGTGCGCACCTCGCCAAACGGATCGGAAACCGCGGCCAAGACAGTGCCTTCAGTGACCACATCGCCCTCTTTGCGGAAGGTGCGCACAAGCCCCCCCACCGGCGCCCGCATCCAGGAACTATTGGAGCAAAGCAAAGGCTGAGATTTCAGTTTTTGAATGCCCCGCGCCGGAAGCATTTCTAAACTATGCAAAACCCGCAATATACCCGACACGCCCGAACGCACGGCGATTTCGTCAAAACGTAGCCCTTCGCCAGCCTCAAACAGCAAAACCGGCACGCCGCGCTCGGCCGCTTCGCCGCGCAGTGAGCCTGGCCGCACTGTCGATGGCAAAATCACCGGCGCCCCAAAGAGCCGCGCCATGGTGAGCAAGGCGGGCTCTTTCGGCGAGACCCGGATTTGCGGCAGATTGGTGCGGTGGATCGCGGCGGAGTGTAGATCAATCCCAAGGCTCGACCGGCAGACCACCTCGGTCAAAAACAGATCCGCCAGCCGCGCCGCCAAAGACCCGCCAGGTGATCCGGGGAAGCTTCGGTTCAAATCGCGCCGGTCCGGCAGATAGCGGGAATGGTTCAAAAAGCCGAAAGTATTTACAATCGGCACCACTAATAATATCCCACGCAGGGATTTCAGAGCGGGCGAGCGCAGCAATCGGCGCACGATTTCCACGCCAATCACCTCATCCCCATGAATCCCGGCACTCACAAATACCACCGGGCCGGGGCGGCGCCCATGGATCACATGCACCGACAAATTAACCGGCGTGTGATCACTAAGAACACTCACCGGCAAATTGACCGTACGGCGACTGCCTGACGCGATGGTTTCGCTGCCGATTTGAAACGGGGCTGAGTTCATATTTTCCTCTTTTCCTTAGGGCTAAGCTCCGTATCCCCCTCTGGCAAGGCTCAGTTGCTTTGTTTAAGGGGGGCTATGGGCCGACGCCCAACCGCGACATAAAGGAGTGGCGTGAATGCCCGATGGAACAGCTGCGCGCAAAGGTGCGGATCTCTATGGCATCAATGCTTGGAGCCAAGGTTTGGTTTCCGTTTTGCCCAATGGAGATGTGGCCTTAAATGACCCGCTCTCGCCGGACAAAACCGGGGTAAGCCTGCCATTGGTCATGGCCGATCTAAAGGCGCGCGGCATCACCTCGCCCATTTTGTTGCGGGTACAGTCTTTCCTGGATTACGGGTTGCGCCGCCTAAATCGCGCCTTTCACGAAGCCATCGCCAGCTTTGACTATCATGGCGCCTATCGCGGCGTGTTTCCGATCAAGGTCAATCAGCAGGCCGAGGTGGTGCATCGCATCTGCGAGGTCGGGCGCGAATATGGCTATGGCCTGGAAGCCGGCAGTAAGCCCGAGCTGATCCTAGCCCTCGCCCAGCCGCTGGCGCCGGAAAGCCTGATCATTTGCAATGGGGTGAAAGACGACGAATTCATCCGCCTCGCCATTCTCAGCCGCAAGCTGGGGATGAAAACTGTGATCGTGCTCGAAAGCCTAAAGGAATTCGAGATCGTCTATCAAGTGGCGCAAGAGCTGGGCGTGAAACCCATGCTGGGGGTCCGGGTGAAACTGACCCAGACTGTGACCGGCAAATGGGAGGCCTCTTCCGGCGACCGCTCCACTTTCGGGCTTGGCACGGATCAGGTGGTGGATTTGATCGACCGGCTAACCGACACCGGCTTTCTCGAATGTCTGGTGCTGCAACATAACCATCTGGGCAGCCAAGTTCCCAATGTGATCGATGTGCGCCGCACTGTAACCGAAGCCTGCCGCTTTTACACAGAGCTGCGTGCGCTTGGGGCACCGCTAAGCTATCTGGATTTGGGCGGCGGGCTTGGCATCGATTATACCGGGCAAAAACGATCCACCGAGAATTCGGTCAATTACACGGTCGAAGAATATTGCAGCGCCATCATCGAAACCGTGGGTTATGCGATGAATGAGGCCGGGGAAAAGCATCCGACGATTGTCACAGAATCCGGGCGGTTCGTTGTGGCGCAATCGTCGATGCTGGTCTTTGATGTGTTGGACACAACGCTTTATGAGGTGCCGGAACGGGTCGCGCCAGAGACGGGTGATCACCATTATCTAAGCGATTTGCTAGAGGTCGAGACCTATCTAGAACCCGCCCGCCTACAGGAATGTTTCAATGACGCGGTCTATTACCGGGATGAATTGCGCGCGCTTTTCCGGCGCGGCCAGTTCAATCTTCGGCAAATGGCGCGGGCGGAGCGGGCCTTTCTATATGTACTGTCACAAATCAACCGGGTCGCGCGCGAAGATGACGCCCAAGGCGAGGTGATGGACCAGCTCGAAGGCTTTGTGGATTACTATCACTGCAATTTCTCGCTTTTCCAATCGCTTCCCGATGTCTGGGCCATTGACCAGCTGCACCCGCTTTTGCCGCTGCAACGGCTGAATGAAGCGCCGGATCGCCGGGCGGTTCTGACCGATATCACTTGCGATAGTGACGGTAAGGTGGATCGATTTGTACTGGGTGATGGGATCCACCGGGCTTTGCCTGTGCATGACCTAAAAGACGATGAAGACTACTATATCGGCGTGTTTTTTGTGGGGGCCTATCAGGAAACCTTGGGCGATCTGCATAATCTGTTTGGCGATGCGAATGTGGTGACCATTAGCCTGACCGAGGATGGCGGCTTTGAGATCGAGCATGAGACCGAAGGCGACACCATCGCCGAAGTGCTGACTTATGTGGAATATGACCCTGCCGATTGCCTTACTGCTTTCCGCAAACGGGTGGAGCAGGCGGTGCGCCGCGGCGCGGTCAATGTGGCGGAACGGCGAGTGCTGATCGAGGCTTATAAAGACAGTTTAGCGGGCTACACTTATTTCGAGTGAGCCCAGCTAGAGCCGCAAGGGAAGAGGCGCCGGTTTAAAACCGGCGCGGGATCACGCAGTTACGCCGGTTGCGCCGAGTTTTCCGGCACATGGCGGCAGGTTGCGATCAAAATCGCGCCCAAGATACCCGATGCGAGCGAGCCGGTGATCACCCCAAGGCGCACCATATTCACCTGCTCTGCGGTGTCAAAAGCCAAGCCGCCGATAAAGAGCGACATGGTAAAGCCGATCCCCGCCAAGCAGCAAACGCCATACATTTTCTGCCAGCTCACCCCTGCAGGACGATCCGCCAGACCAAGCGCGGCGGTGGTGCGGATAACCGCGAAAATCCCCACCTGCTTGCCGATGAACAGACCCGCAGCGATGGCCAGGGTTAGCGGCGTGGTCAGGTCTTCGATGGATAGGCCCAGGATCGGCACACCCGCATTGGCGAAAGCAAAGACCGGCAACACCAGATAGCTGACCCAAGGATGCAGCCCGTGTTCATAATCCTTGGCCAAAGACCGACCAGACGCATCCGGCGCCAGCGGAATAGCAAAGCCAAGCGCTACACCCGCCAAAGTCGCATGCACCCCGGATTTCAGCACGGCCACCCAAAGGATAATCCCCAGCAGCACATAGGGCGCGCCATGTTTCACACCCGAGAGATTGAAAATCGCCAATAGCGCCAAACAAGCCCCGGAAATCGCCAGCGCCATATAGGACAGGCTAGAGGTATAAAATAGCGCGATAATGGCAATCGCGGCCAGGTCATCCACCACGGCCAAGGTCAAAAGGAAGGTTTTCAACACCGGCGGAACGCTTTTGCCAAAAAGGCTAAGCACCCAAAGCGCAAAGGCAATATCAGTCGCTGCCGGAATGGCCCAACCCTGCGCCTCGGCGCTATCAATGCCGACAATGCCCAAAAACACCAAAGCGGGCACAACAATGCCGCCCATCGCGCCATAAACCGGCAAAGCCGCTTGGCGCCAGGATGAGAGCGCGCCTTCTTTGATTTCGCGTTTGATCTCTAGGGCGACCAGCAGGAAAAAGATCGCCATCAACCCGTCATTAATCCACAAAAGCAGCGGTTTAGCGATTTTGATCTCGCCCACAGCGACCACGGTCTGAAGGCCCAAAATCATATCGTAATATGGGCGCAAGACATCGATATTTTCAAACAGAACCCCAAGAAGCGCGGCACTGGCCAAAACCAAGCCCGCAAACATCTCGGGCGCCATGCCCATCACCTTTTGATCAGCCATACTCTTCCCCTCGTGCCGGCGCGATTCAGTCTTATTCTAAAGCGAAATGGGCCGGAAAGGCAGTTTCGGCAAGTCACATCGGGGCTTTTTCCCGGACTGTATCGAAGTTGCGGCAGAATTCTGAGCCTTCCCCATGGTCGAGGCCCTGCTCGGGACTTGCAAGAGCCGCGTTTTTGCGCGACGGGACAAGCGAAACTTCGGTTGAAAGGATGCTGGCGAAATGAGCAAAGTTTTGGTGGTAGGCGCCGGCGGCGTGTCCTCGGTCGCGGTCCATAAAATGGCGATGAATTCAGAGATCTTTTCCGAGATCCATCTTGCCAGCCGCACCAAGGCAAAATGCGATGATATCGCCACCGAAGTGAAAGGCCGCACAGGGGTTGATATCGCCTGTTATGAGCTTAACGCTATGGATGTGGCCGCCACTGTCGCGCTGATCAAGCAGACCGGCGCCGAGCTGGTGGTCAATCTGGCCCTGCCCTATCAGGATTTGGTGCTGATGGATGCCTGTTTGGAAGCGGGTGTGCATTATATGGACACGGCGAATTACGAACCCGAAGACACGGCGAAATTTGAATATCACTGGCAATGGGCCTATCAAGAGCGGTTCCGCGAAGCCGGGCTGACGGCGATTTTGGGATCGGGCTTTGATCCGGGTGTGACCAGTGTATTTGCCACTTGGCTGAAAAAGCATAAGCTAGATACAATTCGCCAGATCGATATTCTCGATTGTAATGGCGGCGATAATGGCCTGCCTTTCGCGACGAATTTCAACCCAGAGATCAATATTCGCGAAGTCACCGCTCCGGCGCGCCATTGGCAAAATGGCGATTGGGTGGAAACCCCGGCCATGTCCCATAAAGTCGCCTTCGATTTCCCCGGCGTGGGGGAAAAGAATATGTATCTGATGTATCACGAAGAGCTGGAAAGCCTGTCTAAGCATTTCAGCGAGATCGAGCGGGCGCGGTTCTGGATGACCTTTGGCGATGCCTATATCAACCATGTGACTGTGTTGCAGAATGTGGGCATGACCGCGATTACACCTGTGATGCATGAAGGCACGGAAATTATTCCGCTGCAATTTTTGAAAACCGTGCTGCCTGATCCGGGCGAGCTGGGCGCGAAAACTGTCGGAAAAACCTGCATTGGCGATATCGCGACGGGGCTAAAAGATGGGGAGGAAAAGACCTTCTACATCTATAATATCTGTGACCATGAAGAATGTTTCGCCGAAGTGGGCAGCCAGGCGGTGGCTTATACGACGGGTGTTCCGGCGATGATCGGCGCGGCGCAAGTGCTGTTGGGGAAATGGCGCGAGCCGGGCGTGTGGAATATGGAGCAGCTCGACCCGGATGGTTTCATGGATATGCTGATGACTGAGGGGCTTCCTTGGGAAGTACATGAGCTGAGCGGCCCGGTTGCGTTTTGAGGGAAAGCCCCGGCGCAAAGGGGCATCGAGCCCCTTCGCCCCGGACGCGCCTTACGGCCCGTGGGCCTGGCGGAAAGGTTTGAGATGACCCAGCCGGTGGATATAGCCCAAGCGGAGCGAGAGGCTTTTGCGCGCTTCGATCTAAGCCGCGTGCCCTCGCCCTGTTTTGTGATCGATCAGGCCGCGATAGAGCGAAATTGCGAGATCTTGCGCACCGTGGCGGATGAGGCAGGGGCACAGGTTTTCCTAGCGCTCAAGGCCTTCTCAATGCATGCGCTTGCGCCTGTGATCACAAAATATCTAAACGGCACCGCCGCCTCGGGGATCTATGAAGCGCGACTCGGTCGTCAGGCTTTTGGCGGTCATGTGGCAACATTCAATGCGGGCTTTAAGGCCCAAGACCTGCCCGAAATTCTGCGCCTTTCCGATGATGTGATCTTCAACTCGCCCGCGCAGATCAAACGCTTTGCTCCGCTGATCCAAGCTGCGCGCGAGGAAACCCAGGTCAGTATCGGGCTGCGGATTAATCCCGAACATTCCGAAGGTTGGACCGAAAAATATGACCCTGCTGCGCCTTGTTCCCGCCTCGGTCACCCGATATCGCAGCTGACCCCCGAGGATCTGGGCGGCGTCGATGGGTTGCATATGCATTCCCTTTGCGAACAAGGCTTTGCGCCGCTGGCCCGCACTTGGGAGGCCGTTGAAGCCAAGCTGGCCCCCTATCTGCCGCAGCTCAAATGGCTTAATTTGGGGGGCGGGCATCATATCACAAAGGGCGACTATGACCGCACTGGATTGGTGGCGCTGATCCGCCAGATCCGCGAGCATTACGGGCTGGCGGTGCATCTGGAACCGGGGGAAGCCGTCGCCCTGCATGCAGGACTCTTAGTGGGCGAAATCCTGGACCTGCCCCAGAATTCCATGCAGCTGGCGATCACCGATATTTCTGCCACCTGCCATATGCCTGATGTGCTGGAAGCCCCGTATCGCCCTGAACTACTTGGGGAAACGGAGACCGGGCAGGCGATCCGGCTTGGCGGGCCTTCTTGCCTGGCCGGCGATGTGATTGGCGATTACCGCCCCGACCAGCCCTGGCGGATCGGGGACCGTTTCGCTTTCCTCGACCAGGCGCATTACTCCATGGTCAAAACAAACACCTTCAACGGCGTCCCCCTGCCCGCCATCGCGCTTTGGGATAGTCGCAGCGATGATCTGCAAATGATCCGCGAATTTACCTATGAAGACTTCCGGGACCGACTTTCATGACCCCATTTCTCGATAGCGAACTTAGCGCGGCGGAGCGGGATCCAGCCTCGGCGCAATTCGAAGTCATCCCGGTGCCGCTGGAACGCACCGTATCCTATGGCAGTGGCACAAAAAACGGGCCGCAAGCGATCCTTGAGGCCAGCAACGAGCTGGAACGCCTGTTTCGCGGGGCCGAGCCCTGCGCGGCGGGGATCGTGACGGCGCCACCTATCCAATGCGACGGCCCACTCCCCCAGGTCATGGCGCGGATCGAAGCGGCCAGCTTGGCGGCGGTGAAAGCCGGGCGAATCCCGATCACACTGGGCGGCGAACATAGCCTAAGCTATGGGGCGGTGCGCGGTGTTGTGGCGGGGCTCGACGCGCCAATTGGGATTGTGCAAATCGACGCCCATGCGGATCTGCGCCTCGCCTATCAAGGGGAGCGCCACAGCCATGCCTCGGTCATGCGCTTGCTGGCCGAAGAGGACCAACTCCCCCTGGCGCAAATCGGTGTTCGCGCGCTTTGTGCGGAAGAGGTCGAGGCCCGCGCTCGGCTGAATGTCCTGGCATGGGATGGCGAAACCATCGCCCGCGATGGATTGGACGGCCTGACCCTGCCCGACGATTTCCCGGAACATATCTATATCAGCTTTGATGTGGATGGGCTTGATCCCGCGGTCCTGCCTCATACCGGAACCCCTGTGCCGGGGGGGCTCAGCTTTTGGCAAGCGCTCTTTGCTTTGGATCGCTTGATGGACGGACGCAAATTGGTGGGGGCTGATGTGGTGGAATTAGCGCCAAGCCCCGATAGCCAAGCCTCGGATTTTACAGCGGCTCAGATCGCCTATGCGCTGATGGGCTATGTAAACAACTGATAAATTCGGCGACTACGCGGAATTAAGGCTTTTGCTCTATGACCCGGCCCGTAAGGGGTTTGGGTCCACATGACGACATATAGCTTTCGCGGTTTCGCGGGCGCGCTTAACACGGTGAATGATAGCCTGGTCGCGGCCGAGGATATCACACTGGATTGCAGCTGGTCCGACTATATCGCGCCACGGTTTTTCTATTCTTATCTGCGCCCTGATCAACTTGGGGAACCCGGTACGGGCTTTTTGGCCAATATCACCCTAATGGCGGGCGGTTTGGCCAGTATGTCCGGGCGGTTCGGGATCAGCTTTGACGCAGCCACCACGCTGAGCGAAATTATCCTTTTGGAATGGGATGATAACGGCGTGACCCGCTCAAGCACTGTGCTGTCGCTGCTGCTATCGGATACGGATCTGAACGGCGCCGCCACGGGCCGGTCGCTTTTGATGATGGTGGCGCTTGATGGCGATGCTTTGCCCAGCATCAGCACAACCCAGGATTTTGCCGATTTCCTGGTGACCCAAGTGGATAGCACCAGCTATACGACCCCTTCTGCGCCGTTTCTGCCCAATTCACCGGTTAATCTTCGCCAAAATGGCGCCGTCACCGAAAGCGAAGATGATATCCTGTTTGGCACGAGCGGCACGGATACGTTAGAGGGCGGCTCTGGCGATGATGTGCTTCAAGGCGGCGACGGCAATGATCATCTCGATGGCGGCGATGGATTTGATGTGGTCAGCTTTGCCGGCGCGACCGGCGGGATCACCGTAAATTTTACTGCTGGTGTCGCGATCCATAGCGATGGGGAAAGCGACAGCCTTGCCCAGCTAGAAGGTGCGATTGGAACGAATTTTGCCGATACGTTGAACGGCGATAGTGGTGCGAATTGGATGTCCGGTGGCGCGGATGATGACCTACTGGTGGGGCGCGGTGGCGATGACACTTTGCGCGGCGCGGCGGGGGCGGACACTCTGAATGGCGGGCCCGGCACGGATTTGGCCGATTACAGCGGCACGGGTAGCCAGGGCGTGGTCGCAGATTTGCAAGAAGGCTTTGCCGTGGATGCCTATGGCGGCGCGGATAGTCTGATCGGGATCGAACAAATCTTGGGCAGCGATCTGGGCGACACGCTAAGCGCCGCCGCCTCGGGGAGTTTGCTCATGGGCGGCAGCGGCGATGATCACCTGGTCGGCCGCCAAGGCAATGACACTTTGCGCGGCGATGCGGGAAATGACACGCTGGCCGGTGGATCGGGCCGCGATTTGGCGGATTATAGCGGCAGCGCGTCTCAAGGCGTGATTGTGGATTTATCCGCGCAAACCGCCAGCGATGGATCAGGCGATACGGATAGCCTTAGCTCGATTGAAGACGCCCAAGGCAGCGCATTGGCGGATCAATTAACCGCCCATTCCGCAGGGGCGCTGCTCTTGGGACTGGCCGGGGCCGATACCCTGACCGGCGGTATTGGCGATGACACGATTGTCGGCGGGGCCGGTGCTGACAGCCTTTTCGGCGGCGATGGCTGGGACCGTCTGAGTTTTGCCCAAGAGACCGGAACCCAAGGCATTGAGATCAATCTTTTGGTTGGCACCGCCACGGATAGCTTCGGCGATGCGGATCAAGTCAGCAACTTTGAGACCATAGAAGGTACTAACTTTGCGGATAAAATGAATGGCAGCAATGGTGCTAACTTGCTCTCGGGCGGCTCCGGCAATGACACGCTAAACGGACGTTCGGGCAACGACACTTTGCGCGGCGGGCTTGGCGATGACGAGCTCAATGGCGGGCCGGGATATGATCTGGTGAGCTATGCCGATGAAACCGGCAGCCTAGGGATCGTCGTCAATTTGATCGTTGAGACCGCGACGGATAGCTATGGCAATACGGACAGGATCCTTCAGATGGAGAATGTCGAAGGCACGGCGCGCGCGGATCGCATCAATGGCAATAATGCGGTTAATCTGCTGCTGGGCGGCGAGGGCGATGACACTTTGCTGGGGCGCAATGGTGCCGATACTTTGGTTGGCGGCGCGGGCTTGGACGAGCTCAATGGCGGTCCGGGCTTTGACACGGCGTCTTACGCCCTTGAAACAGGGACCACCGGCGTTGTGATCAATCTGTTTAAAGCCGTGGCTATCGACAGTTTTGGCGATCGAGACAGCCTAATTTCCATCGAATTTGCCCAAGGTTCTGCCAATAATGACCGGCTAATCGCGCGCAAAGGAAAAACCAGCCTGCAGGGATTGGACGGGGATGATGTGCTTTTGGGAAATGGGAGCAAAGACACCATCTCGGGCGGCAATGGGGATGATACGATTAGCGGCGGCTCAGGCAATGATGTGATCAATGGCGATGCCGGGATTGATGTCCTGCGCGGCGGCGGCGGGGCGGATATTTTTATATTCGCTGATCCCGCAGACCCGGATCTGGTCGAGGATTTCGAAACTTCCCGCGATCTATTGCGGATCTCCGGCCTGGCCGGGGTGACCAGTTTGGCTGATCTCACGCTCATTCAGTCCGGCGCAGATGTCTTGGTGACCATTGCCTCTAGCGGCATTCAGCTTGCGACATTGGAAAACACGCTGCTAGTGGATCTCAATGGGGGCCATTTTGACTTTGTCTAGCCTGCCGAAACCGAACCAAACCGGCATCGGCAGGATTTGATATAGCCAATTTACAGCAATCGCTTGCTCACTAAGCCCGCTTAAGCGCAGAAAGTGTCGTCACTGTATCCGACCGCTTCTGAGCCTTGGCCCGCTGGCGTTTGACCTTTGCATCGTGATCGGCAATCACATCGATGAGAGCCGCCGCTCGGCTGTCTCCGGTCAGTTCGGCGGATGGAAGCTCAGATCCGATAGAAATAACGGTCTCTTCCAATTGTTTGATCAATTTGCGGCTGGCCGTTTTCGGCTTTCGGGTCATGACATAGTCATCATAGGCCGCCGCATCCCACCAACGCGGATCGTTTTTCACCTGCTCCGCGTCACCCGGCTCCAACAAAGAAAGCAGTTCTTTGCTCTCCTCTTCCACGGATTTCATGATGAAATTCCGCATTTTCGGCGGCACGGCCCAAGGTGTTTTTCGGTCGGAAAAGCTTACCCATCGTCCCAAAATGAACTCAATCTGAGGTGAATGGGGGCCAGGGCGGTATTTACGGTTTCTGAGAAAGAAGAACAAAAGCTCTGGCGAGACGCTGGTATTACTGCGCAAAGCAGGCAGCCGGGGCAGATCAATCAAATCGCAAAACTGCCCAACCACGTCATTTTTTGCCAAGCGCAAATGGACTTTGCTGACCCCAGGCACATTGGACCAGCTTTGCGCCCATTTTGCCCATTTGGTCATTTTGATATTGGCGCGCATCCAGTGTTGCAGCGTCACATCACACCACACACCCCATTGCCACCAGGCGCTATTGAGCCACTCAATCGGCGGGCGCACAAATAAAACCACTTCCGCCTCAATGCCCGCGCGCTCCAAAAAGCCGGCCTCAGCAAAGCGATTGGCCCGCGCCATCCAGCCTTCACTCGAAAACACCGGAACCGCGTCAGTGTCAGAAATGGACTGCTGGAACATCTTGTGAAAGCGGGCATTTTCAGCCTCGATATTATCGCCGGGCAGGTCAGGCGCACTCATATAGCCAAAAGGCGACCGACGCGCCGCCAGGGCCAAGCCATCGCCTTTGAGTATTTGCCCCTTCGGGTCGACCGACAAATAGTCGTAAGCTTGCCCCGATTGGTTCTTGAAACTCGGTGTCAGCGACAAAACCGATTGCAAAGAACTGCTGCCGCATTTCGGAGCGCCGATATGCAAGATTGCTTTAGGCATGAATAGCTTGCTCCAATTCCGCAGGCTGCAATATCAGATTAATGATGTCCTCGGGCGCCGCCCCCAAGGGGATGATTGTCCCATAATCAGCGGATTTAACCACTTCTGCTTGCGCCCCAAGATTGAAACAAGCCACGGGCATCCCGGTCGCGAGCACTTCGTGAGTAGTATAAGAAAAGGTCTCTGGCCAAATGGAAGGGATCAACCAATTGGTGATATTATATTTATGCGCCAAGGCGGTCAGATCCTCTAGCCGGTAGCGGCCATGCACCGTCACATTATCGGGCAAGGGAAAGGCCGGATCCACATCGCCGATAACGACAATTTTCGCCCGAGGTGATTTTTGCAAATACCGACCCAATGCGGCGATGACTGTGATCCCCTTAGCATAGTTGATTGCCCCCAGGACTGCGATCACCGGTTGACCACCGGGCCGAGATGTAATGGGCGGGATTTCCCCAACATCTTGATGCGGCTGGACCAAGACTTTGTCTTTCTCGCTCGGCCATGCCAGGGATACGAGCATCCGAGAGGACTGCGAAAACACAATGATTTTCGACGCTGTTTGAGCAACTTTGCCCCAAGCCGCCCGCCATTCCTCTAGCCCGACCGAACTACCATCGGGGCGCTCGATTTTATGAGCCGGATCCGGGTGATTGGGCATGGGTAAGCCGCGATATTGGCCATCCTCATCGATCAAGCAATAGGATGGGCTAAGCGGAAAGAAATCATGAAACTGCATCGATAGACTGTCTTTTTCAGGCCGCACCAGACCAGTCATGAGCTCGGGCACAAGGATTGGATCCGGATCGCCAACCGCGCAGGAATACACAATTTCACGGGCATCTATGCAAGAAAGCAGTCGCTCGATGACCATCCAGTCATTCGTCCCCCCTGATGTAATCCCATGGGCGGAATGGACTTCTAGCATCCAGCGTTTTGCCCCACCGAGACGAAGCACCAAAGAAGGGCGCCCAATATCCAGGTCGCGATTGATTTGCCGCAACAGAGCCTGTTCCGCGCCGCCGCCCAAAACATGGGCGAAATAGATCGGGATCGGCCGATGGCTTTGAATTGAGGCCCATTTCACCGCCATAGCCAAACGCGCCGTCGCCAAAGGATCGTTGCGGATAAACTGCTGAACCTCGCGGTTATATTCGGGATAACGCCCTGCAATTACAGCATTATGTTTTTGAACCAACCGCAGCTTGGTTTCGGAACCAAAGGACTCGCCGCCGCGATGCTCTACAAATAGATTGGCAATGCCCAGATGCCGCCCACCAATGGCCCGCGCACGCTGGCACCAATCGACCTCTTCCCCGTAACCACGCCCGAAAGCCGTATCGAGTTCAGGAATTTTCTTTAGAAATTCCGGGCTGATTGCCATGCAAAACCCAACTCCGGTCGGGGCCTCGCAACTGGCAATCTCCGCCGGCAAAGTTCGCGCATAAGCATCAAGAATATCCACATGACCTTTGGGCAGATCGGATGCTTTGCAAATCACCGGAACATTAAAAATTTCAGCATTATTGGAAATAGGGGTGACCGTCGCGACGCTTTGGTCCTGAATAATCGGGCGCACCAAGCGGCTGGCCCAATTTTCGGGAACAAATGCATCGCAATTTAGCAAAATAACTGGCCGCTCTAATTTCCGCGCTTCTGCCAAGCCGCGATTTACGCTACCGATAAAGCCAAGATTTTGCTCATTTTCTAGCAAGGTCACATGATCTTGCCGCTCTTTCGCCCAGGCCTGCACATAGGGGCGGACCCGCGCGTCAGTCGAGCTATCTTCGATCATGATCAAGCGGAAGGGCAGATCGGTGTTGCGATCCACACGATCCAAACATTCTTTGAGCATCTCGAAGGCGTTATAGACCGGCAGCACCACAGTCACCGGGGCCCGTGTCGGCGAAGGTGAACTGGCGGGCAGCATAATTTTGGGGCTCAACTCGCCCGGTTCGGCTTGCAAATCCAACCCCAAACGCAATCGCGCCAGGGTGCGGTAAGTGCGGTCCTGAAACCAAATCCAGCGCAGCAGCAAGGGTGTCACTCGCAGTAAATCTGCCACAAAGCGCAGCGCCATTTTCCGCTTACCCCAAAGCAAGGCCTTTTCCGAAATGCTGGGAACTTGGAAAATATAGGTCTGCGACCCCTGCGCCAAATGCAGAAAAATCGGTTCAGTGGTAAAGGCTTGCTCGTGGTAAAACCCAAAACAGGTTCCCGGCGCCCCCTCTAATGCAGCAGCAACATCCGGTCGTGGAAAGCGATTGGCAACCGGCAGCTTTTTCTTCCCGCTTTGCGCTGAGACATCCAAAGACACAGACCAGCCATGCAAATGCACACGCCCGCGAGACACATTAATCCGATCAATCTGACCTAATAAATTCCGCGCCTCGCCAGGAATTCGGCAAGATCCGACTTCAAGGGTGAAATGTTCAAAAAAATACCTCTGAAACAGGCATTTGATTATCGTGACGAAATTCAAACAATATAATCTAACTTCGTTGAGCATTTGGGGTCGGTGTCCAGTTACGTTCTTGAGCACCTGCAAGCCAGGCATAACCGACCTGCACCGATTGAACTTAAATGTGAGTTAAGTATGTAAACTTGTGTAAATTAGATTTCCTGAATTTCTATCAGGCTGAATATTGAGGCGCTTGCGATCAAGATGACTTCTCCTTTAAAATCAAAAGGATAAATACAGCGCCAAGATGCCGCAGATGACAGGCTAGATTTTTCAAATTTTTTCCGAGACGCCTAAACATAGCCTGCTTTTTGCGACTCATACATGCTGGCATATAGGCCTTTTTGCGCCAAAAGCTCTTCGTGACTGCCCATCTCAACGACTCGGCCATGGTCCAACACATAGATCCGATCTGCATCCACAATTGCCGATAGGCGATGCGCCACCGTAATCGTTGTTTTCCCCATGGAAAGCCGCGACAAAGCACGCTTAATTTTGTCTTCAGTGCGTTGATCCAAGGCCGATGTCGCCTCATCCAACAGCAATATCGGGGCGGACCGCAGGAAGGCACGCGCGATGGCGATCCGCTGTTTTTGACCGCCAGAAAGCTGCGCCCCCTTAGGTCCAAGCGGCTTATCCCCGCGATCCCGGATCAGATCCGCAATCTCTGCGGCCTCAGCAGCGGCCCAAACTTCTTCTTCGCTGGCCTCTGGGCGCACATAGCGGATATTTTCCCAAATTGAGGCATTGAAGATCACGATATCCTGGGCAACGACCGAGAATGACTGACGTAAGGGCGCAATCTTGATATTGCGGATATCCTGCCCGCCAATGGTTACGGCGCCGTCATCGACATCATATAGTCGCCCCAAAAGGCTCAGAACTGTGGTTTTGCCGGACCCGGTCGCGCCGATAATCGCGGTACTTTTCCCGCCTTCGATGGTCAGATCCAGCCCTTTGAACAAAGGCTTATCCTGGCTATAGCTAAAGCTCACATTTTCCAGCACAATATCGCCAGAGACGTCAAAGCTCTCTACCCCATCCACTGGATCCGTGATCGCGGCGCGCGTGCCCAGCAGCGCATAGAGGCCATTTAGCTGGATCAAACGAGCCTGCAGCATGGTGAAAAACTTTGACAAGCTGCGTAACGGATCAAAAACCAGCACGAGCCCCACCAAAAAGGTAATGATCGCGGCCCCGTCCAGGTCATTATCGGGCTTAATCGCCAAATAGCCCCCTAGCCCGATGACCAAGGAGTAAGCGAAGGCTGAGGCCACATCAATCGACGGTAAAACAATGGCTTGCGCCGCTTGCAGCCGCACAGACAAATCGCGGATATTATTCGTTGCCGTCAAAAGCCGAGCTTGCTCAAAGCTTTCTTGGTTGGAAATCTTGACCGTCCGCATACCGTTCACGGTCTCTTCCAAAGTGTTGATATAGGCACCTAGCGCAGATTCCGCGTTGCGCTGCACTTCCTTGATCCGACGAGACACATAGCGCAGCACCAACAAAATCCCCGGCGCGATCACCAAAGCGCTGAAATAAAGATAAGGCGCCTTATAGATCAGGTAGCCAGACACAACGAGAATGGTCACCGCGTCGCGAACCGCACCCACCGAGGCCTGCCCCACGAAAGATGACAGGGATTGCGCCTGAGTCACCAAGCGCAAGATCACATCCCCCGGTGAGGTCTTCTCAAAAAACGCCAAATCAAGCTGCAACACATGGCGGATCAGGTCTTGGCGCATCTCCATCACCGCGCCGCTTGCCAACCAAGTGGACAAGCGCGGCACCACATATGACATGCCCCCGCGCACCAAAAATAGGAAAAAGACAATCCCGCAAACCCTGGCGAGATCTCCGATAGCCCCTTCTTCGAAAATTACCCGCAGGCCGCTTTCGGTCAGCTTCAGAAATTGCTGATAGACCAGGCCCTGCACCAAAATCAGCCCCATCACCGCCAAGAGCCAGGGGGTCCGTTTTTTCAGATAGCCGTTCCAAAACCATTTGATACTGCGAATATCCCGCTCATTAAAGAAGGGCTGCTTCTCTTTGGGGCTATTTCCGGATTTCGGCATTTTCAGCATCAACTAGGTCTTTCCGTTTCGCGGCGCCCGCGGTCTCTAGCATGCCTATTCACCAGTGGCGATGCGCTGCTTTTGTCCCAGGCAGTTTTTCGCCCCCAGCTGGCCAAGCCTTCGCAACACTGCGAAAATCCGGTCAGAGCCGATGACAGAGCCCGCTTTTCCCGCCTATAACGCGGATAAGACGCCAAGCGAGTGAGGGCAGAGCATGATAGATATTGATGGCAAAATCACTCTGCAAGATTGGGAATTGACCGAGAGCTTCACGCGCGCCTCGGGGCCGGGCGGGCAAAATGTGAATAAGGTCTCCACGGCGGTGGAGTTGCGATTTGAGGCCGCGCGTTCGCCCAATCTGCCTCCGGCGGTGAAATCACGCCTTAAACGGCTTGCGGGGCGGCGCTGGACCAGTGAGGGGGCGATTATTCTTCGGGTCGAAGACACGCGCAGCCAAGCTCGCAATCGCGAAATCGCGGTAGAGCGTCTGACGGAGCTGATCCGCGCGGCATTGGTCGTGCCGAAACGGCGCATTGCCACCAAGCCGACCCGCGCCAGTCAAAGGCGGCGCATGGACAGCAAAACCAAGCGGGGGCAGGTGAAAACTCTGCGCGGTAAGGTAACTGGCGATGACTGAGACGGGTCTAGAGCGGCGTTCACGGCTGATGGGCCCGAATATGCCGACTTTCTATGACACACCGGTCGAACTGGTTCGTGGCGAGGGCGTTTGGCTTTGGGATGCTCAGGGACGGCGCTATTTGGATGCCTATAATAATGTGCCGCATCTGGGCCATTGTCACCCCCGCGTTGTGACCGCCGTAAACCAACAAATGGCGCGGCTGAACACCCATAACCGCTATCTTCACAACCTGCCGCTGGATTATGCCGAGCGTTTGATGGCGACGCTTTCGGGCGGGCCGCATCAGATCCTGTTCACCTGCACCGGGTCAGAAGCCAATGATGTGGCGCTGCGGATGGCGCAAGCGGTGACGGGCAAACGCGGCATCATCGCAACGGATAACACCTATCATGGCAATAGCTTAGCCACCTCGCAGCTATCGACCCGGCGACCGCCGATTGGCGGCTATCCGGGCCATATTCGCCTGGTCCCGGCGCCGGACAGCTTGCATCCGCTGGGCGGTAGCTTAGACGCTCAGCCGCAGATTTTCGCCAATAATATCGCCCAAGCCATTGCCGAACTGGAAGAGGCTGGGATCGGTTTTGGGGCGATGATGCTCTGCCCGGTTTTCGCCAATGAAGGGCTGCCGAACCTGGCCCCCGGTTTCTTCGATCCCGCAGCCCAGGTGATCCGCGACGCTGGCGGGCTGATCCTGTGCGACGAGGTGCAGCCAGGCTTTGGCCGGTTAGGCAGTCATTTCTGGGGGCATGACTGGCTGGGGTTCGTGCCAGATGTGATCACAACCGGCAAACCCATGGCCAATGGCTATCCCATGGCCTCTGTGATCACAAAACCCGAGGTGATGGCCGCCTTCCGCTCCGCCTTTGGCTATTTCAACACTTTCGCCGGAACGCCAGTTGCCGCCGCCGCTGCGATGGCAGTGCTGGATGTGTTAGAGGATGAGCAGCTTCAGGCCAATGCAGCGCAAAGCGGGGCGGCCGCGCTCGCCCGGCTTCAGGACTTACGCCACCCGCTGATCAAGGAAATTCGCGGCAAGGGGCTGTTTTTCGGAGTGGTCTTTGAGCATGCGGATCAGCGGCCCGCTCGGGGTTTCACCCAGCAAGTGGTTGAATCCATGCGCAATCGTGGTGTTCTACTCAATGCGATTGGGCGGGATATGAATATTTTGAAATTCCGCCCGCCCATGCCTTTCGGCCTGGATCACGTGGATTTGGCCATGAATAGCCTAGAGCAAGTTCTCGCAGAGCTGCCCTATGACCCCTGATTTCGCCGCCCAGGCCTGGGGCCAACCCGCTCGGGCACCGCGCTTGATCGCCGAACGGGAAAACGCAGTCTATGAGCTTTGGCTTCAAGATGGCCGCCACCTAGCGCTACGGCGTCACCGGCAGAATTACCAAAGCGCCGAAGCCGTCGCGGCAGAGCTTAGCTGGACTTATGGGCTCAGTCAGCAGGGTTTCCCCTGTCCCGCACCCTGCCCAACCCAAGACGGAACATATTTCACCGAAACCCCGGATGGGGCGCTTTGGTCTGCAGTGGCCTGGCTGGCCGCTTCGCCCCTGGAGGATGCAAATCCCGAAAAATTTCGCCAACTTGGAGCGCTCATCGCTCGGCTGCATGCCACAAGTGACGGGCTAGATCTGCCGCTACTGCCCCGCCCAGAATGGGATATTACCAGTTTTTGCTGCTCTGATACGCCCATATGGGGCCGATTTTGGGAAAATCCGAGCCTAAGCCCGTCTGAGGCAGATCGTCTTTCCCAGGCACGCCAGGATCTGCAAGACCGGCTATCGGATCTGCAACAGCTAGATAAGGGCCTGATCCATGGGGATCTTTTGCCCGATAACATTCTGCAAGGCGCAGATGGGCTGCATATTATTGACTTCGATGATGGGGGTTATGGCTATCGGCTATATGATCTGGCCACCGCGCTGATCCAGCATCTCGACCACCCGGACTATCCCGCGCTGCAAGAGGCGCTTTGCCAGGGCTATGGCCAAGAGCGAGGATGGGATCCGGCCCAATTCGCGCCTTTGCCGCTTTTCCTGCTCTGCCGCGCCTTGGCCTCTGCGGGATGGGTGATCGGCCGCCTGCCCGCCACTGATCCCAAATGCCGCGCCTATGCCAAGAGAGCCCTCAATCTCAGCGCGCGGGTTTTGGGCGTTTAGACCACGACCTCTAGCTCATCTTGTTTGCCAATCTCAAACACACGCTTATAGCGGGCGATTTCTTCGGGCGTTCCCATAGCCTTACGCGGATTATCCGAGAGTTTCACCGTGGGCCGCCCATTGGCCGAAATCGCCTTACAGACCAGCGAAAACGGCGCCAAAGCGTCATTCGGCACCAGCCCCCGGAAATCATTGGTCAGCAAAGTGCCCCAGCCAAAACTGACCCGCACCCGGCCATTGAACTGCGATGTCAGCTCTTCCATTTTGCGCACATCCAAACCGTCCGAGAAAATCAGCAACTTCTCTTTCGGGTCTTCGCCGCGCTCTTGCCACCACCGGATCGCCGTTTCCGCACCGGAGGCAGGGTCACCACTATCGATGCGCATCCCAGTCCAACCCGCCAGCCAATCCGGCGCTTGGCGCAAAAATGCCTCGGTTCCATATGTGTCGGGCAGGATGATCCGCAGATTGCCGTCATGTTCTTCGTGCCAATCAGCCAGGATCTTATAAGGCGCTTGGCGAAGCTCTTCATCCGTTTCGGCCAAGGCGGAATAGACCATTGGCAGCTCATGGGCATTGGTGCCAATCGCCTCCACCTCGCGGCGCAAAGCGATTAAGCAATTGGACGTCCCCGCGAAATTATCGCCCAAGCCCTCCATCAAGGCCTGAACACACCAGTCTTGCCACAAAAAAGAATGGCGCCGCCGGGTGCCGAAATCCGCTAAGCGCAAATCCGGGATATTGCGCAGCCGCTCGACCTTTTCCCAGACCTTGGTCATGGCGCGCGCATAAAGGATCTGTAGCTCGAAGCGATCCATATGGTTCAAAACGGCCCTGCCCCGCATCTCCATCAGCACGGCAAGGGCGGGAATTTCCCACAGCATCACTTCGGGCCAAGCGCCTTCAAAGGTCAGCTCATACTGCCCATCGCGCTTTTCCAGGTGATAGGGCGGCAGGCGCAGATTTTCGAACCACTCCATGAAATCCGGGCGGAACATCTGCCGTTTGCCGTAAAACGTATTGCCGCGCAGCCAGGTGCTTTCGCCACGCGATAGGCTGAGCGAGCGGATATGGTCCAGCTGTTCGCGCAGCTCGCCTTCGTCGATCAAATCGGCCAAGCGGATATCCGTCGTGCGATTGATCAGACTAAACTGCACATGCGTATCCCGCCGATTGCGAAATACCGACTGGCACATCAGCAGTTTATAGAAATCCGTATCGATCAAAGATCTGACGATCGGATCGATTTTCCATTTATGGTTATAGACGCGCGTGGCGATATCGACCATTTCAGCTAGCTCCATGACTTTTCCGCTTAGAGCAACCTCAAACCGTTAACGCAAGTGCTCACTCCCCTGTGCCTTTGCCGGTAAAGGTCAGCAGGGCCGCTTCGGTCATATGGGCGATATAAACCTCTTGGCTCCAGCCCTTTTCTTCGGTCAGGCTGCGCCAATTGCCGAAAGACACCATCGCCCAGAGCATATCGGCACCGCTTTCCACATCCCAATGGGCTAGAAGCGCACCATCCGCTTCCAGCGCGCGGATGGCAGCGGTGCAGCCATGATGCAAGGCGCTCATCCGGTCCTTTAGCGCTGCGGCGGCGTCCGGGTCGCTTTCCGCCATTGCCAGCAAAGTTGACACGAAATTGCGCACCTCCGGCATCCATTCGGCCCAGGCGCGGATATATGCGGCGATCCGGTCGCGGCCGTTTTTTGCCGCGCGGGACGGGGCCAGACGGGCAGGCATATCTAGCTGGTCTTCGAGATGGCGGGTGGCCGCGACCAGCAATTCGCCCCGCGTTTTGAAATGCAGATAAAGCGCCTGACGGGAAATCCCGGCGGCCTTTGCAATATCGGACATACGCGCGGCTTTGCCATCGCCTGCTTCCAAGAGCTGGCAAGTCGCATTCAGGATTTTTTGGCGGGTGGGGCTCGGAGTGCTTGACATAGTGTCTATGTACGCGTAATTGTCAGGCTGTCAATTGACAGTGTGTCAAGCAAATCCAAGAAAGGACAATAGCAATGAAACTGATTATCTTCGGAGCCACCGGATCCATTGGCCGCCATGTGGTGGCCCAAGCCCAAGCAGACGGGCATCAAGTCACCGCCTTCACCCGCTCGGGCCAGGCCCCGAAAGACACGCCAAATGGTGTGAGCGTGATCAAAGGCGATGTGCTGAACCCAATCGATGTGGCCAATGCAATCGAAGGCCATGACGCCGTGATCTGTGTGCTCGGCAATGGCGCCAAAGGCGGGCTGCGCGCGGAAGGGACCGAAAATATCGTGGCCGGTATGAAATGGCACCGCGTGACGCGCCTGATCTGCCAATCGACCCTGGGCGCCGGGGAAAGCTGGGGAAATCTGAATTTCTTTTGGCGGGTGATTATGTTCGGCTGGTTGCTGCGCAATGTGCTGGCAGATCACCAAGCGCAAGAAGAGATCGTCCGCCAATCGGGCCTGGATTGGACCATCATCCGCCCGGCTGCTTTCACCGATGGGCCCCGCACGGGCGAGTATCGCACCGGATTTGCGGCAACTGATCGCTCGATCAGCCTCAAAATTTCCCGTGCGGATGTGGCGGATTTCCTATTGCGGCAGCTAGACACTGCGTCAGGCGGCAAAGTGATTGGGCTATCTTACTGAGGGCTTGGCCAAACTGACATGAAGACCCTCTGCCAAGCCCATAAAAACAGATAGCGGGGCGGTTCCTGCCCCGCCCCTTCTCTACCCCACGCCGCGCTTAATCGCGGATCGTGACACCCGCAGCTTTCATGGCGTCAAGAGCGGCTTTCAAAGACCCATCCAGATCAATCGCGCGACAGGCGCTTAGGATCACCTCGGCCTCAAAACCCAGCTTTGCCGCGTCTTGTGCTGAAAAGCTCACACAGAAATCCGTCGCCAGCCCCACCAGCGTCAGCTTCGTCACGCCACGGCTGCGCAGATAGCCTTCTAGTCCCGTGGGCGTGGTCTGGTCATTTTCGAAAAAGGCGGAATAGCTGTCGATGCCTTTGCGAAACCCCTTACGGATGATCATCTGCGCCGGATCCATGGCCAGGCCAGGATGAAACGCCGCCCCCTCACTGCCCTGGACGCAGTGATCCGGCCACAAAACCTGCGGCCCATAGGGCATCTCGGTCATGCTGAACGGGTCTTTGCCCGCATGCTGGCTAGCGAAAGAGCTATGATCCGCCGGATGCCAATCCTGGCTGAACACTACAACCGGAAATTCAGCCATCAACGCATTGATTGGCGCGACGACCTCATCTCCGCCTGCCACCGCCAAAGCGCCGCCTGGGCAGAAATCATTTTGAACATCGATGACGATTAGGGCTTCGGTCTCGGCGCGCATTGGGAACTCCCTCCTGGAATTGCCTTAGAGGTAAGCCGCAGATGCATAGCGGTCAACCAAGCTTCAGACTTGCAAAAGATCGCATTTTTGGCCTATGAGCCCGGCCATGTTTACCGTTGCCGCTCTCTATCATTTCACCCCCTTCGACGATCCCGAAGCTATCCGCGATCCGCTATTGGAGCTCTGCCAAGCGCAGGGGATCAAGGGCATTTTGCTGCTGGCCCGCGAGGGGATTAACGGCACTATCGCCGGATCTCGCCAGGGCATTGACGCGGTGCTGGCGCATATTCGCGCTCTGCCCGGTTGCTCTGATCTGGAATGGAAGGAAAGCACGGCAGCCGCCGCGCCTTTCCCGCGTATGAAGGTCCGGGTAAAGCAAGAAATCGTGACCATGGGCCAGCCCCAGGTGGATCCCCGCGCCTCTGTGGGCCGCTATCTGAACCCGCAGGAATGGAACGAGCTGATATCTGCCCCTGATGTGGCGGTGATCGATACGCGCAATGACTACGAGGTGGCGATAGGCACTTTCCGCGGCGCGGTTGACCCCGAAACCAAAAGCTTCCGCGATTTCCCCGCCTGGTGGGAAGCGAATAAAGAGCGGTTTCACAATAAACGCATCGCCATGTTCTGCACGGGCGGCATCCGCTGCGAGAAATCCACCAATTACCTGATGGGCGAAGGCGTGCCAGAGGTGTTCCACCTCAAAGGCGGCATCCTGAAATATCTTGAGGAAATGCCAGAGGAAGACAGCCTTTGGGACGGCGCTTGCTTTGTCTTTGACCGCCGGGTCTCTGTGGAACATGGGCTGCGCGAAGGACCGCATGAGCTATGCCATGCCTGCCGCCGACCGATCTTGCCCGAGGATAAAACCCGCCCCGAATTCGAAGACGGCGTCAGCTGCCACCACTGCGTAACTGAAACCTCCGAGGCCGACAAAGAGCGGTTCCGCGAGCGGCAAAAGCAGATGCGCCTAGCGCGGGAACGTGGCGAGGACCATTTCGGCCCAGGCCATCCCGGTGCTCTGGCCTCATTTACGGATGCGCCAGCCGGTTTTGAAGATCCAGCCGATGATGGCGAGACAAGCAGTGGTGAAGCCCAAAATCGCCAAGAGGCTTAGGCCGATCGGCACATCGCCCTGCCCGAAAAACGCCCAGCGGAAGCCTGAAACCAGGTAAACCACTGGGTTAAACATGCTGATCACCTGCCAAACCGGCGGAAGCATCTTGATCGAATAGAAGCTACCGCCAAGGAAGACGAGCGGTGTGATCACAAGCAGTGGCACGAGCTGCAATTGGTCGAAACTTTCGGCCCATATACCGATGATAAAGCCCAAAAGCGCAAATGAGATGCAAGTCAGCAGCAAAAAGGCGACCATTGCCAGCGGGTGCTGAATATGCAGATCCACAAAGAAAAACGCGGTGATCAGGATAATCACCCCGATCATCAGCGCTTTGGTCGCCGCCGCCCCGGCAAAGCCAATGACGATCTCTAGGAAATTCACCGGCGCGGAGAGATGCTCATAGATCGTGCCCATGAATTTCGGAAAATAGATCCCGAAAGACGCATTGGTGATGGATTGGGTCATCACAGACAGCATGATCAGTCCCGGCACGATGAAGGCGCCATAAGGCACGCCGTCTACCTCGTCGATATTGCGGCCAATCGCGGCGCCAAATACCACGAAATAAAGCGAAGTCGATATCACCGGCGAAATCAGACTTTGGCTGACTGTCCGAAAAAACCGCGCCATTTCATAGCGATACATAGTGAGGATGGCGATGGGATTCATGAGGTTTCTCGTACCAGATCGACAAAGATATCTTCGAGGCTGCTTTGCGCGGTGGAGATATCGCGCAGATGCAGCCCAGCCCCGGCGAGGTCTTGTAGCAGCCGGGTGATCCCTGTCTGGTTGCTTTTTGCATCATATTCATAGATCAGCGCATCGCCTTCGGGGGCAATGCTCAGCTGATAGGCGGCAAGGCTGTCAGGCACTTCAGTGACCGGCTCCGACAGCTCCACTCGCATCTGTTTGCGCCCCATCTGGGCCATAAGCTTGGCCTTTTCTTCCACCAGATGGATCCGGCCGGAATTGATCACAGCGACGCGGTCGGCGATGGCCTCGGCCTCTTCGATATAATGGGTGGTCAGGATGATTGTGACGCCCTCGGCCTTTAGCTGGGCCACGACTTTCCACATATCCCGGCGCAGCTCCACATCGACCCCGGCAGTGGGTTCATCCAGGAACAGAACTCTCGGCTCATGGGCCAGGGCTTTGGCAATCAGCACCCGGCGCTTCATACCGCCCGACAGCTCCATCACCTTTGCGTCGCGCTTGTCCCAAAGCGATAGCTGGCGCAGGACCTTTTCCACATAGGCGGGGTTGGCTTTAAGCCCGAACATGCCGCGCGAAAAGCGCACGCAAGCGGCGACTTTGGTAAATGGCTCTAGCGAGATTTCCTGAGGCACTAATCCGATCAGCCCGCGCGCTTTGCGATAGTCGCGCACCACGTCATGACCGCCCACGGTAATTGTGCCGCTCGTGGGCTGGCTAATCCCGCATATGGTTGAAATCAGGGTCGTTTTCCCGGCACCATTGGGGCCAAGCAAAGCCAGAATTTCACCTTCGCGGATATCCAGCGAAGCGCCATTCAGGGCCTTGAAACCGGACCCATAGGTCTTTGTCACGTCATTGACGGATACAATACTCACGAATAGAGCCCTCCATTCGGCGCAAACTAGAGTGCGCGAAGGCAAAGGGAAACAGGGAAAAGCTCCGCATTTTTGCACATGGGCCAAATGGCTTGTGCGTCCGCCCGAGCTTGAACTGGAGGCAGGTCCTGCCGAAACGGATTATTGCCATGACCCAAAAGAAAAAGGCCCCATTGGGGCCTTTTCGTGCAGCTCTTTTTCCAGGGCTCCGCCCGTGATCACCGGAAATCATCCCCCGGATGATTTCTTTTTCGGTGATCACCCACCAAAATCATCGAGCATGATGTCTTCGCGGTCTACACCCAGATCCAACAGCATATTGATCACCGACTGGTTCATGATGGGCGGGCCACACATGTAGAATTCGCAGTCTTCCGGCGCCGGGTGGTTTTTCAAATATTCTTCGAAAAGAACATTGTGAATGAAGCCCGTATAGCCCGTCCATTCATCTTCGGGCAGCGCATCAGAAAGCGCCACATGCCAGGTGAAATTCGGGTTTTCCGCAGCCAGACCGTCGAAATCTTCTACATAGAACATTTCACGCTTAGACCGGGCCCCATACCAGAAGCTGACTTTCCGGTTGGTTTTGATCCGCTTGAGCTGGTCGAAGATATGGCTCCGCATCGGCGCCATCCCCGCACCACCGCCGACAAAGATCATCTCTTTTTCGGTGTCACGGGCAAAGAATTCGCCGAACGGACCAGAAATCGTCACCTCATCCCCAGGTTTGAGGTTGAAGATAAAGGACGACATCTTACCAGCCGGAATGCCTTCGGAGCCCGGAGGCGGCGAGGCGATCCGGACATTGAGCATGATAATGCCCTCTTCTTCCGGATAGTTCGCCATGGAGTAAGCGCGCTCCACCGGCTCGGTCACTTTCGAATTCACGTCCCAAATTTTGAACCGGTCCCAATCGGGATGGTATTCTTCGGCAACATCGAATTCTTTGTAGCTCAGCTCATAGGGTGGGCATTCGATCTGAATATAGCCACCAGCGCGGAAATTCACATTTTCGCCTTCGGGCAGTTCCAGAACCAGCTCTTTGATGAAGGTCGCAACGTTATCATTGGAGCGGACCTTACAGCGCCATTTTTTCACACCGAAGACCTCTTCGGGCACTTCGATCTTCATGTCTTGCTTCACCGCCACCTGACAGGACAGGCGATCACCGCAAGAGGCTTCGCGCTTGGTGATATGGCTTTCTTCGGTCGGCAGGATCGAGCCGCCGCCTTCAAAAACCTTCACCCGGCACTGGGCGCAAGTGCCACCGCCACCACAAGCGGAGGGCACGAAAAGTTTCGCTTCGGCCAGGGTTTGCAGCAGCTTACCGCCCGCCGGAACCGAAATGGTTTTTTCGCCATTGATCTCGATATTGACGTTGCCAGAAGAGACCAGCTTGGACCGCGCACCCAAGATGATCGTCACCAGCGCCAGAACGATCAGGGTAAAGAGGATGACGCCTAGTAGAAATGTCGACATATATCCGCCCCCTTACAGTTTGACGCCCGAGAAGGACATAAAGCCCATAGCCATCAGACCCGCAGTGATGAAGGTGATGCCCAGGCCCTGAAGCCCATCCGGAATATCGGAATATTTCAGCTTTTCACGCACACCGGCCATGGCAGTAATCGCCAAGGCCCAGCCAAAGCCCGAGCTGATGCCATAGGTGGTTGCTTCGGCGAATGTATAGTCGCGCTCGACCATGAAGAGCGAGCCGCCCAGGATCGCACAGTTCACCGTGATCAGCGGCAAGAAGATCCCCAAAGCGTTGTAAAGCGGCGGGAAATATTTATCGAGCAGCATCTCAAGGATCTGCACCATCGCCGCGATCACCCCGATATAAGAGATTAGACCAAGGAAGGTCAGATCCACATCGGGAAAGCCAGCCCAAGCCAGCGCACCGGGTTTCAGCAAACCATTGAGCAGCAGGTTATTCACTGGAACAGTGATCGCCTGCACCAAGGTCACCGAGATACCAAGGCCAATCGCAGTCGAAATCTTTTTCGACACAGCGATAAAGGTACACATGCCGAGAAAGAAGCTAAGCGCCAAATTCTCAACGAAAACCGCCTTAAAGGCGAGAGAGACGAGACCTTCCATTAGTGGGCCTCCACCGTTTGGATTTTATATTCACGGGCTTCGACCTGTGCCGGTTTCCATGTGCGGAAGCCCCAGATCAAAAGACCGATGATGAAGAAGGCCGAAGGCGGCAGCAGCAGCAGACCATTGGGCACATACCAGCCACCGTTATTCACGGTTTCAAGGATGGTGATGCCGAATAGCGAGCCCGAGCCAAACAGCTCGCGGATCACGCCAACCAGCAGCAAGATCAGCCCATAGCCCATGCCATTGCCCACACCATCAATGAAGCTCGCCACGGGCGGGTTCTTCATGGCGAAAGCTTCGGCGCGGCCCATCACGATACAGTTGGTGATGATCAGACCCACGAAAACCGACAGAGTTTTCGAGATGTCATAGGCATATGCCTTTAGCACCTGGTCCACCAAGATCACCAGCGAGGCGATGATCACCATCTGCACGATAATCCGGATCGAGCTGGGGATATGGTTCCGCAGCATCGAAATGAACATCGAGGAGAAAGCCGTCACCAAAGTCACGGCCAAAGCCATAACAAAAGCCACTTGAAGCGAAGAGGTCACCGCAAGAGCCGAGCAAATGCCCAGAACCTGCAAAGTGATCGGGTTATTGTCGACCAGCGGATCGACGAGCAAGGTTTGCTTGGTCTGCGCCATTACACGTCTCCGTTCTTGATGCGTTCTAGGAAGGGCGCAAAGCCCTGTTCGCCCATCCAGAAACGGACGAGGTTATCAACACCGCGCGAGGTCAGGGTTGCCCCGGCCAGCGCATCGATATGGTGGTCTTGCATCGCGCCAGAAGCGACGCCTTTGGCCACGGTGATTTTCAACTCACCATCTTCGCCAAACAGCTCTTTTTCTTTCCACTGCGCTTTCCAACGCGGGTTATCCACTTCGGCGCCCAGGCCAGGTGTTTCCGCATGTTCATAGAATTGCAGCCCAAAGATCGTGTCTGCGTCTTCTTCGATAGCGATAAAGCCATAAAGCGTCGACCACAGCCCATAGCCCGAAATCGGCAAGATCACTTTGTCCAGATCGCCTGCATCGTCTTTCAGGATGTAAACCGTGTGATATTGCGCCTTACGGCCAAGCCCTGCCGGGTCGTCCTCAAGAGCGATAGACAGCTCGGGATCATCCTTTGCCGCGCGATCATCGAAGCTTACTGGATCCAATTTATCGGTGAATTCACCGCTGGCCAGCTCGACCACCATGGGCTCAAACGCTTGGGTAAAGACCTCGTTGATATCCATGCCTTCTTCATACAGCCCGGCAACTTCCAGGATGTTGCGGCGCTTATCGACCAGCTTATTGGCCTCTTGCACCGGACGCAGGGACACCGCAGCCACGGACACGATCATCGAGCAGAACAGGCAAAGCCCCACCGCCACGATCAGCGTTTTCAGCGTGCTATCGGCGGGCATATCGCGCAGACGCGCGAAAAAGCCCTGATTTTCGTTTTGCTGCTCAGACATTGCGCTTGGCCCTCCGGGCGATATTGGCGCGGACGACGAAATAGTCGATCAGCGGCGCAAAGATGTTAGCGAAAAGGATCGCGAGCATCATGCCTTCGGGGAAGGCCGGGTTGATGACACGGATCATGACAACCATGACGCCGATCAAGGCGCCATAGATATAGCGGCCCATATTGGTGTGGCTGGCCGAAACCGGTTCCGTCACCATAAAGGCCAGGCCAAAGGCATAGCCGCCCAGAACCAAATGCCAGTACCAAGGCATAGCGAACATCGGGTTCGTGTCGCTGCCGATGATATTCAGCAGCAGCGAGAAGCCGATCATCCCGGCCAAACAGCCTGCCACCAAGCGCCAATTTGCGATCCGCACTGTGATTAGGAAGGCCAGGCCAATCAAAGCGGCGAGGGTCGAAGTTTCGCCCAAGCAGCCCTCAATCGTGCCGACAAATGCGCCCCACCAGGTAACGCCATGGCCCACAAGGGCTTGGTAGCCTTCAGAAGCCGAAACCGCCAGCGCGGTTGCGCCGGAATAGCCATCCACCGGCACCCAAACACTATCGCCCGACATCGACGCCGGATAAGCGAAGTAGAGGAAAGCACGGCCAACAAGCGCCGGGTTGAGGAAGTTTTTGCCTGTGCCGCCAAAGACTTCCTTACCGATGACAACGCCAAAGCTGATCCCCAATGCCACCTGCCAAAGCGGCGTCGTGGCCGGCATGATCAGGGTATAAAGCATGGAGGTCACCAAGAAGCCTTCGTTCACTTCATGGCGGCGTACCGTGGCAAACAGCACTTCCCAAAAACCACCCGCAGCGAGGGTCACGATATAAATCGGTAGGAAATACAGCAGACCATGCAGGAAATTGGCCAAGGGATTGGCTGGGTTCAGCAGGCCAATCGAGGCCAGCAGATTAGCGCGCCAACCGGTGATGCCCTCATCGCCAAGCGCTGCAATCGCGCTATTGGCCTGCATCCCGGTATTCCACAGGCCGATCAAAATGCAGGGGATCGTTGCGATGACCACATAGGTCATGATCCGCTTCATATCGATGAAGGCCCGCGCATGGGGCGCAGCTGTGGTCACAGTTTTCGGGGTGAAGAGGAAGCTCTCCACCATTTCATACATGGGGAAGTAACGTTCCCACTTGCCGCCCTTAGTAAAGTTCGGCTCGATCTTGTCGAAGAATTGACGAGCGCCCATCCGGCTTAGCCCTCCTTCTCGATCTTCTGGAGGCTGTCGCGCAGAGCGAGGCCATATTCATATTTAGCCGGGCAGGCATAGGTGCATAGGGCGAGGTCTTCCTCATCCAGCTCTAGCGCGCCAAGCGATTGTGCGGTGTCGGTATCCATCACGAGCAGAGCCCGCAGAAGCTGGGTCGGCAGGTAATCCTGCGGCATCAGCGTCTCGAAAGTCCCAACCGGAACCATGGCGCGGCGGCCACCATTCATATTGGAGGTCATGTTGAAAAGTTTGCCCACGCCTTTGAAAGCAGAGGCCAAAACCGGCTGGGGCGCGAAAC
Source organism: Mangrovicoccus sp. (assembly GCA_049603835.1). Lineage (GTDB taxonomy): Bacteria > Pseudomonadota > Alphaproteobacteria > Rhodobacterales > Rhodobacteraceae > Mangrovicoccus. The sequence continues at coordinate 83,036 of JBMYSZ010000003.1, forward strand.
GCTCCGGCTGCGGTAGGATCCAGCCTAGGACCAGCTGTTCGTGATCTTCGGTGATCAAGGTGATCTGGCGGTGATAGCGGCCAAGATAGGCAAAGGCCCCATCCGCAGCGCGACCAGTCAGAACCGATCCGGAAATCGCCCGCAGCGGCGCATCGCCCGCAACTTCGCCCTCGATCAGGTCGAGAATGCTGGCACCTTGGATCGTGCGCAGCAGGCGCGGCTTCGCAGCGCGCGGCCCGGCGATCGAAATCACGCGGGACGGGTCAATATGGCCAGTCAGGAACAAGCGGCCAAAAGCGATCACATCCGCATAGCTCACGCTCCACACCACTTTAGAGGCGCTCGGCGGTTCGAGGAAATGCATATGCGTGCCAGCCAAGCCAGCCGGATGCGGCCCCTCAAAGCTATGCACGTCAACGCCATCGATATCTGCGCCCGCCAGGCTATCGCCGACGCCTTGGCAGAGATAGGTTTTGCCTTCGCTCAGCTTGGCCACAGCGCGCAGACCTTCGGCGAACGCTTCGCGCGCTTCAGCGATGATCAGCGCCGGATCAGCGGCCAAAGGCTCCGTATCTAGCGCGGTCACATAGATCGCGGCCGGGCGCTCGGACCCGCCTGGGATTTTGGAATAGGGACGGGTGCGGAAAGCGGGCCACAAACCAGCGGCCAGCAATTTATCCGCCACAGCCGCGCTATCCAAAGCGGCAACCGATGCGGCGCCGAAATCGACACCCTCATCTTCGGCATTATCGATATCGATCACAACGCTTTGCAACACGCGTCGTGCACCGCGATTAATCGCACGAACACGCCCCGTGACCGGGGCGGTAAAGACCACTTCCGGGAAATCTTTGTGACAGAAAAGCGGAGTACCGCGGGTGACCTGGTCGCCTTCGGCAACCTGCATCCGCGGTTTGAGGCCTTGGTAATCCGCACCGATCACTGCAACAGAGGTCGGGAGCGGCGCATCACTGATCGCTTGCTCCGGCACTCCCGCAATCGGTAGGTCCAGGCCTTTCTTAAGTGTATATGTCGGCATGGGTCTCCGGCGCGCCTATTTTCTAGCTGAGACTTATGTCTGGGTTTTCTTGGGTTGTCAGGGACAAGTGTTTAGGGAAAGGGCGCTTGGTCCAAAATGTGGCAGTTTGACTGCCATGCGCTTCGTTCCGTCGCACTCGGTGTACAATTGTATGGCAAGAACCCGATCACGCTCCATTCGTCAACAGCGCCCCTGCGTCCGGTTGACAGAAAACCGGCGGGGTGGGACATGCGCCGCAAAAGCGGCACTCGAAAGGCGACCTCCCATGCGCGCATTATTGCTTTCTTTGCTTGTGACCGGCATCAGCCTTTCCCCGGCCTTGGCAGAGCGGTTTATCCTCAGCGGTCAGACCATGGGGACGACCTTTAATGTCACTGTGGCGAACCCGCCCAAAGGCGTGACCGCCAAAACCGCTGAGGCCGCAATAACCAGCGCATTAACGGTTGTTAACGCTAAAATGAACAATTGGGACCCAAATTCCGAAGTGTCCCAATTCAACGCGACCCACTCCACGGCGCCGGTTTCGATCTCGGCCGAATTCGCCCAAGTCATGGCCGAAGCCGACCGTATCCACGACCTCACCAGCGGCGCATTTGATGTAACCTTAGCGCCGTTGATCGAGCTTTGGGGCTTTGGCGCGAAAGAGCCAGGCGAGCCGATTCCATCCCAAGCAGAAATCGACACCGCGCTGAGCCATATGGGCCAGTCCGAAAAAATTCGCTTGACGGACACCTCGCTGCAAAAAACCGAGGCTGACGTATCTGTGCAACTGGCGGCGATCGCCAAAGGATATGGCGTCGATGCCATCGCAAATGCCCTGGCGGCGCTTGGATCAGAGAATCACCTGGTGGAAATTGGCGGCGATCTTTTCGCGGCGGGGCTGAATGATAAGGGCAAGCCCTGGGTCATTGGCGTCGAGCGCCCGGATGCTTTGGGCGGGCTGCAAACCATTGTGCCGGTCAGCGGCTATGGCATGGCGACCTCGGGCGATTACCGTAATTACTTTGAGGAAGACGGGATCCGCTATTCCCATATTATCGACCCAACCACGGGCCGCCCGGTGACCCATAAAACCGCCTCCGTCACGGTTTTGGCACCTTCAGCGATGAGCGCCGATGGGCTGGCCACGGCATTGTTAGTTGTCGATGGCGATAAAGCGTTAGATATAGCCAGGGAAAACGACATCGCGGTACTACTGATCCAGCGCAAAGGCAGCGGCTTTGTCACAGAGACGAGCCCGGCTTTTGACGCTTTAATTGCCGAGTTCAACAACTAACCCAAGAGGCCCCCAATGGCGACTTTTGCCCTAGCATTCGGTTTTCTGTTGCTCATCATGTTGGGCATGTCTTTGGGCGTTATTTTCGCGGGCAAAACGATCAAAGGCTCTTGTGGCGGCCTGAATGCCATTTCCGGCGCCGATAAATGCGTGGTCTGCAAAAAGGATGTGGATCCCAACAGCCCGCTGCGCGACAAGCTGCAATGCAAACGGGCTTTGGCTATGCGCGAACGTCTAGAAGCGGAAATCGCCGAAGAGCGCGGCTAAGCCGGAGCCTTCCCTAGGAGCCGCGATGCGCCTGCCTTTCCTTTCCGCTCGGCCACCACGCGTAACCCGATATCAGATTGCCTCGCCTCGATGGACTGCGCCGCCTTTGACCCTGGCCTTGCTGTCAGATCTGCATATCAATCAGCCCTGGACCTCGCTTAGCTATCTCGACCGGATCGTCGATCAGACAAACCAGCTGGGGGCGGATGCCATTTTGCTGTTGGGCGATTATGTGATGGATCGCAATATGCGCAAGCTTGGCGCTCATTGCCCCGACTGGTCCCAGATCATCCGCCGCTTGACCCAGTTAGAGGCGCCGCTGGGGGTGCATGGTATTCTGGGTAATCACGATTGGAAACCCTTCCCGCCCCCAAGCGATGGCAGCCCCAGGCGCAATCTGATCGCCGAGGCCTTTGCCGAACAGGGCCTGGCTTTGCTGCAAAACCAATCGCAGCGCCTGGATCACGGGCCGGACGGGATCTGGCTGGTCGGACTTGATAGCCAGCGGTCCCATAAGATCAAAAAGCCCCGGCTGCGGATGGTCTCCCTTGCGGATGCTGAGGCCGCTTATGCGGATCTGCCCCAAGATTCGCTGTCGATTCTCTTGGCCCATGAGCCGGATTATTTCGCCCTTGGCGACCGCCGCCCCGTGGTTCAATTAAGCGGCCACACCCATGGCGGGCAGTTTCGGCTGTTTGGCCGCACCCCCAAAGTGCCCTCGATTTACGGCGACAGATATAATGGCGGTCATATAGTAGAACATGGCCGGGATTTGGTCGTGTCCTGCGGCATCGGGTACTCGGGCTTGCCCTTGCGTATAGGCGTTCCAGCGGAGATCGTGCTTCTCACAATCATATGCGCATAACATTGTGCAACCCGGAGGAGAGGACACCCAATGAACGACATCGTTATTCTCGATGGCGCCCGGACCGCTATCGGCACTTTCGGCGGCAGCCTAGTCGGCACTGAAGCAATCGAACTTGGCGCAATTGCCTGCAAAGCCGCGCTGGAGCGCTCGGGCGTTGACGGCGCTCAGATCGGCCATGTGGCCATGGGCCATGTGATCAATACCGGCCCGCGCGACATGTATCTGTCCCGCGCCGCGTCGATCGAAGCCGGTGTGCCGCAAGAAGCCCCGGCGATGAATGTGAACCGCCTATGTGGCTCTGGCATGCAAGCGACCATTTCCGTGATCCAAAACCTGATGCTGGGCGATGCGGAATTCGGTCTGGCAGGCGGCGCTGAAAGCATGAGCCGCTCGCCTTATGCCATGCAAAGCGCCCGCTGGGGTCAAAAGATGGGCGATACCCAAGCGGTGGATATGATGGTTGGCGCGCTGACTTGCCCCTTCGGCACCGGTCATATGGGTGTAACCGCTGAGAATGTGGCAGCGGAAAACCAGATCACCCGCGACGACCAAGACGCTTTCGCAGTCGAAAGCCAAAATCGCGCGGCACGGGCCATTGAAGAGGGGCGCTTTGCCTCGCAGATCGTGCCGGTTCCGGTGAAGAAAAAGCGCGAGATGATCGATTTCGCCGTGGATGAACATCCCAAAGCCACCACAATGGAAACCCTGGCGAAGCTGAAAACCGTGTTCCGTAAAGACGGCACTGTGACGGCTGGGAATGCCTCGGGCCTCAATGACGGCGCCGCCGCTCTGGTTCTGGCCACCGCAGATGCGGCTGAGCGCGCGGGTCTGAAAGCCAAAGCGCGGATTTTGGGCTATGCCCATGCGGGTGTTCGCCCAGAAGTCATGGGCATTGGTCCTGTGCCCGCGGTGCAAAAGCTGCTGGAAAAGCTAAAGATGACCGCCGCTGATTTCGATGTCATCGAATCGAACGAGGCCTTTGCCGCACAGGCGCTTGCCGTGGGGCGCAGCCTGGGCCTTGACCCAGAAAAGGTGAACCCGAATGGCGGCGCGATTGCCTTGGGTCACCCGATTGGCGCAACCGGCGCGATCATCTTGATCAAGGCGCTTTATGAACTAGAGCGGATCGGCGGCAAACGTGCTCTGGCGACCATGTGCATCGGCGGCGGTCAAGGCATTGCTTTGGCCTTTGAACGTCTCGACGGTTAATTGTTCCACAGGCAGTTTCCCTAGGATCAAGATAAACTGAAACTGCTTTAGGATAAAATTGCCGCTAGGTCCTGGCGGATCTTTGCTGATCTGCCAGGAGTTTAAACAGCCTATTCACCATCCCTTGCCTATGGTTGCTTAAACCAAAATGGACTTGGAATGGCGAAAGAACCGACGCAATCGCTTGAAGACCTGCTCTCGCAAGAGCGCCGCCGCCGCTTGGCGGCCGAACGGCTATTGGAACAAAAGCAAGCGGAACTCTTTAAAGCGAACAAAAAGCTTGGCGAACATGCGCTGAAACTCAGTGACGAAATCACTGTGACCAAGCAGCAGGTGAAAACCGTCCGCTCCGAAGCAGAGCAGCTGAAGGGCCAAAATGAACAGATTCGCGCAAATTTAGAAAAATCCAACAAACAGGCGGTGATTGCAGAGCGGCGGCTTTGGGATGCGCTGGAAACGATCCAAGACGGGTTTTCGGTGTTTAATCGTCGCGACAAGCTGGTGATCGCCAATCGATCTTACCTGAAAATGTTTGACGGGCTGGATGGAATTCGGCCTGGCATCACCTATTCCGAGCTTTTGCTGCTGATTTTGGACGAGGGGATGGTCGATATCGGCAAAACGGGTCCTGCCGAATGGCTGGATATGATGATGACCCGCTGGCATAGCGACCCGATTGAACCTTTGGTGCTGAAACTCTGGAACGAATCCTATGTGAAGCTGATCGATCGCCGGGGCCAAGATGGGGATGTGGTCAGCCTGGTGCTCGATATCACGGAAACCATCCGCTATGAGCGCGAGCTTGAAGATGCCCGCCAGCGCGCCGAATCCGCCAATCGGGCAAAATCCGCCTTTCTCGCGAATATGAGCCATGAAATCCGCACCCCGATGAATGGGGTTGTGGGCATGGCGGAACTGATCTGCGACACGGATCTAGACGAAGATCAGCGGCTTTATGCGGAAACGATCAAAAGCTCGGGCGAGGCACTTTTGGTCATCATTAATGATGTGCTCGATTACTCGAAAATCGAGGCTGAGAAACTGACCCTGCATCCAGAAGCCTTTGATCTAGAACGTGCAATCCACGAAGTGCTGGTTCTGTTGCAGCCTTCGGCCACGGATAAAGGCATCGATCTGCTGGTTGATTTTGACATGTTCCTCCCCACCCGCTTTGTGGCGGATCCGGGCCGGATACGGCAAATTCTGACCAATCTGATCGGCAATGCGGTGAAATTCACTAGCAAGGGCCATGTTTTGGTGCGTGTCACGGGCTATGAGGACGACGCAACGCCCGGCGCGCATCGCCTGAGCATCACGGTCGAGGATACAGGAATTGGCATCGCCGAAGATAAGGCAGACCTGATTTTTGGCGAATTCAATCAGGTCGAAGACGAACGCAACCGCAAATTCGAAGGCACCGGGCTGGGGCTGGCCATCACCAAACAGCTGGTGGAATTGATGGGCGGCGAAATTTGGGTCGATAGTATTCTTGGCGAAGGGTCGTGTTTTGGCTTCCAGCTCTGCATTTCGGCGGATGAAAGCGGTGGGCAGCTTAATACCAAAGTCCCCGAAACGCTGAATTCCGCGTTGGTGGTGGATGATTTGCCGATCAACCGGATGATTTTGGAAAAGCAGCTATCGACTTTGGGGCTGCGGGTGACAACTCATCGCTCTGGACCCGCTGCTTTGGCCGATGATCCGTCGCGGTTTGACCTGATCATCACCGATCACGAAATGCCTGAAATGAGCGGCATGGAATTTGCCCGCACCTTGCGCGACCGCAATATCTGCGCCCCGATTATGATGCTGACCTCTAACCCGGCCCATGTGACCCGCGAGGATAGCGAAGGCATCCTTAATGCAGTGTTGCAAAAGCCGATGCTGCGGCGAGAACTGTATAATCGTCTGCGGGATCTCGGCAATGTGGTGCCGCTGACCCATCAAGCCCCCAGCGCAGAGCCGGCGATTGACGACGGCCCACGCAAAATGCGGCTATTAGCGGCCGAGGATAACCTGACCAACCAGCTGGTTTTTTCCAAAATGGTGAAACATCTGAACCTGACGCTGGAATTCGCCAATAATGGCATCGAAGCTGTTGAAAAGATGAAGACCTTTGAGCCGGATTTAATTTTCATGGATATCTCCATGCCGGAAATGGATGGCAAAGAGGCCACGCGCAATATTCGCGCCTATGAGGCGGAAACCGGTGCCTCGCGCACGCCGATATGCGCTCTTACCGCCCATGCCATGGATGGCGATTCCCATGGGATCCTTGAGGCCGGGCTAGATTTTTATCTGACCAAGCCGCTGCGCAAAGGCGCGATTTGCGAAATGATTTTGAACCACGCGCCAGAGGATGCGGCGCAGGTGGATCCGCGCGCCTCCCCCGCTGCGAAAGCGGGCTGAATTTTGCGCATTCAGTCTGCTAAAGGTCGGATCAGCCCAGGGAAATCAACACCTCAACCACTTTTTCGGGGTCGTATTTCCCGGCCTCCGCCCCTTCTAGGTTAAGCCGATGGCAGGGAATGCCGTGCTTCTCAGTGACAGCACGGCAGCTTTTCTCCGAATGGGACTTATCGCATAGGACATGGGTCAAAAATTGCCCGATTGGGGCTTTGCGCCCAGTGCTCGCTTCGAAATCCGCCTGTAATGGCGCGACCAAAGCCGCGACCTGATCCGCTAACTCCAAACCAATCGCTTCTGGATCCGTGCCAAGACTTGGCAAATAAATCTTTGGCGCATTCCGCGCGGCCACCGCCGCACCGACCCCCTCGGGCAAAAGATTAGCGATTACACTGGAATACAGGCTGCCCGGCGGATAGCAGATCACATCCGCCTCGCCGATCAATTTGCGATTACGCTTGGGCAAACTCACCGCATCGCGCGGCAATTCCTTGGCCCCATCGCTCAAATAGCAGCGCCGAATGGGCTGTGTGATCGGCGGCGCCTCTTTGCCACTGATCAAACGCTGACTGACGATATGGCGCCCATCCGCCAATTCGACCCCCAGCTGCAAATTCGCATCGACCACCACCCGCACCGTTCCGCGCACATCGACCATTTTCGACATCAAAAACAGCACCGGCTCTAGCGCCCGACCATTTTCAAGGTAACCACCGGCGATGATCAGATTGCCGATACTCGCTTTGCGATAGTCGAACCCCTGCGGCACCTGCTCGGCAAAATTGCTCAATAGCGCCTGGATCAGCTGGCGCATGGGTTTTGCGATATTGGCGATCAGCGGATGTTTCCCCGCCACCAGCTGGTCGACTTCCTTTTGCAACTCAGAGGCTTCGCCCTTGGCAGGCAAGCGATAATTGAACAGCGCGTAAATATCAGGCTGCCCCAAAACCGTTTCATCGGCCAAAGCCATGAGGCGGCTTCGCAAATCCCCCACGGCAGGCATGTCAAAGGCTTCGCGCAGCACTTGTGAACTGCCGCCACTGTCGAAAGGCGTGATCAAATGCACAGAATTAAAGCTATAGCGCTTAAGCTGCCGCGAAATGCCATTTAGCGCGCTACCGCCGCTGAAAAACAGGATTTTCGGCCCCAAATGCGGCGCGCTGCGGGCCCGTGCCACCCTAAGATCATCGGGCAAACAGATTTCACGCGTGATCTGAAATTTGGCCATCAAAGCAGACCCTCAAGCAATGCAACTTGTTCACTTCTGCCTTTAATTCCGTGAGACAGAAAGGGCATAAGAGGCGCAGGATGAAGAAAGCGACTCTGCCCCAGCGCCATATCCGCTGGATGCGCCTCGCTTAGGATGGCTGCAAAGTGAAACTCCCTGACGCGGTGGATGAAAATCTATCCTTTCTTTTGGCCGAGCTTGACGGTCAATTGGCGCGGCTGATCAGCTATTTCGAAGCGCCGCAAACCATCATAGCAGAACAGCTTTTCGCCCGCGCGGGCTATTCCAATAATTTATCGGGGCGGGTCAGCAAAGCCTGCCTGGCGGGGCATTTGCGGGTTAAGAAAAACCAGGCCCGGCAGCTGCAACTTCAAAGCATCGACACAATCGCCCGCAATCTCGACCTCATTTCGCGGATTGCGCGCCGCGCCGTGGCCCATGCGGAAATGGTGCAGCGGATCAAAATTTTGCGCGCAAAAACCTATTTAGCGCCTCTTGCCAAAGTCCGGGATGCGGTGGGGCAAGTCCAGGCTGCGCTGAAATCCGGCGAAAGCAAAGCCGCAGTGGATATTGGCCGCACACAAGAGGGTCTGGCGGTATTCCACGACCAGCTTTTCCGCACTTATACCCGCGATATGGGCCAGTCCAAACAGACCGAAGACCTGGCTCAGGCTCTGCTAACAATCAATGAAATCAATCGCTTGGGCGAGGCTCTCGAAGCGATTAGCGAGGCGCTACTCTCGATCAATATTGGTCAAGATGTGCGGTTTGAGCGATATTTCACCCTGCGCAGTGTGCTGGCCGATATTAGCCATGATGACCAGGATATCAGCCTACAGCCCTTGGCCGAAACCCGATCAGGCAGCGCCATTTCCAGCGTCAGCCTGCGCAATTCCAAAGGTAAATCCGTGGATGCGGTGTTCAAAGATGGCGATCGGCGCAAGGTAAAAGAAGAGCGGGTCGGGGTGAAAAGCTGGAACTCGGTCTATCCAGGTTTAGCGCCGGAAATCCTGTCTTATCATAAACATGGGGACCAAGCCGCGCTGCTGATCGAGCATCTCAGTGGCGAAACCTTCGAAGATATTGTCCTCGGCGGTTCTGACGAGCATCTGGAACAGGCGCAAAAGGCGCTGCATAAAACCGTGCGCGATATCTGGAGCCGGACCCGCACCAATGACACCGCCGAGATGAAGGCTATGGACCAGCTGGCCAAGCGAATGAAGGATGTTTACCGCTTGCATCCGAAATTCCACACAGCGGGGCAAAGCCTGCACGGGCTACAAGTTGAAAGCTTCGATGCCCTGATCGCCGCCGCTGCCAAACGTGAAGCGGCTTTGTCTGCCCCCTTCTCGGTCTATATTCACGGCGACTTCAATCTCGATAACATCATCTATGACCCGGCCGAGAAAAAGATCCGCCTCATCGATCTGCACCGGTCCCGCTATATGGATTATGTCCAGGATGTGTCGGTGTTTATGGTGTCAAATTACCGGCTTCAGGTTTTGGATACGGCGACGCGGGCCCGGATTGCGACGGTGGCCACTGACATGCATGCCATGGCCGCCGGATTTGCCCGACGCAGCAAGGATCAGACTTTCAACTACCGGCTCGCATTTGGCCTCGCGCGGTCCTTTGCTAGCTCGACCCGCTTTGTGGTCGACCAAGACCATGCAGGGCGCATGATCAAACGCGCCCGCTATATATTGGAAACCGCTCTGGCTGTGCCCGAAGGCAAAGAAGCGCGGTTCAAACTGCCCATAAGGATGTTGTTTAGTGACTAGGAAGATCGGAGTGATTGGCACTCCTGGTAAATGGTCGACAGAAGCCTTGGCCGATGCCTTAGAAGCCCGCACAGGTTTTCGCCAAGTTATTGATATGGCGCAGGTTACCTTGGATCTAGAGGCTGGGACTTTGCTCAGCGATGGGGTGGATCTCGCAGCACTGGATGGGCTGGTTCTGAAAAAGATCTCAGAGGTTTATTCCCCCGACGCGCTGGACCGGCTGGAAATGCTGCGCGTGGCCGAAGCGCGCGGCACCCGGATCTTTAGCCCTACCGAACGGATTTTGCGACTGATGGATCGCTTGGCCTGCACTGTAACCTTGGCAAATGCGGGCATCCCCATGCCACCCACAACCGTCACCGAGGACCAGGCCGCCGCCCGCGCCGCGCTGGACCGCTATGGCTCTGCCGTGTTTAAGCCGCTTTATTCCACCAAAGCGCGGGGCATGCTGCTGCTGGAACAGAGCGCCCAGGATGTTGATGCGCAGATCGCCCAATTCAAAGCGGAAAACCCGGTGATGTATATCCAACAAAAGGCCGATCTCTCGGGCCATGATCTAGGCATGGTTTTTCTAAATGGCGATTATATCTGCACTTATGCGCGGGTCAGCCAGAATGACAGCTGGAACACGACCATCCATTCGGGCGGCAAATATGCGCCTTATGACCCTAATCCCGCGCTGATCGAGCTGGGCCGCAAAGCGCAAGCGCCCTTTGGGCTGACTTTCACCACGGTGGATATCGCTCTCACACCGCAGGGGCCCATCGTGTTCGAAGTCTCCGCTTTTGGTGGCTATAGTGGCGCGCAAAAGGGCTGCGGTATCGATGCCGCCGCACTCGTGGCCGATCATGTAGTGCAGGAATTATCCGCATGAGCAGCGCCGCCGGGATTCTAAGCCAGCTTGATCTAGGCCCCGCCCAGCAGGCAGAGCCCTTTTCCCTCGCAGCGGGACATCTGCGGATCACGGTTCTGTGCCCCGAACCGCTGCGGTCGGATCTGATGGCCTATTTCGCGGTGGCACTCAGCGAGGGGCCCGGCCAAATCACGGTGCATGTGATCCCAGATCAGCAACTAGCCGCCCCCATTGATTGGAGCGATTGGGCACGCGAGCACGGAAAATCCGGGCGCAAAGACGCGATTTGCGATCTAAGCGATGGGCGTTTGATCCAGAAAATCCGCAGTGGCGTGACTTTTCTGCAAGGCCCGGATCTGGCGGTGGCCTTTGGTCCGGTTGCCGAAAACCAAAGCACCGTGATCAATTTCATCAATACCCAGATCCTGAATGCCTGCCTGCGCGAGGGCTGGCAGCTATGCCATTCGGCGGCGATCACCAAAGCCGGGCGGGGATTGGCCATTTCGGGACTGTCGGGGGGCGGTAAATCCACATCGGTGCTGCGGCTGATGGATATTCCCGGCACTGCCTTTGTGTCCAATGACCGGGTTTTGGTGCAAGGCGGTCAGGCCCCCCAAGCTTTGGGTATCCCGAAACATCCCCGGATCAATCCCGGCACGATTTTGGGCAATCCGAAACTGCATACAATGCTCAGCGCGGCACGGCGGGCCGAACTGGAGGCGATGCCCTCGCCCGAGCTTTGGCAGCTAGAGGAAAAACACGATCTGATGATCGACCAGATCTATGGCCCTGGCCGGATCCAATTGCAGGCGCCTTTGACGGATATTTGGGTGCTGAACTGGCAACATGGCGCCTCAGAACCGACGCAGCTGACCCAGGTCGATATAGGCACCCGCCCGGATCTGTTGGGGGCAATTATGAAAAGCCCCGGCCCATTTTATCAGCATCCCAGCGGCGCGTTTGAGCCCAATGGCGCGACCTCTGATCCCGCCCCCTATCTAAGCGCATTTGCCGGATTGACGGTCTGCGAAATTTCAGGCCGAGTGGACTTCGACGCGATTTATGAATTTGGCCTGACTCTATTTAATGACTGAAACACATTATGCGGTATTGATCCGCCATGGCGACTATCATCAACGCAGCGGGGTGCCTTCGGCTCGGCAACCTTTTCCCCTAACGGAAACCGGGCGAGCTCAGGCCAGGGCTTGCGCCGATAACCTGGCCGAGATGCTGCAGAAAGCCGGGCTGAGCAGTCCACCGCTGCTTTATTGCTCGCGACAGTTGCGGGCCTGGGAAACCGCAAGCCTTATCGCAGAACGGCTAGAGGCGCTTGGGCTAGGCCGACCCGAAATCCAGCAGAGCTCGGATTTGGCGGAGCGCGGGCTTGGCAGTGCCGCTAATCTGACCGCGGCCGAAATTGAGACCATCCTGCGCGAAGACCCCCGCTATGACCCCGCGCCCAAAGGCTGGAAATCCGATAGCGATTATCGCCTGCCGCTTGAAGGAGCGGAAAGCCTAATGGAGGCCGGCCAGCGCGTCGCCCAACATCTAAACACAATCCGCAACACCACCCCGCCGGGGCAAGTTGCGGTGCATGTGGGGCATGGCGCGTCTTTCCGCCATGCCTGCTATCATTTGAACCTTCTCAGCCGCGAAGAAATCGCCGCATTCAGCATGTTTCACGCCCGCCCGTTACTTTTCTGTTACAGGCCCCATGATAAGTGGTCGCATTTAACGGGCGCATGGAAGATCCGGGCCGCGAAAGACGACCCGATCGACTAAGCTAGGGCAGGAAATGGGGCAAAATCGTGCTGGATACGACACCGCGATCGGGGACTGCGGCCGAATTATTGCCGCCTATCTATGACACTGACGCGATCTTAGCCGATCTTCCCCGTCAGCTAGAGCCCTGGCCCAATGCGCAAAGCTCTACCAAGATCACGACCTGTTTGCGCCGGGCACAGAAATATGGCGGCTGGGCTTGGCCCTCCAAGCCGGTGGTCTTTATCTCAGACCCTCATGCCGACGCGGAAAGTTTTCTTCGTTCGCTGCAAGCCGCAGGGGTGATCCGCCGCGATTTTGGCGCAGCCGGTCCTATTAGCCTGACCGATTTCGGCAAAACCTGCCGGATTATCCTTGGCGGCGATAGTTTGGATAAGGGGCCGAGCAATCTGGCCATGCTGGATGCCTTGGGGCAAATATCCAGCTTAGAGGCGGATTTGCATATTCTGGCCGGCAATCACGATCTGCGCATGCGCATGGTGGTAGAGGCCCTGCGCGGCCCCCGCTCGGCTTTGACGGATCACCTTTTTGTGCGCATGGGGCGCAAGATCCTGCCCGCCCTAGGCGAAGTCTTTGACCATTTCGTAACCGCCGCTGATATGGCACGGCTGCCCGATGAAGTCGCCTGCCGCGAGCGGCTTTTGCCTGGACCAGATTGGGAAACGCGCTTTGCCCATGCGGCCAGGGATATCTTACGCCCCAAACTTCTCCGCCAGGAAATCGCCAAGCTGAAAAATCGCCAAGCGATGCTGGACCAGGAAATTATTCGCCTAGGCCTGAGTCACCGCCAGATCCTGGCCGCGGCCTGGAAATGCCAAGAGGTGTTTTTCCAACCCGGCGGTGCTTATGCTTGGTTCTATGATCGTATGGATGTGGTGACGCGGGCCGGATCGCTGCTCTTTGTGCATGCGGGGCTGTGCGACCAGATGTGCGAAACCTTGGTCCATCAAGGTGCCGAGGCGGTGAACAACCAATACCGTGCCGCCGCGGAAGGCGCGCATTTTGACTTCTATTTTGGGCCGCTGGCCAATCTGGTGCGTACGAAATACCGCGATAGCGATGGCCGCCTGACGGATCATGGCGTCACCCTCTTGCATCAGGCCGGCATTCATATGGTGGTGCAGGGCCATGTAAATAATCATAAGGGCCAAAATCTACGCTCAAAATGCGGTTTGCTGCATCTAGAGGCGGATATCACCCTCGACCGGGTGTCGCGCGGCCTAGAAGGTTTGGAGGGGATCGGCGCGGGCGCGACCTTGATCTTCCCAAGCGGAGATGTGATCGGTCTGTCCAGAGATTATCCACGGGCCAAGCATTTCGCTCCGGACCGGATCGGCTGACAAGGGCAGGAGGCGACCGCTTGGGCTCTAACACACGCTTTCGACATGAATCGCTGCAAGACGCTAAGACAATAAAGACTTTGCTAGGCTCCCTGGCCAAAGGCTTTGCCAAGGGCAGCATGACCTTAGGCGATGATGATGACGAGTTAGAGCTAAAAACCGGGGGGCTCATGGATGTCCGGGTCAAGGCCGAGCGCGAAGATGGCCGCTGCGTGTTCAGCCTGCGCATCTCTTGGCCCGACCCCACCGAAGAGCCACTGCCCAAAGGCAAACCCCGGATCGACAGCTAAATCGTTTCGCGATTAGCCAGCCTTGTTGCTCCATTGCCGCGCCGCGGCGCTCAAACGCGCTTGTGATTTGTGGCCGGCGAATAGGAAATGGTTAGCTCTGGGATGATAATGCGTTTCGCGAAACGCCATAGCCTTTTCTCAGGCTTCAGTTTTTCCCTTAGATGAGGGCCGTATCCTATGCTTACACGACGTCATTTTCTAATCACCAAAGCGGCTCTTTTTTCCACCGCGCTGGCAAGCCCCAGCTTTGCGGCGACCGGGAATTGGGACCGCTGGGATGCCCAGGTGACGCCCATTGCCTATGACCCGGCCACGTCCAACCCTTGGGGTCTGCATTACCGTTTTCTGCCAACACGGGTGGAGGCCCGGCCAGGGCTGCGGCCTGGCGATATCCATGTGGATGCTGTGGCGCGGTATCTCTATCATATCCAAAATGATGGCACCGCCACCCGCTATGGCGTCGCGATTGCGCGTGGAAATCTTTATGAACCAGGGACTTACACCATCAAGCGCAAGGCGAAATGGCCACGCTGGACCCCCACTGCCGAAATGATCAAACGCGATCCCGACACTTATGCGCAGCATGCAGGCGGGATGCCGGGCGGTCCTGACAATCCTTTGGGATCGCGGGCGCTTTATCTTTATGTGGGCAATCGCGACACCTATCTACGGATCCATGGCACACCGCATCCGCGTTCGGTCGGGGGGCGGGCCAGCTCTGGCTGCGTCCGCATGGTGATGGCGCATATTATCGGGCTTTATGAGCAGGTTAATACTGGCAACCGGGCGATTTTGCATCCGCCCGAAACCTATATCACCGCGCAAAGCTAAAGCGTTACCCTCCGGGCTTAGCGGCTTAGCGGCTTAGCCTGGAACTGGTCCCAGCGGAATTTCCGTCGTAGTGATTTCGCTTGGCGGCAATTGCGTGCAAATCGGTCGGCCCTCGGCGGTGCGCAGCGGCAAAAGCGTGGTCTCAACCGGGCCGCTATGCTCATACCAATAACAGCCATCTTCGGGCAGAACCCGCGCCGTATCCACATTCTGATGCGGTGCCGCCATGGCCCGGATCGTGTCAGAGACAGGCGCATATCCCGGCTTCGCCCCGCCCGTAGGCCCCGGATCACAGGCCGCTAAGACCAAAACCGAGCCTATCAGCACCGCCTGGCCAGCCCGCCGAGCCATCTGATGATTTTGTCGCTGCATTGGCCGCCTCCTTGCCGCTCTGGCTTTGATTTTCACAGAGTTAGGGTGCGCCGCAAGCAGGGTTTTGCCCGCAGCACCCTAGACCAAGCATTTCGACATCAAATTATTAAGAGCGAACAAAAACCGGCCGCTCTGGCGACGATGCCTCCGCGTCAAAACGATAGCCGCCAGTGGTGAAGCTGGCCAAATCTTCACCGGTCTGCGCACCGCTTTGCAACGCCCATCGGGCCATAGCGCCCCGCGCCCGTTTCGCCATAACCGCGATGACCTTGCGCGCTCCGCCGCGCTCTTCCTCAAACCGGGGACTAATCATCTGTAGATCGCCCAAACCTGCTGGATCCACAGCCTTGGAATATTCTTCAGAGGCCAAGTTCAACACCAGATCAGATCCGTAAGCGCGGGCATCCTCGGCCACAGCTTCGGCAATGCGCGCCCCCCAGAATTTATATAATGTACCCGCTTCATGGCCAGGAATTTTCCGCCCCATTTCAAGCCGATAGGCACAAACCGCATCCGTGGGACGCAACAGACCGTAAAGCCCCGATAAAAACCGCAGCCGCCGCGCTGCATCGGATTTCGCGGCATCATCCAAAGTGGCGTAATCCAGTTCTTTATAGACATCGCCATCGAAAATCAGAGCCGCCGCGCAATCTGCCTGCCGCGACCAATTGGAAAAGCGCGTGCCGTTCAGCTTTGCCAAAGCCGCGGAAACCTTCATGATTTCGCTGATTTCCGCATCTGACCAATGCCGCGCCGTGGCGACGAGTTCCTCTGCCGCATCCAGAAAGCGCGGCTGCGTGCTGGCATGACCACTGGCGCGGGTTTCGTTGAGGTTTTTCGCAGGGGAAAGCAAGATCAGCATCAGAGCAGCTCGGCGCAGGATAATTTGGAATTGTTCCAAGATATAGCGTCAGGCGGGAAGTTTCAATCATTCTATAGAGAATGCCTAAAGGTTAGCTCTCGGCCACCACTTGCAAAAACGCCTCGCCAAAACGCTCTACCCGGCGGTCATCCAAAATCCGCGCTAGCCCAGCTTCATCCTTTGGTCGTGCCTCAGCCAAGCGCGCCAATTGCCCGGCAGAGCAGCTAAGCGGTTTCAGCGTGCCGCAAGCGCCACGGGTCAAATCCGCCTGGGCCGCCAGCAAACGATCGTAAAGCGAGCCCGCATTTTGCCCCGCTAAACGGCGGCGTGCGGGATGCAGAGCGGCGGTCTCGCCTGCGATGACCTCTAGGAAAACTTGACCATAGCGTTCCAGTTTTTTCGCCCCAACCCCCCCGATCCGAGCCATTTCATCCAGATTCTGCGGCCGGGTTTCCGCCATTTCGATCAAAGTCCGATCCGGGAAAACCACATAAGCCGGGACATTGCCCGCCTCGGCCAAGGCGCGGCGCTTGGCCTTGAGCGCAGACAGCAGCGGCTGGTCATCCTCTGACACCATGGCCTTGACCTTGGGGGCGGATTTCTTGGGCATCACCACATCGCGGCGAAGCTGGATTTCCTCTTCGCCTTTCAGAACCGCAACCCCAGCCTCAGTCATAAACAGCGCACCATGGCGTGCCGGATCCGGGCGCAACAAATCGCGCCCCATCATTTGCCGGAACAGCCCCTGCCATTGGCCTTTGGAAAATTCTTTACCACAGCCGAAAGTCGGCAAGCGATCATGGCCGCGCTGGCGGATCTTATCGGTTTCGGCCCCGGTGAGGATATCGATCAAATGCCCCGCGCCGAAACTCGCCCCGGTGCGATGCACCGCCGAAAGCGCCTTTTGCACCGCCACCGTGCCATCAAAAAGATCGGGCGGCGTTTCACACAAATCGCATTTGCCACAAGGTTTCGCCGTTTCGCCGAAATAGCCCAGCAGCACTTGGCGACGACAGCCCAAAGCCTCGGCCAAGCCCAAAAGCGCATTCAGTCGGCCATGATCCGCCTCTTTCCGGTCGGCGGGTGCTTGGCCCTCGTCGATTTGCGCCCGCCGCAGACGGATATCTTCGGGGCCATAAAGCGTCAGCGTTTCCGCAGGGGCGCCATCGCGGCCAGCCCGCCCGATTTCCTGATAATAAGCTTCGATGGATTTCGGCAGATCCGCATGGGCGACCCAGCGAATATCCGGCTTGTCGATCCCCATGCCAAAAGCCACCGTGGCCACGACGATCAGCCCATCTTCGCGCTGGAACTGAATTTCCACATCGCGCCGGGCCTCGGGATCCATGCCACCATGGTAATGCAGCGCCAGATGCCCCGCTTCGCGCAGGGCCTGGGCAAGACTTTCGGTCTTTGCACGCGTACCGCAATAGACGATACCTGATTGACCTTTGCGCGCAGCGGCGAATTGCAAGATCTGGCCGCGCGGGCCGTCTTTGGGCTGAAATGCCAGATGGATATTAGGACGGTCAAACCCGCGCAGAAAGATGCGCGGCTGGGCGCCATCGAACAAGCGATTGACGATTTCCGCCTGGGTCTCGGCATCTGCCGTCGCGGTAAAGGCCGCCACAGGCACTTGCAGATCCCGCCGCAGCGCCCCGATGCGCAGATAATCGGGGCGGAAATCATGACCCCACTGGCTGACGCAATGGGCCTCGTCCACCGCGATCAGGCTGACGCCCACACGCCGCAAGAGCCGCATCGCCCCCTCCGCGGCCAAACGCTCGGGCGCCATGTAAAGCAGCCGCAAAGCCCCGTCATCGAGCGCCTGGAACACCTCTTCGGTTTCTTCCTCGGAATTGCCGCTGGTCAGCGCCCCTGCGGCAACGCCTGCTTCGCGCAGGGCGCGCACTTGGTCGCGCATCAGAGCAATCAGCGGCGAAATCACAACAGTCACCCCGTCGCGGCACAAGGCGGGCAGCTGATAGCACAGCGATTTCCCGCCACCCGTGGGCATAATGGCCAACGTATCCTGGCCCGCGATCACCGCATTGACGATATCTTCTTGTCCGGGGCGAAACCCGGAATGGCCAAACACCGACGCCAGCAAACTGGCGGGCGCCCCAAAGGACCCATCCGGCATGGAAAAAAACCTGTTGTAGTTTACTGCTCTTGTTACGCAAGATCTTGGCACACCGACGTCTTTAGAACAAGTAAGAGCCATGCGATCTCAGTTCCTTTGTTATATTTCGCCCGCGCGCGCCTCCTCCCAATTATGGCGTTTGGGAATTGGCTTCATTTTGATCGTTTTGGTTTATTTGGCGTTTAACAGCCTGCTGCTTGTGGCTCTTAGTGCCGCCCATTCCGGCGATTTAGCGAAGCTGGCCACGGATCGGATCCCCCCGGCTGCGCTGCTGGCTTTGCTTTTTGGCTTTGGTGGGCTGGTTCTGGCGGTGTTGGTCGTGGTCCGGTATTGGCACAAGCGGCGGGGCGAGACCCTTTTTGGGCAGCATTGCAGTAGTGGCTTTGCCGCTGGGGTGATTACGGTTTTGGCGATCTATGGGCCTTTGACCGCGCTGTCTTTGTGGGTCGACGGCGCGCAACCTGCCCTGTCGCCGATGATCTGGCTGCGGGTTTTGCCGCTGGTTTTGGCCGGGCTCGCCTTGCAAACCCTGGCCGAAGAGCTGTTCTTTCGGGGCTATCTGACCCAGCAATTGGCGGCGCGGTTCCGCTCGCCTCTGATCTGGGCCTTGATCCCCAGCCTGATCTTTGCCCTGTCGCATTTCGATCCCACCACTTACGGCGTGCCTTGGCCGGTGCAGGTGGGCGGAGCGATGGTTTTTGCACTGATTGCCACGGATCTGACCTATCGCACCGGATCGATCGGTGCCGCTTGGGGGATGCATTTGGCCAATAACCTGTTTGCTTTTGCCATTGTGGCCGCAGATGGACCACTGGCGGGGTTGGCGCTTTTCACCGTGGATTTCGACCCCAGCAACCTGTCAAACAGTCCTTGGCTGGTGCTGCAAGACCTCGTTCCGATGATTTTGACCTGGTTGATCCTACGCTTTTGGGCTGTGCGATTGCAATTTGCTGCAACGCTGCGTATCTGAGGCCCACTTCACTTCAAGGCGCCCCATGAACTGGATCAACAACTACGTCCGCCCGAAAATCAACTCGTTCTTCTCTCGTCGAGAGATGCCCGAGAATCTTTGGACCAAATGCGACAGCTGCGGCACCATGCTCTTCCACCGCGAATTGGCGGAAGCTCTGCATGTTTGCCCCAATTGCGGCCATCATATGCCGATCAGCCCGAGGGATCGGTTCACCGCGCTGTTTGACGCTGGTGCCTTTAATGAGGTGGAGGTGCCACTTCCCGTGGCCGATCCGCTGCATTTCCGCGACCAGAAACGCTATCCCGATCGTCTGAAAGGCGCGCAACGGGCCAGTGGCGAGGCCGAGGCCATGCTGGTGGCCACCGGTGAAATTGGACGCACGCCGATTGTGGCAGCTGCGCAGGATTTCGGCTTTATGGCCGGGTCCATGGGCATGTATGTGGGCAATGCGATTGTCACAGCCGCCGAAACCGCCTGCAATCAGGGGCGGCCGCTGATCCTCTTTTCCGCCGCTGGCGGGGCGCGGATGCAAGAAGGCATCCTAAGCCTGATGCAAATGCCGCGCAGTACCGTTGCGGTGCAGATGCTGAAAGAGGCACGCCTGCCCTATATCGTCGTGCTGACCCATCCCACCACAGGCGGGGTAACAGCCAGCTATGCGATGCTGGGCGATGTGCAAATTGCCGAACCGGGCGCGTTGATCTGCTTTGCCGGGCCGCGCGTGATCGAGCAGACTATTCGCGAAAAGCTGCCTGAGGGGTTCCAACGCGCGGAATATCTACGCGATCACGGCATGCTGGACCGGGTGACCCCACGCGGCGAGATGCGCGAAGAACTGATCACCATCACCCGCATGCTCATGGGTTTGCCGCCCGCGATTGCTGGCGATCTGCCAGCGCCCGGCACACCAGAGGGAGCCGGTGAAACACCCGCCCCTGAAACCGACGGCTAAAGGAGCCGCCATGACCGAGCCCGCCGCCACCCGCTCTGATGCTTTGCTACAGCGGATGATGTCCTTGCATCCGAAATTCATAGATCTGACCTTGGATCGGATGACCCGGATTTTGGCGGCGCTCGACCATCCAGAGCGGCGCTTGCCGCCGGTGATCCATATTGCCGGGACCAATGGCAAAGGCTCGACCCTCGCGATGATCCGCGCCGGGCTAGAGGCCAAGGGCGAGACCTGCCATGCCTATACTTCCCCGCATTTGGTGCGGTTTCACGAACGTATCCGCCTGGCGGGCGAACTGATTTCCGAAGAGGCCCTGTCCGATCTGCTGGACCGCTGCCTGGAGGCGAATGGCACAACCGAGATCACCTATTTCGAAATCACCACCGCCGCCGCGATTTTGGCCTTTGCGGAAACTGCCGCGGATTGGTGTTTGCTAGAGGTGGGCTTAGGCGGGCGGCTTGATGCCACAAATATTGTGGATAAGCCGCGTCTGAGCGTGATCACCCCGGTTGATTATGACCATCAGCAATATCTTGGCGACAGTTTAGCCGATATTGCCCGCGAAAAGGCTGGCATTTTGAAATGGCGCACGCCCTGTGTGGTTGCCCGCCAACATCCCGAGGCCCTAGACGTCATCGAAGCCAAGGCCGAGCGCCTGGGCGCTCCACTTTTGATCGGTGGCCGGGATTGGGATGCTTGGGAGGAGCGGGGCCAGCTGGTCTATCAAGACGAAACAGGCCTGATCCAAGCGGATCTGCCTGCCCTGCCCGGACCGCATCAGATCCAAAATGCCGGAACCGCCCTCGCCGCTTTGCGCCAATTAGAGGCCGGGGAAACCGCCTATGACGCGGCCACCCGCGATTGCCAATGGCCCGCACGAATGCAACGATTACAGGGCTCGGCCCTAAATCTGATCGCACCCAAAGCGGATCTGTGGCTGGATGGCGGACATAACCCGGCAGCAGGTAAAGCCATCGCTGATACTTTGGCTCAGATGGATCAGCGGGAAACCATCCTGATCTGCGGCATGCTCAAGACCAAAGATGTCCAAGGCTATCTGCGCCCGCTATCGCGCTTTGCCCATAATCTGATTGCCGTCTCGATCCCAGATACCGAAGCCACCATGACCGCCTCGGAAACGGCGGCCGCCGCCGAAGCTGCGGGCATCGCCGCCAATACCGCACCGGATCTGCGCCATGCCCTCAGCGCCATCGCCGATGTGACTCCGCGGGCAAGGGTGCTTATTTGTGGCTCGCTCTATCTGGCGGGCGCGGCTTTGCGCGACGCTCAGAATTTCCCCGACGAGGCCCTAGCCCCTCGGTGAGCATATCTGGCTAAAGCCATGGAGAACCCTTAATTTTTCGCTCTGTTTCAGCGCGAATAGTGCCGCTCTGCGCGCCCCAAACCTCTCACGAAACACATTAAACAAGTCGCAATTTCTTCGCAGACCCCCAAAGCGCAGATCTTTAATATGGGCGGCGCAAATATTATATATAGTAAACTCCACTTTATGACTGGATGACGTGTGATGACCTTCACCAAAACCGCCGGCGCGGCTTTGCTGGCGCTGGTTTTCTCTACTGCAATCTCTATGGCCGCGACCTGTAATGGGCCGCGCCAATCGAACCTGTTTTCCCTGGATTATGCGGGCGCCGCAGCCTGCTATGCGGGGAATGATCTGAATACGATTTCGGATGAAACGGAGCTTTTCGGCCTGACCGGCTGGACCCTTGCCTATAGTTTTGACGGCTCCAGCAGTGGCGATGGCAAGCTGGGTTTCGACGCATTCACCGGTTTGGGCAAGAAATCCGGCCTATGGGATATGGGCGATACCAGCCTGGCCGAGTCCGTGCTGGTGGTGTTGAAGGCTGGCAGGGACTATGGGGCCTTCCTTTTGACCGATACCACCTCTGGCAACTGGTCGTTGGGTAAGAAAAAGCTGTCCCACTACTCTATCTGGTATCGCGCGGCAGATCCTTCTTCGCCGATTGGCGGGCCGTCCCCGGCGCCGATTCCACTGCCTGCCGCTTTGCCGCTGGTGCTGACCGCATGCGGTCTTGGCCTGTATATGGCCCGGCGTAAACCCGCAGCTTAGTCGGCTGCCTGATCTAGCCCCCAGTCGCGATCCTGCATTTCGCGCAAGCGGCTGGCGGTGCGTTCGAACTCAAATGACCCCGAGCCCTCCGCATAGAGCCGCTCGGGTTCATCCGCCGCGCTGATGATCACCTTGACCTTGGCCTCGTAAAGCGCATCGATCAGGGTCACGAAACGCTTGGCTTCGTTGAATTTCTCCATCCCCAGCAAAGGCACACCTTCGAGGATCAGCACCCGCACCGCCTCGGCCACGGCCAGGTAATCCGCCGGGCCCAAAGCCTGAGCGCAGAGATCCCAAAACGACGCCCGGCCCACCCCGTTATGGAAACGCGGGATCACCACATCGCGCCCCTTCACCCGCAGCAAAAGCCCCTCGGTCTTTTCCCGGCTCACACCGCGTTCCATAGCCGAGCGCCGCACTTCGCTGCCCTGGCTTGCGGGCCGCTCCACCTTTGCGCCGGTCATCTCGCGCCAGAGCATATCAATCTGATCCCGCGCCTGGGCATTGGCCGGGTGGAAATAGACCTGCTCGCCGCTCAGCCGATCCTGGCGGTAATCCGTGGGGGAGACCAGCTCCCACAGCACGAGCCGCTGCTTGATCTCTTCGATAAAGGGCAGGAACAGCGCGCGATTAAGCCCGTCTTTATAAAGCTCATCGGGATGCCGGTTCGAAGTCGTGACAATGCAGACGCCCTTTTCAAACAGCCGCTCAAACAGCCGCCCAACGATCATCGCATCGGTGATATCGGTAATCTGCATCTCGTCAAAGGCCAAGAGCCGGACCTCTTCCGCGACCTTATCCGCCACCGGGACAACCGCATCTTCGGCCCCGGCCTTGCGCGCTTCGTTTAGGCCCGCATGGATCTCCTGCATAAAGGCATGGAAATGCACCCGGCGTTTGGGGACCTGCACATGGGACACGAAAAGATCCATGAGGAAGGACTTACCGCGCCCCACCCCGCCCCAAAGATAGAGGCCGGGGATGTAGTCGGGCTTTGCCTTCCGCTGGAAAAAGCCGCGCTTGGGTGCAGGGGCATGAAGCGCCTCGCGGATGCGCTCAAACTCCGGCAAAACGGCTTCTTGCGCCGGATCGGGGCGGATCGTGCCCTCGGAGGCGCGGGTGGCATAGATGTAACGCAGCTCGGTCATGGGCCGTCTGTAGCGCGGCCCTGCCCATAATGGGACGCGGTAATGCGGCGCGGCTGGTGGTTGACCCTGGGGCCCGCTTTGCCCAGGATAGTGCCGTATTGGTTAAGGAATTTGCGCCGGTATGGGGAAAGCGGAAGAAGACTACGAAGAGGCACGGCGGCGGATCGCGGAGGCCACGTGGGCGGAGCATCTGGATTTGAGCGACTTGGAGGCTCTTTCCGAATTGCCGCCGGAAATCGCCGAATTGACCGCACTGCAGGAGCTCACCCTCGGCGGCACAGACATCACCTGGATCAGCAGCCTGGAAAACCTAACCGCGCTGTGGTCGCTCGACCTCGGCGGCACAGAGATTAACGAGATAAGCAGCCTGGAAAATCTAACCGCGCTGGAGACGCTCGCCCTCAGCGACACAAAGATCACCGAGATAAGCAGCCTAGAGAACCTCACCGCGCTGCAGTGGCTCGACCTCAGCGGCACACATATCACCGAGATCAACAGCCTGGAGAACCTAACTGCGCTGCGGACGCTCGACCTCAGCGGCACAAAGATCACCGAGATCAGCAGCCTGGAAAACCTAACCGCGCTGCAGTGGCTCCTCCTCGACGACACAGAGGTTGCAGATTTGCGGCCAATTAAGGGGTTTTCTGGTCTCACAGCGGAAGGGGATTTTACGGGCCTCCATTTTGCAAACATCCCCGCCACCAAACTCGACCCCAAACTCGCCGAGCTGAGCGTGATCGAAGATCACCAAGACCGCACCCGCCAGACCCTGGACTATCTGCAAAGCCTCGGCGATGACTGGCCGCCGGTTCCGGATATCCCAGAGGATCAACCCACTGCGCCAAGCTATTCGCTCGACGATGCCGGGCAGCTTCATAGCGAAGAGACCCTCCCCGCCGATTGGGATGCAGAGCAAGCAGAGCTGCAGCAGGATTTGGCTGAAAAGTCGCGTGACCTGGTCACTGCCACCGGGAATTCTAATGATCCCTCTATCCGCTTGCTCCACTCCCAAGCCGGTCGCTACCGGCGGATTGTCGAGCGGAATTCACCGGATTTGCCGCTGAAGCGCCTTTGGTCCGCCGCTAATGCCCTGCGCCTTGCCTACGAAGCCTCGCTCTCTGCTGAGGAACAGGGTCGGCTGAATGATATTCTCCCGCCCGCGATCGAAGCCGCCTTGTTGGATTTGGTGGAAACCCATGGGCTTTTCATCATGGGCTTCCCCGAGGCCCGAGAAATCGAAGCAACGATCCGTGGCTATTTGACCGGCAAGCGCAATCCAGATGCCGTCGCTCGGGGCGCTGAGATTGCCGAGAGATTGGCGGATGAGGGCATCCTTCCCGAGGATGAATTCGAGGCGGTTCAAGCAGATCAAGAGGCCGCGACAGGAGCGGGTGCCTCCGCCGAGATGGGAGAGATCAGCTTTCTCGCCCGCATTGATAACATCCTTTTCGCGATGGCCCGCAAAGCGCGCAAGGTTATTCAGTATGCGGCGGGAGCAGCGGCGACAACGGTCATTGGCGAGTCTGCTTGGGCTTGGATCTGCGGAAATGAGCCGCTGATTATTGAGTATCTTTCCTTAGCCTTGGCCGAGGCCAGCTATTGGGTTCCGAAAATTGCCCAAGCTTTAAGGGTCCTCCTGAAACTTTAAACATCCAAAGCATCCGCGCTAAATCGCCCGCCAAAACCCCCAGTTCAATTCCCCTTATCCTCACCATCAAAATTCCTCGTTTGACGCGCGGCCTGCCCCTGCGCCAAATGCCAGCATGACCCAATCGCGCCTTATCACCCCCGTTCTCATCGGCGGCTGTTTGATCATGCTGATCAGCTTCGCCATTCGTGCCAGTTTCGGCGTGTTTCAGATCCCCATCGCCGAGGAATTCGGTTGGCTGCGGGCGGAGTTCTCCATGGCCATCGCCATTCAGAACCTGGCCTGGGGCATTGGCCAGCCGCTTTTCGGGGCCCTTGCGGAAAAGATCGGTGATCGCAAAGCCATCATCCTAGGCGCGATTTTCTATGCGGCGGGCCTCACCCTGTCGAGCTTTGCCACTATGCCTTGGCAGCACCAATTCCTGGAAATCGCCGTGGGCTTTGGCATTGCGGGCACGGGCTTTGGCGTGATCCTCGCCGTGGTGGGCCGGGCTGCGGCGCCGGAGCATCGCTCCATGGCGCTGGCGGTGGCGACGGCGGCGGGCTCGGCGGGGCAAGTGATTGGCGCGCCAATTGCCGAGGGGTTGCTGAGCCTCTTCCCCTGGCAGACCGTTTTCCTGATCTTCGCCGCCGCGATCTTGCTAAGCCTCTTTGCCTTGCCGATGATGCGCGCCCCCATCGCCGCCGGCAAAGCCGAGATCGAGGAGAGCCTCGGCCAGATCCTGAACAAAGCCTTCCGCGATCCGTCTTATACGCTGATCTTTCTTGGGTTTTTCTCTTGCGGTTATCAGTTGGCCTTTGTCACGGCCCATTTCCCCGCCCTGGTGACCGAGATGTGCGGCCCCATCGCGCCCGGCGGTGTGCTGCATGGGCTGGGGATTACGACGACCTCGGCGCTTGGCGCGGCAGCGATTTCGCTGATTGGGCTGGCCAATATCGCCGGGACGCTGCTCGCCGGTTGGGCCGGGAAGCATTGGCCGCGGAAATACCTGCTGGCGGGGATTTATACGGCACGGACCGTGGTGGCTGGGGCGTTTATGCTGTTCCCGATCACGCCGGAGACTGTGCTGCTATTCTCCGTCGGGATGGGCGCGCTCTGGCTGGCGACAGTGCCGCTAACCAGCGGGCTCGTGGCGCATATTTATGGGCTGCGCTATATGGGGACGCTCTATGGCATCGTGTTCCTGTCACACCAGATCGGGTCGTTTCTGGGCGTCTGGCTGGGCGGGCGGCTCTATGACATGACTGGCGATTACACGCTGGTTTGGTGGATCGGCGTGGGCGTCGGCGCCTTCAGCGCGGTGGTGCATCTGCCGGTACGCGAGCGGCCTTTGGGGGCGGCGGCTTGATCAAGGGATGGGGGCCTTACGCCCCCGCTTCCGCCTCCTCGGCCGTCAAAAGCCCCTTGGCCACCAGAAGATCGGCCCAGCCCTGCGGCCCCTCAAAAAGATGCGTCTGCCAGCCGCGCGAGGCGGCCATAGCGATGTTTTCCGGCTTATCATCAGCGAAAAGCAAAGCACCCGGCGCAAGACCGCAATCCTCTTCGACCATCTGATAGATCTTCTCGGCGGGCTTGGTCACGCCCATGTGGCCCGAAATATAGCGCGTGTCGAATTCCTTGAGGAAAGGATAGGCCTCTTCGGCGATCTCAAAGCTCTGAATGCCGAAATTCGTCAGCGCGAAAACCGGCACGGCTTTGGCCCGCAAAGCCCGTAAAAGCTTGACCGAATGGGGAATAACCGGCGCGGCCATTTCCAGCCAGCTATCATGCCAAAGCCTGATCTCATCGCGATGCGCAGGGTATTTCTCGGCCCAAGCATAGATCGTATCGCGGAAATTATGGCCGCGATCCACATCATCATTCATGCCATGCAAATCAACCTCGGCAAACATGGCCCGGCGCTTTTCCTCGCCCACCACCCGATCATAATAGCGCTCGGGCTGCCATTCGATCAAAACATTGCCAATATCAAAGATAACAGCCTCAACGCTCATCTGCTGGTCCTTTTACTCAGTGCCCAAACTCAGGGGAGACGCGGCCCGAAACGCTTCCGGCCCGCCGCCATCAATCCAAGCCACCACGGCAGTGATGGTGAAAATACTCACCAAAGTTGAAAGCAGAATGGCGCTCGAAACGCGCTGCGGCGCAACGCCGTAATGCTGGGCGAGGATATAGACATTGCCCGCCACGGGCAGAGCAGCAGCGGCAATCATTACCCCCGCCTCCGCCAGTTGCACCTCAAAGAGCCAAAGCGCGCTGATCAGCACCGCAGCCGGATGAAGGATCAGCTTGCAAAAGCTCAGCCAAGCGGCGACGGAAACCCGCTCCGCCGATTTTCCCGCCAGCGAGGCACCAATAGCGAAAAGCGCACCGGGGGTTGCCGCAGCCCCGAGGATATCCAAAGCGGCTTGGAGCGGCCCCGGCATGGGAATTTCCACCGCCGCCCAAGCCAAGCCCAGCACAATCGCGCCAATCATCGGGTTTTTCAGCAGGCCCATAAGCAGCTGGCCAATCAGGCTAATCCGCAGACGCCCGCCCCGGCTTGCCGTGATTAAAATCACGATCAAGCTGGAAAAGACGATCAGATCCACCGCCAAAACCAGCATCACAGGCCCAACCGCCTCAGGCCCCAAAAGCAGCGATAAAAGCGGCACGCCAAGAAAGCCCACATTGCCGATCACCGCGCATTGCGCCTCAACCGCCGATTCCGCCATGCCAACCCCGCGCCAAAGACCAACCCCGGTCGCGATCACATAGATCAGTAGCGAGGCGGCCAGATAGGCCCAGATGAACTCCCAGGAAAAGAGCGCCGCCAAATCCAGCCCTGCCGCGAATTTGAACAACATGGCCGAAAGCGCGAAATAGAATACGAATTTCGTCAGCGCCGCCGTGGCCGCGCCATCGAAAAAGCCGCTACGCCCCGAGCCATAGCCCAGACCAATCAGCAAAAAGAACGGAAGCGTCTGAAGAAAAACTGCAAGCATAATAGGCCGCTACCACGCGCAAGCCGAGCTCGCCAGCCCCAATGCCGCCGCATGGCGGGCAGATATGCAGATGCGCATCTTGCGACAATTACATCCTTGGGTTTATAGCTGCAGATCGGAGGCTTGTGCGTGAATAAACACCAGAACGAACTGAAAAAAGGCAGAAAATATGACCAGGTGATCCAAGGGGCACGGTCGATTTTCATGCGCGAGGGCTTCGAAGGCGCCAGCGTCGATGCCATCGCCAAAGCCGCCGAAGTGTCCAAAGCGACGCTCTATAGCTATTTCGCCGATAAGCGCGAGCTGTTCCTGGCTGTGGCCGAATGCGAATGCCTACGCCAAGCCGAAGCAGCGATGGAGCTTGCGCGCACCGGCCAAACCACCCGCGAAACCCTAACCGATATAGCCCAGCGCTTGGTCAGCTTTTTCCTCTCGGATTTCGGCCAAAGCGTGTATCGTATCTGTGTCGCGGAATCCGAACGTTTCCCAGAGCTGGGCCGGAGTTTTTACCTATCAGGCCCGGATAAGGCGCGGCAAGAAATCGCAAATTTCCTAGAAATTGCCGTCGAACGTGGCGATCTGGCGATCCCTGATTGCCGCTTTGCCGCCGACCAATTCGCCGCTTTGTGTAAGGCCGATCTCCATACAAGATTGATCTTCAATATCAGCCAAAAAATCACCGAAGAAGATGTCCGCCGGCTCATCACGGAATCTGTGGAGATGTTCTTGGCCCGCTACAGCACCAACCCAAAAGCCTGAAGAGAACCTCTCTTTCCGGAGCCGCCATCGCTAAGGCCGATCAGATCCAAAGCCTTCGCGCCATCAAGGGGGCGCAGCCCCGCCGCAGGCGGCTTGCCCTTGAGGGGGTGAAGTCTTTGGGTCAGGCCGCGCAAGCGATGGAGGATGCGGAAAGAGAGATTTCTCTTTTTGGTGAGCCAGAAGCAAAACCAACTCAAAGCGGGCATAGCCCGCGCCCAGCATCATATATGGGCAAAGCCCATTCCGCTTAAGAGCAGCGGTCAAAGGCAAAACGCTATAATTGTTGGAAAAGCACAGCAGCCGCAGCAAATTATTCCCCAATGCTTGAGAATTCCGACCATCTCTTTCACTTTCTCGGCCACTAAGAGGACTGATTCATGGCTTATGTGACGCAAGTTTCGAAAATTATCGCAGGGCTTTCTCTGGCTCTGATCGCGGGCTGCGTGTCGCAATCGCCAAATGATGTCGCCCTCGAACCCGTGCCGCTGAGCAATGATAATGTGCTTTTGCAGCCCAGCACGGATGACGCTTCGGTCGATCCAACATCGCTGGATGTCACTATGGAAGGTGGCGATAGCGCCGTTTTGCTTCCGCTAGAGCCCGCGCCGGAACCCAGCGAGGCAGAACTCGCAGCCCGTGCCGCCGCAAATGCCAGCGGCGCCTGCAATGCGGAGTTTTACGCCTATATGGTCGGCGGTCCCATCGGTGCTGTGCAACATGTGCCCTATGCGGGACCGATCCGGGTTTTGGGCGCGGATGAATTTGTCACCCGCGATTTCAACCCGCAGCGACTGACCTTTACCACCCGTCCCGATGACACTGTGGGCCGGGTTTTCTGCGGCTAAGACGCGGACTTCCCTTTGCATCGCAATTAGGTCGCATTTCCGGTGCTGCCCTAATTTGGCCGCAAGAACACCTTTGGAAAAGCACAAGCGCTCCGCAAATCCGCCCGAGCCTGGGGGTAGATTATCCCCATAGCCGCCAAGAAGGCGCTATCCTTTTTCCAGAGCCGCCGCTTATAGCCCCCACACATAGGCGGCTCTGGAATGACCCTTCCCTCCGAGTTTCCAAACCTCTCAAGCAGCCCCAAGGGCAGTTTGCCTGCGCTTTATT
Source organism: Mangrovicoccus sp. (assembly GCA_049603835.1). Taxonomy (GTDB): domain Bacteria; phylum Pseudomonadota; class Alphaproteobacteria; order Rhodobacterales; family Rhodobacteraceae; genus Mangrovicoccus. The sequence continues at coordinate 113,252 of JBMYSZ010000003.1, forward strand.
GCGCCCGATTGCGTCCGATTACACTCAGTTTCATCCGCCCCATTTGCGCCGCAAAAACTCCCCGCAATGGCCCCGCCACGTCCCAATAATGGCCCGAGCCAAGGGCTAATCTCTCCTCATAGTCGCCAAGAAGGCGCTATCCTTCTTCCAGAGCCGCCGCTTATAGCCCCCACATCTAGGCGGCTCTGGAATGACCCCCCTCCGATTTCCCAGCCTTTGCCAATCTGTTTTATCTGCGGACTCGACTCCGCATAGCGACTCGCGCTATCCAGAACAAAATCAGAACATCCGTGCTGCCACACCGATGCCCCATCGCCGTATTCTCTCTTTGTGGTTCCCCCGCCTCGGAGCAGAGAGGGTTTTGCGTCAAGAACGCTGGACCCTTGATGCCCCGCTTGCGGTGATCCGCGACACGCAAAATATGCAAACTCTGTCCAGCCTCTCCGCTGCGGCAGAGGCAGCCGGGCTACGCGCAGGGCAATCTTTGCGCGATGCCATGGCCATGTGTCCCGATCTAATCACCCGGCCGCAAAATGCGCCAGGCGAGGCGGCGATGCTGACTGCCTTGCGGCGATGGGCGGGCAAGTTTTCCCCCTGGATTGCCGAGGAACCGCCCGCAAGCCTGATTGTGGATCTCACGGGATGCGCCCATCTTTTCGGCGGGGAAGCCGCGTTAATCGCGCAGCTGCAGCAAGATTGCACCGATTTGGGGTTAAGCCTGCGGGCCGGGATCGCTGATACGGTGGGGGCGGCCTGGGCTTTGGCGCGCTATGCGGGTCACGGGGTGAGCCCGGATCGCAGCGGCGATGCCATCGATCAAGAGGCCCGCGCCACCCGCTCGCGCGCTGCGAAACGGCGCCATTGGGAACGTGGCGGTGCGGCCCCCCAAGCACCTCTTCCCGCAGCGGCAGCGACACCACAAATCGCGGCCCCTGGTCAAACGCGCCAAGCCTTGAACCCTTTGCCCATCGCAGCGCTGCGCCTTGGGGCGGAAGATGTGACAGCGCTGAACCGTCTGGGCCTACGCCGGGTAGAGGATCTGGCCGGGCAACCCCGCGCCGCTTTGGCCCGTCGCTTTGGCCGCCATCTGGTGCAGCGACTGGACCAAGCCCTTGGAATTGCGCCAGAACCGGTTAGCCCCTCTGCCCCGCCTTTGCGCTTTGCGGTCCGTATGAGCCTGCCGGATCCAATCGGGTTAGAAGCCGATCTTCTCGCCGGAATGGACCGGCTTTTGCCGCCGCTTTGCCAAAAGCTGCGGATGGCGGGGCAAGGGGCGCGGCGGCTGCGGCTGCAGGCCTTTCGGGTCGATCACGCCATTGAAACCATCGATATCGGCCTGGCCCGCCCCGCTGATGAGGCGGACTCTATTCGTCCGCTTTTCGCCCTGAAACTTGGTGCCATTGATGCGGGGCATGGCATCGACCGGCTGCGGATCGAGGCCTATGTGACCGAGCCGGTTCATGCCCGCCAGTTCAAAGGCCATCTGGACGCGGCCCGCGATGTGCAAGACCGCTTAGCCCGCAACACAGCGCTGGATGACCTGATTGGCCGCCTAGGCGCTCGGCTAGGGGTGGAGGCCGTGCAGCGCCTACATCCCGCAGATAGCCATATCCCTGAAAAGACGTCGAAAATCCTGACAGCTGCCTGGTCTGATCCGGCATCTGACCCTGCATCTGGTTTGGCGTCAGAATGGCCCGCCGCGCCCACACCCCGACCCTTGCAAATCTGGCGCCCCGAACCGGTCATGGCCGAAGATCGCCCAAAGCCGCCGCAAAACTTTCGTTGGCGTCGCCGGGATTGGCATCTGGCTCAAGCCACCGGACCCGAACGGATCGCGCCGGAATGGTGGCTGGATGACCCCGCCTGGCGCAGCGGCACACGGGATTACTGGCACATCACGACCCAAAGCGGCGAGCTGCTATGGCTATATTATGCCCATGGTGGCGGGCTTTCGAGCGGCTGGTTTTGTCAGGGCAGCTTCACCTAAAGCGTTTCGAGAAAAGCTATAGCGCGAGGCCTTTAAGAAGCCGCCCCAAATGCGCCATATTTTGCACTAAATACCGGATATCAAAAACTTGCTCGAACTGGCTAACAAATGGCAAACTCATATTAGCGATTGGTCCAAATTCTATTTCAGAATGAATCGCAGGACAGGGATGTTTGCCTTGATATGGCGCGGTGGGGGCTGCGTTGCTTGATCTTGGCAAACATTCCCCGCGCTCTCACGCGAAGGCTCTGCAACCGCCGGCTCACACCAGCATACCGAAAAACGCCTGAATCTTGTGCGTTGGCTTACTCACATACTCGCAAAAGGGTGCACACACACCAAACGCGACCAACATCACAAGACTCTGACGCACTCATTACAAACCCTAGGACCGCGGCTATGGGGGCTGAAAACGATCCTAGGTGAGACGATATCGCCGTCACAAGGCCATACTGATCTGACTTGGCGACAATAACAGGGAAAGGCTGGGGCATTTTCGGGGTAAGTTTGTGGTGAAAATAGGGCAGCAGCAGCAACGCCCTATTGGCCAACAGACTATCAGTGAAAAACAGCCCCAAGCGCCGAGGCTGCAGCTATGAAACTGCGGCTCGAATGATCACATCCCCGAAAATCGCCGCAAACTTGCGCCAAAACACAGCTAGCGTGGCGTCAAAAGCCAATTTTGCAGGGCGAATGGAAGGATATTGTAACATTTTCATGTAGAAATTTCAGCATTCCACCTTCTCAAAGGCTGTTCTGATCCAAATTCAAACAGAGGAGACTACCGGCGTCATGCAATCACAGCCACGATCCTCGTCTATTTTCTATATTTCTATACTCGCCATAGCCTGGCTGTGCCTCGGCATTCTTGGGCTTATCCCGGCAACCACCGCCCGAGCGGAACCCGCCTTGCCGGTTGATCTAACCTTGGTCTTAGCGGCGGATTCTTCGGGCTCTTTGACCCGTGCCACCCATAAATTGCAGCGACAAGGCCATATCGACGCGCTGCGCCATCCTGCCTTTATTCGCGCAGTCACCACTGGGCGCCATGGTCGGGTGGCGGTGGCTTATTTGGAATGGGCGACATCGGGCAAGGAAACCGTTGTTGTGCCCATGACGCTTATCAGCTCGGCTGAAGATGCCCAAAAATTCGCTGATAGGCTGGCCAGCGCAGATCACAACCGGCGCGGCTATACTGCTATTGGCAGCGCTCTAAATCGAGCAGCCGAATTAATGGATGATCCGCGCTTCGCCCCAGATCGGCGGGTGATAGATCTTTCGGCGAATGGGCAAAGTAATCATGGCGCAGGCCCGGCTTTGATCCGTGCTGGCTTGGTGGATCAAGGCATTACAATCAATGGCTTACCAATTATCGCCGATCAAAGCCTGTCGGAAGGGATGCGATTGGAATCCTATTTCGCCGATTGTATCATTGGAGGGCCGGGGGCGTTTTATCTGCCGGTCACTGCGCAAGAGGATTATGTGCGGATCCTTTTGGCGAAAATGGTCTATGAAATCGCTGGGCGCCGCCCACCGCCGCAGGCCAGGATCCTTCCCGCAGCCATGCGTAACCCCTGCTAAAGCATTGCGAGAAAAGCCTCGGATATTGAGGGCGCAAGCGCCAATTTCCGCAGCAATTCGGCCCAAAGCACCGAAACAAATCCATTTGAGCGGCAGCAAATCCTTGATTGAAGACCTTAACGGGTCCAAGCTTACGGTATGACGGTGACAACTCCTTTTCCGAAGCCTCAGCCCGTGCCAGAAAAGATTGCCTTTGATCGCAAAGAGCTGAGCCAAATCATGGTTTTATACGGGCGAATGGTGGCCGCGGGGGAATGGCGAGATTACGGAATTTCCTGCCTACGGGATCGCGCGGTGTTTTCGGTTTTTCGCCGAACGGCTGAAAATCCGCTCTACCGGATCGAGAAAAACCCGAAATTGCGCAATCGCCAGGGGATGTATTCGGTCACGGGCATTGACGGGCAGGTTCTTAAACGTGGTCAAGAGCTGCGTCAGGTGCTGCGCGTGTTAGAGCGTAAACTTATTCGCGCGGTGGACTAACGCTAAGCGGGGCAGCTTATTGGAAAGATGGGCAAATTGCCCATCCTACACTACGTCACCGCAAAGGCGGCAAGCGGCGACGCGCGGTGACAGGACCATCGCCTTGGGATTGGATCCGCTCAATCGCCTCGGCAATGTCTTCATAAACCACCGACATATAGGCTGCCGTGGCATGGATCATCCGGTCCGCCGAAACCGCCATCGCCACATGCCCCTTCCAAAACAGCAGATCCCCGCGCTGCAGCGGCGCGGCCGGGTCCAGAACCTGGCCCAGCATCGTCGCCTGATCGCCGCTATCGCCGGGGCAGGCGATTCCGCAAGCCAGGCAAGCCGCCTGCACCAAGCCAGAACAATCGATCCCCAAACGGCTATTGCCGCCCCATAAATAGGGCGTACCCAAGAACTGATCCGCCACCGCCGCTGGGTCAGAAAACAAGCGACGCACCGGCTGGATATGCGCGCTTGGCACAAAAAACCCCTCTTGGGTCTCACAAAACGCGCCTATAGGCTCTTTGAGGGTCAATTTCGCACCAAAAGACAGGCTCATCACATCCGCAGTACGAATATCCGGCGCGGTATAAAGATGGGTCGCCAAAACCGTCACCCGATGGGTCGCGGCCATGGCCGGTCCCAAATCCGCCTTGGGGACATAGCCACGATAGCCGTCGCGCTTTGCCTCGATCAGCTGATGATCGACCCCATCCTGCAAAATGATCACCGGTTCGCCAAAAAGAAGCTGCCGCAGCCTATTTCCTCCGGGCGTATCCCGGATATCGGTTACCGCAGCTATAACGCGGCGCGGCTGGGTGTCGGTGATCATGGCTTTGGGTCTCGTATCCGCTGTGATTGCGCCGCTTAGGCCAGATCTAACATCTGCGGTAAAGCCTCAAACAGCGCCCGTGCCCCTTGGCCCACCCCACCTTTGGGTCGACCCGGCGCCGCAGCCGGTTGCCAGCCATAGATATCAAAATGCATATAATTCCGGGTGTTAGCCACAAATCGGTCCAAGAAGAGCGCCGCAGTTATCGATCCTGCCTGTCCCCCTGCGGGCGCATTATCCACATCTGCAATCCCTGGCTCAATTTGGCTTTCATAAGGGCGATGGAAGGGCAAACGCCAAACCGGATCCTGGACCTTCACCGCCGCCTGAGCCAAAGCGGCCGAAAGCGGCTCTTGGTCGGTGAAATACGGCGCCAGATCTGCGCCAACCGCAACTCGCGCCGCGCCGGTCAGAGTTGCCATGGAGATCAGCAAATCCGGGCTCTCTTCGTCGCCATAAGCCAAAGCATCAGCCAAAACCAACCGGCCTTCCGCATCGGTATTATTGATCTCCACCGTCAAACCATTGCGGGCGGTTAGGACATCTTGGGGGCGAAAGGCTGAGCCGCCCACCGCATTTTCCACCGCCGGGATCAAAACACGCAATTGCAGCGGCAACTCCATCGCCATGATCATGCGGGCCAAGCCCAAAACCGTGGCCGAGCCGCCCATATCCTTTTTCATCAATCCCATAGAGGCGCCGGGTTTCAGGTTGAGCCCGCCCGTGTCAAAGCAGACGCCTTTCCCCACCAAAGTCAGTTTCGGGCCAGACTGCCCCCAACGCATATCAATGAGACGCGGCGCCCGACTAGAGGCACGGCCAACCGTATGAATAAGCGGGAAATTTTCGGAAAGCAGCGCATCGCCTTCGGTGATCTCGCAGCTTGCGCCAAAACTATCAGCCAAATCCTGCGCGGCCTGGGACAATTCCGCCGGGCCCATCAAATTGGAGGGCGTGTTGATCAAATCGCGGGTTAGAAACTCTCCGGCTGCTATAGCCTCTAGCCGGGGCGCATCGATGCCTTCTGGCGCTTTGAGCTTAGGCCAGTCTTTTTGCGTCGCTTTAGAAGCCAAGCTGAAATGATAGCTCGCCAAAAGCCAGGCAAGCGCCGCTTCTGCGGCTTGCTCGGGGCTCGGACTCCCCGCTAAATGCCAAATCGAGCCAGTCGGAAGCGCTGAAACCGCTTTGGCTGCGGCAAATCTGCCGCGCGCTTGGAGCTCTGGCGCACCAAGCCCTATCACAGCTGCTGCTGGCTCTCCCGCCTCGCCGGGAATGAGTTGAGTTTCCCCAAACCCCGCCGCAAAGCCCGTGGTCTGAAGCCAAACCTGCCAAGCCTTGGGCTGAGCCTCTAAGAAAGGCTCCACCCCTTGCGGGTCCAAAAGAAAGATCGGCAGGCTCGAAACATCAGCGGCAGCAAATTTGGGCGGTGTCACGCGGGGTTATTCCTTGGCTATACTCAAGACAGTCCCAGAATAGGATGTCCCAGCTATACCGCAACCCCGAAGCCATTTTGGCCTAGACAGTCATACCCTGCGGATCCCAAATCGCGCTAAGCGACCGGTCGCCCATACGCTGCATCCGTGCTAACACCGCATTAAACGCTGCCACGTCATAATCGCGCGCGCATTTTGCCAAATCTTCGAGCACAGTGCTAAGACCCTCAAGACCGACACGCGAGGCAATCGGCACAAGATTATCGGCAATTTCCGCCACATCCGACAGCCGACCCCGCTTGCCCAGTTTTTCGGCGCGCACCAGTTGGATAGCCAATTCTTCCATGGCGTCGCATAGCAGATTTTCTGCGCCGACCTCACCCAGTGATCTATAAAGCTGGGTCAGCTGCCCAGCATCAAAGCGAATATTTTCCTCTACATTCAGATTTACGACACCCATCGTCTTACCCCTAGATTGCTGCCCCCACAGCTGGCACTAGGTATAGAGATATCAGCCTGTAGAAAGAGTTTAAGCGGGTCTAGGAAATCGCTCGAATTCTATTATCTCTTTCCGTTAGAAAAGCGAAAATATGAACGGGACAGATGATGGATAAGAAAGACGACGCGGAGCTTTCGCGCGATTTGGTGACTCAACCGCAAGCGGACGAACCATTACAGCAGGTGAAGGGCTTTCCGGCCTATTTGGCCCAGCGATATAAAGGCTGGCGCGCAACGGATCATGCGGAAAATAAGGTCTGGTATCGCCGCTTGGCCGAGGAAGGCCAGCGCCCACGTTCGATGGTGATTTCCTGTTCGGACAGCCGGGTGCAGGTGACCCAGCTCTTTGGCGCGGGTCCGGGCGAATTTTTCATGCACCGTAATGTGGCCAATCTCGTGCCGCCTTATGAACCTGATGGCCGCCATCACGGCACCTCGGCGGCGATTGAATATGCGGTTTGCAGTCTGAAAATCACCAATCTGATCGTCATGGGCCATTCATTTTGCGGTGGTGCGGCGGGTTGCCTGGATATGTGTTCTGGCAATGCGCCGGATTTGGAGAAAAGCGAAAGCATGGTGGGGCGCTGGCTGGATGTATTGCGTCCGGGCTATGACCGGATCCAAGATCTCGCTGACCAGGACGAAAAGCGGCGCGCCATCGAACGGCAAACCGTAGTTGTGTCCTTGGAAAACCTCATGACATTCCCCTTTGTTCGCCAAGCCGTCGAAAACGAAATGCTGGCGCTGCATGGGATTTTTCTGGATATCGCGTCAGGCGAATTAGAGGCTTATGATCCAGAGGCGAATGAGTTCATCGCTCTGTAATCCCCTGGGGTTGCTGATTTTTTTAGCAACCCCACAACTTAGAATTTAGTAAATTTTTAATCGGATCCGCTGAAAAGCGGGATATGACCCAGACATATCAAACTTCGGTAGTTCTTCCTGTTCCGGTGCTCCAAGCGGCCGAAGGGATTATTCACGACGAGGGTATTTCCTTGTCACAATTGATCGAAGAGGCTCTAAACGCAGAATTACAGCGGCGGTTGGACCAAAAACTGACTAGGCCGCCGCGCAAGCCTCTGAGCGATACAGAACGGGCCAATATTATCACTGACCTGAATTCGGCCAATAGCTGGGAACAGCTGACTGAATGGTTGCTCGCGCGTGGATATCGACTTCGCCCGGCTGGGCCTGCCACATCGCTTTACGGGCTTTCGGACCGCCAGCGCCTCTGCACGATTGCTGATCTTGGGGTCAGTTATGCGGCCTTGTCCCAAAGAATTGGACCGCCACCGCCAGCCCCGCAGATTGTTCCAGCGCGCCCAATCCCAGAAACGAACCGAGCCTCTCGCGCCGAATTGCTCTAGCCGGGCCCAACCAAGTTCTAAAGCTGAAAACCTTTAAAACGGGAACCGGACCCCAACAGCCACCGCATTTGACCCGGTGTCGAAATCCGCGATCACATAGCCATCAGAGCGGTGATGAAGCCGCAAAAAGGGATAAACCGCCCAGTCCGGCGTGCCGAATTCCAGCTCGGCATACCAATGGGCCAAAAGCCGCTGGCTATCGCCTTTGCGGTTCACTTCGATTTCAGGCACTTCAGTCGCATAAGACAGCCCCAGGCCGAAACTACCACCCTGCACCGGAATAACGGGACTATCGGCCCGATACCGCAAAAAGAGCGGCAAATTCACCTCTGTATGATCTTGCTGACCATTATGCTGGATCAGCTGCGCTTCGATCCCAAATCGCAGACCTTTGAGTGATGTTTGCCAATCGCGGGCCAGGGAGACCCCATATAGATTGCTATTGATCCACTCAATTTCACCTGGGGTTAGAATAATCGTTTCCCAGCCATCATTGGTGAAAGTGCCGGCAAAGACCCCAAGACTGGTTTGCGGTTGCGAGAACTCCAGCGCTCGGGCTGGGATAGCAACACAGCTAAGCGCACAAAGAATAGCTGCGCTCGAAACACTAAAAATATGCCGACTCATACATAGCTCCAATCGGTCGCTAAAACAGCCGCGACGCTCGGGAAATATGTAAAGGGATGGGGGGTAGTTAAGCAATGATGACATTTTCGTCATCATTGCTCTTTGTGATTTTAGGCCTTTTTCAGCACGCGATTGCCCAGAGTTTCGGCAATCTGAACCGCATTCAGCGCCGCGCCTTTGCGCAGATTGTCACTGACGCACCACAGATTGATGCCGTTCTCAATGGTGCTGTCCTGACGGATACGGCTGATATAAGTGGCATATTCGCCAACGCATTCCACAGGCGTGATATAGCCACCCGCTTCGCGCTTATCGACCACCATGATCCCCGGCGCTTCGCGCAAGATATCGCGGGCTTCTTCTTCGTCCAAGAAATCTTCGAATTCGATATTGATCGACTCCGAATGGCCCACGAAAACCGGAACCCGCACACAAGTTGCGGTGACTTTGATCGAGGTATCGACGATTTTCTTGGTTTCGGCGACCATTTTCCACTCTTCTTTAGTGGAGCCGTCTTCCAAGAATACGTCAATATGCGGGATCACGTTAAACGCGATCTGCTTTTGGAACAGCTCAGGATCTTTTTCTTGACCCGGCACATACATGCCCTTGGTCTGATCCCAAAGCTCGTCCATCCCGTCTTTGCCCGCGCCCGAAACCGACTGATAGGTCGACACGACAACGCGTTTGATCTTGGCGCGGTCATGCAAAGGTTTCAGCGCCACAACCATCTGCGCGGTCGAGCAGTTCGGGTTCGCGATGATATTCTTGTTCTTATAGTCATGCACCGCTTCTGGGTTCACCTCTGGCACAACCAGCGGGATCAACGGATCATAGCGGTAAAGCGAGGAGTTATCGATCACCACACAACCCGCTGCCGCTGCGCGCGGGGCATAGGTTTTGGTCGCGTCCGAGCCGATGGCAAACAGCGCCATATCCCAGCCGGTGAAATCGAATTGCTCGATATCCTTACAAGTGAGTGTTGTGTCGCCAAAGCTCACCTCGGTCCCCAGGGACCGACGCGATGCCAGCACGGCGATCTCATCGACCGGAAACTGGCGCTCGGCCAGGATGTTCAGCATTTCGCGGCCCACATTACCCGTGGCGCCCGCGACGACGACTTTATAGCCCATTGTGAGGACCTCCTTTCAAAGCCTGGCCGCCATAGCGGGAAACCGGCGCGGAGGAAAGGGGCGGTTCGAATTATGTAGGTTTTGTGATGCTTGCCCGCGCCAGATCGATTTTCGGCAGGACTTTCTCGGGGCGCAGGCGCGTGGCCGCGCCGTCGCCTTCCATTTCTGGGTAATAGACTTGATCGAGATAATTCATGAAAGCCGCCCGCAGATCCGGGTCGAAACTGGCTTGGTCGGGGTTTTGGAACAACCGCAGCAGATCACTGACCCCATCCACCTCAGTGACCAGACCCGGCATGCGGAAAAACGCCTCGCCCAGCACTGCGACGGGTTTGTCATACCAAAAGGCCTGCAACCCAACCGAGGAATTGAGGGTCAACACCAATCGAGACGCATCGACCTGGGCGAAAGTATCCGTGGTATTATCAATGATGATTTTACCAGGAAGCTGCGCCTGAGCCGCCTCTAGGATCGAGGTGAGCTTAATCTTGGAAGACGGATGCTCTTTGACCCGCAAATGCCAGCCCTCGGGCAATTGGCTCGCGGCGAATTCCAAAAGCATCAAGAACCGATCCATGGTCCGAACCCAGCCACCAAAAAGCTTGATCTGGGTATCATCGGGCACTTGCAAGGGGCAGAAGATAAAAGGCGTTTCCGCGAGAGTACTATCGGCGGCACTTTGGGCCACATCGCTGCGTTTGGACGCCGCGCGGGCCACAAGTTTACTCTTTAACTCGCGCCATCCCGCCTCGCGTTGCGATGTCTGTTCGCTGGCCCAGCTACGATAAAAGTCCGGATCCCGCGCTAGCATATTCACCTGGTTCACACCGACCGGATCCACCGTGACACGCCCCGGCAAAGGTGCGCGCTCCATGGCGATAATCCCAATCCCCGCATCCCGCGCCGCCGCGAGATAAGCCCGCCGCGTCCCGGTCAGCCCGTTCCAAGCCACAGCCACAGCGCCGGGGTGATGCTCAAAGATCTGCCGAAAGCGGTTATATTGCAGCCGGTAGATCAGAGTTTTCGTGGCGCGATGCCGTCTATTGCGGGGCGGGCGTTTGGCGGTGGCGACGCTTTCGGCTGCACGCGCCGCTGTTTCGGGATAATCGGACCAGCGGATTGACAGATCCGTCAGCTGCTTGACCGGCCCGCCACCAGTTTCACAGACCGACGCCATCATAGCATCGATCTGGGCATCCCCGTCTTTGAGATAGAAAAACACCGCCCCAGCCTAAGCTTAGCGCACCAAAAGCACCGGCACATGGCAAGCCCGCACCAGTTCAGAGGTGGTCGACCCCATGATCAACCCGCGCATGCGCGAATGGGAATAAGCCCCCATAACCACCAGCTCTGCGCCGAGCTCGCTGACTTTTGCTGGGATGACCTCTTCGGCGGCGCCTTCTTGGTGATGCGGCTCGGCCTTGAGCCCCGCCCCCCGCAGCAGCGCCAAAGCGCCGTCCAGCTTACGCGTGGCATCCACATTCTGCTGCCCCGCATAGATCAAATGGCAGGTCGTCTCCATAAAGAGCGGATTGCGCGCGATGAAATCCACCGCCCGCAGCGCCGGAGTATTACCGTCAAAGGCAATGACCACGGTTTCCACTGGCTTGAACTCGCGCGCCGCCACCAGAACGGGCAGGGTCGAGGTGCGAATAACCCGCTCGAAATTCGATCCCAGATGCTCGCGGGCGTAATCCGCCGCCTCGCCGCGCTTGCCGATGATCAGCATCTCGGCCTCGCCGGTCAGCTCGCCAAGCATTTCGAACAGATCCCCATGGCGCAGCCGCCCGGCAACCTCGCGCACCCCGGCCTCTTCGATCCGAGCTTTGGCATCTTCCAAAATGGCGCGGCCACGCTTTTGCGCCAGCTTGGCTTGGGCTGCATCCAGCTCGGCCAGTTCTTCGAGCAAGGCGGTCCGCGCGCCCAGGCCGATATTGCCAGACAGGTCCTGCTTCACCCCTTGGCGATGGCCCAGCACATGGCAGACCGTCACCTCGGCATTCAGCTTGCCCGCCGCCCAAGCAGCCGCGTCGCAAACGCTGGCGGAATAGGTGGAGCCATCCACCAATGCGATCAGTTTTTCCATCGCCCTCAATGCCCCATCAATCGGTCCATAGCGCCAGGTTTATCATGATCAGCCAAGCGGTCCACAATGGTTTCGCTCGCTTCATTCAGCCCGACAAGTTCCACTTCCGCCCCATCGCGGCGGAATTTCAACACGACCATATCCAAGGCCTGCACCGATGAGATATCCCAGATATGCGCCGCGCTTACATCGATCACGACCTTTTCCAGCACTTCGCCGAAATCGAAAGAGCTGGTGAACTCTGCCGCGGAAGCAAAGAAAAGCTGACCTTCGATGAAATAGGTCCGCTGTAGACCATCACTGCTCAGCTCAGAGCGCACCCGGAAGATCTGGGCGATTTTCGCCGCAAAGAAAATGCCCGACAGCAGCACGCCGGTCAAAACGCCAATCGCCAGGTTATGAGTGCCAACGGTCACGATCACTGTGGCCAGCATCACCACAGAGCTAGAGGTCGGATGTTCCCGCAGGGTCTTGATCGAGGACCAGCTGAATGTACCGATAGAGACCATGATCATAATCGCCACAAGCGCCGGCATCGGGATTTGGCGCACCAGATCGCCCAGCACGACAATCAGGAACAGCAGGAATACACCGGCGCAAAAGCAGCTCAACCGCCCGCGCCCGCCGGATTTGACGTTGATCATCGACTGACCGATCATCGCGCAACCCGCCATACCGCCGATAAAGCCGGTGAAGAAATTGCCCAGGCCCTGGCCGATGCATTCGCGGTTTTTGTTCGAGCTGGTATCGGTCAGATCATCCACCAGCGAGGCGGTCATCAGACTTTCCAATAGCCCCACCGCCGCAATCGCCGCCGCAACAGGCAAGCAGATCATCAGCGTCTCTAGGGTCAGCGGAATATCGGGCAGCAAGAAGACCGGCAAAGTCGAGGGCAACTCGCCCATATCCCCAACCGTGCGCACATCGAGATTAAAGGTGATCGTGATGGTTGTGATCACAATAATGGCCACCAATGGCGACGGCACCGCCGTGGTCAAGCGCGGGAAAAGATAGATAATCGCCAAAGACGCGGCGCATAGAACATAAGTCAGCCAGGTCACCCCGATCAGCTCGGGCAGCTGCGCCAGAAAGATCAAGATCGCCAGGGCATTCACAAAGCCCGTCATCACCGAGCGCGACACAAATCGCATGACCGAGCCCAGCTTGGCCAACCCGGCTATCACCTGCAAAATCCCGGCCAGAATCGTTGTGGCCAGCAAATATTGCAGCCCGTGATCGGCTACCAAATCCACCATCAAAACCGCTGTCGCCGCTGTCGCTGCGGAAATCATCCCAGGCCGCCCGCCGGCAATTGCTGTGATCACAGCGATGGAAAACGAGGCATAAAGCCCAATTTTCGGATCCACACCAGCAATGATGGAAAAGGCAATTGCCTCGGGGATCAGGGCCAAAGCCACGACCAATCCCGCCAAAACATCCGCCCGGATATTGCCAAGCCAATCGGCCCGCAACTGGGAAAACACATCCTTTGTCACTGAAAACTCCGCAATTGGGACCCTGCGGACCCCTGCCCGCTTTCTCATTCGAGCCAGTTTATAGCTGCGACGCGGCATTTTCTAAAGGGGAAATGACTAATATAGTTGCACCTTATATGTAGAGCGGTTTTCTTGCCCTGGCTGTCGCCAAAGCCTATACCCAGGCAAATAGCTCAACAAAGGGGTGGACCGATGAGTAGCGTCACCAAAGAAGTCGTTCTTGCAGAGCTTGGCAAAGTGCGCGGGCCTGATCGGACGGATGATCTGGTCAGCCTTGGCCTGGTGGATGGGCTGTCGATCAGCGGTGGCAAAGTGACTTTTGCCATCAAAGTGCCCGCAGCCCGCGCTCAAGAGCTAGAGCCCATGCGCGCGACGGCGCAAAAAGTGGTCGAAGAGCTGCCAGGGGTTGAGAGCGTGCTTGCCATCCTCACCGCCGAGCGGGACCCGAACGCCACTGCGCCGGAAGTGCCGCGTCTCAAACCCGCCGCTGCGGCCGGGGGCGGCGCTAAGCCTGGACCCAAACCGAAAGAGGCCATCCCCGGTGTCGGCGCTATTATTGCGGTGGCGTCGGGCAAAGGTGGCGTGGGCAAATCCACCACCTCGGTAAACCTCGCTTTGGCTTTGCAATCTTTGGGCCAGAAGGTCGCCATTTTGGATGCCGATATTTACGGCCCTTCCCTGCCCCGGATGATGGGTGTCGGCCATAAGCCCGATACTGAAGACGGCCGCATCACGCCGCTCGAAGCCTTCGGGATAAAGCTCATGTCCATGGGATTTGTGGTGGCCGAAGATGCACCGATGGTTTGGCGCGGCCCCATGGTCATGTCCGCCGTGACGCAAATGCTGCGCGAAGTGGATTGGGCACCGCTGGATATTCTAGTTGTCGATATGCCGCCGGGCACTGGTGATGCGCAGCTGACACTAAGCCAAAGTGTCCCGCTGGCCGGCAGTGTGATCGTGTCCACCCCGCAAGACATCGCTTTGATCGATGCGCGCAAGGGCATGAATATGTTCCGCAAAGTGGAAGTCCCCATCCTCGGCATTGTCGAGAATATGAGCTATTTCCTCTGCCCGTCTTGCGGCGACCGGTCCGATATTTTCGGCCATGGTGGCGCGCGCGACGAAGCGAAACGGATGGGTGTGCCATTTTTGGGTGAAGTTCCTCTTCACATGGATATCCGCCGCACCTCGGATAGTGGCATGCCCGTGATGGCCTCGGAACCGGAAGGCGCCCATGCAAAAATCTATCAAGAGATCGCTAAAGGCCTGTTAGAACGACTAAAAGTCGAAACGGCGGCCTAAGGGAAAGGCCTTATACGACTTTAGTCGTATGTAAAATACAACTTAACCAAGCCTAAGATCAACCTAAAGGCGAGCCGCACAGTGAAGCTCGCCTAAAGGAAAGATCTTATGTTAGAGAAAACTATCCGACACCTCAGTGAGGAAGATCAGCGACGCGCAGAAATTTACGCATTTTTGGCGCGTCGCCTGCGACAACCACCAGGCGTTGCAGACCTAAGTGATCTAGCGACTCTCGAAGGCGATGCCACGCCATTTGGCCAGGCTTTTACCGAACTTGCCAGGGTTTCCGCAGCATCAAGCGCGGCGAAATTGCGCGACGAATTCATCGCCTTGCTTGGATCCACGGACCAAGGCGGGCTGGTGCCTTTTGCCTCCTATTATCTGAATGGCAGCCGCAGCGAGAGAACAATCATCGAATTGCGGCTGGCGCTTTCGGGGCTAGGGATCGCCAATCGCACGACGACCGGTGAGCCAGAAGACCATATTAGCCAACTTATGGATATGATGGCGGGCCTGATCACCGGCGCCTATGGCACAGCCTATAGCATGGCCGTTCAAAAAGCCCTGTTCCAAAGCCATATCGCCCCATGGGCCGAAGAGTTTTTTAACGATCTATACGCAGCACCATCGGCAAGCTTTTATCGTCCCATAGGACGCATTGGTGCACTATTTATCGGCTTCGAAAAAGGCGCCTTGTCCCTGAATTAAGGCCTGATCCTCGCAAGCGGACAGTGTCGGGCCGAAGCCAGAACTATTTTAGTCGAAGATTTGACGGTTTAACCGAATCCTAGGAGCGACCTGGCAGTGAGGCAGGGCAATTTCTTAGGGTTTAGTCTATGTATCGTCTTCTTTGCCTCATTACAGCTTTGATTTATTCCAGCGTCACACCAGGCTTTGCCACGGTTCTAGATGCTCTTGGCGCGCAGCAATTTTCCCATGGGGTGCATCTTAGCCTTGCGCAATTCACCAGCCGACCGCCCCAAGAACCTAGCCCGTTTAATTTCTTTTTCGGGTCAGATACGGGTGGCCGAAAGGGAAGTATGAGTTTCTCCCACCGGTTCGACCTACCGGAGGGCAGGATTGCACATGCCTGGCTTACTTTGGGAATTTTCGACCACGACTCTCTTTCCGTCGAAGATGATATGCTGACCATCAAATTCGACACTATTGAGCAGCCCGACGATATGTGGCGCGGCATTTCTACTGGCGCCGCCTCTTTTTCCGTCGCCACAATGCCAGTTCCCGTGGATTTTCTGCTTGATGGGCGGCTGGGCGTTTTCATCGATGCCTCGGCCATTCCATCGGGTTTTTCAGGCAATGGGATTGGTGTGGATTTCTCCGTTTTAACGGTCGAAATGGCAGTTGCCCCTTTGCCTCCCTCTTTGGGACTTATGACACTAGGCTTGGCCGGACTTTTCGGAATGCGTCAGTGGCGTCGCCGCCCTCAGTCTCGCCCATAAAGCGAGCCTAATCCCCCGCAGCAGCCCGTCCCTCCTGCCAAAGCTCCACCGAATGACAAAAAAACGCATCCAAGCCGAAAGCTTGGCTTGAAAAGGGGTTGAGCCCCGCCACTATTCCGCTAGGCTAATTTTCCCGGGCTAATTTATGAGGACGCAGGCCATGCGGATCAGTATAGAGCGCAGCGACTTGCTGAAAGCGGTCAGTCAAGCTCAATCGGTTGTTGAACGTCGGAACACCATCCCGATCCTGGGCAATCTTTTGATCGAGGCCGAGGGCAGCGAAACCATTTTCCGCGCCACGGATCTGGATATCGAAGTGGTGGATCGCTGCGCCGCGCAGGTAACCCAAGCCGGGGCAACCACCGTCTCTGCCGTCACTTTGCATGAAATTGTGCGCAAACTTCCCGATGGGGCGCTGGTCACTCTGGCTGCGGATAGTTCGGGCGGCTTTCTGACGGTCGAAGCCGGTCGGTCGAATTTCAAACTCTCGACCCTGCCGCGCGAAGATTTCCCAGTCATGGCCAGCTCGGAATATGCGACGAATTTCTCGGTCCAGGCCCAAGTGCTGCGGCGGCTATTCGACAAGTCGAAATTCGCCATTTCCACCGAAGAGACCCGCTATTATCTGAACGGCGTCTATATGCATGTGTCCGAAAACGAAGATGGGCCTTGCCTACGCTGCGTCGCAACGGATGGACATCGCTTGGCGCGCATTGACGCGGATCTACCCATCGGTGCCGAGGATATGCCTGGCGTGATCGTGCCGCGCAAAACCGTGGGCGAGCTGCGCAAATTGCTGGATGAGGATGAGGCGCAGATCGCGGTGTCGGTTTCGGAAACCAAGATCCGCTTTGCTACGCCGCAGGTTACCCTGACCTCCAAAGTCATTGACGGCACCTTCCCCGACTATACCCGCGTGATCCCGGCCAATAACCCCAAGCGCTTGGAAGTCGATGCTGGCGATTTCGCCAAAGCCGTGGATCGGGTCGCAACCGTGTCGTCGGAGCGCTCCCGTGCGGTCAAGCTGGCCATGGACGAAGACCGCCTAGTTTTGTCGGTGAATGCCCCCGATAGCGGCGCGGCGGTCGAAGAACTGGCCGTGGCTTATGGGGATGAACGGCTAGAGATTGGCTTTAACGCCAAGTATTTGCTGGAAATTGCCAGCCAGGTGGACCGGGAAAACGCGGTTTTTATGTTCAACTCCTCTGGCGATCCGACCCTGATGCGCGAAGGCAATGACCCTTCGGCAGTTTATGTGGTCATGCCCATGCGGGTCTAACCGGCTCGCACGGATTTGCCTCGCTATCTCAGCCAACTAACCCTGGCGCAGTTTCGCAGCCATGCGCGCGCGAGGCTGGAATTTGACGGGCGGGTTGTGGCGATCCATGGCCCGAATGGCGCTGGCAAAACCAATCTGATTGAGGCGGTTTCCATGCTGTCGCCCGGTCGCGGCCTCCGCCGAGCGAGCGGCGAAGAGTTGATGCGACGCGACGAAGCGGTTGGCTGGAAAGTCTCTGCCCTACTCACAACCGAAACTGGCCAGCATGAGCTGGAAAGCTGGGTACAACCGCCCCGGCCCGGGCGCTCGGTGCGGATCGATGGGAAAGCCGCGCCTCAGACTGCGCTCGGCACCCGGCTACGGATGGTCTGGCTGATCCCCGCCATGGACCGGCTTTGGATCGAAGGCACTGAAGGGCGGCGGCGGTTTCTGGACCGGCTGACCATGAGCTTTGAGCCCCGCCATGCGGAGGCCGCTTTGACCTATGAAAAAGCCATGCGGGACCGAAACCGTTTGCTGCGCGATGAGGTGCGCGACCCCCATTGGTATCATGCGCTAGAAGCCCAAATGGCCGAAGCCGCCGAGACCCTCACCGCCAATCGGCTTCGGGCGCTTGCGCGTCTAACCCAGGCCCAAGAAGACAGTGACAGCCCCTTTCCCGCAGCGGATCTGCGTCTCATCGGCTCCGATGGCGCGGAAACAGCCCGGACCGCCGAGGACTATAAAGATGCCTTCGCCACCTCGCGCCCCAATGATTTGCGCGCCGGGCGTAGCTTGACCGGCCCGCATCGCGCAGATCTAGAGGCGATCTATGCGGCCAAAGCGACCCCAGCGGCGCAGTCTTCCACGGGCGAGCAAAAGGCGCTTTTGCTGTCACTGGTCCTGGCCAATGCCCGCGCCTTGGCTCAAGATTTCGGAGCGGCGCCGATCCTACTTTTGGACGAGGTCGCCGCGCATTTGGACGCAAACCGGCGCGCCGCTCTTTATGATGAACTTTGCGCACTCAAAGCCCAGGCCTTTCTCACCGGAACCGGGCCAGAACTATTTGCCGAGCTCGGCCCCCGCGCCCAGGCATTCGCCGTTACGGAAACCAGCGGCACAAGCGTGATCACATCCCTCTGAGCCCCTTGCCCCTCCGCCGCCACAGGTTTACCGACACGCAATGACTGCGAGTATTTCCGAGTTGGCCGCCTATGCTGGCGCGCTGTTCCTGCTCTTTATGACCCCCGGCCCAGTTTGGGCCGCCATTGTCGCCCGCGCCATATCGGGGGGCTTCCAAGCGGCTTTGCCCTTGGCTCTGGGGGTTGTGGTCGGCGATGTGCTTTGGCCCTTTCTCGCCATTCTTGGCGTGTCTTGGATCGTTAATGAAGTCGCCTGGCTTTTGACCGTCTTCCGATTAGGGGCGGCGGCGCTGTTTTTCTGGATGGGCTATGGCCTGATCCGCCATGCAGATAAAATCATCGGCTCTGATAACCGGCTGACCCGTCCCGGATTTTGGGCGGGCTTTTCCGCTGGGCTGGCCGCGATTTTGGGCAATCCCAAGGCGATCATTTTCTATATGTTTATCTTGCCTGCCTTTTTCGATCTGACCCAGATCACCAAAGGCGATATCACCGCGATTGTCATGCTGTCCTTTGCGGTGCCTTTGATCGGAAACCTGGGGCTTGCGCTGTTTCTGGATCGGGTGCGCAACCTGTTGCGGTCCCCCCAAGCATTGCGGCGATTGAACCAGATATCGGGCGGGCTGCTGATTGCCGTAGGGTTGGTGATTCCCTTCACTTAAAATGCGTATTTTCGCCCCATAGACACGTGACAACCCCCACCCCCAGTCGTATAAGATGACAAGATTGCGAAGGAGACCGCTGAATGGAGAATAACTTGCCGAACCCGACCGACTATGGCGCGGATTCGATCAAGGTTCTCAAGGGGCTAGAAGCGGTGCGCAAGCGCCCGGGCATGTATATCGGCGACACTGATGACGGCTCTGGTTTGCACCATATGGTCTATGAAGTCGTCGATAACGGCATTGACGAAGCCCTGGCTGGCCATGCGGATGCGGTGCGCGTGACGATCCATGCGGATCACAGCGTTTCTGTGCGCGATAATGGCCGCGGGATCCCCACAGACATTCACCCCGAAGAAGGTGTCAGCGCGGCAGAGGTCATCATGACCCAGCTGCATGCAGGCGGTAAATTCGACCAGAATTCCTATAAGGTTTCGGGCGGTTTGCACGGGGTCGGCGTGTCGGTTGTGAATGCGCTAAGCGATTGGCTGGAACTGCGGATTTGGCGCGACGGCAAGGAACATGTGGCCCGTTTTGAAAGCGGCGAAACCAGCGAGTCCTTAAGTGTAGTCGGCGATGCGGGTGACCAAAAAGGCACCGAAGTGCGGTTCCTGGCCTCGACGGATACATTCTCCAATCTCGACTACAGCTTTAAAACCCTGGAAAACCGCCTACGCGAATTGGCGTTTCTGAATTCTGGTGTGCGGATTGTGCTGCGCGATGAACGCCCGGTGGAGCCTCTGGAAACCGAGCTGCATTATGACGGCGGCGTGCGCGAATTCGTGCGCTATTTGGATCGGTCGAAAACCTCGATGATGTCGGATCCGATTTTCATCCAGGGTGAACGCGACGGGATCACGGTCGAAGTGGCCATGTGGTGGAATGACAGCTATCACGAAACGGTTTTGCCCTTCACCAATAATATCCCGCAGCGCGATGGCGGCACCCATTTGGCGGGCTTCCGTGGGGCGCTGACCCGGACCATCAATCTTTACGCCAATTCCAGCGGGATCGCGCGGAAGGAAAAGGTCAATTTCAGCGGCGATGATGCGCGCGAGGGGCTGACTTGTGTGCTATCGGTGAAGGTGCCGGATCCTAAATTCTCCAGCCAAACCAAAGACAAGCTGGTTAGCTCTGAGGTGCGCCCGGCGGTCGAAGGCCTGGTGAATGAGCGGCTGCAAGAATGGTTCGAAGAGAACCCGGCCGAGGCCAAAACCATCATCGGCAAGATCATCGAAGCGGCGCTTGCCCGCGAAGCGGCCCGTAAGGCGCGGGAATTGACCCGCAAGAAATCGGCGCTGGATGTGGCCTCGCTGCCGGGTAAGCTTGCCGATTGTCAGGCCCGCGACCCGGAAAGCCGCGAACTATTCTTGGTGGAGGGTGACTCTGCTGGCGGCTCCGCGAAACAGGGGCGCGCTAGGGCGAACCAAGCGGTGCTGCCCCTGCGCGGGAAAATTCTGAATGTGGAGCGCGCCCGCTTTGACCGGATGCTATCGAGCCAGGAAATCGGCACGCTAATCACCGCGCTTGGCACCGGGATTGGCCGTGACGAATTCGATATCTCCAAGCTGCGCTATCATAAGGTCGTCATCATGACCGATGCGGATGTGGATGGCGCGCATATTCGGACTTTGCTGCTGACCTTCTTCTTCCGGCAGATGCCCGAGCTGATCGAAGGCGGCTATCTTTATATCGCGCAGCCGCCGCTTTATAAGGTCGCGCGCGGCAAGTCCGAGGTTTATCTGAAAGACCAAACCGCCTTTGAAGACTATCTGATCGAACAAGGCATGGACGGCGCGTCCCTGCATTTGGCCAATGGCGAAGTCATCATGGGCGCCGATCTGGGCCGCGTGGTGGAAGAGGCGCGGCAGGTTCGCCGGGTCATCCAGGCCTTCCCGACCGGCTATCACCGGGCCTTGATCGAGCAGGCGGCAATTGTTGGGGCCTATTCTCCGGCGGCTCTGGCCTCAGACTTGCAAGGCGTCGCGGATCGGATAGCAGCGCGGCTTGACCTTATCGCCGCAGAATATGAACGCGGCTGGCAAGGCCGTCCAACCCAGGATTTGGGTGTCCGCTTGTGGCGTTTGCTGCGGGGTGTGGAAGAGGCGCGCTTGCTTGATGGGCCCGCCATGCGTTCGCCCGAGACGCGGCTATTGGATGGTTTTGCCGAGAGTTTGGGCGAAATCTATGGGCAACCCGCTGAGCTGCATCGCAAAGATCGCAAAGCCCAGATTACCGGCCCGCTTTCCTTGCTCAAAGCGATTTTGGACGAAGGCGAGCGTGGCCTGACGCTGCAACGCTATAAAGGTCTGGGCGAAATGAACCCGGATCAGCTTTGGGAAACCACTTTGGACCCAGAGGCGCGGACGCTGTTGCAGGTAAAGGTCGATGATTTGGCCGAGGCGGATGACCTTTTCACCAAGCTCATGGGCGATGTGGTGGAACCGCGGCGCGAATTCATCCAGTCCAATGCGCTAAGCGTCGAAAATCTGGATTTCTGATCAAATAGCCCGCCCTGCCACGGGACGGGTTAAGCTAAATTGATGTGACGGCTTTTTTGCCGATCACATCCATCAGCTCATCGGCCAGATCGTCGGTCGTAAACTCCCCCTTTTCCAACACCGCCACGCGCGATGTATCGGCAAAGGTTTTTGCATGTTCTGCTAAGCCGGTCAGCAAAACCGCCTTTGCCCAACGCGCTAAGCCGGAACTTTGCATTTCCGCCAGGAATTTTGCCCCAAAACCGTCGGGCAAATGATGATCCACAAAAACAATGTCATAACAGCCAGCGATCAAATGCTGCCGAGCCGTTACTAGACTGTTTACAAAGTCTAAATCGAAATGGGCAGTTGTGATTTTGCGCAGATGTCGGGTCAAAGAGATTTGATCCATCTCTTCATCTTCGATCACCAAGCATCGCAATGCGCAAGCTTCGCCCGGCGGCGGCACTGGCATTTTGAACCGATGATTTTGCAATTCCCAACCCCATACTAGACCCAATATCTCGGCCCAAGCTTATGGCGGCAAATTGTGAAAACAACCCAAATTTCTGCCACGGAAAACGGTAATTTTCCATCCCGGTTAAATCCACCTTAATAGCCAGTTGGCTAGTTGGAATTGAACCAGTCGCCGATCGGAAACTCATGCGCGCCGCAAAATATCGTTGGCACTATCTGCAATCATCCCTGCGATGGCGCATTATCTTTGGCACAATGGCATCTGTTGTCGTGGCGGCAATTGTTATTGGGTTCGCCGGTCTCATGCTGAGCCGCAATCACGAACACCAGAAAAAAATCGATTTGGTCTCGACGCAAACGGCGCTTTTATCCGTCGCGGTGAATGATGCTTTGGATGCGCTGAAGGCGGATCTGCAAATTTTGGCCCGAAACCCTGTGGTCCTCGATGCGGCGGCTCGCCTGCCCACCGAGGCGCCGACGGGCGACGGAAATTCAAAGACCCGGGAAATTGCCTTGGCCACTTTTGGTGATTTCCTTCGCGCCAGGGAATCCTATGATCAAATTAGGCTGATTGATCTAACTCACCAAGGTCGAGAGCTTTTGCGCGTAAATCGTTCTGGATCTGGAGTCGTTTTTGTCCCCAAAGATCATTTACAGGTCAAAAAATCCGAACCGTATTATTCGGTCGGCGCCGATCTTGACCAGGGGCAAATAGGCATTTTGTCTATTAGCTGGAATCGCGAATTCGGCGTCATTGAAGAACCCAAAAGAGCCATGATGCGCGCATTGAAGCCGGTCTTTGACGATACTGGCACCAAGCTGGCATTTTTGGTTATCAATATCGATATTGCCGAGCTTTTGAAATCTATCCTTGATGGGCTGGCTATAGATTTTCCAATTTATATGACCAGCGGTACAAATTCTTTGTTACTCTTGGACCCCAACACAGGCACAATAGATATCTCGATTGGGTCGTTTGGTGACAATCCTGAATGGATTTCAAACGCGGTCCGCGCCGCTACGGCAGTTCAGAAAATTTCTGAATACGATAACAAACTTGTCGTTTCGCAACAGATCCGAGAAACACGGCTTCAGGATGGCGAATTACATCTCGGGCTTCTGGGGAATTTCGATGACGCCTTCATATATATGCGCAAGTCATCGCTTTATGCGGTATTCGGGCTCATTCTGATTTTGGGCTCCACTGCCGTCGCTATTCATCGCACAGATCATCAACTTCGCCCCTTACTTCAAATGAAAGAAGAAGTGTCATTGGCCTGGCATGATGGGCATTTCCCTGATCTTCCAGTTGATCGAAATGACGAGGTCGGCGACCTCGCACGCAGCTTCAATCGGCTCGTTGAAACTCTTACCGACCGCGAAACGACCGCAAAGGCTGTGTTTAATGGTGTTAGCCATGGGATTGTGATCACAAATGGAGAGGGTCACATCACCGATGCAAATACCGCTTTGCTCGAAATGTTCGACTGCACTATTTCTGATCTGATGGGGCAACAGATTGACATTTTATTGCCTGCTTCTCTTTTCCAATCGCATATCGATTTTATTCAGCGGAAGATACCGGCGCGAAAATTTGAAAAAATCGGCTCCACCGAAGCGGTTGTCCCTAATTTTTCCGGGGTGGATTTTGACATCGAGGTCACCACAAATGGGATGACCGATTGGCCTAATCCCAGCACCGTTTCCATTATTCGCGATGTATCAGAGCGTAAGTTTATTGAACGCGAAGTGCTTCAGCTGGTTGAAAATTTAGAACGCTCGAACAAGGATCTAGAGGATTTCGCCTATGTGGCGTCCCATGATTTGAAAGCCCCCCTGCGCGCGATAAAGCAAATCGCCGAATGGCTGGAAGAGGACCTATCGGACAAGCTAGACCCAGATTCCCAGGAAAATTTGGCTACTTTACAGCAACGCGCCAACCGGATGAGCAGTTTGCTGGATTCACTTTTGGAACATGCCCGCATCGGCCGTGGGCGAAAAAAAACTCATAGTGATATAATCACTGGCGACGCCATGGCCGAAACTCTTTTTTCGCTTCTGTCTTTGCCAGAGGGTTTTAGCGTCGAATTTGATGATAATTTTAAATCCATTTCGATGAATGAAATGCCTTTGCAGATTGTCCTGCTGAATCTCATTAGCAATGGCATCAAACATAATAATCGCGCCAATGGGCATGTGTGGGTTACTGCTCAAGAGATTGAAAATAAGATAGAATTTTCTATCACTGATGACGGGCCAGGAATTGATCCGCGATTTCACGAGCGTGTATTTCGGCTTTTCCAGACTTTGCAATCGCGCGACGAGCTGGAAGGAAGCGGTATGGGACTGGCCATTGCGAAACGTCATGTGGAAATCGCAGGTGGCAATATTAGATTGATCTCCGACGGTAATGGGTCAGGCAGTCAGTTCTTGTTTACTTGGCCTAAAACAATCTGAAGCTAGTTTGGCACAAACACATAATGAGGAGCGTGCAGTTTGTCAGGCGGGGACCGAGCAGGTCGGGGTAAAATACTTCTACTCGAAGATGATGATTGGGAAGCAAAGGCACTAAGCCGCGCATTTTCCAAAGCAAATCTTGATCATCAAATCATCCGAGTACGCGACGGGATTGAGGGAATAGAATTCCTCAATAAATCAGTCTCGGACTCTAATAGCGATATTCCAGATATATTATTGGTCGATTTGAATATGCCCCGCATGTCGGGCTTAGAATTTTTGTCCGAGTTGCGGGCGCATCCGAAGCTGAGGCATATGATTGCCTTTGTCTTGACGACGTCCAGCGATGTCCGCGACATTCAGGCGGCCTATGACCACAATATCGCAGGCTATATCGTCAAAGAGACGATGGACAGCAAATTCCAACGTCTCATTGATTTGATGAACGATTATTACGACACGGTAAAACTGCCCATACTTCACTAGCTGCGGGCTGTAATTACCGTCCCTTATGGAACGGCAACGAAAGTATCCGCAGCTTTTGCGCCACGTTCGCCAATCGGGCGGCTCTGGCCTATTGTGCTGTCTTCTTGGCTGCGCCGCTCTAGCTCTGCATTCAACGCTGCGCCGAAAAGCACCACCAGCGCCGACAGGAAAAACCACATAAGCAAGGCAATCACCGCGCCTAGCGAACCATAGGTTTCATTATAGCTGGCGAAATTTTCCAGATAGACGCTAAAGGCCGCCGAAACCGCCGTCCAAGCCACTGTCGCAACAGCCGCGCCAGGTGTCAGCCAAGCGACCCGCGCGCCGCGCCGGTTAGGGGCCACGCGATACACCAATCCGAGCGCCAAGATCAGCATTCCCATCAGCACCAGCCATTTCAGCAGGCGGATCGTCGCCTCTGCCGCAAAACCCAAAGGCACCAGATTAAGCGCAACCGGCAAAACCACCAAGAGCAGCGCGAAAACCCCGGAAATGGCAATCAGAGCCATGGTCAGCATCAAGACCACCGCAATATGGCGCAGCCCTTTTCGGTTTTGCTCACCATAGACGGCATTCAGCCCCTTAGTCAGCGCACCAACACCGGCTTTTGCCGACCATAAGGCCAGGCTAAGCGACACAAACCCCGCCCAAGTCAACGCGCTTTGCGGCGCGCTGATCAGCTGGGAAATCTGGTTATAGATGATATCATAAGCCGGGCCTGGCAGCATCGCCCGCGCATCCTGAAGCTCGGTCTGGATCACCATCGGATCCGCAAAGATCCCCCAAACCGACACCAAAGCGGTGATCATCGGGAAAAGTGACAACAAGCTGTAAAACGCCACGCCGGCAGAAATCAGCGACAAATTCCGCGCGTCGATCTGGGCCCAAGCCGCTTTCGCCGCCTCAATCCAAACCCGCCGATCTTTGTGAAGTCAGGCCTGCATACTTACATCACCCTCTTATAGGCGCCGGGCCCAGCAAAAAGCCAAACCAGGAAACCAATCAGCGGGAATAGCAGGACAAATAGGCTCCACAGAACTTTATGTCCCAGCGGTAGGCCAGAGCGAAGGATCGATATCAGCGCCCATATATCGAGCGCCAGTAAGACAAGGGCCGCAAGCCCGGTTAGTTCAACCATAACAATTCCAATCTTTTAAGGGTGGCAGCGCGAGCAGGGATGGCCGCGCGAGGCGGGCCTAGGCATGACCATTGGCATATTTCGGCTTCGCGCCTTTCACAGATCGCGCCGCCTGCATTGCCCGCGCCTGCTCCGCCTTCAACACGCGCTGAGCAGCGGCCATTAGGCTTTCGGGCTCTGGCTGGGTCTTGGGCGTTTTCGGTTTTTTACGTTTAGGCAAGGCAGCCGCAACCACGGCGCCCAAAGCCGCCGCGCCCAGGCCAAACCAAAGCGGCTTTTCTTGATAGACCGTCTTGGTTTTCTCGGCGGCTTGTTTCGCTTTCCGCTCTATCGCAATCTGCGCTTCCAAAGCTTTCAGCCGCGCTTGCAACACGCGCATCTGCGCCTCGGTACCCAAATCTTGCATCCCGTCATAGATTTTCGCGCTGAGCTCTTCGGAGCGATCTTTGCCCCGCTCAAATTCTTCTTGGGCTTGGTCTGCCAGACGCTCTAGCTCGTCCTCGACCATCTCTGCCGGGGCCACATCGGCCAAATCATCGCCAATTGTCCCCCAGGGGTCTTGCGCCACGGCATCCAATCGTTCTTCGGCAAGCCGCGGTTCGGCTCCGGCCTGGCGGTCTTCTAACTCGGCCAGATAGCTGGCCAGAGAGACCCGATCTTCCTCAGAAATATCGGGACGCGAAAACTCCGCCTTCAGAAGGGCAGCCATTGTGCTTTTATCGTCAGCGCCCGTTTTCATCATCCGCGAGGCACCATAGGCCGCCAAGGCCAAGCCCGCACCGGCCAGCGCCAATCCCGCCGGGTTTTCCCGCGCGGCACGGCCAAGCTTTTGACCGGCAACTTTGCCATAGCTCTGCAAATTACCGGCAACGTCGCCTAATAGATGATCCAACGACACCTGCCCGGCCAAAGCGGATAAAGTCCGCGCCAGGGCTTCGCGTTGTACGGCGATTTCAGCTTCGATCTGATCGGTGGTTTTCCGAGATTTGGACATTAAAACGCCTCCTTGATGATATCTGTGTCTTTGCGGATGTTTTTCACGCTGCGTTCCGGCGCCAGGGAGCTGGATTTCAGCCGCGCCAATCCGCGCCAAAGAAAAATCAACGCAAGCAGCAAAATCGCTCCGCCAATCGCGGCGGATGCTAGGGCCGGCTCCCATCCTTGGGCGATCAGCAGCGTAACCAAAGCGGCGCTCAGGCTGTTCAGACCTGTTAGGCCCAACACAATAGCGGCGATGATCAGCCCTAGCCCTAGAAAAGCGGCGCGCATATTCTGCGAAAGCTCGGTGCGCGCCAGATCGATTTCCTTGCGAAACAGCGCGGAAAACTGGGCAAAGGCCAAGCTTAGCAACGTTTCTTCGCTGGTATCCCGCGGGCTCGTCCCGCCGGGGCGGTGATCAAACATTGCCGCGCCTCTGGCTTACCTCCGCCAATTGCGGGCCAAACCGCATGGCCAAAAAGCCCAAAGCCGTGGCCCCTAGCAAAAATCCTGCGGGGTGACGTCGGGCATAGTCATTGACCACTTCGCTCGCGTCCTCGATGTCTTGCATGGTGAAATCACCTGGCGCGACATCCAGCCCGGCATTCAGCAGAGCGGTCACTATTTCACTGCGCTCCGCCATTAGGCCACAAACTGCACAACAGCCACAGCCACCACGATGACGCCAATCACATAGAAGAGGTTATACATTGCTTCATTCCTTTCTAGAGTAGGAGCTTGCGACCAAAATAGCCGCGAAGTGCCGCCGCATGGCGTAGGGTTGCTCCGGTGATGTCATGCAGGGTCTGCTTGACCCATCGCTGCATTAACCCCGTCAAAGGCCGGATCGTTCCCGCATTTTTGCGACTATATTTTTACCAAAACCGGGAACTTTGAGCGCGCTTTTGCGTTCCCTGCCGCTTTTCAGAGTCCATAAGCTTGCAGATATTTCGCCAAGTTTTCGCTCTGGTCTCGGCAAGCGGAGCAGGCTAGAGCAAAGCATGGATCCCAAACGCCCCTCTGCCAAAACCGACACCGCAACCCCAGCTCGCAGCGGAGAT
The DNA here is from genome assembly GCA_049603835.1 of Mangrovicoccus sp. Taxonomy (GTDB): domain Bacteria; phylum Pseudomonadota; class Alphaproteobacteria; order Rhodobacterales; family Rhodobacteraceae; genus Mangrovicoccus. The sequence goes on from JBMYSZ010000003.1 coordinate 141,661, forward strand.
CGCATTGCCAAAGTTCTGGCGCGCGCCGGTGTGGCCTCGCGCCGCCAAGCGGAAGCGATGATTGCGGCGGGCCGGGTGGCGGTGAATGGCAAGGTGATCACCTCGCCGGCGCTGAATGTCACCCCGCGCGACCAGATCACGCTTGATGACGCTCCTTTGCCCGAAGCGGAACCGCCGCGTCTTTGGCGCTATCACAAACCCACGGGCCTGGTGACCAGCCATAGCGATGAAAAAGGCCGGCCGACGATTTTCGACAAACTGCCCGAGCATTTGCCACGGGTGATGAGCATCGGACGGCTTGACCTGAATTCCGAAGGCCTGCTGCTGCTGACCAATGACGGCGAGCTAAAGCGCAAACTGGAATTGCCCTCCACCGGCTGGCTGCGTCGTTATCGGGTGCGGGTCAATGGCACGCCCGAGGATAAAACCCTAGAGCCGCTGCGCGACGGCATCACGGTCGAAGGCGAGCGTTTTCAGCCGATGACGGTGACCTTGGACCGGCAGCAGGGCGCGAATGCTTGGCTGACCGTAGCCCTGCGCGAAGGCCGCAACCGCGAAATTCGCCGCGCTATGGAAGCGGTGGGCCTGACCGTAAACCGGCTGATCCGTATCAGCTATGGCCCGTTTCGTTTGGGCGAGCTGTCCCATGGTGCGGTCGAAGAGGTCAAAGGCAAGGTTCTGCGCGACCAACTTGGGCTGGAAGCAGAAGAAGACACCGCCCAGACCAAACGCCCGCAAAGACCCAAACGACCAGGCCGCGCGCGTGGTCCGGGTGGCCCAGGTGGTCCCGGTCGCAATACCGGTCCGAGCGGATCAAAAGGGCCTGGCCGCTCATTGGGTCAGAGTAAGGGTCCAAATACCAGTCCGGGTAACAGTTCGGGCAAGAAATCCGTCAAACGCCCAACCCGGCAGCGGCCCCAGACCGGGCCACATAAATCTGGCGGTCGGAAATCCTAGGCTCCTATACCAAAAATCGCCGCAAACTGGCAAAATTACGGCATTCCAGACCCGTCACCGCAACTTCACTTTTCTGCGGCGGCTACCTTTCCTATCTTAGGTAAAAGCGATGGGAGTAAAATAATGTCGAAAACGGGCATTGAACGCCTGGCCTATGCTTTGCTGCTGGGTTTGATTGTTTACGTAGCCTTCAGCAGCGGGGCGTAATGGCGCAGAAATTTGGCGGCGCCTATAGCCCTGGTGCACAATCCACTGACAGCCAACCCGCCCCGAAATCGGCATTTCGTGGTAAATCCCCTGCCAAGGCGGGGGCGCGGGTGAATTTGCTGTTTGTGATGCCCTTTATCTTTCTGATCTCTGCCTTTTTCTCGGAAACTCTGGGGCTTGCGCTGAATTTGGCGGCTTTTGCTCTGATGATGCTGGCCGCTTATCTGACCCAGCAAGGTTTGATCGCCGAAGCCGCCTTTAACGCCCGACAAGTGGCCAAACGCCCGGCAATCCCGCGCAAGATCTTTGGCGCGGCCGCCATGGGCTTGGGTCTGGGCATCGCGGCCAGCTGGCGCACGGGTTTGGATAATGGGGTGATCTTGGGCGCTGTTGGGGCGGTGCTACATCTGCTGGCCTTCGGGCTTGATCCGCTACGCGATAAGCTGTCCAGGACTGCCGATGATTTCCAAACCGGTCGCGTCATGCGCGCAGTCGAGGAAGCCGAAACCATCCTGACCGAGATGAGCCAAGCCATCGCCACCGCCAAAGACCGCGCGCTGGAAAATAGGGTTGCGAGTTTCAAAGCCACCGCCCGCGATATGTTCCGGCAAATTGAACAAGACCCCCGAGATCTTGTATCCGCCCGCAAATATCTTGGCATCTATTTAATTGGTGCTCGTGATGCGACCACGAAATTCGCCACGCTTTACGCCCGCAATCGCGACCCCCAGGCCAGAGCGAATTACGAAGCTTTGCTGGCCGATCTAGAAACCAATTTCGCCACCAAAACCGAAACGCTTTTGATCGATGACCGCGCCGCGCTGGATGTGGAAATCAATGTGTTACGTGAACGGCTAGAGCGCGAAGCCGCCGCCTTTCCCGAAAGGACCTAAGAGATGACCAAGACAACTCTTACCCCCGATGCCGTCAAGCTTGTCACAGATGTGGTTTTGCCCGAGGCCGAGGCCAATATCACCGCCCTCGACCAAGCCCACGGCGCTCAGCAAGCCGTTATTGAGCAACGCATCGCCGAAATCGATATGGCCGATACCGGCTCGATCATCAATTTTGGCGCCACCAAACAGGCTGAGCTGCAAAAAATCAGCCAAGATATGCTGGCGGATGTGCGCAATAAGGATCTGGGCCCCGCCGGCGATAGTCTGCGCGACATGGTGACGACGATCCGCGGCTTTTCCACCGAAGAGCTGGACCCAAACCGCAAGCGGTCTTGGTGGGAACGCCTGACCGGCAAAGGCACGGATGTGGCGAAATTCATAGCCCGTTATGAAACGGTCCAAGGCCAGATCGACGCCATCACCTCGGATCTTGATCGCCATGAGCATCAGCTGCTCAAAGATGTGAAGTCCTTGGATTTGCTCTATGAAAAGACTTTGGCATTTTATGACGAGCTGGCGCTTTATATCGCGGCGGGGGATGCGAAACTGGCGCAATTGGATAGCGGTGAGATCCCCGCTTTAGAAGCCAGCGTCGCGGCGGCTGCGCCCGATGACCAGGTGATGCGCGCCCAAGAATTGCGAGATTTGCGCGCCGCCCGCGATGATTTGGAGCGGCGCGTGCATGATCTGCGCCTAACCCGTCAGGTGACGATGCAGTCTTTACCTTCGATCCGGCTGGTGCAGGAAAATGACAAGTCTTTGATTACCAAGATCAATTCAACCTTGGTCAATACGGTACCGCTCTGGGAAACTCAGCTGGCCCAGGCGCTCACGATCCAGCGTAGCCAAGAGGCCGCCCAGGCGGTTGCAACAGCGACGGATCTGACCAATGAGCTATTGACCAAAAACGCCGCTAATCTGCGCCAGGCGAATAAAACCGTTCGAGCAGAGGTGGAGCGCAGGGTTTTCGATATCGAAGCGGTCAAACAGGCCAATGCGGATCTGGTCGCCACAATCGAAGAAAGCCTGGCCATCGCCGATGCGGGCAAAGCCAAACGGCGCGAAGCCGAGGGCGAGCTGCAGAAAATGGAAGGTGATCTGCGCGACGCATTGAAGGCAGCGAAGGCGCGGTCAGCACCGCAAGCCGCAGGCTAAGACAATATGCAGATCCGGTCGCAAAGAATTTGCCAGATCTTGGGGGCGGCGGTGTTTGCGCTGGCGCTCAGCGGCTGCGATCTGCCATCGAATTCCGAAAGCGCATCGACCCGCACCGATCCCCCCTCGCGACGCCCGAAAGCCACGGAAATGGGCGATTTATCCTCGCCAGATCTGCGGCGAGAGCCCTTAGTCAGCAGCGCCGAAATCGCGGCCTCCATGGCACGGTTTGAAAAAAGCCTGCGATCGCAGGGACTTTTGCGCCAAGATCTTGACCCGCCGGATGCACCATTTGATGCGGCCACCATTGCCACGAATTTCATCCGTATCGCGCTTTATGAGGAATATACCCCTGTGGGCGGGCGGCTTGTGGCCCGGGAAAAAGAGGCGCTGCTTCGTCGTTGGGCGCGTCCGGTTCGGCTCCAGGTTATTTTCGGCGATAGTGTGCCCGAGCCGCGCCGCGAGGCGGATTTAGCGATTGTTGATGAATTGGCCCAGCGGCTCAGTATAGCCAGTGGCCATCCGGTCCGGCGCGTGACCCGGTCCGGCAATTTCGTGGTCTTCGTGGTGAATGAAGACGAGCGGCTGACTTTGGACAGGCAGTTAAATGCCGCGATCCCCGGACTGCCATCTTCGGTGCGCAACACGATTTTGGACCTGTCGCCCTCGATCCTTTGTGTCGCGGTTGGGTTTTCCAATAGTTCCGATAATGCCAGCTATAGCCGCGCCGTGGCCATTATTCGCGCCGAGCATCCGCCGCTTTTGCGCAAAGCCTGTTTCCACGAGGAAATCACCCAAGGCCTGGGTCTGCCCAATGATAGCGACCAGGTCAGACCATCGATTTTCAATGATGACGAAGAATTCGCACTGCTAACTCGGCATGATGAATACCTTTTGAAAATCCTTTTTGATCCGCGACTTAAGCCTGGTATGGGATTATCAGAGGCCTCCCCGATCGTGGCTGAAATCGCGCAAGAATTGCTGCCCATGGACGTACTTGCAACGGATGAGGCGGCCCTGGTTTTGGACCCCGATCCAGAGGTGGTTGCGCCTTTGAGCGAATAATTTAGGGCCGCTGGAAAAAAGTTAAAATTTTCCTGGAACTTTTGCGGCCTGCCTCACGTTACTTCACTGAACGCAGCGGAAGCTGAGGTTTAAAGTCCCCGCTACCTTAGGCGACGCTGCGTTCTACCCCTCCCGAAAACTCACCAAACTGGGCCAATTTTAGGCCTGCACCGGATCCGCCTCGATCTCTGTTGCAACGGCCTGGATCTGGTCGCGACGCTCGCGATAGGCGCGCGCAGCGGAAACCAAGCCGCGAAACAAGCGGCGCTGAGAGCGCAGATAAAACAAATGTTCCGGATGCCACTGCACCCCCAAAGCAAAGGGGTCGCGCTGACGCTCGATGGCTTGGACCATGCCGCCATTATCGCAAGCAGCCACTTGCAGCCCATCGCCCAAGCGATCAACCGCTTGCGAATGCAGTGCATTTACCCGCAGCGCCTCCCGCCCCATGAGTTGCGCCAGGCGCGTCCCCGAAAGCGTCCTGACCGATTTCCGCGGCAGGATCGTACGCTTATGGTCGCTGGCCTGGTAATGCTCGTAAGCGTCTTGGTGCAATGTGCCGCCCAAAGCCACATTGATCATCTGCGAGCCGCGGCAAATTCCTAGGATCGGCGTATTCTTCTGCCAAGCCTCTCGCACCAGCCGTTGTTCCAGGGCATCTCGGGCCGGATCGAGGCGGGCAGAGATATTGAGCTGGCCGCCGTAAATATCCGGCGAAATATCATCGCCGCCACCGATCACCAGCCCATCGACTTTATCGATATCCGCGTCACGGTCAGCTTGCCAACGCAGCGCATGACCGCCAGCAAGCCAGATATTAAACGCCACTAGGGGAAAAATACGCCAGCCGGACCGCCGAGAGACGGTCACACCTATAACGGGTCGTTGCATTACTATATCCTTACGTCGCGCCGGTCCTAAGACCCGATTTTGGGGCAGCCTCATCATTGGCCGCGATTTCGCGTTCTCGCAATTGGCGCATGAGCTGATCCAAACGGGTTGGAATTTGCTCTCCATCTAGCTCAAACGCCAAGCGAAGATGCGAGTTTAACGCGTGGCGCATCAATTCTGGATCTTGGTCTATTTCGAACATTTGGCTTCCAATCTTGGTGCCTAGTATGACGCATAGATCGGCCTTTGGTTCCCAGTTTAGATGGAAAGCCCTGGCAAAACTGCCCTGCGACAGATCAGACCAGATCATTAATTACCGCAATTTAGCCGCAATTCTTTAATGGATTTTTAGGGAATCTTAGCGCAACCTATACGTGTAAAAGCTTCGTTAAGAAGTACAGTGCAACAGGCGAGTTTCCCCCTCCTCCAGGAGAAAGAGACAACCATGAGCAGTCATCCAATGTTATTCACCGAGCTAAGCGGCGGCTTGATCCTAGCGCTTTTGACCGCGCTTTTGCATCTTTTTGGCATCACCGAATGGTGGAGCTTTGCGCTGGCCGGCGCTGTGGCGCTTTGCGGCTTGGTCTATCTGAATATCTCTATTGCGCGGCGGATCAAACAGCGGGCTTAGGGGCCGGATCCTGCGGGCTCAAATCCGCAATATCCGGCGCATGGGGCAAAAGCCCCTTGGCTTCTGACAAGAGGTCCTTGATCTCGGCCATGACCGCATCGCGACGCGGCCCATCGGGCAAAGCATTGGCCAGATCTTTCAGCAGATCATGCGCATGACGCGTCACCAAGACATCCGCCGCAATATAGCTGCGCGGGATTTCATGGGTGACCTTTAGCAGCCCGGTAAAGTTTAGGGTTCTGCGGGCATCATCATGGTCAAACCCCAATGGATCCAAGGGCCCACGCCCCGCCAAAGCATGCAACGCCGCATGCGCCCAATTCAGGCAACTCATGGCCGTATAGGGGTCATTCACACCGGGCGACAAAGCCCGCGCTACGATTTCCGATAATTGATCCGCGATAAAGGCCGGATTTTGCGCCTCGGTGCGGGCCGTGCCAAGGGCGAAACAGGCCCCTAGCCGGGATCTTTGCCGATCTTTCAGCGGAGTCTCCGTCGCGATTATCGCCACTGGCATATGCGGCGCCACGAAATCTCCGGGAAATTTGCAGATTTTAACCCTCCATTCGCCCCGTCGCTTCATCCGGTTCAGGGCTTGGAAATTCACCGCCTGCAAATAGCCCGCATGATCCAGGCGCAGCTCTTCGCACCGGCCTTCCAACGCTGCTTCCTCATGGTCGGAGGCGTCGAATTCCGTCAGTTCCGCGATCTGCGTCAAAAGCCGTTGCCCCAAAGCGGCCGTGACATTTTCCAAGCTGATGATTTCCGGGATGTGATGCACGAAATAGATCATCACCCCGACCGAGATCAGAACCAGCCCCATGGAAATGGTCATGGACAGGATCGGCACATAGTCAAATCCCTGATCCTCCATCCGCAAACTGCGCAGGATCATCAGACTATAGATAAAGGTCGCCAGCAATGTCCCAAGGCTAAACTGCACCCCGCGATCTTGCATGAAATTGCCAATCAAGCGCGGCCCGATATTGGAAGAGGCGAAAGACACCGCCACCATAGTCATGGAAAACATCACCCCGGCGGCACCAATGCTAGCAGGCGCAATGACGCCAAGGATGGATTGGGCGATATCAGCATTTTGCACATAGAAAATGCTGGGAATATAGGGATCGGCCCAGCCGCGACGATCAAGATATTCGCTGCCAATGGCCAAACCAAACGCCAAAATCGCCATAAAACCCGGCACGAACCAATAGCTTGCCCGTAAATCCTGAAAAACCTTGCGCGGCAAAGCCCAGGCCGGGGTAGTTTTGCGCGACATGCGCGGGGTGGACCGGGTCATGGTGGTTTCCTTTCCTCCCCAAGCCAGGGGCAAAGCCATGCGTCGGGTTTTGCCCGATTGCTTATGTCGTTTGACATAAACGCAACCCGGCAAAAGACGAATTGTTCCGGAACTAATTCACCGCTTGGTGGTTTTTCTTTCGACAGACAAACCGCGCCAGATCCGCTCTGACCCGCTCGCCATACTCTATTGGCCTCAAAGGACTTACATTTTGCGTCTTCCGAAAAATATTCTTCTGGCCGCTTTGGTGATCCTGATAGGCCTGGTGGTTTTGAAAGTGACCAAAGCGATTTCAGCCCCGATCCTTCTGGCTTTGACCTTTGGGGTGATCCTCTCGCCGCTGGTCGATCGGGCGGCGCAAAGCCGGATCCCCCCGGCGGTCATGGCCCTGTCTATGACATTTGGGACGGTCGCGGGTTTGATCGGGACTGTGCTGTTTTTCATGCCGGCGATTGATGACGCTGTGCGCCAAGTGCCTTTGGTGGTGGATGATATTCGCCGCATGTTAGAGGGTATTTTGGCCATCGGCGAAAATATCGATGAGATGTCCAAAGAGGTCAAAAACGCCATCGGAGCGGATAATGCCGGCGGTGGTGGCGGCGGCGGGAATGGTAAGGATGCAGATCTGCCCTCTTTCATGGATGCGGTGTTGTTTGCTCCGCAATTGGCGGCGCAACTGCTTATTTTCCTTGGGGTATTGTTCTTTTTCATCCTCACCCGCACGGAAATATACAAATGGCTGGGGCAGCATTTCGCGATCACAAGCTCGGGCGAAGAAACGGAGGCCCTTCTCCATGCTGCGGACCAATCCGTGTCGCGCTATTTCGTGACCATCACGGCGATTAACGCGCTTTTGGGCATTGTGGTCTTTTGCGGCTTATGGAGCTTCGGCCTGCCTTCGCCGGCGACCTGGGGCTTTCTCGCCTTTCTGCTGAATTACCTGCTCTATCTCGGACCTGCGCTCTTTGCTTGCGGCTTGCTGGTTGCGGGACATTTGAATTTCTTCGGGCTCTATGCCTATGGGCCGATGGTCATGTTCATCTGCTTCAATTTTCTCGAAGGCTATTTCGTAACACCCAGCCTTGTCGGCCGACGCCTGACCGTAAACCCGTTGCTGATCTTCATTATTCTGACGGTGTGGCTGTGGCTTTGGGGACCTGTGGGCGGCATCGTGGCCCTGCCGGTATCGGTCTGGCTGCTGGTTGTGACCGGGCAAATCGCGGTCACAAACCGCAAAAACGAATCAGCGATTGAGCAGCTCATATAAATCTTAATTTTAAATGTAGATTTTACAGGCCGCAGAGGAATATCGCGAAAGTCGCGCGGGAAACCTACAACCCAAAGGATAACAACCCTAGGGAATGGCAAAGAAAATTTACATTTTGGGGGCAAACCAGCCCGAAACTATGTCTTTTTTAAATGACGCAATTTTCACAACCACGTAAAAACCCTTGGGAAGTTGTATGAGTGAATTGCTTGGTCGGAATTTTAGTTTCCGGGACCGGCGGACATGGCTTGCTTGTACCAATCAAGATTGGAAAGCTGAGCAATGACTCATCAAAACGCCGCATCGGAATTTAGCTTACGTGACAGGCTTCGCACCGATACGGCCGCCGCTCATGCGGCTGTGGATGCGCTTTTGCTGGACCTAAAACTTGATACCGCGGCGGGGCTGGCCGATTTTCTGGCCGTGCAATATGCGGGATTTTGCCAGATGCGCACCGCTTTGCCCAATCAGGCCGGACCACAAAAGCTGAATGATGTGATCTGGGCCTTAGAACAGGATTTGCAGATTTTGGGCCGCGCCCCTCTCTGCGTAACTGCCCCCAATCACAGCGCCCATCCGGTTGCCGCCGAATATTTGACCTTGGGTTCGCGCATGGGGGCCGCCGCCTTGCGCCCCAAATGGCGCGCGAGCTCAGATCAAACCGTGCAAAAAGCCCAAGCATTTTTCACCCTGCCATCGGTCGCCCCACACTGGCGCGACTGGTGCGATTGGGCGAAAACCCAGCCGGGCCTTGGCCCGCAGGCAGAGGCTATCTTGCAAAGTGCCAAGCAGCTATTTTCCGGTTTTGAGACCGCAGCGCGCCAAATCCAACAGACGAAAGCCGCCTAGCCGATGCATGACGACCAACAAAGCAGCCATCCCACGCCGGATTTGACCAATTGCGATCGCGAGCCGATCCATATTCTTGGCCATGTTCAGGATTTTGGGGCGCTTTTGGCCGTGTCATCCGATTGGATCATCGTCCATGCCTCGGAAAACCTGGCCAGCGTTTTAGGTCTGCCCACGCAGAATGTGGTGGGCTTGCCAGCGAATGAAGTCTTGCCGCCAAACTCGCTTCATGAGCTACGCTCAAAGCTGCAAATCCTGGCTTTCGCGCGCGGCAATGTCAGGCTTTTCGCCTTTGATCTGCATGGGGATGGGCGCTTGTTTGACATCTCGATGCATTTGTCCGGCTCGGCAATTATTTTGGAGTTTGAGCCCAAAAAAGGCATCTCTCCCAAACGGGATGACATGGCGATGGTCCAGCCTTTGATTGATCGGATACGCCGCAAAACCGATCTGCCGGGCCTTTTGACCGAGGCTGCGCGTGCTCTTAAGGCTCTGACGGGTTTGGACCGGGTCATGGTCTATCGCTTTGCCGAAGATGACACGGGCGAGGTCGTGGCCGAAGCCCTCGATCCAGGGCAAGAGCCCTATTTGGGCCTGCGCTACCCGGCGAGCGATATCCCGAAACAGGCGCGCGCCTTGTATCTGGCCAATCCGCTGCGACTGATTGCTGATGTTGACGCGCCCGTGCATGCGATCTCACCCGCACTAAACCCCAAAGGCGAGCCGCTGGATCTATCCTTTGCGGTGACCCGGGCCGTATCGTCTATCCATCTGGAATATTTGCGCAATATGGGCGTGCGCGCCTCTATGTCCGCCTCGATTATCAATGATCAAAAACTATGGGGGCTTTTTGCCTGCCATCACCGCACACCGTTTTACATCGATTACGAATTGCGCAGCGCGGTAGAGCTTTTCACCCAGCTCTTTAACTACGAACTTGCCCAGCTGGAGCAACGCAACGCCCTGCGCGACCAAGAACAGGCGCGGAAATTGCATGAAAAACTGCTGGTGCAAATTTCGAACCAAGCGGATCTGGTGGCGTATTTCGACACGGTCGCCAAGGAATTTGCCGAGGCAATCCAATATGATGGCATCGCGATTTATTCCAATGGCACCTATCGCGCCCAAGGCTCGGCCCCGACCGAAGAGGAATTCCTGCCGCTGGCGCGTTTTCTCAACACGACTGAGACCAGCCAGATTTTCCATAGCTATGAAATAGGGCGTCACCTGCCAGAGGCGGCGAATTTCGCCGATCGCGCTGTGGGCCTCATGGCTTTGCCGATTTCCCGGACGCCGCGGGATTATATCGTGTTTTTCCGCCGCGAAGTGCAGCAAATGGTGACGTGGGCGGGCAGCCCGGAAAAGCCAGTGGAAACTGGGCCAAATGGCATTCGGTTGACGCCCCGCAAAAGCTTTGAGGCCTGGAAACAGGTGGTCACGGGCCGGTCGGACCCTTGGAAACCCAATGAAAGACGCGTGGCCGAGTCCCTGCGCGTCACGCTTTTGGAAGTGGTTCTAAAGCTTTCAGACGAAGCCAATAGCATGCGCAAACGCGCCCAGGATCAGCAGGAATTGCTGATCGCCGAACTCAATCACCGGGTGCGCAATATCCTAAACCTGATCCAAGGCTTGGTGTCTCAGGGTCGTGGCGGTGCCATGACCATTGATGATTACTGCACCGTTTTGGATGCGCGCATCACGGCTCTTGCCCGCGCTCATGACCAGCTGACCCGCAAGGATTGGGGCTGGGTGTCTTTGGAAAAGCTAATCCGCACCGAGGCCACCGCCTTTTTGCAGCAAAAATCCAACCGCATCCTTCTGGATCTTGAACCGGTAGAGCTTTCGCCGAATGCTTTCACCGCCATGGCTTTGGTAATCCATGAGCTGGTGACCAATTCCGCGAAATATGGTGCGCTTAGCGATCAACGCGGGGCGGTGCGGCTGACCGGGGCTTTCACCTCGGATGGCAGTTACAATTTGCATTGGGCGGAACAAGACGGGCCGCCGGTGCAAATGCCCAGCCGCAAAGGCTTTGGCATGACGATCATCGAACGCACCATTCCCTTCGAGCTGAAAGGCACGGCGCAGATCGATTTTCACCTTACCGGGGTGCAAACTCAGTTCAGCATTCCCACAAAATTTGTCCGTCTTAGCGCCCCTGAGGTCACGCCCGCAGAAGAGACCCGCCCCATGCATCCACAAACCGAGCTGAAATTATCTGGCAGCGTTTTGGTGGTCGAAGATAATATGATCATCGCGCTTGATGCCTCTGACATTCTATCGGATCTGGGCGCTAGCGAGGTGCTGGTCGCCGCGACAGTTGCTCAAGCGGAGCGCTATTTTCAAGATAATGAGATCCGCTTTGCCCTGCTTGACGTGAATTTAGGGTCGGAAACCTCGCGCAGCCTGGCCCAGCACTGCATCGCCCAGAAAATTCCCTATGCCCTGGCCACTGGCTATGGCGGTGATCCGGGGCTAGAGAATGAATTCCCCGATGCGATCATCGTCAGCAAGCCTTATGGCATCGACGATATCCGGACTGTGCTGAGCGAATTGGCCCGCAATGGCGCCTTGAAATCTTAGGCGTCAGGCCGCGCAGGGTAGTTCAAAGCGAAACGGTCCATAGAGTTTCTCGAAACGCTTTAGCTCGCAGATGTGCCCTGGGCCCAATCGCTATTGGCGGCGGTTCTATGCAGCGCTGCCACCAGCGCGGACAATTCGGGCGACTGCACCCGGTCGGCCCGCAGGCTGATCCCCACCGGACCCGCCATCATCGGATGTTCCAACGGCACAACCCGCAGCGTGCCAAGCCGCACTTCCTCGGCCACAACACCGTTGGAGATAAACCAAATCGCGTCAGAGCTTTGCAAAATATGGCGGCCAAAGGCCAAGGCAACGGTTTCATAAGCGGGCAAAACCGCCCCCGCCCCAACACTCACCAGATAGCCCCGCACGGTCGGGTTAATCACCGCGCCGCTCGGGGGCAAAATCAGCGGATAGTCGAAAAAGCTATCCGGGGGCTCTAACCGTTCTAGCGGATGATCCGGGCGGACCACGGCGACGATATCTTCGGGATAGAGCTGCTGAAAGGACAGGCCCGCCATCTGATCCGGATCCGCCATGCGCCCCACCACCAGATCCAGCCCACCTTCGCGCAGCTGGCTGAGCAGCAACCAATTCGGCCCGGTAGAAACCCGCAGCGCCACATGGGGCAGGTCCTCGCGCAAGGCCAGCGCCGCTTGCGGCAGCAATTGGCTGGCCGCTGTGGGCAAAGTCCCGACCGCCAATTTGACGCGGCCCGCCTCACTGCCTCGCACCGCTGCTTGGGCGCGGTTGAGATCCCCCAAAGCCGCGCCGGTCAGTTTTTGGAAAGACGCCCCCGCCGAGTTCAATCTCAGCCCTCGCCCCACCCGGTCAAAGAGCGGGCGGCCTAGGATTTCCTCTAACTCCCGCAAGGTCTTAGAGATCGCGGGTTGGGTCACATGCAAAGCCTCTGCCGCGGCCACAATAGACCCTACTCGGGCGACCTCCATAAAGGTGGTGAAATGGCGAAGGCGAAGGCGGGGATCAAGACTCATAACCTATAGGTAATTAATTATACTCAAAACATCAATTTTCATCGCGTGTAGATTATGCTTTTTAACCCTCAACCAAAGGGAGGCACCTAAATGACAGACCGCTATGCCGACGGCATGAAGATCCGCCGCAAAGTTCTGGGCGATGCCCATGTGGATCGCGCCGAGGCGAACAAGACCGAGCTGGATCTGCCATTTCAGCAAATGATCACCGAAGGCGCTTGGGGAACTGTCTGGTCGTCTGACGGTATCCCGCTGCGTGAGCGGTCCATGCTGACCCTGGCTCTGCTGGCCGCGACCGGCAATTTCGAAGAAATCCCCATGCATGTGCGCGCCACCGCCCGCACCGGCGCCAGCAAAACCGATGTGCTCGAAGCGATCCAGCATGTGGCGGTTTATGCAGGCGTGCCGAAAGCAAACCATGCGCTGAAACTGATCAAAGCCACTTACGCAGAGATGGAACAGGCTGACTAATCCACACGCGACCTAGGCCATTCCAAGGAGGAGACCCCAGATATGCTAACCCCCGCTGAATTTTACCAGCGCGACCGCGAATGGCAGCCGCCAGCGCTGACGCCGGATTACAAAACTTCCGTTGCGCGCTCGCCGCAATATTCGCTGATCAGCTTGGAAAACTCGCCGTCGGAAATCACCGGCCCGGTTTTCGGCCATGGCGATATCGACCCGATGGACAAAGACTTGATCCATAACTACGCCCAAACCGGCGAAAGCGCCATTGGCGAGCGGATCATCATGCATGGCCGGGTTTTGGACGAAAATAATCGTCCGGTGCCGAACACTCTGGTGGAAATTTGGCAGGCCAATGCAGGCGGCCGCTACCGCCATAAGAAAGACACCTATCTTGCGCCGATTGACCCGAATTTCGGCGGCTGTGGTCGGACCATCACCGATGAGAACGGCTATTACTTCTTCCGCACGGTAAAACCGGGCGCGTATCCTTGGCGCAACTGGGTGAATAACTGGCGCCCGGCGCATATCCATGTGTCTGTTTTCGGCACCGGCTTTGCTCAGCGTCTGATCACGCAGATGTATTTCGAAGGTGACCCGCTGATCGCGAAATGCCCGATTGTGAAATCCATCCCCAATCAAGCGGCGATTGATCAACTGGTTGCGGCGCTAGATATGAACTCTACCATCCCGCTCGACACTATCGCTTATAAATTTGATATCATTCTGCGCGGTCGCCGCTCGACCCTGTTCGAAAACCGTCTGGAGGGCAACTAATGACCCAGCCTCTCGAATATCTGAAAGAGTCGCCCAGTCAAACCGCAGGCCCTTACGTTCATATCGGCCTAGCGCCGGGGGCAGCGGGTTTTGAGATCTACAAAACAGAGCTTGGCCATGACATCGCAGGCCCCAATGCCAAAGGCGAAAAGATCCGGGTCGAAGGCCTGGTGATCGATGGCACAGGCAGCCCGATCAAAGACGTGCTGCTCGAAGCCTGGCAGGCCAATTCCGAAGGCGTCTATGCCCACCCGGAAAGCGCCGGCGAGGTCGAAGAGGGTTTTCGCGGCTGGGGCCGTGTGATCACAAATTTCGAAACTGGCGAATGGGGCTTTGACACGGTCAAGCCGGGCGCCACTCCGGGCCGCAATGGCCAGATGCAAGCACCGCATATCAATCTTTGGGTTGTGGCGCGCGGCATCAATATCGGTCTGAACACTCGGATCTATTTCGAGGATGAAGCCGAAGCCAATGCTGCCGATCCGGTGATCAATCTGATCGAATGGGAACGCCGCCGCGCCACTCTGATCGCAAAGAAAGAGGAACGCGACGGGGTGACTGTTTACCGCTTCGACGTAAAAATCCAAGGTGAAGACGAAACAGTATTTTTCGACATCTAATCGCCTAAATTAGCAAAACAGGGGACGCTCCGCCGCCGGTCCTTGGCGGGGCGCCTCTGAAAAGGACCGACATGACCAAACCCTGCATTATCTGCTGCGCCATCACTGGGTCGCTGCCGACGAAAGAAAACAACCCTGCCGTGCCGATTTCCGTCGCCGAGCAGGTCGAAAGCACGCAAGAAGCCTTTGAGGCCGGTGCAACCATCGTGCATGCCCATGTGCGCAACGAAGACCAGACACCATCCAGCGATCCGGAGAAATTCGCAGCGCTGAAAGAGGGCCTGGAAAAACATTGCCCCGGCATGATCATCCAGTTTTCCACTGGCGGGCGTTCAGGTGCAGGCAAGACCCGTGGCGGCATGCTTCCGTTGAAACCGGATATGGCCTCGCTCTCGGTGGGCTCGAACAACTTCCCGACACGCGTTTACGAGAACCCGCCGGATCTGGTGAATTGGCTGGCCAGCGAAATGCAGGCCAATGAGGTCATGCCCGAAATCGAAGCTTTCGATCTGGGCCATATCCTGCAAGCGATCAAACTGCATGGCGATGGCGCGCTATACGGCAAGCTTTACGTGCAATTCGTGATGGGCGTGAAAAACTCCATGCCGGCAGATAAAGAGGTCTTCGACTTCTATGTGCATACCATGAAAACCCGCGCGCCGGATGCGGAATGGTGCGCTGCAGGCATTGGCGCAAACCAGCTGAAGATCAATGAATGGTCCATCGCGGCGGGCGGCCATACCCGCACCGGGCTTGAAGATAATGTTCGCCTGGATCGCAACACTCTGGCTCCGTCCAATGCGGCTTTGGTCAAGCGCGCCGTTGAGCTTTGCGAAAAATACGAACGCCCAGTGGCGACTTTCGCTCAGGCGCGGGAAATGCTGGGGCTGAAAGCTGCCTAATGCCGCAATTCCTGCAGATTGACGGGCTGAACCTGCATGTAAGCTACCGCCCCGGCACAGGCCGGGCGGTGGTTTTCGCCAATTCTCTGGGCACGGATTTTCGGATCTGGGAGGATGTCATCGCGCTCCTGCCCGAGGATCTGCCGATCTTGTGTATCGATAAGCGCGGCCATGGGCTGTCGGAAACGGGCCCTGTGTCTATTCCGCGTTTGGCCGAAGATCTGGCCGCCGCGATGGAGCATTTCGAGCTGCGCGATGCGCTGGTTTGCGGTGTGTCTATCGGCGGCATGATCGCCCAAAGCCTTGCCGCGACCCGGCCTGATCTGGTCTCGGCGGTGGTGTTTTGCTGTACCGGCATGAAAATCGGCGATGAAACCACCTGGAATCCGCGCATCAATGCGGTGCGGGACACAGGGATCGAGCCTATCGCTGATGCGGTGATGGAGCGTTGGTTCTCCGAAGGCTTCCGCGGCGACCGGCCCTTGGATCTCAAAGGCTATCGCACCATGCTCGCCCGCACCGATGCCGAGGGCTATGCCCGTACCTGCGAAGCGATCCGTGATTGCGATTTGAGCGGTGATGCCGCGAAGATCACCCAGCCGTCAATCTGTATTGCGGGCAGTGTCGATCTGTCGACGCCCCCTGCCTTGGTCCAGGCCCTGGCCGAAGCTCTGCCCAATTCGCGCTATGTGGAAATTGAAGGGGTGAGCCATTTGCCCGGCATTGAGACCCCGCATGCCGTAGCAAAAGCGATTGGTGAGCTATGAGCGCGTCAGTTTTTGACCATCCCTGGCTGAGCGACTTATTCGGCGACCCCGAAATTCAGGCGCTATGGGAAGCGGGCCCGCAAATGGCGCATCTTGTGGCCTTTGAACATGCTTTGACCGCCGCACGCGGCGCATGTGGTGAGATCGAGGGCGCAGAGCTGATCGAAGCCTTGGCCGCGCTTGAGGCCTATCAGCCAGATCTCGACGCTCTAAATAGCGCGACCCGGCGCAATGGAGTTGTCGTGCCCGAGCTGGTGCGGCAGATGCGCGAAGGCCTGGCCGCGCCCAAAGCCATACATACCGGCGCCACCAGCCAGGACGTGATCGACACGGCGATGGTTTTGACTCTGCGCGATGTGGCGGTTTCGCTTGATGCGCGGCTGGCCGAGGCGGTGGCCGGGCTGTCAGCGCTGGAAACCCGCTTTGGCGCGGTGGAAATCATGGGCCGCACCCGTATGCAAGCCGCCCTACCGATCACTGCGGGCCATCGCATCGCCACATGGCGCGCGCCGCTGGAAAGCTGCCGAGATCGGCTGGAAACCGTGAGCCAAAAGGTCTTTGCCCTGCAGCTGGGCGGCCCGGTTGGCACGCGTGAAAGCCTAGGCCCCAATGCGCCGCGCATCACCGCGCATATGGCGCAAAGCCTAAATCTAGGGGCTCCGGCGAGTTCTTGGCACTCTATGCGCGATGGTATTGCCGATTACGGCCATTGGCTGGCCCTGATCACCGGGACTTTGGGCAAGATGGGGCAAGATATCTGCCTGATGGCTCAGCAAGGGATTGGCGAAATTGGCATGGCCAGCGGTGGCGCCTCTTCGGCGATGCCCCATAAGCAAAACCCAGTTTTGGCCGAGCTTTTGGTGACGCTTGCACGGTTTAACGCCGGTCAGCAGGGGCTTTTGCTAAGCACCATGTTGCATGAGCAAGAACGCTCCGGTGCATCCTGGGCGCTGGAATGGATGACCCTGCCGCAAATGACCGTAACGACCGGTGCCGCGCTGCGCAGTGCGGTGGAGCTGATCGGCAAGATCGAGCGGATCGGGGCGATCAAGGACTAAGCTGCAATAGTCAAGAGACCAGGCTGCCCGGCGCCAAAGACCGGGCAGCATTGGTTACTTGGCGTCGTTTTTCTCTAACAGCTCCGCTTCGGGATGGATCGGGCGATAGATTTCCACCCGTTCGCCATCTTTGACGACTTTATCCAGCTTAGCGACCGCGCCGAAAATCCCGACCTTATTGGTCTCTAGATCGATTTCCGGGAATTGCTGCAACAGCCCCGAAAGCTCGATCACCTCGCGCACGGTGGAGCCATCGGGTACTTCCATTTTCAACCAGACCTGGGCCGATTGCTTGGCGAATGCGACACCGACATTCATTCGTCATCCTCCTCGTCATCATCATCCAAGACCGGTTTCGGCTGAAGCACCCCAACTGCGGTGAATTCTCTGCCCATTCCAGCGATTTCCGCCTCAGTTTGCCCCTGCAATGCCTGGTCGATCAGATATTTCGCCGCCAGCAAGAAACCGAGCATGATAAAGCCCCCCGGCGGCAGGATCAGCAGTAAGAACCCGTCATAATCGGGGATGATCACCAGTTCTAAGAACCCGAAGGCATCGCCCAACAGCACAGAAGCATTGGCGAACAACGTGCCGGAACCCAGGATTTCCCGTGTCGCGCCCAGCACCACCAGCGCCAGAGTGAAACCAATGCCCATCATCAGCCCGTCATAACTGGCCGCCAGCGGTCCGCGCTGCGAGGCAAAGGCCTCTGCCCGGCCCAAAATCGCGCAATTGGTCACGATCAACGGGATGAACAGGCCCAGAACTTTGTGCAAATCATGCACCCAAGCATTCAGCGCCATATCCACCACCGTCACGATACAAGCGATGATCAGCACGAAGGCGGGGATCCGAATTTCCGGTGTGATCACATTTCGCAATAGCGACACGGCCAAACCCGAAGCGACCATCACCGCAAGGGAGGCAAGCCCCATCCCTAGCCCATTGGTCGCCGTGCCGGTCACCGCCAAGAGCGGGCACAGCGCCAGCAGCTGGGCAAACACGATATTATTGTCCCACAGGCCTTCGCGGGTGATTTTGCCATAATCTGACATTAGGCATTCTCCTCAATCGGGCGCATCAATTCGGCTTCGTGGCGCTCGAACAGCTCTAGGCCGCCGCGTATTGCTCCAACCACCGCGCGGGGGGTGATGGTTGCGCCAGAAAACTGGTCAAAGACGCCGCCATCTTTTTGAACTTTCCATTTGGCAGGTGCCGGATCCTCTAACGAGCGGCCATCAAAACCCAAGATCCAGTCATCTTTCGCGGTCTCGATCTTGTCGCCCAGGCCTGGCGTTTCCGCATGGGCCAGAACCCGCACGCCCAGGATTTCACCGGCGGGATCCACCGCCATCAACACCCGGATCGCCCCCGCATAGCCATAACCGACCATTTCATAGGCCACGGCGGTGACTGCCCCGGCCTGAACCGCTTGGTAAACTGTCAACTCGCCTGCCTCTTCATCTGTGATCACAAATGTGGAGGCCACCAAATCATTGTCATGCAAGCTCTCAGAAATGACCTGTCCAAGGGACGCCGCCAGATCCTCGGCCGCGCGGTCGGCAATCGCGCCGCGCGTGGCCTCATCTGCAAGTGCCAAGAGCAGAGCGGTGACCAAGGCAAAGAGCCCCAGCAAAATCCCATGCCCCGCGGGAATATTGGTAAAACGTTCCCAGGCAACGGCCAAAGCATTGGGCTGGGCTTCGGTTTCTGGCGTATCGCTCATTCATTTGCCCCTTTGATCTTTAGCGGTTTGCCCGCCCGATCCCGGCCAAAGACGCGGGGGCGGATATATTCATCAAGCAGAGGGGTGCAGGCATTCATCAAGAGCACGGCAAAGGCCGCGCCTTCGGGGAAACTGCCCCAAGTCCGGATGATCACGATCAACAGGCCAATGCCGATACCATAGATCATCTGCCCCACCCGCGTGATCGGCGAGGTGACGTAATCCGTGGCAATGAAGAAGGCGCAGAGCACCAGCGCGCCTGAGCTAAGATGCCAAAGCGGGTTGGGATAGTGCGCCGGATCGATCAGCCAAAGCAGGCTGGCCAGGCCGCCCGCGCCGACGAATACCGCCAGCGGCGTGTGCCAGCTGATCACGCGCATGGCGATGAGCAAAATACCCCCAAGCCCCAAAAGCAGGGCCGAAGTTTCGCCCAAACTGCCGGAGACATGGCCAATGAACAGGTCATGCAGGCTAAAAGTGTCGGCCATGATCTGGCTCAGCGGGGCGCCACCATCGAGCCCGGCGCTCACATGGTTCAGGGTGGTGGCCGAGGACACGGCATCGATCTGCACCCCGCCGCCAAAGGTGATGGCCAGCGCGTCAGAGAAGCTTGGCGCGGCAGCCGAGATGATCGGGTCCGGCAGCACCCAAGTTGTCATCTGCACCGGCAGCGCCACCAGAAGCATGGCACGGGCGACCATGGCCGGGTTGAACGGATTCTGCCCCAGCCCGCCGAAAACATGTTTGCCAAGAACAATGGCGATAAAGGCGCCGATAAAGCCGATCCACCAAGGCGCCCAGGGCGGCAGGGTCATGGCCAAGAGCCAAGCGGTAAGGATCGCAGAGCCATCAAAGAGGAAACGATCAAGATCTTTGCCCGCAAAGGCGAGGCAGACCGCCTCCCAGAAAAAGGCGCTGACCAGGGTGATGCCGAAGAGCAAAACAGCGGGCCAGCCGAATTGGTAAAACCCCATCAATGTACCGGGGGTCAGGCAGAGCATGACCAAGCCCATCACATTGGTGACAGAGGCATGAGAATGGGCATGGGGCCCGCTGACGATCACACGGGCGGTCATTCTGCGGCCTCCTTCGGCGTTTGTGGCGCGGGTGGGGTATTGGCCGGGGCAGATGCTTTGATTTCAGCCGTTTCCGCGGGGGCGGATCCAGGAGCCGCCGCATCGGAGAGCGGCGGGGCAGCACTTGCTTCGGCCTGAGCGGCTGCTTCGGCAGCGGCTTTCTTGGCGGCCTCTGCTTCGGCTTTTTTGCGCTTTTTCTCGGCCTGTTCGGCTTTGCGACGGGCTGCGGCTTGGCGCTTGGCCTCGGCGACTGCCTCTTCGCGAGCCTTGCGGGCCTCGGCCAGACGTTTGGTTTCTTCTTGCTGGTGCTTTTGGCTCTGCTTCGCCGCCAGCTTGCCCTTGGCATAGTTGAAGCTTTGCACCAGCGGGATATTGGACGGGCAAACATAGGAACACGAGCCGCAGGCCACGCAATCGAGCAAGCCGATATCCACCGAACCATCTAGATCTTCGGCCGAGATGCGCGAATGCAGATCCAGCGGGGTCAGCCCACAAGGGCAAGCCGCGACACAGGAGCCACAGCGCACGCAAGGCATGGATTGATGCCGCCGGGTTTCGCTTTTCTCTAGGGCCAGGATGCCATTCGTGCCTTTGATCACCGGCACCCGCAGAGAGTTAATCGGCAAGCCCATCATCGGCCCACCCAGAAGCAAGCGGTCAGGATCGCCCTTCAGCCCGCCGCAATGATCGAGGATCTCGGTCACCGGCGTGCCGATCATCACCTCTAGATTGGCGGGGCGGTTCACCCCATAGCCCGACACGGTCAGAACCCGCGAAATCAGCGGCTCACTATAGCGCACCGCTTTATGCACCGCATGGGCCGTGGCCGCATTATGCACGACAATGCCCAATTCAGCGGTCAAAGCGCGGGCCGGCGTTTCCAGGCCAGTCACGGTTTGCACCAAATGCTTTTCCGACCCCATGGGATAGCGGGTCGGCACGCGCATGACCTGGGCGTCGGGACCAACGCGGAAAATCACCCGGCGCATGGCCTCGATCGCCGCCGGTTTATTGGACTCGACCGCGACCACAACCTTGGACACGCCCAAAGCCTTGGCCATCATCCAGATGCCATCCGCGACTTCTTCGGAATATTCCCGCAAGAGACGGTCATCGCAGGTCAGATAGGGTTCACATTCGGCGGCATTGATAATTAGCGTATGCAAATCATAGCGTTTGCCCAGCTCTAGCTTCACCGCAGCCGGGAAGGTCGCGCCGCCCATGCCGACAATGCCGGCCTCTTTCACCCGCGCGGCAATTTCTTCGGGCTCGCAATCTTCGGGCACCAGGCGCGGCAGGCGCGGGCCCCATTTATCTTCGCCATCCGGACGGATCGTGACCGTGGGCACAGGCAGGCCCGAGGGATGCGGCGCCGAGAAATGCCCCACCGCCAATACCCGGCCAGAAGTCGGGCTATGCACATTCGCGGAAACTGGGCCGCGCGCTTTGCCGATCAGCTGGCCCTTATACACATAGTCATCGCGCTGCACCAAAGGCTCGGCCACCGCGCCGATATGCTGCTGAAGCGGCACCCGCAGCAGGCTGGGGATCGGCATCTTTTCAATCGCGCAATCGGAGGCCAGATATTTACGCGGCTGCGGATGGATCCCGCCCCGAATGGCGAAAATATCGGTTTTACGCTTCAGCGCGGCGAGGGAGAAGAGTTTCATCGGTCAGATCTCCTTAGGCCGCTGTCTCAATGGTTTCGCTGGGCTTGGGCCAATACCAGTTGCGCAGAGTTTTCGGCTTGGTGCGCAAGATGATGGCATCGGTCGGGCAGACCTCGACACAGGCGTCGCAGCCGATGCAGGCATCATTCACCACTGTATGGATCTGCTTTGCGGCGCCGATAATCGCATCGGTCGGGCAGCGCTTATAGCATTTGGTGCAGCCGGTGCAGTGATCTTCGAAGATGAAGGCCACCAGCGGCTCGGGGTCTTCGCTGGCCCCGCTGCCGCTTGGGGCTGGGATGTCTGATCCGGTGATCTCGGCCAAAGCCACAATCACATCACGGCCACCCGGAGGGCAAAGCGTGATTGGCGCCGCGCTATCGGCCACCGCCTCGGCCGCGCCCCGGCAGCCCGGAAAGCCGCATTGGCCGCAATTCGTGCCGGGCAGCACCTGCTCAATCTCGTCAACGATGGGCGGGGTTTCCACATGAAAGACCTTGGCCGCGACCCCGAGGATAACCCCAAAGCCAAGGCCCAAACCGGACATGATCAAAATAGCGGTCAGCATCAGCAGTTCCTCTTAATTGGTCACAAGACCGGCAAAGCCCATGAAAGCCATGGACATAAGACCAGCGGTGATGAAGGCGATGGGCGGCCCAGCAAAGGGCGCCGGAAGATCAACCCGCGCCATGCGTTCGCGCAGACCAGCGAACATGACCATGACAACGGTAAAGCCCACAGCAGAGCCAAAGCCGTAAAGCAGGCTTTCGGCAAATGTGTGCTTTTCCTGGATATTCAGCAGCGCCACCCCGAGCACGGCGCAATTGGTGGTGATCAGCGGCAGATAAATCCCCAAAGCGCGATACAAGGTCGGAGAGGCCTTGCGGATCACCGCCTCAGTGAATTGCACGATAGCGGCGATCACCAAGATGAAAGACAGGATCCGCAAAAAGCCAAGATTAAGCGGCGTGAGCACAGCGGTTTCGATGATCCAGGAACAGGCCGCCGCCAAGGTCAGAACGAAAGTGGTGGCAAAGCCCATTCCAATCGCTGCATCGATTTTCCGCGACACGCCCATAAAGGGGCAAAGACCGAGGAATTTCACCAGCACCACGTTATTCACAAGCGCTGTACCGAGAAGGATCATCATATACTCTTGCATACGGGGCTCCGGATCTGTGGGGGCGCCGGGATATGGCGCGGATCTCGGAGCTTTACTAAGCAAGCTTTGTGCCAAGCCGGGCCGTGCCTTCTGCGACAAGCGCGTCCAATTCCTGCGATACCGGTGAAAATCCCGAAAATTCGCAGGATCGAGCGGCTCAGCTCGGCGCAGAGACAGAAAAAACCGCCAGAAAGCAAAAATTAACTTGGGCGGGCTCGGCCAAGCGCGCTCCCTGGGCCGTGATGTCATGTTCCCGACAAAATGTCGGATCGCACCGCCCCTATTTTAAAGGCCCCGGCCGAAAATCCCCATCAAAGCCCCAAAGACGGCATGAAAATTGCTGAAAAACCTAAGCCATGGCGGCGCATCAGGCTTGGCATGCTTCTTGCTTAACTGTCGGGTAACCTTTTGCGGCTCCTCGCGAGCGCGAAAGGCCTCGTGCGTAAAGGGAGCTCGTCTGTGCCACCGAATTTAACGCCCAATTGCTCTGATCCCGGAAGCCCGGTTGAGGTCACTGATCGCGTTCACTGGATCGGTGCGCTTGACCCAGATCTGCGCGTTTTTGATGTGATCCTGCGCACAGCCAATGGCACCAGCTATAATTCCTATACGGTACGCGGCAGCGAAGGCGTCGCGGTGATTGATACGGTCAAGCAAGGTTTTACCGAAGAATTCCTCACCCGGCTTGAAGCCGTGGCCAGCTATGACGAAATCACCGCTTTGGTGCTTAATCACCTAGAGCCCGATCACACCGGCGCCGTGCCGGAATTGCTGCGCCGTGCGCCGCAAGCGGTGATCCATGTCTCGCCCCGCGGTCTCGAAGTGCTCAAGGCGCTTTTGAAGGATGATTTCGAGAAATACGAAGTCCGGATCGTGCGCACCGGCGATACCGTGTCTTTGGGCGATCGGACTTTGCGTTTTCTGACAACGCCTTATGTCCATTGGCCCGATACGCAATGCACCTATCTCGAAGAGCAAGAGCTGCTATTCACCTGCGATCTTATGGGCTGCCATTTCTGTGATGAGCGGCTTTTCAATGACCGGGTTGGCGACTTCCGCTTTTCCTTTGAATATTACTTCGATCACATTATGCGCCCCTTCCGCCGCTATGTGACCGATGCGCTGGACCTGATCGAGCCGCTTGATATTTCGATGATCGCCCCGGCGCATGGGCCGATCCTGCGCAGCCATCCGCGGGAATATATCGTGCATTATCGCAGGCTTTTGACCAAACGCCTGGCCAGCGAAGTGGGTGACGAAAAAACCCTGCTGATCTTTTATGTCTCGGCCTATGGCGCGACCTCGCAAATGGCTTATGCGGTTTATGCGGGCGCGGCGGAAACGCCTGGGGTACGGGTGTCGCTTTTCGATCTCGAAGTGGGCGAAGTGCATCCTTTTGTCGACCTGATCGAAGAGGCCGATGCCCTGGTCTTTGGCACACCCACGATCAATGGCGATGCGGTTAAAACCGTTTGGGATCTACTGGCCAGCCTTGTGGATATCGAAACCAAGGGCAAGCTGGGCGCTGCTTTTGGATCCTATGGCTGGACCGGCGAGGCGGTGAAAATGGTCGAGGCCCGGATGCAGGGGCTGAAAATGCGTGTGCCCGTACCGGGTCTGCGGATCAAGCTGCATCCCACCGAAGCTGAATTGGAAGACTGCCGAGAATTTGGCCGCTCTTTGGCCAATCACCTGACCGGCAATATCGCGCCGCGCGAAATCGATCTGTCGGATCTGCTCGGCCAAACCCCTGCAGAATAAAGGAAAGGAGCCCCCATGGCCCATGCAAAACTGACCTTTGACGATGTGGCACTGACCGTGAATGTTCCCGCTGGCACTCGGATCATAGAGATTTCCGAGAAAGTCGGCGCCGGCATCACTTATGGCTGCCGGGAAGGCGAATGCGGCACTTGCCTGACCCGCGTTGTGGAAGGCGGCGAAAATCTGAGCGAGCCTTCGGCGCTGGAACAGCGGGTACTGAAGGAAAACCTTGCGGGTCAGAATGATCGCTTGGCCTGCCAGTGTCAGGTTTTGGGCGGCAATATCAAAATCCGCCCAGCCTAACGCCGCGCGATTGGCACGGCTCCTGCTTCACTTCTTTAGCCAGATCTCTCAAGCGAAAGGACCTCCCCCATGGCTATGTTTATCAATGCTGACCTTTGCACCTCTTGTGGCGATTGCGAACCGGTTTGCCCGACCAGCGCCATCATCCCGAAAAAAGGCGTTTTCTTCGTGAAAGCCGAAACTTGCACCGAATGCGAGCCGGATCACGACATGCCGCAATGCCTGAGCGTCTGCATGGAAGACGGCTGCATTGTCTATGCAGATGAGGCAGCGTGAGCGAAACGCTTCTCTCTGAGGATGGGTTTGAGGCCGCCCCGCGTCTCAGCCATGTTCTGACTGTTGCCGAATGGCAGGATGGTCAGGCACGGCTGACCGGCGCGCGGGCCTCGGCCTGTAGTGCTTGTGCCGCCAAAACCGGCTGTGCCACAGGTGCGATCAATGAGGCTATGGGCGGGGAAACTCATCTGACCCTGCCTTATGCCAAGCCCCTGACCCCCGGCGACCAGGTGGTGGTAAGCCTGCCATCGAAAGCTTTCCTCAGTGTAGCCTTGCGCGCCTATCTCTTGCCGCCGCTAAGTCTGGCATTTGCCGCTTTGGTCGCGAGCCTTCTGGGGCTCTCCGATTTGGGCACAGCTCTTTTGTGCCTGCCATTTCTGGGGCTGGGCTTTCTGCCGCTTTTACGGGCGGAAAAACGCGCCGCTGGCCTGTCCGAGCTTCGGATTGACGGCCCCGCCAGCGCGGGATCTGCCCCATGACCCGCTTTCGCCCGATGCTTGCCTCTTGGCTGGCTTTGGGCGCAGCTTTCGCCCTTTGTGCGCTGCTCAGCATCGCGGCATGGCAGAAATGGACCGCAAAAGGCAGCGCAAGCAGTAGTTTCTATGTCTTTGGCACTCTGGTTGAGGTGGTTTTATACGACATCCGGCCAGAGCAAGCCCAAACGGCCTTTGCCGGTTTATCCCATGATTTCCGTCAGATGCATCGCGATTGGCATGCTTGGCGCGATGGGGAGCTGACCCGGCTGAACCGCCAGCTTGCCCAAGGCCAAGCCATGCAAGTCAGCCCCGCGCTGGCCCAATTGCTGCGCCAAGGCCAAGCTTTATCCGCCGCGAGTGACGGTCTGTTCAACCCCGCTATTGGCCGTTTGATCGCAGCTTGGGGCTTTCATGACGATTTACCGCCCGAAGCGCCGCTCCCCGCTCCGGCGCATATCGCTGAACTGGTGGCCGCAAATCCGCGCATGTCGGATCTGGAAATTTCGCCGAATAATATCGTCAGTTCGCGCAATACTGCCCTAGCGCTGGATCTAGGCGCTTATGCCAAGGGCGCGGCGCTGGATCTGGCGGCGGCAAAGCTAGAGCGGCTGGGCATTCGCCATGCGGTGTTGAATGCCGGAGGGGATGTCACGGTAATGGGACGCCATGGCGCGCGGCCCTGGCGCGTGGCGATCCGCGACCCGTTTGGCTGGGGTGCGATTGCTGCGCTGGATGTGCAGGCGGGGGAGTCCGTTTATACGTCTGGCAATTATGAGCGCTTCCTTGATCAGGACGGCGCACGATTTTCCCATATTCTCGATCCGCGCAACGGTTGGGCTTTGCGCGATGTGGTCTCCGTCACCGTTCTGGCGGAAAATGGCGCCCTTGCCGATGCCGCCGCCACCGCGCTGAGCGTCGCCGGAGCCCAAGACTTCGCCCGTATCGCCGCCGCAATGGGTACCCCCGCCGCGCTATTGATCAATGACCAGGGCCAGCTTTTTGCCACCCCTGCCATGGCTGCGCGCCTCGATTTGCTGGGCGCAGACCAGAGCCTAAGCCTGACCACCCTTCCCTTGGCACGCAACCTGCTTCGAGAAACTGACAGGGCAGCCGCCGTACAAAGCATGCAAAGGATCTCTCTATGACCGCTCAGACCCAATCCCGCCGCCGCTTTCTTTTGGGCTGCGCTACAGGCGCTGTCGCTATGGGCACTGCTGGGCTGGTGGCCTCTCGCACCGAAGCCGCGCGCTTTGCCATTATCGGCGCCGGTCCCGCGGGTGTCAGCGCGGCGCATGCCCTGCGCCAAGCCCATCCCAATGCGCTGATCCAAATCATCGAACGCGACCCTAGCCGTCTTAGCCGGACTGCCGCACCGCAAACCGCCTTTGCCCAGCCGGGGCTTGGGCTGACAGCCGGGGATCTGGATGCCGCCGGGATTGAGCTCGTCATAGACGATGTCACCGCTATTGACTGGGATGCAGGGCGGGTAGAGCTTTTCAGCCGCCGCCAGGTCATTGCCGATCAAATCCTATTGGCCCCGGGCGTTGCCGCGCGGGAGGAAGCCATCGAAGGTCTGACCCCGCGCAGCCGTCATTTATGGCCCGCCGCATGGGGCAGCCAGGCAGAGGCACGGCGCCTTTCCGCTCAGCTGGCCGCACTAGAGCCCGGTGCCCATATGGTGCTGCGCCTGCCCAAAGGCTTTGACTATGCACCAGAAATCATCGCGCATCGGGCCGAAACCCTGTTGCGCCATAGTCCAAACAGCAAGCTGACGGTTCTGGATGGCGGGCTCCATTCCGCTGCTGCACCCTTGGTTGCCACGAGGCTAGCGCCGCGCCTCTCTTGGGTTCAGGATGTGACGATCCACAAAATCGAGCCAGATCGCGGCATGATCGACAGCTCTGCCGGGAATTTGCGCGCGGATCTGGTGAATTTCGTGCCGCAGCTGGGCGCCGCTAAATTGGCCCAGGCTACGGGCCTGACGGATCCAAGCGGCTGGTGCCCTTGCGACCAAACCGGCCGCTCCAAGCTGCGGGAAAACGCGATTATCCTTGGCGATGCGCAGCAAGGCGCGCGGCGCAGCCTAAGCCAAGCGGCGCAATCCGGGCGCGCCATGCCGGTCACGCTTTAAACCAGCCCAGCCCCACAAAGCGCGACCAGGGTCACTTTTCGACCCTGGTGCCACCGCTGATATTGCAATTGCAGCATTATTCGGCGCTTTGCCTGGCCTAACTGCGACCTCCAATCCCGTCACACAAGTTTAACGTGATTTCGCAATCGCAGCATGGGACAATGCCCGGGCAAAAGGCGTTTGGTTTGTCCATTTAGGCTGGGGCTTGGCAAATGCCGTAATTTCGGAGGTGCCGTGTGAAAACCGCAACCAAAGTGGCCGATGCGGCCGAACTCATTCCCGATGGCGCGGTACTGCTGATCGGCGGTTTCATGGGCGTTGGCTCGCCGCATCGGCTGATTGATGCGCTGGTGGCGCGTGGGGCCAAGGATCTGACCGTTGTGGCCAATGACAATGCCATGCCTGGTGTCGGCA
Organism: Mangrovicoccus sp.; assembly: GCA_049603835.1. GTDB lineage: Bacteria > Pseudomonadota > Alphaproteobacteria > Rhodobacterales > Rhodobacteraceae > Mangrovicoccus. The sequence continues at coordinate 170,041 of JBMYSZ010000003.1, forward strand.
TCGGCAAGCTGGTCAGCGCAGGCTGTGTGACGAAAACCATCACGTCTCATATTGGACTAAACCCGGAAACCCAGGCGAAATTGATCTCTGGCGAAATGGAGGTCGAGCTTTGCCCCCAAGGCACGCTGGTGGAGCGGATCCGCGCGGCGGGCGTCGGGCTTGGCGGTGTGCTCACCGCAACTGGGATCGGCACGCCGGTGGAAGACGGTAAAGAAAAGATCACCATCGATGGCAAAGACTATCTGCTGGAAAAGCCGATCCATGGGGATTTCGCCCTGATCGGTGCGCGCCAAGCGGATTATCTGGGCAATCTCGAATATTCTCTGACCGCCCATAACTTTAACCCGATCATGGCCATGGCGGCGCCGGTGGTCATCGCCGAAGCCCAGACCATTGTGCCGGTTGGAGTGATTTCGCCCGATGCGGTGAAAACTCCGGGCGTTATCGTGGATCATCTGATTGAAAGGCCGCACCCATGAGCATGAGCGCAAAAGAAGTCATCGCCCGCCGTGTTGCGCTGGAAGTGAAGCCCAATACGCTGGTCAATCTTGGCATTGGCTTGCCCTCCATGGTGGCCAATTACCTGCCCAAAGATGTGCATGTGTTCTTTCAGGCGGAAAATGGTGTGATTGGCCTGGGCGCCCGCCCGCCCGAAGGCTTCGAAGACCCCGACCTTACCGATGCCGGCGGTGGCTTTGTCACCGCTGTGCCGGGTGCCGCCTCCATTGATAGCGCCATGAGCTTTGGCCTGATCCGAGGCGGGCATCTGGACATGACGGTTCTGGGCGGTCTGCAAGTGGATGAGCGCGGCTATCTGGCGAATTGGATGGTGCCGGGCAAAATGGTGCCGGGCATGGGTGGCGCGATGGATCTGGTGGCAGGCGCGAAGAAAGTCATCGTCTCTATGGTGCATACCCAGAAGGGCAAGGCAAAGATCGTTCCCGAATGCACTTTGCCCCTGACCGCGATGCGCCGCATTAGCCTGATCGTGACAGAAATGGCGGTGATCGAGCCGACCGAAGAGGGCCTAGTCCTGAAAGAAGTCGCGCCGGGCGTGTCGGTTGACGATGTTGTAGCGGCGACCGAGGCCAAGCTGATCCTCAAAGACACGCCTCAGGAGATGCAGCTCGCATGAGCGACGAGGTGCTAAAACTGGCACGGGCTTTGGTTTTTGCCGCCGAGGCCCATGCTAATCAACGCCGCAAAGGTGCTGCGCAAGAACCCTATATCAACCATCTGATCGAAGTGATGGATCTGGTGGGGCGCGCGACGGATGGCACGGATATCGATCTGATGATCGGTGCTTTGCTGCATGATGTGGTCGAAGATACCAAATTCACCCGCGCCGATGTGGCAGAGCAGTTCGGCGATCGCGTGGCTGATCTGGTCGTGGCCAATTCCGATGATATGAGCCTGCCCAAGCCTGAGCGAAAGCGCCAGCGCATCGCCAATATGCCCCATAAGACATCAGATGCGCGGATGGTGAAAACCGCTGATGTGATTTCCAATGTCCGGGCGATGGTGATTTCCGCGCCAGCCGGTTGGACCGCAGATTGGAAGCTGGGCTATCTCAAAGGCTGTTGCGAGCTGATCGAAGCAGGCAAAGGCGCAAATGAGACCTTGGAAAGCTGGTTTAGCGAAACCGCCGCCGAGGCCGAGCGGGCCATCAAAGACGATAGCTCCATGATGATCGAAGGCCGGGAATCCGTGGTTCGGCATTTGGAATCTAAAATCGGCGAACCGGTGCACAAGGTCTATTTGCCCAATACGGATTGTCGCGAGCTTGGCCGCCCGGATGTGGAACGGCTGGCGAGATTGGCGGCGACTTGTTTTCCATCGGTCACCATTGAGACCGGCGATGCGATTTTCGACGGCCAGCTGCGACAAATCCTGGTGGCCCGGATGCGCACCGATGACCGAGATTCGGTTGTGGCCTTTGCCCAGCGGCTATGCCTGGAATTCGAGCAGGATTTTGTCGGCATCGAAGTCAGTGGCCGCTATATCCGGGTTTATTCGGATGATACGGGATAGGCTGGCCGGTTTATCCCCGCCCGACATAACCAAACCGACATTTCCAAAGAAAAAACCCGGCACAGGAAATCTGCGCCGGGACAAACAAACTATTTTTGCTGGGGCTTTACCCCATAGCCTGTACGGGTTCAAAAAGCGGATTTTCCGCGATCCCGTCTTCAAACTGGTGCTTTTTGCACCCGCGTGAAACAGCGACCAATTCCGGTCAAACTCTAGATAAAACCAGCAGGTAAATCATGAGTTAACCTCAATTGGTCGACGTAACGTTAGCCAAGCCGCTGCATGATCGATGGGCCAGAAAAGGCGGCGCCATAATCCCGAGCTAGGGCGAGATAGGCGTTATAGCTTTCCATAACCTTAGCGAAATCGCCATTGGCGGTGGCTTGTTCTTCCATCACCTCGGCCACAGCGCCGCGCAGGGCTGTCAGGATGTCGGCGGGCAAAGTTTTGAATTCGACACCGGCCTTTTTCAGCTGCGCAAAGGCCTGAGCGTTGAAATAATCAAACTGGGCGACGGTTTCCACAGACGTGGCCAGCGCCGCCTCTTCGACGATCGCTTTCAGATCATCGCTCAGCTCGCCCCAAGCGTCTTTGTTGACGATGACTTCTAGCCCTGCAGACGGTTCATGGAAGGCCGGTGCATAGCAATATTTGGCAACTTTGTTCAGACCAAATGCCTGATCCAGCATCGGCCCAACCCATTCCGCCGCATCAATGGCACCCGATTGGAAAGCCGGGAAGATCTCTGGCGGCGGCAGCATCACCGCATTGACGCCCAGTTTCCGCATGGCTTCGCCGCCAAGACCTGCAATCCGCATATTCAAACCGGATAGATCCGCAACCGAGGTCAGCTCGGATTTGAACCAGCCCGCAGCTTGCACGGTGGAGTTGCCGGAATAAAACGGCACCAAATTGCGCTCGGCATAAAGATCATTCCAAAGATCCTGACCGCCACCATAGCGCAGCCAAGCCGGAAGTTCCGTAGCCGTGAGCCCAAAGGGGATCGAGCTAAAGAAATGCAGAGCCGAGTTTTTGCCCGCATTATAGTAGGGTGTGGAATGGCCGATTTCCGCCGTGCCCTGCTGTACCGCATCTTCAACAGCAAAAGGCGGGACCAACTCGCCGCCGGAATAGACTTTTAGGGTCAGTCGACCGCCAGCCATCTTATTGACCCGCTCAGCAAAGCTGACCGCATTCGTGCCAACCCCCGGCGCGCGGGACGGGAAGGATGTGGGCATCTTCCATTCCAGATTGCCCGAAGCCAGCGCAGGGGCTGCCAGTGCAGCGGGGGCAAGCGCGGCCCCAGCAAGGATATCACGGCGTTTCATCAGATACTCTCCCAAATCATCGAGGTTTTTTACCCCGTATTCGATGTCACCCAAACAGCATGTTTGGTAACCAAGTCGCAAGCTCTGGGATAACGAAAACCAAAGTCAAAGCCAGAAGCTGGATCAAAACAAAGGGCACAATCGCCCGGTAAAGGCGCATTGTGGTGATGTCGTTTGGCGCGACTGATCGGAAATAGAATAGAGCAAAGCCAAAAGGCGGGGTGAGAAAGCTGGTTTGCAAATTCATCGCCACCAGCACCGAGAACCAGACCGGATCGATATCTTGCAAAAGGATCGGGCCGACAATGGGCACGACGATAAAGACGATCTCGACGAATTCCAGAATGAACCCCATGAGGAAGATCACCCCAAGCGTCACCAAAAGCTGGGTCCGGTGATCTCCGGGCAGGCTGGTCAGCATCTGATGCACCAATTCATCGCCTTCAAAACCTCGGAAAACCAAGGCCAGCATCGAAGCCGCGAGCACAATGGCGGAAATCATCGCAGAGACGCGGACGGTCTGGGCAAAGGCCTCTTGCAGGATATTCGCCCGCCACAGCATGACCGAGGCCAAGATAAGCCCCAAAACCAGCACCAGGCTAAGGCCAATCGCCACCAAGGCGCCATTAGTCAGATTGAGTTCAGCGGCGTTCAGATTAACCCGCGCCAGCCCGGTACTGCGCATCACCACAAGGGAAAAGCCCGCCGCCGCAGTGATCGACATGGCCCGGCGCAGCAAAGGCCCCGCCCCGTCAATCCGCGCCGCGGTGATTAACAGCGTGCCAGCAACGCCAATCGCGGCGGCCTCCGTCGGTGTTGCCACCCCCGTCAGGATTGATCCCAGCACCGCGATGATCAGCAAAATCGGCGGCAGGCTTTCGCGGATCACATCTTTGATCGACCCTTTGGGTTGGATGGAGTGGTCCGCTGGGGCCTCGGTCTTGCGCAGCGAGAAGAGCACATAAATCCCATAAAGCGCCACCAAAGCCAGGCCAGGCAGCAGCGCTCCGGCAAAGAGATGGCCCACTGTCACCGCATCGGGGGCGAAATTGCCCGCGCGTTGCTGCGCATCCAGATAGGCATTGGACACCTGGTCCCCTAGCAGGATCAGCACAATCGAGGGCGGGATAATCTGCCCCAGCGTCCCAGCAGCACAAACCAGCCCCGCCGCAGTTCCGGTTGGCACCCCCACTTGGCGCATCGCGGGCAGGGAAATCAGCGCCAGCATCACAATCGTCGCGCCAATCACCCCGGTTGAGGCAGCCACCAAAGTGGCGATCAGCAGCACAGCGACCACCAAAGCCCGCGGTGAGCCGCCCAAAAGCTGTCCCACATGCAGCAGCATCCGCTCTGCCACGCGCGATTTTTCCAGCAATACCCCCATCAGAATGAATAGCGGCACCGCTATCAGCAGAGTGTTGTTCATCACCCCAAAGACGCGCTGCGGATAGGCTTGCAGCAGGGCGAAATCGAAATCCCCCGCCAAAGCCCCCATTGCCGCCAGCAGGACCGGGATCCCAGACAGCACCAGCATCACCGGGATACCGGCCAAAAGCCCGCCCAAAAGGCTACACCCCAGAGCGATCAACCAAATATGTTCAGCCATCTTGCCGGCTCCACCATCCGGCGATCCCTTGGATCACCATCAATACACAGGCCAAAGGCAGGCAGCTTTTGACCAAAAACACACCCGGCAGCCCGCCGGCCTCCACCGAGCCCTCAAAGATCGACCAGCTATAGGCCACATCCGGCCACACCATCCAAGCGGTCAAGCCAAAGACCGGGATCAGCAAAAGGATCAAAGCAGCCCGGTCGATCAGATGGCGAGTTTTGGGGCTTTGATGATCACGCAGCACATCCACCCGCACATGCAGATCATCATGCTGCGCCACCGGGATTGCCAGCACGACCAAAGCGGCAAAACTATAGGTGACGGCCTCTTGTAGCTCGATAAAGCCAATGCCGAACACATAGCGCAGGATCACCACTGAAAGCTGACCAACGACGATCAGCGTCAGAAGCGCTTGGCAAAGCGCGGCGGTGATACGGTGGATGTGATGCGCAATGGCGGGCAGTTGCATGAGAGCTCTCCTTCCCGGCGGCTCTTGCCTGGGCGGTCAAGCTTCTGCAAGAGGGAGCCAAGCGAAGTTGCGGCAAATGTGTCCAGAACGCCCCGTCATGGGGGGAATTCCTTGCTTTAGAGCTTCGAAACCGCATTTGGCGATACAATGAGCAACTCACCCCATCCGGGCCACCAGCCGGTCGCAGGCCCAGCCCACGGCTCGGTGCAGCGCCAGGGTCATCACCGCCAATACCACCAAAGCGGCGAACATCAGGTCTATTTTGGCCCGGCCATTAGCCAGGAGCATCAGATAGCCTAAGCCTCGGCTCGCTCCGACCCATTCGCCGATGATTGCGCCTATGGGTGCATAGACCGCTGCCAAACGCAGCCCCGAGGCCAGTGACGGCAATGCCGCCGGGACGCGCAGCCGCCAGAGCAGCAGCCAAGGACGCGCGCCCATCACCTGGGCCAGCTCCACCCAGCCTTTCGGCGTCTGGCGCAGCCCATCCAGAAAAGCCGAAGTCACCGGGAAATAGATAATCAGCACCGCCATCAGAATTTTCGACCCGATCCCATAACCCAGCCAAAGGGTTAGGATCGGTGCCAAAGCGAAAACCGGCAGGGCTTGGGTCATCACCAGGATCGGCTGAATAATCCGAACCGCCCAGGGCGACATGGCCAATTGCAGCGCGGTCGCCATGCCCAAAGCCGTGCCCAAGACCAAACCGGCCAAGACCTCGGCCAATGTCACCGCCGCATGTTCCGCAATCAGCGCGTGATTATCCCACAGGCTTTGCACCACACGGCCCGGCCCCGGCAGGATGAAACTCGGCAAATCCGCCAGCCAGACCAGAAGCTGCCATAAGATGACCACCAGCACCGCGGCCAGCAAACCATTGCTCAGGCGGGATTTCATGGCATAGCCCTCATGCGCTGCAACAAAGCCGCGGCCATGGTCAGCGTGTCGTGATCCTCCACCGGGCGGATCGGCGGCGTCACAGGCGGCGCGATATCGCTTAGACCCCCCGCATGCATCAGATAAATGCGCTGGCCAAGCCGGGCGGCCTCTGCCGGGTCATGGGTCACCAAAATGACCGTGCGCCCCGCCAGCGCGGCAAAAGCCGCTTCTTGCATTTCCGCGCGGGTTTTCGCGTCTAGGGCAGAAAAAGGTTCGTCCAATAACACAACCGGACGATCCTCCATCAAGGTGCGGGCCAAAGCGACCCGCTGGCGCTGTCCTCCCGAAAGCTGCGCAGGACGGCTTTCGCGCTGCGCCGCCAGACCGAACCGGTCAATCAGCGCATCCCGCGCCGCTGGATCCGGCGCCGCGCCGCGCAATTTTGCGCCAAGATCGATATTTTGCGCCACAGTCAACCATGGGAGCAGCAAATCATCTTGGGCCATCCAGGCGCAGCGCCCGGTCAAAGCCTGGCCATCCGAGGAGGTGACCGCGCCGTCAAACACCGCCCCGGTCTCAAGCCCGGCGATCAGACGCAAAAGCGTGGATTTGCCCACACCCGACGGCCCAAGCAGGCAGGTCCAGGCATTCGGCAGAGCCTCAAAGCTGAGCCCGTCAAACAGCTTTTGCGCCCCGAGCTGCGCAGAGCCGCTCAGCCGAACCGCCGGGGCCCGGCTCATGAGCGATCAAGCCCCATCTGCCAAAATCCCGCCTCTAGGCGCGTGGCGGCCTGAAACCGCTGGGTCAGCGCGGCCCATCGAGGCGAGGCGGTGAAGTCTTCGCCGATGCGCGCGGCCAAAGCCTGGTCGATCAAACTGCCCACATCGCGGCACAGATCCTGATACTCCGCCGAGGCATATGTCCCGATCCAATCGCCATAGGTCGTACTGCTGGCCGAAAGCCCCAGCCGCGCGCCGATTTCGCCATAGCCCAAAACGCAAGGCGCAAGAGCCGCCAGCAAATCCGCGAGATCTCCGGCAAATCCGGCATCCAGCACATAGCGGGTATAGGCCATATTGGCCGGGCTTTCCCGGGCGTTGAAAAGCTCTGCCTCTGAAATGCCCAGACCGGCGCAGGTTTCGATATGCAGCTGCATTTCCGTGTTGATCAGCGCCTCTACCGTGGCCGAGGCGGCGCGCATTTCGGCGATGCTTTGCGCTTTGACCACAGCCAAAGCCCAGGCGCGGGCGAAATGCACCAAGAACACATAATCCTGCACCAGGTAATGGCGGAAACAGGCGGTGGGCAAACTGCCATCGCCCAGCCCCGCCACAAAGCCATGATGGGTGTAGCTGCGCCAAGTTGCGGGATCCGCCGCGCGCCACAGGGCAAAGGCGCGTCCATATTCCGGCGCTAGGGGGCTGGTTTCGGTCACGGGATTACTCTGCCACCGGTTGCGCGCCCAAATCCACGGCCAAGGCCGAAACGGGCCGCTGCCCCTCAACCAAGCCGCTTTCAGCCAAAAAGGCCTCAAACCGGCGATACCGCCCCGCATCCAGCCCCGCAGGCGTCATGGAAAACCGTGGCAATGTATCGGCCCAGGCTTTTTCGTTCAGCTCATCTTGCAGTTCACTCGATGTCCCGCTGAAGATTTCCCAGCTTTCTTGCGGGTGATTGACGATATAATGGGTCGCTTTTTCAGTCGCGGCGAGGAAACGCTGGATCTTATCCGCATCCATCCGGTCGGGATTGGCGATATAGATCAGCTCGTCATAAGCGGGCAGGCCCTCTTCTTCGAGATAGAAGCACCGCCCATCGACGCCTTCGATTTCCATCTGGTTCAGCTCGAAATTGCGGAAAGCGCCAATCACTGCGTCCACCTGGCCCGACATGAGCGAAGGCGATAGCGACCAGTTCACATTGACCAAGGTCACATCCGACAAAGCCACCCCATTGCGTCCCAGAATATCGGTCAGCAGAGCCTCTTCGACACCCGCCACGGAATAGCCGATCTTGCCGCCTTTGAGATCCGCGATCTCTTTGATCGGGCCATCGCCCAGCACCAGCAGACAGTTCAGCGGCGTGGCCACCAGCGTCCCCACCCGGATTAGGGGCAGACCCTCGGCCACTTGCAAATGCAATTGCGGCTGATAGCTGACCGCCAGATCCGCTTGACCTGCGGCGACGCTTTTGGGCGGGCTGGACGGATCGGCAGGGGCGATGACCTCTACTTCTAGGTCCTGTTCCGCGAAATAGCCCAGCTCTTCGGCCAGGATGATCGGGCCGTGATCGGGATTGACGAACCAATCCAGGATCAGGGTCATTTTATCAGCGGCCAAAGCCGGGCTTGCGGCGCAAAAGGCCAAGAGAGTTAGAAATTTCCGCATCGTCGCTATCCTTGTCTTCACTCTTTATCTGCGCTGTTTGGGCCGGTTAAGGCCGGGCTCCAAAGCGCTTGGAAATGATGGGTTGGGCCATGGCCGTGACCGACGCTCAGCCGATCGGCGCTGGCAATTGCTGCGGCCACATAGGCTTTGGCTTCGGCGACGGCCTGTTCGGTGCTGTGGCCTTTGGCCAGCTCTGCCGCTAGGGCAGATGACAGGGTGCAGCCCGTGCCATGGGTGTTCTTGGTGGCGCTGCGCGGGGCGGTGAAGCCCTGGATCCCGTCAGCAGTGGCCAGAATATCAGTGCTCTCCACCCCATCCAGATGCCCGCCTTTGACCAGGGCTGCAGCGCCATGGGCGGCATGCAGAGCTTCGGCTTGGTCGGTCATCTCTTCGATATCGCGCGCCTCGGCACAGTCCAAAAGCGCTGCGGCTTCGGGCAAATTTGGGGTCAGATGCGTGGCCAAGGGCAAAAGATGCATCCGCAGGCTTTCCACCGCATCCGCGGGCAAAAGCGGATGACCGCCTTTCGCCATCATCACCGGGTCCAGCACAATGGGCAGTCCGCGATGCGGCACCAAAGCCTCGGCCACGGCTTGCGCGATCTCGGCGCTGGCGATCATGCCGATTTTCACCGCATCCACCCGGATATCCGCAAAAACAGCGGCGATTTGATCGGCGACAAAGCTGGGCGGAGCCAAATGCACGCCGCTCACCCCTTGGGTATTTTGCGCCGTCAAAGCGGTCAGCGCCGCCATGCCGTAAGTACCCCGCGCGGCAAAGGTCTTTAGATCTGCCTGGATCCCAGCCCCGCCCGACGGATCCGAGCCAGCGATAGACAAAACATTGCGGATCATAAGCTTGGCTCCTGTTGCGATTGGCGGGCAAAGGCGATGGCCTGGGCCAGACTTTGGGCGGCGGCTTCTGGATCGGGCTGGCCGCAAATAGCCGACACAACCGCCAAACCATCTGCGCCGGATGCAAAAACCTGCGCCGCATGCTGCGCCTTAATCCCGCCAATCGCCACCGAAGGCAGGCTGCTGGCGGCGATGATGGCAGGCAGGCCCTCTAGCCCACAAGGCGGCGCATGGCCGGGTTTGGTGGCCGTGGCAAAGACCGGCCCCGCGCCCAAGTAATCGACAAGCGCCGGATCCGCCGCAGCGGCATGGTCAGGGGTTTCCGCTGAAAGGCCCAGGATCAGATCTGGCCCGATCCTTTCGCGCACCTGCGCCACAGGCATATCGCCCTGCCCCACATGCACCCCATCAGCGCCGCCTTCTAACGCCGCTTCCACATTATCATTCATGATCAGCGGCACGCCGGTCCCTGCCAAAACGCTTTTGATGTCCCGCAGATGCGCCACAGCCTCGGCCGTGCTGGCCTGTTTGACCCGCAGCTGCACCATGCTTACCCCACCCAACACAGCGCGGCGGGTGGTTTCTGCCATGCCCATCCCGGCGCAAAGCCCTGGATCAAGCACCAAATAAAGCGAAAGGGACCGGCGCAGGCTCATACCTGGCGCACTCGGCTATCGGCCAGATCTTGCGGCTCAACCGCCGCCAAAGCATCCAAGAACCGCCAAGAGAAAGAGCCCGGCCCTTCGGCCAGCTCATGCGCCCGCGCCCCGGCTTCGGCGAAATGGACCAAAGCGGCGGTGGTCGCAGAAAGCGGATCCTCGCTTGTCCCCAGATAGCCGCCGATCAAAGCACTCAGCGCGCAGCCCGTAGCGGTGACATTTGGCATATGCGGAGAACCGCCGGTGATCCGCACCGCGCGGTTGCCATCGGTGACGAAATCAACCTCGCCAGTCACAGCCACAACACAGCCCACACGCTGGGCCAAACTGCGCGCCCCGGCTTCGGCAACGGCGACTTCATCGCCGCTATCGACCCCCTGGCCTTGGCTATCGGCCCCGGTAAAGGCCAAGATTTCAGAGGCATTCCCGCGCAAGACCGTGGGTTTCAGCAGCAGTAAATTCGCGGCTGTCTGAGCGCGATAAGGCGTCGCGAAATGCGCCACCGGATCCAGCACCCAAGGCTTGCCGGCCGCGGTTGCCGCTTTGATCGCCGAGGTCATGCCAGCCACCCAAGGCGGCGACAATGTCCCGATATTCACCGTCAGAGCGGCACAAATCGGCGCGAAATCGGCGGTTTCCTCGACCGTATGGATCATCGCAGGCGACGCCCCCGCCGCCAGCAGAACATTCGCCGCGTAGTTCATCGCCACATAATTGGTGATGCAATGCACCAAAGGCCGCCCTTCCCGCATTGCGGCCAAGCCCTGGCTGGGGGAAATCGCCAATGAATTCGGGGTCTCTTGGGGTGTGGTCATGGTGCCCTCCTCTTGCAATGCGAGAGCCCATTAAACAGACCCCTCCTCGGGCCTGTCGTCAGAACTCCCTCCGCCGGTATCAGCCGGTTCAGGTTCAAAGGGTGCTTCTCAGACCAAATGCATGGTCGCCCCTGTCTTTCGCCTGGATAAATCACAAGCCGCGACCGCTGTCACGCAAGTTTCACAAAAAAAGCCCCCCGAAGATCGGAGGGCTGGATTGCTTCGCAAATTCGCGTTCTGGATTAGCGCGGGCTGCGCTTGGCCAAGATCCGCTGCAATGTGCGGCGATGCATGTTCAAGCGACGCGCGGTTTCCGAAACATTGCGGTCACATAGCTCATAGACTCGCTGAATATGTTCCCACCGCACGCGATCGGCGGACATGGGATTTTCCGGCGGCGGCGGCAATTCATCCACCGGCGCCAACAGGGCCGAGGTGATGTCATTGGCATCCGCCGGTTTGGACAGATAATCGGTCGCACCGATTTTCACCGCAGCCACGGCTGTCGCAATCGCACCATAGCCGGTCAGAACGACCACCCGGCAATCCGGCCGCTTTTCGCGCAATACTTCGACCACATCCAGGCCATTGCCATCTTCGAGCCGCAAATCCACCACGGCAAATGCCGGCGGACGCGCGGTTGCTATTGCTTTACCCGCCGCAACGGACCCAGCGGCTTCCGGCTCAAAGCCCCGCTTTTCCATTGCTCGCGCCAGTCGGCGCAGAAAGGGCTCGTCGTCGTCAACAAGGAGAAGTGTCTTGTCTTCGCCGATATCCTGTAGCTCTGCTTCCGCCATAACCCCTCCGCTGGCCTGCTAACTTACATCTTTCTTAAAATGTGAATTTGGTCGCGTCAATTTCACTCAGGACGCATTTATGAAGCAAGAAACGCTTTCTGCAATCTCTTGGGCGGTATTTTCTCGGGTAAAAAACTGCACAAAGCCACTTTCTGGCAGCACCAGATAGGTAAAAGTGGAGTGATCCACGAGATAATAGGGGTCATCACCATCCTTTTGTGCACGAAAATAAGTTTTATAGGCCTGGCTTGCCGCCTTTACCTGCGCGGGTGATCCAGTTAGCCCAATCATCTTAGGGTGGAAATTTTCCGCAAAATCCCCGACCACTTCCGGTGTGTCGCGCTCCGGATCAATAGAAATGAATATGGGCGTGGCACTGATTCCCATCTCGTTAAGTAAATCTATCGCCTCAACATTGCGCGAATTATCCATGGGACAGACATCTGGGCAGAAGGTATAGCCGAAATAAACCAAGCTCGGCTCTGTGATCACATCTGTGTCGGTGACCTCTGCGCCGGTTTTATCGACTAAGGTAAACGGCCCGCCAACACTGCTGGCCCCTGCCATGGATCCGGTGCGACACTCGGCAAATGCGTCGCTTGGGCCACGCATGAAAACGAACCCGGCAGTGATCCCCAAAAATGCGGCAACCAAAACCGCTGCAAGGATAGCGAGAATACGAGTCATGGTCTTGTCCTTTAACTTGTCTTGAAAAATCTATAAAGATCCTGAGAGAGTAGAGCGAGGGCACATCGCATGGTGAAAGGATCACAGCTTTGACAGATCCTATCTTGGATCCGCTTGATCCGTTTAACCCATCCGCGCGCAATCACTGGATCCGCCTGCGCACTTTGATCGTGCTGCGTTGGATTGCCATTAGCGGCCAATTGGTCGCCATTACCGTGGCGCATCAGGTTTTCCATCTGCAATTAGAGCTGGGGCTTTGCTATCTGGCGGTTGGTGCGTCCATCATTGCTAATCTTATGGCAATATTCGCCTTTCCGGAAAATAAACGGCTCAGCGAGGGCGAGGTGGTGACGATGCTGTCATTCGACATCTCGCAGCTCTCTTTCCTGCTGTACCTGACCGGCGGGCTGCATAACCCCTTTGCGCTGCTGATCCTGGCGCCGGTGACCATTTCCGCGACGGCTTTGACCCTGCGATCGACGGTTTATCTGGGGGTTTTGGCCCTGGTTTTGATCAGTTTCGTGGCGGTTTACCATATTCCGCTACGCACCCAGCACGGCTTTACCATGCGGATGCCGCAAGATTTTCTGTTCGGCTTTTGGCTGGCAATTGCCATTGGGCTGGCCTTTTTGGCCGGATATGCCCGCAAAGTGAGCCAGGAAATCCACGCCATGTCGGATGCGCTTTTGGCGACGCAGATGGCCTTGGTGAGGGAACAAAAACTGACGGATCTGGGCGGGGTTGTGGCGGCGGCTGCCCATGAATTGGGCACACCTCTTGCGACAATCAAATTGGTCAGCTCGGAATTGGTGAGCGAAATGACCGACCCGGATCTGCGCGAAGATGCGATTTTGATCAGTGAGCAAGCGGATCGGTGCCGCGATATTCTGCGCTCCATGGGGCGCGCGGGCAAAGACGACAAACATCTTAGAACCGCGCCGATTGATACAGTCATTCGCGAAGCCGCCGAACCGCATCTGGAGCGGGGCAAGCTGCTAGAATTCAATGTCTCCCCGGATCAGGGCGGTGATAGCGCGCAACCGGTGATCCAGCGTAAGCCCGAGATCATTCATGGTCTGCGCAATCTGGTGCAAAATGCGGTGGATTTTGCGGCAACGACGGTTTGGATCGACGCGCATTGGAGCAATGAGCTCATCACCATTCGCATCACCGATGATGGGAGCGGCTTTCCACCCCAGGTCATCGGGCGCTTGGGCGATCCGTTTTTGCGGCGTCGCAAAACCGCCGCCGACCGCAATAGTCGCCCGGAATATGAAGGCATGGGGCTGGGGCTTTTCATCGCCAAAACTCTGCTAGAGCGCACGGATGCCCGGATTGTTTTCGCCAATGGTCGCGATCTTTTCGCCGATGAGCCGCCCGAAGCCGGCAAGCGACTTGGTGCAATTGTCGAGGTGTCCTGGCCGCGTCCTAGCCTCAGCCAGGCCGCAAAACAGGATTCGGTAGCCTTGGGGGAAAATGAACCAATTCGCGCGTAATTCTTCAGCTTTCCGCAAAAATGGCATGAAATTAAGGATTTCAAGGCCAGGTTAACGAAAATTTAACCCCGTTGCAGAAGCTATAAGACGTCGCATTAACAGTGGGACTTTTAGATGGACTGGACCCTGACAATTGCCATTCTGGCCGCTGCTGTAGTGACTACATTCTCGGCGTTTGCTTGGATTATGCGCTTTGAGGAACGCCAACCTCGGGTGCAGTCCGTGTTTCAGCGCCCCGAAAGCCAAAGCGGTATTGTCTATATATTCGAGGGGCGCGAATTGCTGGATGCGACGGACCGGGCCATCGGGCTTTTGGCCGAGCTGCCGGATAATCGCGATTCCTGGTCCCGGTTTCTGCGCGCCTTTTCCCCGCGTTTCCCCGAATTAGAAGACAGGCTGCATCGCAGCCAAGCTGGCGCTGTCATCGAGATGCAAGAAAAGCCCGATGATCTGGAAAGCCTGACCATGCGCATCGAACAGCGCGACGGCATCACCCGCATTTCACTGCTGGATCCGGGCGATACAAATCGGTCGGAAGTGGTCGAACGCTATTCGCTTCAAGCGATGCAAGCGGAGCTTGGAACTCTGCGCTCCATCGCGGAAAATTCGCCGGTCTTGACCTGGAAACAGCGCACTGACGGTACGGTCATTTGGGCCAATGGCGCCTATATGTCGAAAGCCCGCGAAGAATTCGGCGAAGAAGCGATGTTTTCCTGGCCACCCGCCGCGCTTTTTCCCGAATTGCTGCAAAATACCAGCACTCAAAACCAGGAATTTCGGCGCATTAGCATTCAGTCCCAGGTTACCGAAAGAAATCTTTGGTTCGATCTGGTGACCTACCCCATGGAAGACGGGATTTTGTTCTTTGCCGATCCCATCAATAAATTGGTGGAGGCCGAAGATTCGCTCGCCGATTTTGTTCAAACCTTGGGAAAAACCTTCGCGCATTTGCCGATTGGTTTGGCGATTTTTGACCGCAAACGGCAATTGGCGCTGTTTAATCCCTCGCTCACTGATCTGACCGCGCTTCCCCCGACATTCCTGAGCAGCCGACCAACCTTGCATGCCTTTTTGGATGCGCTGCGCGAAATTCAACGCGTGCCGGAACCGAAAGATTTCAAAAGCTGGCGTTTGCATATCGCTCAGCTTGAGGCGGCCGCAAATGAAGGCACTTACGAAGAGATCTGGTCGCTGCCCACCGGGCAGACCTATCGGGTCTCCGGGCGGCCGCATCCCGATGGCGCCATCGCCTTTTTGTTCGAAGATATCTCAAACGAGGTCTCTTTGACCCGCAGCTATCGCTCGGAATTGGCGCTTGGCCAGGCTGTTTTGGACAATCTCGATCGATCCATTGCGGTGTTCGGCGCGGATGGGTCGCTGACCATGTCCAATGACGCCTTTACCCAAATGTGGGATCTCGACCCGAAATCCTATCTTGGGCAAATGAGCATCACGGATGTGGTGCAAAAATGGACGGAAATCTGTGGCCAAGATGAAATCTGGGCCGATGTTTATGCATTCGCCTTGGGCGGTGGCGGTCGTGCCCCGATTGAGAAAACCCTAACCCTGGCAAATGGCGATCAGTTGGAAATGCGGGTGCGGGCAATGCCGCGGGCCAATACTTTCATTGGGTTTCGCAAACTCAGTAAAGCAAAAGCAAAATCAAGCCGCGACACCAAATCCTTATCGTAACCGGCTTCGCACCAAACCCAATCCTTGCACAAAATCCTGAAGCAGTTGGGCGGCATTTCTCGCCGCGACACCCATTGCTTGTGATGCCCTAGCCAAGGCGTCATAGTCCGGCCATGACCGGTTCTGACCTGACCCATATCCTGCAATTGCCCAATGAGGCCGACACAGTCGGCTTTGCTGACTTATGCGCCCAATTTCTGCGGCCTGGCGATTGTCTGGCGCTGATCGGAGATATCGGCGCCGGGAAAACCACATTTGCCCGCGCTTTGATCCGCGCAAGCCTGGGCCCGGCGGGTGCGACCGAAGACATCCCTTCGCCCAGCTTCACCCTGGTGCAAAGCTACGACACAGCACGCGGCGCGATTTGGCATGCGGATCTCTATCGGCTTTCCGATCCCGACGAGGTGTTCGAACTCGGCTTAGAAGCCGCTTTTGACAGCGCGATTTGCCTGATCGAATGGCCAGACCGGCTTGGCCCTGATTTGCCATCCGAGGCCTTGACCCTGGAATTCATCGCCGCCAAGGACGACAGCCGAACCCTAAGACTAAGCTGGTCCGATCCAAGCTGGACCGACCGGCTCGTGCCTGTGATCACAGGCTTTAACAACGAGATGCCAGATGCTTAACACCCCTCGCGATACGGAATTACAGCAGTTTATCGCGGCCAGCGGTTGGGGCGCGGCAGAGATTGCCTCTTTGGCTGGCGATGCCTCAAACCGGCGCTATTCCCGTTTGCATCACCCAAAACTGGGGCGCGCGGTCTTGATGGATGCCCCGCCCAATCGCGGCGAAGATGTGCGTCCCTTCCTCAAAGTGACCGAGATTTTGACCCAAGCTGGCCTCTCGGCGCCGCGCATCTTGGCTCAGGATACGGAAATCGGCGCGCTATTGATCGAGGATTTGGGCGACGCCATTTATGCCCGCGTCATCGAAAATGACGCAAGTCTAGAGCGCCCGCTTTACGAGGCTGCGATCGATGTTTTGCTGCATTTGCATCAGCGTCCCATTCCCGAAGGCCTGCCCGATTACACAGGCGCGCGGATGGCCGAGGCCTCGGCCCTTGCCGCAATTTGGTATGCGGGCCAAGGCGACAGCGACCACCCATTCACCGCAGAGCTTCAAGCGCTCATGGATCAGACGCTCGCCCAGCTGCCGCAGACAGATCTGGCCATGGCGCAGCGGGATTACCACGCGGAAAACCTGCTTTGGCTGCCGCAAAGACAGGGTCCGGCGCGGGTTGGACTGCTGGATTACCAAGATGCGGCTTTGGCCCATCCGGCCTATGATCTGGTGTCGCTGCTCGAAGATGCGCGCCGGGATGTGTCGCCCGAGCTGGTGCCGGATCTGATCGCGCGCTATGTGGCGGGCACCAAGCAGGATCCGACTGACTTCGCCCATGCCTATGCGGTGATGGGTGCGCAGCGGAATTTGCGCATTTTGGGCGTCTTTGCCCGGCTGTCCTTGGCTTATGGCAAAGCCCATTATGTGGACTTAATCCCAAGGGTTTGGGCTCATTTGCAAAGTGATTTAGCGCATCCAAATTTGGCCGAGCTTCGCGCCGCCATCTTGGATAATCTGCCCAGCCCTAGCCCTGCCCTTCTTGCGGAGTTGAAAGCAAAATGCGCGACGATCCCACTGGCGTGATGCTCTTTGCGGCGGGGTTTGGCACGCGTATGGCGCCGCTGACCGATAGCCGACCCAAACCACTGATCGAGGTGGCGGGGCGGGCCTTGTTGGATCATGCGCTTGCCTTGACTGACGGCTTGCCCGGCCTAACCCGCGTGGTCAACAGCCATTACCTGGCGGCGCAAATCGCCGATCATTTGGCCGGACGCCATGTGACGGTGATCGAGGAAAGCCCCGAGATCTTGGACACCGGCGGCGGGCTGCAAAATGCCTTGCCGTATTTCGGACAGGCTAGGGCGGTTTTCACGCTGAACACGGATGCAGTTTGGCGCGGTCCCAATGGGTTAGAGCTGCTGGCGCGGGCTTGGGATCCAGTGAAAATGGATGCGCTTTTGCTCTGCGTGCCGCCAGAGCAGGCCTTTGGGCATAAGGGCAAGGGCGATTTCCTGCTAAGCGGCGATGGGCGGCTGCGACGTGGGCCGGGGCTGACCTATACGGGGCTGCAAATCGTCAAAACCGCGCCGGTCGCGCAATGGCCGGAAAAGGTGTTTTCGCTCAATAAGATATGGAGCCAAGCGGCAGAGGCAGACCGGCTTTACGGGCTAAGCTTCCCCGGTCAATGGTGCGATGTGGGCCATCCCGGCGGCATCAAAATCGCAGAAGAGATGCTAAGCGCTGATGATCTTTGCCGCTGATCCCAAGGCCGATATTCAGGCCCCGCGGGTTTTCGGCGTGCCTCCGGGCGTTGATTTTCCCGCCGCTCTGGTTGCTGGGTTAAACGCCCGCAGCGATGCTGCCCGGCCCGAAATGCTGGCGCATGCCACGGTCTATCTTAACACCCGCCGCATGCATCGCCGCTGCCAAACCCTGTTTGAGGCCGGGCCTCCGCGGCTTTTGCCTCGGCTCAAATTGCTGTCTGTGGTCGCGCCGCCTTGGGATCAGGCCCTGCCACCAGCGCGGGATAAACTGACCCGGCAACTGGATCTGACAACGCTGATTTCGCGCTTGATCGAAGCCGCGCCGGATCTGGCCCCGCCTGCCGCCGCTTTTGACCTGGCGGGAAGTCTGGCCGCATTGTTGGATGAGGCTCAGGGCGAAGGCGTGGCATTGGACAAGATCCTTGGGCTGAATGTGGCGGATGCCTCGGGTCATTGGCAGCGCAGCTTGCAATTTCTGCGCATCATCGCTGGGATGGAGGGCGGCGAAGCGTTGGACCCCGAGGCCTTGCAACGCCGCAAAATCCAAGCCTTAGCGCAATATTGGGCCAGCTTTCCCGAAGAGCGGCCAGTGATCATCGCGGGCTCTACTGGGTCGCGCGGCACGACTGCCTTACTGATGCAAGCCGTGGCGCGCCTGCCCCAAGGGGCGATTATCCTGCCGGGATATGATTTCGACATGGATGACACCCAGTGGCGCCGCCTGACCCATCCCGATGCGATCGAAGATCATCCGCAATACCGCTTTGCCGCGCTGTTGCAGGATCTGGGGATAGGCCCGCAAGATGTCCAACCTTGGACCGATGATCTGGCCCCGAACCCGGCGCGTAACCGGCTGATATCCCTGTCGCTTTGCCCTGCGCCTGTGACGGATCGATGGTTGCTGGATGGCCCGGCGCTTGGGGATTTGCGGCAGGCGAGCGACGGCTTGTCCCTGATCTCTGCCCCGGACGCCCCGCGCGAAGCCTTGGCTATTGCTCTGGCCATGCGCGATGCGGTGGAGCGGGGCAAAAGCGTCGCGCTGATTTCCCCGGACCGGATGCTGACCCGACGGGTCGCTGCCGCGCTGGACCGTTGGCGCATCACCGCCGATGACAGCGCGGGCGAACCTCTGGCGCAAACTGCGGTGGGGCGGCTTTTGCGCCATGTGGCCGAATTGATGGGCGCGCAGACCAGTTCCGAAGCGCTGCTGGTTTTGCTCAAACATCCGGCTTGCCACCAAGGGGCGGGGCGCGGCGATCACCTGCGCCTGACCCGCGATCTTGAGCTGCATCTGCGCCGCAAAGCTGTGGCCTTCCCGGGTCAAGCCGATCTGACCCGCGCCCTTGGCGATGATGCGGCGGCCACGGCTTGGATCCGTTGGATTTGCCAAATCCTTGACCAGCTGCGCGCAGCGGAAAGCGGCAGCTTGGCCGAATTGACCGCGACCCTGACCAGCACGGCCGAGGCCCTTGCGATGGGAAGTGACCCGCAGGGCGAGCTGAAGCTTTGGGATGGCAAGGATGGGAGCGAGGCCCATAAACAGCTAACGGCCCTGAGCGCCGCCGCCGAAAACCACCCCGATCTGCAAAGTGCTTTCGATTTTCGGATGATCTTGCGCGGGCTTTTATCGGGTGAGGTGCGGGATCCGCTGGCCTCGCGGCCCGATGTGATGATCTGGGGTACGCTCGAAGCGCGGGTGCATGGGGCGGATTTGGTGATTTTGGGCGGGCTAAATGAAGGCATCTGGCCGGAACAGCCCAATCCAGATCCTTGGCTCAACCGTCAGATGCGGCGAGAGGCGGGGCTTTTGTCGCCAGAACGGCGGGTTGGCCTGTCGGCGCATGATTATCAACAGGCGGTCTGCAGTGGCGAAGTCATCCTATCCCGCGCCGCCCGCGATGCCGAAGCGGAGACCGTGCCCTCGCGCTGGCTAAACCGGTTGCTCAATCTGCTGGGTGGCCTGCCGGATCAACATGGCGATGCGGCCCTCGCGGCGATGCAAGCCCGTGGCACTGTCTGGACTGATCTGGCCGCGCAGCAAGACCGCCCCGCGCATCGTCTGCCGCCCTCGCCGCGCCCGGCCCCGGCACCGCCCGCCCAGGCCCGCCCGCGCAATTACCGCGCTACGGAAATCGAAACGCTGATCCGCGATCCGTATCAGATTTATGCCCGTAAGATCCTGAAACTGCATCCTTTAGACGGGTTGCGCCAACGCCCCGAAGCCCGGCTGCGTGGCACGCTCTTCCATGAAGTGCTAGAGACGTTTTTACCGCTTTACCCGGATCTGCCGGAAAACGCGCAGCAAGAGGCGCTTTTGGATATCGCGGCACAGATCCTGGCGCAGAACCTGCCCTGGCCCGCCGCTCAGCGCCTGTGGTTGGCGCATCTGCGCCTGGCCTCTGCTCGGTTTTTGCAAGACGAAGCGCAACGGCAAATCCTGGGCACGCCGATTGCTCAGGAACGCTCCGGGCGGCTGGAAATTGGCGGGCTTGGGGTCGAAATCTCGGGCAAGGTGGACCGGGTGGATGTGACCAGCACCGGCGAATATGTGATCTATGATTACAAATCCGGCTCGCCCCCCGGCAAGAATGAGCAGAAATTCTTTGCCAAACAGCTGCGCCTTATGGCGATGATGGCCGAAGAGGGCGGCTTTGGCGATTTGCCCGCAGCGCCTGTGGCCCATGCCGCCTATCTGGGGCTGGGGCGACTGCCCAAAACAGTCGCGGGCGAGTTAGACAGCCCGAGCATGCCAGAATTCCGCGCCCAGCTGATCGCGCTATTGACCCGCTATTTGGATCCGGCGACGGGCTTCACCGCGCAGATCGCTCGGCGCAATAAGGGCGAGTTCAATGATTATGACCAGTTGTCGCGCGCAGGCGAATGGGATCTGTCCCAGCCCGCCGAGGTCACGCCGGTTGGGGAGCAAGACGCATGAATGAAGCGACCCGGCGGCAGATCCGCGCCGCCTCTCCCATGGCGTCAACCTGGCTGGCGGCCAATGCGGGATCCGGCAAAACGCGGGTTCTGACAGACCGGGTGGCGCGGCTGCTTTTGGCCGGGGTAGCGCCGCAAAATGTGCTTTGCTTGACCTATACCAAAGCCGCGGCCAGCGAGATGCAGAACCGGCTGTTCAAACGGTTGGGCGCATGGGCCATGTGCCCCGATGACAAGCTGCGCGAAGAGCTGACCGAATTGGGCACGGCCGGGCCCTTTAGTGCCGAGGATCTGGCCGCTGCCCGGCGGCTTTTCGCCCGCGCGATTGAAACTCCCGGCGGGCTGAAAATCCAGACGATCCATGCCTTTTGCGGCGCGCTTTTGCGGCGTTTCCCGCTAGAGGCAGGGGTCAGCCCGACCTTTACCGAAATCGATGATCGCGGCCTTGATGAGCTCATCGCCCAAGCGTTGGACGCTTTGGCCAGCAGTGACGATCCCAGCCCGCTGGATGCGGTGGCGCGATTTGCCAATGACGGCAAAGTCAGCGAAATTTGCGAAGAAATCCTACAAAACAGACCGCTTTTCGGCGAGTTACCCGATGAAGAGACGGTTTATCGCCATTTGGGGCTCTTGCCGGGTTTTCGGCTTGAGGATCTGCTGACTGAAGTATTCCTAGGCGGCGAGGCAGAGCTTTTGGCCCAACTCGTCGCCCATCTGGAAAATGGCAGCCCGAATGATGTAACCGCCGGGCAAAAGCTGGCGGGGCTGGCAATGGCAGGCGCAAGTTTAGACGCGCTTTTGCGGCTCGAAGACGTGTTTTTGACCGGCAAAGGCACGAAAGAGCCCTTTTCAGCCAAAATCGGCAAATTCCCCACCAAGGCAACCCGCGAAGCCATGGGCCCGGATCTGATCGACCAGCTGAATGCGCTGATGCAGCGGGTCGCCGATACTCGGCCCCGGCGTTTGGCCCTTGCCGCAATCGAGCGCAGCCTTGCGCTTCATCGCTTTGCCGCGCGGCTTTTGCCCTGGCTGGAAACGGAAAAGCAAAGGCGCGGCTATCTGGATTTCGAAGATCTGATCTTGCGCGCTCGGGCTTTGCTGACCGATCCCAGCGTGGCGCAATGGGTGCTTTATAAGCTGGATGGCGGGATCGACCATATCCTGGTGGATGAGGCCCAAGATACCAGCCCTGCGCAATGGGATGTGATCCGGGCTTTGGCGGCGGAATTTGCCAGTGGCGAAGGTGCGCGCGGCGAGGTCCAGCGCACGATTTTCGTGGTCGGCGATAAGAAACAGTCGATCTATAGTTTCCAAGGTGCCGATCCTGCCGGGTTTGACCGGCTGCAAACCCATTTCGCCGCCGCGTTAGAAGGATCGGACACGCCGCTGCAGACCGAAGAGCTGGCCCATTCCTTCCGCTCGGCTCCGGCGATCTTGGAGGCGGTGGATGCCAGCTTTCCCGGCGTCTCGGGCTTGGGTGATCACCCGCACCACATCGCCTTTAAGGACCAAATGCCGGGGCGGGTCGATCTTTGGCCCGTAGTGGAAAAGCTCGACAGCAAAGATGACCGGATCTGGTATGAGCCGGTGGATAAGATTTCGCCCGCCGCGCCGCCTGCGCGTTTGGCCGATGCCATCGCCGGGCATTTGCGCGATTTGCTGGCGGCTGGCACCCAGCTTCCTGACGGCAAAGGTGGGGCAAGGCTGATGCATCCTGGCGATGTGCTGATCCTGGTGCGCAGCCGTGGCGTGTTGTTCAACGAACTGATCCGCGCCTGCAAAGCCGCTGATTTGCCCTTGGCCGGGGCGGATCGGATCAAGCTGCATGAAGAACTAGCGGTGTTGGATCTGATTGCTTTGCTGAAATTCCTCGCTTTGCCCGAGGATGATCTATCGCTGGCCACGCTGCTGCGCTCTCCCTTCTTTGGCTGGTCCGAGGATGATCTGTTCCGCTTGGCGCATCCGCGTCCGCAGGGGGCTTTCCTCTGGGAATTCCTGCGCCAAAGCGAAGCCCACCCGGAAACCCGCGCCGTGCTTGATGACCTGCGCAGCCAGGCCGATTATCTGCGCCCCTATGAGCTGATGCAGCGGCTGTTGATCCGCCATGGCGGGCGCGAAAAGCTGTTGGCGCGGCTGGGTCCGGATTGCGAAGAAGGGGTGGATGCTCTGCTGCAATTGGCGCTGAGCTATGAGCAGGCCGAAGTGCCCAGCCTATCCGGTTTTCTGGAATGGTTTGCCGCCGAAGAGGTGGAAATCAAACGCCAGGTGGAAGGCGCGGGCGGCAATATTCGCATCATGACTGTGCATGGATCCAAAGGGTTAGAGGCGCCAGTGGTGATCTTGCCCGATTGCGGCCCGGTGCAAGAGCGGCTGCGGGCTATGGTGCATAAATCCCAAGCAGGCTGGCCGGTTTGGCTGCCCGATGGTGCCGATAGCACCCCGCCGCAGCTTGACCCGGTGCGCGATGCGTGGATCAGCGCCCAAGCCGCCGAGCGGGACCGGCTGCTCTATGTGGCGATGACCCGGGCCGAGATTTGGCTGATGGCGGCGAATGCGGGCGATCTGGGTAAGAAAGAGACCTGGTATAGCAAAATCGAAACCGGCCTGCGCAGCCGAGGCGCGGCCCGGCTTGATACCCCCACCGGGCCGGGGCTGCGACTGGCGCGGGGCGATTGGCCAGATCCGGCGGACCCGGCAAGCTCCACCACCAGCGAGGATGCGCCGCATCTGCCGGGCTGGGCCTTGACGGCGGCGCGAGATCTCGATCTGCCGCAGAAACCCTTGTCACCCTCGGATCTGGGCGGGGCAAAGGCGCTTGGCGGTGAGGCCGGGCTTGATAGCGACACGGCCACGCGGCGCGGGACTTTGCTGCACCGTCTGCTGGAACATCTGCCAAACCTGCCCGAAGCCGCTTGGCCCCGCGCCGCCGAAGCCTTGATGAGTGAGGGCGAAGCCGTCGCGCTCCCCGACGAAGCGCCGCTGATCCTGGCCGAAGCCACCGCCGTGCTGACCAATCCGGCTTTGCAAGATCTCTTTGACCCCACCGCCCTGACCGAGGTGGATTTCTGTGCCGAACTGCCCGATGGCACGCCGCTGCATGGCACGATCGACCGCCTGCTGGTGACCCAGGACGCTGTTTTAGCCGTGGATTTCAAATCCAATGCGGTCGTGCCCCACAATCCAGAGCAAACCCCAGAAGGGGTGCTGCGGCAAATGGGGGCCTATGCCCATGCGCTTGGCCTGATCTATCCGCGCCACCATATCGAAACTGCCATTCTTTGGACCAAAACTGCCAAGCTGATGGTTTTGCCGCACGCGCTTGTGACTGAGGCTTTGGCCAAGACCACCCCCAGATCTTGACGCCGCCCCACCGGATCCCTAGATTTCGCATCTGATGTTCAGACAAGGAGGCCCCGATGGCCACAGTCGCAGTCACCGATGAAACCTTCGACACCGAAGTAAAACAGGCTGATATTCCTGTTGTTGTCGATTTTTGGGCCGAATGGTGCGGCCCTTGTCGCCAGATTGGCCCGGCTCTGGAAGAGCTGAGCGACGAAATGGACGGCAAAATCAAAATCGTCAAAATCAATGTGGACGAAAACCCGAACTCGCCGGCTGCTTTGGGCGTGCGCGGGATCCCGGCTTTGTTCCTGTTTAAGGATGGCGAAGTCGTGTCCAACAAAACCGGCGCTGCTCCGAAAGCCGCGCTGCAGGGCTGGATCGAAAGCGCGATCTAAAGCGTTTCACCAAAACGAGAAGCCGCGAGCCTGCGACTTCTCTCCATACGCTAAAATCCCATAGAAAAAGGGGCCGGGTGTCCAGACGCCCGGTCACATCTTATATGAGCGAAGACTTCCCCGGCTGGCATGGCACAACGATCATTGGCGTTCGAAAGGGCGGCAAAGTTGTTATCGCGGGTGATGGCCAGGTGAGCCTGGGCAATACGGTGATTAAAGGCACGGCCCGCAAAGTGCGCCGCTTGACCTCTGGTGGGGCCGATGTGATCGCCGGTTTTGCCGGATCCACCGCAGATGCCTTTACCCTGCTGGAACGCCTAGAAGCCAAGCTCGAAGCCACGCCAGGCCAATTGGCGCGGGCCGCGGTAGAGCTGGCGAAAGACTGGCGCACCGATAAATATCTGCAAAAGCTAGAGGCGATGCTAATCGTCAGCGACGGCGCCCAGCTTTTTGTGATCACAGGCGCGGGCGATGTGTTAGAGCCCGAACATAACGTCGCCGCAATCGGGTCTGGCGGCAATTATGCCTTAGCCGCTGCGCGCGCGTTGATGGATACAGACATGGGTGCCGAAGATATCGCGCGCCGTGCCATGGCGATTGCAGCCGATATTTGCGTCTTTACCAATGGATCGCTCACGGTCGAGAGCCTCTAGGCCCTCGTCCTTGGGATTTCGCTTTAATCCTTCAAACTTTCCATTAACCTGCGCAACTCCGCGCGGCTGTGAATGCCAAGCTTCACATAAGCCCGTCTTAAATGGGATGAAACCGTATGCGGGCTAATCCCCCCTAACCGCCGGGCGATTTCCTTTTTGGGGATTTTCTTGACCGCCAATTCGATCACATCGCGTTCTTTATCGGTCAAATCCGCAAGCTTTTCCTCAGCCACGTTAAAATCATCGGCCTTGGGCGGTATAATACGAATACTAAAGATATCATCCATAGAAAATTCCAAATTCATCTAAAATTCAGAAGAGTTAATACGGCAAATTGATGGCAGCTGTAAAGCCTGTAACGTTTCGAGAAATCACTGACCCACTTATTCGCTGCCTGTCGCTTTGGGGCAATACTTTGACATCTGTGCCGCAAATCTCCACATAGCATTCGCAACCCTCTGACCGGAGCCCCCATGACCAATCTGACCCCGCGCGAAATCGTATCTGAGTTGGACCGCTTCATTATCGGCCAAGCCGATGCCAAACGTGCTGTGGCCGTTGCGCTGCGCAATCGTTGGCGGCGGTTTCAGCTGGATCCAGAGCTGCGCGACGAGGTCTATCCGAAAAACATCCTGATGATTGGCCCCACCGGCGTCGGTAAAACCGAAATCAGCCGCCGCTTGGCGAAACTGGCGAAAGCGCCTTTTATCAAGGTTGAGGCGACGAAATTCACCGAAGTGGGCTATGTGGGCCGCGATGTGGAACAGATCATGCGTGATTTGGTGGATGCCTCGATTGCCATGACCCGCGAGCAGATGCGCGAAGATGTGAAAGCCCGCGCTCAATCCGCCGCCGAAGATCGTGTGATCACAGCCATTGCAGGCACAGATGCGCGGCCAGGTACGCGGGAAAGATTCCGCGAAAAGCTTCATGCTGGCGAGTTGGATGGCCATGAAATCGAGCTGGACGTCGCCGATAGCTCCAACCCGTTTCAGATGATGGATATCCCCGGTCAGCCCGGTATGGGCGCGGTGAATCTGGGGGATATTTTCGGCAAAGCAATGGGCGGGCGGCAAGTGCGGCGCAAAATGACCGTCGCCGAAAGCTATGACGTGCTGATCGCGGAAGAGGCCGATAAGCTGCTGGACGAAGAAACCGTGAAACGCACGGCACTTGCCGCGGTAGAGCAAAATGGCATCGTCTTTATTGACGAAATCGACAAAGTTTGTGCCCGGTCTGACGCGCGTGGCGGCGATGTGAGCCGCGAAGGCGTGCAGCGCGATTTGCTGCCCTTGATCGAAGGCACGACCGTATCCACCAAACATGGGCCAGTGAAAACCGATCACGTGCTTTTCATCGCCTCGGGCGCGTTCCATATTGCGAAACCCTCGGATCTTTTACCGGAATTGCAGGGGCGTTTGCCGATCCGGGTAGAGCTTCAGCCGCTCACCGAAGAGGATTTCATCCGCATTCTGACCGAAACCGACAATGCGCTAACCCGGCAATATACCGCGCTTATGGAGACCGAAGGCGTCACGGTGGAATTCACCGAAGACGGCATCGCCGCCCTGGCCCGGATCGCCGCCGAAGTGAACCAAAGCGTGGAAAATATCGGCGCCCGGCGACTTTATACAGTGCTGGAGCGGGTGTTCGAAGAGCTAAGCTTTGTCGCGCCGGATCAAAGCGGCAGCTCCGTGTCGATTGACGCAGCCTATGTAGAGCGCAATCTCGGCGAGCTGGCGAAATCGGCGGATCTAAGCCGCTATGTCCTGTGACCCACGCGTCAAGGAAGCACTAGCCAGGCTAGCATATCACGGCTTATAGAAGGGGTAAGGCGCCGTATTTTCGGCGCAGCTAGGACCAAGCCCCATGCGACCCAATTCGACCATCGCCTTTCTGCGCGAGAATGCCCCATGGCTCGGCGCGGGCTGGATGCTGACGTTTTCCTCTAGCTTCGGCCAGACCTATTTCATTGCCATTTTCTCGGGCGAGATCCGCGAAACTTACGGGCTTAGCCATGGCAGTTGGGGTTTGTTTTATGGGCTGGGCACGATTGCCTCGGCCATGTCCTTGATTTGGCTAGGGGCTTTGACCGACCGATTCCGCGTGCGCGAGCTAGGCACATGGGTTTTGCTTGGCTTTGCCTGCGCCTGCCTGGCCATGGCCGCCCTGCCCGGCGCTTGGGCTCTGCCTTTCGTCATTTTCGCTCTGCGTCTGTCGGGTCAAGGCATGATGGCGCAAATGGCAATGTCATCTATGGCGCGCTGGTTTGTGGCCACCCGAGGCCGGGCGATTTCGCTGATCGGCACCGGTTTTGCCACCGGAGAAGCGCTGCTTCCTATGCTTTTCGTGGCTCTGATGGGCGTGCTGCCATGGCGCAGCCTATGGGTCATCGCGGCGGTTTACTTGCTCTGCCTCATCCCGCTAGTGCGCCATTTGCTGCGCACCGAACGCGTTCCAGGCGGCACAGCTGATGATGACAGCGCCCCTGGCCTAGAGAACCGCCATTGGACCCGCGCCCAAGTGCTGCGCCATCGCGGCTTTTGGCTAATCCTGCCGGCGATGATCGGCATTCCCAGCTTTATGACAGCGGTCATGTTCCACCAGGTGCATTACGCGGATCTCAAAGGCTGGACCCATCTGCAATTCACCAGCTTGCTGCCGGTTTATACGGCGGTCAGCATCACCACTATGCTGCTATCCGGCGGGTTGATCGATCGGTTTAGCGCCACGCGCATGATCACAGTCTTTCAGCTGCCGGTGGTGCTGGCCTTTCTCAGTTTTGCTTGGGCGGATCTGCCTTGGGCGGTGCTGAGCTATATGCTGGCGGGGCTGGGGATTGGCTGTTTCATGACGCTCCCCGCCGCCTATCTAGCGGAAACCTATGGCACCCGGCATATCGGCGCGATCAAAGCGCTTTTTTCAAGCGTGCTGGTTTTTGGCACCGCATTAGGGCCGATCATCACCGGGGCGCTGATCGATGCGGGGGTGAATTTCCTAGATCAGCTGGTCTGGATCGCGGGCTATTTTGTGCTGTCTTCGGGGCTGGCCGTGGCGGCGGTGGCGGCTAATCGAGCGGGCAGTCCTATGCCTCGCCCACCAGTGGCGTGACTGTAACAGCCTCACTCCGCCGCATCGGCAAAACCGCCTGATTGCCGGTGCCAATAGCGGGCATAGACCCCGCCTTTGGCCAGCAGATCCGCGTGAGTGCCTTGCTCTACCAATCGGCCTGCTTCCAAAACAATGATCCGATCCATCTGAGCAATCGTGGACAGCCGATGCGCAATGGCCAGAACGGTTTTGCCTTCCATCACACGGGTCAGAGCGGTTTGGATCGCGGCCTCAACCTCACTATCCAAAGCCGAGGTCGCCTCATCCAACACCAAAACCGGCGCGTCTTTCAAAATGGCGCGGGCCAGGGCGATGCGTTGGCGCTGACCGCCGGATAGCTTCACTCCGCGCTCGCCCAGGAAAGCGTCATAGCCTTCACGGCCCCGGTGGTCTTTTAGCCCTAGGATGAACTCATGCGCCTCGGCCCGCTCTGCTGCGGCAATCACCTCGGCATCCGTGGCATCCGGGCGGCCATAGCGGATATTTTCCATCGCGGTACGGTTAAACATGGCCGTGTCTTGGGTCACCATCGCGATCTGGCGGCGCAGACTGTCTTGGGTCAACTGCCGCACATCTTGCTGGCCCAGCAGAACCCGCCCGGCCTCCACATCATAAAGTCGCAGCAAAAGCGAAACGAGGGTGGATTTCCCCGCCCCGGACGCGCCGACAATCCCGACTTTTTCCCCTTCGGCAATATCCAAGGCCAGATCCCGGATCCCGCCTTTTTCGCGACCATAAGTGAAGGTCACATCGTCAAAAAAGATCCGCGAGGCCGCCGGGTCCACCGCCACAGCATCCGGCGCATCCACCAGCTTATGCGGCGGGGTGAGGGTGTGCATACCGTCCTCGATCTCGCCCAGATTGGAATAGATCTGCATCAGCGCGAAACTGACCCAGCCGGTCATCTGTGCGATCCGAATAGACACAGTCCCCGCCGCCACAATATCGCCGGGGCTGGCAGTGCCGCGCTGCCACATGACCAAAGTCGCGCCGATCAACATCACCGGCAAAAGCCCGGCAATCGCCATCAGGAAAAAGCGGAAAAACACCGCCACATAGCCATAACGCAGGCCTGAGGCGCGGTAGTCCTCCATACTGCCGACGGCTAAGCGGTCCTCTAGCCCGACATTGGCGAAAAGCTTTGCGGTGCGCATATTGGTGATCGTATCCACGACCTGACCCGACACAGCGGCCCGCGCCCCGGCCCGTTCCCCGGCCCGCAGCCGGACCCGTGGCATGAACCAGCGGATAAAGGCGAGATAGCCGATCAACCAGAGCAGCAAGATCACCCCAACCCGCCAATCGATGGAGAGCAGCATCCCCACCGCAGCCAACAGCGACGCCAGGGCAAAGACCACCGTATTCAGCCCTTCCATGGTCACATCCATAATGGCGCGGCTGGTCTGCATCTGTTTCTGACTGATCCGCCCGGCGAAATCATTGTCGAAAAAGGTCACCGCCTGCCCCATGGTCCAGCGATGCATCCGCGACAGGGCCAGCACATTCACATTCGGGCCGATCACCACATTCTGATAGGCCGCTGTGGCGCCAAAAGCGAGCGGCCGGATCACCAGCATAAGCAGAACCAACCCGCCAAAAAGCGGCAAATGGCTGGAAAATAGACCCTCGGGTCCGTGATCCAAAGCAGTATCAAGCACCAATCCCAGCAGCAGCGAAATGGACACTTCAAGCGCGCCGGAAAAGACCGCGATCAGCCCCGCCCCGAGCAAAAGCCCATAAGTCCCGCGCAGGCACCAAGCCATGAAGGGCAGCAGCTGGTTCGGCGGCGCATCTTGGGCGGTTTCATAGGGGTCACGTAAATCTGCCAGCCGGGTCAGTCCGAC
The DNA here is from genome assembly GCA_049603835.1 of Mangrovicoccus sp. GTDB lineage: Bacteria > Pseudomonadota > Alphaproteobacteria > Rhodobacterales > Rhodobacteraceae > Mangrovicoccus. The sequence continues at coordinate 200,350 of JBMYSZ010000003.1, forward strand.
CCGCTGCGCCAAAGCGTCAAAATTCATTCTGTCGTCTCCGGGGCGGTGGGCGAAGTTTCATCTGTGCCCAAAAACCCGCCCGATTGTCTTTGCCAGAAACTGGCATATAGCCCGCCCTGAGCCAAAAGCTCTGCATGGGGTCCGTCCTCGACGATCCGACCCTGATCGAGCACGATAATCCGGTCCATTTGCGCGATGGTGGATAAGCGATGCGCAATGGCGATCACGGTTTTGCCCTGCATCATGCCATAAAGCGTCTGTTGGATCACCGCCTCGACCTCGCTATCCAGCGCCGAGGTCGCTTCGTCCAGCACGAGGATCGGGGCATCTTTCAAGATCACCCTGGCCAAAGCCACGCGCTGCCGCTGCCCACCAGACAGTTTCACCCCGCGTTCGCCCACATGCGCGTCATATCCCTGCCGCCCCTGGGGATCGATGAGATCCAGGATGAACTCATGCGCTTCGGCCCGGCGCGCGGCGTCTAGCATCTCGGCCTCGCTGGCCTCTGGGCGGCCATAAAGGATATTGTCCCGCACCGAGCGATGCAAAAGCGAGCTATCTTGCTGAACCATGCCGATACATTGGCGCAGGCTGTCCTGGGTCACTTGCGAAATATCTTGGCCGTCAATCGCCACCCGCCCGGTTTCCGCGTCGTAGAACCGTAAGAGCAGCTTGACCAAAGTGGATTTGCCCGCCCCGGATCGCCCCACTAGGCCAATCTTTTCACCAGGCGCCAAGGTCAGGGAAATCCGGTCCAGCCCGCCCGAGCCTCGTCCGTAATGGTGGCTGACCTCTTGCAGCTCGATCTTGCCTTGGCTCAGCTGCAAGGGCTGCGCCCCTGGCGCATCGGTCAGGGTAATGGGCTGGGCGATAGTTTCCAGCCCCTCATCCACCACCCCCAAAGATTGGAAGAAATTCGACACGGCCCACATGATCCACCCGGTCATCGCGTTCAGCCTTAGGGTCAGCGCAATCGCCGCCGCCACAGTCCCCACCGAGGCCGTGCCCTGCATCCACAGCGCCAAAGCCCAGCCGACCACAGCCACAATCAGCAGCCCATTCAGCAGGTTCAGCGCAATATCCATGGTGGTGAAGATGCGCATTTCCTTGTGGAAAGTCCGCCGCGCCTCTTCGATGGCGTCTTTGGCATAGCTCAGCTCGCGGTCATGATGAGCGAAAAGCTTGACCGAATGGATATTCGTATAGCTGTCCACCACACGCCCCGTCACCGCCGAACGCGCATCGGAACTGGCCTTAGACGCTGGCCCAATCCGGGTGACCGTCCATTGCACCAGCCAGCCATAAAGCACCGACCAAAGCGCTAAGGGCAATAGCAGCCGGGGATCGGCCCCCGCCAGCAACACCCCTGCCCCCACCAGATAGGCAATGGCAAAGGTCAGCGCGTCAAAGATCTGAAACACCGCCTCCCCAGCGGCGGGCGGGGCTTGCATAATGCGGTTCGCGATACGGCCAGCGAAATCATTTTCGAACCATCCCACCGATTGGCGCAACACATGGCGATGCGCCCGCCAGCGAAACAAGGTGCCGAAATTCGGCAAAACCGTATTATTGAGGACCAAAACCCCCAAAGCTTGCACCAAGGGCCGAAAGGTCAGAATGAACACCGCCACCAAGATCAGCTCGGCCCCATGGGCGTGCCAGATCTCGGCCGGGCTTTGACCAGTCAGCAAATCCACGACCCGGCCCATATAATAGATCAGCCAAACTTCTATCGCGGCGATCAGCACCGCCAAAATCGCGGCAACCCCAAAGATACGGTGAAAGGGCTGCGACAGCTGCCGCAGATAGGGCCATAATTTACGCGGCGGTTCATCGACCTGATCATATTCTACATATGGATCGACGAAATTTTCGAAAAAACGAAACATGGAAAACGCCCCTTCTGGGATGACCTCTATGTAGGGCGATTCTCGATTTGGGGAAATGGGCGCGCGGGAATTAACCCGAACCGTCGGAGGAGGGTAACGCCAAAAGCGCAGATTTGTCTAAGGTGAAATCCGAGGCAATCCAAGCGCTGCGCAGCTGGCGCAGACGGGTGCCAATGGCCTTGCCGGAATAGCCTTTCAGATCAGCGGCTTTGACCGGAAATTTCGCTGAAGCCGCGCGGGCGATCCGAGTTTCTGTATCTGGCGCGACCGGCTGGCCGATCATTGCCGCGCGGGTCAAAGCCAGATCCCAGGCCCGCTCTGCCCCGAAATCCTGCGCCATTTCCCCTAGGCTTTTATCCTGCCGCAATGCGTCTTGCAGCTGGCTGAGATGGCGTTGCTCGATCTTGCTTAGGCGGAACCGCTGGGCTGCATCCTCCCCCCCCAATGCAGCAAGGCGGCGGATCGGATCTGGGCTTTGATTATTATCCGTCTCAAATGCCACTAAGGGCGCCACGGATTTAGAGTCCGCGCCCGGCAAAATCCGCGCCAGTACCCCGGAATGATCCATTGCCGCAAGGCTCGGGGCTGGATCCGGCGCCGCAAGCAATTTGCGCATTTCTTGCCCGACCCGCTCCGCGGCCAGGCAATCAAGCCCCTCGGCCCCGGCAGCACAAGCCGCCAGCCCATCCGCATCAATCCCAAGCTCTGGATCCGCATACCAAGCATGAAAACGGAAAAACCGCAGTATACGCAGGTAATCCTCGGCAATTCGTTGCCCCGCATCGCCGATGAAACGCAGCCGCCGCGCTTGAAGATCGGGCAAACCACCCAGCGGATCGATCACCTGACCCGTGCGATCCGCATAAAGCGCATTCATGGTGAAATCGCGCCGGGCCGCGTCCTCTTCCACCCGCTCGGAAAAGACCACCTGGGCATGGCGGCCATCGGTTTCCACATCGCGGCGAAAAGTGGTGACCTCAAAACCCTGACCATCCGCAACCACCGTCACCGTGCCATGTTCAAAACCCGTGGGCACGGCTTTCAACCCGGCGGCTTCGGCCAATTCAGTGGTCACTTCGGGCCTGGCCGAGATCGAGATATCCAGATCCGACACCGGCGCCGCCAAAAGCGCATTGCGCACGCAGCCGCCCACGAAAAGCGCCTGATGCCCGCGCGCGGTCAAGGCCGCCATAACCTTTTGCGCGGCGGGGCTTTGAAGCCAAGGATCACTCAGACGCAAACTCACCCCTGAGGCATCCGTTCCGCCAGCCCGCGCAATATCCGCGCCGTGGCGCCCCAGATATAATATGGCCCCCAAGGCACCACGAAATAATGGCGCTTGATCCCCTGCCAGCGGCGGCCTTCGATGCGGTAACGGCTAAGATCCAGCAAATGACTGAGCGGCGCTTCGAAAATTTCCGCCACTTCGCCCGCCTCTGGCACCGGAGTAAAATCGCCCTCGACCACCCCCACAACCGGGCGGACATCAAAAGCAGTCACCGTTTCATGGCAGGTCAAATGACCCAGGATCCGCACCTGATCGGGACGCAGGCCAATCTCTTCATTGGCCTCCCGCAAAGCGCAGAAATTATGATCCGGGTCGCTTTCATCAAGCTTGCCGCCGGGCAAAGCGATTTGGCCAGGATGATGACGCAGCTTTGACGATCTTTTCGTCAAAATCACATGCGGACCATCGGGGCGCTGATGGATGGCCAGCAACACCGCCGCCGGCCGCAGCTTTCGCCCAGCAGGGGGGCGAATGCCGGGATTTAGATCAAAATCAGACGAGTCCTGGGCCCGATGCCCCAGGGCTTTGACAATATCCTCAATGCTCGGCGTCGGTCGCGCCATTTTCGGACCCTTCCTCTGGCTCGACTGGTTTTTCGGCCTCAAAGCCCAAGGTCTTGGGGTCGAACTCGTAATGTGCGCCACAAAACTGACAATCGGCCGTGACAATGCCGTCTTCGGTGGTCATCCGGCCGATATCCTTGGCCGAATAGATAGAGAGGCTTTGGCGCACCCGATCCGGGCCGCAGGTGCAGCCGAAACTCACCGGCTGCGCGTCATAAACCCTGGGCTCTTCTTCATGGAACAAACGCACCAGCAATTCGGTCGGCTGCACGCCGGGTCCGATCAGCTCTAGCTCTTCGATCGTGTCCAAAAGCAGATTAGCGCGGCCCCAGTTTTCCTCTTCATCACCTTGCAAGATATCGCCCGCATGTAACAAGCCTTCCTCGCCGGAACCGCCCTCTTGCGCCACAAAAGGCGAAGCTTTGGGCATATGCTGCAACATCACGCCACCCGCCCGCCAGCGCGTCTCTTGCCCCGGCAAAGTGGATTGCCCGTAAGACAGCTGGAACCGGGTCGGGATTTGTTCGGACTGAGCAAAATAAGTCTCGGCACAATTGGCCAATGACCCACCGGCGATGGGTGTAATCCCTTGATAAGGGCGCATGCCCTCGCCCTGGTCGATCAAAATCGCAAAATACCCCTGGCCGATCAGCTCAAAGGGATCCCCGTCGGTCAGTTGCTCTTGGTCGAAACTGGCATAAGCACGGATCCGGGCGGTTTCCCCCTCGGCTTGCGGCCCATAATAATCTGTCGCAATCAGCCGCGCCGGGCCACTGCCGCGCACCTGAAGCGATAATTTCCACCGCAGCTTAATGGTTTGCCCGATCAGTGCCGTCAGCAGGGCCATTTCCGCCACCAAAGCCTCAATCGGCGCGGGATAGTCATGCTGGGCCAAAATCTGATCCAACACCCCATCCAGCCGCGCGACGCGACCGCGAATATCCGAAACATCCAGCTGAAACGGGAGAACCGTGTCATCCCAGGCAATTTGTGAGCCAAGTGTCATGGGGTTTCCTTTCCGCCTCGGTCAGGCCATATCGGCTACAATTAGGGGGGGCAATACATCGCCGCAACTGCAAGGGAAGAGCCTATGCGCCGTTTTGGAGAACCCGTCAAGCCAGGCCAGTCTTATCGGCGGCGGCCCGGAGCCTATGCGATTTTGATCCGCGATGGGCAAATTTTGCTGACCCATCAGGCGTCGCCCCATAGTGAAATTCAGCTGCCCGGCGGTGGGATCGATCCTGGCGAAGCGCCAATTCCCGCGCTGCATCGCGAGATTTACGAAGAAACCGGCTGGCATATGGCACAACCGCGTCGGCTGGGGGCGTATAAACGCTTCACCTATATGCCGGAATATAAGCTTTGGGCGGAAAAGCTGTGCCATATTTATGTGGCCCGCCCGACCCTGCGCAAAGGCCCGCCGACGGAAGCAGGCCATACCGCGCTGTGGCTGCCAGCGGAAACGGCGATAGAGGCGCTTAGCAATTCCGGTGATCGCAGTTTTTTGATCGACTATCTGATGCGAGCTTAAGACACGGGCCTAATCTGGCATGGCTTTAATCTGGGTAAGGCGGGGTTTCACTGGGCGTTCGGTCCGGGCCGAAATATTCGAACAACACGCCGGACACATCATCAGGCAAATCATCCTGGCCATAGATTTCGGTCAGATCCCAAACGATCGCCTCTAACATACGTGGTCCGCGCAGATCGCTATTTTTATGGATCAGCATATCCAAACCGGATTCTTCCAACATATGGTCGGTTTCCTCGCCCAAAGGACATTCGGTCACCCCATCGGAGCAAAGCAAAAGCCGGTCACCGGGATTTAGCTGGATCTCAAAACTCGCATAGCTCGCCCCGGCAAACAGCCCGACCGGCAAATCGCCTTCGCCGACAAATTCGATTGACCCATCTTGGCGCTGCACCATGGGATGCGGATGGCCCGCTTGGGTCAGCTGCACCTTGCCTGTGTCCAAATCCACCAGACCGAGAGCAATGGTAAAATAATGTTCGGTTTCAATATCTTCGAACATTAGATCATTGAGCCGCTGCACCACCCTATCAGTGGATACAAGTTCGTAACTTTCCGCCCCGGTTTGGTTCAAAGCGATATTTTGATCGCGCGAGGATGAGGACAGATAGCCGGCCAATCGGGCCGTCAGCAAAGCCGAGGTAATCCCATGACCCGACACATCAATCGAATATATCCCCACAGTCGATGTCCCAGTGGGGAAAAATCCAACCAAATCCCCGCCCACATGCCCGGCAGAGCGCAACAAAAGCGACACATGCGCCGGACCCAAATCGCGGAATCGTTCGCGGACCAGGGATTGTTGCAGGCGCTTTGCCTCGCTCAGATCCGCATCAATTGCATCATAAAGCGATTGGATCCGCTCAAAAGCGGAACTCAGCAGTCGGTTCTTTTCCGTCAATTGCCGCTGCATCGCGACAATACGTTCCCCGGCCGTAATCCGCGCCCGTAATTCCGTGCCATTGACCGGTTTGGTCAGGAAATCATCTGCCCCAACCTCTAGCCCGCGGGCGATTTCAGACCGTTCGCTTTTGGAGGTTAGCAGGATAAAATAGCCATATTCATCCCGGTCAAGTTTTCGAAATTCTTGGCAGAATTCCAGCCCATCCATACCGGGCATCATCCAATCGCTGAGCACCAATTCAAAATGGCGCTCTTGGCACATGGCCAAAGCCTCTTCGCCAGAGGCCGCTTCGACCACATCATACCCCATCTGGGTAAGGGACGCCCCCAAGATACGCCTTTGCATCCGGCTATCATCGACAACCAACACAATAGGGCGCACTTGGTCGGCGCCCTCTGCTTCCGAATTGTCGGACATGGGCTGCGACGCGGCCGTCATCTAGGAATCCTCTCTCATCGAAAGTGACCATGCGCCCCGAGGGCTTAATTCATAGTGAAACCTAAATTTCTATCTATCCCGCCTGTCGGTAACAGGACCTTTACGCCGCTTTGGCATGACTTGGCGCAACGGAATAAGGATGCGCTATGTTAGATTGGTCTCGCGTCGAAGAGCTGCGCGAAGAAGTGGGCGAAGATGCCTTTGGCGAGGTTGTGGAACTTTTCCTAGAGGAAGTGGGCGAAGCCATCGGCGCTTTGGCCAATGGGGAAAGCTGTAGCGAAGAAAATATGCATTTCATTAAAGGCGCGGCGCTAAATCTGGGATTTCAGGACCTTGCCAATCTGTGCCAATCGGGCGAATCTTTGGCGCGCGATGGTGCCGCAGATCAGATCGATTTACCGAAAATTGTCGCTTGTTTTGGCGATACGCGCGACGCTTTCATGACCAAAGCCACGGCAGAGGGCGTGATTTAGCGCTAGATCAGGAACTCCGCCAAGAGCGGATCTTTGGTGATATCCTGAAAATCGAAATCACTGCCCCGCAATTTTGATTCCAAAATCGCGAAATTATCCGCCGCGTCAGTTTCGATCCCCAAGAGAACAGAGCCGAAATTGCGCGCCGATTTCTTCAGATATTCGAAGCGGACAATATCGTCTTTGTCCCCCAGCATTTCCAAAAACTGCTTCAATGCGCCCGGACGCTGCGGCAGGCGAAGAATATAGTATTTCTTCACCCCCAGCCATTTTTGCGCCTTTTCCTTCACTTCCGGCAGGCGTTCAAAATCGAAATTACCGCCCGAAGTGACGCAGACCACCGTTTTGCCCGCCAGTTGCGGCGCCAAATCTCGCAGCGCATCCACCGACAAAGCCCCAGCCGGTTCCAGCACCACGCCTTCGATATTCAGCATATCAATCAGCGTGACGCAAAGCCGGTCCTCAGACACAGCAAAAACATGGTCGCGAGGCATTTCTTTCAGGATTTCAAAGGTCTGGTCACCGATCTGCGCCACGGCCGCGCCATCGACAAAGCGGGAAATCCCCTCCACGAAGCTCGGCTTGCCCGCATCCATCGCTGCGGCCAGGCTGGGCGCCCCGTCCGGCTCCACCAACCAGATTTCCGTTTGTGCCCCGATTTCGGAGAAATATTTGCGGATGCCAGAGGCCAAACCGCCGCCGCCCACCGGCAAAATGATCACATCCGGCGCGCCAGGCAGCTGGGCCAGGATCTCTACCCCGACACTGGCCTGGCCCTCGATCACATCCGGATCATCGAATGGCGCCAAAAAATGCGCCCCGATCTCGGCGCAATGGGCCTGAGCCGCGGCCAAAGTCTGGTCGAAAATATCGCCTTCGGTGATGATATCTACAAATTCGCCGCCGAAAGCCTGGGTCTTCATCACCTTTTGCTGCGGCGTCGTCACCGGCATAAAAACCGTGCCGCGCACCCCAAACCGCTGACAAGCAAAGGCCACACCCTGCGCATGATTGCCCGCGCTCGCACAGACGAAATTCGACTGACCGGGATTTTCCGCCAAAACTTTGCGCATCGCATTATAAGCCCCGCGCAGCTTATAAGAGCGCACCGGCGATAGATCCTCACGCTTTAGATAAATCTCGGCCCCGTATTCCTTTGACAAATAAGAATTTTGCAGCAAAGGCGTGCGGCCGAAATCTTCGGCATAGCTGCGGGCGAAACGGTCGGCGGCGATCTTGAAACTCATGCGGCTGTTGTCTGCCTCACCGCCGCAATTTGCAAGCCCTCAGTCGCTGACCAAAGCCGCCTCTAGCTCGGCCCGGATATCGTCGGGCATCTGAGTGGCCGCGCGGCTGGCCGGATCGAAAAACACATCGACAATATCATAAGTCGCATGCAGCTCGCCGGTATCCGCATGCAGCATCCGCAGATGAAAAGTCACGCTTTTGCCGCCCACCCGGCTGACCGCGCCTTCAATACGGATCAGATCCCCGGCTTTCAGCTCTTTGATGAAATTCGTCGTCGCCTGAGCGGTGACACAATGGATGCCGCGATTATCCAGCATATCGCGATAGGAAATCCCCAGCACCGTCCAGATGTGATAGGTCGCATCATCGAAAAACGGCGCGTAATGGCGCACATTCATATGCCCGAAATGGTCGTGATGCCAGGGATGGATCACCCCACGCAAAAGCTCTTTATATTCGGCCATCAGCCCCTCCCGCTCTTTGGGATAGCCTAACCCAAAGACATATATACCGGCCATGAGAGGTTTCGCCGCCCAGATCCCTTGCTTCTGGCGATAAAAAGCCTTAATCCGCCCGCCAGATTTCTTGATGGAGGCCGCCCCCGTGACCAGTCCCAAAAAGGTTGTGCTTGCCTATTCCGGCGGGCTTGATACCTCGATCATCCTTAAATGGCTGCAGACCGAATATGGCTGCGAAGTCGTTACCTTCACCGCCGATCTTGGCCAAGGCGAAGAGCTAGAGCCCGCGCGCAAGAAAGCCGAGCTGCTGGGGATCGCGCCAGACAATATCTTTATCGAAGATCTGCGCGAAGAATTCGTCCGGGATTTCGTGTTTCCGATGTTCCGCGCCAATGCGGTTTATGAGGGGCTCTATCTGTTGGGCACCTCGATTGCACGGCCGCTGATCTCTAAGCGTTTGATCGAAATTGCCGCCGCAACCGGCGCTGATGCCGTGGCTCATGGCGCGACCGGCAAGGGCAATGACCAGGTGCGGTTCGAACTCTCCGCATATGCGCTGAACCCCGATATCAAGGTGATCGCGCCGTGGCGGGAATGGGATTTGTCTTCGCGGACCAAATTGCTGGAATTCGCCGAAGCGCATCAAATCCCGATCGCCAAGGACAAGCGCGGCGAGGCACCCTTCTCGGTGGACGCGAATCTTCTGCACACCTCCTCTGAGGGCAAAGTCCTGGAAGATCCGGCAGAGAACGCGCCTGATTATGTGTATCAGCGCACAGTTCACCCCGAAGATGCGCCAAATGAGCCGGAATTTGTAGAGATCGGCTTTGAAAAAGGCGATGCGGTGTCGATTAATGGCGAAGCGCTGAGCCCGGCGGAACTGCTGACCAAGCTCAATGAGCTGGGCGGCAAACATGGCTGCGGGCGTCTGGATCTGGTGGAAGGCCGCTTTGTGGGGATGAAATCCCGCGGCATCTATGAAACTCCGGGCGGTACATTGCTGCTAGAGGCCCATCGCGGGATCGAGCAAATCACCCTGGATCGTGGCGCCGCGCATCTTAAAGACGAGCTGATGCCGCGCTATGCGGAGCTGATTTATAACGGTTTCTGGTTCAGCCCCGAGCGCGAGATGCTGCAAGCGGCTATCGATAAAAGCCAAGAACATGTGACCGGCACAGTGCGGCTGAAGCTATACAAAGGCGTCGCCCGCACGGTGGGCCGCTGGTCCGATCATTCGCTTTATTCCGAGGCGCATGTGACCTTCGAAGAAGATGCCGGCGCTTATGATCAAACCGATGCGGCGGGCTTCATCAAGCTCAACGCGCTGCGCCTGAAACTGATCGCCATGCGCAATCGCAAGTTGGGCTAAGCCCGCAAGCTGTTTCACGGGAAACATCAACGCTCGGCCATATTGGTCGGGCGTTTTTTTTATTTCAGCGCTCTCACCACCTGTCACCGCCTCTCACCAAGGCGTGACATTCCATGTCAGGCAATAGACGCGCGGGGCATTCCAACTTTAAGGCTAGGATATAGCCGAAAAGGAGCCCCCCATGCGCCTGACCAAAGATCTGCTAAAGCAATCCCTTTTGAGCCTCGCTATCGGCTTGGCCTGCATGCTGCCCGCGATCCCCTCTGACGCGGCCACCCCGTCGAAAGCCCTGCTGGCCGGGGGCTGCTTTTGGTGCGTCGAATCCGATCTCGAAAGCCTGCCGGGCGTGACCGAAGTCGTCTCAGGCTTTGCAGGCGGCACAGTGGCAAATCCCAGCTACAAAGACGTCACCCGCGGCGGCACCGGCCATCGCGAAGTGGTCGAGGTTAGTTTCGACGCTGACCAACTCAGCTATGGCGATCTGCTAGACCTCTTTTTGCGCTCCATCGATCCCTATGATGATGGCGGCCAATTCTGTGACCGGGGTTATAGCTATTCGCCCGCGATCTATGCCCTTGACCCAGAGCAAGAAAACGAAGCCAAAGCCGCAATCAGCCGCGCCGAGGCAGAACTAGGGCGCAAAACCCGTGTGGCCCTAGAACCCGCCGCGCCATTTTTCCCCGCCGAAGCCTATCACCAAGATTACTACAAAAGCGACGCGCTGGCCCTGACCCGCTTCGGTCCGATCAGCCGCGCCAAAGCTTATAAGAAATACCGCCAAGCCTGCGGCCGCGACCAAAGAGTCGAACGCATCTGGGGCAGCGATGCTCCCTTCCTCACACATTAAAGCCCGAGGGAAATCTCTCTTTCCGGAGCCGCCATCGCTTATGCGTTTCGAGAAAAGCTAGAGAAATTGAAAATCACTTTTCGCGTTGGAGCAAAGCGACAGGCAGCGAATAAGTGAATCAGTGATTTCTCGAAACGCTTTAGGCCGATCAGATCCAAAGCCTTCACGCCATCAAGGGGGCGCAGCCCCGCCGCAGGCGGCTTGCCCTTGAGGGGGTGAAGTCTTTGGGTCAGGCCGCGCAAGCGATGGGGGATGCGGAGGGAGAGGTTTCTCTTTTTGGTGAGCCAGAAGCAAAACCAACTCAAAGCGGGCGCAGCCCGCGTCCAGCATCATATATGGGCAAAGCCCATTCCTTTTAATAAGAGCCGGGCCAAGCGAGCACGTCAGACATCTCTGGAATTGCGGCAGATGTGCCAGCGCGCGTGGTGGCGATCCCGGCGGCGATGGTGGCTATGCGGATCGCCTCTGCCCAATCAGCGCCGCGATCCAAAGCGGCGGCCAAATATCCGGCAAATGTATCCCCGGCGCCCGTTGTATCCACTGGGGTGACCTTAATGGCTGGGTAATGGCGGCATTCGGATGTGGTGATCAGATCCACGCCATCTGCGCCTTCGGTCACTAGGATATGGCCCACCGGCAGATCCTGTAGGGCGCAGTTTAAAGCGTCCTGCAATTGTGCGGCCTCGATCTCATTCATGATGAGCACATCGATAAAGGGTAAGACCGCGCGCACTGCCTCGGGCGCAAATGGTGCGGCGGAATAGATCACCCGCAAGCCACGCTCTTTTGCACATTGCGCGGCTTCCAGCTGGCAGTTGGTTTCATTTTGGAGCAGCAATATATCGCCGGGCTCTGCGGTGCTGAGAGCGGCTGTGATTTCAGTGGCGGATTGGCGATGATTGGCACCGGGCAGCAAAATGATAACATTTTCGCCCGCATCATCGACTGTGATATGCGCCAGCCCAGTCGGCCCGTCGACCTGGCCAATTCGGGAAATATCCACCCCATAGCCCGCCAGCTCCGCCAATACAGCGGAACCGTCCGACCCCACACGACCCAAATGCTGCACTTGTCGTCCGGCTTTCGCGACCGCGACGGATTGATTGGCGCCCTTGCCACCAAGGCCTGACCAATAACCGGTCCCTGCCAGGGTTTCGCCGGGTCCGGGCAAATGCGGCACAGTGATAATCGTATCGATATTAATCGAGCCGAGATTATAAACAGTCATAGCGGGCAGCTCCGGGCAGGCAGTCACCCACCCGGAATAGCAGATCGCGCCGTCGGGGTTAACCGACCTTCGCCGCCGCCAGCACCGCCATATTCAGAATGTCATTCACCGTCGATGTAGAGGCGCAGATCTGGATCGGCTTATCCACACCGGTCAAGATCGGCCCGATCACCGTCGCCCCCGCCATTTGCTGCATCAGCTTGACCGAGATGGAGGAGGAATGCCGCGCCGGCACCACCAGGATATTCGCCGGGCCACTCAGACGCGAGAACGGATATTCCGCCGCAGCCGCAGGGTTTAGCGCCACATCGACAGTCATTTCGCCTTCGTATTCGAAATCCACCCCGCGCGCATCCAGCACTTTCGGGGCGATATGCATCTTCTCGGCCCGCTCCGACACCGGATAGCCGAAGGTGGAGAAGCTCACGAAAGCCACCCGAGGCTCTAGCCCCAGCCCCCGCGCCGCTGCGGCTGCATTCTCCGCAATATTGGCCAGGTCATGTTCATCGGGCCATTCATGCACCAATGTGTCGGCGATCATCACGATCCGACCCTTATGCAAAAGCGCGGTGACGCCCACCGCCCCATGCGCTGCATCCGCGTCAAAAACCTTGTTGATCATATCCAACACATGCGCCGATTTCCGGGTCGCGCCGGTGACCAAACCATCGCCATGCCCATGAGCCAGCATCAAAGCTGAAAAGACATGCCGATCCCGCGCCGCCAAACGATGCACGTCAGAAATATCATAGCCGCGTCGTTGCAAACGCTCATAGAGGAAGTCTTTGTAAGCGGGCAAATGCTCGGTATTGGCGGCATTGACCACCTGCAATTCCCGAACCGCATCGCCTAGACCTTCGGCTTCTAGCTTGGTCTTCACATCTTCTTGGCGACCCACCACCAAAGCCCGACCCAAACCATTGCGCTGATACGCAACCGCAGCGCGGAGAACACGAGGATCATCCCCTTCGGCAAAAATCATCGTCGCTTGCGCCGTGCGGGCACGGGTATGCAGACCTTCGATGATCGAGGCGGTCGGATCCATCCGGGCCTTTAGGGTCAGCTCATAGCTTTCCATATCCACAATCGGACGCCGCGCCACGCCGGTATCCATCGCTGCTTTTGCAACGGCTGGCGGGATGCAATGGATCAAGCGCGGATCAAACGGGGTGGGAATAATATAGTCACGGCCAAAGGTCAGCTTACGGCCATAGGCCATAGCCACCTCATCAGGCACATCTTCGCGTGCCAGTTCGGCCAGCGCATTGGCGCAAGCGATCTTCATCTCATCATTGATCGCGCGAGCATGCACATCCAGCGCGCCACGGAACAGATAAGGGAAGCCCAGCACGTTATTCACCTGGTTCGGGTAATCCGAGCGGCCCGTGGCCACAATCGCATCAAGGCGCACATCATGGGCCTCTTCCGGGGTGATTTCGGGATCGGGATTGGCCATAGCGAAAATCACCGGGTTATCCGCCATGCTTTTGACCATATCCGGGGTCAGTGCACCCTTGGCCGAAACGCCCAGGAACACATCAGCATCCACCATCGCCTCTTCCAGCGTGCGCGCCTCAGTTTTGGCCGCATGGGCAGATTTCCACTGATTCATGCCCGCAGTGCGACCCTGATAGATCACGCCTTTGGTGTCACAGACGATGCAATTATCATGCTTCGCCCCCATGGCTTTCACCAACTCGATACAGGCAATCCCAGCCGCACCCGCGCCATTCAGCACGATCTTACAATCTTCGATCTTCTTGCCAGAGATATGCAGCGCATTGATCAGACCCGCCGCGCAGATCACCGCCGTGCCATGCTGGTCATCATGGAAGACGGGGATATCCATCTCTTCCTTAAGACGCTGCTCGATGATGAAACATTCCGGCGCTTTGATGTCTTCTAGATTGATCCCGCCAAAGCTTGGCCCCATCAGCCGCACCGCATTGATGAATTCATCTGGGTCTTCGGTGTCGAGCTCTAGATCGATGGAGTTCACATCGGCAAAGCGTTTGAACAAAACCGCCTTGCCTTCCATCACCGGTTTAGAAGCCAGCGCGCCCAAATTGCCCAGGCCCAGAACCGCCGTACCGTTAGAGATCACCGCAACCGTATTGCCGCGCGCGGTATAATCGTAAGAGGTCTCGGGGTTTTCCGCGATCGCCTCACAAGGCACCGCAACGCCCGGCGAATAAGCCAGCGACAAATCCCGCTGCGTGCTCATGGGCACGGTGGCGACGACCTCTAGCTTGCCCGGATTGGGTTCCAGGTGAAAGGCCAGTGCCTCTTCAGGGGTAATTTTCGCTTTCGACATATGGCCTCTCCTCCGGTCTCGCCGCGCGTCTTTACTGGGTTTGGGCGGCACGCTCAACCAGATCTGCATCCCTGCGGCTTGGCTATGGATATCGCCGCGGCTCCGGTGGCAGATCGGCTCACGAAACTGTCGATATCTGGAACTGCCAGGCCGTGCTAACAGCGAGCCGAACCAGCTGAGGGACCGCGCGTGATTATCCGTAAAATGACCCGCCAGGATATCCCCGGCCTGCTGCACCTAGCCCAGCAATTGGCCCGGCATGTGCAAGACCCAGATCCCAGGCTTGACCCCAAAACCCTTGCAGAGCTGGCCTTTACCGATCCGCCTTGGGTCGAGGCGCTGGTGGCCGAAAGCGATGGGCAGCTGCTGGGCCTTGCTGCCTTTAGCCAAAGTTTCGAACTGCACACAAATTGCCGGATGCTGCGGCTTAGCGATCTGGTGATCAGCGATCACGCAAGGGGCATGGGACTCGGTACGGCGCTGCTCCATGCCCTGCGGGACCTGGCCCGGAACCGGGGCTGTCACGAAATCCGGCTAGAGCTCTGGTTAGGAAATGACCAGGCCCGCAAATTCTATGGCAAGCAAACCGCAGAACAGCTGCCCGAGATAGAGCTCTGGCGCCTGCCGCTTTGACCCGCCTTTGCCCCAAGCGGCGCAGCCCAGCCCTTCCCCCCGGCTCGCCGCAAGGCTAGGGTCGCGCCGGTATATGTAAAGGAGCCTGCCTTGTCCGCCCCCACCCCCATGATGGCGCAATATCTAGAGATCAAAGCCGAGCATCCCGGTGACCTCCTGTTTTACCGGATGGGCGATTTCTATGAGATGTTTTTCGAGGATGCGGTGGCGGCCTCTGAGGCGCTTGATATCGCTCTGACCAAACGCGGCAAACATGCGGGCAATGACATCCCCATGTGCGGCGTGCCGGTTCATGCGGCGGAAACCTATCTGCATCAGCTGACCCGTAAGGGGTTTCGCGTGGCGATCTGCGAACAGCTAGAAAACCCGGCAGAGGCGAAAAAGCGCGGCTATAAGGCGGTGGTCAAACGCGGGGTCACGCGGCTGGTCACCCCCGGCACTTTGACCGAAGACAGCCTGCTCGACGCCCGCGCCCATAACTATCTGGCCGCTTATGCGGAGCTGCAAGGCACTGGCGCCTTGGCTTGGGCGGATATTTCCACCGGCGGGCTTTTCGTGATGGCCTGCCCGCGCCTCACCCTGGGCCCGCATCTGGCCCGGCTCACCCCGCGCGAGCTGCTGGTGCTGGAAACTATGGAAGAAGAGCTGACCCTGTTCGCGCGCGAAAATGGCTGCGCTGTGACACCGCTTTCCGGCGCGAGCTTTAGTTCCGAGGCCGGAACGCGGCGGCTCTGTCAAGCTTTCGCAGTGGATAGCCCCGATGCATTCGGCAATTTTAGCCGGGCGGAGCTGGCCGCTATAGGCGCGCTGCTCGATTATCTAGAGCTGACCCAAAAGGGCAAACTGCCCCGCCTGACCCCGCCACGGCGCGAAGACCCCAGCGGCGCCATGCAGATCGATGCCGCCACCCGCCGGAACCTAGAGCTGACCCAAGCGCTATCGGGCGGACGCAGCGGCAGCCTTTTGGCCTGTATCGACCGCACCCTCACCGCGCCGGGCGCTCGGCTTTTGGCGCATCGCCTGACCACGCCCAGCCGCGACCTCTCCGAGATCCATCATCGCCTAGCCGCTGTCAGCGCCTTGACCGAGGATAACAGCCTGCGCGAGGGCCTGCGCGACAAGCTGCGGCAAATCCCGGATATGGACCGCGCTTTGGGCCGGCTGTCTCTGGATCGTGGCGGCCCCCGCGATCTGGCGGCTCTGCGCGATGGGCTTGCGGGCGCCGAAACCCTGGGCCAAAGCCTGGCTGCTGATCTGCCCGAGCGATTGCAAAGCCTGGCCCAAGATCTCGACGGCCATAGCGCCCTTGCCGATCAGCTCGACGCAGCACTTGTGGCCGAACCTCCGCTTCTCACCCGAGATGGCGGCTTCATCGCGCCAGGCCATCACGAGGGCCTCGATGCCGCCCGCCAGCTGCGCGACGAAGGCCGCTCTGTCATCGCGCAGCTGCAACAAAAATACGCCAGCGCTACCGGTATCACGGCCCTGAAGGTGAAGCATAATAATGTGCTGGGCTATTTCATCGAAACCCCCGCCACCCATGCGGAAAAAATGCTGAGCGAGCCGCTCTCTTCCCAGTTCAAACACCGCCAAACCACTGCCAATGCTTTGCGCTTCACCACGCCCGAGCTAAGCGAACTCGAAAGCCGGATCCTCAATGCAGGTGCCGAGGCTTTGGCCATTGAAACCCAGCTTTATGAGCAACTGCGCCAGGCCTGCCTGTCCCAAGCCGCCGCGATTGGCAGCGCCGCCCGCGCGCTCGCCGAGCTAGATGTAACCGCCGGCCTGGCCGATCTGGCGCAGCGGCAAAATTGGTGTCTGCCACAAGTGGATGAAAGCCGCGCCTTTGCCATCACCGCAGGCCGCCATCCGGTGGTCGAGGCCGCTCTGTCCAGTTCGGGCGCGCCTTTCGTGGCCAATGACTGCCAACTAACCGCCGAGGCCGAAGCCGCCGCGATCCGCCTGCTCACTGGCCCGAATATGGCGGGTAAATCCACCTGGCTTCGGCAAAATGCTCTGATAGCGCTGCTGGCGCAAATGGGCAGTTTCGTGCCCGCCACCAGCGCCCATATTGGCCTGGTGTCGCAGCTTTTCAGCCGGGTCGGCGCGGCCGATGATCTGGCCCGTGGCCGCTCAACCTTTATGGTAGAGATGATCGAAACCGCCGCGATCCTCAACCAAGCCGATGGCAATGCCCTGGTGATCCTTGACGAGATCGGTCGCGGCACCGCCACTTATGACGGGCTCGCCATCGCCTGGGCGACGCTCGAACATCTACATGGGAAAAATCGCTGCCGCGCCCTTTTTGCCACCCATTACCACGAACTCACCAGCCTGGGCGATCGCCTGCCGGGCCTGGCCAATGCCACAGTCGCGGTGAAGGAATATCAAGGCGAAGTCATCTTCCTGCATGAGGTGCGCGACGGCGCCGCCGATGGCAGTTACGGCATCCAAGTGGCGCGTCTGGCCGGTCTACCCGATGCGGTCACAGCCCGCGCCCGGGAAATCCTCACCCGGCTGGAAGAGGGCGAACGCGAGGGCCGCCGCCCTGCCGATAGTCTCGAAGACCTGCCCCTCTTCGCCGCGCTAGACCCCGCAGCCAAACCCGCGACGCAACCAGCCCAGCCGCCGCAAAGCTCCGAGGTGGAAACCCGCCTGCGCGCGCTTAATCCCGACAGCCTCACCCCGCGCGCGGCGCTGGATCTGATCTACGACCTCCGCGCCCTCTTGGACTGAGAGTTCTCTCTTCCCGGAGCCGCCATCGCCAAGGCCGATCAGAGCCAAATCGGGGCAGCCGTCAAGGGGCGCAGCCCGGCAAAGCCGCTTGCCCTTGATGGCAGCCGCGCTTTGGCTCAGGCCGCTTGGGCGATGGGGGGTTTGGGAAGAGAGGCCTCTCTTCTTGGTGGGCTTGAAGCTAAACCCAACAAAAAAGCGGAAATGGCAAAGCCATTCCCGCGTCCAGCATCATATATGGGCGAAGCCCATTCAATTTGGTAAAACCAGCTTAGAGCGCTTCAGGTTTTGACGGAAGCGTATCCTGCGTTCTGGAAGTAGTTCGAACATTCCTCGGGAGTGAAGCGATCAAGGATGGTGCCGACGGCCTGCCAGAGTGTGTTGCGGGTTCGCGTTCTGGTATGCCGCATCCAGTGTTTGAGCTTGGAGAAGGCCTGCTCGATGGGGTTCAGATCGGGGCTGTAAGGTGGCAGGAATAGCAGATGCGCTCCAACGGCCCGGATGGCCTGGCGTACCGCCTGGCTTTTGTGGCTGCCGAGGTTATCCATTACCAAGATGTCGCCGGGCTTGAGCGTGGGGACGAGGACGCGCTCCACGTAGGTTCGGAAGATGTCGCCGTTGACGGGGCCATCGAAGACCCAGGGTGCGTCGATCCGATCATGGCGCAGGGCCGCGATGAAGGTCGAGGTGTTCCAGTGACCGAATGGCGCGGCACCCGGCAACCGCTCGCCCCTTGGCCCCCAGCCCCGTAGCGGCGCCATGTTCGTCTTTACCCAAGTCTCATCGATAAAGACCAGCCGCGCCGGATCAATCTTGTCCTGATGCCGCTGCCACCTCTCGCGGCGGCGTTTTACGTCCGCGCGTTCACGTTCGTCCGCAACCAGTGTCTTTTTTTGAAACTGAAGCCGCAGTTGCGCAGGAACCGCCAGACCGTGTCGTGGCTGACGGTCACGCCCCGCTCTGCCAGAAGGCCCTGGAGACCGGCGAGGGTCACATGTGGACAGTCGCGCACCTGTTCCAAAAGCCAGTCTCGATGTGGCTCAAGGATAGGCCGACGATACCCGCCCATCTTCGCCGGCCTGACCGAACCGGTCCGCCGCGCGCGATCCGTCCATTTCACAACGCTCGAAGGTGCAACACCAAACCGCGCCGAAACGCTGCGACAGCTCTCGCCCGATTGCATCGCGGCAACAACACGCTCTCTGAGGTCATCCGAATAGGCTTTCGTCATCCATACTGGCCTCCCTCACCAGTATGGATTCTGAATCACAAACGAACCCCATTGGGAATCCCAATTCGATTCAGAGAAAAACTGAGACGCTCTAGCCCGCCGGGGTAGAAGATACGCCAACCTGGGCCGGGCGCAGCAAACGGTCATGCAGCATGAAGCCTTCTGCCATCACCTGAATAATATCGCCCGCTTTGGTATTTGGAACCGGCGCTTCGAACATCGCTTGATGCTGCTGCGGATCGAATGCATCGCCCACTTCCGGCGTGATCTTTGTGATCCCATGCTTGCTGAAAATATTCAGCAGCTCGCGCAGGGTCAGCTCGACCCCTTCGATCATCGCCTTGCTCGCTTCGCGCTGCTCATCGGTAATCGCATCCAAAGCACGGTTCAGATTGTCAAAGACCGGCAGCAGATCCCGCGCCAGTTTTGAACCGCCATATTGCTCTGCCTCTTTGCGGTCGCGCTCCGAGCGTTTGCGCACATTCTCCGTATCCGCCAAAGCCCGCATGAACCGATCCCGGAAATCATCCCGCTCTGCGGTCAGCTCTGCGATCTTTTCCGCATTGGCCATGGCCGCATCTTCGCTTAGCTGTGCGTCTGCCTCGGCCTCAGCAATCGAGCCATCGGGATCCGTCTCATCCTTGGCATTGGCATATTCCCGCGCCAGGGCTTCGATATCGATGGTCTCATCCGCGCCGCCAGCAGCCCCACCCGCAAAGGAAGATTTCTTGTCGCCTTGCTCAGCCATCGTCACTCCTTTCAGGACCGGTCCGACAGGACTCGGCCCACCAATTGCGCCGTGTAATCTACGATCGGAACGATGCGGCCATAATTCAACCGGGTCGGTCCAATCACACCCACAGCGCCGATAATCTTTCGGTCCGCGTTCATATAGGGAGAGACCACCAAAGAGGAACCCGAAAGTGAAAAAAGCTTGTTCTCAGAACCGATAAAAATGCGCACACCATCGCCCGCCTCGGCCAATTCCAGGAATTCTGCAATATCTCGTTTACGTTCTAGGTCGTCAAACAGCTCACGCACCCGGTCTAAGTCCTCTTCCGACCCATCCAACAGATTCGCCCGACCCCGCACGATCAGCCGCTCCGTATCCGTGCCCGCGCCTTCCCAGACAACCAAGCCGCTTTCCACCAGATCCTTGGCCAGATCATCGATCTCTTGGCGGCGGCGGCTGACCTCGCGCTGAAGCACGCCCGCGAGCTCGTCCAAAGTCCGCCCCTCGGCAAAGGCATTCACGAAATTCGCGGCCTCGCGCATCGATGAAGGGGTGGCCCCCAGCGGCGGGGTGAAGATGCGGTTTTCCACATGGCCATCGGCAAAGACCAGCACCGCCATGGCCCGTTCCGGCGCAAAGCTGACAAATTCGATATGCTTGATGGAGGATTCGCTTTTCGGCGCGAGAACCAAACTGGCCCCTTGGGTCACCCCGGACAAAGCCGATCCGATATTATCCAGCATCGTCGGCACATCCAGCTGCTCGCCGCCCACTGTCGCCTCGATCTTAGAGCGGTCCGCATCATCCAGATCCTGGACCTCCATAAAGCCGTCAATGAACATGCGCAGCCCGCGTTCCGTGGGCATCCGCCCGGCCGAAATATGTGGCGCATTGAGCAGACCCATATATTCGAGATCCTGCATAACATTGCGGATCGTTGCCGCACTTACCTTTTCCGCCATGGTCCGTGTCAGGCTGCGCGACCCCACCGGCTCGCCGGTCAGCAGATAGGATTCCACCACCCGGCGAAACACTTCCCGGGTGCGATCATTCATGTCTTCGAAGGTCATGCTGTCCTCTGCCATAATAATCGGAAAATGGGCGCATTGGCGCGCAAGGTCAATCGGGGTTGCAACATGAAGCCTCTGAGAGATAAGGCGACTATGCCCGAAATAGGAGTCCCCCCATGCGCCCGTCTGGCCGAAAACTGAATGAACTTCGCCCGGTTTCCATCGAAATCGATGTAACGAAACATGCCGAGGGCTCCTGCCTGATCCGTATGGGCGATACCCATGTGCTTTGCACCGCCTCGCTGGATGCGCGCGTGCCGCCATTTCTCAAGGGCTCGGGCCTGGGCTGGGTCACTGCCGAATACGGCATGCTGCCCCGCGCTACCCATATCCGGATGCGCCGCGAAGCCAAAAATGGCCAGTCGGGCCGGACCCAGGAAATCCAACGCTTGATCGGCCGCTCCCTGCGCGCGGGCGTGGATCGGGTGGCTTTGGGCGAACGTCAGTTCACCGTGGATTGCGATGTGATCCAAGCCGATGGCGGCACGCGCTGCGCCTCGATCACTGGCGGCTGGGTCGCGCTGCGCCTGGCGATTAACAAGCTGATGAAAGCCGGTGACATCATCACCGACCCCCTGACCGACCATATCGCCGCCGTGTCTTGCGGCATCTATGCGGGCCAGCCGGTGCTGGATCTCGACTATCCCGAGGACAGCGAAGCCGGCGTGGACGGCAATTTCGTCATCACCGGCGCGGGTCGTCTGGTCGAAGTGCAGATGAGCGCCGAGGGGGCCACCTTCTCCCGCGAACAAATGGGCGAGCTGCTGGACCTGGCCGAAGCCGGTGTGAATGACCTGGTCGCGGCTCAAAAGGCGGCTGTCAGCTAATGCGCAAACTGACCGAGAAAAAGATCTGCCTCGCCTCCCATAACAAGGGCAAGCTGCGGGAAATCGCGGCCCTGGTCGCCCCTTATGGGATCGAGGTTGTGTCCGCTGGCGATCTCGGGCTCGAAGAGCCTGACGAAACCGAAAACACTTTCGCCGGCAATGCCCGAATCAAAGCGCATTTCGCCGCAAAGGCCAGCGGCCTACCGGCCCTAAGCGATGATAGCGGCCTAGAGGTGGATGCTCTAGACGGTGCGCCCGGGGTTTATACCGCTGATTGGGCCGAGACCCCAAATGGGCGGGATTTCCCTATGGCTATGCGCAAGGTCTGGGATCTGCTAGAGGCGAAAAACGCGCCGCATCCCCGGACCGCTCGGTTTTGCTGCACGCTTTGCATCGCTTGGCCCGACGGGCATGACGAAATCTTCGCCGGTCAAGTCCCCGGTCATCTAAGCTGGCCCATGCGCGGCGATCTGGGCTTCGGCTTTGATCCGATCTTTATCCCCGAAGGGTTTAATATCTCCTTTGGGGAAATGGACCCGGCCCAGAAACAAGCCATGAGCCACCGTGCCGATGCTTTTGCAAAGCTCAAGGCCAATGCCCTTGACTAAGCCCCAAGCCGAAGCCGTCACGGGCGGCTTTGGTCTCTATATCCACTGGCCGTTCTGTGCTGCGAAATGCCCCTATTGCGATTTCAACTCGCATGTGGCGGCCAGCATCGATCACAAGCGCTGGCGCGCCGCCTATCTGGCCGAGCTGCGCCGCGCCGCTGCGGAAACACCAGGCCGCCGCTTGGACACGATCTTTTTCGGAGGCGGTACACCAAGCCTTATGGCACCGGACACGGTCGCCGAGATCCTGGCAGAGACCCGCCGCCTCTGGCCACAAGACAGCCCCGAAATCACCCTAGAGGCCAACCCCACCTCCGTCGAAGCGGGCCGGTTCCAGGCCTTCTACCAGGCCGGGGTCAATCGCGTGTCTCTGGGCGTGCAATCCCTGCGCGATGACGACCTCAAACGCCTGGGCCGTTTGCATTCCGCAGCCGAGGCGATGCAGGCCTTCGCCTTAGCGCGCAAATATTTCGACCGGGTCAGCTTTGATCTGATCTATGCCCGCCAGGACCAAACTGCCGCTGAATGGCGGGCTGAGTTGACCGAGGCGCTTAGCTATGCGGTAGACCACCTGTCGCTGTATCAGCTCACCATTGAGCCCGGCACCGCCTTTGGCGCGCGGTTTGACAAGGGTGGTTTGCGGGGCCTGCCAAGCGAAGATCTCTCTGCTGATCTTTACGAACTCACCTGCGAGATCGCGGATGCGGCGGGGTTTTCGGCCTATGAAGTCTCCAATTATGCCCGCCCCGGCGCCGAGGCGCGCCACAACCTGATTTATTGGCGTGCAGGTGATTGGGTCGGTATCGGGCCTGGGGCCCATGGCCGCCTCAGCCTAAAGGGGCAGCGCCTGGCCACGGATACGGCGCTGGACCCGGCGGCTTGGCTGAAAGCAGCGGAGGCCGGTACAGGCGAAGACAGCCGCCGCGCGCTGAGCCTAGATGAGCAAGCCGATGAATATTTGATGATGTCCCTGCGCCTGAGCGAAGGCACATCCCTGCCCCGGCTGGCCCAGCTCGGCCGTCAGATTGACAAGGCCAAGCTGCTTGATCTCGCTGAAATGAAGCTAATTGAGTTGGATGCAGACCGGATCCGTGCAACTCTACAGGGGCGGCTCTTGCTCAATGAAGTGTTAAGGCAACTCATGGTGTTCTAAGCTATGCGGATCTTGTGGCTCTCTTTCGGTATTCTCACCATGGGGCTTGGCCTCTTGGGGGCCATCCTGCCGCTGCTTCCAACGGTGCCGTTTTTCCTGCTGGCCACATTCTGCTTTGCCCGGTCTTCGCCAAGGCTGCATGAATGGCTGATCACCCATCCCACTTATGGCGGCCATATCCGCGCCTGGCAAAGCTCGGGCGCTATCCGACCCGCCGCCAAACGCGTTGCCACCCTCTCGATCGGCGTAGCGTTCCTGATTTCGGTGATTTTAGGAGTGGGCCCAAAGATCTTGGTCATTCAGGCTTTGGTGCTGGGCGCGGTCTTAGTCTTTCTCTGGACCCGCCCAGACCAATAAACTTACTTCAAGCTCAGGATCTGGCACAGCGTATCCAGATCATCGAGGGTCTTATAATTGATCACCAGCTTGCCCGCTTCACTGCCGGCCTTGTGATCCACCGTGACCTTCATCCCCAAAACCGCTGTTAGATCCTGCTCTAGCGCGCGGGTATCTGGGTCTTTCTCCGCCGCAGCAGAGCCCGGCTTTGCCCCTGGGGCAGGTTTTGGACCCTTGGCCAGCTTTTCGGTTTCGCGAACGGACAAGCCCTCGGCCACAACCTTTTGTGCCATCCCAACCGGATCATCGGTCGTGATCAAAGCCCGCGCATGCCCCGCGCTCAGATCGCCATTGCGCACCAGGATCAGCACATCATCGGGCAGCTGCAACAAACGCAGCAAATTCGCCAAATAGCTGCGAGATTTGCCCAAAGCCTCGGCCAGCCGTTCCTGGGTATGGCCGAATTTATCCATGAGCTGGCGATAGCCCATGGCCTCTTCCACGGGATTCAGATCCGCACGTTGGACATTCTCGATAATCGCGATTTCCAGAACTTCCGTCTCGGAATAGTCTCGGATCAGGACCGGAACCGTATGCAGCTGCGCCCGCTGCGCCGCGCGCCACCGCCGTTCCCCAGCCACGATTTGATAGAGCGGATCCCCAGACGGGTTTGGCCGCACGATCAATGGCTGCAAAATCCCCTTTTCGCGGATCGACGCGGCCAGATCTGCCAGATCTTCTTCGACAAAGCTTCGTCGCGGCTGATCAGGGTTCGGCGCCACATTTTCAATAGGCACCTCTGTATCGGCCTTAACCGGCGTCTCCGTCGGCTCTGGCGTTGCCACATCGGCCATCAAAGCTGACAGCCCTCTCCCCAATCCGCGCTTATTTTTTTCGAGCAATGTGTGATCCTCAGCTCATGACTGTTTGAGAGTCATAGCGCGCCATCATCTCTGCTGCCAAGGCTTTGTAGGCCTGCGCGCCCTTAGAATTCGGGTCATAATCCAAAACTGGCACCGCAAAAGACGGCGCTTCGCTGACCCGGACATTGCGCGGCACGATAGTATCGAACACCAATTCCCCCAAAGTTTGCCGCGCATCGGCTTCTACCTGCTGCGCCAAACGGTTCCGCGTGTCATGCATGGTCAGCAAGACACCCTCGATCCGCAGATCCCGGTTCGCGGATTGGCGAATTTCGCGGATCGTCAGCATCAGCTGCGACAGACCTTCGAGCGCGAAAAACTCGCTTTGCAACGGGATTAGAATGGAATTCGCAGCCACCATCGCATTGACGGTCAAAAGATTAAGCGAGGGCGGGCAATCGATCAGCACGAAATCCAGGTTCAGATCTTTCACCGCCGGAGCGGCCAGCGCCTCGCGCAACAAAAAGCTGCGCCGTTCATTGGCCACCAGTTCGATATCAGCGGAGCTAAGATCCGTCGTTGCCGGGGCAATAATGATGCCCTCAAACTCAGTGCGCTGAAAAATTTCGACGATCGGACGATCTTCGAGCAGCATATCATAAGTGGACAGGCTGCGAGATTCCGCGTCGATGCCCATCCCGGTGGAGGCATTCCCCTGGGGGTCCAGATCAATGATCAAAATGCTATGGCCCTGTTTGGCCAAAGCTGCAGCAAGATTGATGGTGGTGGTGGTCTTACCCACCCCGCCTTTTTGGTTGGCAATAGCAATGACTCGGGGCTTGGAAAACTCAGGCACGGCGCGGATGTCCAATTTCTAAGATGACGGCTTCGGGATCCGTTTTACTCGGATGAGCCTGACACGGGAAAGACCATTCCGCCTGCGCCGCCCCAATCTCCTGTTGATAACGTCGCCCTTTTGGGAAAAGCGCCACACCACCCGGCAAAAGATGGCGTTCTGCATAAGATAACAGCTGCGGCAGAGGCGCGAGCGCACGGGCGGATAGGCCTTGCACCCCAAGCGGCGGGATGGATTCTATCCGCGCATCGAGAACTTTGACCCGTAGATTTGTTTCACGTGAAACAGTGCGGAGGAAAGTTGCCTTACGCTGATCGCTCTCGACTAAGGTGATTTCCATTTGAGGCTGCGTTTCCGCCGCCCAAATTGCGATCACAAGGCCGGGAAACCCCCCGCCGGATCCGAAATCAGCCCAGCTGGCTAAGTTAGCCGGGACGAGGTCTGTTACCTGCCAGGAATCCAAAATATGGCGTTCTTTGACATGGGGCAGATCTAGCTTTGAGACCAAATTGATCTTTGGATTCCATTTCGCCACAAGCGCGGCGTAAATTTCCAAACGCTCCGCTGTTTCACGTGAAACATCTTCGATTTGCAGCGTCATGCAGATTTAGCCCCAGCAAGACGCCGCAAATGCGCAACCAAAACCAGCAAAGCCGCAGGTGTCATCCCTTCGATCCGCCCGGCCTGAGCAATGGTCCGGGGCCGTTCCCGCTCTAGCTTGGAGCGCAGCTCATTCGACAGGCTAGAAATCGCGCTAAAGGAAAAATCCTCTGGGATAACCGTTTGCTCCTCTTTTTGCAGCGTTTCCACATCCCGCTGCTGGCGCTCCATATATTGCGCATAAAGCGCATCGCGGCAAAGCTGGGTTTGGATATCCGGCGCCACAGTCGCGAATTCCGGGACCAAAGGCAGAATCTTATCTGGCGTCATATTGGGGAATGCCAGAACATCATAAGCCGTGCGGCGCGCGCCGTCTTGAGCCACAGAAATCCCCGCTGAGGCGAGGTCTTTGGGACTCCAGCGCTCTGCCTCTAGAATGGCCTTACCCGCCTCCAGCGCATCAATTTTCGCGCCATAGACCGCTTTGCGCGTCTCGCCTA
Source organism: Mangrovicoccus sp. (assembly GCA_049603835.1). Classification (GTDB taxonomy): domain Bacteria; phylum Pseudomonadota; class Alphaproteobacteria; order Rhodobacterales; family Rhodobacteraceae; genus Mangrovicoccus. The sequence continues at coordinate 227,043 of JBMYSZ010000003.1, forward strand.
CACAGCCAAGCTCTAATCCGAGAGCGGTCAAACGCTGATCCGCATTATCGGCCCGCAGGCTAAGCCGGAATTCAGCCCGAGAAGTAAACATTCGGTAAGGCTCTGCCACGCCCCGCGAGGTTAGATCATCGATCATCACCCCAATATAAGAAGTCGCGCGTTGGAAATGCAGCGGCCCGGTCTCTTGGCTGGCCAAAGCCGCGTTCAACCCTGCGACCAAACCCTGCGCCGCCGCCTCTTCATAGCCTGTCGTGCCGTTGATCTGTCCGGCCAGATAAAGGCCGGGACAGGCGCGGACCTCCAGACCCAAGCTCAGCGCTCGCGGATCTACATAATCATACTCAATCGCATAGCCCGGCTGCAGGATTATCGCCTGCTCAAGACCTGCGATGGAGCGCACATAATCCAGCTGCACATCTTCAGGGAGCGAGGTGGAAATCCCGTTTGGATAGACCGTGTGATCATCCAGGCCTTCGGGCTCTAGAAAGATCTGATGCGAGGTTTTATCGGCGAAACGGACGATTTTATCTTCGATTGAGGGGCAATAGCGCGGCCCCACCCCTTCGATATGCCCGCCATACATCGCCGAGCGATCCAAATTATCACGGATGATCTGATGGGTTTTTTCATTGGTATGGGTAATGCCGCAGGAAATTTGCCGGGCTTCCGGAGTGCGGTTCAGGAAGGAAAACATCACCGGTTCGTCATCACCGGGCTGCATGTCGAAACTGTCCCAATCCAAGCTCCGCCCATCTAGACGCGGCGGCGTTCCGGTTTTCAGGCGCCCGATGGGTAGGTCCATGTCTTTCAGGCGCTCTGCCAGGCGAATAGCGGGCGCCTCCCCCATCCGGCCTGCGGAATGGGATTTATCGCCAATATGAACGACACCGCGTAGGAAAGTGCCGGTTGTCAGCACCACAGCCTGCGCTTTGATCCGTTGATCAGAGCCCAAGACAACCCCTGCAGCGCGGCCTTGCTCCATAATCAGATCGGTCACTTCCCCTTCGAGAATGGTTAGATTTGGGGTTGCTGCGAGCTCTGCCTGCATAGCTTGGCGATAAATAGCACGGTCTTGTTGCGCGCGCGGGCCTTGGACCGCCGGACCTTTGCGGCGATTGAGCAAGCGAAACTGGATCCCAGCCTTATCCGCGATCCGCCCCATAATTCCGTCCAAGGCGTCGATTTCACGAACCAAATGGCCCTTTCCCAAGCCGCCAATCGCCGGATTACAGGACATTACCCCGATTGAGTCAGCTTTGAGCGTGACCAAGACCGTTTTCGCACCTTGCCGTGCGGAGGTCGCTGCGGCTTCGCATCCCGCATGACCTCCGCCAACAATGATCACGTCAAAATTCGTCTCTGCTGTCTGTTTCACGTGAAACATCCCTATTTCCCGAGACAGAAGTTCAAGAAAACTTCGTCCAAAATATCTTCGGTCGTTACCTTGCCCACCAGAGCGTCAAGATGATCAATTGCCCGGCGCAGCCATTCTGATGTCAGCTCTGCCCGCTCTGAGCCTCCAGCCAGCTCATCAAGAGCTCTGGCCAAATCCGCTTGGGCCGCCTCAATCGCGCGGAGATGGCGGTCTTGCACCGCAGAGCCCGCCTGCCCTGCCATCGCCTCTAGGCGAGTCGAGAGCTTGTCCAATAGCATATCTACACCAGCCCCGGTAAGACCCGAAACGCCTTCGGAACTTCCGGTCAAGTCCACCTTAGCTCGCAGCACCAAATCACCATCGCGCGGCTCTAATCCTGACGGCATGCCTCGCGCATCGATCAAGATCACACGGATATCTGCGCTATCGGCCCGTGCCTGAGCCCGCTCGACGCCCAAAGCCTCAACCTTATCGGTTGTGGCGCGCAAACCGGCTGTGTCGATAAAGGTCACGGGCAGGCCTTTGAGGTCAATCCGAACCTCAATCACATCGCGCGTGGTGCCCGCAATGTCAGAGGTAATCGCCACATCGCGCCCCGCCAGCGTGTTGAGCAAAGTGGATTTTCCCACATTTGGATGGCCAAGGATCGCAATTTGAAATCCATCGCGCACCCGCTCGGCGCTGCTATAGCCGCGAATTTGCTGGGCCAGCCCCTGCCCCACGCGATTCAAGCGAAGCTGCACCTCGGGGGAGACATCTTCGGGAACTTCTTCATCGGCGAAATCTATCGTCGCTTCCAAAAGCGCTAGCGCATGGACCAAATCTGCGCGCCAGTCGGCGGTAAGCTGCGACAAAGCCCCGGTCATCAAAGCCATGGCCTGACGCCGCTGCGCTTCGGTTTCTGCGTTGATGAGATCAGCGAGGCCCTCGACCTCTGTCACGTCAAGCCGCCCGTGATCCAGCGCCCGGCGGGTGAATTCGCCCGGCTCGGCAATCCTCAGCCCGGAAATATCGCCCAAAGCCCGCATCACCGCCGATTGCACCGCGCGGCTGCCATGGATCTGAAATTCTGCGACGGGTTCCCCGGTGAAAGAGCTGCCAGCCTCGAATACCAGGACCAGCGCCTTATCTAGCAAATCGCCGCTAGCATCACGAAGGGAGAGAAGAGCAGCGCGCCGGGATTCCGGCACCCGGCCCGCCAAGGTTTTTACTGCGTCAAAAGCCTGTGGCCCCGAAACGCGGATGATGGCAACGCCCGCCTTCCCCGCCCCGGTGGCCACGGCGAAGATCGTGTCGTTGCCAGCCATGTTTTTAGTTGTTCATGCTATCAAAGAATTCGGAATTGGACTTGGTCTGCTTCAATTTACTGATCAAGAACTCAATCGCATCGGTCGTCCCCATCGGGTTGAGGATCCGACGCAGCAAATAGGTTTTCTGCAGATCGACCTTTTCGACCAGCAGATCCTCTTTCCGGGTGCCGGATTTGAGGATATCCATCGCCGGGAAGACGCGTTTATCGGCAACCTTACGGTCTAGAACGATTTCGCTGTTACCCGTGCCTTTGAATTCTTCGAAGATCACTTCGTCCATGCGCGAGCCCGTATCGATCAGCGCCGTCGCGATGATGGTCAGAGACCCGCCCTCTTCTATATTCCGCGCGGCGCCGAAGAAACGCTTCGGCCGCTGCAACGCATTCGCGTCAACACCGCCGGTCAGAACCTTACCCGAGCTTGGCACAACCGTGTTAAAGGCACGTCCCAGACGGGTGATGGAGTCCAGCAAGATCACCACATCGCGCTTATGTTCGACCAAGCGCTTGGCTTTCTCGATCACCATTTCGGACACAGCCACATGGCGCGTCGCCGGTTCGTCAAAGGTGGAGGAAATCACCTCCCCTTTCACCGAACGCTGCATATCCGTCACCTCTTCGGGACGTTCATCGATCAGCAGCACGATAAGATAGCATTCCGGGTGGTTTTTCTCGATCGATGTCGCGATATTTTGCAACAGAACGGTTTTACCAGTGCGCGGCGGTGCCACGATCAAAGAGCGCTGGCCTTTACCGATTGGCGACACCAAATCAATGATCCGCGCGGAGCGATCCTTGATCGTCGGGTCATCGATTTCCATTTTCAGACGCTCATCCGGGTAAAGCGGCGTGAGGTTGTCGAAGTTGATTTTATGCCGGGCTTTCTCTGGCTCTTCGAAATTGATTTTCGTGACGCTGGTCAGACCGAAATAACGTTCGTTTTCCCGCGGCGCTTGGATCACGCCCTCAATCGTATCACCAGTCCGCAGCGAAAATTGGCGAATCATATCCGGGCTGACATAGATGTCATCTGGACCCGGCAGATAATTGGCCTCGGGCGAGCGCAGGAAGCCGAATCCGTCCTGCAGCACTTCCAAAACCCCATCACCGGCGATTTCCCAACCCTCTTCGGCGCGTTCCTTGAGGATTTGGAACATCATTTCGCCTTTGCGCATGGTCGAAGCATTCTCGATTTCGAGCTCTTCCGCCATGGACAGCAGGTTTTTGGGTGTTTTTGCCTTAAGATCAGACAAATTCAGACGGTTTTGGGTCATAATGGGAATAGATCTCTGGCGCCAGGACTGGAGCACTATGTCATGATATAGGGAAGACGACCGAAGGACATCGGTGCGCCCATCTAGCCGCATATGGCTGCGCTGTCAATATTTGTGATATTTCGCGACTTCGCTCGTATAGGGGGTCGTGGTCCTCGACTGGAAATCGCCAAATTCCCAGCCCGACGAATATGCGCTGCTGAGGGAGCCGTAGAAGGTCTTAGAATGGTCGCGCGATCACAGCGATCACGATCACCACCATAAACAGCGTCGGAAGCTCATTCATCATCCGATATTGTCGTCCGCTATGGGTATTTTCGCCTTTCTGGAAATCTTTGCGCCGCCAAGCCAGCCAATGATGAAACCAGGTCATTCCCAGCACCGCTGCCGCCTTTGCCCAAGGCCAAACCGCCGTCCAATCGATAATTCCTGGGGTAAAGACCAGTGCGAGGCCAAAAACCCATGTGGAAACCATCGCCGGATTCATGATCAGGCGTAGCAGCTTATATTCCATGGTTTGAAACAGCTCGTCGGTGTCAGAGCCCTGGGCGACTTTTTCTGTGTGATAGACAAACAGCCTGGGCAAATAGAAGAGCCCAGCCATCCAGGCCAAGACTGACATGACATGGAAAGATTTCGTCCATGGATAAGCGGCTGACAGAAAGTCCCAGATCATAGCGTTTCTCCGACAAAGGCCCGAGCATTCTATTAATAATTATATAATTTAAGAAAGGTTGATGATGTATTAGGGGCTGTGGATTGTGGGGATTATGCCGATATCCCAAGACAGGACGACTGAGGATAGAATTAACCATTCGTTAACGATTCACGGGTCTAATTCGAAAAAATCGTTAAAAAACAATGAACTATTAACGAAGTATTAATTAATTCCCTGTGGATAAATCTGGGAAAACTGAGGAACAAAGAAAATCGTCCCCAGCTGGGGATAACATCATCCACTTGGGATATTCTGTTTATGTCTGCGGTGTAACTGACCTGAAATTTTGGGTTCTCCTCTCGCCTTTCCCCTTTCACGGATGTTACCAGCAAGTCATGCCCCGTGATGTCCCAAGAGTTGTCCACAATGTCTGATCGAATAATCCTGGCCTCTAATTCCAAGATCCGGCAGCAAATACTGCGACGGGCGGGAATTGAGTTTGATGTCCATCGTGTGTCGCTTGACGAGGTGGCGGTGCGGCAGGCTCTTTTGGCGGAAAAGGCCAAACCGCGGGATATGGCGGATACTTTGGCCGAGATGAAAGCCCATATCGCCAGCACTAGATGGCCGGGTCGGGTCACTTTGGGATGTGATCAGGTGCTTGAATTTAAGGGCGAAGCTATAGGCAAAGCGGCCAATCTGGGCAAATTGCAAAGCCAGTTGATGGAGTTGCAGGGCGAAAGCCATATGCTGCATTCGGCGATTGTCGCGGTGAAGGATGGCCAACCTATTTGGCGCTTTATGGGCAAGGCGACGCTGCATATGCGGCAGATGTCTGATGAATGGATCGCCGATTATCTGCGCCGCAATGGGTTATCGCTGACCGAAAGTGTGGGCGGCTATAAGATTGAAGAAGAGGGTATTCGCCTGTTTGACCGGGTCGATGGCGATTTCTTCACTATCCAGGGGTTGCCGATTGTGCCGCTGATCACTTGGCTGACCGATTACGGGATCCTAAGCAAATGAGCGCGAAAATTCCTTTGGCCGGGGTGATTGGCGCGCCGGTGGGTCATAGCAAATCCCCTGCCCTGCATAATCACTGGCTGCGCAGTCTTGGGATTGCTGGGCATTATGTACCGCTGCATGTGGAGCCGGGTGACCTAGAGGATGCTCTGCGGATGATGCCGCGTATGGGCTTTGTCGGGACGAATGTGACGATCCCCCATAAAGAGGCGGTGTTGGATCTGGCCACCGAAGTGTCAGAGGTCGCGGCACGGATCGGCGCTGCGAATACGCTGCAATTCTTGCCCGATGGCGAAATCTTTGCCGATAACACGGATGCGTCGGGTTATAGTGATTCGCTGGTGGCGGGCGCCCCGGATTGGCAAGCGGATCAGGCCCCGGCGCATGTTTTCGGCGCGGGCGGTGCGGCGCGGGCGGTTTTGGTGGCGCTGATGGATTTGGGCGTGCCGAAGATCACCCTGTCCAACCGCACCCGTGCGCGGGCCGAGGCTATGGCCGCCAGTTTAGGCGATCAGATCGAAGTTGTGGACTGGCGCGACGAGGCCGAAGCGCTTAGCGAAGCCGGGCTGGTGGTGAATACCACATCATTGGGCATGAGCGGTCAGCCGCCTTTTGATCTGGATTTGTCGCAAATGCAGCCGGGTTGTGTGGCCTCTGATATTGTCTATGTGCCGCTGGAAACGCCGTTTCTGTCGGCCGCGCGGGCGCAACAGGCACATATTGTCGATGGGGTCGGCATGTTGATCCACCAGGCGACACCGGGATTTGAACGCTGGTTCGGGGCAAAGCCGGTGGTGGATGACACTTGCCGGGATCTGGTTTTGGCATGAGCGCGAGCACTCCGATCAAGCTGGGTCTGACCGGCTCTATCGGTATGGGCAAATCCACCACGGCAAAGATCTTTGCGGATCATGGCTGCCCGGTTTGGGATGCGGATGCGGCGGTGCATCGGCTTTATGGGCCGAATGGCGCGGCTGTTGCCCCAATCGCCGCTTTGCATCCCGAAGCGATCGAGGATGGGGCGGTGTCTCGCCCCGCTTTGAAAGCTTGGATCGCTGCGGATCGGACCGCGCTTGGACAGATCGAGGCGGTGGTGCATCCCTTGGTTGCAGCGGATCGGCAGGCATTCTTGGATGCGGCGCAGGCGGATATTGTTGTTCTCGATATCCCGCTGTTATTCGAAACTGGCGCAGCGGCCGCGATGGATAAGGTGGCGGTTGTATCCGTCGGACCCGAAGAGCAGCGGCGCCGAGTTCTGGACCGGCCAGGGATGACAGAGGCGCAATTTGCCACCATATTGGCGAAACAAATGCCTGATGCGGAAAAACGGGCGCGGGCCGATTATGTGATCGAGACCCATAGCCCAGAGGCGGCGCATGCCCAGGTGACCAAGATCATAGAGGAGCTGCGCGGCGGCGATGCGTGAAATCGTATTGGATACGGAGACCACCGGATTTGAACCCAGCCAAGGCGACCGGATTGTCGAAATCGGCGCGCTAGAGCTGTTCAACCATGTGCCGACCGGCAAGACCTATCACCAATATATCAACCCCGAACGGGATATGCCCGAAGACGCTTTTGGGGTCCATGGCATCGGCTGGGATCTGATGATCCCGCCGCCAAAGGATATCCCGCAAGGCGCGATTACCCTGAAGGACAAGCCGGTCTTTAAGGAGGTGGGTCAGGCTTTCGTGGATTTCGTCGGCGATGCAAAGCTGGTGATCCATAATGCGGCCTTCGATATGAAATTCCTCAATGCCGAGCTGGAATGGATGGGTCTGCCGAAACTGGCGATGGATCGCGCCGTGGATACGCTGGCCATGGCGCGCAAGCGGTTTCCGGGTGCCCCGGCCTCGCTCGATGCGCTGTGCCGTCGGTTTTCTGTCGATAATTCCGACCGGACTTTGCATGGCGCGCTGCTCGATAGTGAGATCTTGGCCGAAGTCTATCTAGAGCTGATCGGCGGGCGGCAACCGGGGCTGGTGCTGGGTAGCGTGCAGCAAAGCTCTGGTGACACCGGACCAAGCGAGGCTTGGAAAGTTCCGCCGCGTCCCAACCCCCTGCCCTCCCGAATTAGCGCAGCAGAACGCGACGCCCATGAGGCCTTTGTCGCGGGTTTGGGCGATGATCCGGTTTGGTCGAAATTTTCCTGAGGCAGTAAATCAGGTCGCTTCCAGCTCACCAAAAAGAGAAACCTCTCTTTCCGCATCCTCCATCGCTTGCGCGGCCTGATCCAAAGACTTCACCCCCTCAAGGGCAAGCCGCCTGCGGCGGGGCTGCGCCCCCTTGATGGCGCAAAGACTTTGGATCTTTTCGGCCTTAGCGATGGCGGCTCCGGAAAGAGAGATTACCCTTTTAGCGCGGTGAGTGTCGGGGCGTCGGGCGTGTCGGGGGCGAGTTCCTCGAAATCGAAATTATCGAGCCGTTTGGCGCGGCGGCCGGCTTTTTCGGCGCTGATTTGGATTTCACCGATATCTTTCTGGGCTTGCTGAAAATGCCGGTCGAGATTGCCGACCCGGTCGCCTAGGCGCTCCACATCTTTTGACAATAGCGCCAGTTCTTTGCGGATTTTGCCAGCCTGATCGCGCATGCGGGCATCTTTGAGGATCGCGCGCATGGTGTTCAATGTCGCCATGCAAGTGGTGGGCGACACGATCCAGACCCGCAGATTAAAGCCCTCGCGCACCAGATCCGGGAAATTGGCGTGCAATTCCGCATAAACCGCCTCGGATGGCAGGAACATCAGCGCTCCATCCGCGGTTTCGCCTTCGATGATATAGCGTTCCGCGATGGCTTTGAGATGGCCGCGCACGGCGGTGCGCAGGCTGGATGCGGCGGCCTTCAATTCGCGTTCGTCGCGGGCTTTGCGCAGAGCTTCATAGGATTCGAGCGGGAATTTGCTATCAACCACAATCGGCCCCGGCGGGTTGGGCAGATGGATCAGGCAATCGGCGCGGCGGTTATTCGACAGGGTCGCTTGCAGGCTATAGCTGTCGCTGGGCAGCGCCTTCATCACGATATCGGTCAGCTGGATTTCACCAAAAGCGCCGCGGGTCTGTTTGTTGGACAGGATGTCTTGCAGGCTTAGCACATCGCCTGACAGTTTTTCGATATTGCCTTGGGCTTTGTCGATCGCGTTCAGCCGTTCCTGCAATTCGCCCAGAGACCGCGCCGTGCGGGTAGCCGTGCCATGCAGCGTGTCGCCCATGGCTTTGGTGACTTCTTCGAGCCGTTTTTCCATCGTGCTTAGCATCTGGGTTTGCGCCATGGCCTGGGCTTCGGCCACATGGGTCAGCCCGCCGGTCAGCTGATGCTGACCATCGCTTAGCCCCTGCACCCTTTCGCCCAAAGCCCGCATATTGCGGCTGAGCGGTTCGAAATGCTCGCTGCTTTTGCGGATAGCGCGCAAGGTCACGCTCATTTGCACCAGGGCTAAAAGCGCCAGGGCGATCACGCCAAAGATGGCCCAGCTCGACGGGTCATCCAGGAAAAGGGTATATTCGCCAAGGGTAATCATGCGCGGCCAAAGAGTTTTTCGATATCTTGCAATTTCAGTTCCACATAGGTGGGGCGGCCATGATTGCATTGGCCGGAATAGGGCGTGGCCTCCATGCGCCGCAACAGAGCATTCATCTCATCGGGGCGCAGCAATCGGCCGGAGCGAATGGAGCCATGGCAGGACATGCGCGACAGCACCGCATCAATCCGCGCAGTTAAGGCGCTGGTATCGCCCAGCTCGTCCAGCAGATCGGCGATATCGGTCAGCAGTTTCTTGGCATCGACAGTGCCGAGCAAGGCCGGGGTTTCGCGCACGGCGATTGTGTCCGGGCCGAAAGGTTCTAGGCTAAGCCCCAGCTTGGTCAGCTCGTCACTATGGGCGAGCAGCAGCTCGGCATGGCCTGCGGGCAGCGTGACGATATCCGGGATCAGCAGCGCCTGGGCAGTGATGCCGTTTTCGGCGGCTTGGGCTTTGAGATCTTCATAGACCAGCCGTTCATGGGCCGCATGTTGATCGACGATCATCACCCCATCTTCGGTTTGGGTCACGATATAACAGCCATGCAGCTGGGCCCGCGCGGCTCCAAGCGGGGCTTGGGTCAGGTCGGGGGTTAGATCGGAAGCTGGTGCATTGGGCTCAGCCAAGGATGCGGTCGGCTCGGTCGCCTCGGCTGGATAAATGCGGGCCGAAGGTTCGGCGAAACCCGCAAAGCTTTCCGTAGCTGGGGCCTCGGGACTGGGGGCCATGGGCGCTTGCGCTGCATAAGCGGCTTGCCGGGCACCAAAGCTGGGACGCGGCTGGGATTGATAGATCCGGGGCTCGGATGTTTCGGGCCGGGCCGCGCCAAGGGCGGCTGGTCCAAGGGTGGACGACGACCGGTGGCCCGCTTCGGCCAGGCGATGGCGCAAGGCCCCGACCACCAAACCGCGCACCTCGCCAGGGCTGCGAAAGCGCACTTCGGATTTGGCCGGATGCACATTCACATCCACCAGCTCTGGCGCGCAGTCCAGAAACAGCGCTGCCGCAGGATAGCGACCCGAGGGCAGCACATCCATATAGGCCGCGCGCAAGGCACCAAGCAGGAGTTTATCCTTCACCGGGCGGCCATTGACGAAGAAATACTGCGCTGTTGAGGATGCACGGGCATAAGTTGGCAGCGCCGCCAGGCCGGTGAGGCGCACGCCTTCGCGCTCTGCATCGAGGCGCAGCGCATTGGCGGCGAAGTCAGGGCCCAGCAATCGCGACAAACGCGCGGGCAGCGCATCGAACATATCGCCGGTTTCCGGGGTCAGATCCAACACGCTGCGGGCGGGATCCGGGGTCAGATCGCGCAGCCGAAACGCCACCCAGGGCTGAGCCATAGAGATCCGCCGCACCGTATCGGCAATGGCCTGGGCTTCGGCCCGGTCGGTGCGCAGAAATTTCAGCCGCGCCGGTGTTGCATAGAATAAATCGCGCAGCTCGATAGTGGTGCCAGGATTGGCCGCGGCGGGGCGAACCGGCTGCATTTCCCCGCCATCAACCGACAGCATCGCAGCCTCCGCCCCTTCTGGCCGGGAGGTCAGGGTCATGCGGGCCACAGCGGCAAGGGAGGCCAGCGCCTCGCCCCGAAATCCGAAACTATGGATTTGCAGCAGATCTTCGCCGGTGGTTTTAGAGGTCGCATGGCGGGCCAGGGCCAAAGGCAGATCCTCGGCCCCCATCCCATGGCCATTATCACTGACCCGGATCAGAGATTTGCCACCCTGGGCGTAATCGATCTGCACCCGTGTCGCGCCCGCATCCAGCGCGTTTTCCACCAGCTCTTTGACCGCAGAGGCCGGACGTTCCACCACTTCGCCCGCAGCGATGCGGTTGATCACGGTCGGGGAAAGCTGCTGGATCTGCGGCGGCTTCTGCCCCGCATCGGGCCGGATATTGGGGTTAGGTATGTTCATACCACTAGAAGTAGCATGCCTGCCCGGTCCCGCTCAATGGCTAAGGCGGGTTTCAACCCGGACAGGCGATGTTTTAATTCCCCACTGGCGTCGGGTCAGGCTGGCCGACCACAATAAAGCTAAGCTGAGTGGGATCCAGGAGACGGGCGGCGATACGGGCCACATCTTCTTGGGTGATGGCTTCAACCTTGCTGTTGCGGGTGGTGATGTAATCCGGGCTTAGACCATCCGCTTGCATACCGATCATAATGCTGGCGATTTGGCCCGAGCCATCAAAGCGCAGCGGATAGGCGCCGGTGAGATAGGTTTTGGCGCGGCTCAGCTCGTCTTTGGTGACGCCTTCTTCGGCCATGCGGCTCCATTCGGTGCGCACCAGCTCGATCGCTTCGGACACGGTGGCATTGGCGGTTGCGAAACCGCCCGCATAGAGATTGGCGTAGTCCTTGCGCGCCAAATATGCGGCGATGCCATAGGTCAGGCCGCGTTTCTCGCGCACTTCCGCCATGAGGCGAGAGCCAAAACCCCCTGCCCCTAGAACTTGATTCATCACATAAGCGGCAAAGAAATCCGGGTCATCGCGGGCCAGACCCGGCTGGATAAAGCGCACCACCGCTTGGGGTGTCGGGAAATCGACCACATGCACCTGGCCATCAAAGCTTAGCTGCGCGGGTTGGGGCATGGGCGCGCCGGTCTCTGGCAGATCGGCGAGCAGATCATCGATCAGCTTGGCCAGTTCGCCTTCGGTAATATCGCCAACTGCCGAAATGATCACCCGATCCTTGGCCAATGTCGCATGATGCGCGGCTAGAAGGTCATCACGGGTCAGCGCGGTGACCGTTTCCACCGTGCCATTTTCGCGGCGCGCATAAGGGTGATCGCCATAGACCAGCTGGGCCATGGCCTGCCCCGCGATGCTTTCGGGATCCTGGGCTTCGCTGCGAATATTGGCCAGGACTTGGCCGCGCACCCGTTCGACCGCATCCGGATCAAAACGCGGATCGGTAAAGACGGTTTTTAGCAGCGCCATGACCTCTGCCTGGGTTTCGCTGAGATAGCGGACCGAAATGCTGATCCCGTCATCATATGCGTCAAAGCTTATCCCGGCGGCCAGTTCTTCGCGCGCAAGGGCAAAAGCTTGGGCGTCCCGCTCACCCGCGCCTTCTTCGAGTAAAGCGGTCATCAGATTGACGACGCCTTCTTTGCCCACCGGGTCCAGGGCAATGCCGCCGCGAAAGCTAAGCTCCAGCGCCACAAAGGGGATGGCCGGTTCTTCGACCAGCCAGGCGGAAAAGCCGCCCGGTGTTTCGACTTCGGTGATATCCACCCCGGCGCGCAGGGGTAGCGCAGTTGTGATCACAAAAACCAGGCTGATAAAAAGAGAGCGGATCATTGGCTGACCTCCTGGGTTTGCGACGCGGAGCTGTCGGGGCTGCTAGGCGCGCTGAGCCAACCGGTGACGGCGCGTTTGCGGTCAAACACATCGCGGGCGGCGGCCATGATATCGTCAGAGGTCACGGCTTGGACAATCTCCGGCCAGGCCTCGATATCCGCTAAAGTCAGACCCGATGTCAGAGCCTCGCCATAATAGCGGGCGAGCCCGTCAATATTATCCTGGCGATAGATCTCGGCGGCTTTGCGTTGGCGTTTCAGGCTGGCCAGCCGGTCTTCGTCGATGCCGTCTTCGAAAAAGCTGGCAATTGCGCCATCCAGCGCGGCTTCGGCCTCGGCCAAGCTGAGATCTGGATTAGGCGACATCATTACGGTGAATAATGTGTCATCCAGCGAGGTACCCCGATAATAGGCCGCCGCATAAAGCCCCACCGGGTTTTCATAAAGCAATTTGCGTCCGAGATAAGAGGTTGCTGGATCATCGCCCAGATAATCGGCCAAAAGCTCTAACGCGGCGGAGGCTTTCTGATCGCCCGCATCGCGTTCGGGTGCCAAATAGCTGCGCATCACATAAGGGTTGGTAATCCGGGGATCTTCGAACACCACCCGGCGCTCCGCCAATTGCGGCGGCTCTTGCACTCGGGCGCGGTCGGTGATGGCGGGATTGGCGGGGATAGTGCCATAATATTGTTCTGCCAGAGCGCGCAGCTCATCAGGGCTCACATCCCCGGCAACTACCAAAGTGGCGTTATTGGGCGCGTAATGATCGCTATAGAAGTCCATAGCGTCTTGCATGGTCAGGGATTCGATTTCATGCCGCCAGCCAATGATTGGGCGACCATAAGGGTGATGCAGATATTGCGCGGCGCGGCGCTGCTCGCCAAATAGCGCGCCGGGACTGCTATCGGTGCGCTCATTGCGTTCCTCTAGCACCACGCCCAATTCCGGGCGGGCCAGCTCTTCGGTCAGTTTCAGGCCGGTCATGCGGTCGGCCTCCATCTCCATGACCAAAGGCAGACGGTCGGCGGCGACGCGTTGGAAATAGCCGGTGTAATCCCAAGAGGTGAAGGCATTATCGCTGCCCCCTTCGGCAGAGACGCGGCGCGAAAATTCACCTGGCCCGACAGTGTCTGTGCCTTTGAACATCAGATGTTCCAGATAATGGGCGATGCCGGATTTGCCCAAAGGCTCATCAGCGGCGCCCACCTTGTACCAGACCATATGCGTCACGGCGGGGGCGCGGTGGTCTTCGATCAGGACCACATCCATCCCATTTTCTAAGGTGAAACTGGTGATGTCTTCGGCTTGTGCCAAGCTTGGGGCTAGGGTTGAGATTAGAGAAACCCCCGCCACACCGATAATTTTCGCGATCACGCGCAACATTCACGACCTCCGCTGAGTATAGCGGAGAGACTACGGCATAGTGGTAAAGGATCAAGCGTCACGCGCGAGGAAGTGAACTGACCCTGCGGCTATTCGGGTTTGATTTCCACCGGAGGCGCGGCCGGAACCGGCAGGCCAGCTGCCCGCAGGCGCGCTTGTTCGGCTTGTTGGTCGAGGGACTGCTTTTTGTAGGACCGGAAATAGACATTTGTGTTGGCCCAACGCTCTGCCAATTTGCGGTTATTGGCCCGGCGATAATCCACATCTTCGGCATAAAGCGTTTCGCGGATCGCTGGATCGCGCCCTGCCCGGCCGGTTGCCGCCACTAAAGCCGCATCGCTTTGCGGAATGCCTTCGCGGTTTAGCGCGTCAGGATTGCCGCCCAAAGCCGCGATTGCATCGGCCACTGGCGTCGCATCGGCGCGATTAGTGCCGCCGGGTGTGGGAATCGGCAGCGTATCGGTTGAGCTGGGCGTTTGCAGCGGTTTCGCCGGGAGAACCAGGAATTCTTCGGGGCCTTTTTCGGTTTGGCGAAAGGCCATAAGATCGGGCGGGCCGTCTTTCTTGCTGCACGCCCCCAAAAGAGTGAGCGTTGCCAAAGATGCCGCTATGATCCGCGCTATGCCTGCCATCTGAGTTCCCTGCCTCTGCTTGCGGCTTGTTTACCCCATCTTGCGGGGCGCGTCACTGTGCCTTTGCGTGATCACGCTGAGGTGGCCAAATTGCCAGGCCAATCGCGCCGACAAACACGCCAATATCGGCAATGTTAAATGTGTAGGGGTTCTGAATGCCGCAACAGGACATGTTTAAGAAATCCGCCACCGCGCCGTGAATTAGCCGGTCCAGCGCATTGCCCAAAGCCCCGCCGATGAGGATGCCAGCGAGGATATTGGGCAAGGGGCGGTGATCTTGGCGGGCCCAAAGAGCGACCCAGACACAGACCGCCGAGGCCAGAAAGATCAAGATCCAGCGCGCTAAATCGCCATAGCCATCGAGGAGCCCGAAATTAACCCCGGTATTCCAGCCCATGCGGAAATTGAGATAAGGCGGAAATACGTCAATCGCGCCGTATTCCAGCAAATTTAGCTGGAACACGACCCAATATTTGCTCAGCTGGTCAATCGCCAGCATAGCCAGGGCGGTTACCCCCATGAAGCGCATGGCTAAGCCTTTGGGTTAGTGACGGAAATGGCGCATGCCGGTCAGCACCATCGCCAGGCCGCGCTCATCCGCTGCGGCGATGACTTCGGCGTCGCGCATGGAGCCGCCCGGCTGGATCACAGCGGTGGCGCCGGCCTCGGCGGCGGTGATGAGCCCATCGGCAAAGGGGAAGAACGCGTCAGACGCCACAACCGAGCCGTGGGTGGTCGGCGCGTCCAGGCCCATCACTTCGGCCATGTCTTGGGATTTGCGGGCGGCGATGCGCGTGCTGTCCACCCGGCTCATTTGCCCGGCGCCGACGCCCACGGTTGCCTGACCTTTCGCATAAACGATGGCGTTGGATTTCACATGTTTGGCCACGCGCCACGCAAAGAGCAGATCCTGCAATTCTTCATCGCTGGGGGCGCGCTTGGTGGCGACGGTCAGATCCTCGGCGGTGATCCGCCCATTATCCTTGGTTTGCACCAAGAACCCGCCGGACACCTGACGCATAGTGGTGGCCGCGGCAGTCGGATCGGGCAGACCGCCAGTGACCAGCAGGCGAAGATTTTTCTTCGCGGCAAAGATTTTGCGCGCCTCGTCATCTGCATCCGGGGCAATCACCACCTCGGTAAAGATTTCGGCGATTTTTGCCGCGGTGGCGCCATCCAGCACTTGGTTCAGCGCGATGATCCCACCGAAAGCCGAGGTCCGGTCGCAGTCAAAAGCGCGGGAATAGGCCTCTTCCAGGCTGTCACCACGAGCGACACCACAGGGATTGGCATGTTTGATGATCGCGCAGGCCGGACCATCTTCGGGGGCGAATTCCGAGACCAGCTCATAAGCGGCGTCAGTGTCGTTGATATTATTGTAAGACAGCTCTTTGCCCTGAAGCTGCAGCGCAGTCGCCACGCCCGGACGGTTCGAGCCATCCAGATAGAAGGCGGCTTTCTGATGCGGGTTCTCGCCATAGCGCAGGGTTTGGGCGATGCGACCAGCGAAAGCGGCGCGGCGCGGTTCCGCAACTTCCAGAGCTTTGGCCATCCAGCCCGAAACCGCCGCGTCATAAGCAGCCGTCCGGCCATAAGCGGTCATGGCCAGTTTCTGGCGAAATGCATAGCTGGTGCCGCCTTCGTCCAGTTCCGCCAGCAGCGGTTCGTAATCTTCGGGATCCGTGATCACAGCCACATGCGCGTGGTTTTTCGCCGCCGCACGGATCATTGCCGGGCCGCCGATATCGATATTTTCGATACATTCATCATAGGGCGCGTCTTTGGCGGCGGTTGCCTCAAACGGGTAAAGATTGACCACCAAAATATCGATCGCGCCGATACTGTGGTTTTTCATGGCTGCCACATGTTCGGGATTGTCGCGCAGGGCGAGCAAACCACCATGGACTTTCGGATGCAGGGTTTTGACCCGGCCATCCATCATTTCCGGGAAACCCGTGACATTGGCCACATCCATGACCTCTAGCCCGGCTTCGCGCAGCGCCTTGGCCGTGCCGCCGGTAGACAGAAGCGTGATCCCGCGCTCTGCCAGAGCTTTGCCCAGCTCCGTGAGCCCGGTTTTGTCAGAAACGGAGAGGAGCGCGGTAGTCGGGCGAACGAGATCGGTCATAACAGGTCCTTAGAAACTAGCTCATATCGGTCAGCTGCGCCGGCTCGTCCCGAGAAATATCGCGGATCGCTGGGCCGGAGGCTTGCGCTTTGGCGAGGCTCCAAGTGATAGCGGTCGCGTGATCCTGGGCGCGGGCGTGCAGGACGATCTGCAAACACGGCACGGGTGCGGAGCGCGTTTGATCCAAGAAGACGCTGGGGTCAAGGCTTAGCCGCGCGTTAGACGCATGTCGAAAGATCCAAAGTTCGCCAGATTTCAGCATAAGCGAGGCCGCCGTACCACCTAAGTCGATAGAAGCGGTCACATCTGGGTGCAAATGAAAGCGGATCGAAAAGGGAATGCCGGGGCCTTGGGGGTCATCGCGGCTGCCTTCTAGCAGGCGGTCAAAGCGGCGAATATCAGTTTCCGTTACGGCGGTCAGCACATCTTCGCCCATAAGCGCGCGGCCATCTTCGCCTAGATCCAAGCGGCGCACATGGATGAGCCCATGACTGGTTTCATAACCATTATGACCCGCAACGATACTGGCCGGGCCGCGATGGCGTTCTTCGTCAACCTCGACCACTGTTGGGCCTTCGACCAGAAAATCCGCATCTGTCCGGCTGCCCCCTAGGCGCGACGAAGAAAAACCCTCGATCCCCAGAGTGGAATGGGACGGCGTCGCCCGCGAAGCGCGTTGCCATTCCTCGCCAAAAGCCGCGCCAGAGCCACAATTAACGATCAAAGGCCGTCGCCCGGAGGTCAGCTCAAAAGCTAGGGTGCTGGCATGGGCTTGCCGCGCATTTGGCCCCATAAAAGGGGGCGCTGCATCCATAATAGCGGTGGTTCGCCCGCGGCTTAGGCGAGCATAGCCCATGGACAGACCTTCGGGCCGGCGGGACCGGACCCCGGCACTGGCCAGGGCCCAGTCAAGCTTGCCATCTGCGCTACGATCCCCGCCGTGAAACCGGGCCAAGCCGCCATCTGCGTGGCGCAGCGCGCGCAGGGTTGGGGCGATCCGTTCTATGGCTTTGCGATGCTGGGTCTGCGCCATGAGCCCCGCCTCGGTCAAAGCCAGATCGGCAAAAACCAAATGGGTGAATAATGCCAGCAACTCCGAGGGGTTGCGGCTTTCTACACTGCCATTTTCGTCTATGTGATCGGCGCAGTATTGTTCCAAAGCCTGGATGCCCGGACGCACGGCTGGTTCCATCTTTTGCAGGCTCAGCCCCGCATAGATCATGCCGCATAAGGTCTCAAATCTCGGTAGGCCCTCATCCGATCCGGGCCAAGTTTTCGTCAGATACAGGGTATGCCGGGTCAGCGCCTTGCGGAATAGCCGCAGCGGTTTTGGTCCCCAACCGCGTTCTAGCATTTGCGCGTGATTGATCATTCGCATCAGGCGCCGCGCGGCGATTTCCGGCGACCAGGCAACAGCCAGCGGACCGGGCCGCAAAAGCCAGCTATGCACCCAATTGCGGGCCAGTTCTTCGGCCTCGGAATTGCCCAAAGCCGCCAGATCATCAAGCCAGGTGAACCCGTGCCGGGTCATGTCAAAACCGATTACGGGGGGCTCAATTTGCCAAATCGAGCTTTGCAAAGCTTCGACCCGCTGGCCATCGAAATGGAAAATTCCAGCGCAAAGCTGCCGCCCGGTCTCAATCGACCCAATCATTCGCGGCTCTGGCGGATGGGCGAAAATACCGGGGCGCGCCTGCCAGCCGGTGATCCGGTAGTGCCAAGCGCTTGCACCGATGCCGCCACGCATTATCCCGCGCCGCTGATCTGTCACGTCCATCCTGCCATGATTGCGATCCAATCTTCGTTAACGAATCATAAGTCGGCGCTAACGGCCTGTCATGGATCAAAAGCAGGGATCAGTCAGCTTTCTGTAAATTTGCGATAAAAAATCCATCCATTCCGCCACGTTCCGACCAGAAATCCGGGCGCAGACGTAGACCTTGGGGGGATAGGGCCTCTGACGGCAGGCCTAACGTCACGGGATCTGGGCTCAGCGCGCGTAGATCTGGGTGGCGGGCGAGGGCGGCGGTGATCTGGTCTTCGCCCTCTGCGGGGAGCAGCGAGCAGGTGCAATAGACGAGCTGGCCACCCGGGCGCAGCAGGCCTAGCGCGTGATCGAGCATCTCAGATTGCAGCGCGGTCAGGCTTTCCAAATTGCCGGCCTCTTTGGCGAAGGGCAGGTCCGGATGGCGGCGCAGCGTGCCGGTGGCGCTACAAGGCGCATCGAGCAGGATTTTGTCAAAGGGACCATCCGTTGTCTCCAGGGCATCTGCAACGTGCAATTCGGCCTGCAATTTGGTGCGCGCAAGGTTTTCTGTGACTTGGGACATGCGATAGGCATTGCTATCGACCGCCGTCACCTGGGCGCCGGTTGCGGCAAGCTGCATGGTTTTGCCACCTGGCGCGGCGCAGAGATCAAGCACTCTATCCCCAGCAGAGGGGGCCAGCCAGCGCGCCGGGATCGCGGCGGCGGCATCTTGGACCCACCAATCGCCCGCCTCAAAACCGGGCAGGGCGGTCACCTGGGCACCGGCTTGCAAACGGATAGAACCCGTGGGCAAGAGCTCCGCCTCAAGGGTTTTAGCCAAAGCCTCGGCCTGGGTGGGGTCTTTGGGCGTAAGATCCAAAGGCGGAGTTTGCGCATGGGCACGGGTAAAGGCCTGCACCGCTGCGGCGCCATAAGCATCGCGCAAAGGTGCAGACAGCCATTTGGGCAGGGCGGTTGGTTGATAAGTATGCCAACGCGGAATCGCCTCTTCACTGGCGCGGCGCAGCACGGCATTAACCAAACCCGAGGCTTTGCCATGTTTGCCTTGTTCGCGGGTCAGGGCGACGGCGGCATTGACGATGCCATGGGCGGCATCAAGATCGAGGGTCAGCTCGACCATAGCCACCAGCAGGATTGACTGAATTTCTGGGGCAGGGCGCCGTTGCAGGAACGGTTTTAGCGCGGCCTGGATCCGTCCGTGATGACGCAAGGCCAATGTCGCTAGCCTTTGGGCGCGGGCCTGATCGCCGGGAGAGAGACTATCGAGCCGGGCGGCGTCGCGGCTACGGGCATCGCTAAGCAAAGCGCGATCGCGGATCACGGCAAGGACAAGAGCGCTGGCTGCACGGCGCGCGGCAAGCCCGGCGCTGCTGGGACGATTGGTGTTCTTGAGATCAGTCATTTGCGGCGTATATCATGGCGGAAATTAGCGACAAGGAAATCCGGCCATGTCCGAAGATGAGAAGACCCCCGAGCTAGATATCTCTGAGCTCCCACCAGCGGCGCAGCGTGCTTTGGCCGAGGCGGAGGCGCGCCGCAAAGCCGCCGAAGAACTGGCCCTTGCGCCGGAGCTTGGCGGCCGGGATGGGCCAGAGCCTGTGCGCTATGGCGATTGGGAGAAAAAGGGCCTGGCCATCGATTTCTGAGCGTTTGGCCTAGGGATTTCACGTTTTCCCCCAGCCAAAGAGCCACCGGGTCAAGCCCGGTGGGCGGTCAATTAGGGCCAGCTGAGCACGTCATCCGTTGAATGCCGAAAAGGGATCACGCGATGCCCTATAGCTTTTGCCGAAACGCTTTAATGCAGTCGGAAATCCGCCTTTTGCCCGCTGCCTCGATCCGACTGGAACCGGATCTTTCCCCCGGCAAGGGATACTTCCTGACAATTATACGGAAATTCCTGCGCACCCCAGGCGAGATCGCGGCAGAAATAGCCATTTTGCCAGCGCCAGGCCCCTGTCACAGCTTTGCCAAAAGCGCGGCCTTGAATTTCGCCCGCCGGGGTCACGGTCAGCCGAATACCGGTTAAGCGCAGCTCTCTGCCCTTGACGGTTTCTATAAAGTCCTGTTTTCTATCGATTTTTCGGAACGCCTCCGCCCAGGCGGGAAGGGCGATGGCGGTTAGGAAAAGTGCGGTCAGATAGATCTTGGTCGTCATCGCAGCCTCCGGTTGGGATCCTAGAGGCTACGCAGTCACGGCCTGGGCGGATCACTCTAGCCCGAGCACATCCATCATAGAATAGTGACCAGGAGCTTTATCCTGGCCCCAAAGCGCGGCTTTCAGCGCTCCGCGCGAAAAGACCCGGCGGTCCGAGGCCACGTGGCGCAGGGTCAGGCGCTCCCCATCGGCGGCAAAGATCACATCATGTTCGCCAACGATATCGCCGCCCCGGATCACCGAAAAGCCGATTGTGCCCTGGGGGCGGGGTTCGCGACGCTCTTCGCGGCCTTTATCGGTGATATCAGCCAGAGCTTTGCCCCGACCCTCTGCCGCGGCCTCACCCAACATCAAAGCCGTGCCGGAAGGTGCATCGACCTTGTGACGGTGATGCGCCTCTACGATTTCAATGTCGTAATCTTCGTCCAAAGCGCTGGACACGCGCCGCGCGAGGCTCATGAGCAAATTAACCCCGAGACTCATATTCCCGGCCCGAACCACAACCGCATGATGGCTGGCCGCATCGATTTTGGTGATATCAGCCTGGGAAAACCCAGTCGTCCCGATCACATGCGCGGCCCGCGCCTGGGCCGCCAAAGCCGCGATTTCCACCGTATGGGCGGGGGTGGTGAAATCGATCACCGCCTGAGCTTTGGCCAGCGCCTCTAGAGGATCACACGTAAAAACAACACCTTGCGGCCCCATTCCAAGCGCTTCGCCCACATCGCGGCCCAGCCAGTCATGGCCATCGCGCAACAAAGCCCCCACAAGCCGGGCCTTGTCGCTTTCTAACACGGTTCGAACCAGCATCTGGCCCATCCGGCCCGCAGCCCCTGTGATCACAATTCCTGGCATCTCGGTCATGGCGGTCTCTCTCGATCTGATATTCCGCTTTCTTTACTTTGTGCTGTCAGGCTTGGCAAAGGCCTGTTGCGGCAGGTTGTCCAATCAATTATGTGCGGCTGCATGGCAAAAAATAAGCATCATGACGGGCCGGGCCCGTCCCAACGCCAGCTTCGCGTGGGCGAACTTATCCGACGTAGTCTGTCGGATTGTCTGTTGCGGGGCGAGGTCCATGACCCGGAGCTGAACGCGATGTCGATCACAGTGGGCGAAGTGCGCACCTCGCCGGATCTGCGCGTGGCCACGGCCTATGTGCTGCCATTGGGCGGGAAAGGTGCCGAAGAGGCGCTGGTGGCGTTGCGGCGCAACAAAAGCGAGCTGCGCCGCGCTGTGGCTAAGGGGATGAGCCTGAAATTCTCCCCTGAATTGCGGTTTCAGATTGATGAAACTTTTGACCGTATGGATGAGACACGGCGGTTATTTGACCAAAAAAATGTGCGTCGGGATTTAGAGGACGAGTAAATGGGGCGTCGGAAAAAGGGGCGGGATATCCATGGCTGGTTGGTCGTGGATAAACCGGCAGGTATTACGTCGAATGCGGTGGTAAATAAGGTCCGTTGGGCTTTTGACGCAAAGAAAGCCGGGCATGCCGGCACGCTCGACCCGGCGGCAACCGGCGTTTTGGCGGTGGCTTTGGGCGAAGCGACCAAAACCGTGCCATTTGTGACCGATGCGCTGAAATCCTATCGTTTTACGGTACGGCTGGGCCAGGCGACAAATACCGATGATGCGGAGGGCGAGGTGATCGGCGAAAGCGATCTGCGCCCGACCGATGCGGAGATCACTGCTGAACTCGCCAGTTTCCGCGGTGATATCATGCAAGTCCCGCCGAAATTTTCGGCTGTGAAAATCGATGGCGAACGCGCTTATGCTTTGGCCCGTGATGGTGAGGATATCGAATTGGCGGCGCGGGCACTTTTCGTGGAAAGCCTAGAGCTGGTCGGTCGCGAAGATGCGGATCACGTCACCCTGGAAATGGTGTGTGGCAAGGGCGGTTATGTGCGCTCGATTGCCCGCGATCTGGGCGAGACTCTGGGCTGTTTGGGCCATGTGCGCGAGCTGCGGCGGGTCTGGTCTGGTCCGTTTGACGCCGAAGAGGGCGTGTCCATGGAGCAGATCGAAGAGCTGGCCCGCACATCCGAGATTGATGAGTTGCTGATGCCATTGGAAATCGGCTTGGCCGATCTGCCGCATTTGCCATGTAACGAGGCCGGCGCGGTGCGGATGAAAAACGGCAATCCGGGGCTGGTGCTAAGTTCGGATGCGGATTTCGGGGAAGAGGCCTGGGCCAGTCACCAAGGTCGGCCAATTGCCGTGGGTGTCTATAAGGCCGGGATGCTGCATCCCAGCCGGGTGTTTAACTTAACCTAGGGCCTTCTGCGTCTAAGCGAAACGCTTTCGCCTAACCGCGAATGGCTATGGCGCGGTCTAGCTGGTCGCGCCAAGTTGCCGGAAAGCGGCCCGACTCCAGCCATTCCATCAAAAGCGGCGCCGCTGGACCCCGCAGTAATTTTGCGGCGCTTGCATCAAAAGCATCCCCCATAAAGGCCCGTAAACAGGGATCCGAGGGATCGGGGACAAGGCTGCCTGGACTTGCGGGGCTGGGATCGCAGCCGGTGAGTTCGATCAGCTTTTCGTCAATTTCAGCCCGGCTCGGCGCTGGCACAGCCGGGATTTTGACGATCCTCGTTTGCGGGGCTTTTTGCTCGCTCAGCTTGGTCAATTCCCGCAAAACCACATCGGAATTCACCGCCTTAGAAAGATCGGGATCGGCCAGCAATTCCGAAGAACTAGACAATTCGAAATAGGGAATGGCCGGTGTCGTCGGCTCTGACGAAGTGGTTTTTTTAGCAACCTGTTGCGCAGAGGTGGTAAAGCCGCGCACTTTGTCAGTGTCGATGCTTTTCAACAGGCCGATTTCCGACATGAAAGCCAGCCGCGCCGCGCGTTCGGCCAAATCCGGTTCGCTCAGCGCCAAACGGATCAATTCGTAATCGAATTTCTGCTGCTCTAGCGACGCCTCCGCCCGATTATCAAGGGTTTTACCTTGGATCGAGACCACCCCCGACACCAAGGCCGCACCCAGCGAGGCCACAGCCCCGACCACAGCCGATAAAATCGAAATCCAAGCCGCGCTAAGCTTGTTGCGCCCATCATGGGTTTTCAAGTCCAGCTCCCGCATTCTGGCGTCATGCTCATTGGCAAGCTTCCGTTCTTCCAGCGCTAGGCGCCGTTCCTCTAGACTTCCTGTCATTTCCTGCGCCTCCCGCTTGCGTCGCTTAGGCAGTTCGATCAAAACCCAAGACGATGATTACGCGTGAACACCAAAAGGGCGATGCGGCTTCGGTAGCAGTCTATTCACCCTGTGAGCTATACCGATATACCTTAACACGAGTTTGGGATCCGGCGGGGCGAAAGGCTTTTTTCGTCATGCTCAACCCCTCTACCGCGACCGAAGTGCAAAATGACCCAACGGTGGAGCGTTGCGAGCGGCGGGCGCGGGCGCTTGGCTTTGGTGGGTTTCGCGTGGCCAATATTTTTGCTTGGCGGGATACCGATCCGAAAAAGATGCGCGCGGCGGCAGATCCGGTGGGGCCGGAAAATGACGCTGCGATTATGGCGGGTTGTGGCTGGGCGGATCAGGTGATTTGCGCCTGGGGTGCTCATGGGGATCATTTGGACCGGGGCCGCGCGGTAGAGGCTCTGATGCGCTCAACCGGTGTTCCGCTGTTTCATCTGGGGCTGACCAAGGCCGGACATCCGAAACACCCGTTATATATAGCCTATACGCAACAGCCCGAGCCATGGCCCGCGCCATAGTCTAAGACGCGATTGAAAATGGCGATGCGGCGCTTATATTCGGGTCATCGCTTATAATACGGCGAAGGAATTGTAGATGTTGGAGCTTGTGACCACCCGCTAATCATCCCGGCGCAAAGGGATGATTGGACGCGCCTGCGATCATCTTTGTGATCGTGTTGGTGCCTGTTGGGTTTTCACTAGGCTTACATCCATGAATATCTCGAAAGACGAGCAGCGCGTGCTGCACGCATTGGCGCAAGGCGGCGCCATTCTCTATGAACGTGGCCCGAATGGCCGGGTGCTGGCAGTGCAATGCTTTACCCGCGACGGCTTTGGGCTGGAAAACTGCACGCTTGATGTGTTTCGCAAGCTCCGCCGCAAACGGCTGATCGAATCGCATAACTCAAGCCCGTATCGGATTTCCGACCGCGGACGGCGCAATGTCCGGGCGCAGTTGGACAACCGCTAACAAAAAACCGGCCCCGATGGGGGGAACCAGGGGCCGGAAGGTGGTGTGCAGTGAGTTTTGGTTATTAACCGGTTCGTCCGGCTTTAAGAGTTTTCCCGGCCGGGGAGAGAAATTACCGGCCGGGAAAGTGCCTTAGCCGAGAAGACGGCGGGCAATCACTTGCGCTTGGATTTCACCAGCGCCTTCGAAAATGTTCAGGATCCGCGCATCGCAGAGAATGCGGCTGACCGAATATTCCAGAGCAAAGCCGTTGCCGCCATGGATTTGCAGCGCATTATCCGCCGCAGACCAGGCCACGCGGGCGCCCAGAAGTTTCGCCATACCGGCCTCTAGGTCACAGCGATGGCCGTTGTCTTTTTCCCAAGCCGAGAAATAGGTGAGCTGGCGGGCCACCATGATTTCCACCGCCATCATCGCCAATTTGCCAGCAACCCGCGGGAAATCGATCAGAGATTTGCCGAATTGCTTGCGGTCGATGGCATATTGCATGCCCACATCCAGCGCGGCCTGGCCAACGCCGATAGCACGGGCAGCGGTTTGGATCCGGGCGCTTTCGAAGGTTTCCATCAGCTGTTTAAAGCCTTTGCCCTCTTCGCCACCCAGCAGGTTTTCGCCTTTGACCTCAAACCCGTCAAAGCCCAGCTCATATTCCTTCATGCCGCGATAGCCGAGAACCTCGATCTCGCCGCCAGTCATGCCGGGGGTCGGGAACGGATCTTCGTCAGTGCCAGGGGTTTTCTCCGCCAGGAACATTGACAGGCCACGGTGATCGGTGGTGTTCGGATCGGTCCGCGCAAGCAGGGTCATCACATGGGTCCGCGCCGCATGGGTGATCCAGGTTTTATTGCCGGTGACTTTCCAAGTATCGCCGTCTTTCACCGCGCGGGTGCGCAGGGAGCCGAGATCAGAGCCGGTATTCGGTTCGGTGAAAACCGCCGTCGGCAGGATTTCACCCGAGGCCAGTTTTGGCAGCCAGTTCTGCTTTTGCTCTTCGGTGCCGCCGCAGATGATCAGCTCTGCCGCAATTTCCGAACGGGTGCCCAGAGAACCAACGCCGATATAGCCGCGCGACAATTCCTCGGACACAACACACATGGAGGCTTTCGACAGGCCGAAACCGCCATATTCTTCGGGGATGGTCAGACCAAACACACCCATTTCGGCCAGCTCTTCGATGATTTCCATCGGGATGAGCTCGTCTTTGAGGTGCCATTCATGGGCGTTGGGCTCCACGCGATCCACCGCATAACGGCGGAATTGTTCGCGGATCATTTCCAGCTCTTCGTCCAAGCCGGTGAAGCCCACAGTGGTATTGGCGCGTTGTTCCAGCATCAATTCGACCAGGCGCACACGAGCCGCTTGGGAATTGCCATTGGCCATCAGGGCGCGGATCTCATCGGTTATCAGCGGCTCGTAAGACAGGCCCATATCGCGGATACGGAAGAATTCGCCATTCCACATGGGAATGCCGCCATCGATCTGGGACAGATACTCGCCAAAGCTGATTTGCAGCAGCAATTGTTCCAGCTCGCCCAGCTTGCCCATTTCGTCAAGCTTCACGGCCCAGGCATTCATCTGGCGCAGCGATTCCACATATGTGGCGAGCCAGGCCAAGCCATGGGCGGCATGCTGATGCTTTTCGATCAAACCGCCAGAGATACGGCCATCTTTGGTGGTGGCCTCTTTCAGCGCGTCTTTCGCGGCGTCCAGCACAGTTTGGGTCGGTTCAACCGCCGCAGCGGTCAAGCTCAGCAGGTCTGCCAGAACCGGGGTCTCAACATCGGAGAAGGGCAGGGGCTGTCCGTCATGGGGCATTCTTCGGGTCCTTCTTTAAACTCTCGGAGCCGTTTAGGGCTTTCGCAGGTGCAGCGCAACAATTTTTCAAATGAACGGCCAAATTTGAACTTAAATGTCCCAGCCGATTTTGAATGCAAGCGCTTTGTCGTCAAGGTAATGCGGGAAATGAAAGGACAAGTTATGGATGTCATTTTTTCCCTGCTGACCCCGGCGGGTTTCGCGGCTGCGGCAATCATCACGGTGGTTGCAAGTTTTGTGAAGGGGGCAACAGGCTTTGCTATGCCGATGATCATGATTTCGGGCATGGCGAGCTTTTTGGATGCGGATTTGGCCCTTGCGATGCTGATAATTCCCACATTAGCGGCCAATCTGTATCAGGCTTTGGGCGATGGGATTGGGGCGGCTTGGGGCTCTGCGCGGCTTTATTGGCGCTATCTGACGATTGTTCTGCTGTTTATTGCAGGCTCGGCCCAGCTGGTAGCGATCTTGCACAAATCGGTGATGTTTCTGATCCTTGGGATTCCCATTACCGGCTTTGCCATTTTGCTGCTGAGCGGCGTGAAATTTGTGATTCCTCCCCATCGGCGGCTTTTGGCGGATCTGGGGATTGGCGGATTCGCCGGGTTCTTTGGCGGGATCTCGGGGGTCTGGGGGCCGCCCACCGTGGCTTTCCTGACCGGGATCGGCGCCAATAAAAATGATTCGGTGCGAATCCAAGGGGTGATCTATGGGGCCGGAGCGGTGGTTCTGACCTTATCCCATTTGCGCTCGGGGGTGCTGAATGCCCAGACCATCCCGCTGTCGGTCAGCATGCTGCTGCCCATGGTCTTGGGGCTTTGGATCGGGATTTCCGCGCGCAATCGGATGGACGAGGCCAAGTTCCGCCACTGGACCTTGATCACTCTGGTGGTGGTTGGTCTGAACCTGATCCGTCGCGGGGTGGTTGGATTGATCTGAGGCGCAATTCTAAAAGGCCAAAAGAAAATGCCGCCCGCATCCACGGGCGACATTATATATATAGTCAGCGATTTGCCCGGCGATTAGCCGATTGCAACGGCTTTCACATCTTCATCGATATGGGCCAGATACTGTTCGAAGTTATCCGAGAACATCTGGATCAGCTTCGCCGCTTGTTCGTCATAGCCGTCTTTGTCAGTCCAAGTGGAGCGCGGATCCAGCAGGCCATCATCAACGCCCTCAACCGAAACCGGAACATCGAAGCCGAAATTCGGGTCTTTGCGGAATTCCGCGTCGTTCAGGGACCCCTCTAGCGCAGCGGTCAGCAGAGCGCGGGTGGCTTTGATCGGCATACGCGAGCCGGTGCCATAGGCGCCGCCAGTCCAACCGGTGTTCACCAGCCAGCAAGTCGCGCCATGCTTTGCGATCTTTTCGCGCAGCAGGTTGCCATAGACTTCCGGGCGACGCGGCATGAACGGCGCGCCAAAGCAGGTGGAGAAGGCCGGCTGCGGCTCGGTCACGCCACGCTCGGTGCCGGCCATTTTCGAGGTGAAGCCAGACAGGAAGTGGTACATCGCCTGTGCCGGGGTCAGACGCGCGATCGGAGGCAGAACACCGAAAGCGTCACAGGTCAGCATGATGATGTTTTTCGGATGGCCGCCCAAAGCTGTATCCGACGCGTTGGAGATATATTCCAGCGGGTAGGCGCAGCGCATATTCGGGGTCAGGCTGTCATCTTCGAAATCCAGCTCTTTGGTGTCCGGGTCGAAAACCATGTTTTCGATGACGGTGCCAAATTTCTTGGTGGTGGCATAGATTTCCGGCTCTGCTTCCGGGCTTAGCGAAATGGTTTTCGCATAGCAGCCGCCTTCGAAGTTGAACGTGCCGCGATCAGACCAGCCATGTTCGTCATCGCCGATCAGAGTACGGGACGGATCCGCCGAAAGGGTGGTTTTGCCGGTGCCGGACAGGCCAAAGAAGATTGCTGTATCAACCGGATTGCCAGTCGCGTGGTTCGCGGAGCAGTGCATCGGCATGATGCCTTTTTCCGGCAGCATATAGTTGAGCAGGGTGAAGACAGATTTCTTGTTTTCACCGGCATATTCGGTGCCGCCGATCAGGATGACCTTTTTCTCAAAGTTCAGCGCGATCACAGTTTCAGAGCGGCAGCCATGCTTGGCCGGATCCGCTTGGAAGCTGGGGCAGTTGATGATGGTGAATTCCGGAACAAAGCTGTCCAGCTCTTCGCGAGACGGGCGGCGCAGCAAGTGACGGATAAACAGATTATGCCAAGCCAGCTCGGTGACCATGCGCACATCCAAGCGATGCTCTGGATCGGCGCCACCAAAGAGGTCCTGAACGAACATCTCTTTGCCCTTCATATGCTCGACCATATCGGCGTAAAGCACATCGAATGCCTCGGGCGACATTTCGGCATTGGCTTCCCACCAGATAGAATCAGCTACACCTGCGGTTTTGACCACATGTTTGTCTTTGGGGGACCGGCCAGTGAATTTGCCGGTGGACACTAAGAAGGTCCCGCCATTGCCCAGGGTCCCTTCGTCACGCTTCAGCGCGGCTTCGACCAAGGCAGGCTCCATCAAGTTATAATGAACTGCTGCCAGTCCAGTGATGCCCTGATCTTCCAGCCGGTGGGCTGGGTTCACGCGTCCATTATCCATCTGCAAGCTCCCGAGTTCCGCGTGTCGCGGTAGAAATACGAAACAATCGGCCATACGGCCATCACACACTATAGCGCCCCCGGATCGGAGGCAGCGCAAGGTCATATAACATGACGTTTCGGCTGCTTGATAGGACGGTTTTGCACAGTTAGCGCAACCAAGTATATGTTTGCGCAATCATAATTAACGTCGCGAGTTTTAACGATCTCTCCTTGAGCATTAGTTCTTCGTTTCCGCTTTTGCGGTCTAGTTGTCACAGGTGGGCACGTGATTCGTGCAAAGGGTGAAAAGAGAACTGTTAACTGAGGGGTGCCATTCATGTCCCATATGGGATCTGAGCGGATCGCACCGACCAATATCACGCAAGCGCGTGTCGCATTGGTTGATGACGATCGAAATATTTTGGTCGCCGTTGAACATGTGCTGGATTGCGAGGGGTTCGAAGTCCTTACTTTCCGCGATGGTCAATCGGCATTTGAGGCCTTTTCCCATAACCCGCCCGATATTGCTGTGATTGATTTGGTGATGCCGCGGCTTGATGGGATGGAATTGGTTCGCAAAATTCGCGAAAACTGGAATTTCCCAATCATTATGATCACGGCCAAGGAAGACGAGATAGACGAAGTCTTGGGTCTTCGCATGGGGGCGGATGACTATGTTCACAAACCATTTTCCAGCCGGTTACTAGTCGAGCGTATTCGTGCCAGCCTTCGCCGGAGCGCGATGATGGGCGGTTTGCCGGAACCTGTTGCTCCGGTGGAAATGCCGCAAGAACCCCCTGCGGAAACGATTTGTCGAGGCCCGCTTACAATGGATCCGCAACGCCATGCGGTGAGTTGGAAGGGTGAAGATGTGACCCTGACAGTGACCGAGTTTTTGCTGCTCGAAGCTTTGGCACAACGGCCAGGATATGTGAAAAGTCGCGATCAGCTGATGGATGTGGCTTATGATGACCAAGTCTATGTGGATGACAGAACAATAGACAGCCATATCAAACGCTTGCGGAAAAAACTGCGGGCCATAGATCCGGAATTCGCGGCCATAGAGACATTATATGGGATCGGCTATAGATTTCGATCACCAGAGGTTTCAGCCCTATCTAATTGATAAAAATGAAATAATTGGCGTATACCGTTGCGCCAAGGGGAGTTTGGCTCTGCGAATTCTGGGATCATCAATAGCCGGGTTGTTCATGCTGGCATGTGGTCTGGCCCTGTTGGGGTTGGGCCTGGCTTTGCAGACAGGGCCGACATTTTGGACGATGATGGCCTTCACCTCTAGTTTGGGCGTGGCGATTTCCTCTTTCATCTTGCTGAATTTTGACACTGGTTTTGGCGATCGGTCCTGGCAGCCTAAGAACAGTTCAAAGACCATTGCGCCGCCGCAACCAAATCCGCGCCGTCAATTGACTAGATTGATCCATGACCTGCGCAATCCCATGACCTCGATGAAGCTTGCCTCTGAATATTTGCGGATGGAGCAGACTGTTCCGAGCAAAAAAGAATCGATGTTGGATATGATCGATGACGATCTTTTGCGGCTAGAGCATATTTTAAATGAGGCTAGCAGAACGCCTGATGTCCCGGGAAAGACGGAATTGGCAAATCTCCTGCGGGGTTTGATCAACGAAATGCCCCCGGATACGGTCCGGCCGAGATTGCAGATTGAATCCAAAAGCGATGAGTTTTTGATAAATCTTGGGGAAGAAGAGGGTCTGCGGGTCTTTGAAGCCCTGTTTAAAACTCTGTCCCACTGCACATTGCGTCATATAATCTTGTCGCGTCGCGGGCCATTGGTGGGGGTTGAGCTGCTTTTTTCCCCAGATTGCGATTTAAGCACCTGTATGGGCTGCGTCGCTGAGCTTTATTCCAGCATTTATATGTTGGGTGGTGGTGTGTGGTTCGAAAATTCCAATGCCAAGGCGGTCGCGCCACGCGTTTTTCTGGTAATTCCCGGCTAAACTTTGGATATTGGCCCTGTGCCAAATCTGACCGACCCACCGATACATGCCACAACAATTGCCAGCTATGGGATTGGCGTTCTGATTCTTGGCCCTTCCGGTTCGGGGAAATCCACGCTTGCCTTGCAATTAATGGCATATGGCGCGGAATTAGTGGCGGATGATCGGACCTTGCTTAGCCTTAGGGAGGACGCGGTTTGGGCGTCGCGTCCCGAAACATTGCCGCAAATGATCGAAGCCCGTGGCGTTGGATTGCTTCCGGTTGCTTGCCATGGTCCGGTGCGCCTGGGCTTGGTTGTAGATATGGGAAAGATTGAGAAAGACCGACTTCCCCCCGCCAGACGCTGGGAATTTCGGGGTCAAAGTGTCGCCTTACTTCACAAATCCGAAGAAACTCATTTTTCTGCAGCTATTTTGCAGTACTTAAAAAGTAATCACGTATCTTAGGTATGCTTAATGTCGTCCGAGTTGCATGTAGATGTGACCCACCATCGTGTGGTGCTGGTTACTGGACCTTCTGGAGCGGGTCGCAGTACGGCGATCCGCGCTTTGGAGGACATGGACTGCGAAACCATCGATAATCTGCCTTTGCGCCTGGTCATGCCGCTATTGGATGGGCCTATATTGGGGCGGCCTTTGGTATTAGGACTAGATGTTCGCAATCGGGATTTCAGCGTTGCTGCTTTGATCGAATTGGTCGATCGCCTGACGCGGGCGGAAAATGTCGAAATTGATTTGGTATATCTGGATTGCCGCCCCGATATTTTGGTGCGCCGCTATTCGGAAACCCGCCGCCGCCACCCCATGGCCCCTGCGGAAACCGCTGCTTTGGGGATTGAGCGCGAGCTGGATCTGTTAGGCCCGATTCGCGCGCGTGCAGATATTCTTATCGATACCAGCGATTTGACCCCCCATGATTTGCGACGTGAGCTATCTGGTTGGTTTGGCGGGGAAAATAATCAGCGACTCGCGGTTTCCGTGAATTCCTTTTCCTATAAGCGGGGCTTGCCGCGTGGTTTGGATATGGTTTTTGACTGCCGTTTTCTGCGCAATCCTTACTGGTCGGTGGAGTTGCGTCAGCTGGATGGCCGGGATGATCGCGTGGGAACTTATATCGCTGAAGATGAGCGCTTTTCCGGGTTTTTCGGCAAAGTTCTTGATTTAGCTGCCTTTCTTTTGCCCGCATATCGGGAGGAAGGGAAATCTCATCTGGCGATTGGCTTTGGATGCACCGGGGGGCAACACAGATCAGTTGCCGTTGCGGAGAAACTCGCTTTCGCACTTGCGGCGAAGGAATGGCGGGTGTCTACTCGACATCATGAATTGGAGCGGCGCGAACTGGTGGCGCCGTCCCTCAAATCGGGTGAAACCTCTTGATAGGGATTGTAATAGTTGCACATGGGGGATTGGCGCGCGAATATCTCGCGGCGCTTGAACATGTGCTCGGACATCAAGACGGGGTCGCATCTGTGTCTATTGGGCCAGAAGATGACCGCGCTACGAAGCAATCAGAAATCTGCACTGCGGCAGATTCGGTGGACGATGGCGATGGCGTGGTCGTCGTCACGGATTTATTCGGTGGATCGCCCTCAAATCTTTCAATTGGCGCCTGTAGGCGGGCAAAACGGCATATATTAGCCGGAGCTAACTTGCCGATGTTGATTAAATTGGCACAATCGCGCAAAAAGCCGGTTGGTGTGGCTGTTTCCAAAGCGATGGAGGCGGGCCGTAAATATATCAGCGCAATTGACGGAGCCGCGATTGAGCATAACCCCAATGTCGTCCGGTACGCGACGGACAGTTGAAATCATCAACGAAAAAGGCTTGCATGCGCGAGCGTCAGCGAAATTTGTCGGAGTCGTGGAAGATTTCGATGCGGATGCAACTGTGGCGCGAGAGGGACTAAGCGCCTCAGGTGATAGTATCATGGGTCTTTTGATGTTGGCAGCCTCTAAGGGAACAACTATTGAGATTGAAACGCGGGGCCCGGACGCTGCAAAGTTGGCCCAGGCCTTAGAGGATCTGGTTGCCGCCCGCTTTGGAGAAG
Source organism: Mangrovicoccus sp. (assembly GCA_049603835.1). Taxonomy (GTDB): domain Bacteria; phylum Pseudomonadota; class Alphaproteobacteria; order Rhodobacterales; family Rhodobacteraceae; genus Mangrovicoccus. The sequence goes on from JBMYSZ010000003.1 coordinate 260,190, forward strand.
ATTTCTAGGATGGATTTCAGTGCAACCTAGCACTGGGCCGAAGGGAAACGGACGGTATAAAGTGGTCGAGAGTTATCAAGATAGATTTGCCGCGCCTCAGGACGATTATGTTCCTTATGATAAGCGCAAGCTGTCTTATTCGACGACTTTTGATAGCCCGATGCAGGCCCGCACGATCCGCAGCATTGAATGGATGACCGGCAAAATTCATTTGCTTCGGTTGATCCGGAAATTTGAGCGATCGGGTGTCCCGGAAGGTCAGGCTTTTTGGCGCAAAGCTTTGGATGTGATGGGGATCGCGCTCACCACCCCTAAGCATCAGATCGACCGCATTCCGCGTGAAGGTCCGCTGATTGTGGTGGCGAACCATCCCCACGGCTTGGTGGATGGAATGGTTTTGGCGGAATTGATCGGTCAGGTGCGGGAGGACTACAAAATCCTGACCCGTTCTTTGCTGACCGGTGTCGAAGAAATCAAACAATTCATGATCCCGGTTCCGTTCCAGCATGAAGAAGACGCGCTGAAGCAGAATTTGGAAATGCGCAAACGCGCCATGGATCACCTGGCCATGGGCGGGGTGATTGTTCTGTTTCCATCGGGTGTGGTGGCGTCGTCGAAGACATTTTTTGGCCCGGTGATTGAGGCGGATTGGAATCCTTTCACCGCGAAAATGATCCGCCGCAGCGGGGCAACGGTTTTGCCCGTGCATTTCACCGGGCAAAATAGCCGCTGGTATCAAATCGCGAATCAAATCCACCCGGTTTTGCGGCAGGGTCTTTTGCTGCGCGAAGTTGTGGCGGCGATGAATAAGCCTCAGGCACCTGTGGTGGGACAGCCATTTGATCCGGCTGATATCGAAGAGAGGGGCAAGGACCCGCGGGGCTTTATGGCTTGGCTTCGGGAAAAAACCCTTGAGCTTCAATTGGATGACGGAATTTCTCGGCGATAGGCCTGGACTAATTCTTAGCAAGACCCTAATTTCCCGCGCGTGACGGCTATGAGTTCGTAAGACTAGGGACACAGATTTGCTGCGATTGACAACCGCAGGGAAACGTCCATGTCGCAGCCTCTTACCGATGCAGATTTTCAGGCCGCCCTCGGCACTCCGCCGGGCGATAAGCAGAACCTTCCCGAAACACAGACTGGTGGATTGCTCGCCTCTGACATCCCTTCGGTGCGAATTTCCGAGGCGGTCACGGGGGTGAGTGTAGTCGGCAAAACCGGGACATCCCTCGCGGCGCCGCATTTATATGTGCCAGCTTTGGCGCAACCTAATCATAACCTTGCCGAGCAAAGCCGAAATGGTCGCTGGTTCGAATTGGCGCAAACGGTGGATTTGCGATGCTTCGGGGATGTGGTGGATAATCGCGGGGCGGATATTGCCCCTGCGCTGAATAATTTCATCGATTATGCGCGAGAAAAGGGCGGCGGTGCGGTGATGATCCCGCCGGGCATGTATTCCATCGAAAGTCCTGTGGTGGGCAGTTTGGATGGCGGCAGCGATAATTTTTCGATCGCGATTATGGGCTATGGCACAGAGGTCAGCCGTCTGGTGATTGACGGGGCCAGCGTCTCAAGCGGCCCGACATTCAGCTCGACCAACCGGGCTGGGTTTTTCCGCTTCGAAGGATTTTCTTTACTGGCGGATGGTGTGGTGAATGGCCGGCCCTTGACTGCGACCATGCCGATTGGGGGATCACGGCGCAATTGTTCGCATATTGTGCGGGATCTTTTGGTTCAGGGTTTGGATGCTCATTTAAATGCGGGCTCCCCTTCATCTGACCATTTCACCAATGGGTTCAACTTCAGCGGCGCATGGCGGATGGTTTTTGAAAATAACCATGTGGCTGGTCGGATTGTTGATAGTGTGAAAACCCATGCGGATTGGTCGGATAGCTCGATCCTGTGGGATATGGCGGATGGGCTTTTGATCGATGGGGCCTATGCGCCGATCATTCGCGATAGTCAGTTTTATTTCATCGGCAAACCGATCCTTTGCCGCGGATACACACCGGGGGATCCTAATCCACCAGGTGTTGAGGCAGAGCGGGCCTTGTTTCAGAATATCCGCTGCCCGACCTGTAAAACGGCCATTACCTGGAATCGCACTGGGGCCGAGCCAGAATTCATTGTGACGGATTGTTTCTTTGATTTCCGCGATTACGGCATCGATGTGAAAGGCGCGCGGCTTGGGCAGATCTATCGCAATGCGTTTTTCCAAAAGACCGATACAGATCCGGCACGGGTTATTCCGGCAGATATCCAGATGGATCACTGCATTGATTTCAACATTGATCAGAATATCCACCATGAGGCTGGCGATACGCGTCGCCGCGCCATTCATCTGAAAGACACTTCGACAGATTCTGGCCATCGCACGGACCACATCAACATCACGCGCAATCGGGTGTCTGAAGTGGCTGTGCTGGATGTTTATCTGAAAAAGAACACCAACACTTCTAAGGTGGTATTCGAGCCAGGCCCAGTGGAAGGCACGCTTAATAAGCTGGTTGATGATAGCACCGCGACGCAAAAAACAGATCTTTCTTTGCCGCATCCATTTGTCATTTCGGTTCGGATCAATGGGGGTAGCCAGAGCATTCCGAATAATAGCTGGACCAATTTGCAATGGTCTGTGGTGACCCAAGCGGATCAGTTTGTCGATGCGGCTTGGAGCTCTGGAGCGGCTTCGCGGATTACCGTGCCTAATTTCACCGGAATTCGGTATGCGCAGATCCGGACGAATGTGGAATTTGACACGAATGGCAGCGGAGATCGCCGGGTTCAGCTTCGTAAAAATGCAGCTGAGCCGGTGAATGGGCTGCTGATGTCAGCTTCCGCGCTAAGCTCTGCCCCGACCGCTTTGGCGGGAACATCCGATTGGATTGCTGTTTCTCCGGGCGATTATTTGGAGGTCCGGGTTTTGCAAAATTCCGGCGGCTCTTTGGGGATTGGTGCGCCATCTTCGGTGACAGTGTCATTTAGATAGGCTGGGTCTAATCAGCATTGGGAAGGGCGTTTCTTTGAAGCGCCCTTTTTTATTGGCTGTATTTTTCCCAATTATCCGCCATTACCGAAATCGATCAGAAGTCGAAATGGTTTAGCGATAGGTGTCGGGTGAAAAAGCTGGCTCTTGCCATATGGCGCAGTATACGCGGGATGCTTAGTCGGATTGATGAAGCCAATCTTAGTTTGGTGGCCGCGGGTGGTGCGTTTTTCACCATGCTGTCCTTGTTTCCGGCGATTGGTGCGATGGTGACTTTGCTGGGGATCGTTGCGGATCCGCAGCTGGTGCAAGAGCAGATTTCGCTGATCCAAGGTTTTGTTCCCGCCGAGGCTTTTGACATTATTCAAACCCAAAGTGCCCGGATGGTTGAGGCGAATAATACCGCTCTTGGTTGGGCTACGGCTATTTCTCTGGCGGCGACTTTATGGTCGGCGCGGAAGGGAACGGATGCGCTGATCAAAGCGATTAATGCGGTCTATCACTGTCCTAGCCATAATGGCGCCTATGCGGCCGCGCTTTCGCTCATTCTGACGACGGCGATGATCTTGGTTGGGGTGATTGCGCTTTTGGCGATGGTTGTGGTGCCGCTGATCACCTCGATTCTGACTTTGGATCTGGTGGTGAAATATGTCCCGGCCGAGATCCTAAGCTTTGCCACGAGTTTTATGCTAGAGGGGCTTCGCTGGGGGATCGCCTTTGTGGTGATCGCTTTGGGGATCTGGGTGCTCTATCGGCTATCGCCCAATCGCCGCAAAGATAACCTGGTCGCCCTTTGGCCAGGGGTCTTGATGGCGATGGGGGTTTGGTGCGTCGCCTGCTGGGGCTTTACCTATTATCTTGGCCATTTCGGCAATTATAGTAAAGTCTATGGCTCTATCGCGGCGGTAATCGCGCTTTTGATGTTTCTTTATATCACCATCTTCACCGTGCTTTTGGGCGCGACTTTGAATGCCGAGCTAGAGGCCCGGCGGATCGAAGCGGCCAAAGAGACGGCTTAGCCCTGACGCAATGTATCGCCGAGGGAAATTCCCGGTGTCAGCTCGATTTTGGTATTGCGCACGGCATTATGGTCAGTGGCACCTTTGGCGATGATTTCGGCGGCGCGGCGACCGATTTCATTGCGGCAGGCATCCATTGTGGCCAAACGTTTCGGCAAACCATTCAGCAGGTTGACCCCGTTAAACCCAGCAAGCCCAATCCGACCCGGTACATCCAAACCGTTTTCCAAGCACCAAAGCAGACCGCCTGCACCGATCATGTCATTGGAGTAATAGAGAAAGTCCAGTTCCGGGCTGCGGGTCAGGATCGCTTCGGTCATTTCGCGGCCTTTCACAAAGCCGGAGCCACCAGAATAGAATTCCCGATCCTCGATCTCTAGCCCAGCTTTGGCGAGCGCCTGGGTGAAACCCTCAAATCGTTTGCGTGCGCGGTGATCTAAAGGCATTTTCGTGCCGAGAAAACCGATCCGCTTATAGCCCGCCTCTACAATGGCTTCGGCCATGTTCTTTCCGGCGCGGCGATGGGAAATCCCCACCATACTATCGATCGGTTCACCATCCGTATCCATGATTTCCACCACGGGGATGCCAGCGGCGCGCATCATTGCTTTGGCCGCATCCGTATGTTCCAGCCCCGCAATGATCACCCCGGAGGGCCGCCAAGACAGCATTTCATAAAGCACCGCCTCTTCGCGGTCGGGTTTATATTTGGTCAGGCCCACCACCGGCTGCAGTTCGGTGTCATCCAGCACTTCGGTGATTCCGGTCATCACCTCAGGAAAGACCATATTGGACATAGAGGGAATAATCACCGCCACCAGATTAACCCGCTGACTGGCCAGGGCTCCGGCGATTTTATTGGGCACATAGCCTAGCTTTTTCGCCGCGGCCAAAACCTTTTCCCGCGTGGCCTGGGAAACATCGCCTCGATTGCGTAACACGCGGCTGACGGTCATTTCACTGACGCCAGAGGCTTCTGACACATCGCGTAGGGTCAGAGGGCGTTGGTTTTGTGGGGGGGCGTCGCTATTCAAAAGTAGGTTCCTATATTCTTTGTATTCTTATGCTAGCGCTAATCCTAACCTTGTATCAACGCCCCAGTTTGGCACAACGTCCAATCGCCGCTTGATTGGCGGATCTAGCTGGGCAACAAACAAGCTGTGGCCCTGTGGCTCAACTGGATAGAGCAGCCCCCTCCTAAGGGGCAGGTTGCAGGTTCGAATCCTGCCAGGGTCACCAATTCGTTCCGATTTTTCGCAAATCCGTTTTCGGGGTCAGCGCGGCAGTGACCAGCAAGCTTATTTTTGACGCCGGAAAAAATCCCGCGTCCTGAGTGATTTGTCATGCGACTGTCATTGGTCATGGCTAGGCGTAAGAAATCATCCGAATGAATATGCAGCTGCCGGCCCGATGCCCAAAATAGACTGGACTAGGATCCGCGACGTGCTGCGGCAACATCCCGATTTGCCGGTGGTGGTTGTGCGTGCGGTTGATGCGGATCCTCAGGGCCGACCGATTTCCTATAGCCGCGTCTTATGGGCCTCGGGGCGGGTCCGTTTCACAATGTCAGGATAAAGTAATGACAGTGACCGATCCCAATCTTGATACTCTGGCACGGGCAGAGCCGGAAACTCTCAAACAATTCGCCGAGACGCTCATCGCTGATTTGGGCGAGATCGAGGTTCTCCATAGCCGCACGGGGTTGGTCATGCTGCCGATGCGTGACACGGCGAAGGGCGTGGCCTTTCATCTAGGGGAAGTGCTGGTCAGCCAAGCCCATATCCGCGCCGAGGGTCACGAGGCCTATGGGCTGCGTCGGGGGCATGATCTGGAAGCCGCCATGGCGATGGCGCTGGTCGATCTAGCTTTGCTGCGTGGTATCCGTGTTTCCGAATGCACCGCATTTTGCGCCCAGGCCGCTGCCGAACAGGCGCAGGCTGATCGCGCTCGCCTAAGCCGAATTGAGGCAACGCGCGTCAATATGGAGACCTTCTGATGGTTGCGACTGCACCTAGCCCCTCTGCCGAAGAACGCCGCGCCAATGCTGGCTTTGAGGCGCTGCTTTGGGGCTTTGCCCGACCGGGGCGGATTTGCCAATTGCCGGCCAATGGCGAGGACAGCCTGATCGAAGCGCTGATTGATCGCGAATGCAGCGTCTATTGCGCTGATCCCTTGCTCATGGCGAAAATCATGCATCAAGGGGCGCAAATCTGTGATCCGGCGCAGGCTGATCACTTGTTCCTTGGGGCGCTTAGCGACTTGGACATCTTGCGTCAGCTTCGGCTTGGATCCGATCTTTATCCCGATGAGGGCGCGACGGTCATCTTGCGGGCGGGTTTTGGCTCTGGTCCGTTGTTGCGCCTCACTGGTCCAGGGGTCGATGGCGCGGTCGAGATCGCTGTTGCGGGATTGCCGGATGGGTTTTGGTCCCTGCGGGCGGCGATGATCCGCTATCCCATGGGCTTTGAGCTCGTCTTATTGGACGGGGACCGACTGATCGCCTTGCCACGTTCGACCCAGGTGGAGATGCTCTGATGGCCTATGTTGCAACCCGAGGCGGCGAGCGCGCAATTGAACAATCCGAGCGGCTATTCCGCGAAGAATTGGGCGCTTTCGACAAATCCCGCGTGGAAGAGATCCGCCGCGCGATGCCCTATCTGATCGACCGGGTCATGGGCGAGGCCTCTCTTTATGACGAAGATCTGGCGGCGTTGGCCCTGGCTCAGACCGGTGGCGAGTTATTTGAGGCTGTTTTGCTGTTGCGCGCTTGGCGCACGACGCAGCCGCGGCTTACGGTGGCGGCGCCGGTGGAGCAGGAGGCGCTGTTTACCCATCGCCGGATTTCCGCGGCCTTTAAGGATATTCCCGGCGGTCAGCTGCTGGGCCCGACGCTAGATTATGCCCATCGCATTCTGGCCACCGAAGTCTTGGACCAGGCCGGGTTCGAGCCACCCGCGGTAGAGCCCGCCTCGACCCCCGCCCCGGCGCATCAACCCTCGGTCAGTGCTTGGCTGGCGGAAAATGATCTGGTTGATCTACCCCAGGCGGATCCGACCGAGGGCAATGATATTCCCGATCTCACCCGCGAGCCGCTGCTCTTTCCGTCCAAACGCGCCCATACGCTGCAAAGCCTGGCCCGCGCGGAAACAGGTGGCGCCCTTGCGTTGGGCTACGCGGCCATGCGTGGCTATGGCCAGGCTCATCCCACGGTGAATGAGCTGCGCTTAGCCGAGGCTGAAATTATAGTATCCCATCCCGATGGGCGCGCGTTTTCTGCTGGTCGCGTCAAGGTGAGCCAAGCCGAGGTCGTCGATAAAAAGCAAGAAAAGCTAGGGCTTGGCTTTGCCGCCACTTTTGGCTGGAACGAGGTCAAATGCATCGCCGCCGCGACGCTCGATCTTAATAGTCCCGGCGCGGAAAAAGGGTCGCCGACTGAAGAAGAGTTCTTCTTGTACCACACTGAAGGCGTCGAAAGCTCGGGCTTTTGTATCCATTTCAAACTGCCCCATTACGTCACTTTCCAATCTTCGCTTGATGCTATGCGCGACGCAAAGGCCAAAAAGGCCGCCGCCCGCGATGATGCAGCCAATGCCAGCGCCGTGGAGCCTGCCCAATGAGCCTGTCCAATTTGACCAAGCCCTGGGCTGCGATGAGCTATGGGTTCCTCGATGGCTCTGCAAAGCGGGAAATGCGCCGCAAGATGATCAAGGCGATTGCCGTGCCCGGATGCCAAATGCCCTATGCCAGCCGAGAAGTGCCCATGGCGCGCGGTTGGGGGACCGGCGGGCTCCAAGTGTCGCTGACCTTGGCGGCGCCGCATATTCGGGTCAAAGTCATCGACCAAGGCGCGGATGATAGTGTCAACGCCGCCTCTATTCGCCGCTTTATCGCGCGGGTTGCGGGCACGCCTGTGACCACCGACACGCTAGAGGCAGATCTGATCCAGTCGCGCCACCGTATCCCCGAGGAAATCCTGCGCGACGACCAAATCCTGGTGCTGCAAGTGCCTAATCCCGAACCTCTGCGCCCGGTTCAGCCCAATATGTCCATCGCGCGGCAAATGCATGCGGATGCGGATTATGGCCGGATGTGGCTGCAATTATACGAGCAGATGGTGCGAGCGGGTCGTGTGATGCAGGGGGCCAGCTATCCGTCAATGGTCAATGGCCGGCATGTGATGACGCCATCGCCCATTCCCCGTTGGGATGTGCCGAAACTGCATATGGCCAAGCATCTGACACTTTTGTCGGCGGGCCGTGAAAAACGTATTTTTGCCGTGCCGCCTTTCACCCGTGTGGAGCCGCTGGTCTTCTCAGATGTGCCATATCGGGTTGAGGATCACGGCGATCTGATCTGCAGCCGCTCTGGGGCGAAGGGCTTTTTCATGAATGAAATCCCGCAAGAGGATGGCAGTTCCGCTTATGAGGTCTCCGATAGTGAATGGGGGGTGAAAACCATCCGCCAAAACGAAGGCGAAGCAACCCGCTTAGGCGAAACATGGTATAAAGATGGGGAGTTAGCGCAATGACCCTGACACTAGATCCCCCGCGCATTGTCACGACCAAACCGCTGTTGGAAATCACCGATGTTTCCAAAAGCTATGGCAATGTTCAAGCGGTGCGCAATGTGTCTGCTGTGGCATATCCCGGCGAAGTGCTGGGCATTGTTGGCGAAAGCGGCTCGGGCAAATCCACTTTGCTGCGGATGATGAATCTCGAAGAGATCCCGGATACCGGGCGCTATACGCTTGATTTGCCGGATGTTGCGGGAAATCTATTCGAGCTAGATCGTTTCGCCCGTCGCATGTTATGTGCGGTCAAGATCGGCATTGTCTACCAAAACCCGCATTTGGGGCTTTTGATGAAGCATTCTTCATCGGGCAATGTGGCGGAGCGCTTACTGATCGCGGGCGAGCGCAGCTTTGCGAATTTGCGCGCAAAGGCGACCACCGCGCTAGAAGCATCGGAATTTCCACTAGAACGTCTTGATGCGCCGCCAATTGAATTATCCGGCGGGATGCAGCAGCGGGTGCAATTGGCAAAGGCCATTGCGCTGGAACCCGCGCTGCTTTTGCTCGATGAGCCGACCACGGGTCTTGATGTTTCGGTGCAGGCGCTGGTGCTCGACACGCTCAAACGCCTGCAACAAGAGCGGCAGATCACCATGGTCATCGTCAGCCATGATTTGGGTGTGATCCGAACTTTGGCGGATCGTGTCATGGTGATGCGGCGCGGCGAGGTGGTGGAAACCGGTCTTGTCGATCAAATCTTCCAAGATCCCCAACACGCCTATACGCAACAATTGGTGCATGCGAAATTATGACCGCCATTCTTGATATCCAAGGGCTGGGCAAGGCCTTTACCCTTCATCACCTCGGCAACAATATCGGGGCGTTTTCCGACATCTCCTTTTCCGTGGGCGCAGGCGAGTTCGTTTTGCTGAAAGGCGCCAATGGCGCGGGCAAGTCGACGCTATTGCGCACGCTTTATCGCACTTATCTGCCGCAGGCGGGCAAGCTGCTGTTTCAGTCCGAGCATGGGATTATCGATCTGGCACGGGCGGCCGAGATTGATATCGCGCATTTGCGGCGCACGGAGATCGGCTTTGTCACGCAATTCCTGATCGCACGACCAAGGGTCAGCGCCGAAGATATCGTGGCCGAGCCGCTGCGAATGGCGGGGATAGAGGCAGGTGAGGCGCGGGATCAGGCTCGCGAGGCTCTTGAGACTTTTGGCGTCAAACCGGATCTGTGGCGCGCTTATCCCACCACTTTTTCTGGCGGAGAACAGCAAAAGGTCAATCTTGCCCGCGCCTTAATCCGCCCGCAAAAGCTGCTTTTGCTGGATGAGCCGACCGCTTCGCTTGATGCGAAAGCCCGCGCTGCTTTGGTGACGCGTTTGGCCGAGCTGAAAGCCGGGGGGGCCGCGATGATCGGCGTTTTCCACCACCCTGACGATGTTGCCAAGCTGATCGACCGTGTGATCGATCTAACCCCCGGCCATTATGAGCAAGAGGAACGCATGGATGTGGTTGTCTGATCTAACCCTGGTTCTGCCGGACCGCGTTGTTCCAAACGGAGCGCTGCGGCTAGAAAATGGTCTGATCACCGAGATCAAAGAGACGCCGAAAGCCGCGCGTCATTCGGGGCTGACCGCCTTTGCCGGCTTTATCGATATGCATGGGGATATGATCGAGCAGGAAATCGAACCGCGTGTTCAGGTGGATTTCCCGATGGATGTTGCCCTGAATGCCCTCGATGCTCGCCTTGCGGCTGCAGGGGTGACCACGGCTTTTGCCGCTGTGTCCTTTTCAAAGGGTGCGCGAGATGGGGGGCGGCGCTCTTTCGATCATACAAGCCAGGTGATCCGCGCCCTGAAAGAGGCGAAAGCCCATGCGCGGGTTGATCACCGCATCCATGCCCGGTTCGATATCACCTTTACCGCCGCGATAGCGGCGCTTGATGGGCTTTTGCGCGACGGGATGGTCGATTTGGTGTCGGTGATGGATCATACGCCCGGCCAAGGCCAGTATCGCAATCTTGAACGTCACATCGAATTGCGGGCAGATCACCATAATGTCTCGCTCGAAGAGGCGCGGGCGATGGTCCAGGCTCGGATCGATGCGGCGACCCCAGAGGCAGAGATCCTGCGCAATCTGCAAACCGTGTCGCGCCTATGCCAAGCGGCGGGGGTTGCGATGGCCAGCCATGATGATGACACCGCCGAAAAGGGCCATTTGATGGCGGATCTTGGGGCGGTGATTTCGGAATTTCCTGTGACGCTTGATGCGGCCAAGGCGGTGACGGAACGCGGGATGATGACGGCAATGGGGGCGCCGAATGCTATGCGCGGTCAAAGCTATTCCGGCAATCTATCGGCCCGCGACGCTCATGAGGCTGGGCTGCTGCATATTCTGGCTGCCGATTATCACCCGGCTGCGATCCTACCTGCTATCCGCGCTTTGTCGCCGAGCAATCCCAATGGCTTGGCGGGGGCGGCACGGCTGGCCTCGGCCAATCCGGCGCAGGCTTTGGGGATGACGGATCGCGGGGAAATCGCGCTTGGTAAACGCGCTGATATTGCGCTGGTCGATGCCCGCGACCGGGTTTGCGCCACTCTGAGCGGCGGGCGGGTCATCTATTCAAATGGTGTGGCAGACGCGCTTTTCGCGCCTTTGGTGGTGGCGGCCTAATCGGTCGCCTCTCAAAGGCGAAGGCCCCCAACGGCCCTCCACCCGAATTAGCCGAGCCTTTTGCCTTCGACATCCGTGATGGCCAGTTTCCAGTCATCCGCTTGCGCGGCAAATGCGGCGGTGGTGGCCATAAAGACCTCGGCCAGAATTTCACGCAGTTTCATGGCAGCGACTCCAACGGAATAATTGGTCCGGATGAATGCGCTCGCCTTGTAACGGACAGATGTCACCTATCAGAAGATTTTGTGTCCGTTAGCGTATTTTGCGTTTAAATCGATATAGTACGCCTCATCCTTCGCGATAACTCCTTGATTTTCGGCAGCGACATTCCGCGAAGGTCCAAAACACGATTAGGCCTTGCCCCGGATCTATTGCGCTTGCGATATTCCATCGAAACTTGCGGCTAGTTTTGCCCGATCAGAGCCTCGATCAGAGATTTTTAATGTTCCACCGCTTCGGCCTGTTCCCTGTTTTGTTGGCTTGCCTTTGGTCTCTTGGCCTTTGGGCCCTTAGCGCGATGCCCGGCTGGGCGGAGCGGGTGACGGTCTTTGCGGCTGCAAGCACGAAAACCGCGCTGGATGAGGTGGCGGCGGAATTTTCCCAGCAGACCGGCCATGATATCCGCCTGTCTTATGCGGGGTCCTCGGCGCTGGCGCGGCAGATCCAGCAAGGCGCACCCGCAGATCTGTTTTTATCGGCCAATTCGGACTGGATGGCGCTGGCTAGCCCGGCGGAGCAGGTGGATTTACTGGGCAATAGGTTGATCTTGGTCGGCGGATCGAGCGCGCCCATGGAGCTAGAGCGGGATGCCATTCTGGCCCGGCTTGGCAGAGGCCGGATGGCCGTGGCCCTGACCGAAGCGGTGCCTGCGGGGATTTACGCAAAATCGGCCTTGCAGTCACTGGGTCTTTGGCAAGATCTTGCGCCGCGCCTGGCTCAGGCGGATAATGTGCGCGCGGCTATGGCTTTGGTGTCGCTGGGTGCCGCGCCTTTGGGGATTGTTTATGCCACGGATGCGGCGGCGGATCCGCGGGTTTTTGCCCTGGCGGAGTTTCCCGCTGATAGCCATCCGCCGATCCTTTACCCGCTGGGACTTTTGCAAGACGGCCCAGCCGCGCGGCAATTTTGGGAGTATCTTCAAAGCGATAACGCGGCGGCGGTGTTTCAGCGCCATGGCTTTTTGTGGCGGTTGCCCTGAACATGGGCTGGTTGGGCCCAGATGAGCTGCTGGCGCTGCGCTTATCTTTGCGCGTGGCGTTTTGGGCGGTTCTGGTTAGCCTGCCTTTCGGGGTGCTGATCGCCTATGCCCTAGCGCGCTGGCGCTTTCCCGGTCGGCAAATATTGAATGGCGCGGTGCATTTGCCGCTGATTTTGCCGCCAGTGGTCACGGGGTATCTGCTGTTGATGAGCTTTGGTCCCCGCGCGCCTCTGGGGCAGATCTTAGACAGTCTTGGGCTAAGCGTCGCCTTTCGCTGGACTGGCGCGGCGCTTGCGGCGGGGATCATGGGATTTCCCTTGATGGTTCGGGCGATCCGCCTGTCGATTGAAGCGGTGGATCAAAGGCTGGAAGAGGCCAGCGCCAGTTTGGGGGCCTCGCCGGTTTGGGTGTTTTTAACCGTGACCTTACCGCTTTGCGCGCCGGGGATCCTGGCGGGGGCGGTGCTGGCCTTTGCCAAAGCCATGGGGGAATTCGGCGCCACCATCACTTTCGTGTCCAATATTCCCGGCGAAACCCAGACTTTGCCCTCGGCGATTTACACATTTCTGCAAATCCCCGGAGCAGAGGCCGCAGCGCTGCGCTTGGTGGGGGTGTCGGTCGCGGTGGCTTTGGCGGCGCTGTTTTTATCAGAATGGATCGGCCGCAGCATCGCGCGTAAGGTGGCGGGGAAATGAGCCTGGATGTACGCCTAAAGCTGCGCAATCAGGATTTCACCCTGGATGTGGAGTTTCACGCGCCGGATGGGGCGACGGTCCTATTTGGCGCGTCAGGTTCCGGCAAAACCAGCGTGGTCAAAGCAGTGGCGGGGTTGATCCGGCCCGAGATGGGGCAAGTCGCGGTGGGTGACTGGCCTCTTTTGGACACTGCGCGCGGGATTTTCCTGCCGCCGCATCGGCGCCGCTTGGGCTATGTGTTCCAAGAGCCGCGTTTGTTTCCACATCTGACCGTGCGCCAAAACCTGCGCTATGGGCAATGGTTCGCGCCGAAAGAGGCAAACCGGGTGGATCTGGACCGGGTCATAGAGCTTTTGGGGCTTGGACCGCTTTTGGCCCGGCGTCCGGCGAAGCTTTCGGGGGGTGAAAAGCAGCGGGTGGCGATTGGTCGGGCGCTTTTGGCCTCGCCCAAGCTGATTTTGGCGGATGAGCCGCTCTCTTCCCTCGATCCCGCGCGCAAATCCGAGATCCTGCCCTATTTCGAAATGCTCCGCGATGAGGTTGCGGTGCCTATATTATATGTCACCCATTCCGTGGCCGAAGCCCGGCGCCTGGCCACGACGGTTGTGGAATTGCGGGCTGGGCGGGTTTTGCGCCAGGGTCCCGCCGCCGAAGTGCTGCGCGGTGCCCAAGGCGGGGCGGAATGGCCGGCGGTGATTACCGAGCACAGCGAAGATGGGCTGACCGAGCTAGAGGCAAATGGTCTGCGCCTAGTCATGCCGCGTCTGCGCCGGGCGGTGGGGTCGCGGGTGCAGATCCGCTTTGGCCTGCGCGATGTGATGCTTTTGCGCCGGGCGCCTGAGGGCATTTCCGCGCTGAATAGTTTCCCCGCAACGATCACCCATATGGAGCCGCAAAACGGCCAGCTTCGGCTTCGGCTGAAATGCGAGGCGGGCGAGCTTCCTGCAGATATCAACCCGAGGGTGGTGCACAGCCTGGGGCTTTTGCCGGGTCAAACCTGCTGGGTGGCGATTGATCACACGGCATTGGTGGTGGCGCCGGGATAAACTGAGCCCATATGAAAAGCTATTCGGGCCAAAATGGTCGCGGCGTCATCGAAAGATAACATATCTTTGGTCATGTGACGCAATCAGCAAGCTAGGAGACAGGCGCAATGGATCTGATCGAGCAAATTCTGTCCATATTGCAGATGCTATTTGTTCTCGCCGTGGGGATTGGGGCGGCGGCGGCTGTGGCCTTTTATTTCATCGACCGAGTGCAGACTGAAGATGCGATCCGCCGCAATTACCCGCTTTTGGGGCGGTTTCGGGCGCTATTTAGCAAGCTGGGAGAATTTTTCCGCCAATATTTCTTTGCCATGGATCGCGAAGAATATCCGTTCAACCGGGCGCAGCGGGAATGGGTCAACCGCGCGTCAGAGGGCAAAAGCAACACGATTGCATTCGGCTCGACCCGCAATATCGAAGTGACCGGTACGCCGATTTTTGTGAACTCCGCTTTCCCGCCGCTGGACGAAGAAGCCAGCCCCGCCGCGCCGATGGTGATCGGGCCTGATGCGAAGATCCCTTTTGTGGCCCGCTCGATTTTCAATATTTCCGGCATGAGCTATGGGGCGATTTCCAAACCCGCTGTCCAGGCGCTTAGCCATGGGGCGAAACAGGCCGGGGTCTGGTTGAATACCGGCGAAGGCGCGATTTCGCCCTATCACCTAGAGGGTGGCTGCGATCTGGTGTTTCAGATCGGCACTGCGAAATATGGCGTGCGCGATGCAGATGGCCATTTGAGCGACACTAAACTCGCAGAGGTGGCAGCGATCGAGCAGGTCCGCATGTTTGAAATCAAGGTCAGCCAAGGCGCAAAGCCCGGCAAGGGCGGGATTTTGCCCGGCACCAAGATCACCGAGGATATTTCCAAAGTGCGCGGCATTCCCATGGGCAAAGACAGCTATTCCCCCAACCGCCATGCGGAAGTGCATAATTGGGACGAGCTTTTGGATTTCATCAATCATGTGCGCGATATCACCGGCAAACCCGTGGGGATTAAGCTTTGCATCGGCTCGCCGGACGGGATCCGCGATCTTTTCGTGACGATCAATAATCGCGGCCAAGCCTCGGCGCCGGATTTCATCACTATCGATGGCGGCGAAGGCGGAACAGGTGCAGCGCCTATGCCGTTGATGGATTTGGTGGGTATGCCCGTGCGAGAGGCTTTGCCGCGAATGGCCGATATCCGGGCGGAATACGGGCTGACCGACCGGATCCGGCTGATCGCCTCGGCCAAGCTGATCAATCCTGGCGATGTGGCTTGGGCCTTAGCGGCGGGGGCGGATTTCGTTGTCTCGGCGCGAGGCTTTATGTTCGCGCTTGGCTGTATCCAGGCGCTGAAATGCAACAAAAACACTTGCCCCACCGGTATCACCACCCATGACCCCCGCTTTCAAAAGGGCTTGGTTGTTGAGGATAAGATCGAGCGCGTGGCCAATTACGCCTCTAATTTGGTGCATGAGGTGGAAATCATTTCGCATTCGGTCGGGGTGGCTGATCCGCGCCAGCTGCGCCGTAAACATGTGCGTTTGGTGCAGCCTAATGGCCGCTCGATCCGAATGGATGCGCTTTTCCCCGAACCTCGGGCCGTGAGCGCAGCCTAACCCGAAACCCATAGGGCCGAGCTTGGCATGATGCGGGCCAGCGCGCGAAATATTACAAAAGCTTTCAATTTTCCGACAGGATTGTGAGGCTTGTTGTTTTGATCGCTGGCTTTGCCTGGCTATTTTAAGACCAAAGCCCATGCAAAGCCGAGGTCCGCGCCCATGCCATCGAAATATATCCCGGATTTGAACTGGTCCGATGTCACTCCGAAAGCCGATTTCATGAACCGGCGCGCCTTGTTGCGGGGTGGTTTGGCGGCAGGGGCGATGTCTATCGCAGCCCCGGCTTTGGCCAAAATCGATGCAGCGCCAAGCGCGTTTTCCACTGACGCGACGCCCAATAGCTTCGAAGAGATCACATCATACAATAATTTCTATGAATTCGGCACCGGTAAGGATGACCCGAAACGCTATGCAGACGCTTTGCGGGTGGATCCTTGGGCCATTCAAGTAGACGGGCTGGTGGAGCGGCCGGGCTCTTATGATCTGGCGGATGTTTTGGGCGGCAAAGCTTTGGAAGAGCGGATCTATCGCTTCCGTTGTGTCGAAACCTGGTCGATGATCGTGCCTTGGATTGGCTTTGAGCTCCGCGCATTCCTGGATCAGGTCGGAGTGCAGCCTGGTGCGAAATATGTGGCTTTTGAGACTTTGGCAGATCCCGACATGATGCGCGGAGTGCGGCTGCCGGTTTTGGAATGGCCTTACCGCGAAGGGCTTCGCCTGGATGAAGCGATGCATCCCCTCACCATCATGGCCACCGGGCTTTATGGCGAGGAGATGCCAAAGCAAAACGGCGCCCCGATCCGTTTGGTGGTGCCGTGGAAATATGGCTTTAAGTCGATCAAATCCATTGTGCGCATCACCCTGACTGACAAAGAACCCCCCACCAGCTGGAATATGGCGGCAGCGCGGGAATATGGCTTTTATTCTAATGTGAACCCGGAAGTTGACCATCCGCGTTGGTCCCAAGCCACCGAGCGACGCATTGGCGGCGGGATATTTGCAAAGCGAAAACCGACGCTGATGTTCAATGGCTATGGGGAAGAGGTCGCAGGTCTGTATTCCGGGATGGACCTGGCCAAGAGCTACTGACCGAACAGCACCTGATGCAGGATCCGGCCGGGCATGAGCGTGAAGGCGCCAGCAGTGATCAAGCCGAGCACATAAATGCTGCGCATGGTCCAAGCATGACGTCGGATATTGCCCGGACGCGCGGCCTGGATCGCGATCAGCAGAAAGACAGCGGTCGAGACGGAGAGAATATGGATCAGGCTAAACCGCCCATCGCGGATTTCGGCAATCAAGAAGCTGCTGGCAATGACCACGGCCATCAAAACGACCCAGACCCAGCCGAATAGCCGATGCCGGTTTGTGCCTTTGACGGCCAAGAGTTGATAGCCGCCTAACAGGATCGCAAGCATGGCGCAGGCTGTATGAAGAATGATCGCCGGGCTGGCGGACAGAAGTGGCTCTAACACAGGAAATACCATTGCGAAGTCTAGACCTGCCCCAAGCCGTAATCGGCGCCCGCAATAGCGTCAATGACGCGATCCGCGCGCTGCCAGTGTGGCTTGTATATATAGTGAGCCTCCTGCCTGGGCTTTGGCTTTTCTATCTGGCGGTGGAAAATCGGTTGGGTATCGAGCCCATCGAGGCGTTAGAACACCGGCTTGGGCTCATCGCACTGCAATTCTTGCTTGCTGGGCTGTGTATCACACCGCTGCGGCGCTTTGCGAGGCTGAACCTGCTTAGGTTTCGGCGGGCGATTGGGCTGATGGGCTTTTATTATCTCTGCGCGCATCTCTTGGTTTGGGCGGTCTTAGATGTCCAAAGCCTGGATAGGGTGATCACGGATATTCTTAAACGTCCTTATATCACCATTGGTATGCTCGGCTTTGTTTTGCTTGTGCCGCTGGCTTTGACCTCGACCAATTGGGCGATCCGACGGCTTGGCGCTCTGAATTGGCGACGTCTGCACCGGCTGGTCTATGGCGCAGTAATTTTCGCGGGCCTCCATTTCGTGATGCTGCGAAAGGGCATTCAACTAGAGCCGGTGATCTATCTAGCGGTCGCTACGGTGCTGGTTGGACTGCGCTGGTATCCGGCGCGCCATGGCTGAGTGTTGAGGGTTTTCCCTGAATTGCCGCTGTCGTCCCTTCTTGGACGGGCTCTTTGGAGAATCTTTTCTTTCGTGATTTGCCTAAAGATCTTTCACATTTGTTTATTTGTGGGGTGATTTGGTGTTTGTTT
>JBMYSZ010000004.1:0-263490 GCA_049603835.1 Mangrovicoccus sp.
CACGCTGCCCTGGCGGCGGGCAGAGGCACGGCCCGGCAAGGTGATATCGAGCCATTCCGCTTGCAAACGCTCGGCCAGAGCGGCATCCGCAAGGGCGGCTTTACGGGCCAGAAGGGCAGAGTTCAGCTCGTCTTTCAGGGCGTTGAGGGCGGGGCCGGCGGTTTTGCGCTCCTCTGGGGTCATCTTGCCCAGCTCGCGCATTTTCAGGCTCAGCTCACCCTTTTTGCCCAGAGCGGCCAAGCGGACCTCTTCGAGCCGGGCCTCGCTTTCGGCCTGGGCAATCTCGGTCAGATATTTATCGCGCAGCTCACTCATCTCGGCCCCCTTCATGGATGGATGCGGGGCTACAAAATGACGGCGCGTGGTGCAAGCGGGATGATGGGCAAATTGCCCATCCTACAAGTGCCACAGAGGTCACCACCCGGCCTCCAAAGCGCTGTTTCCCGGAGCCGCCGTCGCGGGGTAGGGACGAGACGCCCGGACGCGCGGGTCCAGAAAAATAGGACCCACCGGACCGCATTTTACTGGAGGCGTGTGGCTGGGGGGCTCATCCCCCCGCGGCGATGGCGGCTTTGGGTAACAGCGCGGCGCCTGTTTCTTGGTGAGCCCAGAGCAAAGCCAAAACCGCAACCAAACCCAAACGTAAACCGCCTAATACCAACCCCAGCAACAAGAGTAGGGTGGGCAATTTGCCCACCGTGCCTTACACAGCCGCTTTGGCGCTTTCGTCCAAATAGATCTCGCGCAGCCGCTTTGCGATTGGGCCAGGCGTGCCATCGCCCAGCTCGACCCCATCGACGGAAATCACCGGCGTTACAAAAGTCGTCGCCGAAGTCACAAAAGCCTCTGCCGCATTCTGGGCCTCTTCGATAGTGAAGGGCCGCTCTTCCACGGTCATCTGCGCCTCTCGCGCCATGCGCAGCACCGCCGCGCGGGTGATCCCATGCAAAATCGCATTCGACAGCTGACGGGTGACGATTTTGCCGTCCTTCGTCACGATATAGGCATTATTCGAGGTGCCCTCGGTCACCACCCCATCTTCGATCATCCAAGCATCATCCGCACCGGCTTTCTTCGCGGCGGTCTTGGCCATGGAGGGGGCCAGAAGCTGCACGGTTTTGATATCCCGGCGCGCCCAGCGGATATCCTCCATGGACACAACGCGCAGCCCTTTTTCCGCCGCAGGCGATTGGGACAGATTCATGGACATGGTAAACAGCACCACAGTCTGGGGCACACCTTCGGGCATGAGGAAATCGCGCTCGGCCACGCCACGGGTGATTTGCAGGTAGACCCCGCCTTCGACCACGCTATTGCGGTCCACCAGTTGACGATGCACCTCTAGCAGCTCTTCGGCGGGCATCGGCATGTCCATGCCCAGTTCGGCCAAAGACCGTTCCAGCCGGGTCACATGGCCGTCAAAATCGATCAGCTTGCCGCCCATCACCGAGGTCACTTCATAAACCCCATCGGCCATCAGGAAGCCGCGATCAAAAATGCTGATCTTTGCCGCATCCGCCGCGAGAAATTCTCCATTGAGATATACGATGCGTTCCATTGGGGCCTCCTTTACGAGATTAGCCCCATAAATCGGGGCCGGACGGGTGGACGCCCCTTTCATCGAACAAAAGAGGCTGGTCGCGGTCTTCCGACAGAAGCAGCGGGCCGTCAAGATCCACAACGCGCGCGCCTTGGCCCACAAGTACGCCTGGCGCCATGGCCAGGCTCGATCCCACCATGCAACCGACCATGATTTCATACCCTTCGGCCAAGGCGGCATCGCGCAGAGCCAGAGCCTCGGTCAGACCGCCGGTTTTATCGAGCTTGATATTGATCACATCATATTTGCCCTTAAGCTTGGGCAAGGAGGCACGGTCATGGCAGGACTCATCCGCACAGATCGGCACGGGTCGGGGCAAATCCGCGAGCGCATCATCAGCGCGTGCAGGCAAGGGTTGCTCCACCAATTTCACGCCTAGGCGCAGCAGATCCGGGGCAAGAGCCGCGTAATCCTCAGCCGACCAGCCTTCATTCGCATCGACGATAATCGCGGGCTCCGGTGCTCCGCGACGCACCGCTTCGAGCCGGGGCAAATCATCTGGGGTACCCAGCTTGATCTTCAAAAGCGGGCGATATGCGTTGTCTTTTGCTGCTGCTTCCATGGCTTCGGGTTCATCTAGACCCAGCGTATAAGCAGTGATTTCAGGGCCCGGCTCGGCAAGCCCGGCCAATTGCCAAACCCGCTTGCCCGCTTGCTTGGCCTCTAAATCCCAAAAGGCGCAATCAACCGCATTCCGCGCTGCGCCCGCCGGCAGAGCCGATTGCAGCGCCAGACGATCCAAATCACCAGGCAAGCTTTCGATCTGCGCCGTAACGCTCGCCAGGGTTTCATCATAACGGGCATAAGGCACGCATTCGCCCCAGCCCTGATGCACCCCATCCGACACAGTCACGGTCAGAACCTCGGCTGCGGTCTTCACCCCTCGGGAAATTCGAAAGGCCTGGGCCAAGGCAAAGCGCTGCGGGTGAACTTGGATCTTTACCGCCACAGCCTAGATCCCCTCCAAGCCATCGACCAGGCGCGACGCCCCATGACGGAACGGATCGACCGTGGGCAGGCCCATGAAATCTTCGACCTCTTCGAGATATTCATCGGCCATTTCCGGCTCCATCATCGAGGTATTGACGGAGATCCCCACCACCTCGCATTTCGGATTGGCCACCCGCGCCATCATCAGTGCCGCATCGCGCAAATGTTCGAGCTTGGGCAAACGATAATCCGGCAAGCCGCGCATATGTTTGCGGGTCGGTTCATCACATAAGATCAGCGCATCAGGCTGACCGCCATGGATCAGCGCCATGGTCACCCCGGAAAAGGACACATGAAACAGGCTTCCCTGGCCTTCGATCAGATCCCAGTGATCTGGGTCATTGTCCGGGGTCAGCACCTCAACCGCACCAGCCATGAAATCGGCCACAACCGCATCCAGCGGCACGCCCGAGCCGGTGATCATGATACCCGTCTGACCCGTGGCGCGGAAAGTGGCCTTCATCTGCCGGGCATGCATCTCTTTTTCCATCGCCAAAGCGGTATACATTTTGCCCACCGAGCAATCCGTGCCCACGGCCAAGCAGCGTTTGCCCGTGCGTTCCACCCCATTGGCGATAGGATAGGGCCGGTCCGGCACGCGCACATCGTGAAGCTGTCGCCCCGCGCGCGCCGCTGCCTCGATCAAGGGGTGCTGATCACGCAGCAGCGTATGCAACCCCGAAGCCAGATCAAACCCCGATTCCAGGGCCGTGACCAAAACATCCATCCAACTATCGGAAATCACCCCGCCGCGATTGGCCACGCCAATCACCAGGGTCTTGGCGCCTTTGGCCTTGGCCTCGGCCAGATCCATATCCGGCACTTTCACATTGGCCTGGCAGCCCGCCATCCGCATTTGCCCCACAGCAAATTCCGGACGCCAATCGGCCACGCCTTGGGCCACTTTCGCGGCTAATTGGTCGGGCGCATCGCCCAGAAACAAGAGATAAGGGGTCTCGATCATCTGGTTTACTCCACTGAGTTAACCGCAGCCTGACCCGCTATCCTCCTCGCAAGCAAGGCCAAATCAGCACAATTCGCACAACATTCGCGCGATCGCCTAAAGGTCCAGCAGCTATGAGCAGCGAAATTGCTGCAAATGCATCTTGCGATGCTGCGCGCAATAATCTATCGCAATGGGGACTGCGTTTGTAAGAATGTAACCGAAAGGCTTAACCATGAGCTTCCGTCTTCAGCCCGCCGCCCCGTCGCGTCCGAACCGTTGTCAGCTGTTTGGCCCTGGCTCTCGCCCGGCGATCTTTGAGAAAATGGCCGCGAGCGCTGCGGATGTGATCAATCTTGATCTCGAAGATTCGGTTGCCCCAGATGATAAACCCGAAGCGCGTAAAAACATTATCCAAGCCATTGGTGATGTGGATTGGGGCAAAAAGACCCTGTCCGTGCGCATCAACTCGCTGGACACGCCTTACTGGTATGCGGATGTGGTCGAGCTGCTGGAACAAGCCTCGGATCGTCTGGATCAGATCATGATCCCGAAAGTGGGCTGCGGCGAAGATATCTATGCAGTCGACGCGCTGGTCACCGCGATTGAACGCGCCAAGGGCCGCACCAAGCCGATCAAATTCGAAGTCATCATCGAAAGCGCGGCGGGCATCGCCCATGTGGAAGACATCGCCAAAGCAAGCCCGCGCATGGTGGCCATGAGCCTCGGCGCGGCTGACTTTGCAGCCTCTATGGGCATGCAGACCACCGGGATCGGCGGCACCCAGGAAAACTACTATATGTATCGCGACGGGGCAAAGCATTGGTCCGATCCGTGGCACTGGGCTCAGGCCGCGATTGTCGCCGCCTGCCGGACCCATGGGGTTCTGCCGGTTGATGGACCATTCGGCGATTTCTCCGATGACGAAGGCTATCGCGCCCAGGCGCGGCGTTCGGCAACTTTGGGCATGGTCGGCAAATGGGCGATCCACCCCAAGCAAGTCGCTCTGGCCAATGAGGTTTTCACCCCATCGGAAGAGGCAGTAGCCGAAGCGCGCGAAATCCTTGCTGCGATGGAAAAGGCGAAAGCCGAAGGCGCAGGCGCAACCGTTTACAAAGGCCGCCTGGTCGACATCGCCTCGATCAAGCAAGCTGAAGTGATCGTTTCTCAGTCCGAACTGATCGCAAACAGCTAAACGAACCCCTGGGAGGAGGGCAGTCACCGGCGGTCTGCGGATCGTCGGTGGCTTGAGATTCCCCCCCATCCATGGCATGGCGAGACGGTGTTTGGTTAACCCTCTGTGCCCATGTCTCTTTCCGATCCTACCCCCAGCGACAGCGAAATCCAGGATCCGCCCCCGGCCCCAAAACGGCCCGCGCTGGATATGGGATTTGCCATTGTCATCGCTGTGGCTTTGGCCAGCGGAATTGGCGTTTGGATCACCAAAGGCCCCGAGCGTTTCCTTGAAATTCTGCTTTACGACCTAGGCTTTACCGCCGCGCTTTTGCCGAAAATTCTGGGTGGGATCCTTCTGGCTTCGGTCATTGGGGTGATGCTGCCACGCGATAAGGTGCTTAAACTCGTGGGGCCAGATAGCGGCGTGAAAGGCCTGGCCCTGGCGATGATTGCAGGGGCTGTGATCCCCGGCGGGCCAAGTGCGACCTATCCCCTGGTCATCGGCTTGATGGCCGCCGGGGCAGATATGGGCGCGGGCATCGCCCTGGTGACGGGCTGGGTTCTGCTCAGTGTCAATCGCACTGTCATTTGGGAGCTGTCTTTCCTACCCGCCGATTTCGTGGGGCTGCGCATTCTCGTGACCCTGCCCTTCCCGATTCTGATCGGTTTGGCCGCGCGGAAATTGCAGCTTCGCTGGAGCCCACCGCGATGAATATCCTGATCGGAACTGTGGTCATCTGGGGGGCGGCGCTATGGCTGTTGCGCCGCCATCTGGCCAAGACACCGCAAGACTGGCTCGCCATCCGCGACCGCAGCATGGATCTGTTCCTTTATCTGCTGCCCCGTATCGCTGTGGGTCTGATCGGTGCCGGCTTCCTGGCGGAGATGCTGCCCGAAGAGCTGGTCGCTGCGCATTTCGGAACCGATGCCGGGCTATGGGGCATGATCCTGGCCACATTTTTCGGCGCGATCACCCCAGGCGGGCCTTTCGTGGCCTTCGCCATCGGCGCGGCTGCCCTGAAAGCCGGGGCATCGATTGGCATGCTTACGGCCTATATCACCGCCTGGTGCGTGATCTGCATGAACCGCTCACTGGCCTATGAATTGCCATTGATGGGTGCAGGCTTTCTCTGGCCCCGGATCGCGCTTGGCCTGCCTTTGCCGTTCGTCCTCGGCGAGCTGGTGGGGCTCTTGGGTTACTGACCCTCCGCGAGCGGCATGCAAATATCCGTCAGCAAATCCTCGGGCGCCGTATCCATCGGGGAATTGAGATAGATCTCATAGACCGCAAACTCCGCCGGAGTTTCCCCAGAGCCAGGCAACCATTGGCCGTAAAGATACTCATAAGCGGCTTTCAACCCGGTATAAGGCCCTTTGTAGCGCAGCACCCCATGACGCCCCGCTGGCAGATCCAACCGCTCAAGCGGCGGCGCAATCTCGACCCCATCCGCCACAATCCCGCCAGCAAAAGACCGCAACTCCTCTATGGGGACACTATCCGGGTCATCATAATAGACCCCCGCCATGCCCTGAATTTGCGGCCACATCCCCCGCGCCCCAAAAAGCGCCCCGGCTTTTTCAAAAGCATGGGAGATCTCAAAATAATTGCCCCGATGCGGCATGCCAGCAAGGATGCGGGCCGGGAGGGTCTGAATTTCAACGGGATACATCTGTGTCGCTCCTTTGGGAGTTAAAGGCAAAGCCGGGCGCATTTCCCCTGCCGCACGGAAGGCCGCTGGGGATTTGCCGTAGCGTTGAGAAAAGAGGCGGGCAAAGGCGCGGGGGCTGTCTTGGCCGCAGGCTTCGGTGATGTCCTCCCAGTTCATTTCAGTTGTGATCAACCAAAATGACGCGCGATGCAGCCGGATCCGACGCACCGCCTGGGCGCAGGTTTCACCACTGATCGCATGAAACACCCGGTGCCAGTGAAACCGCGACAAAGCCGCCACATCCGCCAAAGCATCCAGCGAAAGATCGCCTGCGGGATTGTCATGGATATAAGACAACACCCGAATGATCCGATCTTCGTAATCCATTTCCGTCTCCGCCCTGCTTGCTTTCCCCTATGGCACAGCGCCAAGACACAAATCTTGCTGTTTTTAACCCATGCCCGCCCCGTTGCATCTATGCGCCCGCGGGGCCATATAGCGCATCACCAATGAAAGACGCGGGCCATGCACACATATCTGGATTTTGAAAAACCCCTGGCAGAGATCGAAGGAAAAGCCGAAGAGCTGCGCGCTCTGGCTCGGTCCAGCGAAGGGCCGGATGTGGAAAACGAAGCCGAGGCGCTGGATAAAAAGGCCCAAGACCTGCTGGTCAGCCTTTACAAGGATCTGACCCCTTGGCGGAAATGCCAGGTGGCGCGGCATCCGAACCGGCCCCATGCGCTTGATTATGTGCAAACCTTGTTCACCGATTATGTGCCATTGGCCGGGGATCGCGGCTTTAGCGAGGATGAGGCGCTGATCGGCGGGCTTGCACGTTTTGGCGGCGAACCGGTTGTGGTGATGGGCCATGAAAAAGGTAATGACACCGCCTCGCGCCTAAAACGGAATTTCGGCATGGCGCGGCCCGAGGGCTATCGCAAAGCCGTGCGCCTGATGGATATGGCGGACCGATTTGCACTGCCTGTGATCACCCTCGTGGACACGCCCGGCGCCTATCCCGGCAAAGGCGCGGAAGAGCGCGGCCAATCCGAAGCCATCGCGCGGGCCACGGAAAAATGTCTCACCCTCGGCGTGCCTATGGTCACAGTGGTGATCGGCGAAGGCGGCTCGGGCGGGGCAGTGGCGATTGCCACCGCAAACCGCGTGGCGATGCTGGAACATTCGGTCTATTCGGTGATTTCACCCGAAGGCTGCGCCTCGATCCTGTGGAAGGACGCGGAAAAGATGCGCGAAGCGGCTGAGGCGCTGCGCCTAACCGCGCAAGATCTGCATCAGCTGGGTGTGATTGATCGCGTCATTCCAGAACCCATGGGTGGTGCTCAGCGCGATCGCAGCGCCTGCATGACCCAGGTCGGCATGTCTATTTCGGCGATGCTGGGCGAACTTAGCGCGCTGACCGCTGACCAATTGCGCACAGACCGGCGCCGCAAATATCTAGAAATGGGAAGCAAGGCACTGCCAGCGCCTAGCTCCTCTTTTATTCCCAGCTCAATGAATATTTCTGGGACGATTTCGCCAAATCGGGGGTAATCGCCCCCGAAACTGCCCAGGTCTGCCCGGATCTATCATGGTGAGATCAGCAAAAGCGGTGCAAACGTCTTTGGAAACGCGTCAGTGATTCATCACCCGCGCATAAGTATTAAGTGCATTGCGCAGCGCAAAAGCCGCTGCCACCCAAATGGTCACCATTAAAATACTGCCGATAACCGCCCAACGCATGATCGGGTTTTCAATTGCGTTATGGGTCACAATAATAGCCCAAATTAAGGCAACCACCCCGCTAAACGCTAGGGCCTTTGCCGAGATCGATTTAATCGTGATTAAATTATCCATGCATTTGTGTAGAACCAATATGGTAATCAAAATATGAATATGTTCCAGAAAACGCGGCCCTGCCATGACAGGTTTGAGGCCCAAGCCCTTTTGGCCGCGCTTGTTTGGCGTTCGACCCGCAAATGGGGCCGCGAAACCGCCTAGCAAAGCCTCATATGCGCGCTTTCGCCCCGGCTGAGGCCGCTTTTCATATCGCCTTTTGTTAACTCTTTGGTCATGCTGCAGGAAAAGCGGAGGACCGTATGACCATTGACACCTCGCAGCGCGGCAAAGGCCGCGGAGCACCATTCGGAAGCATTCTTGAAACCATCGGCAACACACCCGCCGTGCGGATCAAAAATCTCGCCCCGGAAGGGGTGGAACTCTATGTAAAAGCCGAATTTTTCAATCCCGGCGCCTCGGTGAAGGACCGCCTAGCCCTAGCGATTATCGAACATGGGGAACGGACCGGCGCTTTGAAACCCGGCCAAACCGTGATCGAAGCCACCAGCGGCAATACCGGCATTGGCCTAGCCATGGTCTGCGCCGCTAAGGGCTATCCTTTGGTCGTTACTATGGTCGAAAGCTTCTCGGTGGAGCGGCGGCGGCTGATGCGTATGCTTGGCGCAAAGGTGATCCTGACCCCGAAAGCGGAAAAAGGCACCGGAATGTATCGCAAAGCCGTGGAGCTGGCCGAAGCGAATGGCTGGTATCTGGCGCGCCAATTCGAAACCGAAGCCAATGCCGATATGCATGCGGCCACGACCGGCCAGGAAATTCTAGCTGATTTCAAAGGCAAACGGCTGGATGCTTTCGTCACGGGCTATGGCACTGGCGGGACGGTAACCGGGGTGGCGCGGGTGCTGCGGGAATGGCGACCCGAAACAAAAATCATCCTGACCGAGCCGGCCAATGCGCAGCTGATCGGCAGCGGCATTCCGCAAGAGCGCGATGAAGCCAATTCTCCAACCACCAGCCATAGCGCGTTCGAAGCGCATCCGATCCAAGGCTGGACGCCGGATTTCATCCCTTATGTGCTGCAAGAAACCCTGGATGATATGTTGTTTGACGAGCTGCTGCCGGTGGCGGGAGCGGACGGCATCACTTGGGCGCGGCGCCTGGCCAAGGAAGAAGGCATCCTGACCGGCATTTCCGGCGGCTCGACCTTTGCCGTGGCGCAGAAAGTGGCGGAAACCGCAGAGCCTGGATCGGTGATCTTGGTGATGCTGCCCGATACGGGCGAACGCTATCTATCCACGCCGCTTTTTGAGGAAATCCCAGCGGAAATGGATAGCGAAGAATTAGCGATTTCCCAATCCACACCGGGATATCAGCTCTGAGCTGAGGCATTTCGCGTTTACCTTGAAACGCTCAGAACTCCCCCGCTGCCCCATCCCCGGATAGGGCGGCGCTGACCAATTGCGCTAGGTGATGGGCTAATTGCGCGAGGATTTGCAGCCCTCCGTCCAGCTCCGCCTGAAGCCGAGCCAAGGGCATGGCCAGTTCTGGCCATTGACGCACCAGCGGTTCCGCCCCGAAATAAAGCCCCAAAGCCAGCCCGGCGGCAAAGATCGGCAGAGCAAAGCCCAAGCGGAATCCCTGACGTTGCCGCTTTTCCTGCCAAATCGCCAAATCCCGCGCTGTGTCGGGAATGGTTGCGGGCAATTGCGCCTGCGGATCATCTGGCGCACCCATGCCCGAGGCAGGCGCAGCCCGCCCCCACCGACCGCGTCCGCGCCCACGGCCACTGGCAAATCGCGCCGCCTTGGCCCGTAGCGTTTCGCCAATCGCTGTGACATCGGGATAGGTCTCTTCGCCGCTCGCCCAGTTTTCCTGCCGGTTTTTCCGCTCCGCCGCTTTCAATCTCTCTAGCCGCTCATGCAACTCGCTGGCGGCAGTGCTGCGACGGGGCTGCGGAAATTCGCCCAATTCCAATTGCGATTCCAGCGCCACCCGCGCCTCTTGCCGCCTGGCCTTGGTTTCCACCTCTGCCTCTTGGCGCAGAACCGCCAGCACTTCGGGATCCACCTGACGTTTGGGCGCGGCCATGGGAGGATCTAGCGGCAGCTCGGGCTCCTCATCTTCGGGCGCGAAAGCCGACGGCCCCAGTTCAGAAGCCAGCGCCTGCAATTGCGCCGACAAATTCGGGTTACGGCGTTTTAGGGGAAAATCTGGGGCGTCTTCATCAGCCTCTTCATCCTCAAATGGTTCATCTTCCCCCGGCCCATCTGCATTTTGCGGCAAATCCGGCAAATCCAGCTCGCGGCGCCGAGAGACGAAAGCCGCATCCCGAGGCCGCCCCACAACCTGCAAAGGCGCGACAAACCAGGTATATTCGCAAGACGAACATTGAAGCTCTCGCCCCTCCGGCGGAATCGCATCGGCTGAAATATCATATTCAGCTCGGCAATTTGGGCACACGATCCGCATCTTAGGCTGTCAGAGCCTCCCTTTCTATCACCGACAGACCCTAGCAAGCCGACCAGGCCGCGCCAAGCACTCGTCCCCGTTGCGCCCAAAGTCTAGCTGCGGCAGAAGATGAAGGAGACAGGGCAAAATCGCCCCAGGGGAGCAATTGCAGTGATCGAATTACGCAAGGTAGATCTGGGCTTTGGCGCTGGCCCGGTTCTGCGCGACGTGTCGCTGCATTTGGCTCAGGGCAATTTCTTTTTCCTGACAGGCCCGTCAGGCGCCGGGAAAACCACGCTTTTGCGGGTCTGTGCCGGGGAATTACAGCCGCAAAATGGCGAAGTTCGCCTATTTGGCACCCCCATCCAAGAGATGGATCGCGATGCTATGATCGATGCGCGGCGGCGACTGGGCGTGGTGGATCAGGCGGCGCAGTTTCTCGATCATCTTAGCGTCTTGGATAATGTCGTGCTGCCCCTGACCGTGCGCGGGCCGGTTAGTGCCGAAATGCGCCAGCAATGCCGCGACCTTTTGGCATGGGTTGGCTTGGGCGATCGGCAAGACGCCTTGCCCCCGACCTTGTCTGGTGGCGAAAGGCAGCGGGCTGCTTTGGCTCGCGCTGTGGTGACTTCGCCCGATGCGATTCTGGCGGATGAGCCCACCGGAAATTTGGATTGGGAAATGTCGCTGCGGCTTTTGTCTTTGCTGGGCGAACTCAACAAGCTGGGCAAAGCGGTTTTGATTGCGACCCATGATTTGGCGCTGATCCGAGCGGCGCGCGGCATTGCCCAAGCACGGGTACTCCGACTGAAAGACGGGGATTTGTCCCAAGCCGGGGCTGATCTATGAGCCGCGCGAGCCGCCCCCGCGATCCGGGCCAACCGGGGATCTGGGCCTGGATCTTTGGCGAAAAAGGCGCGGCGCAGACTGTGCCACCATCGGGCTTCACCGCTCGGCTCGTGACTTTGGCGGCGGCGGCCATGGCATTTTTGGCGGTATTTGCCTTTGCTTTGGCTTTGGCCTCCACCCGGCTGGCCGCCACTTGGCAGGCGGATTTTTCCGGCCAGGCCACATTGCGCATTGCCGCCCCAGCCGAAGACTTGGACCAAGCCACGGAGGCCGCGCTCCAAGTTTTGCGCACCACTCCTGGCATTGCCCAGGCGCATGTGATCACACAAGCCGAACAGCGCGCACTTTTGCAGCCTTGGTTTGGCGATGAGCTGCCATTGGATCGCTTGACCTTGCCGCGGCTCATCGCACTGACCGAAGCGCCCAAGGGCTATGACGCGGCAGGGTTACGGCTGCGCTTGGCCGGAGAAGTTCCCCAGGCAATCCTTGACGATCACAATCGGTGGCGCCGCCCCTTGGCCCAAGCGGCAAACCGTTTGCGCTGGCTGGCAGCGGGTGCTTTGGGTCTGATTGCCATAACGACGGCCGCTGTCTTAGCCCTGGCCGCCCAAGCCGCCTTGGCCGCGAATGCCCAAGTCATCGATGTTTTGCGTTTGGCCGGGGCGCGGGATTTGTGGATTGCTCGGGCTTTTGTGCGGCGTTTCACCCGCCGGGCCTTCTGGGGGGCGCTCTTTGGTGCCAGCTGCGCCGCCGGGCTGTTGCAGTTTTGGCCCCTCGCCACAGCAACAGCGACTGGGCTCTTGCCCAGCCTGCGCCCGCAGCCGCAAGACTGGGCCTGGGCCGCGCTGATCCCTGCCTTAGCCGCTGCCCTGGCTTTTGCCGTTACCCGCGCTGCGGCGCTTCGAAGTTTAAGGAACCGTCCCTAATGATGAGAATTTGGCGCTGGCTACGCGCTTTGGTTTTTGTCGGTCAAATGTATTTGGCCATGCTGATAGTTGGGCTGATCTATGCCCCTTGGGCCATCCTAGATCGCCGCGGCGCCTTTGCCGCTATTCGCGCCTATTGCCGTTGGGTTCGCCTGACCGCCTGGCTAATCTGTGGCCTGCGGTCCGAGATTCGCGGGGAAATCCCGCAAGGCGAAGTGCTGATCGCCTCAAAGCATCAAAGCTTTTTCGACATCATAATCCTGGGCTCTGTCCTGCCGCGTCCGAAATTCATCATGAAGCAGCAATTGGTCCGCACTCCGGTGCTGGGCTGGTTTGCCTTGCGTGTCGGCTGCGTGCCGGTGGATCGAGGCAGGCGCGGCGCGGCGGTCGCACAAATGTTACGCGACGTGTCCTCGGGGAATGTTGAGCCGGGTCAGCTGATCATCTATCCGCAAGGCACACGCACGGCCCCCGGCGCGCATCTGCCCTATAAAGTCGGTGCAGGTGCGCTTTACACGCAACTCAACCAGCACTGCGTTCCGGCGGCAACTAATGTGGGCGTGTTTTGGCCTCGGACGGGGATTCGGCGCGATCCGGGCTTGGCCGTTTTGGAATTTCTGCCGCCTATCGCGCCGGGCCTGAAGCTTCAGGAGTTTATGGGCGAATTGGAACAGCAGGTCGAGGCCGCCTCAAATACACTGATGGCTGAGGCTGGGTTTAGAGTGGAGACAGGCGATGACACCCCTGACACTTGACGATTTAACCAAGATCTATGGAACCCCGGCGGCGGCAGCTACGAAAAAGGTCGCCACGGCCCTGACCGATGACTACCGCGCTTGGATCGAAGCCTCGCGCTTTTGCGTGCTGACTACGGTCGGGCCAGAAGGCACGGATGGGTCGCCGCGTGGCGATGACGGCCCAGTGGTGCGCGAACTCAGCCCGACACAGCTGGCCCTGCCCGATTGGCGCGGCAATGACCGGATCGACAGTCTGCGCAATATCGCGCTGGATGGGCGGGTATCACTGATGTTCATGGTGCCGGGCAAAACCAATGTGATCCGCATCAATGGCCGCGCTTTCGTGACAGCTGATGCAGAGCTTTGCGCGAGTTTCGCCTTTAAAGGCAAAGAACCGCGCACAGTGATCGTGATCGATATCGCCGAGATCTATTTCCAATGCGCCCGCGCACTGATCAGGTCTCAGCTTTGGGGCGCGCAATATGACGAGCCTCTGCCAAGCCCTGGTCAAATCCTAGCGGGCCTGACCCAAGGCGAAGTGGGCGGCGAGGCTTATGACAAAGCCTGGCCCGAGCGCGCCGCCAAAACCATGTGGTAAACCGGGCCGCGCGCGGAGGGGCGGCTTTCTGCTCTCATCCGGCCTCACCCCGCCCCCAAACACAAAAAAGCCGCCCCAAAGGGACGGCCCTACTGTGTCGCGATGCGGCTGGGGCTTAGGCCTCCAGCGCGGCTTTCGCTTGGGTCACGATCGCGGTGAAGGCGTCGGGCTGGTTCACAGCCAGATCTGCCAGAACCTTACGGTCAACCTCGATACCCGCTTTGGACAGACCATTGATGAAGCGCGAATATGTCAACGCCTCGTCATTTGCCCGCACCGCCGCATTGATCCGCTGGATCCAGAGCGAACGGAAATTACGCTTACGCGCCTTCCGGTCACGGGTGGCGTATTGGTTGGCTTTGTCGACAGCTTGGGTCGCGGTGCGGAAAGCATTCTTCCGGCGACCGTAATAACCCTTCGCCTGATCGATAATCTTCTTATGGCGGGCGTGTGTGACCTTACCGCTTTTTACTCGGGGCATAGTTCAGGCTCCTCTTAGCGGTCGTAAGGCATCATCGACTTGATGATACGCTCGTCAGGTTTCGACATGATGGTGGTGCCGCGGGCGGTGCGGATGAATTTCTTGGTCCGCTTGATCATGCCATGGCGCTTGCCGGCCTGACCACAGACAACGCGACCCGTCGCCGTGACTTTGAAGCGCTTCTTGGCGCTCGACTTCGTCTTCATCTTGGGCATTTTTGGCTCCTTAGTTTGGAGATTAACGCGACTCGGCATGCCACATTGGCCGGGCGCGCGGTTGAGCCGGTGCTGATAGAGAGGCCCAGAGGATTTGGCAAGCCCTTTTGCGCTAGGCTTTTGGCGGCGTTCCGGGGGCAGGCCAATTTTCCGCGATGCGCGGCAGGGCCGTCTCGATCCAATCGGTCAGGCCCTGGATATGTCGCGCGGCTTCTTGGCCAAGCGGTGTCAGACTATATTCCACATGCGGCGGCAATACGTCAAAGGCGCGGCGCTCGACCAGCCCATGCCCGGCCAGATCCTGCAGGGTTTTCGCCAGCATCCTTTCGCTCACCCCACCGACCGTCCGGCGCAGCTCGGCAAAGCGATAAGTCCCCTGGGACAGAACCAGCAAAACCAGCACCCCCCAGCGGCTTGTCATATGTTGCAGCACTTGGCGAGAGGGGCATTGCACTGCCAGCAGATCGCCGCGCTCGATCTTGGCAGAGAGCGGCTCGCCTGAACACGGGGTGTGGTCTGACATTTGGTCCGACATGGGGCGGGCTCCGAAAAGTTCATGCTTACATTTTTGTAGGTACTTACTAACAGTAAGCTTAATTTGTAAATAGGGGACAGAGATCGAAATTGAAAGGAATTCCCCATGAGCATCGCAGTCACCGGCGCAACTGGCCAGCTGGGCCGTCTTGTCATCGCAGAGCTGAAAAAGCGCGGCGCAGAAGGCGTGATCGCCCTAGCCCGCAGCCCGGAGAAAGCCGCAGATCTGGGTGTAGAGACCCGCGCCTTTGATTATTCCGCCCCCCAAGGGCTGGCCCCTGCCCTGGCTGGGGTTGAAACGCTGCTGTTGATTTCGTCTAGCGAAGTGGGGCAACGCGCGCCGCAACATGCCGCTGTGATCGCCGCCGCAAAGGACGCTGGCGTCGGACATATCGTCTATACCTCGATCCTGCGCGCCGATAGCAATCCGCTGGGCCTCGCGCCCGAGCATGTGGCGACTGAGGCCGCGCTAGCCGAGAGCGGGTTGGCCTATACCCTGCTGCGCAATGGCTGGTATACGGAGAATTACACCGCCAGCGTTCCCGCAGCGGTCGGGCTCGGCACGCTTTATGGCGCCGCAGCGGATGGTAAGATCTCGTCGGCCACACGCCAGGATTTCGCCGAAGCGGCGGTTGCCGTGCTGCTAGATGCGGCGGTGCAAGGCAAAACCTATGAGCTGGCGGGCGATACATCTTATACGCTCAGCGATCTGGCCGCCGAGATTTCGCGCCAAACCGGCAAAGATATCCCGTTCCAGAACTTGCCCGAAGCGGATTATGCAGCCGCGCTGACCCAGGCAGGCAGGCCCGATCCTTGGCCAGCGGCTTTGGCTCAGATCGATATTCAGGTGCAAGAGGGCGTGCTTTATTCCGAGAGCAAAGATCTCTCAAAGCTCATCGGCCGCCCCACCACCCCGCTGAGCGAGGCCGTGGCAGCGGCGCTGGAATTAGAGCTTGCATAACAAAGCCAGGCCCCGCGTGATGCGGGGCTTTGACAATCGTCGCTGTGCTTAGCCAGGTTCGATGGAGAAGATCAGCCGTTCTTCACAAGGCGCCACCCGCAGAATATTGGTGGTGCCCGCCTGGTTAAACGGAACCCCGGCGGTGACGACGATATTGTCGCTCGGCTCCGCCATCCCCATTTTCCGCGCTGCCCGTGCCGCGCTGACAACCGCCATCTTAAAGCGATCCACCTCGCCCGTCATGGCGCAAGTCGTGCCCCAATGCAGCGCCAAGCGACGCGCCGTGGAGGTGAAAGGCGTCAGTGCGATGATCGGCACCCGAGGCCGTTCGCGCGACACCAAAGCCGCCGTGGTCCCAGAATGGGTAAAGCAGCAAATCGCCCGAACTTCGGCGGTTTCGGCAATCTCTCGCGCCGCTGAAACGATGCCATCCGCCACGGTCGAGCGGTTCACATTGCGGCTTGCATCCAAGATCTCGCGATAAATCGGGTCTTGCTCGACCTGCTCCGCCACCGCATTCATGGTTTGCACGGCTTCGCGCGGGAATTGGCCCGCCGCCGATTCAGCCGAAAGCATGACCGCATCAGCGCCTTCATAAATCGCGGTTGCAACGTCAGAGACTTCGGCGCGGGTTGGCAGCGGGTTTTCGATCATGCTTTCCAGCATCTGGGTCGCCACGATCACCGGCTTTGCCACTTTGCGGCAAGCGCGGGTCAGACGTTTTTGGATCGGCGGCACTTGCTGCACCGGCAGCTCAACCCCCAGATCCCCACGCGCCACCATAATCCCGTCCGAGGCGGCGAGGATTTCTTCAAATGCGGTGACAGCCGCCGGTTTTTCGATTTTCGACACCAAAGCGGCACGACCACGGGCCAGCATCCGCGCTTCGGCCACATCTTCGGGCCGCTGAACAAAAGACAGGGCCAGCCAGTCAACACCCAGCTCGCACACGAATTCCAGATCCTTACGGTCCTTTTCCGACAAAGCGGCCAAAGGCAGAACCACATCCGGCACATTCACGCCTTTGCGGTTGGAAATTTCGCCACCCGTCACAACTTCGCAATCCGCGAAATCCGGGCCACAGGCCGTGACCTTCAGGCGAAGCTTGCCATCATTGACCAAAAGAGTAGAGCCAATCTTCAGCGCCGCGAAGATTTCCTTATGCGGTAGCTGTACGCGGGTCGCATCGCCCGGCGCGTCATCAAGGTCAAAGCGGAATTTCGCCCCATTTTCGATTGTCTCGGCCTTATTGGCAAAGACACCGCAGCGCAGTTTCGGCCCCTGCAAATCGGCCAAAATAGCGATCGGGCTTTCTAGATCCGCCTCGACTTGGCGAATAATCGCATGACGCTCGGCAATCTCGTCATGACTGCCATGGCTCATATTCAGGCGAAAAACATCTGCGCCTGCTTCATGTAATTCGCGGATCTGCTCATAAGTCGATGAGGCGGGCCCCAGCGTGGCCACGATTTTTGTATTACGCAAACGTTTCATAAGGTCACTCCGGGCTGCTAGCGCTCACATGGGCACTTTAGACGCCTGGCGCATCCGAGCCCACCCCAATAAAGAGAGGTGAGACGAAAAATGGTATCTAAAGATGACCAATTACACGCCTTATGAGCTGATCGGCGCCGAACGGCGCGGGAAATTTGTGATCACATGCGATCATGCAAGTAATATCGTACCCGAAGATGTGGGCGGTGGAAGCCTAGGCCTGCCAGCGGCGGATATGGAACGTCATATCGCCTATGATATCGGTGCCGAGGGCGTGGCCCGTGCTTTGGGTGAGGCTCTGGAGGCTCCGGTGATCCTGTCGCGCTTTTCCCGGCTGGTGATTGACCCTAATCGCGGCGAGCACGATCCGACCCTGTTGATGCGCCTTTATGATGGGACGATCATCCCCACAAACCGCCATGCGGATGCGGCGGAACTGGCGCGCCGGGTCGCCGCCTATTACCTGCCCTATCACCGGGCCATTAGCGCGGTTTTCGCCGAACGCCCGGATGCGGCGCTGATCTCGATGCATAGCTATACACCGCAGCTGCGCGGCCGTCCGGTTCGGCCCTGGCAAGTCGGAGTTCTGTCCGCCCATGATCGGCGTTTATCCGAAGCGGTGATCGATCAGCTTGGCCAAGCCGATTTCGCCGCTTGGGTCGCGGAAACTACCGGCGCCGCCCTATGTATCGGGGATAATCAGCCCTATTCAGGCCATCTGCCCGGCGATAGCGTTGACCGTCATGCTTTGCAGTTTAATCGACAAAATACGCTGATCGAGCTCCGCAATGACTTGATCGCGACTGAGGCAGACCAAATTGCCTGGGCCACGCGTCTCGGGCCTGTGATCACAAAAGCCCTAGCGGCGGTGGAAAGCCAGAGCTAGGCTTCGACCAAAGCCGCGCTGCGCCTAGGTCAGCTTCGCGCTAAGACTGGCGGCAATGCAATTCTCGCCCGCATAGGGCCAAGATCAGAAAATAGCAAAAGAGGGAGCCCGCAGATGAGCTTGCCAGAGATTGACCCGCAAACCCAAATCGAACTTGAAGCCGCCGCATTTCGCCGCCTGAAATCGCATTTGGCCAATCGTACCGATGTGCAAAATATCGATATGATGATCCTGGCCGGGTTTTGCCGCAATTGCCTAAGCGAATGGTATCAAGACGCCGCCAATGAGCGCGGCATCGACATGGACAAGGCCCAGGGGCGCGAAGCCTTTTACGGCATGCCCTACACAGAATGGCGGGATAAATATCAAAAAGAGGCCACGCCAGAACAGCAAGCGGCCTATGCCAAAGCGCATCCCAAGAGCTAAGCGACCAAGCCGCGTCGGGGATTTCCTGGCGCGGCGCCGCTTAATTAAAAACCTTCGGCGTGCCACCTGACGCAGAGAGACGTGGTTTTTCCATTGCGAAATGCTCGACCATCGCGTCCAAATCGTCCAGGCGCATATCTTCTTTCACCAAAGCGCAGGCATTGGCTGAATGCATGAAGATGCTGCCATCAGAGAAAAACCGGTCCCGCGTCACCACCAGCACCCGCAAATTCGGATGGCGATAGCTGGCATAATCGGACACGGCCAGGGCGCTGCCCTCTTCTAAATGCAGATCCAAAACCACCACCGCATAGCGCCGAGACGCGAGTTCCGCGACCGCGTCATCTTGGGTCGTGACCAGCGTGACATGTTTACCGCCGCGCTCTAGATAGCGCTGCCATAATATGCCCAAATCTTTGTTCGATACGACAATTAGGACCCGCATAATCTCTCCCAGCGCTATTAATATTTTGCAGTCATTCTGCGACTGCATCCACGCCCCGCCTAATGAAAAAGGCGCTCAAGACCCTAACAAAAAGTTAAATTATGAAAGCTTTAAGTTAATAATGACGGAAGGTCTGTTTTCCATATCGATACAATGACTAAATCAACTATCAAGATCCTTGCCTAAAGGCCTGAAGACACTTGATTTCATTTGATTACAATTGGATTCAGTGCACTTGCCCTTTGGGAGCTTATCGGCAAGAAAATGCCAAGCTCACCGCAACTTTACTAAGGAACTCAGCTGTTTCATGGCCTTTGCAGCGCCTTTAATCTGGGCACTCCTCCTCGATGCCAGTTTTGGCGAACCCCGAGTCGTCTGGGAAAGGCTGCCCCATCCGGCGGTCCTCATGGGACGTTTGGTGGCTTTTCTCGATCGCAAACTGAACCACCAAACCGCAGGCAAGCTCGCCGGGCTGGCAGCTGTCAGTGTATTAATCGCGGTGGTTCTGGCCATAGCCGGGCTGGTTTCCGCCCTGCCTTATGCCCAAATTTGGACGGTGATCTTGGCCTCTATTTTGCTCGCGCAGCGCAGCTTGGTGCAGCATGTGCGTGCAGTTGCCGAGGGGCTTGATATTTCCCTTTCGGAAGGACGCAGCAAAGTCGGCCAAATCGTCGGTCGGGATACGCGCGATATGACCCAAGCCGATGTGGCCCGTGCCGCCATCGAATCCGCTGCGGAAAACCTAAGCGATGGAGTCGTTGCGCCGGTCTTTTGGTTCTTGCTGGCCGGGCTTCCGGGAATATTGGTCTATAAGGTCATCAATACCGCCGATAGCATGATCGGCTATCGCACCCCGAAATATGCCAATTTCGGCTGGGCGGCGGCGCGGCTGGATGATGTGCTCAATTGGATACCCGCGCGCCTGACCGGGCTGTTGATTGCGGGCATCCATGGGCAACTGCGCAATTGGCCCGCGATTAGCGCCGAAGCAAAGCTACAACGTTCGCCCAATGCGGGCTGGCCCGAAGCGGCGATGGCGCGGGTGCTGAATGTAGCGCTATCGGGGCCGCGCAGCTATCACGGCCAGCGTCGCGACTTCCCCTATGTGCATGAGAGTGGCAAAAAACAAATCGGCGCCGCCGAAATTCACCAGGCCGCCACAGTTTTATGGCGGATTTGGGCCTGCCTCTTGGTTACTACTATTTTACTCGCTTTGCTCTAACTGGGGTCAAGGCCCCTCATTTGGAAAATACCCATGCGCTTTGCCCCCCTCCTTTTCGCAATCTTCCTCGTCATTCCTGCAGGCGCTTTCGCTAAGCAATGCGGTGGAAGTTTCGGCAGTTTTGTGTCCGGGCTCAAAAGCGAAGCGCGGGCGCGTGGCCATAGCGCCAATATTGTCGATGGTTTTTTCCGTGGGGTGGCGCAGGACCCGGCGGTTTTGCGCGCGGATCGGGCACAAGGCATTTTTCAACGGCCTTTCGATGACTTTGCCCGGCGCTTGATCAGTGCCAATCGCCTGAAAACCGGATCGGCTCAGGCGCGTCGCTATAAGACCGTTTTTGATCGGATCGAGCAGCAATATGGCGTGTCGCGGGGGGTTTTGCTGGCTTTTTGGGGGCTAGAGACCGATTTTGGCGCAGTCCAGGGAAATTTCAACACCCGCAATGCCTTGGTCACGCTCGCCCATGATTGTCGCCGCCCGGAACTTTTCCGGCCGCAAGTCTTGGCCGCGATTGACCTTTATGCACGCGGCGATTTTGACCCGGCGCGCACAACTGGGGCTTGGGCAGGCGAAATTGGTCAGGTGCAAATGCTGCCAGCCGATATTTTGATCAATGGCGTGGATGGGGATGGCGATGGACGTGTGGATTTGAAGGGCAGCTCGATAGATGCGCTCATGTCTGGCGCAAAAATGCTGCGCCATTTGGGTTGGCGCGCTCAGGAACCATGGCTGCAAGAAGTGATCGTGCCGCAAGATCTCGACTGGCGGAAGACAGGGCTTGATACCACCTTAACCGGGCGCCAATGGGCAAAGGCTGGCCTGCGCCCGCGCTATGGCAAGATCTGGAATTTGGACGCATCGCTGATTTTACCCATGGGGCGTAACGGTCCAGCCTTTCTAGCTTATCCCAATTACCGCGTGCTGTTTGAGTGGAATAAATCCTATGTCTATGTGACCACT
Source organism: Mangrovicoccus sp. (assembly GCA_049603835.1). Lineage (GTDB taxonomy): Bacteria > Pseudomonadota > Alphaproteobacteria > Rhodobacterales > Rhodobacteraceae > Mangrovicoccus. Next base: position 21,335 of record JBMYSZ010000004.1, read on the forward strand.
GCCGCCTATTTCGGAACCCGCCTCGAAGGCGCGCCAGTTTTCACGCCCGGCACAGCCAGCCCGGCGCTTTCCGAAGCCCAGATGAAGCAATTGCAGTCGAAGCTTAAAGCGCGCGGCCATGATGTGGGCAAAGTCGATGGGATCTTGGGGGCAAAAACCCGCCGCGCCGTTCAAAGAGAACAAGCAAAGCTTGGACTTCCTGCGGATGCTTGGCCGACAATTGGTCTGCTCAACCGGCTTTGAGCCCCCTCACCACTCCCGCAGCAAGAGGCCCCGCCCCCATTCACGAAATCATTGACGCACCTGGTCGCTAGCCCTCCCTACGGTCGAACGTGAGAAATGACTAAGCAGCCTCGGGCTTTTCCCGAGATGGGTTAACGAATCTTGATCGCGGAGCGCACCGGATAACGGGTGCCGCCTGCGGTGATCAGCACCAGTTTCTTCACACTGCGCACATAAGTATCGCAGCGCGCGCCACCTTTTTTGAAGGTCACACAGATCATACCATGGTCATAAAGCTTATAGCGGCCCGGCTTGGGTTCTGCATCCTCATGGGCATAATATTCATAGCTGCCATTTTTGTAATAGACCGACGCGCTTTTATCCTTATAGGTCACGCGGCGCCCAACAAGCCGGGTCTTAATCCCGTCTTGGGTCAAAAATGAATCATTCGGACGAAGGCCGGGGATCCGGTACTCCCCCGCAGACACCATCGGCGACATCACAAGCATCGCCATCACAAAAATCAAAACACGGCGCATCAAGACCACTCCCTTTGCCATCCCCAGGCAAAGCCAGCTATCCATTATCGCCGTTTGCCTGCTTCGAGCTTGGGCCTACGCCACCAAAGTTGCCGCGCGCTTAAGATCCACCGAGACCAATTGGCTAACCCCCTGCTCGGCCATCGTCACGCCGAACAGACGATCCATCCGCGCCATAGTGACCGCATGGTGCGTGATGATCAAAAACCGCGTCCTGGTGCGGCGCGTCATCTCGTCGAGCAGGTCGCAAAACCGGGTGACATTGGCGTCATCCAGCGGTGCGTCGACCTCGTCCAACACACAAATCGGCGAGGGATTGGCCAAAAATACCGCAAAAATCAATGCCAAAGCGGTCAAAGTCTGCTCTCCGCCTGATAAGAGCGACAGCGTAGACAGCTTTTTGCCCGGCGGCTGACACATGATTTCCAAGCCTGCCTCTAGCGGATCATCGCTTTCGACCAGGACCAGATTTGCTTCACCACCATTAAACAAATGCGTAAAAAGATTGCGGAAATTCGTGTTCACTTCGTCGAACGCGGCCAGTAAACGCCCTCGGCCTTCGCGGTTCAGACTATTGATGCCCGCCCGCAGTTTTTCCACCGCTTCCTCAAGATCGGCTTTGTCCTTGGCCAGGGCGTCATGTTCGCTTTGGACTTCGCGGGCGTCCTCTTCGGCGCGAAGATTGACCGCTCCAAGAGCCTCGCGCGCCCGGCGAAGACGCGAAACTTGTGCCTCCAGGCTTTTGACATCGGGCCAGTCCTCGGGAACGCCCTGCAATTCCTGGCCAAGCTCCGCTGCGGTGGTATTTCGCTCTTCGGCAATGCGCGCCTCGGCTGACTGTACCGAAGCGGTGGCGCTTTCGACCTTGGTTTCTGCACGGGCCAGGCTTTCGCGCGCTTTAGAGGCCTGCTTTTCCGCGGCCCGCGCTTCGCCTGCCACCTGACGTAACAGAGTATCTGCCGCGCTCGCCGCCTCAATCGCGGCGCTCATCCGGTCTTCGGCATGGGCGGCCTGCTCGGTCAATTGATCCAGTTCCTGACGCAGCAAATCCGGCTGCGCCTTTGCCTCATTCAAAGCCGAGGTCAATCCCGCCAGACGCGCCGCGAGGTCACCGCGCCGCTTTTCAGCGCTTGCTTTGCGTTGGTCCCAATCGGAGAGATCACGACTAATCTGCGCCAATCGCTTATCCCGCGCCGCGCCATCCCGGCGCAAGCCATCCCGCGCCGCTCGGGCCGCCGCCACCGCGTCGCGCGTCCCGGTCAGCTCATCTTTGGCGCTATAGATCTGGTCGCGCAGCTCTTCGAGATCGTCAAACGCCTCCATTGCTTGCTCGGCTTCGGCCAAGCCTTCGGCCTCGCTTTCGGCCTGGGCCGCGTGATGGGCGATGGCTTGGGTCTGTTCTTCGGCCTTGGCGGCGGCTGTCCGACTGGCGGCTTCGGCCAGGGTCACCGCACGATTAGCCGCCTCCACTTGTTGATCAGCCGCTTTGCGCCCAGACCGCGCCGCGCGCTCTGCCTCGGCGCATGCGCTCTTATCAGCCTCTGCCGCCATCCAAGCCGCTTGTGCTGTCTCGGCCTCTTCTTCAGCCGCGGCTAGATCCGCCTCTACCTTGCGCAGGCGGTTTTGCTGCTCCAGACGCAGGCTGGCCGCCGAAGGCGCATCCGCCGCTGCCAAAGTCAGCCCATCCCAACGCCAAACATCGCCGTCGCGCGTGACCAACCGTTGCCCGGGGCGCAGCTCGGAATGCAATCTTGCCCCTGCCGCCGCATCCGCAACGATCCCAACCTGCTTTAACCGACGGGCCAGCAAGGGATGCGGCGCCACATGGCAAGAGAGCGGCTCTACCCCTTCGGGCAGAGGTTGATGCTCGCCATATTTCGGCAATTGCACCCAGCCCGATCCTTGGCCCTCGCTTTGAGCCGGAATATTCAAATCATCTGCCAGGACCGTGCCCAAGGCACGGGCGAAATCATCATCCACATGCAAGGCCGCGATCAGCCCCTCGCCGCGCTCATCCGTGCCGGTTTGCAACAAATTGCGCAGCCCATCGCATTCCGCCGCCAAACCGCCAAGCCGCGCCTGAGCCCCGGCCTTTGCCTGACGCGCGGCAGCCTCCGCATCTTGGGCGTCGCGATGCGCTGTTTCCGCTTGGTCTTGCTGCTCTTCGGCGGCGTCCTGCTCCGACTGGGCTTCCTCAAGCGCGGCGCGGGCCTGCTCGACCACATCAAGCTGCCGGTCCCGCTCCGCTATCGCCGCTTCGCCCTGCTCTTCGGCCCGGGCAATCGCGGTTTGGTGTTTCGTCAGCGCCGCTTGATGCCGGGCTATATCGCGCAAAGCCACATCACGTTCGGCCTGCTGTCCGGCCAATTGCCCCTGCAAAGCCTGAAGCTGAGCTTCCTGCGCCTCGATCATCGCCCCGGCTTCGTCCAAAGCGGCCTCGGCCTCTTCGATACGGTCATCATGGCCGTCTTGCGCCTCGGTCAGCTCTGCCAATTCTTGCCGCAGACGGTCAGTGGTCCGCTCCGCATCACGGTCAAGCTGGTCCTCGCGGTCATTATCGGAATTCGCCTGAGCCAATTGGCTGGCCAATGCCTCTAGCGCCGCCTCGGCTTGATCTGCCTTGTCCGCCGCCAAATCCCGCGCAACGATGGCGCGTTGATGCACGGCACGGGCGATGGCCTCTTCTTCCCGCAAATCTGGCAGAGCGGCTTCGGCCTCTTCCCGCGCAGCATCTGCGGCCCGCACCGCTTTTTCCTGCTGAGCGCAGTCCATCACCGCATTACGCTGCGCTGCCTGGGCCTCTTCGGCTTTGGCAGTCGCCTTGCGCCATAGCACATAAAGATGCCGGCCCTCGGCCTCGCGCAGCTCTGCCCCAATTTCACGGTAGCGCGCAGCCGCTTTCGCCTGCCGCGATAATTGCCCAAGCTGGGTCACCAGCTGCTCTACGACATCTTCGACCCGCTCCAGATTGGTCGAAGTGCTTTTGAGTTTCAGCTCCGCCTCATGGCGACGCTGATAAAGCCCGGAAATCCCCGCTGCTTCCTCTAGCACTCTGCGCCGTGCCCGCGGTTTTGCATTGATCAGCTCGGAAATCTGGCCCTGCCGCACCAAAGACGGAGAATGAGCCCCGGTGGAGGCATCCGCGAAAAGCATCTGCACATCCCGCGCCCGCACATCGCGTGTATTGGCCTTATAGGCCGATCCCGCATCACGCGTGATTCGCCGAACGATCTCTAGAATGTCGGCCTCATTGAAGGCTGCGGGGGCCAAACGCTCGGAATTATCGATTGTCAGGGTGACTTCGGCGAAATTTCGGGCATTGCGGCTAGACGTCCCAGCAAAGATGACATCTTCCATGCCACCGCCCCGCATGGCCTTGGCCCGAGTTTCCCCCATGACCCAACGCAAGGCCTCTAACAGATTGGACTTTCCGCAGCCATTTGGGCCAACAACCCCTGTGAGTCCTTCTGCAATCACCAATTCGGTGGAATCAACGAAGCTTTTGAATCCATTCAATCTAAGCCGGGTGAACTGCAAAATTTGGCCTCAGTTGGGTTGGGAATTTAGACCTTATCATCCAAAAGCAGGCGTCCCATGTCAAGAAAATCAACACATGATATGCGCCTAAATCCTCCACGCCCCACAACATATCGCAGCTAACAGCATGTTTTGTATGGACTTCGCATTACTATGCCAATGCAGCGAAGATGCTTGACGTTTTGGTAACGTTTTCACTACCCACAGATGACACAGGCCGTAATCGAACTAAGGCGGCGCTTCCAGATGGTAGAGGGCTGATGACACAGATCGGCGAGACTTCATACCGGACTACTAAGATTTCTCCCCGGCGTCACGGGTTCCGTTTTGATAACTTCAGAGTATCCCCATGAATATGCACCGCTCGAGCCTTGGCTCCGTCACCGTAAGTATAGAAACGCCTATCACAGTCTCAAACCAGGCTTTGATCGCCGACAGCCAAGAGGCGCTGCTGGAAATTCTGCCCGAGAATGAAATTTTCTCGCTAGATGCCGAAGAGCTAACCGCCCCGAATTGCGTGTTTTTCGTGGCATTCCATTATGGCAAACCCATGGGATGCGTCGCCCTGGTGGATCAGCTTCACTATGGGGAAATCAAACGGCTTTTCGTCCGCCCGCAAGCGCGCGGGCTGGGTCTGGCAAAGGCCCTTATGGCCGCGCTCGAAGATCAATGTCGTGATTTAGGTCTGGTGACTTTGCGGCTGGAAACAGGCACTCAGCTGACCGAGGCGGTGCAGCTTTACCGCGCGCAGGGTTTTGCTGAATGCGAGGCTTTTGGCGATTATCCCGTGCTCGACAGCAGCTTGTTCATGGAAAAATCGCTAGCTTAACCACTGGCTTAGTGGGGTTTGGCGTAGACCAGCGGCGGTGAGAGCCTGCCCGCTTTGCTATCTGGGCAATTTAAATAGGCCTCGATCAAATTGGAATCACCATACAGCGTTTGCGGCTGGATTTCGCATCCGGTGACTTGGGTGATCGCGACCATGCCGCGCCGCAAACTGGTGCTAAGCGGGATGCGATGATCCTGGGGGGTGAGCCGGATCGCTTCGGCCCGATGCTGGGAATAGGCCACGCGAAACCGCACCCCTTCCACCTCGGCGATGCCGGACGGCGCATCGATCAATGCCGGGCTGGGAATGGAACAAGCCGAAACCCCGAAAGCGATTAGAAGGAAAACCCCAAAGGCAGTGCACCGCATATGGGGCAGCTAGGGCAAAGTTTCTAAAATTTGGTTAGAATTCGGCGGCCTAGCCTTGTCTTGGCCTATTTAACCCTAAGTAACTGCTACGGAGCTTCAAGTTTCCCATAAAGTCCTCTGCAATTTTGCACAATGGAAAGGCAGATAACGCGTCATTGCGGAGATGGACACAGACCTTCCATAAGCGTAGGCCCAGGATATGACCACGCCGCCTCTTGTTCGGTTTTTGGACCGGACCACCCCGCCCCATATTCTGACTCTTGTCCTCATGGCTGGCCTCGCGGCGGCGGCGATGAATATGTATCTGCCATCCCTGCCAAAAATGGCGGAACATTTCGACACCAGCTATCGCACCATGCAGCTTTCCGTGGCCGTCTATCTGGCGGTCAATGCGGTCATGCAGCTGATGATTGGCCCAATCTCGGATCGCTATGGGCGGCGGCCTGTGATGCTCGTGGCGACGATTGGGTTTTGCCTGGCCACGATCGGGACAATTTTCGCACCCACGGCCCAGATCTTTTTGATTTTCCGCGGCTGTCAGGCGATTAGCGTCGCCGGGTTGGTTCTAAGCCGGGCCATTGTGCGCGATATGGTGCCGCAAAACCAAGCCGCCTCGATGATTGGCTATGTGACCATGGGGATGGCCCTGGTGCCGATGATCGCGCCAAGCTTTGGCGGCTTGCTAGACGCGGCTTTTGGCTGGAAATCCATTTTCTGGACGCTTCTTTTGCTGGGGATCGGGCTTTTCGCGTTGATCTGGATGGACCAAGGCGAAACCGCCGCCATGGCCGCCAGCAAAAGCCTAAGCGACCAGTTCAGCGAAGCACCAGAGCTTTTCACCTCGCCGCGATTCTGGGGCTATTGCCTTGCCTCCACCTTCGCCTCGGGCGCATTTTTCGCCTATCTTGGCGGCGCGCCTTTTGTGGGGGGTGTGGTGTTTGGCCTAGAGCCGACCTTACTGGGCTTTCTGCTCGGCGCCCCGGCTTTGGGCTATGTTTTGGGCAATGGTATTTCAGGCCGCTATGCGGAACGCGCCGGGATTAACAAGATGATCCTATTGGGCGTTTTCCTGAATACCGGCGGTTTGGGCTGTGCTTTGGCCTTGTTCCTGCTGGGATTTGGCGCGCCGGCTGTGTTTTTCGGGTTTATGACCTTTGTGGGGCTGGGCAATGGTCTGGTGCTGCCCAATGCCACTGCCGGGATGTTGTCGGTACGTCCGAGCCTAGCAGGCACAGCCTCGGGCCTAGGCGGCGCGATGATGATCGGCGGCGGCGCGGCATTGTCGGCCTTGGCAGGCGCGCTCTTGCGGCCCGAAACCGGGGCCTTCCCGCTGCTATGGATGATGTGGCTTACATCGCTCGGCGCTATCGGCGCAATTGGCCTGGTTCTTTGGCGCGAAACTCAACGCGCAGTCTAGATCATTTCGCCATGAAAAAAGGCGCTTCGCCGGCCCGAAGCGCCATAAGTCGCGCGATGGAGAGGCCGCGCAATTCCGGCGTCTGATGCCCGCGCCGGAATTCCAAACACTGCCCGATAAGAGCGATTTATGCAGGCATTGCCTCTGCCAGAAGTCGTGCAATCTGGTCTTTCAGAGCGATACGCGATTTCCGCAAGCGTAACGCCTCGATATCGCACATTGGCTCGATATTGGTTTCCACCCGATGCAGGGTTTTGTTGATCTGGTGGTATTCATCGGCCAAGCGGGCAAAGCGGGCGTCAGTCTGGCGCAAATCGCGCACAAGCTGGGCTTGCTCGGGGAACTCCTCGGCCAATTCATGGGGAACGTGAGTCATAACGTCGTCTCCTTCGTTTCCGAAACTCCTTGGTTACTCTAGCAAAACCAGACCCAGACACCTTGATCGGTATCAATTATATAACAATTTCCTAAACTGACCTAAGCGCAAGCATTGTTGACCCAATGTCCCACCAACCGGCCATTAGGGTTGTCGGGCCTTTCGCGCAGGCCCGAACTTCGCTAGGTCAGCGCTAACAAGGTAAGGGGTGCGTTATGATTTCCGCCGCGATTTTCGATATGGACGGGACTTTGCTCGATACCGAGCATTTGGTGCAGGACTGCTTAGAAACCGCTGCGGCCGAATACCATCTGCCCGATCTCAAACCGGTGTTTTTGGCTATGGTCGGGCTGCGCGGCGATCTTTCGCTAGAGGTTCTGGAACAGGGCCTTGCTGGGCGAGCACCCCTAGAGAGCTTCACCGGACGCGTGGATCAGCTGGTTGCCGAAGCCAAAGAACGCGGCATTCCCAAGAAACCCGGCGCTGAGGAATTGCTGCGCGGCCTCAAAGCCCAAGGCCTGCCCTTAGCCCTGGCGACTTCTTCACTGACCGCGACTGCAACCAATTTCCTGGCCCGATCGGGCTGGGCCGAGATCTTTGATCATGTGATTGGCGGCGATCAGATCACCCATGCGAAACCCGCCCCCGATATTTACCTCTTGGCGGCTGAAAAGCTGGGCTTCGCTCCGCAGGCTTGTGCCGCCTTCGAAGACAGCGACCCAGGCACGCGCGCGGCCATTGCGGCGGGGTGCCAGACGGTGCAAGTGCCTGATCTAATCCCGCCCAGCGATGAGCTGCGCGCCCTAGGCCATGTGATTGCCCCGAATCTTTTGGCTGGCGCGGCGCAGATTGGGCTTTTGGCGACCAAAGCCCCTAGCGCTACCGAGCCTATCAGCGGATCGCTTTAACTTAGCAACATGCGCAAACCGGTGGTCACATCGGTGCGGACAGCCAAACGCAGGCCGGGTTCATCCCCGGCTTTCAGCGCTTCGATGATCAGCACATGACCTTTGGGCACTCCGGTGCGGTTCAGTCGTGAATAAAGCACGCGCATGGTTGGCCCTAATTGCAACCAAACGGTTTCCAGCAAGGCCAGCATCGCCGGCGCCTGTGCCCGCAGATAAAGCGTGCGGTGGAATTCCAGATTGGCCCGAATATAGCCTTCCGCATCGCGCCGCTCGACAATATCGGCGATAGAGGTGTTGATCGCCTCTAGGCGCTCGATCAAGGCGATATGGGCTTTGGGCAAAGCGCGAGAGGCAAGCTCTGGCTCTAGCATAGCCCGCAAGGCCGCCAATTCTTCGATCCGCTCATTGGACAAGGCCGGCGTCGAAACACGCCCCGAGCCGGACAAGGTCAGCGCCCCTTCCGCCACCAGCCGCCGCACCGCTTCGCGGGCTGGGGTCATACTTACCCCATGCTCAGCGCCGATGCCACGCAGGGTCAAGGCCTGGCCAGGCTCCAACTGCCCAGTCAAAATAGAGGTGCGCAAACTGCGATATACTCGGTCATGGGCCGAGCCGGTGGTTTCTGCGGTTTTGGTCATGGTCGCCATGAGCGCAAGGTGTCGTTCTTCGCGGCGCGGGTCAATCGCTGAAACGATAGCGATGCAAATCCGCGCCATATTCATGCAGCCATGCGCGGTCTTCGCGGGCCGAAGGATGTAGCTGCGCCACCTGTCCCCAAAAGGCTTTGCTATGGTTCATATGAACCAGATGCGACACCTCATGTGCCGCCAGATAATCCAAGATCCGCGGCGGCGCCATGATGATGCGCCAGGAAAACATCAGCCCGCCTTCTGCCGTGCACGAGCCCCAGCGGGACCGAGTATCGCGCAGGGTCAGCTTCGAATAGCTCCGCCCGATCTGAACACAGGCCCGGTCACAATAGTCCGCCAGTCGCGCCCGTGCGAGCTGCCGCAAAATCGCTGCCGCCTGCGGCCCAGCCGCGCGACCTGGTCGCAGCCGCAACCGCCCCTCATGCAGCCCCGCCGGTCCGGGAGCTTGGATAATGGGCACCATCCGGCCCTCGATCGGGATCTGCACCCCGTCCTGCACCAAAACCGGCGCAGGCATATCCGCCAGATGATGGCGCAGCCAGTCGCGTTTTTCCTGCACAAAGCCCCGGATCACCGCATCTGACACGCCTTTCGGCGCGGTCAAAGTCACCCGCCCATCCAACCGCGAGAGCCGCAGCGATAGCCGTTTGGCCTGGCCTGAGCGGCGGATCACAATCGGATCCCCCGAAGGATCTGTTAGAATTAGCGGGTTTGAGCTCACAAAGCGCTCCGGTTAAAGCTGTCATAGGGCGAATCCCCTTTGACACGCGGCGGATGCTGTGGCAACGGGGAACGCTCAACCCGACATCTATGCTAAAGGGATAACCGATGCCCAAAGAAGAATGGGGAACCAAGCGCGTCTGCCCGACCACCGGGAAGCGGTTTTACGATCTGGGCCGGGATCCAGTGGTCAGCCCTTATACGGGCGAGGTCGTGCCGGTCAATTCCGGTGGCAAAACACGGACCATGATCGCTGACGCTGCCGACAAGGCAAATCCGGCCAATGCCGTTGAGGATGACGAAGATGTGGTCCTGGATGATGATGACGCGGATGCGGCAGATATGGATCTGGGCGATGACGTCTTGGAAACCGAAGAGGACAATGTCTCGCTCGATGACCTGACCGAGATGTCCTCCGATGACGACGACGACTCGTAAAACTTTCCACGGCTGATTTTCGGGCCGAGTGGTTTTTCTGCTTGCGCCCGATGATTTGGTTCGATAGTCAGCCGTGCACGGAGGGGCCATAGCTCAGTTGGGAGAGCGCTTGAATGGCATTCAAGAGGTCAGGGGTTCGACTCCCCTTGGCTCCACCACTCGAGACTCGGGGTTTGAAAATTCTTCAAAAGTCTTGAAAGGTAAGGTCAAATTCGGGGGTTCGTATACCCTGATTTGGGCAGTAGGCCAGGTTGTCGGCAAACACCATTCTTAGGAGCTGTTTCTGGTCTGAACAGGTGCCTTGATCCCAGAGTTTCCAAGGGTTTAGCAGAAACTCCGTTGCGGTTCGTATCGTGTCCTTAAAGCTGCCGCGTGCGGCGCTGAAATTGGTGATTTGCGTGTCCATCGCGGCGCGTTCGACCTCCAACGCCTTCACTTTGGATTCGTAAGCGGCAATCAGCGCCGGGCTGTCGGCGTCAATCGCTCGGGCGATGGTGCGCTCGATCTGCGTGCTGATGTCTTTCAGCGATCTTTTGAGCCGATCAAGCTCTTGATGCGCGTTCCTCGCCGCCTCATCCCAGAGCTCGCGAAAGATGTCCCGAAACGCAGTCAAGAGCTGTGATTGCGGACTAAGCGTCTTCAGATAGTGTCCGAAATCGTCATGTATCTGATCGGCCCGGATGTTCTTTCGATACGAATTGCAATCGCGATGGCCGCAGAAATAATAGGCGTAGTGCTTGGAGCGGCCCTTGGACAGCGCGCCGGTCATGGGGCGGTGACAAGAGGCGCAGGCCACAAACCCCCGCAAAGGGAATTGCTGGCTGTCAGATTTTCGAACTGGCGCGATAGCCAAGGCCCGGCCGGCAAGGCGCGCTTGGTTCTTTTGCCAGACTTCCAGGTCGATCAGCGGCTCATGCTTGCCGGTCAACATGGAGAGGTTCCATTTTTCCAATGTCATATAGCCCGCATAAATCGGACGCTCGATCATCCGTTTGACGATATCGATCTTGACCTGTCCTGGGGTTTTGGTCGGGAAATCAGGCGAGCCTTCGACAAAGCGTTTCACCTCGGCAATGCTCGCAAGCTGGCCCGTCGAATAGCGGGTAAGCGCCTCGCGGATTAGGCTCGCCGCTGGGTCATCACGCACTAGCATTTTACCATGGCCGGGAACTTTTTCGTAGCGATATCCGACCGGCGGCGCGAAAAGCCAATAGCCCGCGCGGACCCGCGCTTCCATTTTCTGCATCACTTGACGACGGTTTTGTTTGCGCTCTAGCTCGCCTTGTGCGGCCAGGATGGTTTCGATAAATTCGCCCTCCGGGCTGTCATCGAAGCGGAAATTCAAGCAATCCGGACGGGCCCCCCGCGCCGCCAGCTCGCGCCGCAATTTCCGGTGGAATTCAGCGTCCCTGGCGAAGCGTTTGAGATCGTCAAAAATAATGACGTAGTTTTTGTGAGGCTGTGCATCAAGAAAGCTCAACAACGCCACCATGCCCGGACGTTTCATGAAATCGCCGCCGCCGCTGGCGTCGTCGGGGAACACGGCTTCTACTGTATAGCCATGGGCCGCCGCATATTCGCGGCATCGGCTTTCCTGGCTCTCGAGCCCATGGCCGCGCGTCACCTGGGTGGTGCTGGAAACACGGCAATAGATCAAGGCAGGCTGTGGCACGCTCATTGGGCGGATCTTTCTGTTTTGTTCGGAGAGCTTAAGCATATCATTTTAATCGGCTTTTGGGAATCTTCGAAGCTCGCTCCCAAAGGCAGTTGCTGGCCGGGCAGTTTGCCAAAGGCGCGATCTACGAAGCCCTGAGCCATCACTGACAGGGCAAGGAGCAATTCAATTTTTTTGCTTGTTGGCAAGTCAATCCCGTCTAAGAGCGGCAGGTACTTATCAAGATCATGAGGCATGGGGCAACTTTCCCGCCACTCTTGGTGAGCGGCGCGTTCAAATGGTTTTAGATGAAATGAAACAAGCGCCGGGAGCTTAGGCCGATGGGCGAAGCTCGGGCAAAATTTGGGCGCAATTATAGGAGGAAAGTCCTATTTTTACTCCAAAGACAGGGGTAAAGTCAAATATTTTCTATGAATTACAGTGAATTATAAGAATGAGCCTCGCGGGAAAACCGGTCTCCGCTTGGGCTTAACGCGGCCCACTTGGGCTTAGTCTGGGATCGCTGTCGTCCAAGATATCCGGCCCGCCGGATAGGTCCCGAAAACGCAGCGTGAGACGCCGATCCGCCGGAAAGGCCTCCAGCCGGACCGTATAACCCATCCCATCTTTATGACTCCCGGCCGCGCCGATTTTGGTCCATGTAGCCGGATCGCCCTGGCCGGACGCGTCAGACACCACATAGGCGAAAAGCTCCGGCAGGCGTTTGTGTTTTGGGGGTGCGTGTTGGTATTTCATGGTTTTTGCTCCTTTTGTTTTTGGAGATAGGAAATTTATCCTATTTCAGGGGCAATTGTCAAAATTAACATTTTTTCATGTTGTTAAGGAGGTTCTCAATGAGCGTAATTCGCATCGCCACCCCGGTTTGTGATAGACTACTGGGATGAAAGATTGGCGGGAATTTTCGATCAGGGAAGAGCTTGAGGCGCGAGAACTGGCTTGGGCTAAGGCTGCTCGTGAAGAATCCTATCGCGCGGGTCAGGAGATGTCTGGGGCGGCGGTGCCGTGGTTGGCGCGCTACTTTCCGGAGCTGGCCCATGGCGGGACTGAATACCATCGTAGGAAGCGCGGGGACCGGGAAACAGATGTCTCGGCAATGTTGGCAGCGCAAGAGTTCCAGCGGCTTTGGGATCGCGCCATGGCCACTTTGGCGAATGTGGAACAGCGCGTGGATGATTTGATGATCACCGTGGATCAGGACCTGGCTGAGGCCGAAGGGGCTCTGGCAGACATTCAAAGCCGCGCTGAGACGCTTGGCGACGGCACAAGGATTTACCCGGATCGTGAGGGCAATTGGCGAACCGAGGATGGCCGCGTTGTGGATTTAGAAGAGGCTGGCCTTACAGAGGAAGGGCAGCCCGGAATGCCGGGTATTCCGCGACCCACGTGGGAAGAGTTCGCCGCCGCGCGGGATCGCGTTCAGGCTTTGGAGCAGGTAGATCGAGAGCTGGAAGCCTACCGTTATCGCGCTGGCGAAATTCGCCACAATGCCGAAGATGCGAAGGATCGCGGAGACTTGAGAGCATTGGAAAGAGAATGGGACAAAGCAGAGAAACTTCGTCAAGAAGTTGAAGATGTCGTCAATAATGCCTCTATGTCGTCCCCGGAGTTGCGCGCGTCGCCCACACAGGTAACGCATGCATCGACAGCATCTTTTTCCAGCGACCTTAATCAATTCGTTTTTTGAGCCTTTCACTCAAAGATTTTTCCGCAAATGGATTGCAGCCATGCAAGGAAGACTGCTTGCGGGTGATGCTCTGAATATCTCGCAAGATGGGTAAGGTACTCATGAAAGAGTTCTTCTTGTTTCAGCTCGTTGCCGTACCAGCTTTCCATACAGCCAGCGTACTGACCCGAATCTTTCTTTTGTGATGCAATCATTGCTGTCATTGAGACTGAATTTTGGAACAGCCCTTCCTGCGACTCCGCGTCCCAGGCTAGCACGTCGGCGGCGGTGAAGCCTTCGGACAAAACCAGCTGGGGATAAACTGCCAGGGCCAGCACTAAAGCTTTGGCCAGGCGCGATTTTCGGGTGATCATATACGAAGGTTTACGACTCTCTAAAGAATTGCTTGAATGAAGAAAACACACTATCCCCATCCCCAGGAAACACAGGGGTTTCCGCCCCCGCTGAGGTCTCGTCCCGGTCCGCTCAGCGCAGGATCAGAAAGGTTCCTTTTTGCTCCGGAGCCACCTGTGATCGATGCCCTTCACCCCCGCGCCCTTGGTTATTTGCGTGTGTCGACCGCTGATCAGCGGGTGGATCGCCAGGCCCTGGGGCTGCGCGATTACTGCGATGAAATGCATGTGGAATATGTCTCGGCGGCGGCGAAGAACCGGCCTGTGTTCGACCGGGTTTTGGCGCGACTTCGGCCTGGTGATACGCTGCTGGTGTGGGATTTGGACCGGGCGTTTCGCTCGACCCTGGATGCTATCACAACATCGGAAGAGCTACGCCGCCGAAAAATCCGTCTGCGGATCGTGCGCATGAATTTGGACACCTCCACAGCGGAAGGCGAGCTGTTTTACACGATGATGGCGGCGTTCGCGCAGTTCGAGCGGCGTATTCTGTCGCGCCGCACCCGCGAAGGTATTGAGGCGGCGCGCTCGGCGGGCACGATCTTGGGGCGGCCCTGCGCGCTGGATCGTGATACGGTCCTTGATGCGCATTGGTACCACACGGAACTGCGCTATCCCTGCCGGTATCTGGCGTTTTTGCTGGGCGTGTCGCGCCACACATTGGCGCGCGCCTTCCGTCGCGAGGGCTTGGACTATCCATTAGGCGGCGCACCCGCTTAGTCCGCCCGATAGGCAAGCCGGTCATTGCAGATATAGATCATAGTGTAATCCATCGCCAAATCCCGCGCGATAGCGGCGGTGTCGATATAATATTGCAAAGGCGTGGGGATGTCACCGAACAGACCTTCGTCCAGGAACTGCTCGGCCAATTCTTCCATGGTATCAACATAATAGAGATCGACATCCAGGTCCTGGCGGTGATCCTGAGCCGGGTTGAATGCGGCTAGTCCTTCGCGCAGGGCGATGATGGCTTTGGTTTTGTCGTGATCGTCCCAGTCCTCCACGGCGTCGAGATAGGCGGCGATGTCGCCCTGGTGAACGCCCCAGGCCAAGAACAATTGCGCGTCGATGGTTTCGCCGTCGATGAACTGGATTTCGAATTCCTCCACCGGATCGCCGAAGTCATTCAGGGCAGCTTGGGCCTTGGCTTGATAGTCGTCAAAGCTTTCAAAGTAGAAACCATTGGCAGTGATATCATAGGGTTGAGCGTGAAGCGTGGCGGTCATGGCGCAGACTTTCTTGGGTTTGGGGTTGCACATGCAACCCTTGGCCCTCGCCGAGAGTGGGGGTGCAAAGGTCAAGAAAAATCGGCGCAAGAAGCTCTTCGTTGTTGGGGGCAACCTTCAGGGGGAGCCGACAACGAAAGCTTCTTTTCGACTATTTTTCTTGTCCTGCGCCAGGGGCAAAGCCCCAAGCCTTTTTACGGGCACGCGCCCGATTGCACGCAACGGCTGCTTTTATCGGTTCTCCTGGCTATTTCCATGGCTATCGTTCATTTTACGAAAGGCCCTCAATATCCTTGCTGAGGACATATGATTAACTACTCCGGGCAGAATTCCATTGCGCGGACATGCCTTTTTATTTATCGTGAACATTTGCAATGAGAATGAATTTTTAATGGCCGTAATATTTTCTGAACAATTTCTTAAGCAGTGTGCTGAAACAGCTGATCGCTTGGGGGCTGATGAGGAGGCCGAAAGGCTCCGTCAAACGCTAAGGGATCGTGGCTTCACAGAGGAGCAATTTCAGCAAAGCATGAATCGGGTTTATGGATATCCCATTCATACGAACGAGCCATAAATAATACCTTTCAAAACTCTAGATACCGCGTGTCACGATTCGCTGAAGGCTATTGCGGGCGCTGCGCTCGCTACGATAGCAAAAAGCGCTTTACCGCTGCGCAGAAACAAGCGGGACCCTACCAGGGCGTCATGCCGGGGTATTGCCGGTGACGGTCAACGGCGCCTGTCGTGATTATACTCGAACACTGGCGTTCTACGAGTTGCCGATTGCAAAGCAACGCTTGTTTTCCAGCGTGGATCGGCGGGCGGCGCTAGAAGACTTTGACGGGGTGTATCTGATCACGGACATTCACACAGGCCGACGCTATATCGGCTCGGCCTATGGCGACCTCGGTATCTGGTCGCGCTGGCATCAGTACATTGATACTGAACACGGCGGTAACGTCGAGCTGACAAGGCTCGTGCGCGAGCAAGGCTTGTGCCCTATTGCCGCGAGCATTTTTGCTTTGCCCTGCTCGCACAACGCACCGCCCGCACGCCCAACGATATGATGTTAGCGCGTGAAGCGTATTGGAAGCGCGTCCTGCTGACACGCGTAGACCAAGGGATGAACAGGAACCAAGCCACGGCCACAGCTCAAGTTTTACTCGATCTACGAAGCGGAAGCTGATAATGTTAGATATTTGAAAATATTAATAATTCGAGGGCGTCCGTGCATCTTTCACGCATCAAGATAAAGAACTTCAGAAACTTCGCTGATTTTGACGTCAGCGTTGGCGGGAATCTTGTGGTTGTAGGAGAAAACCGCGTCGGCAAGAGCAACCTTCTGCACGCCTTGCGCCTCGTTTTCGATCCCTCGATGCCTGACAGCGCGCGGCAGCTTGGGTTGTCGGACTTCTGGGACGGCTTGGACGGGCTGACAAAAGACGACAGCATCTTGGTCAGTGTGGAGATCAAGGAATTTGAAAATGACGAGGACATCCTCGCGATACTGACGGATTTCAGGCTTGATGATGATCCTGAAACCGTTCGCCTGACCTACGAGCTTCGCCCAATTGCTGACCTGGAAGACGAACCTAGTTCGGCCGAAGACTACGAGTTCATCTGCTATGGTGGTGAGAGCGAGGCCAAGCAGTTCGGGCATAAGCTGCGGCGACGGATCACGATGGATGTTCTGCCAGCTTTGCGGGATGCCGAAGGCGACTTGTCGGTGTGGCAGCGCTCCCCGCTTCGCCCGCTGATCGAAGAAGCCTTTAAGAGCGTGGATACCGATTCATTGAAAGAAATCAGCGAGGCAATCGAAGAAGCCACGGCAAAAATTACTGAGTTCGACGAAGTGTCCACGCTTGAAAAGAATATCGCTGACTTGTTCCAAGAAATGAGCGGGCAGAAACAGGACATTCATCCCACGCTTGGATTCAGCCCTACTGATCCTGCGCGCCTGTACCGATCTGTCCGCCTGCTAATTGATGAGGGTGCGCGCGGCATTAGCGATGCCAGCCTCGGGTCGGCAAACCTCGTATTCCTGACGCTGAAATCACTCGAGTTGCGGCGACTGATCGAAGAGAACTACCGCGACCACACTTTCCTGGCCATTGAAGAGCCAGAAGCGCACCTGCACCCGCATCTTCAGCGATCTGTGTATCGCCACGTGTTTACCGAGGCACAGGAACATGGCGCGCCGCTCACCATGTTGGTAACAACCCACTCCCCACATATCGCAAGCGTTGCACCGCTGCGTTCTGTCGTGTTGCTGAAGGACGTAGGGGGTGCGGGAACAAAGGGTTATGCGGCAGAGGCGATCAACCTTGAAGATGATGAAGTTGACGACATCGCTCGGTATTTGGACGTAACACGCGCGGAAATCCTGTTCGCGCGAGGCGTGTTGCTAGTCGAGGGGGACGCGGAGCGGTTTCTAGTGCCCGCCTTTGCTGAAGGGCTTGGTTACGTGCTGGATGAACTGGGCATCACGGTATGTTCGGCCGCAGGTACGAATTTTCGGCCATACGCCAAGTTCTTAGTCGGCCTTGGCATCCCCTTTGCCGTGATAACCGACTGGGATCCAATCCAAGGGAAGAAACCGCTTGGTCGCAACCGCTCCTTGCGGCTTGTTAAGGACATTGAGACACAGCGCACGGGGACAGAACCGACAACGCTGATTGAAGAGCTTGATGGGATCACGGATCACGACGAATTTGCAGAGCGCTGCGAAGCCTACGGCATCTACACGAATAACAGGACGCTTGAAGTAGACCTGTTTGATGATGGTTTCGCGGCGGCCATAATCGCGGTTCTCAGGGAGTATCCGTTTAATGCGGCGCGCAGGGAGCATATCGACAACTGGGAGGCCGATCCCGAAGAACTCGATCCCACCTTGCTGCTGAAGATGATCGACACGATTGGCAAAGGCCGCTTCGCGCAACGGATGCTGTCATACATCGACGGTATTGAAGCGCCCGACTACATTAAAGATGCGATTAAGTACGTGGCCAAACGTGTCTGATCGTCGCATCTATCTCAACGCTGCTGAAGAGTTGCGCCCGAACCCCGGCCAGTGGGCTGCCTACGAGTCGGAAGGCCACTCTATTGTCATCGCAGGACCAGGCAGCGGCAAGACGAAGACCCTTACGACTAAGCTGGCGCGCATCCTATCTGAGGATGTGCAAGAGCCACGCGGCGTAGCCTGCATCACGTATAACAACGAGTGCGCACGAGAACTTGAACAGCGGCTTGACGCGCTCGGCATTGAGCCAGGCGGGCGCGTTTTTATCGGCACGGTACATTCGTTCTCTTTGACACAAATCATCCTGCCCTACGCCAAGGTTGCTGGCATGGAGCTGCCTGATGATTTCCAGGTCGCCACGCTTCAAGAACAGCGCGGCGCACTGGAGCGTGCGTATGACCGTGTCATAGCGCGCGGGGAAGACCCGCATAGATTCTGGCGTCTTCAGATGGATCGTTACCGCCGCTCGCACTTGAATCGCGATACGGCAGCCTTCCGTGAACAGGACGCAAAGTGTGCGGAGTTGGTTGTCGCTTACGAAGAAGAGCTGCGCCGCGCAGGCCTGATCGATTTTGATGACATGCCCCTGTTATCCGTGCGCGCGTTGCGGGAGCATCAATGGCTTCAGGACGCGATCAAGGCCAAGTACCCCGTCTTAATTGTCGATGAGTATCAAGACCTTGGGAGCGCCCTGCACCAGATGGTGATGGGCTTGTGCTTTAGTACGGGCATACGCTTGTTCGCGGTCGGCGATGTCGATCAGTCCATATACGGTTTTACCGGAGCAAACCCCGCTCTACTTCAAGGCCTTTCGCAGAGGGAAGACGTCGAAACCGTCAGGCTACGCCTGAACTATCGCTGCGGGTCGAAGATCGTCACGGCCTCGCAATACGCTCTTGGTGAAAAGAGAGACTACGAAGCCCCGGAAGGCGCTGAAGAAGGCACAGTTTTCTTTCATCCGCTGAACGGAAACTATGACAGGCAAGCCGGATACGTTTTTGACACTCTTATTCCCGATGCGATGGCTCGTCTGCCCGACCTTCAGCTTGGCGAAGTTGCCATTCTCTATCCGGCTGCTTGGATTGGCGATGCCGTTGCGAAAGCAGCGCAGGAGCGCGGCTATGCAACCATTCGTGCCGATGGCAACGCGATCTACCCCCGATCTAGTCGCCTGATGCGATGGCTTGAGCAATGCGGGGCGTGGTGCTGTGAAGGATGGAAGTCGGGAAGCCCTAGATTTTCACGCCTGGTCGATGAAGGTTGCCGCGT
Organism: Mangrovicoccus sp.; assembly: GCA_049603835.1. Lineage (GTDB taxonomy): Bacteria > Pseudomonadota > Alphaproteobacteria > Rhodobacterales > Rhodobacteraceae > Mangrovicoccus. The sequence goes on from JBMYSZ010000004.1 coordinate 40,604, forward strand.
ATTCTCTGAATCGCTTACTTCGGAAGAGTCGCGCCTCAGTCTTCAACGGGCGCTGATGCGTTTTCTTTGGGAAAACCGCGACAGCGCGATGTCGCTACATGATTGGCTTTCGAGCGTTCGCCGTGAGATACTGCGTGAGCTGTTCGCGGGGTCACGAACCTTGGCAGATGAAAGCGAGACACTCGACGCATTCGTTCTGAAAACGGCCCCTGGTGGTGCGAATGAAGAAATGACCTTGGGTCAACTCTGTGGCTACGGAGAAGGGAATAACCGAATCAACCTCACAACCTTGCACAGTTCCAAGGGGCGCGAGTTCAGGTTCGTCGTTATGTTTGGCATGGACATTGGCAGAATTCCTCGTCCCAACCCGAACGAAAGGGAAACAAGGGAAGCGCGCCGCCTTTTCTATGTCGGCTTCACCCGAGCTGAAGAGGAAATCCATATCGTTTGCAGCGCGAATAACCCTTCGCCCTTCGTAATTGAACTCGCAGAAAGACTAGAGGAATAACGCCACTCAATTTGCGAGATATCTCTGGGAATCAGATAAGCCATTTAATGGCCTTAGTTTATTCCTTATTCTTGCCCAACTGGCGGTGACTGCAGCTTTGTCCAGCACCGCTGTCCTTGGCCTGCCGACCATGCTGAACGATGCTGTGGTTGACCGGTTCGGGGAAGCGCGCCGCAGCGAAAGTCTGCCCCATGAGGGGCGGATTTGGGCCATTAGCTCCCATTGGAGGATGATCCCATGGTGGGACTATTCTCCGGCAAGCAAGTCCACTTTCAAACCTGCGTAACTCGTACTACCTGCAAGGATATCCACAAAGACTTGGTTTCGCTTGGCTGCGCGATCCTTCAGTCGATCAAACGCCAAAACCTCAACCATTACATTCCGCGTGGTATAGTAATTGTAGGCCATGGGACCGCCAAAGTTTGTGATCTTAAAATCATTATCTTTAAGATATCGCTCAAGGTCAGTGTTCCAGTCTGCAATCACGTAGCCACGGACCATGGTTTCGCGGGAGACCTCAATCTTCCTGCCACCAGAGGTGGTTATTCCGCCGTAGTCCCGAATTTCACCCACCTGACTAATGAGCTGCTGAACCGGGTTATCGGTTGGGCGCTCTGCCTCTTCGGTGATATCGTACCCAGTTTTTTGAGGTCTTTTCATTTCAACAAGTAGAAGTTCGTTGTCATTGTTGACCAAGATATCATGGGCATACGATCCTTTTTCTCGAAATTTACCTTTCGGAGTTCTGTCGCTGGAGATGTACTCAGCATAGGCAAGGTCATCATCAATCAGCCACAGGTTGTGAGCGGAATAGTCAATCTCTTCACTATCTTTGTAGCGCGGATAAACAAGCTGATGTACCGCGTCTTCTTTCGCAATTGAGCCATCTTCTTTGCGATTAAGCATCTCGGAAAGAACTTTAATCACATCATTTCGGTAGGCTACATAGACAGCCAAAGCTTCCTTTGCGTCAGCTGTGATGTTATTTCGAACAACTCTCTGAAGATCTTCAAAGGGCGTCTCCGAGTTGATTTTACGGAAATCAAACTTCGTCCTGAGGCGCGCAACGAACAAGTCTTGAGCAAGCTGCTCTTTGGATTCTAGGATCGCCCTTTCCTCCACAAACTCATTCAAGTTCTTTTCTCCCAACCCTCTAAGCAATATTGGGTCAAGTGCTATGAGCTCCTCAACTTGGGCCCGCATCACTTTCCGTCTTCGGCCTGTGTAATCGGGTTCTAAGGTGAGAATGTGTGCCTTCGCCTCAGTAGCTAGTGCGTCCTTGAGCTTCTTATCAGAGTTGCCGTGGGTAATCTTAACATTAAGGTTCTCAATTTTATCACGGGATTGAGTTGCCTTGAAATAAGAGCTGCTGACTGCAACAAGATAGTTATATCTGCGGCCAGTGCCGTCTTCGAATGATGTTTCGCGAAGACCCTTTGCGATGTTCTCTAAATCGCTCGTGGCTCTATTGTCTGCGTAAAAATATAGACTGTGCCGCTTCGATTTATGCGCATCAATCGTCATGAAGTTGAATTTGAATTCAACTTCCTCGCCATCCACTTCGAATGTAACGCATTTTTCACCTCGAACCATTACGCTTTCAGAGAAATAATTTTCCAAATTGAAACTTGCGCCAGCTATCTCGAAAATGAAGGTTTTAGGGGCCTTTTTTTGCACAAATTCGAGCAAAAAATGATCTAGGACTGCGATCAAAATGGACTCTTCTGTGTATGCCTCACTGGCGTCCGGGCTGGAAAAATCAAAGTACTTCCAATATTCCTCAAGTGGATCCGAAAAAACTACAGAAAGTCCACTCGAGTAGGCATGACGCTTGATCAGCGCAGACTCGTCCATTTCTTCCAAATTATCAGAGTCACTGAGGGGCTTATATTCAAACACAGCGCTACTTTTGCTGCCATCCTCGAAAGTGGTTGGCGATGCATAGAAGACGCGACTGAAAATCTTGAACGAAACAAACCGGCCAAATCCTTTGCCGTTTCTCCTCAGCTTGTTGCCGGTGAATGGTGTCAGAAACGCTACAAGATTCTCCTTTGTGAACCCCTCGCCGTTATCTTCAACGGATATTATCTTTTTATCGACGTCGAAATTGACGCGAATGACACCTTTCTCATACGCTTCTTCCCCATATTTATCCTCTATCGAGTGCAGTGAGTTGGTGACCGCTTCAAATAAAGGATAGAGAAAGCCAGTAAGTTGAGATGGTAGAGATGCTCGTTTAATCTCCGAGGCCAAATCCAATCTACGGTGTTTCAAATTGCGCCTCGCTCAACAAGCTCTCCAAGCATTACTTGACACGATATTGCAATGGGTTGCAAGGCGGCGTTGAAACAGGCCGAGCGTCTGGTTTCGGGAAACAAGCTGCACTGAAGCAATGATGCGTAGCTGATGGACGGGGTTAGGCGGCGCGCATCCAATCGGCGGACGGTTGGTCGATGGGAGGTCCAGGAGGGAGAGCGAGTTCGCCCTCTTGGTCTTGATGACATCATCTCCATGACATGGCCTTCACGGCGTGGTCCTGGGTCTCGAGGCAGGAAAGACCTGAGGCGATGGGGTGCTGGGGAGCGCGTAGGCTCTCCGCTCGTGTTGAAACGGCGAAACGTTTCGTGACTCTGTAGGGGTTCGATACCCTGCAAGAGGCAAAGCTGTGGGGATGCAACGGGGCGCGCAGCGGGCCCCTTGCCAAGATGCCATGGCGGCAGCCAGGGCACATCTTGCAAATCAGCGTGAACCTCTGGGAACGCACACCTCGCTCTTTAATAAATCTTAACTTTGGGTAAGGCGAGTACAGGAACTGAAATCAATTTAGTAGTAGGAACTACGCTTCTCTGATTGAGCACACCACCAATTCACATACTCCTACTCAATTTCAATAGTGGGCTCATCACCGCCATTTCTTTTTTGCATCGCGAGCAAAAAATCCGCGACGAACTCTCCGCCAGCTTCTATTGGAATGCTGTAAGAGTTATTTTGAAATGTAATTTTCAATTTTCCAGGTTTTCGACTTTCCTGATCCTCATTAACTTTTGACACATTAAATTCTTCCTTGGGCGTTAAATCAGCGCATTCTGGCACGTAATCACATCCACCCGCAAGCATTTCATGCTCAAGTGCGATCCAATAAGATTCAGCACCCCCAAATTCTCTAGAAAACACCTTAGCAAATCGACTATCGATCTTTTTCTTGCCGCTCAGAATTCTACTAAGCGCACCTTCTTCATTTTCGAAGATTTCATTTTTTAATCTGAAATCTTGAATTTTAGAGTATTTGCCAAATATCTTTTTCCGCACAAATTGGCCCGCTTTCAATCGAGCGTGCTGCCGTTCTTGTTGTGAATAATTGGTCTCGTTCATCGAATGCAAGACTTCCGCTTGCGGCAAACCGATGAATGCAAATGCGTCCAGCCATCACGCGTATCAGCACACTCTTCAATGCGCGAAGACTTATGCCAAATTGTTTTTGCAATAGTCATCGCAGCCCTCATGCATCGGACTGCTCTGCCTCGTGCGTCTCTCTCGAACGCTTGTCTCTTCTTTGGACACATTGACGTCTAGAGTCACGAAAATTCATCAAAAATGTGCAAAATTCTTTATTCTCCACCATCGACCGCCAAATGTTCGGCCTTTGTTCCCTTTTGGTGTGATTGAATATTGCACTTTTCGGCATAATTATCCTCAAATGGAAACAAGTTCGGACATTGGTTGCGAAAAAAGGTGGTTATTCGAGAATAGAGAGCAGCTTGCGTGATTATTCTTTTATGCTCCCCGTAGATATTTGTTTCTCCACAATCTTCTCAGGGAAGTGCGATTACACTTGATTTCATACAGGGCGAAAAATTCGTCTCTTAAGCTCACTGGGTTCAAACGAATCCCGGAGGCTTGGCCAGTCTTTCCCAGGAGAGCTCTCCGCAGTGCCACGGAGACCAAAAAATGGCACACATTTTCACCGGCAATCTCTATGCCCATGCCCCCGGCGTGTACCGCCGTCCTGAGTTCCTGGTTGAGCTTGCTCAATTCTATGTCGATCTGGGTCTGAGTTCTTCGCAGACGCGCGACTGGGTCATTGAACGGCTCTACTGCGTTCATGATGGCGATCTATTTGACCATCGGGAGCGCTGGCTCGATCTGGATAATCTGACGCCCCTGTTGCTCTGGGATCGTCGCTTTCTTGTGAACTCCAAGGCGCTCAAGAACTTGGCGGTTTCGCGTTGGGGCAAAGGTGCGTCCTGGGACAGGATCAAAACCCTGGACGTCTGTGATCTGCTTGGAACGGACCGCAAGGTGATGTCAAACATCAAGGGTTGGGCGAAGAACGCGCCCCGTCAGCCCCTGGCGGAACATCTCGTGCCTCGGATCATGATGCTAGACTTCGCCCGGCGCATCCATTTTGCTGCCTTGAAACAAGCGAGCGCCTGAATACGGATTGCCTTTTAAGCACGAAAGGGCCGGGTTTTCTCGGCCTTTTCCCTTTCCCAAAGTGATAGATCGGACAGTGGGAGTATGACCAAAAAAACACCCCTTACCGATGCGGAACTGCGCGCTTTGATCAAGGATCGCGCCCGCGATCCGATCCCGGAGAACCCAAAGAAAGTCGATCCGGATTTCCTATCTAACCCGGAAAACTCAGACCGCCACCACATTCGCAAGCGCGAAAGGCAGATCAACCAGGCCCAAAAAGACCTTGGGATCGATTTGACGTAATCTCCAAATTTGCAAAGCTGCGCCGGGGTTTGATACTCTGGCCCATGTTTTCTTATCTCATTGACCGCGATCAGGAGGATAATTTCCGCTTTTCCAAGCGCCAGTTGACCGATGTGGACGGTGCGCCTTTGTCAATCCGCGCCTTTCGGATTGTCTGGCGTTGGTTCGACCATCTGGTAGCTTATGAGTTCGGGCCGGACGCCCAAGAAATCCTCAACACCGCCCACAAGATCGCCGCGCGCCAAGAGGCCCCTTTGGAAATCGCGCTTGGTCATGCGGTGGCCTACCATCTTTACGAGCTGGAGCAGATGGGCGGGGATGTGACCGACGACAATATCGAGTTGGTCGCTGCGCTGCGCAGTGAATTGGAACGCGTCGGCAAGGGCCTCGGCGCATCGCCGTTCCCGAAATAGCGCCGGTTTCGCCCGGGTTACGCCCGCAACCTGCCCAGGCAGGAGCGGCGCGCTCTCTAGGGCTGCTTTCATCGAAACCGATGAAAGGACCGCCACATGAGCGACTTGCCTACGAAACCGCCCGAACCGCCTGATAGCGGCAAACTCGATCTCTCCTTGGTCAAACTGGCCGCGATGCAAGGCGATGCCGAGAAGGCCTTGCATATGTTGAAAGGTCTGATCGAGGTGCAGTTCGATGCTGAACATGGCGCAGATCGGGTGCGCCTGCGCAAAGCCATTGCCGCGAAAGAGCGGGGCTACACGCGTCTGACCCGTCGCATTGAACGCTTGGAACGCGATCTTGAGACGGAGCCGTTCCTGCTGGCCACCAAGCCCGAAGAGAGCACCGGGTTCCTCAATTGGTCCCTGCGCGACAAGGTGGAAACAGGGCTGCTTGGTCTTGCCACCCTTTCAGCGATGGGGGGTGCTGTTCTGACAGCCCAAGCGACCATGACGGCCTCTGGTTTGCCGATTTTCTTTGAGCAACCTTGGTTGAGCTGGACTATGGCGGGCATGGCCCCGCTTGCGGCGGTGACGCTCAAAGTCGTGGTGATGGCGTTTCCCAATGGGTTGCGCGCCAAGTTGATGGCCGGTCTCTACGCGGCAACCACTGGGTTCTTGGCACTTTGGGTCTTGCTGTTCGCGCAACAGTTCCAAGGCATGAGCGGCGGCTTCGATCCGTTCGCCGATCTTGGCGCGGATAAGGGTTCAACCTTGACGGCTGTGCAACTACTGGCGGAAATGCTCGCCGGGGCCACTTTGGCGGTGCGTTTGACCGAAATCGCCAAACGCTACGCGCCGGACGGGCTGGACGCCAATCCAAGACGCCATGAGTTGGAGCTGTTGCTGGAGAAGGAAGCGGCGGCGCTCGACCCGATCCAAGACACTATCAAGGACGCCGAAGCCGCACTCAGCGAACTTGACGCTGCCTGCGAAGCCGAGACGCAAACGGCTGCGCTCGTTTTGGGGGCCTACATGGCCCGGATGAAGTCTCTCCCATTTTGAAAGGAACCGACATGAACGTCTTGAAACGTCTGACCGCCGCCGCGATGGTCGCGCTCGCCGTGGCCCCGGCTTTTGCCCGGGATTTGGTGATCGCCATCCCAGACACCCTGGCGCAACCGCAAAAGCAAGAGGTGACCATGGACGCAGTGCGTCTGGTGCTTGATGTGGTCGGACCGGGGGAAGAGGCTCGCTTCGTCAATGCGAGCACCGGCCATGTGGTCGCCCATTTTACGGTGCCGGATGATCCGCGCTATGCCAATCCTCGCACCAAAGTCACGACAAATGCCCAGGCCATGCAAGGGATTAAGAACTTCATGGAGAGCACGGGCGATGATGACACGGGCCAGATCAATATTCCGGCCACGCTCAACGCCATTGCCGCCAAGCTTCCGGCGCGCGGGGATGCCAGCCTGATCCTGATCGCCGACCCGCGCAGCCGCGATCCCTTGGCCCCGTCGTTGGATATGATCGCAGGCGCGGTGCCCGGTGATGGCCATATCGCAGCCAATCTGAGCCGCTCGCCCTTTGGCACGGTCGGCGCGTCGGGCGCTCTCGACGGCTATGATGTCTATCTTGCTTTGCCTTCCTCGACCTGGGCTGTGTCCAATGCCCATGCCCATGGGGTCGAACGCCTGTGGCGGCTTTGGGTCACGGAGCGTGGCGGCAGCTTCCAGATGATGAGCGACGATCTACACACGGTCTTTGCTTTGGCGGGCCAGAAGGGCACCGACCAGCCTGTGAGTGCACCCCTTGTGCCCACTGGCAAGCTGGAGATGATCCAGTTTCAGCCAGATACGGGTCAGGCGCTTGATCTCTATGCCGCGCCAGTGATCGAAGAGCCCGCGCCTGCTCCCCTTTGGTCCGATGCTCGCGGCGTCTCGGTCGGGATCAGTTGGGATTGCGCGACCTGCGATCTGGACCTCTATGTGCGCCCGAACCCGGCGGCGGATGTGATCTACTTTGGGAACGCCCAGACCGCCTTGGGTCAGCTCTTCAAGGACCACCTCTCCAGCCCGTCTTTGACCAACGGTTATGAAACGGTGGCCCTGAATGGCGCAGTCAACCTCAGCCAGATGCAGGTGACGGTCAATCACTATGGCGGCGCGGCTCAGGGGCCGGTCACAGCCGAGCTGCGCATCGCCATTGGCGATCAGGTCTGGGCGCAGAGCCTGCAGATCAGGGCCGCTCGAGGCAACAAGGGCGATGGCGCGCACCAAGCCCTGGTGGAGCGTGTTCAGCCCAATGACGCCTGGGCTCTGATCGATCCCCTGAGCGTCCTGGACGGTTCATAGGTCACTATTTTTCTTGTTCTGATGGCAGGCTCCTTCGGGGGCCTGTCATCGTTTTGGGGCATCAATTTCCTGTCTGGTTACGCCCGACATCTGCCCGCAGTGCCCAAGCGGCCATGATCACACTGTCTTCGGGTCCGACCGTAGGTCGGACGGACACAATCGGAGACGCCCATGTCACAATCCCCCCCTCCAAAGCAAAACTCCCCCTTTCAAACACTGATCGGAATCGCCCTTTTGGCGTTCCTGTTGCACCGCTTCCCGCCTCAATATTATCTGCCTGATCCCTTTCATCGAATTGCCTATGTGCTGGGCAGCCTTGTGATTGCCGTTCATGGACTCAAACTCGCCTTTCTGGTTCTGAGCAAGCTGAGCAACGATATTCGCTCGGCCCAGGCCATGTATTCGGACAACACCAAGGGCTCGGCCTTGTGGCTAAGCGAGACCATGGCCCGCAAATTGCGGTTTCATCGGCGCAAAACCGGTGATCGATTTATCGGCATCCTGGGGAGCACGGCCCTGTGGCTGACCACGGAAACAGCGCATCTGATTATAGGCCCCGCCGGATCGCAGAAGACCTCCGCCGCGATCACCAACATTTTGTTGGGCAATAAGGAACCCGCCTTGATCTCCGATGTGAAAGGCGAACTTTGGGAAACGACAAGGGCGCATCGCAAAAGGGCTTTCGGTCATCGCTGCGTGAAGATCGACCCCAAAGACCCGGAAAACAGCGTTTGCATCAATCCTCTTGATCCGATCATTCGGACGCTTCTGGGGGATGATCCCGCCGCACTGACCTGGGCGGACGGCATGGCGGCCCAGCTTCATCCCGACCCCAAGGGCGGCAACAACCAGAACCAGTTTTTCTATGACGGAGCGCGGGACATTCTCTCGACAGTCTTCCTGTGCCTGCCCGCCATCCTGCCCTCCGAGCGCTGTACCATGGATGTGGCCTACCGAACGATCTTCGACACGGATTTGCTCCATGACCTGATGGACGCCGCTATGCTCCATCCCGCGCTTAAGGGAGAAGTGGCCGCTCGAGCCAAAGACCAGTTTGTAAAGGCCTTTGGTGATGCCGGGCAGGAAAAGACCTTTGAGCAGTTCCGCATGGGGGCAGTCATGGCCATGAAACCCTTCGGACCGGGCAACTATTTGGCTGCAATTTCCCAGGAAAGCACGGTTTCGTTCAAGGACCTCAAATCCGAAAACCTCTCAATCTATCTGATCATCGATTTCGCCAATACCGAAGTGCTGGGCAAGTTCTCGGGGCTGCTGCAATGGATGGCGGCGATGGAACTGGTGGAAGTTGGCAATAACAAACCTGTGCTCTTTGTTTTGGACGAATGCTGCAACGCTCCAATCCACATTCTGCCGAAGATCATGACGCTTCTGCGATCCTATGGCGTGAAACTCATTCTCGCGACGCAGGATCATGATGATTTTGTTCGCGTCTATGACAAGCATGCACTGGAAACGGTTTTGTCGGAAACGGACATCAAACAGTATTTAGGCGGGATCAAGGCCAAGGCGACCTTGGAATACCTCTCGAAGATGCTGGGCGAATATACTGAAGTCGCCGCCAACACCTCCCTTGATCCCCGCGCGATGCAACAAAGCGTCTCGAAGGGCTCGCGCCGCCTGGCCACAGAGGACGAAATCCGCCGCATGCCTGATGGGGCGCAGATCGTGCTTCACGCCAATCACCCGCCGATCATATGCAAAAAAGTTCAAGTCTTCGCCATTACCCCCTGGCGGCGGCAAATCTCGCCGAACTCAATGTATGGCGGCAAACGTAAGTTGATGCGACCGGAACTGCGGATCGGCTGGTGGCGGACCCGTGTCACCCCGCGCGGCGCGCGCCTGTCACGGCGCATCCTGCGCACCATGCAGGAGCGCACCCCGTCGCCTTGGTCGCGGGCGCGCAATTTGCTGATCAGCCGCCTGATGCCGGTGCAATTGATCCTGATCCTGGTGCTTGGAAGCTGGCTATACACTCAGGGTTTACCGAACATTCGCGTCGATAGCGGCTCGGGTTCTGCCCAGGTTTCGCCCGGCGCGCAAAGCGCCTGCCTCTATCTCGGTCCCACCAATTGGGGCTGGGTGTCGATGACAGGCCCTTGCCCACACATCCTGTGGAAGAAGACCTGGTGAATGGAGGTCAAAATGGACGACGATCCGAACAAAGTAAGACTGTTGCATGCCCGCGAAGGCATCGCCCGCATTCCGCGCGACCAAAAGGGCGTGCCCTTCAAAGAGTATTTCCACAACACTGAGCTGCCGCGCGATCTGGAAAAGGCGGTGGTCTACGCGACCGAACACGGTCCGGTCCTGGGAACCGCCGATCCGGTCCCCTTCGGGCCGGAGCACGACAAAAAAGCCCAAGCCTTTGCAGAAAAACTGAAGACACAAATCGACGATCATGGGTTTTATTCCGGGTCGCTGAAGCGCTTTGCCCATAGCTTATCCGTTGAAACCGGGCGCGCGCGCGATGAAATGAAGGCGCTGATCGCGTCGAAGTTCGAAACCAGCTACGGCAAGGAGCCCTACGCCTATCTGCAAGAAGAACGCGCCCGCAAAGGCCTGCCGGTTACAGATCGCGGGCAATCACAGGACTTTAGGCCGGACATGAGCTGATGCGCGACACGTTCAATCGCAAAGCTGATCCAGATACTGCGGCAGCGAAAAGCAAAGGGCAGTTGCAGGACGGGTTCTCCCGCGCCGTCCACCATGATCCAAATGCGGACATCAAGGCTCTGATAGCGGAAAAGAAACGTGATCTCTTGCACGCCCAGCCAAGCTTACATCCAAACGGAGCCCAAGGGCCAAACCACCGCGACTGGGAGCAAATGCGCGAGCGCGAAGACAAACTTCACACTCATGCCAAAGAGCAACACCAGGTAAGCAAGCTCAGACACGACTTTGACATGAATATTTGAAGAGATCGAAAACTTTCAATGGTCTCTCGTGACAATATGCCACATGCCAAATCGAAGGCGTAGATTATTGCTCTCTTGCTAGGTGGCTGAAGGCCATCTAGCCTCAAAAATTAACCACATTTCGGTGTATTCAGGTTCTCAATGTCCACAGATTTAAGAAAGCGTGCGAAATCCGCTCACTCTTCATTTTCAGATTTTTATGCGGCTGCCTCAGAAAAGCATCCGTTTCTATTTTCTGTGTTAGTTCCTGCTCTCTTAACTATATCAGGTGTCTTTGTCTTGGCAGTGAAACCACCTGACTATTCAATGACAATGTCGTTTGTGATAGCGCTCTTAGCGTACTCATCATTAATCATTTTGAAAACAGCACTCGACTACCACAACACCAAGCAATCGATATTACTTTCCAGAAAAATAAGTAGCGTAGTTGCTCAGTTGAAGCACCTTGACAGCTTCGAAAAAAGGAGATGTCAAAGCATGAGTGAGGCGATCAACAGCGCATCAGATCCCGGGGAGTTGTTGAGAAGGTCAAGAGGAAAGTTGAAGTTTGATAAAGGTGCAAGTGCTCTGAATGAAGAGGCCGCCAGATCAATTATTGACTACTTGGGTAGCTATCAAAACATTTCAAATGTACATTTCGTATGCAAATTGCTAGCCCCCAATAAGTTCGGAGAGTTTTGTGTCGTGGGGAGCTGGTACAAGACAGGCGGAACAAGAACTCCGAATAGAAATACCGGCCTCACAATCCACATGCAAAACTGCTTAGCTAAGCAAGTCTGGGATGATCGCGCTCGCTCTATTTTGAGCGTGCCTGATGTGGAAGTCGCTGAGAAAGGTGGAAATTTCGTTTTCGTACACGAAAGCCAGAGAGATAATCTAAAATCCGCTTGCTGCTTTAGAGTGACAGACGAACACACTGGCGATCCAATCGCTATATGGACGATCGATGCCGACAAAGTTGCAGTGTTTCCGGAAAACGGCAGCGCTGAAATACACGAATTGAATCGAATATTCTCAAGCTTTGCCACGAAACTAACTCTTGAGTGGATGTATAGCAATATTCTCGACCAAACGGAATCCGTTTATGAGCGAGCGATTGAGAGTTGATTGAACCGTTCCGTCGGCGGCTAGTTAACCAAGGAAAACAAAAGGGCTTGCAGGATGCGCTCACACAATGTTATTGTTAATCCAATGTCTGAAAATAGAAAAATACCTATTAAACTCAAGGGAGTTCATGAGCTATCGGCATCTCCGATGGAGGAAATTCTTGATGACCTTAGGGCAACGTCAAGCGCTCTTTCTGAAGAAGATACCCGATACGTTAGCCCACGGGAAGTTTTCACAACCGCTCTCGACGACTCTTACCGTCAAACGGGTAGATCAATTCTGAAAGCTTTAGGACTGACGAAAGAAATGAGTTAGAATCGACTCAGTGGAACTAAGCATCTATGACGCTAATTGTCTGAAATGAATGTTTCTGCTTTCAGGTCATCGAGTTCTGGAAAATGCAAATTAGTATCCAGACGATACACCAAAAAAACAACGATCCAGCCAAGATATTTTTTTTATCAAGGTAATGTTGAGCTTTTGAACCCGCACTCGCAAGTTTTAGGCTATAGTTCTGGACCTTGACGAGGGCTTTGGCGTCGGCTGCTTGGCGCTCTTTTTCCATCGATCTTGTTGCCGTCCAAAGCGGCGAGGAACGTGTCGCGGTCGGCGCGCAATTCTTGCACAAGGCCCAACGCTTCACGGCGCAGGTGGGTTCGCTTGATCTCAAGTGCGAGTCGCTCATTCAAGTGCCCGACCCTTTGAGCATGGCGTTGAGCATCATCGCGACGGGCGGCTTCTTCGGATTCAGCCGCATTCTGCTTGAGGATACGGCGGCGAGCGCCGGTCAGGCGTTGCCATAGCCCGCTTAGGCCGGTTTTTATGCGGCCCCGACGAACACGCTCGGCCTCAGACCTCGCTTTAGTTAACCGAGTATCCAGTTCATCTCTGTCCGTTCGATGCGCGGCGATCATGGCCTTTCGTTCACGACTCAGCTGCGCGCGCTCCTCCATCAAACCCTTTCGCATTTCTCCGGCCAGTCGCCCGAAATGCCGTCGCACATCTGATCTATGCGCCGCCAGAGCTTCAGCAACGCTAGGCAACTCGGACGCATTTCCAAGCCGCGCGGTGACTTCTTTGGCACGCTTTCCAGTGTTTCGGGCCACGGCTAAAACCTGACCATCATAGCTTGCCAATACATGGTTGCGCCGATCTCCACGGGCCAGTCGCAGGCCGTAATCCGCCAATGCAGCCTCGAAACTCACCCGATCATCAGAAGCTGCCCAACAGCTCTGGATCACCAACTTCTGATCCAGCGCGTTCCGCCCGCGCTGCTTCGCCGCCTGCCATTCCGCCAGATTTGCGTTCAGAGGCGAGCGCGCGGATTTATCCAAGAACCCACGCGGCAGCTTCCAGCCATGCTCCAGATAGAGCTGTCGCGCCACTGATTGCAGCTTGGTTTTAAAATGCGACATGGGCCGCGCCGTCATCGTCGCCGCATCGATGCGAGACCACACTATATGGGCATGCCGCCGTCCGTCTTTTTCATGAAAAACAATCGCGCGGGGCTGACCATTCAGCCCCAAGGCCTCTTCCGCTTTGTCGGCGGCAGCTACGAACTGGGCAGATGTCGGTGTGGCCCCGGGCGGCGGGTTAAGAGATAATGAAAATAAAGGCTTCTGGCAGCGTGTACCTTTGGCGATGGCCTGAATTTCTTTGAAAGCCTCAGTCAGGTCATCGCTGAGAAATCCTCGCAGATCATGGACCTCGATGTGGTCGTTGTCCTCTCGGTTCAAAAGATGGACCGCCAGCGCCTTAGCCCCACTGCGCTGAGAGCCCTTCAAAATCATAGCGGCGCGACCTCCAGCGCCAGCATTAACAATGCTTTGATCGTGCCCAGATCGTCCTGCGCGGCCTGGATGCGAGCTTCCGCCAGGGCGGGATCGTCGAACGCGATGGAATTGATATTGCGCAGGGCTTTCAGGCTGTCTGCTTGACACAGCAGAGCCAAAATCTGTGCCAGCGCTCGCTGATCTGCTTTAGGCGGCTTGACCGGAGCTTTGCGCATTGTCGCACTTTGGGTCAAAGCGGCCTCGCGCAGGAACGTGCTAAGTGGTGTGCTACCCGCTTTCGCCCTGAGCTCCGCATACTCTTCGCCTGTTAGGCGGATCGTGATGCGATGGGCGGTGGGTTTGGGCATAACGGTTCAGGCAAAAAAGAAACCGCCCCGGGGTGGAGCGGTTGCAGGCAGTCTCCTTTGATTGATTGATGGATGTGGGCGAAAGACGGGAAAAACACAGTCAAAGCTCCAGAGAGGGCGGTTTGGGGGCGGTGTAGATGTGCGACCAACTCTCAGAATTGGTTTCCCACTCAGCCAACTCATTGAAAAAATTGTTCAACTTTACTCCCCCCAGGCCCACCAAATCCTCTCCAGGACACTAGAATTTCGGCGCAATGCCGAGGCTGCTTTGCTGTGATGTCTCGGCCAAGATGTGGCCCGTGGCTCCGCGTGGCGGGCACGGCAATGATCGGCCCGGAATGGGTATTTTTGCCATTATGGGGTAGGACAGGCCGCCAGTTAGAGCAGGGCGAAACCCGTATAGCCTGTAAAATAAGGCCGAAACGCTCCATTTTCCCCTTGTAGTTTCATTAATCAAAATGAATTATTTGATGGCACCCATATTATTCGGAGACTGCCATGGCCATCAAAGGCGGAGATACCTCAGCCCTGCGCATCTATAATGAGCGGCTTATCTTGTCTTCGATCCGACGATATGGCCCGCAATCCAAGGCAGAGCTTGGGCGGCTGACTTCCCTTAGCTCCCAGGCTGCGTCTGATATTGCAAAGCGGCTCTTGGCGGATGGGCTGATTATTGAGAAAGCCAAAATTCGCACCGGGGTGGGCCAACCGAAAACGCCGCTGGCACTCAACCCTGATGGCGCCTTTAGCATTGGCGTGAAAATTGGCCGTAGTAGCTTAGAAGCGGTTTTGCTGGATCTGACTGGTGACGTCCGCGCGCGGCTCAGCAAATCCTATAGCTACCCCAAAGCCGAAACCACGATCGCCCATGCGATTTCCATGACGAAAGAGCTGCTTGCTGGGATGAATGACGATGCACAGCGGCGCGTTGTCGGGATCGGTCTAGCCATGCCCAGCGCGATCTATCAATGGGATACTGAGATGGGGCTTCCTGAGGGGGCTTTGAGCGACTGGAAAGACCGCGACCCCGCTGCCGAAATCTCTGAGGCGACAAATCATCCCTGCCTCTTGATCAATGACGCGAATGCAGCCTGCGCAGCAGAGCTGGAACATCCCGAAAACCAACTGACGGAAACCGGGATATATCTTTATTTCGCGACATTTATCGGTGGGGCTGTCGTGATCGATGGGCGACTATTTACCGGATTTCGCGACCAAGCTGGTGCGATTGGGTCGATGCCCGTCCCCGGTACAAATGGCGCAGGAATCGCGCCGCAACTCATCGAGCGCGCCTCGCTCTTGCCCTTACTGCAAAACCTCGAAGCTGCCGGCATCGACAGGGCGTTTTTTAGCCAATTGCAAGAAGACGCCATCCCAAGCGCGGCCATCCCATTGTTCGAGACCTGGTGCGCGGATGCCGCGCCTCATCTGGCCCATTCCATTTTCGCCAGTGCCAGCCTGCTCGATATCGACAAAGTCGTGCTTGATGGGATTTTGCCGCCCGCTTGGCTTGACCAATTATCGCAGGCCGTCCAGACCGCCCTGGCCAAATTCAATACCAAAGGCGTGGCGGAATTCGATATCAGCACCGGCCATTTGGGGCGGTCCGCTAGAGTCATGGGGGCCGCGCTTATGCCGTTTGACGCTCGCTTTACCCCTGATCCCAGCCACCTGGTCACTCGCTCAAAGCTTCAACCCAAAGCTGCGGCTCCGGCCTAAAGCCTTGATCACGCAGCTGGGGCCGGTGGCCTCCTATGGGCGCCACTGTCTTGGTTTAGTCCTCTAGCAGCGGCTCGTAACGGGCATCGGTCAGGGTTTTGAGGAAAGCCACCAAGGCATCCACCCGCCGATCATCCAGCGCCGGCCCATCGGTGAGCTCGGTCATCGAGATATTCTCCGCCGCCTCAGGCGCACCAAAAGCCAAGCCCGTTTCCGGGTTGATCCGACGCGCCTCGGATTTCGTGTTGTATTTGTTATAAAACAGAACAACCGTGCGCAGATCTTCGAAAATGCCGTTATGCATATAAGGGCCGGTCACCGCCACATTGCGCAAAGTCGGCACCCGGAATTTTCCAGTTTCGGGACCATGGCCAATCTGCGGATTAGCCGCCAAACCACCATCCGGCGCGCTGGTATCAGCGGCGGTGGTCTCTAGCATTGGCCCATTTTCCGGCACGCCGATATTGTGATATTCGTGATTTGTGAAGGTTTCCCGCTCGACGATATTGCCTCGGTTAAGCTGGTGGCATTGGTTACAATTGGTAAATTGCGGGCTGAAAAACAGCAACATGCCTAGCTCTTCTTCGCGGGTTAGCTGCGCCTCACCTCGGCGATAACGGTCATATTTGCTGTCAAAAGGCGACAGCTCAGGCAGGCGCTCAAAAGCGGCAATCGCTTGGGTCATCGCCGCATAGCCCGCCTCTGGATCCTCTAGGATGCCGTCTGCAAATAGCGCCTCAAACGCTCCCACATATTCTGGGTTTTCCTTCAGCCGCGCCACGACCGAGGCCTTATCCGGCATGCCCATTTCAATCGGGTTCAGGGGCGGTCCGCCGGCCTGATCTTCTAGACGATTGGCCCGACCATCCCAAAACTGCCCCCCGGCCCAAGCCCCGTCAGAGCGCTGATGGAAGTCCGGCGTCAGCGCTGCATAAGTCACAGTGGGCGCGTTACGATTGCCCAGAGAGGCGCCATCATCGCCCAGCGATGTCATCCCGCGCGGATCGGCAAAACCAAATTCTGGATCATGGCAAGTCGCACAAGCCTGGGTCCGGTTCTTTGACAGATTCACATCGAAAAACAGCGTCCGGCCTAAATCTTCCAGCTCCAGGGCTGTCGCAGGCTGGGCAAGCAGCAGTCCCGCCGCAAAAAACAGGCTCATTCGCGTCATCGAAAACTCCATCACCCTCTGCTAGCGCGGCTTTTTGGCCTCGCGAGCAAGTATATTACTGAAAGCCTCAGGTTAAGGGGAGATTTTGTCATATGCCGCAGGGGGTCTTTGCCATAGGTCAATTTCTGAGGGTAAATTGACGATTTTCACCATCTCCGCTTAAGGGTAAGGCAGTCTTATGCCTGCTCGGCCGGGATTGGGGCTTTCTTTCGAAGGGCAATTCCAGTAGGAGCGGCGAACCGCTGTCTTAGGCGGTGATTCCCTCCATGGGCCTTGCTGGACGACATCCCGGCTTGTGCCATTTCTCTAACTCTAAGGAGACCCCGATGTCGATCACACCTACTGAAAAAGACGCTGTCGTCAAAGAATACGCCACCAAAGAAGGCGATACCGGTTCTCCGGAAGTTCAAGTTGCGATCCTGTCCAAGCGTATCGCCAATCTGACCGAGCATTTCAAAGAGCATGCGAAAGACAACCACTCTCGCCGTGGCCTGCTGAAGCTGGTTGCTCAGCGCCGGAAACTGCTGGACTATCTGCGTGGCAAAGACGAAGCCCGCTACCAAGACTTGATCAAACGCCTGAGCCTGCGTCGCTAATCGCGGCCCTTAGTCGAAGATCACTGGAAAACGCGCCCCTCGCCCGGCGCGTTTTTTGCATTTTAGACCACATAACGCCACGCCGAGCCGCTCTTGGCCGGTTTTCAAACTCTGTAAAACCTAGTATCGGCTTGGCATCTAAGACGTGACGCTCCGACCCGGCGTGATGCGAAAGATGACAGGGTCGCGACGGCAATGGGGCCGTCGGATGCATGGGGTAACCGGAGGGCCGGGCCCCTAATAGGAACCGATGATGTTTAACATTTCGAAGAAAACGATGCAGTGGGGGGATGAAACCCTCACCCTAGAGACCGGCAAAGTCGCACGCCAAGCTGATGGCACTGTGATCGCGACGCTGGGCGAAACCAGCGTGATGGCGAATGTGACCTTCGCCAAAGCGGCGAAAGAGGGTCAGGATTTCTTCCCTCTGACTGTTCATTACCAAGAGAAATATTACGCTGCCGGTAAAATCCCTGGCGGCTTTTTTAAGCGTGAGGCGCGCCCGTCCGAGGCCGAGACCCTCACCGCGCGCCTGATTGACCGCCCGATGCGGCCGCTTTTCGTCAGCGGCTTTAAGCATGAAGTTCTGGTCATGTGTACCGTTCTCAGCTGCGACCTGGTCAATGCGCCTGATGTGGTGGCAATGATCGCAGCCTCTGCGGCGCTGACCATTTCCGGCGTTCCCTTCATGGGCCCGGTTGGTGCGGCACGTGTTGGCTTCGTCAATGGCGATTATGTACTGAACCCGGCGCTGGACGACATGTCCGAGCTGCGCACAAAGCCGGAACAGCGTTTGGACCTGGTTATCGCGGGCACCAAAAACGCGGTGATGATGGTTGAGTCCGAGGCGTATGAACTGACCGAAGCAGAGATGCTGGGCGCGGTGAAATTCGGCCATGACGCGATGCAGCCGGTGATCGACCTGATCATTGAGCTGGCCGAAGAAGCGGCGAAAGAGCCGTTTGACTATCAGCCGCCGGATTACTCCGAGCTTTACGCTGCCGTTAAGGCCGCCGGCGAAGAGCAAATGCGCGCCGCTTTCGCCATCACCGATAAGCAAGAGCGCACCGCGGCGATTTCCGCTGCACGTGAAGCGATCAAAGCTCAGCTCAGCGAAGAGCAGCTTGCCGATGCCAATCTTGGCTCTGCCTTCAAAAAGCTCGAAAGCTCCATCCTGCGTGGTAGCGTGATTTCGGGCGGCGCTCGGATTGATGGTCGCGACCGCACCACGGTGCGCCCGATCACCTCCGAAGTTGGCTTGATCCCGCGCGCCCATGGCTCTGCCCTGTTCACCCGTGGCGAAACCCAAGGCCTGGTCGTCACCACCCTGGGCACTGGCGATGATGAGCAAATCGTTGATGCGCTGCATGGCAATTTCCGCTCGAACTTCCTGCTGCATTATAAC
The DNA here is from genome assembly GCA_049603835.1 of Mangrovicoccus sp. Taxonomy (GTDB): domain Bacteria; phylum Pseudomonadota; class Alphaproteobacteria; order Rhodobacterales; family Rhodobacteraceae; genus Mangrovicoccus. Next base: position 59,654 of record JBMYSZ010000004.1, read on the forward strand.
TTCCCCCCCTATTCCGTGGGCGAAGTTGGCCGTGTTGGCTCGCCGGGTCGTCGTGAAATCGGCCATGGTAAGCTGGCTTGGCGCGCACTTCAGGCGGTTCTGCCTGCGGCAACCGATTTCCCTTACACCATCCGGGTTGTGTCCGAGATCACGGAATCCAATGGCTCTTCTTCTATGGCCAGTGTTTGCGGCGGCTCTCTGTCGATGATGGATGCGGGCGTTCCGCTGAGCGCGCCGGTAGCCGGTGTTGCCATGGGTCTGATCCTAGAAGATGACGGCCAATTCGCGGTTCTGACTGATATCTTGGGCGACGAAGACCATCTGGGCGATATGGACTTCAAAGTAGCGGGCACCGAAAACGGCATCACCTCGCTGCAAATGGATATCAAGGTTGCTGGCATCACGCCGGAAATCATGGAACAGGCTCTGGCCCAGGCGAAAGACGGCCGGATGCATATCCTGGGCGAGATGTCGAAAGCACTGACCGAAGGGCGTTCGGAATTCTCCGCGCATGCTCCGCGCATCGAAACGATGACTGTTCCGACCGATAAGATCCGCGAAGTGATTGGCTCCGGTGGTAAGGTGATCCGCGAGATCGTCGAAACCTCTGGCGCGAAAGTCGACATCAATGATGACGGCGTGATCAAGATCGCCTCGGCCAATGCGGAGTCGATCCAGAAGGCTTATGACATGATCTATTCGATCGTGGCAGAGCCGGAAGAAGGCAAGATCTACAAAGGTAAAGTCGTAAAAATCGTCGATTTCGGCGCCTTTGTGAACTTCTTCGGCAAGCGCGATGGCCTGGTGCATGTGTCGCAAATCGAAAACCGCCGTTTGAACCACCCGTCTGATGTTCTGAAAGAAGGTCAGGAAGTTTGGGTCAAATTGCTGGGCTTTGATGATCGCGGCAAAGTGCGTTTGGCGATGAAAATGGTCGACCAAGCCACAGGCGAAGAGATCAGCAAAGAAGACGCTAGCGCAGAGTAATCTGCCCCGCTGAGAGCATAAGAAAGCCCCGGCCAATCGGTCGGGGCTTTTGCGTTTTTTGGGGTGCGACCGAGAGGCGGCCGCGCTTTAGGATCAACTCACCGGCGACGCAGCGCAGTCGCTAGACCAATCCCGCCCATCAGCATCAGGCCTGTCGCGGGCAACGGCACCGGGGCATCCACTTCGGGCATCGTATAGGTGTAAGTCCCGATCGGCATAGACGTCGCCGCGGTCGCATTTAAGGTCTCGCCGTCAAAAACATTGCGACCGCTGAAGGTCCAATTCGCCAGGGTGAAGCTGCCATCCGCGAGCGTTTCACTCACGCGATACGCCCAACCGTCCAAATAGTCCCAAGCCTGTAGCGTTCCATCGACATTAACGTCACCCAAAACATCCACAACGAGACCGTTCATGAAAAGCTCAATGGCATCATCACCATTTGCAGCCAATTTCGAGCTCGTGAAATCAGCCGTGAGCCCGAAGAATGTCGCGAAATTAGTAGCGTTATTGGTCACATATATGTAATCCCCCGCCGAGGCCGAGCCGCTCAGGGTGAATTCGATACCATCGGTCCCGCCGCCGTTATTGGCAACTCCCAAACCATAGATGGACAAATCCGCGATGTCGTTGAGCACATAAAGCTCGACACCCTTTGGTGTACCGCCGTTCAGAGGGCCATCATAGACAGCGGTGATAAGAAGGTCGGTGGTGGCGGCAGAGGCGATGCCTGTGGACAGTAGCAGGGCCGCGCCGATGGAAATGGATCCGAAACGGGTCATTGGTTTACTCACTCCAAATTGAACTCTTGCCAGAGCCAAAAAGTAGTTTCATGAGTAAATCAATCAATATTCAGTAAAATCGTTAACACATCACACACCACCTATGGAATTCACCACCTTTTGCGGTCGAACACCGCGACCCCTAGCTTTAATTGTATAAAAACAAGGCAAAACTGCTGGGTTAATCCGCCCCCTGAGTCGTTCAACAATGCATCATGGGCTGTGCTATTGATCTCGACTCCCTCCAGGGGCATGCGAGCTGGACGTTTTAGCATTTGACATAGCATTTAGCGCTCTGCCGGCGATTTCGTCTAAAACCCTATCCTTTTGCGACAATTTTTGCGCTTTGGCCTAGCTTTCTTCGCGGCAGCCTCCTGTGGAAATTATGCCAACGGAAACTATTCTACCCCATTTGCTCTTAGATGAAGATCGGACCCCATTTGGCTTGGCTCGTTATGTTTTTTGGTATCATCGTTATGACCGGACCCGTTTTTGCCATTCTCCTGTCACCGCCCGTGCCCGGCGATGCGATGCTGGTTATTTCTTTTAGTGCGACAACGACGATCGCCGATCTTGTCGCCCAAGCGGGTGGTCAATTGGTTGGGCCGGCTAAGGCGCCATTTGCCGCTTTGGCCATCTCTGACCTACCACAATTTGCGGAACAATTACGTTTGGCCGGGGCGGTTGCTGTCGCGGACGGTGCCGCCTTACTTGAATTATGCGGAGTATGAATTTGTCCACATCATCCGAAGTCCAAAAACGTTTCGAAGAAAGTCAGGCGCGAGCTGTTCGCTTTATTCTATGGATTGCACCGATCCTATCCTTGATGACTTTGGGCGGGGCGCTGCTGGCGCAAAATGCCGTGATCCCGCTGATGCTGACCTCGCTGGCCTTTATTGGCGCGGGTTATTTTTCCCTGCGGCTACCACCGCATTTGTCGCGAATTGGGGTTAGTTTGGCCATTGTCGGCCAGGCAATTGTCCTGACCGCATCCTTGACCGGGCATCCCTGGCAGATGGACACGCATATGATCTATTTTGCGGTCCTCGCCATGTTGCTTAGCCTGGCGGATGTCAAAGCGCTTCTGACCGCCGCCGCCGCCGTGGTGGTGCATCATTTGGTTTTGACCTTAGCCATGCCCGCATTGATTTACCCCAATTCGATTGGGCTTCTATTTGATGTGAAACGGACTTTGATCCATGGGGCAGTGGTGGCCTTGGAATGTCTCGTTTTGGCCCGCGCCATTCAGGAACGACTGAAACTTGACCGAGAGGCAGAGGCGCAAAATGAAGCGGTGCAGCGCTCTACCGTCGAAGCGGAAGAGGCGCGGCGCAATGCGGAAACCGCGTTGAAAAATGCGCAATCGGCCAGTGCAGACGCGGAAGAAGCGAAACAAGCTGCCGAGGACAGTCTGGCCCAGGCGGAGGCTGCCGCGCAGAAAGTACAAGCCGCAGATCGCGAAGCGGCAGAACTACGGGAAAGAGAAACAAAAAATCGCCTCCGCACCGAAGAAGAGCTGCGCTTGGTGCTGCTCAGCCTGAAAACGGGTTTAACCGCATTATCCGAAAAAGACCTGGCGCATCGTTTGCGAGAGGATTTCCCAGAGCAATACAAAGAGCTGAAATCCGATTTCAATGACGCCGTAGTCCTGCTGGAAGAAGCGATCGTCACCGTGCATTCGCAAGCGGATAATATCAGTGGCCAAATTTCGGATATTTCCGCAGCAGCCATGGATCTGTCCCGCCGGACCGAGGCCCAGGCCGCCACTTGCGCCGAAATTACCGCCACTATGGCGCAGATTTCCAATACGGTCAAAACCGCCGCGACCGTGGCCACCGAAGCCGATCAGCGCCTGACCGAAACCCGAGCCAAGGCCAATGAAAGCGGCGATCTGGTGCAAAGCGCTATGGATGCCATGGGTGCGATTGAAAATTCTTCGGAACAGATCCAGCGGATCATCACAGTGATTGATGAAATCGCGTTCCAGACCAATCTTTTGGCGCTAAATGCTGGGGTTGAAGCCGCGCGGGCGGGTGAAACCGGGCGGGGCTTTGCGGTGGTGGCCTCCGAAGTGCGGGCGCTGGCACAACGCAGTTCAGAGGCAGCCGCCGATATCAAGAACCTTATCGAAGATAGCGGCAACCATGTGCGCACCGGGGTGCAGGTTGTGCATAAGGCAGGTGAATCGATCCAGTCGGTCAGCCAAGCAGTCCGCGATGTGGCCGGCCAAGTCAGTGAAATCGCTGATAACGCCAAAAGTCAGGCGGATAGCATCAGCGAGGTGGACCGCGCCTTATCGGATCTCGACCAGGTTACCCAACAAAATGCCGCCATGTTCGAAGAAACCACCGCCGCCAGCGAGGCGTTGAAACGCGGCGCGGCAGAGCTTTTGCAGGCAATCTCGGGATTTGTAGGCCAAAACGGGTCCGGATATTCTAGCGCCGACACCCACCAAAACGATTGGCGAGAAGCCAGCTAAAAACCCAAAGAATATCCGAGCAGACCCTTCAAAGGATCTGCTCGGTCCCCGCGAATAGGCCAAATTGATATCGCCTATTCACCAGTGTCTTATGATTAGCTCGGCTGCTTAGCTTTGCGCAAATAAGGCAGCGCAATATCCAAGTCACCGAATTTCTCTTGGGCTTGCGCGTCATCCAGGCTGAGCGCCACGATCACATCTTGCCCCTGCACCCAATTGGCCGGAGTCGCGATCGGAGTTTCATAAGTCGCCTGCAAAGCATCCAGCGCCCGCAGCACTTCCGCGAAATTGCGGCCCACCGACATGGGATAGGTCATAACCAGCTGCAGCCGCTTTTCCGGGCTGATGATGAAAACCGAACGCACGGTCGCACTATCGGCCGGGGTCCGACCATCGGGCATATACGCATCCGCCGGCAGCATATCGAAGGCTTTAGACACGGCCAGGCCCTCATCCGCGATAATCGGGAAACCAACCTTTGCGCCCGAATAGGATTCGATATCGCCAATCCATTTCAGATGCTCATCCACACCATCCACAGACACCCCGATCACCTTGGTATTGCGCTTTTCCCATTCCGCGCCCAACTGCGCGACAGCCCCGAATTCAGTGGTGCAAACTGGGGTAAAATCCTTGGGGTGGCTGAACAAAATCGCCCAGCTATCGCCGATCCAGTCATGAAAGGTGATTTCGCCTTGGCTCGTTTGAGCCGTGAAATCGGGTACGGTGTCATTGATGCGAAGACCCATGGTCTTTCTCCTCTTTGGCAGTCGCGGCGAGACTGCGCTAGCCAGCAAAAAAGGTAAACGCCCATTTGGACTGCTTCTTTGCGAAATTTGCAAAAGGCAGCAATAAAGTGAGAGGCTTAGCTGCTGGGCCGCCCTATCTGAGAGACCCAGCTATGGGCCAGTGACACTAAGCGGTCGAAAAAGGCGAAAAACACGTCAATCCCGAAGCCGCATAGAAAAGCTATGGTCAAAAGGCTCAGCCGGACCCCGGATATGGATCCGATGGATTGCGACAATTCCGGCGTCATGAACCAGCCCAAGACCACGCCCGCGAAACTGCCCAAAACCACCCGCAAGACCACCGTCAGAAAGGGCGGATCTGGGAAAACCGGGTTGAGGAAAGATCGCATCGTAAATAACAGCGCCCCCAAAGCGCCATAGAGGGCGGGCAAATACCAGCGGCCGTAAAGCTCCACATAACGCAGCATCCGGTTTTTCTGGTTTTCAAAGATGACCTTATCGGCCTCCATCTTTTGCACCAGCCCCTCCAAACCAGCGATACAACTGACGCTTTGGCTAGCTCTGGGCTTAAACTGCGCCGCATAGATTAGCATATCGCTTTTATCGATCCCGCCTTCGAGATCGCCGATTTTTTCCATATCGACCAAAAGCTGGGTCAGATCGGCCTCGCAGCTCGCCGCATCCAAACCAGCATTTTCCAGACTATAGCTTTGGGCTCGGAAAGCTGTGCTTTTGGTAACATCCGGCCTGCCACAAAAGCTTGGCCAATTGCCACAAATTCGAGAGGTCAGCGCCACATAGCGCGTGCGGATGGGGTTTCGGTCTTTCATCAGCTCCGTATAGCGTTCGCGAAACCGCACACTTCGGGCCAATGTATCTTTGAGCGTATCAACAGAGCCGCTGATAAAGGTCACCAATTCGCCCGGCGCGCGTCTTGGGGTTTCGGCTTGGACCACCCAATCGATCAGATCATCCAGAGCCTGCGCCTCTAGCTCTTTTTCCGCAGCGCTCACCTGGCTGATGAAGGACACTGCCGTTTTGTGCCACAAGGTCATATTGGCGCAAATCAAGATCATGACCAGCACGACCATGATAAAAAACGCTTTATACCATTTGAACACTTTGCGCTGCGGCTCGTGGAACGGGTCCCAGTCCCGCAAATCCGCCAGGGTCATTGGCCGGATGTCACGCATTGCGCGCGAGAGCTCGTCTTGTAATTTGACCGCTTCACCATCGGACCAGGCCAAATCTGCTTTGCCATCCGCATCGGCGATAGCTTGGGCCAGTCCCGGACCGGTCAGCAATCCGGCGCCTTGGCCATATCGCGCAACCCGCTTTGCACCGTCTAGGAGTTTCTCCAGCTCTGTATCGCGGGTCATTGTGGCCTTCCCTCTCGTTTAGCCCAAAGTGCCCCAAACCCAGCCCATATCCGTATAGCACTGGCAGGGCATGCCAGCTTCACCTGGCGCCGAGACCCAGCACCAAAACTCCGGCGTCAGGCAAATGGTCCCCGGCGCATGCGGCGGCAATTGCGCCATGGCCGTCATAGGCAAAGCGGCCAACGGAAAACTCAGAAACAACGACACAAATAGGCGACGTAGGGTCATCAGACTTCCAGAAATATTCTTGATGATTAATACAGGAAACAATGCCTCACTTTGGGCAATGATTCTTTTACCAAACCTCCGGAATTCCGGCCCTAGAATGGTGCCGGGCTATGGAAATTCAGGCCTTTGCCGCTTTCGGGATGGTTCAGACGCAGGCGCTCCGCATGCAACATAAGCCGTGGCGCTTCACTTGCGGCGCCTGTGGCATAAAAGGGATCGCCCATGATCGGATGCCCTAAGGCCAGCATATGCACCCGCAATTGATGGCTGCGCCCGGTCTTTGGCATCAGCTGCACTCGCGTCGCCGGGGCCTCATAGCGTTGAGCCTTCCACTCGGTCAGAGCCGGTTTGCCAGTGTCATGGCAGACCTTTTGCAAAGGGCGGTTCGGCCAATCAACGATCAGCGGCAGATCCACAAGCCCCTGTTTTTCCGCCATTTCCCCATGCACCAAAGCGATATAGGTCTTTTTGACTTTGCGGGTTTCGAATTGGCGGCCCAATTGTTTCTGGGCAAAAGGGCTAAGCGCAAAAATCATCAGCCCCGACGTATCCCGATCCAGGCGATGCACCAAAAGCGCTTGGGGATGCACCCGTTGCAAGCGTGTGATCAAGCAATCCGCCAGATGCTCACCCCGACCCGGCACACTGAGCAAGCCGCTCGGTTTGTCCAAGACCGCGATATGACTGTCTTCATATAGGATATTCAGCGGCGTATTGGGGGGATTATAGTCAGACTGGGGCAGCGGTGCCATTAATACCCCTCCGGGCATTCGCTAAATACATCCGCTAGGATCTGGCTCAGGGCCTCTGCATCCTCTTGGGTAAAGGCGTCTGGTTGATCACTATCAATGTCCAAAACCGCGATCACAGCGCCGCCCTGGCCAAAGACCGGCAAAACTAATTCGGATTTTGTGGAACTCGCGCAGGCAATATGGCCCGGAAAACTGTCCACATCTGGCACGAGCTGGGTCGTCGCCGTCCGAGCTGCCGCGCCGCAAACGCCTTTGTCGAACGGGATGGTCAAACAACCATGCCCCCCCTGATAGGGGCCGATTTTTAGCAGATTTGGCGCCACAACCCGATAAAAACCGGTCCAATCAAACCTTGGGTCACTGTGATGCAGCTCGCAAACGAAACTTGCCATCAAAGCAATGACATCGCTCTCCCCTGCCGTCACGGAGCCAATGCGTTTTGCAAGGCTGGGATAATCAACCGTTTGAATTTTCGACATATGCTAAGTTTTCCGAGGCCTATCCCATGGCGGGACTCACGCAGTGGTAAGGATTGCGCCATAGCCTGTCAAAGTCTCAATAGTGGAGTGCGGGATGAACCTGAGTAGTACCCAAACACCGGCCGCGACCGTGATCACTGCGGCAGATAGCCGGATCGATGCCTCTGTGGCCATTCAATTCAAAGACAAGATGCGCGAACTGACCAATGGTGTCAGTGGGCGAATTGTCCTTGATCTGTCTTCGGTGGATTTCATCGATAGCAGCGGGCTAGGATCCGTCGTCGCAGCGCTCAAACAGCTTGATGATGGGCAAAGCTTGGAACTCGCGGCTTTGTCGCCGACTGTTGCAAAGGTCTTCCGCCTTACGCGGATGGACAAGGTGTTTCCGATCCACGACAGCGTGGAAGCGGCCTTGGACACCTATGCGAATGCCTCTTAATCTACAAACCCAAGCAGAGGCCACGCAATCCTGCATCTCCGAGGCCAGCCCAAATTGGGCGCCTTGGATTCAGGACATGCCAGCCACGCCCGAGGGTGTCAGGAAAGCCCTGGCATCAGTGACCGAAAATATTGAAGAAAACGGCCTGTCAGAGGATTTCAGCGGAGAGGTTGAAATCGTCTTGGCCGAGATTTTGAACAATATTGTCGAGCATGCTTATCAGGAAACTGGCCAAGGCCGGATTGAGCTAAGTTTAACACTCACGCCGGAGTCTTGGCTTGAAGTCTGCATAACGGATCAAGGCAAAGCCATGCCAAATGGCGAGCTGCCCTTCCCCGATCTTGCCAATATCGACGCCGCCCGCCAGGATCTCCCCGAAGGGGGGTTTGGCTGGAATTTAATCCATACATTGACGGAGGATTTGAAATATAGCCGCGTCGACAACACCAATAATCTGAGTTTTCGGATGCGTGCGTCTTAAGCCATCTCATCCGAAAACAACCATTAGCCCCAAAAGACATCGCGCAAATATTTCGCTAACTTTCTTTGATCTAGCCTGCCGTTTAAGGCTCACTTACCGCTTGTCCTTGATGACGACGGCACGAATTGGCACACAACTCCTACTCATGCACCGCGAAGGAGGCCAAAATGCGTGATTTCCAGCTCCCTGGTCGATCGGCTGTTTTTGCCACAAATGGGCTCTGCGCGACATCGCATCCTTTGGCCGCCCGCACCGCGCTACAAATCCTGGACCAGGGCGGCAATGCTGCTGATGCCGCCATCGCCGCTGCTGTCTTACTGGGGATCGCCGAACCCGCGATGACCGGATTAGGCGGCGATTGTTTTGCTTTGATAAAACCGGCGGGCAGTGAGGATGTGCAGGCGCTAAACGGATCTGGCCGCGCGCCCATGGATCTTAATGCCGACATCATGCGCGCCGCTGGCCATAAGGTCATGCCGCTGGATACTGGCGATGCGGTGACCCTGCCCGGTGCGGTGGATGGGTTTTGCAGCCTCAATCACCATTACGGCGCCCTACCCCTCGATCAGATCCTGGCCCCGGCCATTCACTATGCCGAAACCGGTATTCCCGTCGCGCCACGCGCGGCTTTCGACTGGGCCCATAATGGGCATAAACTTCAAGGGGACGCGCGGGGACATTTCCTGATCGGCGGCCAGCCCCCCAAAGCAGGAGAGGTTTTCAGCGCACCGGGCCAGGCCGAAGTGTTGCGCCGCATCGCCAAAGATGGCCGCGCCGGGTTTTATGAGGGCGAGGTTGCCGAAGACATGTGCGCCGCGTTGAACGCGCATGGAGGGCGCCACCGGCTAGAGGATTTCGCAACGACGGAGGCACGCTGGGGCACGCCAATCAGCGGCCAGTATAAAGGGGTGGAGCTGCTAGAGCATCCGCCCAATGGCCAAGGAGCCACGGCGATATTGCTCGCCAATATCCTATCGCATTTCGATTTGCCGGATTTAGAGCCCTTTGGCGCCCGCCGCACCCATACCGAGGCCGAAGCGGTGAAGCTGGCTTATGATGCGCGCAATCGCATTATCGCCGATCCCGATCATACGGCGCGGCTCGACCATATGCTGGCCCCGGAAACCGCCCGCGCCTTAGCGCAGCTGATCCGGCTGAATGCGGTACTGCCGGACCCCGCTCCGCTGACAGAAGCGATCCATCGCGATACGGTTTATCTTTGTGTGGTGGATCGGCATCGCATGGCTGTGTCGCTGATTTACTCGATTTTCCATGCCTTTGGATCGGGGATCGCCTCCCCCAAATTTGGGATTTTGTTCCAAAATCGTGGCGCTGGTTTCAGCCTGACCCCCGGCCATCCCAACGAGCTGCGCGGCGGTCATCGGCCCATGCATACGATCATCCCCGCTATGCTGAAACGCGACGGCAAGGTATCGACCATCTTCGGCGTGATGGGCGGGGCGTATCAACCCACCGGCCATGCGCGGATGCTGACCAATTGGGTGGATTATGGGCTTGGATTGCAAGAGGCGCTGGACGCCCCCCGTGCTTTCCCAGAGGCAGGCGAGTTGCGGCTAGAACGCGGCTATAGCGATGCGGTGCGCCAGGAGCTGAGCGATTTGGGCCATCTGGTCACCGAACCAGTGGAACCCATCGGCGGTGCCCAAGCCATTGCGCTACACCAAGATGGCCATGTGTTAGAAGGCGCCTCTGACCCGCGCAAAGATGGCTGCGCTTTGGGGTCTTAACCCCAGGCGCGAAACCCCGAACTCGGGATGCCCTAGCAACCGGTGAAGGCGAATTCGCGAAAGGCTTTAGTTCAGCTGCGCTTGCAGGTCATAGACCCCATCGCGCAGCTCGCCGAACATATCCGGCAGATCCGGATGCTCAATCGGTTCACCGCTTTGATCCGGCACCAAATTCTGCTCAGACACATAAGCGACGTAATAGCTTTGGTCATTTTCGGCGAGCAGATGATAGAAAGGCTGATCCTTGGACGGGCGGCTTTCCTCGGGAATGGCATCATACCATTCCTCGGTATTGGAAAACATCGCATCCACATCAAAAACCACGCCGCGAAACGGATGTTTCCGGTGGCGCACCACTTGACCGATCTGATATTTTGCCTGACTTTTCAGCATAACGCACACCCTTCGCCGTCCAAAGGCCGACTCGCAAGAACCCGAGCTTTTCGCATATTTTGCAGGTCCAGGCCAGACAGACTCATCGCATCTGTCATAAAACCCACGTCAAATGACGCAACGACAGCAACGCATAGCAGTTTATGCATACCGCAAACGGGCAAAAATTGCCAGGGATCACATCGTCACGCTCGATGCGCCGACCGACCAGCGAAAGCGTGATCACTTTATCATTTCTCCCAAGCCTCAGTTGCGATAGATTTTAGAAAAAATTTAGCGCTGAAAGAGGCCGAAAATGAGCAGATATTGGCTAGCCCTCGGGCTTTGTATATTCCTTGCGGCCTGTGGCGGGTCCAAGGCACCGCCCAGCAATTTGGATAATGCTTGTAGCATCGTGGCGCAGCGGCCCAGCTTTTTGCGCGCGATGAAACGGACAGAGCGCCGTTGGGGCGCGCCCGTACATGTGCAAATGGCGTTTTTCCACCAAGAAAGCCGCTTTAACGGTAAGGCCCGCACCCCCTATCGCTGGTCCTTAGGCGTCATTCCTATGGGGCGGGCCAGCTCGGCCTATGGCTATGCTCAGGCCATCGATAGCACCTGGAGTGAATATAAGCGTGTCGCCGGGCGTGCGGGCGCAAAACGGACCAATTTCCACGACGCTTCGGATTTCATGGGCTGGTATATGGATCTGACATACCAACGTAATGGTGTCTCCAAATCCGATGCCCGGCGCCAATATCTAGCCTATCACGAAGGCCATAACGGATATAAGCGCGGCAGTTACCGCTCTAAGTCCTGGCTGCTCAATGTATCGGAAAAGGTAGAGCGGCGCGCCGCCATGTATAAGGGGCAGCTGCGCCGCTGTAACAAGATCTAGGATCGGTGCTGGGGGCCGTACAGGGGCAATTGCGTGCAGCGCCATAACCCCAACCAGCCCCAATCAGTCGCGCTTATTGATTTCGTTTTGGATGCTAAACAGGCTCGGCCCTAGACTTTTCTTCTCTGAAAAAGGGCCCAGCACAACGCGGGTTTGTTCGCCGGATTCATTGGTCAAAATCCATTCAGCCAACCGCATCGGCGACTCTTCGAAATAAAGCGCGATATGGCCCAGCTCGGGGGATTCTGGGTCTTGGGCCACAATCAGCGTGCGTTCGCCGCTTTCTTTGTGTTGCACCACCAGCCCCGGCTGATCGAAACTCACCTTACGCGCCAAAATCAGATTCAGCGGCGTGCGTTTGAGCGGATATTGCGCCGGATGCCCGCCGGAATATTTGTCGAAAATCGCCACCTGGCCACCACTGGCCAATACCAGCAATTCGCCATCATCATAGTCGAACCGCGCTCGGCCGGGGCGTTTTAAGGACAGCGTACCGCGGCTTTGACTACCATCCGCATTCACCTGAACAAAGCGCGACTGCACGCTTTGGAGGGTGTCGATATAAGCCGCCAATTGCGACAGGGAGAGCGGCTTTGCCTGGGCCGGAAGCGCGGCAGTGAGCAAAGCGAAAAGGGCGAAAATCAGTCTCATAGGCCACAGATAGGCGACCAGACCCGCCCCGCCCAGAGGGCAGAGCAAGTTTTTCACATAAGCTTTATGGCAGTTTTACGCGTCTTCGCCCACCAGGACCTGACGTTTGCCCACATGATTGGCCGGTGTGACCAGCCCCTCATCTTCCATTTGCTCCACCAGGCGCGCGGCTTTGTTATAGCCGATACCCAATTTGCGCTGGATATAAGAGGTGGAGCATTTGCGGTCTTTGATCACAATTGCCACCGCCTGGTCGTAAAGCGCATCGGCGCCGGTGGTATTGCCGCCAAGGCCCAGCACCGCATCGATATCGGGCGCTGCGTCTTCCTCTGGGCCCTCGACGACACCGCCCACATAATCCGGCGGGCCATAGGCCTTGAGATAAGTCACAATTTCTTCGACTTCCTCATCGCTGGCGAAAGGTCCATGCACGCGAGTGATCTTTGCCCCGCCCGCCATATAAAGCATATCGCCCATGCCCAGAAGCTGCTCGGCCCCCTGCTCGCCCAGGATGGTGCGGCTATCGACCTTAGAGGTCACTTGGAAACTGATCCGGGTTGGGAAATTGGCTTTGATCGTGCCTGTGATCACATCCACCGAAGGACGCTGCGTCGCCATGATCAAATGGATCCCCGAGGCCCGCGCCATTTGCGCCAGGCGCTGGATGCAGGCCTCGATCTCTTTGCCCGCCACCATCATCAGATCGGCCATCTCATCGACGATCACAACGATATAGGGCAGCGCTTCGGGGGCGAATTCCTCGGTTTCAAACACCGGATCGCCGGTTTCATCGTCAAAGCCCGTCTGCACCGTGCGCGAGAACATCTCGCCTTTGCCCAAAGCTTCGCGCACCCGGCCATTATAGCCCTCGATATTGCGCACGCCCATTTTGGACATTTTGCGATAGCGCTCTTCCATCTCGCCCACGACCCATTTCAGCGCCACAACGGCTTTCTTCGGGTCGGTGACAACCGGGCTTAGCAAATGCGGGATGCCGTCATAAACGCTCAGCTCCAGCATTTTCGGATCGATCATGATCAGGCGGCATTCATCCGGGCTCAGCTTATAAAGCAGGCTCAGGATCATCGTATTGATCGCCACGGATTTACCCGAACCGGTCGTCCCTGCGATCAAGAGGTGAGGCATCTTGGCCAAATTCGCCACAATGGGCGCGCCGCCGATATCCTTACCCAAGGCCAAGGGCAGGCGCAGTTTGCTATCGCCGAAATCGCGGGTGGCGAGCAGCTCGCGCAGCAGAACCATTTCCCGGCGCTCATTGGGCAGCTCGATCCCGATCACCGTCCGCCCCGGCACCGTCGACACCCGCGCAGACAGGGCCGACATGGAGCGCGCGATATCATCGGCCAGGCCAATCACCCGGCTGGCTTTCAGCCCCGGCGCGGGCTCTAGCTCATACATGGTGACCACAGGGCCCGGACGCACCGAGGTGATTTCGCCCTTCACCCCATAATCATCCAGCACATTTTCCAACATGCGGGCATTTTCTTCGAGCGCCTCATCGGAAAGATAGTGCTTTTCGATACTCGCTGGATCCCGCAGCAGGCTGAGCGGCGGCGGTGCATAGCCTTCCTCGCTATCCTCCCATTGCAGGCTTGGCTGAGCTTCGGCCTTTGCACGGGTTGAGGGCGCTGGCGCTTTGCGGGTCGGATGCTGAATTGTCGGCTTGGTCGCCAAAAAGCGCGGGATCTGGTTCGGATCAACCGGCGGTATGCTGCGCTCGACGCGGTTCGGGGCATCTTCGGGCAGCGGATCATAGCCGTCATCCAGATCGGTTTCATCCTCGATCTGGGCCGCTGGCTGGGCGTCGATATCTGTTTCCAATTGGGCCCGTGGCGCGCGCTGAAACACAACCGGCTCATAGGTTTCTTCAGACGGCAATTCCGGCTCTGGCAGTGCATCTGCATCCGGCAAAGCAGCGCCCTGCATACGTTTTTGCGCAAGGCGGCGGCGGTCCCGGCGTTGACGCTTGATCACAGCACCCGAGACACGCGCCTTGATCCCTTCGTCCATATCCTCGTCACTCTCATTTTCGAAATGGTCAAACTCTGTCTCTTCGACTTGCGGCGCTGGCGCTGGCGCGGCTTGCATCCGACCGCTCAGCAAAGGCAGTCTTGCGAGCAGCCCACCAGCGCTTTGGGGCAAGTCACTGCTTTGCACGGGCGAGGCTTTGGGTGCCTCGTCATAAGGCTCTGCCCAGTCGGGACCTTCCAGCTCTTCGCGATAACGGGCCGCGTCGAAATCTGGCATGGGCGGCATATCCCGCGAAGCGCTGAGGGAGGGGCCCCAATCCGCCTCATTCGATGCATCCATATCGTCGAAAATATCGTCTTCCTCGGCCTGGTCGCGGGCTGCGGCCTCTTGCCGGGCTTGGGCACGCTCTACCCGACGGGCTTGGCGCTTTTCCTTGCGATGCGCTGCAAAACCCAGGCTGGCCAGCAAAAGCCGCCACAAACCGCGCACGAATAAATCGTAAAGCAGCACAAAGCCGATGCCCAAGAACCGGCCGATGCCTGCCAGTTCGGCACGGGTAAAGCCCAAAGAGAAAGAGCCAAAGCCCAAAAGCGCCAGGGCCAAAAGGATCGTCGCGCCTTTCAGAGCGATATCCAAAGGCACGGGCAGCATCACCACCAGCACGCCCAAAGCAGTATCGCCAAACAGCCCGCCCATGCCAAAACCATGGCCCCAGCCGTCAATCGGCGGGTAGCAGGCCGCATACATCCCAGCAACAGCAACCCAAATGGGCAAAAACAGCAAACGGCTGATCACCGTGCCTTCACCCCAATGCAGCAAAAAGCGTATCCCCCAAACCGCACAGGCAGCCACCAGGCTCCAGGCGCCATAGCCCAATATCACCGTCAGCGGCGAGGCAAGATAGGCACCGGGATAGCCCAGCCAGTTCAAAGGCGCGCTTACGGCGCTGCCCAGAAAGCTAGGATCTTTCGGGGAGTAACTCCAAAGAGCGAGGGCGGTGAAAACCGCCGCCGCCAATAGGGTCAAACCAATAAGTTCCTTAATACGCCGGTCAAGCATGGCTTGCATGGCCGGGTCGATAATATGGCTCTGCTCACGCGAGGGATATGCCAATTGCTTCGTCCTTCATGCTTGCGGATAGAGCGTCTCGCGAATGCGCGTCAGCCCGTCCCGTGTCTCCTCTAGCGGCGCCACAAGGGCCGCACGAATATACCCCTCGCCCGGATTGGGCCCTGTCGCTGTGGGCCGGCCCAGATAGGCGCCGGGCAGAACCCGCACCCCGGCCTCGCGCCATAGCTTGGTGCAGGCGGCTTCGCCATCCTCCACCGGCAGCCATAAAAAGAACCCGGCTGCGACCGGCTGATATCCGGGCACCCCACCCAGGATCTCATCGGCTAACTCAAATTTCTGACGGTAGAGCCTGCGGTTTTCCTCCACATGGCTTTCATCGCCCCAAGCGCGCTGCGCTACCGCTTGCAAAGGCAGCGGCAAAGGCGAGCCGGAATAAGCCCGAAGCTGCTGGATCCGCGCCATATTCTGTGGCCCTGTCGCCACAAACCCCGAGCGCAACCCTGGCATATTTGACCGTTTGGACAAGGAATGAAACGCGATCACCCGCTCTGGATCAGCGCCAATTTCCTTGGCGACTTCTAAGATTCCGGTAGGCTTCGCTTCGCGGTAGATCTCGGAATAGCATTCATCGGCCACGATCTTGAAATCATATCGCTCGGCCAGCTCTAGCAAGGCGGTCCAATATTCCGCCGTCGCCATGACCCCTTGCGGATTTGAGGGCGAGCAAAGATAGGCCAAAGTCACCCGGTTCAGCACATCTTCGGGCAAGGAGGCATAATCAGGCAAATGCCCCGTCCAAGCCGTGGCCGGGATCAGCAAAGGCTCGGCCCCGACAGACGCAGCCGCCACCGCGTAAACCTGGTAGAACGGGTTCGGCGCCAGAACCACCGGCGTGCCATTTTTATGCTCAGGCGACAAAGCCATAGCAATATTATAAAGCCCCTCGCGGGACCCATTCACTGCCATCAATTCGGTTTCGGGGTTCAGCTGCACCCCATAGCGGCGCGACACCCAATCGGCGCAAGCCGCCAAAAGCGGTGCGGATCCATTATTGGGCGGGTATTTCCCGAAACCGGCCAGATTAGCCGCAATTTCATCCTGCACCCAGTCTGGAAACGGGTGTTGTGGCTCTCCGATGGACATGGAAAGCGCCGGGAGTCCTGGGTCAATGCCACCGATCAGCGCCCGCAAACGCGGAAACGCATAGGGTGGCAGATCGGCGAACCGGTCTGGAAACTGCATTTTGCCTCATATCTGCCCAGGATCTTTTGATTATGCGCCCCGGGTCATGGAGGCAGCTTACACAATCAAGGGGGTATGCGTCCAGTATTCTAAGGGGGTTAGGCCAAAACCTGTTCCACCGCAGCGCCCATTCGCAACAGCCGCGCCTCAGAAAATGGCGCTGTTTGCAGCATCACCCCACAAGATGGCGCGCCCGCGGGCAGAGTCAGAGCCGCCAAGCCCATCAAATTACCGATCCGTGTATTCCGTAGCGCCAATAAATTCTCCGCTACGAAATAATCGTGATCGCTCAGCAGGCGCTCTAGATTAGGCGGCAGGCTGGGGGCTGTGGGCAGGATCACCGCATCATAGCCCGCTGTTCGCGCTAGGTAAGTCGCGCGGAGCTGGTCTAACCGGGCCCAAGCCGCCACATAATCCTTGGCGGCGAAATTGGCGCCTTGGCGGAACCGGGTCAGGATTTCGGGGAACATCTTATCGGGCGCAGCTTCGATCACCTCAGACCAAAGCCCATAAGCCTCGGCCGTATAGAGGATCCCGGCATAGCCCATGGCTTCGGTCACCTCCGGCGCTTCAAACTCCTCAAACTGCACACCGGCCGCGCCGAGTTTGCCTAAGACAGCTTCAAAAGCCGCTGCGGGTTCGGGGCGCAGATCATCTTGGGCCAGGGTTTTGAGCACGCCAAAGCGCAGCCCCTCGGCCCGCGCCCCGGTCAGATCCGGTGCCGCCTGGCCTTGCAGCAGAGCCAAGATTTGCGCCGCATCCTCGACCGAGCGGGTCAGGGGGCCGATTGTGTCAAAGCGCAGGCAAAGCGGCACCACCCCCTCTAGGCTCAGAAGTCCCGAAGTGGTTTTCAGCCCCACCAGATCATTCCAAGCCGCCGGGATCCGCACCGACCCCCCCGTATCCGAGCCGATCGCCGCCGCCGCCAATCCAAACGCCACCGAGGTCGCCGCCCCCGATGACGAGCCGCCCGACACTGCCGCCAAGTCATTGACGCAGGGCGAGGTTTCCTTGACCGGATTTACCCCCAGCCCGGAAAAGGCCAGTTCCGACATATGGGTTTTGCCCAGGCAAACCGCACCCTGGGCCGAGGCCACCCGCATCACCCGCGCATCTCGGTCAGGCACACGGCCCGCCAGCAGATCCGAGCCCGCCTCGGTCGCCACCCCATGGCTGTCAAACAGGTCTTTCCAACTGAGCGGCACCCCATCGAGCAGCCCCAGCCGATGGCCCGACTGCGCCCGGCTGCGCGCGGCCCGCGCCTCGGCAAAGGCTCGCAGATCGGTGGTGCGGGCATAGATCCGCTTGGCCTGGGGATGATGGGTGATGGCATCAAGATAGGCATCGGCCAGCTCCACCGGGTCAAGCTGCCCTTTTGCGATGGCGCGGCCCTGATCGCTCGCGCTTTTCGTCATCCAGTCTTGCACCATATCCGGCCCCCGGCTCTCTTACAGGTCACTTGCAGATCACTTGATCAACAGGCCGCAGGCTAACGGCGCTGTACCCCATGGACAATCCCGTAGCGCGCCCCATAACTCTCCTCATGCAAGATGCGGATATTCTGATCACCGGCGGAAGCCTGAATGGCGCAAGTTTAGCCCTTGCCCTGGCGGGCGCTGGATTGCGCGTGACGGTCATCGACGCGCTGAGCCAAGACGCTCAGCTAGAACCGGCATTTGACGGGCGCAGCTATGCCTTGGCCCATGCCTCGGTGCAGATGCTGCGGGTATTGGGTCTGTGGGATGCGCTGGCCGACACGGCACAACCAATCCTGGGCATCAAAGTCTCGGATGGCCGCGCTGGCGAAGCGCCCTCGCCTTTCGTGCTGGAATTTGATCACGCGGAGCTGGAAGAAGGCCCCATGGGTCAAATGGTCGAAGACCGCCATTTGCGCCGGGTTCTGCTAAATGCATTAGGTGAAACCCCTGGCGTGACCCATTTGCCGGGCCGCCGGGTCATGTCGCAAGAGATCAAGCCTTTGGGCGCGCGGCTTGTGCTGGATGATGGCACCGAGCTGAGCGCGCCCTTGCTGGTCGGCGCTGACGGGCGGCAAGGCCCAACCGGCCCCCGCGCCGGGATCAAGCGGCATGTGAAATCCTATGGCCAGACGGCTTTGGTCTGCGCCTTGTCCCATGAGCACCCCCATGACGGGATCGCGCATCAATATTTCATGCCCGCCGGGCCTTTGGCGATTTTGCCGCTCAAAGGCAATCGCTGCTCCATCGTCTGGAGCGAAAGCGAGGCCCAAGCCAAAGCGATCAATGCCTTGCCCGAGGCGGAATATTTGCAGGTACTGCGCCCGCGCTTTGGCGATTTCTTGGGGCGGTTCGAGCTAGCAGGCGCGCGCTATACCTATCCGCTGACCCTCACCTGGGCCGAGCGTTTCGCGACGGATCGGGTGGCTTTGGTGGGCGATGCCGCGCGCGGCTTGCATCCGATTGCGGGCCAAGGCCTGAATGCCGGGCTGCGCGATATGGCGGCTTTGGCTGAGATCGTGGCCCAGGCCCATCGCCGGGGCGAGGATATCGGCCGCGCCGATGTGCTTGAACGCTACACCCGTTGGCGCCGGTTTGACAGCGTGGCTTTGGCGGCGGCCATGGATGGGTTCAACCGGATCTTTTCCAATGACAATCCGCTGATGCGCCTCGGCCGGGATTTGGGCATGGGCGTGGTGAATGCCGTTCCAAGCCTCCGCCGCGCCGCCATGCGCAATGCCGCGGGCCTAGCCGGGGACCGGCCTAGATTGCTGCGGGGTTTGCAGATCTAACATAGGGGGCTCTGCCCAGTATCACCGCAACCCGGCGATTTTTGCCAAATCCCAGACCCGGTAAGGCTCATGACGTTCGCCTCGGCCAAAGATAACGGCACGGTCGATGAACAAATACGGGCTGATGGTCGAAGACAAATCCGTGGGCGCGAACTCCAATCGCTCCGCCCCGGCGGGGACCCAAAGGCTTAGCTCGCCCTCCGTATCCAAAAGCTGCCAGCCCGGCGCAACCGCATGCTCGGCAGGCACAATCCGCCCCGTGACCGCACGGCTATGGCCGATATCCGCCTCGGTCGAAAGATGTTTGCCATAGACATAAAGTGGAAGGGGCGACACGAAAGGCGCGGTTTGCCAGCCCGTTTCGGTAAAATCTAATGGTACATTGCGCAGCAAGAGCTCATGCATATCTTCGATCTTTAAAGGCTCAACCGGGCGAATGGAGCCAAACTCGAAGCTAATTTGATGAGCAAGATCACGGGTCATGGTTTGCACCCGCGGTGCCGCAGGAGTCGCCAAATACACCCCAGCGGCCAATCCCAGCAGGGCCAACCCTTCTAGCAGATGCCGGGCCCGGTGTTGCATCGCCATGCGCCAAAACGGGATCAGCGCCAAAACAGCCACCGGCGCCAAATGATGCAGCAAAACCCGATAGGCCTGGAAATAGAAAAAAGCGCCATAAACCAGCGCAGCCAAGGCCACCGCCCGCCCGAACCGGTCCTGAGCGGGCAGAAAGATCAGCGCCAGAGCCGGTAAAATCCCGGTGGGAACGGCGATCATCAACAGTCTTTGCCATTCAAAAGGAGTCACAAATCGCAAACGGCTCGCTAAGCTGGACGCCCCGAATTCATCACTATTTGGGATAACCCCGAAGGCCGCCCCAAGCAGACCGATCCCTTTCGCCAGGGCCACCACGGCAACCAAAACCGCAAACCGCGTTACAGCCCATTTCCAGGGCCAAGGCCGTCCCGCCACCAGCTGTGCGGCGATCCAAAAGCACAAAAAGGCGGGGGCGCCTGGACTGGTGACATAGGCAAGAGTCATGGCCAATCCGACCATTATCAGCCGCGGCTCCAAAGAGATGCGCATCGCCGCCAAGAGCGAAAACACAACATAGGGTTCACGCAATGTCGGCGAAGCCAAATCGGAGAAATAAGGATTATAGCTGGCATTCCAGCCCAGGCTCCAAGCAAACAGCGCCACGGCCAAAGCCACCAGAGCCATCACAGTTAGTCGAAGCCGCGTCTCCTGTTGATATGCGATCAGGCCCAGCACCAAGCCGGTCAACAGCGCCGCCCCTAGTGGCAAAGCCTGACGCAGCCCGATAGCATTTTCACCAAAGAGCCGCATATTCCACGAGGCGACATAGACTTCGGTCAAGGTGGAAAGACTAGGATAGCCATCCAGGGAAGTTTCCAGATCCGGGTAGAGCGGGGTATGATTTTCGATCAGCCAAAGCCCTGCCAGGAAAATCTGTGCGCCATCGCCATTAAACGGCTCCCAATAGAGCTTGGGCATAAAGGCGAAATGGACCGCCAAATATTGCAGCGCCATAAAGGCCAAGATCCAATGATTGGCTGCTAACAGATTTTGCAGCGAGGCCAGCCGCGCCGCGCCCCATCGCGGCCATATCACAATGGAAAGGCTAACCAGGCTCAAAAGGATCACCACCCCCCCGCCAGAGGCGAGGCCAGGCGCTAAAAGGTCCAGCAATGGCAAGCCCAGAGCCAATCCCAAAGCAGTAAGACCCGCCCCTCGGATCAGCCAAAGCCCGAAATCGCCGCGCCCCTTATCCAAGAGACCTGCCAGCAACATCCCCGGTGCCAGCAGCAAAATCGCCCCCGCTAACGCGGTGAAGGGAAAGAGAAATGGCAAGATCGAGGCGACGCCCCAATTCCCCGCAGCAGCCCCAAGATTATAGAAATGGCTGATTTCGTCGGAAATGGACGAATTACGCAGCGCCGCTATAACAAGTAGGAGAAGCGCTATTGAACAGCCACCGCGCATCAGGCCACTACTAGGCTGCCCCAAAATAGGATTTAACCGTATACCCATCGACACACCAATGGCTAAAAAAATAATTGCATTCTAATTATAGAATAGCTTAATCAACTTAGGAAAACAAATCGGTTCTGAACTAAACTATCGCTTATTCCGATAGACATCCCTCAACTTGCCGCAGAAACATGCTTAATGCTGCGCTTTTCGCCTTTTGGGATTCACAGAAAAATAGATATTTCTTTTGGGCAAATTGCCCTTTTGCGGTGGTAGCGCAAAATCACTCGATCCGCCGCGCCTCGTCACAGAGCATAATCGGAATGCCATTGCGGATCGGGAAAGCCAGCCCCGCATGTTTGGAAATCAGCTCGCCCGCCTGGGGGTCATAATCCAAGCGATTGCCAGTTTGCGGACAGACCAAGGCCTCTAGCATCTTGCGGTCGAATTGAGGCGCCTCGCTCACTGCATGACCTCATCATTGGCACCGCCGCGCAGGGCAAATTCCATCAAAGTGACCAAAGTTTCCCGGCGTGTCTCAAGCGATGGGGTTTCTAACAACGCCTGCTTATCCTCGGGCTCAAATGGGCAGAGCATCGAAAGGGAATTGATCAGCAACTCGCTTTCGGCCTCTTTCAGGCTTTCCCAATCGGTGGACAGACCTTTGGCATCGAAATAGCGCTCTAGCAGTGTCATAAAGCCGTCGCGGTCAAACTCGTCGGATTTGCTCGCGGTTAGGTCCGGCGTGAAATCCTGCCAGTCCACATTGGCGCGAATATAGGGGGTGAACCCTTCGACTTCGTCCCGAAAACGGAAGCGCGACACCCCCGTCAAGGTGATCATATAGCGGCCATCTTCGGTTTCGGAAAAGGCCGTCACCCGCCCAGCACAGCCGATCTGATGCAGCCTGCCGCTGTCATCGCGGGGCTGGATCATTCCGATCAAGCGCTGAGAGGTTTTCAAAGCGTCGTCAAGCATCGCCAGATAGCGCGGCTCAAAGATATGCAATGGCAGGCGCGCATGGGGCAGTAAGAGCGCGCCGGTCAAAGGAAAGACGGGAATCGTCTGGGGCAAGTCAGCAGAGGTGAACATGGTCAAAAGCTAGCCCGCCCCACCGATCAAGCAAATATCATCGAGGATAATTTGCGGCGTCCATTCAAAGCGATTGGATCTTTGGCCTCGAGTGCTTCGAAAATGGTGAAAAGCTGGGCTTTGGCCGCACCGTCATTCCATTCGCGGTCACGGCGGAACAGCTCTAGCAGCTCGTCAACCGCGCCTTGCACATCGCCAGAGGCATGCATGGCCTGAGCCAGTTCAAACCGCGCTTGCAGATCTTCGGGATTGGCCTCAACCGCAGCGCGCAGCTCGGCCACCGGGCCCGCATCCTCGGCCTGGCGGGCCAGTTCCAATTTGGCGCGGGCGGCTTCGATTTCCGGCGCGGCTTTCAGATCATCGGGCACATTATTGATCAGAGCTTCTGCTTGGTCGAGCTCGCCCATGACGATATGCGCCCGTGCCAAGCCGCTATAGGCCCCTGGATTTGACGGATCTTCGCCCAAAATCGCCGCAAAGGTCTGGGCCGCATCCACAGCCGCGCCGCTTTCCAGCATCTCTTCGGCGGCGGTCAAAGCTTCGCCCAGCCCACCATCGCCAGCCAAGGCTGCAACGCGATCCACAAAGGCTTTGATCTCGGATCCCGGAACGGCACCTTGGAACCCATCCACCGGCTGGCCCTGGAAAAACGCGTAAACCGTTGGGATGGATTGCACCCGCAATTGGCCGGCGATCATCTGGTTTTCATCCACATTGACCTTGGCCATGCGGACTTTGCCCCCCGCCTCGGTCACCGCCTGTTCCAGCATCGGACCCAGAGTTTTACAGGGGCCACACCAAGGCGCCCAGAAATCCACGATGACCGGAACCTCTTGGCTGGCCTCGACCACATCGGCCATGAAAGTGGCCTCGGTTACGTCTTTGATCAGCTCACCGCCCGCCGGCGCGGCAGGTTTTGTTCCAAATTCCAGCATGCCAGGTCCTTAATTGATCCCCAATGGTCCTTGTCGCGCTACTATATGTGATACTTAGAGACAATGGAAAAGGGGGGAAGCGGGAAAAGGCGGCCTTGGGGAAAAGTGGCTATCGGGAATAGCACCGCCTCTTCGACACTGGCCCGGGCTACAAGGGTCTATAAGGGGCTATAAAATGCCAAAAGCCTCGGGCTGCCGGGTCAGGTTCAGCGCGCCGACTGCATCAAGCCCGCCTAAAATCGCATCCACTGCTACAGTGGCCAAGATGATCCCCATGACCCGGCTGATCACGCTTGCTCCGCTGGCGCCAATGATCCGCTTCAGCGGGACTGCCGCCAAAAGCACCACCAAAACCACCAGCATCACCAAAGCCAATAGCCCAGCCGTCACCGCCTGATCGGGGATGGAATGCGCGCTGTTTTCCGTCAGCACCACAATCGCCAGCATGGCACCGGGCGACGCAATCGACGGCATGGCCAAAGGGAAAGCAGCGGATGAAAGATCTGCCTCTTGCTCGGCCACGGCGATTTCTTGTTCCGGTTTGGACGGGCCGAAAATCATGCTGAGCGCAAATAAGAACAGCACAATCCCGCCCGCGATCTGAAACGACCCAAAGCGCAGCCCCAGCCCTTCCAGCAAAAGCTGGCCAAAGACCAAGAACAGCATCAACACCGCAAAAGCGATCGCAACCGCGCGCAAAGCGATCCGGCGATGCAGCCGGGTCGGCACATGAGCAGTGGCAAAATAGAACACTGGCAGGGTGCCAATCGGGTCGATCACCACAAAGATCGTCACGAATTGCAGCAGTAATTGATCGAAACTGAGAAGGTCCATTTCGGGCTTTCTACGGTTATCGCCTCTGTCGGGCCAATGGCGCTAAGCCGGGCTTTTGCTATGCAATGCCGTCGCAAGCTGCGCCCATTGCGCCTGTCATGCCTAAATATCCAAAGTCGCCAGCACCGGCACATGATCGCTAGGCTGCTCGGCCCCGCGCCAATCTTGCAAAATCCGGCTGCCACTGGCTTGATCCGCCAAATCCGGGGTGACCCAAATATGGTCCAGCCGCCGCCCACGATTAGACACCGCCCAATCCTTGGCCCGATAAGACCACCAGGAATAGACCTTGCCCTCGGGCATATCCTTGCGGGTCACATCCACCCAATTGCCCGCGCTTTGCATTTCCGTCAGATGCTCCACCTCGATCGGCGTGTGGCTAATCACCTTCAGCATTTGCTTATGGCTCCAGACATCATCTTCGAGCGGCGCGATATTGAGATCGCCGACCAAAATACTGCGCTTGGGCGGCTCAGCGGCGAACCAACCGGTCAGATCCTTGATAAAGTCTAGCTTATGGCCAAATTTTTCGTTCTTTTCCCGGTCCGGCACATCGCCGCCTGCGGGAATATAGAAATTATGCAAGACCTCGCCCCCGGGCAGTTTTGCGGCAACATGGCGCGCATCCCCACGGTCAAGCCCATCGCGGTGGCCGGCATCCTCTAGCGGCACCCGCCCCAAGATCGCCACGCCATTATAGCCCTTTTGCCCCCGCGCCACGAGATGGCCATAGCCGCGCTCGGCAAAGAATTCGGTGGGGAATTTGTCTAGCGGGCATTTGATCTCTTGCAGGCACAAGACATCCGGCTGTTCCGCCTCTAGAAAACGCGCAACCAGCTCTTTGCGCAAGCGCACCGAGTTAATATTCCAGGTGGCCAGAGTCAGCGGCATTCGAGCTCTCCTTCAGGTCAGATCTTTCCCCTAGCCTGCCCGCCTGGCCGAGCCAAGCCCAGAACGCCATCACCCTGGTCTTGGCTTTTGCAATCGCCTAAACCCGCAGCACGAAGGAGCAGGTATGGCAAAGACCAAATGGCAAAGGAAATGGCGCCAATTCGAGGTGCGGCTGCAGCGTAACCCGAAAATCCAAGCGGTACTGCATGGGTTTTACCGCTGGTATATGGGGTTTGTCGCGCGCACCACCCGATGGGAAGAAATCGGGGTGCAGTCTTATGGCCCGAACGGAGATTTCCGCCCCAAGATCTTGTGCCTGTGGCATGGGCATTTGGCTTGCGGACCGACCGTGGCCATGCAGATGCAGCGCGATGTGACGGTGCTGGCCTCGGATCATGCGGATGCGCAGATCTTGGTGGCCTATCTCAATGATCTGGGTATGCAGGTGATCCCGCTGAAAACCTCGGGCGATAATACCACAGCGGTGAAACAGGCGGTGCGCCATGTGCGTCGCGGCGGCACGCTGGGAGTGACCCCGGATGGGCCTATGGGCCCCGCCCGCGAAGTGAAACCTGGCGCGATCACCATAGCTGCGCTGGCGCAGGCCGAGCTAGTGCCTTGTAGCTTCGCGATTAATCGCGCTTTTCGTTTAGGGACTTGGGATAAGTTCATCGTGCCCCTGCCTTTTGGCCGCGGCGTGTTGGGCGCTTTTCCAGGCTTCACACCGCCGCGCGACTTGGATGCGGCGGGGATTGCCCAGGCCTGCCATCGCTTGTCGCGGGCGCTTGATGATGTGAGCGCCGCTTGCGAAGCACGGCTGAAAGCTGGGAAAAATGCCCCAAAGGGCAAATCCTAAACTCTGGCACCGCCTGCCCGCTCCCCGCTTGGCGAGAGCCAAGCAGCCCTCGTGCACGGGGTGGGCGGGCGGGAGTGCGCGAGGGCTTCGCGACCTAAGCCACCAAGCGATAGCCACCGCTTTCAGTGACCAATAGCTGCGCATTAGAGGGATCCGGCTCGATCTTTTGGCGCAGGCGGTAAATATGGGTTTCCAAAGTATGGGTGGTCACCCCGGCATTATAGCCCCAAACCTCATGCAGCAGCACATCCCGCGCCACGACACCCTCGGAGGCGCGATAGAGGAATTTGAGGATATTGGTTTCCTTCTCGGTCAGACGAATTTTGCGCTCCGTGTCATCCACCAAAATCTTCATGGATGGTTTGAACGTATATGGCCCAAGCTGAAACACCGCGTCTTCGGATTGCTCATGCTGACGCAGCTGCGCCCGGATCCGCGCCAAAAGCACTGGCAGTTTAAACGGCTTGGTCACATAATCATTCGCGCCCGCATCCAGGCCCAAAATCGTGTCGCTATCGCTGTCATGTCCGGTCAGCATCAACACCGGGCATTTCACCCCCTGCTTGCGCATCACCCGGCAGAGTTCGCGCCCATCCGTATCGGGCAATCCCACATCCAAGATCACCAGGTCATAAAGACCCTCTTTCACCCGAGCCAGGGCTTCTTGCCCACTGCCCGCTTCAAAGACATCGAATTCTTCGGTCATCACCAGTTGTTCGGATAATGCTTCGCGCAAATCCTCTTCATCATCCACCAGCAGGATCTTTTTTAATGCAGCCATAACGCCCTCCGTTGTTCCTTTTGATCACATGTTCAAGACCACCCGCCAGGGCAAGCTTTGCTGCAAAAGCTTCACGGCCTCGTGTCACAGAGGGGCCGAATGTTTCATCCCGGAAAGATTAGCGCTAGGGTATCGCCGGTAATACGGACGAACCCTATGAAATTTCCCCTCTCCGCTGCGGATCAATTGGCCCGCGCCCGCTCCGATCTTCGCCTTGCTGTGCCGGTGCGTTTGCAATTTGGCGACCAGATTTGGATCGCTGCGGCGATTGAAACCCTGACCGCGGCGCGGTTTGCTGCGTTCCAATCCTGCGGTCGGCCGTTTTTGGCGCTGACCGCGCGCCGGGCCGAAACCCTAAAAGCCCGCCCCTATGACGGCGATATGGCGCGAATCCAATTGCCGCGCGATGTGGATCTGTCCTGGGTCCAATCCGTGGCGGATCCGGCCGGAGATCTGCTATCACCGATGAAGGGCCCGCTAGAAAGCCTGCGCGACGGCCCCGCCGATCCAGCCCGAGCAGCTCTGGCCTTGTGCAAAGCGGCGCGGCTTTTGCCTGCGGCCTTGATGGTGCAGCTCGCGGATGCAGCGGCGGAGCCGGATTTAACCTTGCTCGACACGGATAGCGCCCGCGCCGCCCTGACCGCGCCGGTTGCTTTGTCGGAAATCGTCAGCGCCTCGGTCCCGCTGCAAGTGGCGGAACGCGCCAGGCTGCATCTATTTCGCGCCGAGGATGGCGGCGAAGACCATTATGCAATCGAAATCGGTCAGCCAGACCGGGCGCAGCCGGTTCTGACCCGCCTGCATTCCGCCTGTTTCACCGGCGATATTATCGGCTCGCTCAAATGCGATTGCGGCCCGCAGCTGCGCGGCGCGCTTGAACGGATCGGAGCCGAAGGCAGTGGCGTGCTGCTATATCTAAACCAAGAAGGGCGCGGCATTGGCCTGGCCAATAAAATGCGCGCCTATAGTCTTCAGGATCAGGGATTCGACACGGTAGAGGCCAATCACCGCCTGGGCTTCGAAGATGACGAGCGCGATTTTCGCATCGGGGCGCAGATTCTATCGCAAATGGGCTTTGCCAGCGCGCGGCTGATGACAAACAACCCCGCCAAACTCGCCATGCTGGAACGCTGCGGCCTGACGGTGACCGAAAGAGTGCCGCTACAACTGGGCCGCACGGCCTTTAATGCCGCTTATCTTGATACCAAAGCCAGTAAATCAGGCCACTTATTATGACCCCGAATGATATTCTTGTGACCCGCTTTGGGGCGCGGTTTCAAAATCACCGCCTGCCCTGCGCCATCGGCCGAGGCGGCATCACCCAGGATAAGCGCGAAGGCGATGGGGCTAGCCCTTCCGGTATTCACCGCATTATTGGCCTGCTCTACCGCCCTGACCGCTTGGCGCGGCCCACTGACTGGGCAGTGCCGATCCATCCGGGCGATTTATGGTCTGATGCCTCTGGGGATCCGCAATATAATAACATGGTACGCGCGCCTTACGGCCCCAGCCATGAAAAGCTACGCCGCGCCGATCCGCTATATGATGCGGTTTTGCTCACCGATTGGAACTGGCCCAATGCGGCACCGGGTCGAGGATCCGCGATTTTCCTGCATATCTGGCGCAAGCCGCGTCACCCAACCGAAGGCTGCATCGCCTTCGCGAAAGAGGATTTTTTGTGGCTGCTGCCCCGCATACGCTATGAAACGCGGGTGATCATTCAGGGCTAGGCGCGGGAGCAGGAGCAGACGCAGGCGCCACCCGCGCGCCAAAAATTGCCGATCCCACACGAATATGCGTTGCCCCCAAAGCAATCGCTTGTTCGAAATCCGCGCTCATCCCCATGGAGAGCCCGCCCAAGCCATTGCGCTCTGCCATCACCCGCAGCAATCCGAAATGCAGGCTGGGGGTTTCTTCCACTGGCGGGATGCACATCAGCCCCGCAATCGGCAGATCCATGCCACGGCAAGCGGCAACAAAACTGTCCAATGCTTCGGGCAAAACCCCGGATTTCTGCGGCTCTTCGCCAGTATTCACCTGCACGAAAAGCTCGGGGCACCAGCCTTCGGCCTGGGCTTGGTCAGCAATTTTGCGGGCCAGTTTTTCGCGGTCGAGCGAATGGATCGCTTGGAAGAGGCCAAAAGCCTGCTTCACCTTATTGGTCTGCAAAGGCCCGATGAGATGAAGAGTAATGCCGTCATAGAGCGGGCGCAGCTCATCCCATCTGCTGGCGGCTTCTTGCACCCGGTTTTCGCCAAAGACCCGCTGGCCTTGGTCTAAAACTGCTGTCACCCGATCCTTCGGCTGCACTTTCGACACGGCGATCAGCTGAGCCGATCCCGCCGGGCGCCCCGCCCCGGCCTCGGCTGCTGCTATTTTCGCTTGGATTTCTGCCAGACCCATGACGCCCTCCGCTTCGATGGCTTGCACCTAACGCCCGGCGTCACAAAAGAAAAGAGCGGGCCCGAAGACCCGCTCTCTCAAATCGCGTTCCAATCCAGTTAGGATTAGAAGCCCATGGACAGACCGATGGAGTAGGTGTCTGCGTCGCCGTCCAGCGAACCGTCGGCAGCTTTACCAACAGATTTGCCGTAGCCAGCCAGCAGAGACAAGCTGCCGCCCAGGTCGTAACCAGCGGTTACACCGTAGCCGTAGATGTCGTCATAGCCCGGGATGTCGTAAGTACCGTAGTTAGCACCAACGGTGATCGCGTCGAAGGTGTAGCCAACGGACAGACCGGTGTAGGTGATGTCAACCAGGTTGTCGGAAGACAGGTCGCCTTCGCCGCTGGAAGACAGCGCGATGTTGGTGCCTTCGTCGTTTACGCCCAGTGCCAGGTTGTAAACTTCACCGTCGAAGTAAGAAACGCTTGCGCTCAGATCGCCGAAGGTTGCGGCTGCAGAGATACCTGCCAGATACGCATCTTCAACACCCTGCCAGCCAGCGCCGAATTTCACAGAACCGGAAGCCAGGTCCAGAGTGTATTTCGCGCCAACACCGTAAACTGGATCATCGGTGTCTGCCGCGCCGTCATTGCCACGGTCGTCGTCGATTTCAGCGGACAGGCCGAATGCGAATGCGCCGAAGGAATAGTCGTAACGAACAACTTGGCCGTCATAGAAGCCGTCCAGGATGTCCTGACCGGAGAAGCCGATATGCTCTTCGTTGTCGATGATCGAGCCAGACAGGCCGAAGTTGTTTTCGGTCAGAGCCCAGTCGAACGCACCGTCGGTGTCACCACCGCTGATGGTGCCGAAATCGCCGGAAACGAATACCAGCGCTTTAACGCCAGAAGCGGACGGGATGCCGTTTGCAACTTCGTCCAGGTCGATGTCTGCACCGAAGGTTACGCCGCCGTCAGTTTCGCCGGACAGGATGAAGTCAACATCCATGTCGGTGTGGAACTGAGCCGGGATGTCCTCGGAGACGATGTCGCCAGAACCATCAGGCAGCGGCAGGTCGTTGTACGAACCGCCAAAGATGCCGAATTCAGCAGAGCCTTTAAGAGTGACTTCAGCGAAAGCTGCGCCACCGACTAGGACCAGCGCGCTCGATGCGAGAAGGATCTTTTTCATGATTTCCCTCGTAGGTTTCAGTGGTCCTCAAGTGGCAAGACCAACTTGAGTTGGCCCTACATCACTTTTCCTGCTTGCGAATACAACCATCCGAAAAATTCTGCGCCTTTTGCGTGTGACGGATGGTGCAGCTTTGTCACAGTATCGACAAACACCCCTAAAATTGGGGCTCGTCCTGACGCTTGTTCCGGCCTTGCAGATTGAGTAAACCCCGCAAGACATCGTTGCCACCGCTTTTTGCGAAAGGATCCTCCATGGCTTTGGGACCTGAAAGGCTCTCTCTTCACCGCGTCTTTGTTTTGGGCGTTTCGGCCTGTCTTCTGATTTTGGCGGGCTGTAGCGATAGCCGAGAGCCAGGCACATTTGACCCCAAAACCGGTGATGAAATCGATCCCAACGGAACATCGATCTGGGATTTGTTCGAAAATCACGATGATCCGAATGTGACGCTAGAGGTGAATCGCTATCTCTGGACCGCCTCGCTAGAGATCCTGTCTTTCATGCCGCTGCAATCGGCGGATCCTTTCTCGGGCATTCAGATCTATGGCTATGGCACGCCGCCGGGTGGGCGCACCGCTTATCGGGCGACTGTGCTTGTCCAAGATCCATCGCTAGAGGCTCGCTCGCTCAATGTCTCGCTTGCGACACACAGCGGTCCGGCCAGCCCAGACACAATTCGCGCGGTTGAGGATGCGATCCTGACACGCGCCCGGCAAATGCGCATCGCGGATGAAAGCCGCTGACCTCGTCCGCGCCCCGATCTAAGGACACTATATACTATGTCGAGCTACGACCCCGCCGCCAGTGAACCGAAATGGCAAGCCGCCTGGGAAAATGCTGGCGTTTTTGCTGCCACCCGCGACCCCGCCAAAGAGAAATATTATGTGCTAGAGATGTTTCCCTATCCGTCGGGACGCATCCATATGGGCCATGTGCGCAATTACACCATGGGCGATGTGATTGCGCGCTATAAATCCTCTTGCGGCTTTTCCGTTTTGCACCCCATGGGCTGGGACGCTTTCGGCATGCCGGCGGAAAATGCGGCCATGGCCACGGGCGGGCATCCAAAAGACTGGACCTATAATAACATCGCCGAGATGCGCGATCAGATGAAGCCTTTGGGCTTGTCCATCGATTGGTCCCGCGAATTCGCCACTTGTGACCCGGAATATTACGGCCAGCAGCAGGCGATGTTCCTGGATTTCTTGGAAAAGGGCCTGGTCTATCGTAAAAATGCGGTGGTCAACTGGGATCCGGTGGATATGACCGTTCTGGCCAATGAGCAGGTCGAAGACGGGCGCGGCTGGCGCTCGGGCGCCTTGGTAGAACGGCGCGAGCTGACCCAGTGGTTCTTTAAGATCTCGGATTATTCCGATGAGCTGCTTGCCGCTTTGGACGGTCTGAAGGACTGGCCCGAGAAAGTCCGCACCATGCAGGCCAATTGGATCGGCAAATCCACGGGCATGCGATTCTCTTTTGCGTTAGAGGCCGCTCAGGGTGATCTGAGCGAGATCGAGGTCTATACCACCCGCCCCGATACTCTGATGGGCGCGAGCTTTGTGGGCATCTCCGCAGATCATCCGCTCGCCAAAGCGCTAGAAGCGGACAACCCCGAGATCGCGGCCTTCTGCGCCGAGTGCCGCCAGATGAGCACCGCCGAAGCCGATCTGGAAAAAGCCGAGAAAAAGGGCTTTGACACGGGTCTGACCGTCGCCCATCCGCTCGATCCCAATTGGAAGCTGCCGGTTTGGATCGCCAATTTCATCTTGATGGATTACGGCACAGGCGCGGTTTTCGCCTGTCCGGCCCATGACCAGCGCGATCTGGATTTCGCCCGCAAATATGATTTGCCGGTGAAGAATGCTTTCTTCCTGCCTGGCGAAGAGGCTGAGGTGGGAACCGAGGCGTTGGTGCCGATGAAATCTGAAAAGGTGATCTTCCGTGATCACTTCACCGGGCTCACAGAGGCCACCGGCGAAGAGGCCATCGCCGCGACGATAAAATTCGCCGAAGAGGCGGGCTGGGGCAAAGGCGTGGATAATTACCGCCTGCGCGACTGGGGCCTGTCGCGGCAGCGCTATTGGGGCTGCCCGATTCCCGTGGTGCATTGCGAAGATTGCGGCGTGGTGCCGGAGAAGAAGGAAAACCTGCCCATCGAGCTGCCCTATGATAATGGCGGCGAGGCAATCGATTTCTCCATCCCCGGCAATCCGCTTGATCGTCATCCCACTTGGCGCGACACGCCCTGCCCGTCCTGCGGTAAGCCCGCCAAGCGCGAAACCGACACGATGGATACTTTTGTCGATAGCTCTTGGTATTATGCGCGCTTCACCGCGCCGCGGGCCGAAACGCCCACCAATGCCGAGGATGCGGCCTATTGGATGAATGTCGATCAGTATATCGGCGGCATTGAACATGCGATTTTGCACCTGCTCTATTCGCGCTTCTTTGCCCGGGCCATGGCGATTAGCGGTCATCTGCCTGAAAGCGCGAAAGAGCCGTTCGATGCGCTCTTTACCCAGGGCATGGTCACCCATGAAATCTATCTAACCCGCGATGAGAAGGGCCGCCCGGTCTATCACCTGCCCGAAGATGTGGATCGCGATAAAGCGGCGCTGAAAGCCAGCGGTGACGCGGTCGAGATCATCCCCTCCGCGAAAATGTCTAAGTCGAAGAAAAACGTGGTGGACCCGCTGAGCATCATCGAGAATTTCGGCGCCGATACCGCGCGTTGGTTCATGCTCTCCGATAGCCCGCCCGAGCGCGATGTTGAATGGACAGCCGCCGGAGCTGACGCCTCCTTTAAGCATATCGCCCGGGTCTGGCGCCTGGCGGACGCAGTCCGTCAACGATCTGATGAGGCAGCTCCCGAAGGGGGCTCCGAAGAGGATCGGGCTTTGGCCAAACTCACTGCGCGGGCCATTGTCGATGTGACCCACGGGATCGAGAACTTCTCTTTCAACACCTCTGTGGCAAAGCTCTATGGCTTCACCGCCGCTGTCGCCAAATCCAAAGCCAGCGCTCCTGCCCTGCGTGAAGCTCTGCTCGTGATGGCGCAACTCATGGCCCCCATGACCCCGCATTTATCCGAAGAGGTCTGGTCGATGCTCGGCGGTGACGGCCTGGTGGCGCAAGCCCCTTGGCCCAAAGCCGATCCCGCGCTGCTCATTGATGATGAGGTTACTTTGCCGATCCAAATCAACGGCAAGCGTCGCTCGGAAATCTCTGTGTCCAAAGATCTGGACAAAGCCGAGATCGAAAAGCTCGCCCTCGCCGATCCGGCAGTGGTCAAAGCCCTCGATGGCAAATCCCCGAAAAAGCTGATCGTCGTTCCAGGACGCATCATCAATGTGGTGGTCTAAGCCCTCATCTCCAGCAAGCCCGGTTCCCCGCCGGGCTTTCTTGGGCCTTGGCTGCGCGGCGGTTTTGGCCTCTGCGACCGGCTGCGGCTTCACCCCGGTCTATGCGCCGGGGCAAACTGGCGACAAGCTGAATGGCCGGGTGCGCATGGCCACGCCCAGCACGAATAATGACTACACGGTCATTCAACAGCTCGAAGACCGCTTTGGCCCCGCCCAAGACCCTGCCTATATTCTACGGGTCAGCGCCTCGGTGACCTCCACCAGCAGCGCGATTACCCGCAAAACGGAAACCACCCGGATCACGCTTAATGGTCAGGCCTTCTATACACTGACCCAAATCGGTCAGGCCGAGCCGCTGACGCGCGGGACTGTCCGTGGTTTTGCCAGCTATTCCACGGCCGGGACGACGGTTTCGAATTTGGCCTCTCGTCGAAATGCAACGAGCCGCCTGATGATTCAGCTCGCCGATGATATTGCGGATCGATTGCTGGCCACGACCCTAAGCGGCCCATCTGAGGCGGCCGCGCCCAGCCCTAGCTCTGCCGATGAAACTTAGCAGCCGCGATCTTCTGGGGTTTCTGGCAAAGCCCGATGCGCAAGCCGCGTGCATCCTGTTTTATAGCACAGAACCCATGCTGGTAGCGGACCGGCGCAAAGCGGTTGTTTTAGCGCTGACCGGGCCAGAGGCGGATCACGAAATGCGCTTGACCCGGCTCTCGGCGGCAGAAATCCGCAAAAGCCCCGCAGCCCTTATCGATGCCGCAAAGGGGCAAAGCTTTTACCCCGGCCCCCGCGCAGTGATTGTCGAGGATGCGGGCGATGGCATCGCCCCGGCCCTGACCGCCGCGCTAGAGGAATGGCAGCCCGGCGATGCGGTGATGGTTTTGGGGGCCGGACAACTGAATGCCCGGTCCAAATTGCGCAAATTGGTGGAAAATGATCCGCGATCCTATGCTGCCGGGCTTTATCCCGATCCGCCTGGTCGGGCGGAAATCGAAGCCGGGCTGGCAGCCGCCGGGTTAAGCCCCCCGAGCGGCGATGCCATGGCCGCGCTGCAAGAGCTGGGCGGATCCCTGGAATTAGGGGAATTCAAACAGCTGATCATCAAGCTTGGGCTCTTCAAACAGGGCGATGACAGCCCGCTAAGCGTGGCAGAAATCGACGCGATGGCGCCTGCCTCGCTAGAGGCCGGGATCGATGATCTGATCCATGCCTGCGCCGAGGCCCGTACCGGCGATATCGGCCCGCTGATGCGTCGCCTGAGTGATCAGGGCACAAGCCCGGTCAGCCTGGTGATTGCCGCTAATCGCCATTTCCAAACCCTGCACCGGCTGGCCTCTGCCCCGGATGGTCCAGGCTCTGCGATTGGCAAATTACGACCACCGCTATTCGGACCGCGCCGGGATCGGCTGTTGCGGCAAGCCAAAGCCTGGCGCATGGTCAAGCTGGAAGAGGCCCTGACCGCATTGACCGAAGCGGATCTGAGCCTGCGCACCAGCCCCGCCGCGCCGCCAATGGCTCTGCTGGAACGGGCCTTGATCCGCATTTCGGTCATGGGAAGGGCGTAGTAAGATGTATCAAGTCATCGGCACAGTCCGCACACGCAGCCAGCGGGTCTTTTGGGCGCTAGAGGAAATGGGCCTCGCCTATGAGCTGATCGAAGCCGCCCCGCGCAGCGAAGCCGCTTTCGCCGTCAACCCAACCGGCAAAGTGCCTGCATTGCGTGATGGCGCGGATGTGATCACAGATAGCACCGCGATCCTCACCTATCTGGCGGATAAACACGACCTGCTGACCGCCCCTGCCGGCAGCATCGCCCGCGCCCAGCAAGATGCGGTCACTCAGTTCCTGATCTGCGAAATGGATGCCCAGCTTTGGACCGCCGCAAAGCATAGTTTCGTTTTGCCGCCAGAACAGCGCCTGCCCGAAATCAAAAAAACCGTCGCATGGGAATTTGCGCAAACCATGCGGCAGCTGGCGGAGATATTAGGCGACAAACCGTTTTTGATGGGGGAGGCTCTGACCATTCCCGATATCATCGCCGGCCAATGTGGTGCCTGGGCGCAAATGGCCAAGCTCGATCTAGGCTCTGAACGGGTGGTCGACTATATTGCCCGCCTCACCGCGCGCCCAGCCTATCAGGCGGCTAGCGGCGCTTAAGTGTTCAAATAATCCAAAGCGCCCTGCCCGGCCCAAGCTCCGGTGGCCAAACACCCGGTCAGCAAATAGCCCCCGGTGGGCGCGTCCCAATCCAGCATCTCGCCAGCGCAAAAACAGCCTGGCCGCGCTTTCAGCATCAATTGCTCGGTCAGGGCCGATTGCGGCACGCCGCCCGCTGTCGAAATCGCCTCATCCAAGGGGCGGGCGCCTTGATGCGTGATGGGCAGCGCCTTGATCAAAGCCGCAAGTGTCGCCGCCTCCGCCGGTAATGGGCGGCCGAATTCATGCAGCAATGCAATTTCTTGCGGCGTCAGATTAGCGGTTTTACGCAAATGATTGCTCAGACTATTGCCGCCGCGCGATTTGCCCAACCGCGCGGTCAGATCCGCGACACTGCGATCAGGCGCCATATCGATCAGCAAAGGCTCCCCCCGTCGCAAAGCCGGTGACAAGGGATAGAGCCCGCCACCCTCCAGCCCATATTGTGTGATCACAATTTCGCCACGCGACTGAATTTCCCCGGCGCTCAGGCGGATGGCTTTCAGCGGCGTGCCGAAATGTTTTGCCATAAAGGGGGACCAAATCACCGAAAGGCCCACATTCGACGGGGCAAAAGGCGTGAGTTCCACCCCTTGCTCGGCAAAGATCGTCGCCCAGGCCCCATCTGATCCCAAACGGGCCCAGCTGGCCCCGCCCAAAGCAAAAACCGTCACGCCGGGGGTCACCATCTGCGGCCCCTCTGGCGTGTCAAAACACAACGCCTGATCCTGCCAACCCGTCCAACGCCAATTCGAGCGCAAGGACACCCCCGCATCATCGATCCGCGACAACCAGGCCCGCAGCAAGGGAGAGGCCTTCATCGCCTTGGGGAAAACCCGGCCCGAAGAGCCGGTGAACACCGCCTGGCCCAGCTCCTGGGCCCATTTTGCGCATTCCTTCGGCCCGAATTGCGACAGCATCGGATCGAACCAGGCGGCAAATTCGCCATATTTTCGTAGAAAGGATGGGTAATCTTCGTTTTTGGTAAGGTTCAGCCCCGACTTGCCCGCCATCAGGAATTTACGCGCAGGGGATGGCTTCGCCTCGGCAAGCCACACGACTTTCCCGGCAGCCGCCAAAATTTCTGCCGCCATCAGCCCCGCAGGGCCCCCGCCGATTACCAGCGCGTCTGGACAAGTTCCGCTCATGCGCCAATCTTTGCCTTATGCCGAAGCAGCCTGCTGATCCATTTCCCATTTGCCCGCTTTGCGGTCGCGCGATCCCGCCCCATGCCAAGCAAAGCCTGCATCATTTGGTGCCGAAATTGCGGGGCGGTAAAGGCGGGCCGACTGTATTGCTGCATCAGATATGTCACAATGAGATTCACGCTTCGCTAACGGAAGCGGAACTTGCGCGCAATTATAATGAAATAGACGCCCTACGCGCCCATCCTCGGCTGGAAAAATTCATCGCCTGGATCCGCAAACGCCCCGATGACTTTCATTCGAAGACTCCGGGGCGGCGGCGCAAGCGATAGCGGCTTAGACTTTCAGATTCTTCGCCGATTCTTTCAAAACCTCATATTGGCCATCCGGGCGGAAGCGCCACAGATAATCGGCCAACACGGCTTTGTAAGCGGTGGGCTGAATACCCAGATCCGCCAGGCCTTTTGCATCCTCGGCCACGATATTGTCATGGGCCAGGTTTTTCAGCTGATCGCGAGTGATCATTTTGTTTTCGACCAGGCCAAAGCTAAGGGTTTGCAGCAGATCAAAACCCCAAGCCATGGGCCGCGCGGCGATCCCCGGCATATTCAGAACCAAACGGCGACGGCGGATGATCGCAAGCATATCGGCCATCAAATCGCGGAAGCTTTTGACATCTGGGCCGCCAAGTTCATAAACGCCGCCCTCGGCCTCGCCCGAAAGATATTTCTCCGCCGCGGCGGCCACATCATCCACATAAACCGGCTGGAATTTCGTGCCTGCCCCGATCAATGGCAGTACCGGACCCATGCGCGACATAGACGCAAAGCGGTTAAAGAACTGATCCTCTGGCCCGAAAATGATCGAAGGGCGCAGGATCATCGCGCCGGGCATATGGGACAGCACCGCCGCTTCGCCAAGCGCTTTGGTCCGGGCATAATCGCTTTCGCTGCTGTCATCGGCGCCAATCGCCGAAAGCTGAACCATTTGTGCAACGCCCAGCTCCGCCGCGATCCGCGCGATCCGGTCAGCACCTTCGGATTGCAGCGCATCGAAGGTATTCTTGCCCATTTCATTGAGGATACCGACGCAGTTCACCACCGCATCCGCCCCGGTCATCACTGCGCGCACCGAGTCGTCATCGCGGATATTGCAAAAAACCGGCTCGACCTGACCGACAACGCCGTAAGGTTTTACGAAAAGAGCCTCATTCGGGCGGCGCACCGCGACACGGACACGCCAGCCCGCCTTGGCCATACGCCGTGCAATATATCGGCCGACAAAGCCCGAGCCGCCATAGATCGTCACCAATTTCGACATAAGCTGTCCTCCGCAATGCATAGAAATCAGGTATCCCTCAACGCCGCAGTGAGCAAGGCGCATCACGTCGCGTCCATAAAGGAAGCCTGACAAAATTTTTTTAAAGGCTTGTGTTGACACCCCCAACCACCATCGGTAGAGACCCTCTCCACGACATCAGCCCAGATGGCGGAATTGGTAGACGCGCTAGCTTCAGGTGCTAGTGTCCGTATGGACGTGGAGGTTCGAGTCCTCTTCTGGGCACCATTTCCCTGGCCTCTCGGGGCTAAGCAAATGAATGGGAAAACCGGTGACGAATACCCTTTATAAAGGTGACTTACCTGATGGGCTAGATCTTGGCCCGGTGGTTGCGATTGACTGCGAAAGCATGGGGCTTCACCCGCATCGCGACCGGCTTTGCTTGGTGCAAATGTCTGGCGGCGACGGTAATGCCCATTTGGTGCAGATCATGCCGGGTCAGACCGAGGCGCCTAATCTTTGCCGGATGCTGCGCGACCCCTCCGTGCTAAAGCTATTCCATTTCGGCCGCTTTGACATCGCCATTATGTATCACACATTTGGCGCTCTGGCGGCGCCGGTTTATTGTACCAAGATTGCCTCGAAACTGGTACGCACCTATACGGATCGCCATGGGCTGCGGAATTTGCTGAATGAGCTGTTGGATGTGGATATTTCCAAACAACAGCAAAGCAGCGATTGGGGCGCCGAAGTACTAACCGAAGCTCAGCTTGCATATGCCGCCTCTGATGTTCTGCATTTGCATGGGCTGCGCGAGAAATTCGATGAAATGCTGGCCCGCGAAGGTCGGACTAAGCTTGCCCAGTCTTGTTTTGATTTCCTTCCCACCCGCGCTCAGCTGGATATTGCTGGCTGGCCTGACACGGATATTTTTTCTCACTGATGACCCAATCAGATGACAGCACCCTATTTCTCGACACTGCGCGTCGGGTAATCGCCACCGAAGCGGCCGCTCTCGGGCAATTGGAAACCAGCCTAGACCAGAGCTTTGTCGACGCGGTAGAGCTGATCCTATCGGCTCAGGGCCGGGTTATCGTGTCTGGCATGGGGAAATCGGGCCATATCGCGCGGAAAATCGCGGCGACTTTGGCATCCACCGGGACACCAGCGCATTTCGTCCATCCGGCAGAGGCCAGCCATGGGGATTTGGGCATGCTCACCCGTGGCGATGTGGTGCTGATGCTGTCGAATTCGGGCGAAACGCCGGAATTGGCGGATATGATTGCCCATTGTAAGCGCTTTGCCATTCCGCTGATCGGTGTAGCCAGCAAACCGGAAAGCACTTTGCTGCGGCAATCGGATGTGACTTTGGTCCTGCCCAAAGCACCCGAAGCCTGCACGACCGGGATCGTGCCCACCACCTCGACCACTTTGACGCTTGCCTTGGGCGACGCTCTGGCCGTGGCGCTGATGGAGCATCGCCAATTCACCCCGGAACGCTTCCGCCAGTTCCATCCCGGCGGCAAGCTGGGCGCGCAATTGGCCACCGTGGCCGATCTGATGCATCAAGGCCAAGAGCTGCCATTCGTTGGCGAAGACACGCTGATGGGCGAGGCTCTGCTGGAAATGAGCCAAAAGGGCTTTGGCGTTGTTGGGGTGAAGAACAGCTCGGGTTTTCTGAGCGGGATCATCACTGACGGGGATTTGCGGCGCAATATGGACGGGCTTTTGTCGAAAACCGCCCGCGATGTGATGACCAAAGATCCCAAGACGGTGACGCCCACGGCGCTTGCTCAAAAGGCGGTGGCAATGCTCAATGATTTGCGCATCACCAGCCTTTTCGTGGTGCCAGAAGATGGGCCGCGCCAGGTGCAGGGGCTTTTGACCATCCATGACTGTCTGCGCGCCGGAGTGATCTAGCGGATGGCTCGGTTTGACAACCGATATTCCAGGATCATCGCCGTTATCAAAATCCTGCTGCCCTTAGCGGCGCTTATGCTGCTATCGAGCCTGTTTTTGCTGTCGCGCCCTGCGCCCACGGGTCAGGCGATCCCGTTTTCGGATGTGGGCATCAATGAGCTTGCCCGTGAAAAGCGCCTTGGGGCCCCGATCTATCGAGGCGTGACCGAGACCGGCTCAGAAGTCGAAGTCATGGCGGAAAAGCTGCGGCCAGATCTGACAGACCCCGATCTGACCCATGCCACCAAAGTCGTGGCCAATGTGCTGAACCCAGACGGGTTTTCCTATGTGGTCACGGGCGAAACCGGCCTGATGAACGAAGCCTCTGAGCGGGCGGATCTGACAGATGGCGTGGTGATTGTGACCTCAAATGACTACACGATCACCACCGAGGCGGTGTGGCTGACCACGGATATGAGCTATCTTGAAACTTATGGCGATGTGCATGCGGTGGGGCCGATTGGCACTTTAGA
Source organism: Mangrovicoccus sp. (assembly GCA_049603835.1). Lineage (GTDB taxonomy): Bacteria > Pseudomonadota > Alphaproteobacteria > Rhodobacterales > Rhodobacteraceae > Mangrovicoccus. The sequence continues at coordinate 100,519 of JBMYSZ010000004.1, forward strand.
TGCGGGCCGATTACAGATGCTGCGCGACCCGGTCAATAACAGCGACCTCGTAGCCGTCTTCACAGGGGGCGTGAAGCTGGTGTACTACCCAGATCAAGACTGAGGAGATACTGTGCACCGTTTCTTGCTGGCCCTGATTTGCGGGATCCTCCCTGCATTTGCCTTTGCCCAAAATACTGGGGTGAGCCTGCCCGGCGTGACCCAGGCCGATGAAGAGGAACCGGTGGAAATCACATCGGATACTCTCGAAGTCGATCAATATGGCGGCACGGCGCTGTTTACTGGCAATGTCATCGTCATTCAGGGCGATCTGCGCATGTCCGCGCCTGTGGCCATGGTCGAATATGTGATTTTGCCCGATGGCAGCATTGGCGACACGGTGGATCAGATCAGCGCCTGGAACGGAGTGATTCTGGTCACGGCCACCGAAGCGGCGGAATCAGCAGAGGCGGTCTATTTCCCCGAACGCGACGAAATTATCATGACCGGCGATGTTCTTTTGACCCAGGGCCAAAATCTGGTGACCGGTGATGAGCTGGTCTTTGACGTGACCACTGGACAGGGCGAGATGCAAGGCCGAGTGCGCACAGTCGTTGTTCCGGGCTCGGAAACTCCCAAGGAATAATGGCATGAGCGGCACGACCTCCCTTACGGTGACGGATGGCTCGGCTGGGCTGCAAGTGCTGGGCCTGCGCAAAAGCTATCGCCGGCGCAGCGTGATCCGCGATGTTTCCCTCACAACGCAGCGGGGCGAGGTCGTGGCGCTTTTGGGACCGAATGGTTCGGGCAAAACCACCTGCTTTTATGCGATTGCCGGACTGATTCACGCCGATGGCGGCCAAGTCATCTTGGATGGCCGCGACATCACTGTTTTGCCTATGTATCGCCGGGCGCGGCTGGGAATCGGCTATCTGCCGCAGGAAGTGTCAATTTTTCGCGGCATGTCGGTCCAAGATAATATCCTTTCGATTTTAGAGATCACCGAGCCCGATCACAGCACCCGCCGCGAAAGACTGGAAGAGCTGCTGTCGGAATTTTCCATCACCCATCTTCGTCGCGCCCGCGCCTTGTCGCTGTCTGGTGGCGAGAGGCGGCGCACAGAAATTGCCCGTTGTCTCGCCGCGCGACCACGATATGTGCTTATGGATGAACCATTTGCAGGCGTTGACCCCATCGCAGTGGGCGATATTCGCGCCCTGGTCGCGGATCTAAAAACTCGCGGCATCGGGGTTTTGATCACCGATCATAATGTGCATGAAACCCTGCAAATCGTCGATCGCGCCTATATTTTGCACGATGGGCAGGTGTTGATGAGCGGCACAGCGGATGAAGTAATTGCCAATGAAAATGTGCGCCAAGTTTATCTAGGTCAAAGTTTTCAGATCCCAAGCGGGTCATAATTAAGCTCCGGTGGTAAGAGCCCGGAAATAATAAGAGCGCAAAGGCAGTTGACAACATGGGCAAAGCTGGCACCAAATGGCAGGTATGCTGTGTGTGACGCAAACCCCATTCCAGGCTCCATTCTTGCCCAAGATGGAAACAGTCACCTTGCCCAGGGCCTACGGGCTCCGGACCTCTTCATACTTGGTCTACCCTCGTCGGGCTATTTCGACGGTTCCAGGGTCTGACCCCAATCGCCAGGAGGTTGCATGCGATACGAAATAAGCGGCAAACAAATGGATGTCGGCGACTCGCTTCAGAGCTATGTCAAAGACGCCCTTGATGAAACCGTCGCAAAATATGCGGAGCGTCCCACCGATGCGGTGATCGTCTTCTCGAAAAATGCGCATGAACATGTCTGTGAAGCTACGATTCACTTATCAACTGGGCTGACTGCCCAGGCTAAAGCACATGAAGTGGAGGTCTATGCCGCTTTTGATAGCTGCCGCGACAAATTAGAGAAACAATTACGCAGATATAAACGGCGCCTGAAAGATCATCACAGATCTCGTGCAGAACCCGTTGAAGCATGGGGCGCTTCGGCGTATGTTATCGCTTCGGAACCCGATGTTGACCATGATTCTGAGCCTGACAGCTTGCAGCCGGTGATCATCGCGGAAATGGAAACTAAGATCCCGTCGATTTCCGTCGGCGAAGCCGTAATGCAAATGGAATTGGTGGGAGCGCCGATTTTGGTCTTCCGCAATGAAGGTACGAGCGGAGTGAACGTGGTCTATCGCCGTGAAGACGGCAATATCGGGTGGATTGACCCGAGTAACGCGGCCTAAAACGGCCCTTTAGATTGCGCCCCCTCTCGGAAGGTTGAGGTATATGGAACTTTCGTCACTACTGATACCGGAGGCAGTTAAGTCTATCGGGGGCGTGACTAGTAAAAAGCGCCTGCTGCAAACTATTGGTGAGCTTGCGGCAGACTGTTATGGGCTTGATGCAGAGAGTGTATTTGAGGCTCTGCAAGATCGCGAAAGCATTGGCCCCACTGGGGTTGGTGACGGTGTTGCCCTGCCCCATGCGCGTTTGGACGATCTCGACCATGTGAAAGGCGTGTTCGTCAAAATCGAACGCCCGCTTGATTTCGAGGCTATTGACCGGCAGCCGGTTGATTTGGTCTTTGCGCTATTTGCTCCGGCTGATTGCGGAGTTGCGCATCTGAAAGCCTTGGCTTGCGTGTCGCGTATCATGCGCAATGCGGATACCTGCGCGAAACTGCGTGCGAATGACAAACCAGAGACACTCTTCACCATTCTGACCGAATTGGAAAAGGTGAAAGCCGCCTAAGCTTTGGGCTGCTGAAGAAACGATTTCCCTGAACCGGCCATGCGCCGGTTCTTCTGCGTTTGGCCCTCTGGTTGCGCAAGATGGTCCAGCCCCATTTCCGCAAGCTCTGCGACCATATCCTCATAATTGAGCACCCGGCGTCTTAGAGGCTGCGGGTTTTGGCGATAAATCTGTGCCGCTGGCAAATCCGGCGCCTGGGCAAAACCCAGCCATTTGGTCAGCGCTTTCAGCCGAGCCGGTCGCGCCAGATCCGTATACCGGAGCGCAAAATAGCTCTGCCCCAAACGATCCAACTCTTGCGTCACGCCCTGAGCAAAGGCCCTATGCAATGCCAATTCCCGCAAAAACTCTGCACAATCGAAGCGCACCTGCACCAAATGTCGATCCTTTTTTCGGGTCACGCGCCATTGCTGGCTTTCGCGCGCGGCACAATGGGAGATGTAGCGATAAAGCGGATTGCGACGCAGAATGATTTTCTTTGCCGAGCTGTCAGCCAAAAGATGCGGTAGGATTTGCGCCTCATGATCCGCAAAATAGCGCAGCACACCGGTCCCTCGCCGCTGGGTCCGCAGATGATCAAAGAACCTTACCGGCGCTTGATTGCGCGCGGCCATGGAAAAACCCGCGACCTCCGTCACCCCCGGCTGGCCCATGAAATGGTGGTTAAACATCTCTCCCATCGGGAAAAAGCCCGGCAATTGTGCCAAACGATTTTCCAAGGCGTTTGAGCCTGAGCGCGGCGCAGAGATCACCACCACCATCCCCGACGCCATGGCTAACCAGTTCGCGCCTGAGGATTCGCCAAAGAGGCATCGTGCAGATCTTCGGTCGAGAATCTAACGCGCGGATTCATACCCGCATCACGCATCTGCGCCAAATGTTGCGGCAAATCTGCGAAAGACCGCGCCTCAAGCGGCAAGAATGTCTGCTGCCTGCCTGGACTGGTCGCGGCAATGAATTCGCTGAGCAGCGGGAAAGCCGTAGCGCTTTCAGCCAAAGGCACAATCTGCGCCTGGGCCCGATCGGATAGCCCGGTTAGCAGGTCCAAAAAGCGGCCTTCCCGCTTTTGCAATCGCCCGAATTCTCGCGACAAAGCACCAATGGGCAGGTGGCTGCGGCAGGTATCCAAACTCCAAGCACCGGGAATAGCAAAGATCCGCGCGCGAGCATCCAAAGCGATAGCGCGCAGGGCCGGGGCCGCATCATCTGGATGGATGAAAAACAGCTGATTCCTTGGCCCCGCACGCAAAAGATTATTCAAAAACGCCGCAGGATTGGCATCACGGATTTGGGCGGCATTGCTCTGACCAGAGGGCCAAAGACCCTGCCCATTAGCGAATTCGGCACGCTTAGGCGCAAATATCCGGCCATGGATCGCCATTTCTGGAAAGGTTCGGGCCAAATGCTCTTGCAGCCCCGAAAATACAATATCAGCCCCAAGAAGAACCGTGTATTTGGGGCCTGGAGTGGTTTTTTCGGCGGCAAAGCAAAGCCTTGCTGGCCGCTCCTGCGATCCGCCGTCAATCGGGGTCTCCCTCGCTTGCCGGATTGGAATAGCGCGGGCTTGACCCTCGACGAATGCATCATAAAGCCAGTTAGCGCCGGGCCAGGCCTTGCGCGCAAAGAATTTCGGAGACTGCCGCAGCATAGTCAAATGGTCATCATAAAGCCAAATCGGCCGCCCACGCGCATCAAACTGCGCCCAACTCAGGCAGTCCCCCTCCAAATCCTTGGAATAGCGCCGCGCGAGCGTCTGAAAATACCCTTCATCCGGGATCCAGCTGGCTTTGAAAAAGCGCTCTACCTCCCGGTCGGATTTTAGGGATAAAATTTTATGAAAAGTGGATCGGCTGAGGCACCACCATTGAGAGCCCAAACAGGGCCTGATGCCTTTGGGCGCTTTACGCTCGATCCGGAAACGCCGTTGCAAGTCAATCGCGCGGTCAAAAAGGCGGCGTTGTTTATGGAAATCAAACGGAAAATAGCGCGAAAACCGCTCTACATCCAAACCGCCCTTGGTCCAATCCGCCTCTGCCGCGATCACGGATTGAATGTAATCTCGTCGCGGAAAAGGGGCCAGGTGATCGCGCAGCTCCTCCACCGAGCGGAGCGGCAAACAAGCCCCTGAAATCAAATAGACATGGCTAAGCTTCGGATAGTCCCGAAAAAGCAGCGCGGCACAATCGCGGGCAGCTGCCACCAAGGACCAGCCCCCCCAACCACAATGATGCAAGCGCAGCAATTTGATTTGCGGCGCCCTGGCGCAAGCCGCCTCTATCGGTTTGCACTGCGATTTCGGCACGCAGCGGTCCAAATGCAGATAAACTGGCGCCCCTTGCCGCGCCAGAGCAAGGGCAGTTTGGGCGGCCCGTTCCAGGTTTTCATGCGCCAGCAACACAAAGCCGACACTCACACCCAGCCCCCAATCGTCATCAAATTGAGATCCGCCAATTGCCGCCAGTCCTGCAATTTCTGCGAGGCCTCATTGCGCAGGCGCAGATAATCGCCGCCCGCCGATAAATAGGCCTTATATTCGCGGCTATCAGAATAGTGACGCCCATCCGCCACCGCCTCGGCCGCTTTCAACGGCAAATCGCCCAAAAATTTCGTATGCAGCAAGCAGCCGCTGGGCCGCCCGCCCGGCTTTGTATCAAAGACCCGGTTCAAGCCGCGCGGCAACAACATATGGGTGGAGCTCGCATAAACCGACCGCCGATCCCATTTCACCAAGGGAATTTTGTTCAGCGCAGGCGCTTTTTGTGGCTCAGTGGCAAACATCGCTCGCTCGCGCGGGCCGCCTTGGATCCAGAGATTGCCAAATTTCGGATCCAGCTGCGACCGGTAATTTCCAGGGTCGAACCAGGCGGCCAACCGGGTTGGATCCCCCTTTGGCAAAGCCGCCTCCCCAACGAAACCATCGGGATAAAGGTCCAAAACCAATGCCCCAAAACTGCGATAGCCCGCTTGTTCCAACCAATGGGTCAATGCAGGCAAGCGACGGGTCGTCCAATGGGGATAAACCAGGAACTCATCCGCATCCACGGTCAGGCACCAATGCCCCACCCCGTAGAGACGCAATAACCGGTTAAGCCAGTCCAACCCAAATCGCGCGCGCTTGTAACAGCCCGTCGACCGCCAGAGCGATACATCCGCTTGGCGGGCAAGATAGGCCTCACTCCCATCCGTGCAGCGATGGGCGATGATATGGAAATGGCCAACACCTAGGCGGCGGTAATAGTCCAGGAAATAGGGCAGCCGATCCAATTCATTGCGCAGCGTCGCAAATAGCAAAATACGCCCGGCGTCGTGGCGATAGACCCGAATTTTCACCGGCTCCAGATCCCGTGCACGCCAAAGGGCCCTCAAGCTGAAACTCAGGCGCAGCAGTCTTAATCGTAAGGAGCGAGTCAAATTGCGCACGGAACCCAGAAAATTGCTTAACTTCTGTGAAGAAATAGAAGCGAAAATTTAAGGGAGTATTGAGGCGCCACGTCTTTCGCAACAAGCCATGTCTTTCACAACAAAAAGGCCGCCTGCGAGGGCGGCCCTGATAGCTTGGTTAGTCGCGAAAGACTTATTGCGCGGCGCTGCGCATCGCCATGAATTCATTCAGGAATTGTGTGAACTCATCGCGTAGATCGTCACGACCCAAGCCGAAGGCAACAGTCGCCTGCAAGAAGCCAGCTTTGGAGCCACAATCATAGCGTTCGCCACGGAAGCGATAACCGTAAACGCCAGCGCCCTCGATTTCCTGGTCAATCGCGTCGGTCAGCTGAATTTCACCACCGGCGCCGATTTTCATTTCGTTCAGGTTTTCCAGAACTTGCGGCGACAGGATATAGCGACCAATCACAGCCAAATTGGACGGGGCTTTGTCGGCCTCGGGTTTTTCGACCATGCCTTTGACACGCACCATATTGCCCATGTCATCGGCAATATCGAGAACACCATAAGAAGAGGTCTTTTCCGGCGGAACTTCCATGGCAGCTACCATACAGCCGCCAGTTTCCTCATAAGCTTCGACCATTTGCTGCAAACACGGCTTTTCAGCGGCGATCACATCATCAGGCAGCAAAACGGCAAAAGGCTCATCCCCAATCAGCCGACGTGCACACCATACCGCATGGCCCAGCCCCAAAGCTTCACGCTGGCGCACATAGGCGATCGCGCCGCTTTCCATATCGGTCCGCTTCAAGGCGTCCAAAAGGGCAGTTTTGTTTTTCTTCTTCAGAGTCGTCTCAAGCTGCGGCGCACCATCGAAATAGTCTTCGAGAGCAGATTTGCCGCGCGATGTTACGAAAATAAACTCTGTAATACCCGCAGCGCGAGCTTCGTCGATTGCATATTGAATCAGCGGTTGATCCACCAAAGTCATAATTTCCTTCGGGATCGATTTGGTCGCTGGAAGGAAGCGTGTCCCCATCCCTGCAACCGGAAATACCGCCTTGGTAATTTTCTGCGCCATCACATTACCCATCTTACCGATTCGTCCCCTAGGGACATGTTACACTCCGTCCCGATTGCTGCAATCGGCCCCACCACAAACCTTACCAATAGTGGCGCTACCCAGGTTACACCAACCAAACTACAGCTTCGTTATCGAAATTTTCCGAATTAGGAGCAATGCGGCGTAATTCACGCAGAACTGTTTGCTCAAGGTCAATTTGACCAAAAATCAGCGACGCCAACGGCCGGAGTCCAGGCACAGGCAAGTGGATAAACCAGACACCTGACTGGTGAAATCCCATTCTTTTTCGCCGCAAGAATGGCATTATTTTCACCTCTAACACAAAGCTCGACGGTGAATCCGGCTGTTTGGAAGGAGCATATCTCCAAGGCAGAAAGAAATTTTTACGTTTAAATATGAAAGACTTATGCCAATTATTCGGTTGACGCAAGAAAGCTATATAATTGCAATTTGGCTCAGGCAGTGCAGATGGCCGGGCCAAGTCACCCCCCGAATATTTGACCCAAGCTTGATTAAATTGCGCTAATAATTTTGCGGCTTCTTCCGGGCCTAATCTTCCCTTCACCATGTGCCGCGATAGTCGCTTCCTCAGTAGGCAATGTATTCCATACCATATGCTTTTTTCAGCGCAGCCTACGGAATGTTGCTCAAAAAACCTGCGCGAACTGTGGCCGATTTGGAACAAATCCCTCGGCGCGCGGGAAGTATCGCGATAAGGGCCCGCGGCCTGAGCGTGAAAAACCTCTGCTTTAGGGCAATAGGCGCCCAGGGCACCGGTTTTTGCCAGGCGCATCCCCAAATCCGCGTCATCCAGATAATAGGCATAGGCTTCGTCGAAGCCTCCGACTTGTCGCAAGGGCGCCGCCCGAAAGGCTGAATTCGTCCCAATGGGCAATAGCCCTGTGTCTGACCGGCCCTGGACCATCACCCAATCCGGGCTCGACGGCTCTAGGGGCTGAGTTTGACAGGACGAATCAATCATCTCTCCGCGCGATTGCCAGCGGATACCATCAGCGCCGCGCACCGCCCCAGTGGCAAAACAAAGATCAGGATTGCGAAACGGGTCCGTCAGATGATGTAGCCAATCCGGCAAGGCCATGGCATCGTCATCAATAAAGGCGATCACTTCGCCTGCAGCCATGGAAATCCCTAGATTTCTAGCGCGGGACACATTGCGCTGGTCAAATTCGCGAAATTTAATCGGCCCTAACCAAGTCATCTGCCGCACCACTTGCTGCGCGGCACGGTCTCCGACGATGATCAGTTCAAAGGTGACACGCCGCTGCTGATGCAGGGCTTGCAGGCATAGGCTCAGCATCTCGGGCCGCCCATGGCTGACCACGACGACACTGATGCGCAAGGTCATTCCTGATTTTGAGCCGCGAGAATCGTCTCGATTCGAGGAACATCTTCGGGGTTATTCAGCTCCCAAAACTGCCGCCCCTGAGCAGCCACTTCGACGCAAAGCACGTTATGGCCGTTTTCCAAAAAGCGCAGCTGTTCAAGCCCTTCGAGTCGTTCAAGCGGGCCTTCGGAGAGTTGCGCATAGGCGCGCAGAGCCGCTGGCCGATAGGCATAAACCCCCACATGATGAAAGATCGGGGTTTCCGCTTGATCCGTTGAAATAGCGTCGGAATAAGGGATGACCTCTTTCGAGAAATAGAGCGCCATCCGATCAGCCCGGAACACCGCGGTGGTGCCGCCAACGCGCCCTGCTTTTCGGTCTTCGCGGAAACTGGCTAGCGCGGCCCCATCGCAGCACAGTACAGGCGTCGCGACCACAGCCTCTGGGGCGGCCCGCAGCCCGGCAACCAGATCCTCGATGAACCAAGCCGGAGTTAGTGGCGCATCCCCTTGAAGATTGACCACAATTTCCGGCTCGACCTGCATATTCACAATCGCTTCGGCGCAACGCTCTGTGCCATTGGCGCAATCAACCGAGGTCATCACAACCTCGGCCCCAAAGGCCTCTGCCGCTTCGCGAATTCGATCGTCATCCGTCGCCACCACCACGCGATCCACGCCTGGCACTTGCGACGCGGCCTCCCAGCTGCGCTGGATTAGGGATTTGGTCACTCCGGTGGCCCCGGTCAAAGGCGCCAAGGCCTTCCCAGGGTAGCGGGTCGAGCCATAGCGAGCGGGGATAACGATCAGAACGGACATAGGGCCTCAGGCAGGTTGAAGGTCGACGCCAGGTGCATAGGCGATAAAGAATGGGTTTTCATAGCCCGCCTTGCCATAGGTCAATGGGCTATGATCGTCAAAACGCACGACCTGACCTCCGGCCCCATGCAGCACGGCTTGCCCCGCTGCGGTATCCCATTCCATGGTGCGACCCAGGCGCGGATAGAAATCCGCCTCGCCCGTGGCCACCAGGCAGAATTTCAGGGAAGAGCCAGCGCTTTTCATATCCGAGGTCTGGTATTTCCCCAAATATTCATCGGTTGCCGCATCGCGGTGAGATTTCGAGGCAACAGCGCGCAAGGCAGAATTATCCGGCGACGACACCGAAATCGGAGCGACCTCGCCAATTGTTTCCACTGTGCCGCCAGTTTCCTCGACAGTGGCGCCGTCTGCTTGAGTATAGAACAGACGCTCTTTCGCAGGGGCAAAAACCACACCGCGCACCGGCACACCGTTTTCGATCCACGCAATATTGACGGTAAAATCGCCCCGGCGCTTAACGAATTCCTTCGTACCATCCAGCGGATCAACGATCAGAAAATTCTCGGCGCTTTCTTTATGGGAAGCGGCCTGTTCTTCGGTGACGATCAAAAGCTCGGGGAAAGCCTCTTTCAGGCCCGCATAGATCAGCGCATCCGCTTTTTCATCCGCCTCGGTCACCGGACTTTCATCGCCTTTCGAGCGCACTTCGAAATCGTCGCTGTTATAGACGTCCATGATCACTGCCCCTGCTTCTAGAGCAAGACGACGAATGACTTCGGTAAGCTTTTGGTAATCCATATACTGGCCCCCTGAGATACAAAGCACAGATTTCTTCCGCTTGTGTGGCTTAGCTTAAGCTGACAGCAACCCAAAGCGAGGACAACCAAAGACGTGTTGCGTCAAATTGGTCCAGGCTCATGAAAAACCACGCCCAAGCCCCAGCCATCTGGGAAGTCATCTATGATCAGATGCGTCTGATCTATGCGGTGGTTGTGCAAAAAGTTCGTAAAAATGATCGAAACGCTTTGGTTGGGCTGATGATGACCGTGATGCAAACAGTCCTGCTGGTGGGGATGTTTTATGTGATGTTCAGCTTATTGGGTATGCGTAGCTCGGCCATTCGCGGTGATTTTGTGCTGTATCTATTATCGGGGATCTTCCTCTTTATGACCTTCAACGCCACAATGTCAGCGGTGATGGGGGCTGAAGGGGCAACAGCGACGATGATGCTGCATGCGCCGCTCAATAGTGTGATCACAATTACCGCCAGCGCCTTGGCCGCGCTCTATACTCAGCTCTTGTCGCTTTCGGTCGTGCTGGGGATCTATGCGCTGGCCTGGGGGCCAATCACCATTGATGACCCTTTTGGTGCGGCCTCTATGGTGCTGCTCTCTTGGTTTGCGGGTGGCTCGGTCGGGCTGGTGTTTTTCGCCATTAAACCTTGGGCGCCGCAGTTTATTTCCATCATTCATCAGATCTATAGCCGGGCGAATATGCTTGCCTCGGGCAAAATGTTTTTGGCCAATACTATGCCTGGCTATATCATCGCTTGGTTCGACTGGAACCCGCTCTTTCACACCATTGATCAGGCGCGCGGTTTTACCTTTGCCAATTACAATCCGCATTACTCCACCATCGCTTATCCGCTGGCGGTCAGTTTGGTTTTGATGGTGCTGGGCATGATTTGCGAGTATGGCTATCGGAAGAATGCCTCGCTCAGTTGGTCTGCCGGAAAATAATCATGCGAAATCACTGCTTGGCACTGGGGCTCGCCTGCGCTGCCCCTGCTGTCTTGGCCGAAGACTTCCCAGCCCGTTATGATGTGACCACAAATAATGGCCGGGGATATGAGCTGCGCGCAGCCCCAGATGCGAGCGCCCCGGCGATCGGGCAAATACCAGATGATCGCCAAGGGCTGCAGGTGGTGCGCTTGTCAGAGGGCGGCGATTGGGGGCTTGTGACTTATGGCGAACGCAGCGCTTGGGTCGCCATGGCGCATTTGACGCGCCAGCCCGCGCCACAGGCCACCGCTTTGCCCATGCGCTGTTATGGGACAGAGCCGTTTTGGGGCCTCAATTTCCCGACCGGTTTTTTCGCAGAGTTTGAGCGCCCGGAACACCCAGAAGAGCCCTTCCAAATTGCGGGTATGGCCGAAAGCACCGGCAGTCAGGGGCGGATCAAGGCCTGGTCTTTTATTAGTGACGCCAGTCGCGCCACTCTGACCCTGCGGCCCGAGCAATGCAGCGATGGCATGAGCGACCGGGAATTTGGGCTCTCCGCCATTCTTTCCATCCAGGAAAATAGCGGCGAAATGGGTTTGTTTTTAGGCTGTTGCAGCCTCACCTCCCCCTAAACCCGCAATCTTATAGCCCTGATGGTTGCCACTAGGCGCTTTCCCACCGGGCTTGACCCGGTGGCTCTTTGGCCCAGCCCCCTAGATCGCCTCGCCTAAGTCACCACCCGCAAGGTCAGATTTAGCCGCCCGCCTTGGGCCAATAGATCTGAACTGCCAAATTTGATCCGGTCCACCCCGTGATAGGCCAAGCGCGCCGCGCCGCCCAGCACGGCCACATCGCCGGATTTCAGCCAGTAAGATCGAGTCTTCCCGCCGCGCTCGACCCCGCCAACGCGAAACAACCCCTCATCGCCAAGAGAGACTGACACAACCGGTTGGGAAAAATCCGCCTCATCGCGGTCTTGGTGCAGCCCCATCCGCGCCCCTTCCCCGTAAAAATTGACCAAGCAGCACTCCGGATCCCTCAAATCCGTGCCGCCATGACGCCGCCAAATCTTAAGGATGCTATCAGGGATCGCTGGCCATGCGCTGCCCGATGGGTGACACGGCTCATAGCGATAGCCTTTGCGGTCGCTGACCCAGCCGAACCGACCCGCCGCGGTCATTTGCACCGACATCGCCTGCCCGCGCGGGGTCACGGGCCGATAAAGAGGTGCCACCCGCACCAGCTGCCGCACCTCCTCGACCAGCTGGGCTTGCGCCTCAGGGCCCAAAGCCTCTGGATAAATCGTCACCCCATTCAGGTCCAACATCACATTCCCTGCCCTAAAACGCCTGAGCTTCGCCTAACCTTACCGAATTTTAAGCCCTTTGAGCGAGGTAACGCCGCACTTTGATCCATCAAGTTGAAAAGGGAGGGTCCCGATTGCTTGCAGCTCTGAAAACGCCTCCCTATATACCGATCAATCAGCTCGGAACGCGATTTCGTGATTTCGGGCGGAGCATTGAGGGATCGGGGCCGATGCCGTATTCGGGTCTGCCCCCAGAATCGCCAGAGGAATAGGAAAAGCATGGCAAAAGTCATCGGAATCGACTTGGGCACCACCAACTCCTGCGTCGCCATTATGGACGGCTCGCAGCCACGGGTTATTGAAAACGCCGAAGGTGCACGGACCACCCCGTCTATCGTCGCATTTACCGACAGCGAACGCTTGGTCGGTCAGCCGGCAAAACGCCAGGCCGTGACCAACCCCGATAACACCATCTTCGCGGTGAAGCGTTTGATCGGTCGCCGGTTCGACGATAGCTATATCGCGAAAGACAAGAAAAACCTCCCCTATCACGTTGTCGATGGCGGCAATGGCGATGCTTGGGTTGAGGTACGCGACGACAAATATAGCCCGTCTCAGATCTCGGCCTTCATTCTGCAAAAGATGAAGGAAACCGCCGAAAGCTATCTGGGCGAAGATGTGACCGAAGCGGTGATCACCGTACCGGCATACTTCAATGACGCCCAGCGTCAGGCGACCAAAGATGCAGGCAAAATCGCCGGTCTGGATGTTCTGCGGATCATCAACGAACCGACTGCTGCGGCGCTTGCCTATGGTCTGGACAAGAAAGACAATAAAACCATCGCGGTCTATGACCTTGGCGGCGGTACTTTCGATGTGACCATCCTGGAAATCGATGATGGTCTGTTCGAAGTGAAATCCACCAATGGTGACACCTTCTTGGGTGGTGAAGACTTCGATATGCGCATCGTGTCCTATCTGGCCGACGAGTTCAAAAAAGAGAACGGCGTCGATCTGACCAAAGACAAGATGGCTCTGCAGCGTCTGAAAGAAGCCGCTGAAAAAGCCAAGATCGAGCTGTCTTCGAGCCAGCAGACCGAGATCAACCAGCCCTTCATCTCAATGGATCCCAATGGCGGTCAGCCTTTGCACATGGTCATGAAGCTGACCCGCGCAAAGCTGGAAAGCCTGGTGAGCGATCTGATCAAAGCCTCTCTGAAGCCTTGCCAAGCCGCGCTGAAAGATGCGGGCCTCAGCACTGGCGATATTGACGAGGTTGTTCTCGTCGGCGGTATGACTCGGATGCCGCGCGTCCATGAAGAAGTGACCAAATTCTTTGGCAAAGAGCCCCATAAAGGCGTGAACCCGGATGAAGTTGTGGCCATGGGCGCCGCAATCCAGGCCGGTGTTCTGCAGGGCGACGTCAAGGATGTGGTTCTGCTGGACGTGACCCCGCTGTCTCTGGGGATTGAAACCCTGGGCGGTGTGTTCACCCGTCTGATCGACCGCAACACCACCATCCCGACCAAGAAATCGCAGATCTTCTCCACTGCCGAAGACAACCAAAATGCTGTGACCATCCGGGTTTTCCAGGGTGAGCGCGAGATGGCGGCTGACAACAAAATGCTGGGTCAGTTCAATCTTGAGAACATCCCGCCCGCGCCGCGCGGCATGCCGCAGATCGAGGTCATCTTTGACATCGACGCCAATGGCATCGTGCATGTGACCGCGAAGGACAAAGGCACCGGCAAAGAACAGAAGATCACCATCCAAGCCTCGGGCGGCCTGTCCGATGACGAGATCGATCAAATGGTTCGCGACGCCGAAGCCAATGCCGAAGCGGATAAAGAGCGCAAAGATCTGGTCGAAGCGAAAAACCAGGCGGAAAGCTTGATCCATTCGACCCAGAAAGCCTTGGAAGATCACAAAGACAAGGTCGACCCGACCACTGTCGAAGCGATCGAACTGGCGATCTCTGCTTTGGAAGACGTGCTGGAAAATGGCGACGCCGCCAAGATCAAATCTGGCATTCAAAATGTCACCGAAGCGTCCATGAAGCTGGGCGAAGCGATCTACAAGGCGCAGCAAGAAGAAGCAGGCGAAGAGCCCGCCGATATCGATCCAGAGAACCAACGTGACATGGATGAGGATATCGTTGACGCCGATTTCGAAGATTTGGGCGACGACAAGCGCTCATAATCGGGCGTCCCTTTGATCTGACCGGCTCGACTTTGATCGGGCCGGTCGTCTTGTTTGATGAAGGGGCCTACCCTTATGGCTAAGAAAGACTATTACGACCTGCTGGAGGTCTCGCGCTCAGCCTCGGCTGACGAATTGAAAAAGGCTTACCGCAAAAAAGCGAAAGAGCTGCATCCTGACCGAAATTCGGATAACCCCGATGCCGAGGCTCAGTTCAAAGAGATCAACGAAGCCTATGATATCCTGAAGGATCCAGACAAAAAGGCGGCCTATGATCGCTTTGGTCATGCCGCTTTTGAGGGCGGCACTGGCGCATCGGCGGGCGCTGGCGCACGTCGCGGGCCTGGTCCGGGTCAGGGCGATTTCGCCTCTGCCTTCTCGGATGTTTTTGACGATCTGTTTGGCGATATGATGGGCGGCCAGCGTGGCGGTGGCGGCGGTCGGCAACGCGCCTCTCGCGGGGCGGATCTGCGCTATAACCTGACCGTGACCCTCGAAGACGCTTTCCGCGGCTTGCAAAAAACCATCACCGTTCCCACTGCTGTCGCCTGTGGCGTCTGTAATGGTACTGGTGCCGAAGGCGGTGCGGAGCCTGTTACCTGCCCCACCTGTTCCGGCATGGGTAAGGTCCGGGCACAACAGGGCTTTTTCACGGTTGAGCGGACTTGCCCGACCTGTGGCGGCTTAGGCCAGATCATCAAAAACCCTTGCGGCAGCTGTGGCGGCCAAGGCCGAGTTCAGAAAGAACGCAGCCTGTCGGTCAATATCCCAGCAGGTGTTGAAACCGGCACCCGCATCCGGCTTGCCGGCGAAGGTGAAGCTGGGCTGCGCGGCGGTCCGACCGGTGATCTTTATATCTTTATAGAGGTTGAGGAACATCCGCTGTTTCTGCGCGACGGCACGCAGCTTTATTGCCGCGTCCCCGTGGGCATGACAACAGCGGCGCTTGGCGGCGATATCGAAGTCCCGACCATTGATGGCGGCCGCAGCCGGGTCAAAATCCCCAATGGCAGCCAGTCGGGCCGTCAAATGCGATTACGTGGCAAAGGTATGCCCGCCCTGCGTGGTGGACCTGCTGGCGATATGTTCATTGAACTTGCGGTGGAAACCCCGGTGAACCTCACTGGCAAGCAGAAAGAGCTGCTGCGGGAATTCGAGCGAGAATCGACCAATAACAATCCCGAATCCTCGAATTTCTTCGATAAGGTCAAAAATTTCTGGGACAATATGAAGAGCTAACTTCATTACCAAACGAAAATTGTGGGGCCTCGCGCCCCACAATTTAACTTAAAATTTAGCCGACTACGGGACATCAGAGATATGAATGATGACCCGTATTTCCGAGAACCTTTTTTACCGCTCTTTGAAGGGCAAGAGGTCATTTATACCGGCCCGAAAGGTCGACTTCCCTCCTATATCAAGGATCACCGCCAACGTCTGCGCGAACGCTTTATGGAAAGCGGCGCGGCGGCAATGCCTGATTATGAAATGCTGGAACTGCTTTTGTTCCGCGCGATTCCACGCTGTGATGTGAAACCTGTGGCGCGGCGGCTGATGGACACTTTCGGCGATTTCGCACGGGTGCTTTCCGCCCCTAAAGAGCGGCTGATGCAAGTGCGCGGCGTGGGCGACGCGGTGGTCCTGGAACTCAAGGTCGTCGAAGCCGCCAGCCATCGACTGGCCCGCTCCAAGATCATGCAAAAACATGTGATCAGTTCTTGGGATGCGGTTCTGGATTACTGCCACACCACCATGAGCCATCTGGAAACGGAGCAGTTTCGCGTACTCTATCTGGACAGAAAGAATGTGCTGATCGCTGATGAAGAACAGGCCAAAGGCACGGTTGATCATGTGCCTGTCTATCCGCGCGAGGTGGTCAAACGGGCGCTAGAGCTGAATGCTTCGGCGCTGATTTTGGTGCATAATCACCCTTCCGGTGACCCGACACCCTCGGACTCCGATATCGTGATGACCAATAAAATTCGGGATGCCGCCGAAGCGCTTGGGATCACCCTGCATGATCACTTGATCATCGGCAAATCCACAGAGCTTAGTTTTCGCTCCGACGGCTATCTTTAAATCACCCGGCGACCGGTCACTGCGCCGCCTGAGAGGCTGGTGAGCAGATAGACTGGATCGCTGCAAATTGCGATAGATGCACATCGCCGGTGAGCTCTTCCAAGAAATGCGTGCGTTTGAGACGGTCCATCACCGGGCCTTTGACTTCGCTGAGATGCAAGGTGATGCCCATTTCCTTCAGCCGGTGATTGATTGCCTCCAGGCTTTCCAGTGCACTTAGATCGACCTCATTGACGGCCGAGCACATAAGGATCACATGATGGATCGGCTCGTCACAGACCACCCGGTCATAGATATAGTCTTCGAGATAGCGGGCATTCGCAAAATACAGGCTTTCATCGATGCGGATGGTCACCACATGGCGATCAACCCCCACCTCATGACGGCGAATATTGCGGAAATGCTCCGTGCCGGGGACCAGGCCGACCTCGGCCACATGGGGCCGCGCGGTTTTAAACAGGAACAGCCCGATGGAAACCGCCACGCCGACCGACACGCCTGCCTCCACCCCGAACCCCAGGGTCACCATGATCGTCGCCGCAACAGAGGCGAAATCCGCGAAAGCGTAATTCCAAGTTTTTTTCAGGATCGAAAAATCCACCAGCGACATGACCGCGACGATGATCGTGGCCGCAAGTGTCGCTTTGGGTAGGAAATAGATCAGCGGCGTAAGGAAAAGAACGGCCAGGCCGATGCCAACCGCCGTGAAGGCGCCCGCGGCCGGCGTTTCGGCACCCGCATCGAAATTGACCACCGAGCGGGAAAAGCCCCCGGTGACCGGCAAGCCCCCCGCGACCGAAGCCGAGAGGTTAGACGCGCCAAGGGCAATCAGTTCCTGGTTCGGATCGATCCGTTGGCGCCGGCGCGCCGCAAAGGTTTGCGCCACTGAAACGGATTCTACAAAGCCGATAACGGAAATCATGATCGCGGCGGGCAAAAGCTGGCTCCAGATTTCCCAATCAAAGGCGGGAATACCGAGGCTTGGAAAACCGCGCGGGATATCGCCCACAATGGCCACCCCGGCTTGGTCGAGGCGGAATACCCAGACGAAAAGCGTGGTGGCGATAACCGCGAGCACCGGCCCGGTCTTGGCAAAGATCCCGGCCATTTTCGCCGATAGCCCGGCCTTCATCAGCAATGGCTTCAGCCCGGAGCGGGACCAATAGAGAAAGCCAACGCCGAAAACACCGATGCCAAGGGTCCAGAAATTCGTGTCGGGCAGTCCATGGATGAGTTCGGTGACCAACTCGGTCAGATTATGGCCCGAAGTTTTGATGCCCAGGATATGTTTGAGCTGGCTAAAGGCGATAAGAATTCCCGAAGCGGTGATAAAGCCCGCAATCACCGGATGGCTCAGAAAATTGGCCAGAAAGCCCAGCTGAAACAGGCCCAAGACCAACAAAACAATGCCCGACAGGAAGGCCAGGATAATCGCCGCCGCAACCATCTGCGCCGGATCTGTCAGGCCAAGATTGCCCACCGCCGCAGCTGTGAGCAGCGAGACCACCGCCACCGGCCCCACTGCCAAGGCCCGCGAGGTGCCGAATATGCCATAGACGATCAGCGGCAGGACAGAGGCGTAAAGCCCAATCTCGGGCGGCAAACCCGCCAGGAGAGAATAGGCCAGAGATTGCGGGATCAGCATGATCGTCACGATCACCGCCGCCACCAAATCATTGGTGAGCGTGTCTTTGGTATAGCTCTGACCCCAGTCGAGGATCGGGAAATAACGCTTTAGGCTTGGGGGCATTGCTTTGGTCCAAGATCAAAAGGAAGAGGCCCCGGCTCAAGGCCGGGGCATATGCACAATCGTCAGTCGGCTTTCACTGCTTCGGGTTTAGCCATCCATTCCTTGCCGCGCAGCATAGCCCACCAATAGATCGGCGGCAGGATCTGCTCTTTCAGCCACCAAGCCGCACGGGTCGGTTTCGTGCCATCGATGAACCATTTCGGGAAAGATGGTTTCAGCGCACCACCATAGCCAAACTCGGCCAGTACGATTTTGCCGCGCTCCACCGTCAGCGGACAAGACCCATAGCCATCATAGATCCCCACCGGCGAGCTGCCCAAAATATCCGCCGCCACATTTGCGGCCACGACCGGCGCTTGTTTCCGCGCGGCGGCCGCGGTTTTGGCATTCGGCGCATTCATTACATCGCCCAGGGACCAGATATTGTCATAGCTTTTATGGCGCAGCGTTGCCGGATCCACATCGACCCACCCTGCCGCATCCGCCAGCGGCGACACGCGGATGAAATCCGGCGCGGTCTGAGGCGGACAGACATGGATCATATCGAATTCGGTAGTGACGGTCTGCACCTCTTCATCGGGCTTTTTGACCTCAAAGGTTGCGGTCTTACCCGGCCCATCAATCGCCACAAGGTTATGGAAGAAATTCAGATCCGCGCTGTATTTATTCACATATTCCATCAGCGCCGGAACGTAATCTTTCACCCCGAAAAGCACACCGCCCGCATTCATGAATTGAATATCGACATTGCGCAGCCGCCCGGTGCGATGCCAGTAATCGCCCGAAAGATAGAGCGCTTTCTGCGGGGCCCCGGCGCATTTGATCGGCATGGGCGGCTGGGTAAAGAGCGCGCGACCTTCTTTCAACCCCTGCACCAACTGCCAAGTATAGGGCGCCAGGTCATAGCGGTAATTCGAGGTCACACCGTTTTTGCCGAGCGTCTCCACCAGGCCATCGACTTTCTGCCAGTCGAGCTTCAACCCAGGGCAGACGATCAGACGCTTGTACTTCACCACACGGCAGCCATCGAGCAGCACGGCATTATCCTGCGGCTCAAACCCAACGACCAGGCTTTTGATCCAATGCACATCCGACGGGATCAGACTGCCCATCGTCTTAGCGGTTTGCGAGGCCTGAAAAATCCCGCCCCCCACCATGGTCCAGCCAGGCTGGTAGTAGTGGATATCCGCAGGATCAATCAGCGCAATGTCCAAATCCCCAAGTCGCGCCCGCAAAGAAGACGCCACGGAAATCCCTGCCGCACCCGCGCCGACAATCACCACATCGAAACTGGCATCGCCCGTATCCGTCGGGGTTTTGCCGCCATTGGCGATCCGGCGCACAACCCCCGCCATATCATACCCGGCGGCTTTGGTTTTCTCCAAAATCTCGGACACTGGCAGGGTCTTGGCCGAGTTGAGCGACCACAAAATCGAACAGCGCGTGCCAGTACGGCAATAGGCAAAGGCCGGCTTCGGCGCCTGCATCATCACTTGGCCAAAGCTTTCGGCATCCTCATCGCTGACCTTGCCGGACACAACCGGTTGATAGATCGGCTCTAGCCCCAGCTCTCGCGCTTTCGTCGCGATTTCGTCAAAGCTGGGCTGATCCGCCCCTTCCCCATCGGGCCGGTTACAGATGATCGAGCGAAAGCCCGCATCAGCAATGGCTTGCAAATCCTCCACAGCGATTTGCGGACTTACAGTCAATTCAGGCGTGATTTTACGCGCGTCTTTCATTGGAGTCTCCTCGCATCCAACAGGAATAGGGGCGCTTATTCCTGCGCCCTCCATTCATAAATTTATATTCTGTTACAGACCGTTAACCGGCACTTTTAGCATCTGGCGGCCATCTTTATCCGTGGGCACTTGGCCGGCGCGCATATTCACCTGCAAAGACGGAATGATCAGCTTGGGCATATCCAGCTGCGCATCCCGCTCGGTGCGGAATTTGATGAAATCCTCGCGGGTTTTGCCTTCGCCCACATGGATATTGTGCTTTTTCTCGTCGCCGACATTGGTCAGGAATTCGATATCGCGGCCATTCGGGCCATAATCATGACACATGAACAGGCGCATCTCATCGGGCAGGGCCAGCACTTTTTGGATCGAGTCATAAAGCTCGCCCGCGCAGCCGCCGGGGAAATCCGCCCGCGCCGAACCGCCATCAGGCATGAATAGCGTATCACCCACAAAAGCCGCATCGCCGATCACATGCACCATGCAAGCCGGAGTATGGCCAGGCGTATGCATCGCAAAGCCCTGCATCTCACCGATCATGAAGGTATCGCCATCGGTGAATAGCGCATCAAACTGGCTGCCATCGCGCTGGAATTCGGTGCCTTCATTAAAGACCTTGCCGAATGTGTCCTGCACCACGGTGATATTTTCGCCGATGCCGATTTTGCCGCCCAGCTTTTGCTGGATATAGGGCGCCGCCGAAAGATGGTCTGCATGCACATGAGTTTCCAGCAGCCATTCAACGTTCAGGCCATTTTCCTGAACATAGGCAATCACTTCGTCAGCATTGTCATAGGTGATCCGCCCAGCGGCATAGTCGATATCCATCACGCTATCGACAATCGCACAGGCATTAGATGCCGGGTCCTTCACCACATGGGTGAAGGTCCAAGTCGCCGGGTCGAAGAAGGTCTTCACCTCGGGTTTCACCGACATATTGACGGGATAGGTCATATAAGTCCTCCTCTAAAACTTTCGGGACCT
The DNA here is from genome assembly GCA_049603835.1 of Mangrovicoccus sp. GTDB lineage: Bacteria > Pseudomonadota > Alphaproteobacteria > Rhodobacterales > Rhodobacteraceae > Mangrovicoccus. The sequence continues at coordinate 121,667 of JBMYSZ010000004.1, forward strand.
TAAAGCTGGCAAGTGTTTACCCCCAGCAGGCGGTAGAGCAGGCAAAAGCGCATGCCAGCGGTCGCGATCATCACGATGCCCACCACCAAAGCAGCGATCATGGCAACGCCAGACACAGTTCCCGTTGCAGCCAAAATGATCAGGACAACGCCCAGAACCAAACGGGCCAGACGATCAATTTTACCGATATTTGCAGTCATAGCAGCTCTCCACATTCTGTTTCCCATTGGCGGTAACAGAAGCCTTAAATCCTCTCTGTGACCTAGTCACAAAAGACAATAGTTTTGGGACTCTTTTTTGCCAAATCGTTCCAAAACCCAGAAGATTCACAGAATTCAGTTCCGCCCATAATCTATATATAGGAACTGTGGCCGCCAATTTCTTGGATTTGGAGAAGCCCGGCCAAAGTTTACTTCACAGTTTATTTCGCCCCCGGCGCGGCCCTGCAAAATCGCGAAAATTTGTGTCCTCTCGCCACTAAGGTCGAATATAGCCCATAGGTCAGCCTGCCGTAGCTTGCGCCCATGTTGACCCGTGTTCTGACCCTTCTATGTCTGGCGCTTTGCCTGTTTTCCGCTCCGCTGCGGGCCTATGATAGCCTGCCTGCGGAAAGGGTGGCCGATTATATCCTGCCGCCCTTTTCCCTGGGGGAGGCGGTAAATGACAATGGCGTCTATAGCCTGCTGAATTCCGGCGGGGCCGAGGCGGGGTATGTGCTGCAAACCGCGCCGCTCGCCCCTTTGCCGGGCTTTTCCGGCGCCCCGATCAATATTTTAGTGGTGCTGGATCTAGAGGGCAGGTTTCTGGATGTGCGGCTATTAGAGCATAATGAACCGATCTTTGTGTCGGGCCTGGGCGAAGCTCCGTTTCACCAGTTCTTTGAGCAATATCGCGGGCTTTCCATCAACACGCCCATCGTGGTTGGCACACCTTATGGCGATGCGGGGGCCGGGCAGCTGACCTATCTTGATGGGGTCACCAAAGCCACGGCAAGCGTGCGCATCGCCCATGAAAGCCTGCTGGCGGCAACATTGGCCGTGGCCCGCGAAAAGATGCAAGGCATCAGCGCCGGCCCACCCGCCGCGCCGGATCTAAGCTATGACGAACCGCTCAGCTGGGATCAGATGCTAGAGCAAGGCCTGGTCGGACGCCTGACAGTGACCAATGCCCAGGCCGATGCCGCCTTTGCCGGAACGATCTGGGAAGATGACGACCCAGAGGCGCGCGACGACCCCGAGGGGCTTTATCTCGATCTCTACCTGCTGGATCTTGGCCCGCCAAGCCTGGCCCGTGCCGCCTTATCCGAAGACAGCCTCGCCGATCTACAACGTTTCACGAAAATCTCCCCGGAGGATGAGCCACTTTTGGTCATCGATGCTGGGCGCCATGGGCTCGTCTCGCCGGATTTTGTCCGCAATACCGCGCCCGATTTGCTGGGGGCCGTGCAAGATGGGCTGCCTGTGGCGCTGCGCGATGCGGATCTTTATGTGGAGCTGTCCGAAGATCTGCCTTGGCAGTTGCAAGATGGCACTGCCATGATACTGCGCACGGATCGGCGGTTGGGATTTGATCCGACCCGTGAGTGGACCCTGAATGTCGAAGCGCTACGCGAACATGGCATGTTTCAGCCCGAAATCGGCAGTCAGAGCTTTACGCTACAGCACAGCACGCCTGAACGTTTCTTCACACGCCCCGGCCAAATCGAACAGGTCCCGCCTTGGCTAGAGGCGCTGCGCAATCGCCAGACGGATATGATTGTGCTGGGCGCGGGGCTGCTGGTCGGGCTTGCGGCACTGATCTTTGGCCTACGCCCCTTGGCTCGCCATCCGCGCTTGCCGCTGATCCGCGCCGGGGTGCTGGCGCTCATGCTCGGCTTTGTGGGCTGGTGGGGGCAAGGTCAGCTGTCGATCGTTACACCGCTGGCGGTGCTCAATACCGCACTAACCGGCGGCAGTTTTGCCTTCCTGCTTTATGATCCCTTCAGCCTGGCCATTTGGGCGGCGACAATCCTGGGCTTTTTCCTTTGGGGGCGCGGGCTCTTTTGCGGCTGGCTTTGCCCCTTTGGCGCGCTGCAAGAATTCGCCGACCATCTTGGGCGCGCCCTGCGCTTGCCGCAGATCGAGCCCTCCGCCATCTGGGATGCGCGGCTTAAGCTCTTGAAATATGGCGTATTGGCCAGCCTTATCGCCGTAGCAATCTGGGCGCCGCAGCATATCGACAAAGCCGCCGAGGTGGAGCCATTCAAAACCGCGATCACCGTCTATTTCATCCGCAGCTGGCCCTATGTGCTTTATGCGGGCTTTTGGTTGGTGCTGGGGCTTTTCCTCTTTAAAGGCTTTTGCCGCTATCTCTGCCCCCTGGGCGCGCTCATGGCCATCGGCGGCGCGCTGCGCTTGAACTCATGGATCCCGCGCCGAGGCGATTGTGGTAGTCCGTGCCAGCTCTGCCGGGTCAAATGCCGTTATGGTGCCATCGAGAAAACCGGCAAAGTGGCGTATTCCGAATGCTTTGGCTGCCTCGATTGCGTGACAATCCATGATGATCCCAAGCAATGCGTGCCCCTGGTCTTGGCCGCCAAACGCAAAGAGCGCCAGGCGGCAGGGCTAACCGGAGCGCTGCCAGCGGAGTAAGCCCCCTGCCCCTGCCCCGTGCCCTAGCGTTCCGGCGGCTGAAAGGTGAGCCCGTAATCGGCAAAGATCGCTTCGATCCTCCCATCTTCCAGGGCATAGCGCACCGCGTCATCCGCCGCATAGCTGAGCCCGCGATAGGCGAAATGCACCGCGATCCCTAGGGTCCATTTGCCAACCCCAAAACCCACAAGCGGCGGCTGATGCACGCCCAGCCCCTCGCGCAGCCCATAATCAAGCTCGCCGCGCGGGCCCATCACTGCGCGCACTTCGCCCGCCGCCATACCATCCATCGCGGCCAGGGTGCTGGGATAGCGGGTCATATTCTGCACCATCGCCCCGCCCATCATCGAAGTGAGGTAGAAATCGGAAATGGAGTCATTTTCCACCCCGACCGTGTCAAAGCGGAAATAGGCCGGCACAGGCTTTTCTTCGGGGAAGGCCGCCTCATCATAGGCAATAGCGATCGCCTCGGAATAGGCTTGGCCGGTAAAAACCACCTGCTCCACCCTGCAGATGAAATTGCTGTCATAAGGGACATGCAGCATGATATTGCTGACCGCTCCGCCTACAATCGGGCCTTTCCAGATATTATTGCGCAGATCCGCATCCAGATTTTCTCCGGCGGCGACGAAATTGAAGCGCGGCTCTACCCCCAGATCTTCGGCGATGATCCGGCCGATCTCGATATCTACCCCGCGCGGTTTGCCCTTCTCTTCCCAAGACCAAGGCGCGAAATCCTCATAGACCGCGAAAGTGATAAAGCCGCGGTCGATGATCTGGTCCAGATCCTGGCCCACAATATCACGGCTGGCATTTTGCGGCTTAGGCTGCGGGACATAATCAGCGCATCGTGGCTGCCCCTGAGCCGAGGCCATTCCCGCAACCGCCAGCGCAAAGCCAAGCCCGGTAAAAATCGCTTTCATCTGCTTTCCTCCCAAAAGCAAAAGGGTGCCACCGGATTACGGCAGCACCCAGAGGGCGAGCCTATAACCCGGCCCAGCGTCCAGCAATCGCTAAAAGCGTTACGCTTTAATGAGCCGCCGACAGACCAACCGTCAGGATCTCGATCGCGCCTTTGGTGTCGCTTGGATCCGCCTCTAGCGCCAAGCCAGCTTTGCGCGCGACGCTATCAGCAACTGGTGCGCCCGACAGAGTTTCGATTTCGCCCGCGATTTCCATCAGCTCTGCTGTGGCCGCTGCGACATCGGCAGAGCCATCTTCCAGCGCATTTTTGATATCCATCAGCTGCGGGGTGAATTCGGTGACCATTTCGTCATCCGGGCGGGTTTCGATATAAGTCCGGATCGCCCAAGCGGCTTTCTGGCCCAACAATTCGCCAAATGCCGGCATTTTGGTGATCCCGTTTTGAGTATAGCCCACCTGGAACCGCTCTACATACCATTCATCGCCATATTCTTCGGCTTCCAAGAAACGCAGATCTGGCGCCAGGCCGCCCGAGATCACCTCAAGCCCGTGGCAGCGCGCGCAGTTCTGGTTATAGCCGGAAGAGCCGATTTCAATCGCCGCGCTCCACACATCATCGCCCATATCGCGATAGGGATTTTCGATCAGCCAATCATCAGGGTCTTCGAGATCGGGCAGAGCATCAGTGTTAACAGGCTGCGGGGCAACATCGCCATGGGCAAGAGCCAGGCTTGTGCAAGCCAAAAGCGCCGCGGCGCTCAACGGCAATAGGGAACGAAAATCCATTGGGTGTCCTCCTAGGTTTCGGGCGGTTTCGGCCTCTCATAGAGCGCAACCTAATGCTGCACTGCAGTGCCGCCTATTCGACCTTTGGCCCAGCGGCGATTGGCAAAACGTCTTGTACGACCATGGTCCTAGACGTGCAGTTTCACCCGGTTTGCTATCGCTAAGCCAACTCTGGGAGGAGATATATGAACCGGTTCATGACCCTTTTGGGGGCGGCGCTTTGGGCGTTGCCCGCGTATGCGCTTGAGATAGAGACCGTCTATCTGCGTCAGTTGACCGAGCCGCCAAAGGTTTTATCCAATTTGGATGCCCGCCCCGAAGATCTGGGCCTGGCGGGCGCGCAGCTGGGGCTCGCCGATAATGCCACAACCGGCCAATTCATGGGCCAGAATTACAGGCTCAGCGTGACGGATGTGGAAATTGGCGGGGATTTGATCGCTGCCGCCAAAGACAGCCTGGCACAAAGCCGGCTTTTGGTCATCGATGCCAGCGCCGCCGAGATGCAAGCCATTGCCGATCTTCCAGAAGCGGCGGGGGCTTTGCTCTTTAATGCGACCGCCGCCGAAAATGAGCTGCGCGATGGGGGCTGCCGGGCCAATCTGTTTCACACCACGCCAAGCCGGGCCATGCTGGCGGATGCGCTGATCCAGTTCTTGGCGCAAAAACGCTGGGCAAATCTGGCACTTATCGCTGGGCCGCGTCCAGGGGATCAGGCCTTTGCCGCAGCGCTAGAACAGTCGAGCAAAAAGTTCCGGCTTAATCTGCGCGACCGCGAGGATTGGAGCTTTGACGCGGATATGCGCCGCTCTGCCGGGGCAGAGCTGCCGCTCTTCACGCAAAATCTGCGCAGCCATGATATTCTGCTCGTGGCGGATGAGGTCGGCGATTACGCCCGCTATATACCTTATAACACCTGGTCGGCGCGGCCGGTTGCGGGCTCCACCGGGCTTAGCCCCGTCGCCTGGAGCCGGGTTGTCGAGCAATGGGGCGCCGCGCAGTTGCAAAGCCGCTTTACCGATCAGCATGGCCGGCCCATGCAAGCGGGCGATTATGGCGCCTGGGCTGCGCTACGGGCGATTGGAGAAGCGGTGACTCGCACGGGCTCTGCCGATCCGGCCGTGCTGCGCGCCTATATGCTGGGCGACCAATTCGCCTTGGCCGGGTTCAAGGGCCGCCCCCTGTCTTTCCGGGCCTGGAATGGCCAGCTCCGTCAGCCCATCCCCCTGGTCACCTCTGACGCTGCTGTCGCCATGGCACCGATGGAGGACTTTTTGCACCAAGGCAATGAGCTCGACACGCTGGGGCTCGATCAGCCCGATTCTTCCTGTACTGCCTTTAACGAATGAGACCTGCCATGCGTATGCTAACCGCTCTTGCCCTGATCCTCTCTGGTCCCGCTTTTGCCGGGGGCGAGATTTGGGTTTCCAACGAAAAAGACGACACGCTGAGCGTGATTGATGCGGAAACTCTAGAGGTCATCCGCACCATCGAAACCGGCGAGCGCCCCCGCGGCATCACCTTTAGCCAGGATTACAGCCGTCTTTATATCTGCGCGTCTGACAGCGATACGGTGCAGGTGATGGACCCCGAGACCGGCAAAGTCCTGCATGAGCTGCCCTCTGGCGAAGACCCCGAGCAATTCGTGCTGCATCCCAATGACCGGCATCTCTATATCGCCAACGAAGACGATGCAGTGACCACGGTGGTTGATACCGAAAGCCGCAAGGTTGTGGCCCAGATCAATGTGGGGATCGAGCCCGAAGGCATGGCCGTAAGCCCTGATGGCAAGGTTGTGATCACAACTTCCGAGACCACCAATATGGCCCATTGGATCGACACGGAAAGCCGCACGATCTTTGCCAATAGCCTGGTCGACAGCCGCCCGCGCCATGCGGAATTCACCCAAAATGGCCAGCTTTGGGTCAGCTCCGAGATTGGCGGCACTGTGACGATTTTTGATCGCGAGACCCAAGCCGAGTTGGGCAAGATCCGCTTTGCCATTGATGGGGTTCACCCGGATCGGGTTCAGCCGGTGGGGTTTGAATTCACCGAGGATGAAAAGACCGTCTTTATCGCTCTTGGCCCGGCCAATCATGTGGCGGTGGTCAATGCCGAAACTTTCGAGGTGGAGGATTACCTGCTGGTGGGCCGTCGGGTTTGGCATATGGCCTTCAACGGCGATAAATCCCTGCTTTTCACCACCAATGGTGTGTCGGGCGATGTGACCGTGATCGATGTGGCCAAGCGCAAGCCTTTTAAGACCGTCAAAGTTGGCCGCTTCCCCTGGGGCGCCGCCTATCGCCCAACCGAATAACGGCGCGATTGACGCCCTTTGCGGAATGCGCAAAGCTATGACTGCATGCCCCCGCCAGAGGGGCAGCAGCTAGGGAGACAGGATGAGCCTTGCCATCACCGATCTAGGCTTTGCCTTCGGCGCCAAACGCGCGCTAGATGGGGTAAGCTTTGCCGTGCCAAAGGGGCAGTTTTGCGCCCTGCTTGGCCCCAATGGCGCGGGGAAATCGACGCTGTTTAACCTGCTGACCCGGCTTTATACCTCTGCCGAGGGGCGGATCGAAATTGGCAGCTATGATCTGGCCACAGAGCCGCGCGAAGCCTTGGCCCGGATGGGGGTAGTGTTTCAGCAAACCACGCTGGATCTGGATCTAACTGTTGCGCAAAATCTTGGCTATTTCGCGGCGCTCCATGGGCTGAGCGGCGCTGAGGCCCGCTCCCGTAGCCAAGAGGTGATGAGTCTCCTGGCGATCACAGATAGGGCACAGGCCAAGACCCGCGATCTCAATGGTGGCCACAGGCGCAGGCTGGAAATCGCGCGGGCTCTGCTTCACCGCCCGCAGCTCCTACTTCTCGATGAGCCAACCGTGGGCCTGGATGCCGCGAGCCGCGCCTCGATCACCGAGCATGTGCATCGCCTGACGCAAGAAACAGGGCTGACCGTGCTTTGGGCGACCCATTTGACCGACGAAATTGCTGACACTGACCAGGTGGTCATTCTGCATCAGGGCAAGATCCTGCGCCAAGGCTCGGCCCAAGACATCACCCAAGGCGCCGCTCTGCGCGATGTCTTTTTGCAGCTCACAGCCCCTAAAGCCGCATGACTGAAAAAGCTCCCGCACCGCCGCCCGGCCTCGCCCCCCGCGCCTTTCTAACGGCGCTGACCGCCATCGCCTGGCGCGAAGCTCTGCGCTTTTGGCATCAACGCGCGCGGCTCTTTTCCGCGCTGGTACGTCCGCTGGTCTGGCTTTTGGTCTTTGCAGCGGGGTTTCGCGCGGCTTTGGGCCTGTCGATCATCCCGCCATATGAGACATATATCACCTACGAAACCTATATCATCCCTGGCCTCTGCGGCATGGTTTTGCTGTTTAACGGCATGCAATCCTCGCTCAGCCTGGTCTATGATCGGGAAATGGGCTCTATGCGGCTCTTGCTCACTGCGCCTTTGCCGCGCTGGTGGCTGCTTTTCGCCAAATTGCTGGCCGGAACGATGATCTCAATCATCCAGGTTTATGCCTTCTTGGCGGTGGCCGCACTTTTCGGCATCACCACCCCGGCTTTAGGCTATCTTGCCGTCCTGCCCGCATTGTTGGTCTCGGGCCTCATGCTGGGCGCGCTAGGCCTGGCCCTGTCGAGCCTGGTCAAACAGCTTGAAAACTTTGCCGGTGTGATGAATTTCGTGATTTTCCCCACGTTCTTCATGTCTACCGCACTTTATCCCCTCTGGCGCATGGCCGAGAGCTCTACGCTGTTGCGCGATATCTGCGCGGTGAACCCGTTTTCCCACGCGGTGGAGCTGATCCGCTTCGCGCTTTATCTGCAGTTTAATGGCTGGGCGCTGCTCTGGACGCTGCTGGCTTTCGCGGTCTTCAGCGCTGCCGCAATTTGGGGCTATGACCCCGCGCGCGGCATGGTGCGGCGCAAAGGCTAAGCGCGCCGCACCGCCCCCCTATTGGGGCGAAAGTCGTAGACCAGCACTGCGTCTTAGCCGCCAGCTACGACCAAAGCACAAGGCATGTCTTGACCTGGATCAGGCGCTAGATTTGCGGAAAGCGATAGCACTAGAGCAGATTTAAACCGCCAGGAGGATCGCTCCAATGACCCGTATATCTCTTGCTCTGAGCCTCGCCCTAAGCCTGGCCGCCGGATCGGCTATGGCCGAGGACCTGACAGAAACCGAGCTGTTCCAAAAGGTGAAAATCACCGCTGGACAGACCCTGTTTGAGGCTGAATGCCGCCGCTGTCACGCCACAGACCCGGTTGATGTCTCTTATGGTCCGCCGCTCGAAGGTGTGGTGGGACGCGTCGCGGGCAGCTATCCGGATTACGAGTATTCCGAGGCGCTGCAAGGCTCTGGCATTGTCTGGACCAAAGCCGCCCTGCGCGCTTGGCTAGAGGATAATGACGGCTTCATGCCCGGCACAAGAATGCGCCATGTGGGGATCGAAGACCCGGTGGTTCAAGATTTCATCTTGGCCTATCTTGAAACTTTGGCGGCTGAATAACAGGCAGCGCGCTAGCGGCAATTGGGAAATCTCACAAGCTCTGGATTTCCTCCGTGCCGCAGCGCAGCGAATCGTCTATTGTACTAGCGTGTCCAATATGATTTGGGCACGGCTTCAGTGGTTGACGTCTGAGCTGGGGCTCGGGGAAAAACTTCCCGAGCCTCAACTTTTATTAGGACACCCCAAATTGACCACTGAATTTTGCGCGCTTTGCCGCAGCTTCGCCCAAGCCCCTCATTGGACCAAAGTCGTAGATCGAGATCTGGGACTATTGCGGCGTTATTTTGAGCCCGGTGATCCAATGGCCGTCTGCCTCGGCGGGATGCAAATCCTTGGCCTTGATGGGGCGCAGATTTCCCGGCTCTGGCGGAACCGCCAAAAGGCCTAGATCCAATTCCTGCAACGCCCCGTAAAGCCCTGCCCCCTCAGGCGTTAATTGGAAATACCAGCCATTCCATAAATCGATGCCATATGTTCCCGGTGCCTTCCAAACAAAAAGCAGATCATATTCCAGATCCGTGAAGCTACCTCCTGATATTTCCCTTTTATTTTCATAAGGGTATTCCACACGACACAGGGTTACTTCGGGCTCGAACAGGCACCGAAATGGCCGCATAGAGAGAAAGGCATCTTCGAATTTCTCCTCTCGCCAAGCCAGCGAATAGGCGCCTTGCGCGACCTCTATATCCGCAACGGAAATCTCCGCTTCGGATTGGGTTGTCAGATGCACCACATACCGCCCATCTGGCAGATCGGCCTTGGCCCCAAATCCCGCGCCGCAAAGCGCTATGCTCAGCCAGAATTTTCGCAAAATCCCCTCCCTAGATACAGTCTACAAAACATTAACCATTGGTCGCCCAAGACCCGTTACGACCATGGTGCAATTCCCGCCGCTTTATTTTTTGAGGATGTGATGGGGCATGCGTTGCGACTCTGGGAGGGGACGCAATCAAAAGCATAAGGGAACGAGGGAGGACCCCCATGAACCGCTTTATCCTTGCGGCCTCGGCAGCCATCATTGCAGCCACCGGCGCCGTAGCCTCTGTCACCGAAGAGGATGTGGCCAACGACCAAACCATGACCAGCCAGGTTGTGACCAATGGTATGGGCCGTGATCTTCAGCGCTATAGCCCGCTGGACACTCTGAACAAAGACAATGTGAAAAACCTGGTTCCCGCTTGGGCTTTCTCCCTGGGTGGTGAAAAGCAGCGCGGTCAGGAAGCGCAGCCCATCGTTTATGATGGCGTGATGTATGTGACCGGCTCCTATTCGCGCATGTTCGCGATTGACGTGAAAACCGGCCAAGAGCTGTGGCAGTATGATGCCCGCCTGCCCGAAGGCATTCTGCCCTGCTGTGACGTGATCAATCGTGGCGCAGCGATCTATGGCGACAATGTCTATTTCGGCACGCTGGATGCGCGCCTGGTGGCTTTGGACCGCAAGACCGGTGATGTGGTCTGGCGCAAGAAGATGGAAGACTACAAAGCCGGCTATAGCTTTACCGCAGCGCCGATGATCGTTGACGGCAAAGTCATCGTTGGCAATTCCGGCGGCGAATTCGGCATTGTTGGCGCGGTATCCGCCTATGACGCAGAAACCGGCGATCTGGTGTGGAAACGCCCAACCATCGAAGGCCATATGGGCGAGCTGAATGGCGAGCCGAGCACTGTGACCGGTGAAACTAACGCCTCTTGGCCTGGCGACATGTGGAAAACCGGCGGTGGCGCGACCTGGCTTGGCGGCTCTTATGATGCCGACACCAACACCATCGTTTACGGCGCGGGCAACCCGGCTCCGTGGAATAGCCATCTGCGTGGTGCTGGCGAGCCGACCGAAGGCAATGGGGGCGACAACCTTTACGCCGCAAGCCGTATCGGTCTTGACCCGGCGACCGGCGAAATCAAATGGCACTTCCAAACCACCCCGCGCGAAGGCTGGGACTTTGACGGTGTAAACGAAGTCGTCGCCTATACCGACCGCGATGGCAATATGCGCTATGGCACAGCGGACCGGAACGGCTTTTTCTATGTTCTCAACCGCGAAGATGGCGCCTTTGTCGACGCTTATCCCTTCGTAAAAGAGATCTCCTGGGCCGAAGGCATCGATGACACAGGTCGCCCGATCTTTGTCGAAGAAAACCGTCCGGGCAATCCTTCTGCCGCAGCGGATGGCAAAAAGGGTGAAACCATCTTTGCGGTTCCGTCCTTCTTGGGTGGCAAAAACTGGATGCCCATGGCCTTCAGCCAGAAGACCGGCAATTTCTACATCCCGTCCAATGAATGGGGGATGGATATCTGGAACGAGCCGATCAGCTACAAAAAAGGCGCGGCCTATCTGGGTGCTGGCTTTACCATCAAGCCGCTCTACGAAGACTATATCGGCAGCCTGAAAGCGCTTGACCCGCAGACCGGCGAAATCAAGTGGGAATATAAAAACGGCGCGCCTCTTTGGGCGGGTGTCATGACCACCGGCGGCGGCCTGGTCTTCACCGGTACGCCCGAAGGCGAATTCCTGGCCCTGGATGACGAAACCGGCGAGGTTCTGTGGAGCTTCCAAACCGGGTCTGGCATCGTTGGTCAGCCGATCACTTGGGAACAAGATGGCGAGCAGTTCGTCTCGATCATGTCCGGCTGGGGCGGCGCGGTTCCGCTTTGGGGCGGCGAAGTTGCCAAGAAAGTCAACTATCTGAACCAAGGCGGCATGCTCTGGACATTCCGTCTGCCGAAAGAGCTGGCAGCTCTGAAATAAGATTGGTCCCCTCCGGCCAGTGACTAAGGCGCCTCTTTCGAGAGGCGCCTTTTTTCATGGCGAAACGCATCTCGGATTGCGGTCGCGATCTCGGTCCGCTTAAACTCGGCTCAAACGCCCCCGCGACGGAGCTGCCCATGCCCGATAACCCGAAATCCGCCGCAGAAGAGACTTTCGACACCCGCTCTGACGCGCTTTTGGCCCAGCATCACGCCACCCGCGCGCTGTTGCGGCAGTATAATACCAGCGAAAGCGACGAGGCCGCCAAGCGCCAAGAGCTTTTGCAGCAGCTTTTGGGCCATTGCGGAGAAGGCCTGTGGATCGAACCGCCCTTCTATTGCGATTATGGCGGCAATATCCATTTGGGCCGGGGCGTGTTTGTGAATTTCAACTGCGTGTTTTTGGATGGCGCAAAGATTGAGATCGGCGACGGCACTCTTCTGGGGCCCGCCGTGCAGATCTATGCCACGACCCATCCGCTATCAGCCAAAGAGCGGATCTATCAGCGCGATGGGCTGCCCGCTTATCACACCAGTTCAGCGCCTGTGAGCATCGGAAAAAATGTCTGGATCGGCGGCGGAGCGATCATTCTGCCCGGCGTCACTATTGGCGATGGCGCAACAATTGGCGCGGGCGCCGTGGTGACCAAATCGATCCCCGAGACTGTCTTTGCCGCCGGAAATCCCTGCCAGGTGATCCGCGATTTGTAAGCCGAAAAGGGGCGGCTTTGCAGCCTCATTTCAGATGAAATCACCTCTATCGCAATTTGCCAATCCAACCATCTATTTGCCATTGCCGCGATCCGCCGGTTACCCTACAAAAACGCTCTGATTCCTGATTGATTCCCGGGACTTGCCCAGCACTAAGACTTTGACGCTTTTGCGAAAAATATCGTGCAGCTGCAGCATCGAAAAACCGGTCAAGTACGACCAATTGGCAATACCGCCATATCCGCAAGAATTATGCCAAACCGCGTCAGATAAGCCGCTGTGATTTGCTCAGGAATTCAGCTCCAAGCCTTTGAAATAGCGTGACTAAGGCTCAATCCCGTTGTTTTTCAGCCTTTCCCAGCGGCTCTCAAAGAAAAAATCACAAAATTCCGACTACAAAGCCAAGCCCTTTGGGTCAGGGCCTACTACGTTTCTGTTAGTTGAAATCAAACAATCCCCTGGTCTAGCCTCGCCTTGTGCAAGTCGGCGCTCCAAGGGCTGGGCGACCGAGCCAGCTATGGGAGGACACTGAATGCTCAAGTCACTGGTCATCGATCCAGGGAAATGTACCGGCTGTAAGCAATGCGAAATGGCCTGCAGCTACGAAAACGAAGGTGTCTTTAACCCTTCGAAATCCCGCATCCGCGTTTTTGATTTCCACGAGGATGCGCGCTTTGTGCCCTATACCTGCACCCAATGCGACGAAGCATGGTGCCAGCAGGCCTGCCCGGTAAACGCTATCACCACCGATGCGATGGGCGTGAAAGTCGTACACGAAGACACATGCGTCGGCTGTAAAGTCTGCACCATCGCCTGCCCCTTCGGCACGGTGAATTACAACGCCTCCACCGGCAAAGTGGTCAAATGCGATCTTTGCGGCGGCGACCCGGCTTGTGCCTCTGCCTGCCCGACCGATGCGATCACCTTCCAGGATATGGAACAGACCGGCTTTGACAAAATGAAGCTTTGGGCGACCAAGACCACTGCGGGCGCTGAAAGCTCTGGGCCGAACACCCCTGCCTAACTGAGTGCGCCCCGCCCGCAAAGCGCGGGGTGAGTTTCGATAGCCATTGCGCGCCCTAATCTGCGGCAGCGCATGCCAAGCAACAAGACAGGAGAGCTTTATGGGCTGGACTGGAAAGATCCTTCGGATTGACCTGACCAAAGGGACCGTCAAAACCGAACCGCTAAACATGGAATGGGCCGATAAATATCTCGGCCAGCGTGGCCTTGCCTCGAAATATCTGGTCGAAGAAATTTCCCCGACCATCGATCCGCTGGGCCCGGAAAACAAAATGATTATGGCCACAGGCCCGCTGACCGGCACTTGTGCCTCCACCGGCGGCCGCTACTCTGTGATCACAAAAGGCCCGCTGACCGGCGCCATCGCTTGTTCGAATTCCGGCGGCTATATCGGCGCCGAGCTGAAATTCGCAGGCTGGGATATGGTCATCTTGGAAGGCCAGTCGCCGAAGCCGGTTTACCTGACCATCTTTGACGATGATGTACAGATCCGCGACGCGTCGGAAATCTGGGGCACCTCGGTTTGGGATACGGATAAATGGATTAAGTCCACCCATCAGGACGAAATGATCCATGTGGCCGCGATCGGTGTTTCTGGCGAAAACCAGGTACTGTATTCCTGCATCGTGAATGACTTGCACCGTGCGGCGGGTCGTTCTGGCGTGGGCGCGGTTATGGGATCGAAAAACCTGAAAGCGGTGGCTGTGCGCGGCACTGGTGGCGTGAAGGTCAAAGACTTCAAAGAATTCATGGCAGCGACTTCTGCTGGTAAGAAAGTTCTGAAAGACAATGCCGTGACCGGCGCGGGTCTGCCGACTTATGGCACCCAGGTTCTGATGAATGTGATCAACGAAGCCGGTGCGATGCCGACCCGCAACTGCCGCGATGTGCAGTTCGAAAGCGCGGGCGATATCTCGGCTGAAGCGATGGAAACCCCGCGGAAAACCGATGGGAAGCCGAACCTGCAGACCAACCAGGCTTGCTTTGGCTGTACCATTGCCTGTGGCCGGATCGCGAAGATCGACGAAACCCACTACACCGTGCAGAACCGCCCGGAATACTGGCACTCCTCCGGTGGTCTGGAATATGAGGCGGCTTGGGCTCTGGGTTCCGCGACTGGCGTGAAAGATCTCGAAGCGCTGACTTTCGCCAACTTCATCTGTAACGAGCAGGGTCTTGACCCGATCTCCTTGGGCTCCACCATCGGCGCCGCAATGGAGCTGTTCGAAACTGGTGTGATCGACACCAACACAACCGGCGGTCTGGAACTGCGCTTTGGCTCTGCCGAGGCTCTGACAGCTGCGGTTGAACTGGTGGGCAAAGCCGAAGGCTTCGGCAAAGAGCTGGGCCTTGGGTCTAAGCGTTTGACCGAGAAATACGGCAAGCCGGAATTGTCCATGACCGTGAAAGGCCAGGAATTCCCGGCATATGACCCGCGCGGCATCCAGGGCATGGGCCTGACCTATGCAACCTCGAACCGTGGCGCTTGCCATTTGCGGTCTTACACTGTGGCATCGGAAATCCTGGGCATCCCGGAAAAAACCGATCCGCTGGCAACTGACGGTAAAGCAGGCCTGGTAAAAGCCTTCCAAGACGCGACTGCGGCTGTGGATAGCTCGGGGCTTTGCGTCTTCACCACTTTTGCCTGGACCCTCGAAGACATCGCGCCTCAGGTTGATGCCGCTTGCGAAGGCAACTGGACCATCGACAAGATGCTCGAAGTGGGCGAGCGGATCTGGAATATGGAGCGGGTCTTTAATAACCGCGCCGGCTTCACCGCTGCTGACGACAAACTGCCAGAGCGTCTGATGAAAGACGCCGCGAAAACCGGCCCTGCAGAGGGTCGTGTCGCGGATCTCAACATCATGCTGCCAGAATACTACAATCTGCGCGGCTGGACTGTTGACGGCGTTCCAACCAACGAAACGCTGGAACGTTTGGCAATCTGATCCGACTGGACCAGAGCTTTGCGCCGGGGCGGCATCCACGCCCCGGCCTTTCCTATCAGACCCTAGGCTAAGCGACGCCCGCCCCGCTTGGGCCGCGTCGTTTTCTATCATGGAAGAGAACGAGGGGCTTCCCCATGAATTATGTCATCATCGGCGCCGGTCCGGCTGGAGTAACCGCGGCGGAAACCCTGCGCAAAAACGAGCCTGACGCAAAAATCACTATGATCGCGGGGGAGCCAGAGCCGCCCTATTCGCGCATGGCCATTCCCTATCTGCTAGAAGGCAAGGTTGGCGAACATGGCACTTATCTGCGCCAGGACGACGAGCATTATAACAAGCTCAACATCACCTATAAAAGCGGCCCGGTCACCAAGATCGACACCGCCAAGAAAAGCCTGATCTGCGCTGATGGCAGTGGGCTTTCTTATGACAAGCTGCTGATCTGCACCGGCGCGACGCCGACCCGTCCGCCGATCTCGGGTTTGGACAAGCCTGGCGTGCATACCTGCTGGACCATCGAAGATGCGCGCCATATCGCGGAATTGGCCAAACCGGATGTGCCGGTTGTTCTGATCGGGGCGGGCTTTATCGGCTGTATCATCCTCGAAGCGCTGGCGAAAATGGGCGTCAACTTGACCGTGGTTGAGATGGGCGACCGGATGGTGCCGCGCATGCTGGATGAAACCGCGGGCAATATGCTGCGTAGCTGGTGTGAAACCAAAGGCGTGCAAGTGATCACAAATGCCCTGGTGCAGTCCATTGAGGATGCGGGCGGCGCGCCAGCCTCGGACAGCAAGCCTGGCTTCTTCGCCCGCCTCTTTGGTAAGGCCAAATCGGAGCCCACGCCGGTTGTCGATACAAGCGGCGCCTCTAAGATCGTGCGCCTGAAAGACGGGACCACGCTTCCGGCCGCGCTGGTCGTGGTGGCCGCAGGTGTGAAGTCGAATATCGAATTCCTCGAGGGCAGCGGGATCGAGACCAAGACCGGCATCATGGTCAACCCGCATCTGGAAACCAGCGTCGCCGATGTTTACGCGGCGGGCGATGTGTGTGAGGGCATCAATCTGTCCACTGGCCTGAATGACATGTTGGCGATCCAACCCGTGGCGGTGGAGCATGGCTATATCGCGGCGCAAAACATGACCGGCCATACCGTCACCCATCGCGGCAGCCTGAATATGAATGTGCTCGACACTCTGGGCCTGATCTCTAGCTCTTTTGGCACCTGGGAAGGGGTCGATGGCGGCGAGAGTGTGAAACTGGTTGATCATGACGCGCATCGCTATATTCGCCTTGAATTCGACGGCGAAGTTCTGGTGGGCGCGCAATGTGTTGGCGTCACCGATCACATTGGCATGATGCGTGGTTTAATCCAAACTGGCCTGCCGCTAGGATCCTGGAAACAGAAGCTGATGGACAGCCCCGCGCGTCTGCCCGAAGCCTATGTCGCCACGATGCAAAAAGCACCGAGCTATGGGCCTGCCGGTCCGAAAGTCGCGGTGCCCGCCTAACTGAAGGAAGCCGTAATGCATGTCCAACTAAAGCTTTTTGCCTCGCTGACGGCATTTTTGCCCAAATCCGCCGAGCGCAATATTGCCTCGCTGGAAGTGGCAGAGGGCACAAGTGTCCAAGCCTTGCTGGACATGCATAACGTGCCGCCCGAGCATTGCCATTTGGTGATGCTCAATGGCGTGTATCAAGCCCCCGAAAACCGCGATAGCGCGCAGCTCAAAGACGGTGATGCACTGGCCGTTTGGCCTCCGGTCGCGGGCGGCTAGGCCATGCTGTTTGATCCCGCGCCCGGACCACGGGTCGAAAAAATCATGTCCCCAACGCGGGCCGAGTTCGAAACCGGCTTAGAGCGTCTCACCGGGGCGCCCGCCCAGGCTATGGACGCGCAAACCTATGACCTATCAGCCGCCGCAAATGGGTTGCCCGCGACCTGCACATATGAGCCACAGGCGGATGCGGTTTTAGGCGGTTTGGTGCGCCTGCCCCGTATCCTGGTGACCCTGCATCTAGAGGCGCTGAGCACGGAGCAACGGGTTGATTTGGTTGGGCGGTTTGATCGCGTCTTTCAACGCGGTGGCGGCTAAAAGAAAGCCCCACACAGTTTTGTGCGGGGCTTTGATGTCGTTTCGCTTTGGGCTGGGCCAGTTTCAGACCACTGGCGCGCCAAAGCCAAAGCTATAGGGAACCGGCCCGGAAAAGGCGATGATATCTCCATCTTCGAGCACCGCATCGCCATTGATCGGATCGCCCACCAGACCCGGCGTCACATCGCGGCCGTTCTTCATGCAAAGGAAAACCTCATTGCGCGGCAATCCCCATGCCTTCATCACATCATCGATTGTGGACCCTGCGGGAAGGGTGAAGTTTTCGTGCCAGTCATGGTCGCCTTTGAACTTTGTCAGACTGTTGAACAGCCGGCTTTCGATAGTGACGGTCGCGCTGGCGGAGTTATGTCCTAACATCATCTTAAGACTCCTTTCTCTGCGCCTAAAAACCATAGCAGCTTTACAACTTGGCATCTTTGATACACCGCAAATTTCCGCCCCCGCTGCGCCATCTCGAAAGGCTTTCTCATGAAGGACGACCAATTACTGCGTTATAGTCGGCATATCCTGCTGGATGAGGTCGATATCGCGGGGCAGGAGCGGCTTTTGGCTGGGCATGTGCTGATTATTGGCGCTGGCGGGTTGGGCTCCCCCGTGGCCACATATCTCGCGGGCGCCGGGGTCGGCCATCTGACAATTTGCGATGGAGATGAGGTAGATATGACCAATCTCCAACGCCAAACTCTCCACCGAGCCGACCGAATTGGGATGAACAAAGCCCTGTCTGCGGCGCAAGAACTGGCGCAGATCAATCCCGATTGTCAGGTCACTCCGGTGCCCCAAAATGTCGGACCTGACGAGTTGGCGGAGCTGGTAGCCGCAGCGGATGTGGTGGTGGAAGCCAGCGATAATCTGGCCACCCGCCATGCGGTCAACCGGGCCTGTGTGGCAGCGTCAAAGCCTTTGGTGAGCGGCGCTGCGATCCGGTTTGCGGGGCAGTTGTCAGTCTTTGACACCCGGCAAGACAGCTCGCCTTGCTATGCCTGTTTTATGCCCGAAGATCTGCAAATGACCGAAGAGCGTTGCGTCACGATGGGGGTCTTTGCGCCTTTGGTCGGCGTGATCGGGACGATGCAGGCCGCCGAGACCATGCATTTGCTGATCAGCGGCAAAAGCAGCGTTTTGGGGCGGCTTTGGCTCTTTGATGCCATGTCCACCGATTGGCAGGTGATCGATATTCCGCGCAATCCCAAATGCCCGGCCTGCGCCAGCCGCCCCGAAAACACCCATGGCGTTTCGACAAATCATTGACTCACTTATTCGCTGCCTGTCGCTTTGCGCCAACGCGAAGAGTGATTTTCAGTGTCTCTAGCTTTTCTCGGAACGCTTTAAACTACGCCGCGCGCACCCGCCGCCGCACCAATTCCAGATGCAGGCGCAGATCATACGCATATTCGCGATAGCGCGGCGGTAGGCTGAGTTTGGCGATAGCATTGTCGATTTTGTCTAGCTGCACTTCCAACTCGGTCTTGCGCTCTTCGTCCAGCTGCTTTGTGGCGACCTCTTCTTCGATGGCGACCAGCTGGTTATATTTGCGATAGACCCGCGAGCGGAGACGCCAGGCCAATAGCCCCGGCGTGGCCCGCAAAATCGGCAAAAGCAGCACGATCAAAGGCACCAAAACAACGGTGACGCGGGTGATCTGGGCCGCGACCCAATAGGGAAGATAAGCCTCAAGCGCGCTCGGCCCCCGGCTCAGCACCGCTTCGGCCTGGGGATCCAGCGGCAATTCCGTGCCGCGCCCCGAGGGAAATTCGGGCTCTGGCGTCAGGATACTCGGACCGCTATGGATGCGCTGCGCCGCCCGAACCAAGCGATTGACCACCGCCGGATGCAGATCCTTTTGCGCCACCAAACTGGCCACCATGGCGGTCAGCTCGATCCGTTCACTGGGCAATTGCCGCGCATAATCCAAGCCAGATCGCGGGATATCCACAATGCGCACATAGTCCAAACGCCGGGCCAGGGCCTCGGCATCTCGGATCGGACGGATAGCAAATTGCGGATCGGCAAGAAGATCGGTCAAATACGGCGCATCAATCGGCGCCACGAAAATCGCCGCCTCCACCGCCCCGGATTTCAGCGCCTCGGCCGCATCGCCGCCCGATAAGGGCAAAAGCCGTTCCGCATCGATGGGTAGATCCAGCTGGGCCACCATGGCCTCCACCACCACACGCGTCCCGCTTTGCGGCGCGCCAGCAGCGATGCGCAAACGATCCCAATGCACTGGATCAATCAGCTCATCCTTGTCCCGGCGATGAAAAATCAACAGCGGCTCTAGGAACACCGCTGCCAGAGCCTCTAGCTCTGCCTCATTGGGCAAGGGGATTCCGCCTTGGATAAAGGCCACATCGGCTTTGCCCTCAGCCAAAAGCTGCGCATTTTCAACGGAGCCTGCGGTTTCCAGCACCTTAACTTTGATTTTGTCCCAGGCCAGGATCGATTCATAGCGTTTGGCAAAAGCGTGATAGCCGCTGCCCTCGCGCCCGGCGGCGATGGTGACTGTTTCCGGGGGCAAAAGCACTTTGGCAAAGAACACCCAAACCGCGAAGCCCGCAGCCCCAAGGACAAAGAGCACCGCCAGCACCACCGGAGCAAATATGAGAGCGCGTCTAAACATGGGCTCACATGGCGTCAGCTATTCTCAGCTGTCAAGAATGCGTGAGCCGCAGCCGCCTGATTAAAGTGAGGGCGAGCTCGCAATGCTATTGCCTTTCGCTTTAGGAACTCGCCAGCCCTTCCAAAGCCTCACGATCCAAAAGCTCGATCACCCCACGCCGAAGCGCCACCCAGCCTCGACGCTGAAATTCATTGAGCTGCCGAGATATCACTTCCCGCGCGGTGCCTAGCTCTTTGGCCAGATCCGCATGGGTGGCTTTGACCTCGCCCGCCTCGCCCGCCAGCCGCGCCAAACGCTGGGCCAATCGAATATCGACCCGCTGAAAGGCCAGATCCTCGATCACTGTAAACAGATCCATCAGCCTTTGGGCATAAGCATTGAACACAAAACGGCGGAACGGCTCTGATTGGGCCACCAGATCATCGAAAACCTTGCGCGGAATGGCGACCGCCTCCACCGGGGTTTCAGCAACGCCTTCGGCGGCATAGGCCTCTTGCGAGATCAGGCATGCGGTGGTCATGACACAACTTTCGCCGGCTAAAACCCGGTACAGCACGATTTCACGGCCGTTTTCCGAAGTTTGCTGCACCCGAACCGAGCCTGAAATCAGCATCAACAGATTATCCGCCTCGCTGCCAGGCCCAAAAACCACTGTCCCGGCCGGGGCTTTGATGACTTGGCTTCTGGCCTCTAATTCTGCGCGCAGATCCGGCGATAGATCCGCCAGCCCGGCGAAATGATCACTCCAGCCCATAAATCCTCCGAATTGGTGACATATATCTGCCGGGATGAGGCTAAGGGCCTTCGCATCAGCGGCAAGCAGAAAAAAAGGCGGCGGAGATAAATTACCGCCGCCCGAAGTTGGGCCTAGCCATTCCCAACGCGCAGCGCAGGCCAGCACGCAGGGATCCTTTCGTCGAAAAGGGGGCTTAGGCCTGCATTTCGGACCGGATCTGCTGGCGCAGAACGTCGATCGAGACCTTTTGATTTTTGTCGGTGCTATAGCTCCAATAGGTCCAGCCATTGCAGCTAGGCGCGCCTTCCAATGCGGCGCCGACCTGATGGATCGAGCCTTTCACATCAGAAGCCCCCGAAGCCACCAGCGTCCCATCCGCCCGGACCTTAGCGGTTTTGCCCGATGGCGATGTGAGGATCTCGCCGGGGCGCAGCAAGCCGCGCTCCACCAGCTGACCGAAGGGCACACGCGGCTGGGCACGTTTGGATTGCGACACTTCTAGGGATGCTTTTTCCAGGCGACGCACTTTGTCGATGCGTTTGGCGGCCAGTTTTGCATAGCCTTCTTCGCGCTCGATACCGATGAAATCGCGGCCCAACCGCTTGGCCACAGCGCCAGTTGTGCCGGTGCCAAAGAAGGGGTCCAACACCACATCGCCAGGATTGGTCGTGCCGATCAGCAAGCGATGCAGCAATGCTTCGGGCTTTTGCGTTGGATGCGCCTTTTCGCCAGAGCTGTCTTTGAGCCGTTCATGACCAGTGCAGAGCGGTAGCACCCAATCTGAGCGCATTTGCACGCCTTCATTCAGGGCCTTGAGCGCCTCATAGTTAAAGGTATATTTCGCCCCTTCGCCTCGCGACGCCCAAATCATGGTTTCATGGGCATTTGTCAGCCGCTTGCCACGGAAATTCGGCATTGGGTTGGATTTGCGCCAAACCACATCATTCAGGATCCAGAACCCCGCATCCTGAAGCGCGGACCCGACCCGGAAAATATTGTGATAGCTGCCGATCACCCAAAGCGCGCCGTTGGGTTTCAAAATCCGGCGCGCGGCTTTCAACCAAGCGCGGGTAAACGCGTCATAAGCCGCGAAACCGTCGAATTTATCCCAATCATCGTCCACCGCATCGACCATGGAATTATCCGGCCGGTGCAGCGCTTGCTTCAGCTGCAAGTTATAGGGCGGGTCTGCGAAGATCAGATCTACGGACGCCGCGGGAAGGGCGTTCATCTGTTCGATACAGTCGCCCAACAATATCTGATTGCGCGGCAAGGCCACGCTGTCGGTCAATGATAGTCCCATCTCTGCCTCTTGGGATCGGCGCTTTTGCGCTTATGTATTGTGGACAAGATGAGTCAGAGACGAATCACAGTCAATTTCTTTTTATGAGTCAAGATCTTATGCTATGTTGCCACACAAGATATTGTAGACGGGCTTAAATTTACGGCGATGATATGGGGTCACCCCTAGTGTCTTTAGAGCAACACGATGCTGCGCCGTGGGATATCCGGCGTTTTTTTCCCAGCCATAGCCGGGAAATTGCAGCGCCAAATCAGCCATAATCGCATCCCGCGCCACTTTCGCAACGATTGATGCCGCCGCGATAGAGAGCGATTTTGCATCTCCTTTGACGATGGCCTGCGCCGGGCAAGGCAAGTCTTTGGGCAGCTTATTTCCATCGATCAAAAGATGGTCGGGCGGCTCTTTTAGGCCCGCAATCGCGCGTTTCATGGCCAGATGCGCGGCATGATGGATGTTTAATTCCTCGATTTCCTCGACACTGGCATGAGCGATGGAAATATCCGCCTGCTCGATCAGCAATTGGGCCAAAGCGCGGCGGCGTTTGGCAGAAAGTTTTTTGCTATCGTTCAGGCCTTCGGGGATGCCGCACAGATCCAGGCAAACCGCTGCGGCAGTCACCGGCCCGGCCAAAGGCCCCCGGCCGACCTCATCCACCCCCGCCACGCGGCGAGCGCCAAAAAGCCCGCGGGCTTGATCCTCATAGTCGAAATTCGGTGCTGTCACGATGCCTGTCATAGCGCAGCCCACAGGGCTTGCCCAGAGCCACCGAGCACCGGCCTAATTGGTCATGTTTTCTGACCGTTGCGCCAGATCAAGGCGGAAAGCTGAGTTTTTGATTAAATGATTTCCCAAGCGAAAGGGGGGATCGATGTCTGACCGGCAGCTTATGAAAGATGTGGCTTTGCTGTTCAAAGACCATGTGAAACACCCAAAAACCCATGCCGCGCTGAAAGCGCTGGTGAATATCGCGACACCTGTGTCCTTGCGCCGGGATATGGACCTGGACCCCGGGCGCTATTTGGTGGCCGAGGGCTATGTGTCTCGCGAAATTGCCGGGCATAATGGCGATATTCATATTGCCCAGATTTTCGCGGCTGGCGAGCTGTTCAAAGTCCCCGCCCCGGATCAAGCGGCCGGGCTGGCTCATCGCGGCCTGACCTCCACCCGGTTGGTGAAGTTTTCCGACGAAGGCTGGGATGAGATTGTACAAGACTTCCCGAATTTGGCTCTCATGCTGATGACCCAATGCGAAGCCGCTTGCGCCAAATTTGCCCGTCGCATGGCGTCTTTGATGGGCGACAGCGTGCGTACAAGATTGGCGCGCTATCTGCTGGAACAATCCGATGGCAGCCAGGAAATGCGGCTAGAGCTTCGGCAATATGACCTTGCGCGCTATTTCGGGGTGCAGCCCGAAACCATCACCCGCACCATTCGCGCCTTGGCCGATGAAGGGCTGATCGCCCATGACCACACCAAGATTACCTTGCGCGAACCAGAAATCCTGACGGAAATTGCCGCGATTTCGTGAGAAAGCGCGTGAACGTGGCATCATGTCCTGACCTTCGGCCAATCTGCCGAATTGATCTGCGCTCTTGGCTGTTCTAGGCGGGCGGGGAACAAAGGTCTGCGTGTGACACCTCTGCAGGGTCGCTATGGGAGTAAGCGCAGACCGCTGGAACGAAACCATCACGCTCGACTTGAGAATAAAGGGTAGGAACATGGCGGAAAATACTAGCCCAGATATTGTGTATACTATTGTCGACGAAGCGCCGGAATTGGCCAGCGCGTCGTTTTTGCCGATCATTCGCGCCTTTGCCAGTGCGGCCGATATCACCGTGGGCACTAAGGATATCTCGGTTGCGGGCCGGATCCTGTCGACTTTCCCAGAATTCCTGACCGAAGAGCAGCGCATCACCGATGATCTGGCAGAGCTGGGCCAGCTAGTGAAAACCGCTGAGGCCAATGTAATCAAGCTGCCAAATATTTCGGCCTCTGTTCCGCAGCTGACCGCCGCGATCAAAGAGCTGCAAGACAAAGGCTATGCTATCCCGGATTACCCGGAAACCCCGGCAACCGATGAAGAAAAAGCCATTCGCGCGAAATATGACGCGATCAAAGGCTCTGCGGTGAACCCGGTTCTGCGCGAAGGCAATTCTGACCGCCGTTCCGCGAAAGCAGTGAAAAACTTTGCCCAAGCCAATCCGCATTCCATGGGCGAATGGGTGGCCGACAGCAAAACCAAAGTGTCCTCTATGTCCGGCGATGATTTCTATGCAAATGAGAAATCCGCAACCATCACCGCGGCTCAGGCTGGCGTGGCAAAGATCGAATTCGTTGCCGCTGATGGTGCTGTGACTGCGCTGAAAGACAGCTATCCGCTGGAAGAAGGCACAGTTTGCGACGCGACTTTCATGTCGGTCAAAGCTCTGTCGGAATTCCTGGCAGCCGCGATCGAAGACACCAAAGCCGATGGCACCATGTTCTCGTTGCATATGAAGGCGACGATGATGAAAGTGTCGGACCCGATCATCTTTGGCTATGCGGTTAAGGCTTGGTTGGCCCCGATCTTTGACAAATATGGCGATGCTCTGGCCGCTGCGGGCGTGAACCCGAATTCCGGCATGGGCGATGTTCTGGCGCGCATCGATGGCATGGAAAATGCCGCCGAAATCAAAGCCGATATCGAGGCGCTCGCCGCTGACCGCCCGTCCATGTATATGGTGGATAGCGACAAAGGCATCACCAATCTGCATGTTCCGTCTGACGTGATCATCGACGCCTCTATGCCGGCTGTGATCCGCGCGGGCGGCAAAGGCTGGGATGAAACCGGTGCGAAGGGCGATACGAATTGTGTGATCCCGGATCGCTGCTATTCCACCGTTTATGATGAGACCATCAACTTCTTCAAAGCCAATGGCGCGCTGAACCCGGCAACTGCCGGCGCGGTCGCGAATGTGGGCTTGATGGCGCAAAAAGCCGAGGAATATGGCTCTCACCCGACCACTTTCGAGGCTCCGGGCAATGGCGTGATCCGTATCACTCTGGCCAATGGTGAAACCCTGCTGTCCCATGATGTGGAAGCGGGCGATATCTGGCGGTCTTGCACTGTTAAGAAGCTGCCGATCGAAAACTGGATCCAGCTGGCCATGGATCGTCAGCGCCTGACCGGCGAAGAAGCGATCTTCTGGCTCGACGCAAATCGCGCCCATGATGCCGAGTTGATCAAATATGTGACCCCGGCGCTGGAAGCCGCTGGCGTTGCGGATAAATTCTCGATCATGGCGCCGCGTGAAGCCACCGCGCAATCGCTGAAAACCATCACCGCGGGCGATAACTCTATCGCGATCACCGGCAATGTTTTGCGGGACTATCTGACCGACCTCTTCCCGATCCTCGAATTGGGCACTTCGGCTAAAATGCTGTCGATTGTGAAGCTGATGAATGGTGGCGGCCTATTTGAAACTGGTGCGGGCGGTTCGGCGCCGAAACATGTGCAGCAGCTGATGGAAGAAAGCCATCTTCGCTGGGACTCCATGGGCGAGTTCTGCGCATTGGGCGAGTCGCTGAACTTCCTTGCCGATGTGAAAGGCAATGCAAAAGCGGGCGTTCTGGGCAAAGCAGCCGAAGTCGCAACCCAAGGCATCCTGGACAACAACCGCTCTCCGAGCCGGAAAGTTGGCCAGCCCGATAACCGCGACAGCCATTACTGGTTCGCTCGCTACTGGGCCGAGGCTCTGGCCGCGCAAACCGAAGACGCCGATTTGGCCGCATATTTCGCCCCGATTGCGAAAGACCTGGCGGAAAAAGAAGAGGCGATCTTGGGTGAGCTGGCCGCCGCGCAAGGCAGTGCAGCGGATCTGGGCGGCTATTACAAAACTGACCCGGCGAAAACC
The DNA here is from genome assembly GCA_049603835.1 of Mangrovicoccus sp. Classification (GTDB taxonomy): domain Bacteria; phylum Pseudomonadota; class Alphaproteobacteria; order Rhodobacterales; family Rhodobacteraceae; genus Mangrovicoccus. The sequence continues at coordinate 147,623 of JBMYSZ010000004.1, forward strand.
GCAGCTGTTATGCGCCCAAGTGCAAGCCTGAACGCCATTATCGGCTAAGCGCAACGCGCAAAATGGATCTGGGCGAGCTATCGCCCGATCCCCCCTCTTCGGTATGGTCGGATTGACAGGACCCGAAAGCTTGCCTAGCAAAAATTACACAGTCGGAATTTGACCTAGCGAGCATGAATGCATCAGTTTAAGCGGCGGTATTTTGAGACGAAATTTGGCGCTCGGTTTCCACGCCTTAATTATACGATCAATATCGATCTAGACGACCGCGTCGCTTATTTCGAGACACCGAAAGTCGCCTGCACCAGTATCAAAGCCTATATGATTGCGCGTGCCGGGGCGCGGCTGCCCGATTTTAAGATGCCCCAAAACATCCATGACCGGAAAAAATCCCCTCTGGTGGAACTGGGTAATCTTAATGAGCCCCGCGCGTTAGAGGTCATGCTCGGCAGTTTCAAACGGTTTAGCTTTGTGCGAAATCCCTATACTCGAATTTTATCCGCCTATTTGGATAAGATCGTTCAAAATGACCATGAACGCGCCCGGATGCTGCCGATTTTTGGGTTTGAACAAACAGATCGCCCTAGTTTTCTGGAATTTCTGCGGGCTTTGGAACAAATCCCCAATCATCGCCGCGATATTCATTTTGTGTCTCAGGCAGATTTGCTGATGGTCGATTTGATCGACTACACTCGTTTGGGCCGCATGGAGACATTTGACCAAGATTTTCATTTAATCCGAGAAAAGCTGTTTCAGGATAAAACGGCCAAGATCAGCTCGAATGCTGGGCGCCATCATGCAACCGGCGCCGCGGATAATATCGCTACCCATTATGGCCAGGAAGAAACGGATATGGTGCAGGCCCTTTTTGCCGCCGATTTTAAGCTTTTCGGCTATTCCACCGATATCGCCCAGGCGACCGCGCCAAATACTCCGCCGCAGCATTTAACCGCCCAGGCCTGCGCGATGCGGTATCTGGATGGCGTCGCTCCTGCCAGAGTTAAGGAGGACTTAACTATTCGGCGAAATGATCGATTGCTTCCAAAATCAGCAATTGCCGAATTGCATGCGCTTGACCCCGCTCTCTTGGCCTGATCCCTGACCATTTCGCCCCGTCCCGGAGCTATTTTTGGTGCTCAACGGAATAGCTTGCTCGGTCAGAGCGGATATTTTCGGACCAAGTCAGCAGCCGGTTTCTGAATCTTCGGCGAGATGATTTTTCAACCTTCTGCCATTGCGATTAAACTTGTCGCATTCCGGGCATGCCTGCCTTGCAAATGCTATATGTTTGATCGTCTGGGGATGACATTAAAGCAGATTTACGTAAGAACCGGGGCTGTGCCATAGGGGGCCAAGACGACAATTTGTGCGGGACAAGGTTATGTCGAAGATAGAGATTAATAAGAGCTTGGCTCTGCCAAGATTAGTAATAGCATTTCCAACTGGCACAGATGGGATACCGCCCGCCAAGTCCAAATTGATCAAGCAATTTCCCAATATCGAGATCCAGAAAGCCGCCGAATTAGAAGCGGATATAGGGTTTACTGATCCCTGCCTGCTCTGTGTCGCTGAAGAAGACCTAGCACTTTATCCGCGCCTTTCATCTGCACATAATGTAATCATTTCGCATGATGTCACTTTAGAAAATTTGAAAGCGACAGATTTTGTTTCCACGCTTTTGAAGCTGATGGCAACGCAGCAAGACATTTTGTTCCACGCCCATACCTCTCTGTCCCAGCTGCGCCGCCGTTTTGCGGAAATGACGGAAAAGTTTGAGACCTTAGAAAGCTTTGCCCTGCAAAAGGCCCGGCCAGAGCCGGAGCTTTGCTTTGAAAACCAGCCCGGCACCCCTAATAGCCTGGTTCTGCCGTCTTATGGTGCCTTGACTGTTGTTCGGCAAAAACTGCCAGTGCCAAGCGACCGTTTGCGGATGATCGAAATTGGCGTAACGGCTGAAAGCGAGCTGTCATCAGCCCATGAAATCCGTCTGGTTCATGGGGGCTCTGGCGCCAGTATTTGCACTTGGGAATTGTCGCAAGAAACCTTGCCCGCCGATGGCTTGATGCAGCTGGCCGTGCCTCCGATCCCGGGACCGGCTGTGGATCTGGTTTTGGAATTCAGCCTCAGCATGTTTGCCGAGACTTGCGATATCTCTATCTCTACCAGCCGCGCACGCGCACTGCCCGAAGCCTGTGCTTGGCTGGATGGCAAAGCAGAAGCTTGGCCAATCTATATGCGCCTTTTTGAGGCATTCTATGCCGGGGCGACCGCTTATCCCGACACAGCGCTCGCGCCGACTACGAAAACCCGGCCGAAATATTATCGCATGAACCCAACAGCCCTATCCGCCGCGACGCTCGAATTTCCAGATGATATGGATGATCACCCGTTTGACCTGGTCACCTCGCCGCATTTGGGCACGCTTTTGGTTCATCCGGTCATGGGCCGCGTGACCTGCGCCTCTGTGGAGCTGTCGAAAGAGCATCGCCCCTCGCGCGTGATTGCGAGCTTTGAAAATGGTCACTTGGAGAATACCGGGCTGGAAATGTGCGTCGGTTTCTTGCGGAATAATGCCGCCGATAAATCGCTATCCTCGGTTCTGCAAAATGATCAATCGGCCGAAGAATTCATGCAAAAAAGCGATTGGGCCTATCTCGCACCAGGAGCGAAATATAGCGTGGTTCAAGACCTGGATCCGATGGATATGCTGCCAGGCCAGATTTTCGTTATGTCCCGCCTACCCGATAGCGAAGACGCCTCGGACCGTTATGCATGGGCGCATTTGACCCGCCTTGAATTTGAGGTGGCAGGCGATGAGTGAAACGCCTGAATTCAAGGTCGGCATTATTATCCCGGTCTATGCCCATTCCTATTTGGTGGCGGAAACACTGACCTCTGCCTTAGCCCAAGATATTTCGCCAAAGCCGCAAATTTTGGTGGTGAATGACGGGTGTAAAAACCCGGAAACCCATGTCATCGTGAAATCCTTTGCTGCGGCCAATCCCGACCAAGTCAGCTATGTGTTCAAACCCAATGGCGGCCTTTCGAGCGCGCGGAATGCGGGCATCGATTATTTGCTGGAACATCAGCCAGATCTAGACGCGGTCTATCTGTTGGATGCGGATAACTGGCTGGAACCCTATGCAATGCGGCGCTTTGCGGAAACCATGCAGGAAAGCGGCGCGGATTGGTGTTACCCGGATGTGGATCAATTCGGGCTGAAAGGGAATACCAGCTTTGGCGGCGAGTACCGGCTTTGCATCCATCTTGACCGCAATATTTGCGAAGCGGGCAGTATGGTTCGCATGGATGTGTATCGTGATGGACTGCGTTTTGACGAAACAATGACGAAAGGCTTTGAAGACTGGGAGTTCTGGCTGAACTGCGCATCCAAAGGCTATCGCGGCCAACATGTGGCCAATTCCGGTTTCTTCTATCGCAAACGCGGCTCTAGCATGCTGGCAGATGCGGAAGCCGAGAAAGAAACCATCGCCTCTTATATCCGGGAAAAGCACAAAACGTTGTTTGCGCCGCAAACGATCAAGAGCATTGTCGCGAGCGAAGCCCCAACTATCGCCATTGTGGATTTGACACGGCGCGAGGTTTTGCTCGGCGAAGACCCGCTAAACCCCACGGAAATCATCGATTTTCAGACATTTAAGACCCGTATCTGGCGATCAGTAGACAGTACGGAGCTTTATGCCCCACCGCTCAATATCATTTTTTCACGCCGCTCGTTGAACACGCCAGCATTACGACCATTGCTGCGCAATATTGTGTGGCATCTGATTTCTGAGCGTAACGAACATCCCTTCCGCGCTATTAGCCTAGAGCGCGCCTCTGGCGGGCCGAGCTTTGAGACGCAAGACCCGAGCTACGCCACCCCCGACGATATCACGAATACTGCGGAATTTCTTCATATTGGGTTTCAAACCCTTTCGGGAATTTTGCGTGACCAGTCCACGGCTTGGGTCAGTGAGAATTTAACCGGCTCGACCCCGTCGATTCTCAACCGCAACTTCAAAGTCGCGCGTCTCGACTCTAGCCGCACGCAAGTGCCGCTTACTTTGCAATCTTTGACCGCAATTTTGGAATTAAAGGATCCAGAATGGATGGTCAGTGCCGAAGCTGATTTTGGCTGGCGCGAAGATAGCGGTATGGATACCGGCTGGATTGATCGGTTTGGCGGCAGTCGTCCGGGGAATTCTCCGGGCCTGCCCATGCTGGTGGAAGATTTACCAAAAGTGGCTTTTGTTCTGCCGATCATGGATTTCGGCGGTGTTGAAAAGGTGACGGTCAATGTGGCGCGGGTCTTTAAGGATCTGGGTTGGCATGTGAGCCTGGTGATCTTGGGACGTAGTGAAATTTTCATGCCCTTTGACCAATTTTCCTTTGTGGATGACTTGGTCATGTTGGGGCAGCTGGGCTTTTCTGAATGGTCTGGCTCGACGCGCTATATGGGCGAGCTGGTTCCCCAAGCCGATGGCGATACTCAACGGCTGGTTTCGGTGCTGCAAAATTTCGACGCGGTGGTGAATTGCCATTCTTGGTCGCTGAATGGGGTCATGGGATCCTTGAAACGAGCAAATGTGATCACATGCGCCTATCTGCACCTGATGGATGAAACCGCGACCGGGCGGTATGTGGGCCATGTGAATACGACCCTGGCCTATGAATATACCTATAAATACCTGCTCACCTGTTCGAAAACCTTGGGCTATGAGCTAGAAGGTCTGGGCGTCTCACGGTCCAAAATCATCCCGATTCCCAATGCGGCCGGGTTTCGGATCGAAGATCTCTCAAATAAGCTGCAAGCACCGGCAAAAATTCGTGCTGCGCGAACAGACACAAAACCTAGGCTCTTATTCCTAGGGCGACTGGATCGGCAAAAAGGGCTGGATCGCCTCACCAAACTCTTTAGCGCGACCAAAGAGACTGCGGATTGGCGTTTTGTGGGCAAAGCGATTATCCAAGGCGCCGAGCGTCTGGATCCCGATATTCCTGTCGAACCGCCGGTTTATGACTGCAATGCTTTGGAAAAACTCTATCGCTGGTGTGATTTCTTTGTTTTGCTGTCGAATTTCGAAGGTCTGCCCTTGGCTTTGATCGAGGCAATGCGCGCCGGTGCCGTGCCGATTGCCACAGATGTGGGCGCGAATTCCGAACTGATCCGGCATGGGCAAAACGGTTTCCTTGTTTCTCTGGACAATGCGGTTGCCGAAACCCTGGAAATCCTGAAAACTGCACCTGCGCAATTACCTCGCCTGTCTGAAGCCGCGCAAAATACCGCGCGGCCCATCACATGGCAGAACCAAGCAGGGCCCTTTGCGCAGAAGCTATGGACGGAAAGCTGGACATCGAAAACTCTCGACGAACGACACCAGATCATGGCGAAACACCGCCCCCTAGAAACCCCGCTGGAAGCTAAAAAATGACGGCTCGGAGATTGAATAAATCCCCACAGCCTCGCGGAGATTAAAATGCCCAACCCATCAAATATTAAGTCGCCGATTTCACTAGTGGCCTATGGGCGCTCGGGAACCTCATTGCTGTTTAAGGCCTTTCAACAATGCGGCAATATCGATTGCCTTGGCGAAACCGCCAATCTGGTATTTACCTCTTGGCGCGCCTTGGAACATATCGAGGGCCTGACCCGCTATCGGGGGTTCAATGAAGGCCATTATCAAAAAGATGCTGGGCGGCTGGTACGCAATGCGTTTAGCTCGGTCTTTCCGTCTGAGCATGAGTTATGGATGCATAAACCCATCGGCACGCCAAAAGTTTTGTGGGAATTCCCGCAGAATAAAATCGATGAATTTGTCGATTGGTATTGGATGGCTTTTAATAATAGCTTTCCTGAAAGCCGGACTTTCGCGGTTATCCGTGAGCCGCGCGATGTATTTCTGAGCGCCCGTGGATATTGGGATTTCCCGAAGGACCAAATTTGGAAAACCCAGTGGATCATGTATAAAATCCTTGCTCATCCGGAGGCTAAGCTGCGCAATATCGTATTTTACGAAGAATTGGTGCAGGAACCAGAAAAGATCATGCGCGGCCTTATGAAAGACCTGGATCTGCCCTTCTCCGAAGATATGTTGGCCGCTTTCGGCAATTTGCATGTGCCGGAAAGCAAAGATGCTGCGAAAGCGGATCAGGTGCTTGATCAGAAAAAGTCCAAGGGATTTTCCCGGCAAGACCAATGGGCGGAAATTGAGATCACAGAGATGGCTACCAAAGCCCTGGCGGCCTATGACGCTTTGCACACCCGCTCTTCCTAAAGCCTTTTGAGAAGCATTGCAGGATCACTTTTCGCCTTCGGCCACGAGGAGAAGCCGCGACTAAGTGGTCCTGCAATTTTCGAAATTCTGCAATCGGGCGGCTATAGCGTTTAATATATCTGGCCCCTCCGCAAAAAAATGCCCGCACGGTGGCGGGCATCGAGCATTATTTTGCTTGATCTCTAATTCGATCAGGAAATTAGTTGCCGGTCGATGTGGCCGACGTGCCGTTGTTCACAGAGGTTACTGCCGCACCGGCGACAACCGCCATGCCACCCACCACAGCAACTGGGATTGTCGCGAGACCGCCAAACAGTGCACCGCCGCCAGCTAAACCCGCACCAGCTGCACCAGCGCCAGCACCAGCACCAGCACCTGCGCCCGCGCCTGCACCACCACCTGCGCCGCCAGCGCCTGCACCAGCGCCGCCTTCAGCTGCTTGAGTAACCGGCTCTGCCAATACAGGCGCGACCGGGGAATTCGCCAATGCTGCCATCGGCGCGAAGGTAAGAGTGGCAATGGCCACCGCAGACATAATATTACGTTTCATAGTACTCTCCATATTGGCCAGGACCTGCGCTTTAGCCTAACGATCTTGGTTTCCATATTCAGGCAAGTTTTCCCGATGCACTTCCACTACCGAGATTTACTTTCACCCTATTTAACATGAACGACTAATCCAGTCCACAACGAGCACCAAGCCCCTGCAACCAGCTGGATTTTTTGGCACTATCTGCATGCGAACGAAGCATCATTCGTAGATTTTCGATTTCATTTTTAGGCAAAAGGTTTTCGAAGTCGGAAATTCGATCTTCGGGAATCACCGCACGACGAAATAAATCCAGTTTGATTAATGGCAATCCGAGGAACAATAAAGCTGGTGCGGCCCTATGGGTAACATTCCCCTCTAAGCACCAAGAAATATCCCGGTCTTTTGCAGGCCAGGCGAGATTGGGCCGAACCCGCAAAACATCGCCCAACTCATCCTGTTTGACCAAAGCAGTTCGGCTTAGGCCAGCTCGATAGAGCTGCCGCGATAAACCAATTTCCCCCAATAGCAAAACAGAAGGACGCAAATCGCTCGGAACATACCATTTCCAAAATCGCGAAAATGCAGCGTGCTGAAAGCATTTACTCGAAAAAGACAAACAAAAAGATGGCTGATGCGGTGTAACCTCGGAACTTTCCGTCGCGCTACAAATATCAGCCTCGCTCTGCAAAAGCTTTTCGACAAAATCACTAAGGCCATTTTCGCTGTAAAAAACGCTGTCATTTAACAGCAAAAGTCGCTCCGCCGATGGCGCCAGTTTTTGCGCCGCGATTACACCGACCCGGTAACTGCCGAAATCGCGCCCGAAATTGCGCCGCTCGAAATAGGCGTCAAAATACTGGTCGGCGTCATACAGCCGCCCGGTATTCACGCCAATCACATACACATCAGCGTCATTCAGCGCCTTGATCAACCTGACCACATCTTCGCGCAACATACCGGTTTGATAAAGCGCGAGAACCGCGATCCGCGATTGGGAAATTGGACTTACCCAAAGCGGGGCAACTTTTTGACCGGTGCCGTGGATTCGGTTCACCAACCCACGCACCAGATATACCGGCAAAAGAAACAAACGTAGCAACCAGACCACGGATACGCACCCCAACAGAAATTAACAGATTGTTACTATAAAATGGAACCCTGGGAAAGGCTCATCCCTAACACAGCCCTTTATAGCGGCGAGTTTGCTTAATTTGATGGAGTGTGAGGCCTGGATTCTGCGCTATTTTTGGGCAGTGAACACACCCGTTCCCGATAAGAAACCCTCTGCCAACGCTAAACTCCCCTCCAGATAGCAACCGGGGAGCTCGGACAGAATCGACGCATCAGAATGGCTTTCTAACCAAGCCGTCAATTGAAGCCGGCGCATCATCACAAAAACCGGCAGCATGGCCTCAGCCTCTGGCGAAAGCGCGCGGCATTTTCGATAACCGTCACACCAAGCCTGTTGCAGCGTCGAAATCCGCGGATCCGTTTCGATGAAACTCACCGTCGCGGCAAAATCGAAACCAAACCAACCAAAACCCGCATCATCGAAATCAATGACCCCGATTTCACCATCATGCACCAACAAATTGGCCAGCCGTAAATCAGCATGGATCAACCCAAACCGGTCAGGAGTTGCGCCAAAGGCTTCTAGTCGGGCTAAGATTTTTTGGCACGCAGCTTCAAGAAGCTCCCTACCCTCGCTGGTCAGCTTAGCATTTTGCCGCCAATCCCCCCAAAGAGCCCGGCTGCTGATCGTCGCCTCATAGTTCCAGGTCTTGCGGCGAAAACTTAAAGGCCGCTGCCAGTTTTGCGCGTGCTCATGCAATGCGGCGGTGATTTCACCCAGCTGCAGAAAATCCGCTTCCAGGTCGTCGGACGGCGCGGGCTCCCGCCCCTCCAGCCAGTCAAAAGCGACAATCATCACCGATCCTGACGGAAGATCCAGTTGCACAACATAGTCGCCGTCGCGATTGGGCACCACACGGGCGAACCGCAAATCTGTTTCCGCTTGCAAGGCTTCAATCCAGGAAAGTTCCGACAACACCTCTTGGAGACAGTGATAGTTTGGCCGGTGAACCCGCAAGATACGCCGCTGGCCAATGGCGGACTGAACCAGAAAAGTCGCGTTTTCCGAGAGGTTTAAGAGCTCTAGCGACCAACCATCATCTTGATCTGGCCATTGGCCAAGCGCCTGCTGCAAATGATGACTTAATGTTTCGACAAAAGCATCCGTATAAAGACCGCTCATGTTTTACCCCAAACTCATCTTGTGCCAAACCTTGTCCAGCCTCAGACCAATACCCGCCTTTGGCAATATTGCAAGTTTAGCAAAGACAGCTTGGCTGAGACGAAGAGTTGGTAGACTTGGCCGGAGTGGCGGTTTAATGCCAACCTATAACCGGTCGAAACGGGGGCACCATTGACCATATCTTTGACGCCAATTGGGCAATTTCAGCAAAAAATGCGATTGTCTGACAGTTTAACAGAGTTTTTTAGGACCCCAGATTCCAATCTATTTCTAAACTATATTTTTAGAAAACTAGAGAATGTGAAAATCTTATCGCTAGATGTCTTTGATACGGTCCTGATGCGGGACGACAAATCAGAACTCGAACGATTTCGCTGCATTTCAGAGCATTTTTACAAAAACGCCCTAGCGCCTAAAAACACAAATCTTACAATCGACGACTGCCTGTTAGCTCGCGTCCATGCGGCGAAAGTTGCCTATTACTGCGGCAAAATGGTAGACGGCTGCATCGAAGGCCAATTATCTGAGATCGCAGAAATTACCCTCGATTATCTACGGTTACCACATGACCTAGCCCCTGATTGGGTCGCCTCGGAACTTTTCATCGAAAGCCAGCAACTTACCCCATCCCCATTCGTGCAAGCAATTATTGAAAAAGCTAAAGAAACTGGCAAACGGGTCATTTGCATTAGCGATATGTATCTCAATAAAAATCAAATTTCACAACTTCTCAATCACAGCGGCGCAACTGATAAGATAGAAATAATTTTTTCCAGTGCCGATGTGATATTAAACAAAAGAAGTGGTCTAATTTTCAAACATGTAGAAAATAAACTGCGACATAATGGCTCTGACTTCCTACATATTGGCGACTCATTGAAGTCGGATTACACAATGGCAATGAAATCCGGGTGGAATGCAGTCCATCTGCCTATTCCGGAAAAGGCTTTGCAGCGCCGAAGGAAAAGCCATGATGAACTTGCTCAAGTTCTATCTTTGATTTCAAAGCGAAGCCTTCCAATTGCAGGTGGGTCATGAACAACGAAACACCTTTCGAAAATGCCACCTCTGCTCTGGGGGCTTGCATCCATTATTGGAGTGTCCAGCTCGACACTCATATCAAGTTCATACAGAAAACCCGTAATTTACGCCCGGTTTTTTGCACAAGAGCGGGCAAGAGAATTATTGACTTCCTTCGAATTATTTATGGGGATCAAGCCGCATATTCCTATGATCTCTTCGGGATTTCACGGATAAGCGCTTGCAAAATCGCCTTAGGCGGCAACACCGCAATTAGTCCGGCGATAGATCTTTGCAATTCTATTTTAGGCCATAAAGGGCTGTCTGAAACTCTGCATGCCCTTCTAGTGCATAAATTAACGAACGACCCAGAGCTCATCGAATTTATCGATTCACTTCATGGCGGTTTTACCGAGGAGAACTTTCTGTCGCTTAAAAATAGCAATAATGCTCAAGCGATCAAAATCACTCAATATCTGCAAAATTGCCATGACACCGCTTTAGACACTCTTCTTGAGAATGGCCCAAATGGAGCCTTACTCATCGACAGCGGATGGCGCGGCTCAATCATGGATCTTTTGCAACAAACATTTCCCAGCGTCGAAGTTGAGGGAATTTTGTTTGGCATAATGCAAGCACCGCCGCTGTCACGCAAACATAGCATTGTTTTCGACGCCGAATTTTATGATCCCGATGCGCCGGAAACAAGTTTTGCAATACACAGGCATTTAATAGAAAGCCTTTTCGAGCCGAATGCGCCAACAGTTGAAGAACTGGAAAACGGCCCTCTACATTCAATTGCGCAAGAGCAGCTGAATAAGATCAAAAATGAATCCCTTGGTGCTTCCGACAAACTCTATGTCGCGATTTGCGAGTATTTAGAGGACCATAAAACAGATTCCTTTCGAATGGTCGTGGACGCTTTTGATGAGTCTCTCCCCAAAATAGCCAGTTGGCTATCGACCCCAACAAAAGAATTTGCAGAAATATTGTCCGGCCAACCAAGATCTATTGATTTTGGCCGAAAGGGTGAGGTTCCTGTTTTAAATTTCAACGAAGCAGGAAACGCACATGGGCGCAATGACCGCATTAACGCTGCATTATGGCCGCAAGGGCAAATTGCTCTCGAAGAAAATAGCGAACAAACGCGTATCGCGTTACAAAAGCAGGTGACTAAAGTGACGGGCACGCAAGCATATTTTTCAAAGCAGCTAAAGTCAAAAACCGAAGACCGCAATAAAGCCGGATTGAAAAACTTCGAGCCCGGTTTCGTATCCGTGGTCACACGGACTAAAAACCGCCCTTTGCTTTTTGAGCGTGCCGCGCGCTCTGTCTGCAGTCAAGATTATGCAAAAATCAACTGGGTTATCGTGAATGATGGCGGCGACCCTGGCCCGGTTGAGCAGATCATTGATCGATCAGGCTTTGATTTGGCTCGTGTTTTTCTCATTTCCAACGCGGAAAGTGTGGGCATGGAGGCGGCGTCGAATCTGGGCGTTCGCGCGACCGGGTCTGAATTTGTAGTCATTCACGATGATGATGACTCCTGGGAGCCCAATTACCTAACCGCCGTCACGAGTTTTTTGAACGACGACGAAAACGAACATTATTCCGGCGTAATAACTCGGACCAATTATGTGTCCGAAGAAATTCGCTATAATGACATCATTTTTCACGACAAGTTTTTATATCACCCGTGGGTTTCAGATGTTCAATTCGCGCAAATGGCCATGGGGAATTTCTTCGCTCCCATTTGTTTCACCTTTAGGCGCGATGTCTTCGAGGAAATAGGCGGTTATAGAGAAGAACTGCCCGTTTTGGGGGATTGGCGCTTCAATTTGGATTTTCTTGCCAAAGCCAATATTGGCTTCATGGATCAAACGCTAGCCAATTATCACCATCGCGATAAAGGAGACACCTCCAAAATGGGAGTATATGCCAATAGTGTTGTGGGCGCACGGAACTTGCATCACAAATATTTCTCGGTTGTGGTGAACGACTTCATCCGCGATTATGCCGAAAATCCGGGCATTGCGGCGATGATGGCACAAGCCCATTATGCACGAATTATGGAAATGCGTATGAATGGATCCGATGATCTAATTCGCGGGGTTGGCCATAAGATTGACGAAATCAAAGGCAGCAACGCGCAAGATCGCATTCGGCAATTAGAGGAAGAAAACAACGCACTCAAAATGTCCCTGGCCGCCATGGCAAAGAACTTTCCTAGCGGGTAATTCGCCGTTACTTCAAGACGGTCAAGGCGTCTATTTCCCTCAAAACCAGCTGCAAACATTCTGGGGTCGAAAAACTATGATCGGCCCTTTTAACCGTCGTCAGATGAATATCAGCACCGCTGGCATGACTCAAAATCCGGTTTGCAGTTTCGACAGAAACCTCAGCATCCTGTGTGCCTTGCAACATCCGAACCGGTTTTTCCAATGCCAAGGGATCTCGCAATAATAGATGTGATCGGCCATCCTCGATAAGTTTTTGGGTAATTACATAAGGCTGTCCATAATCAGATGGCAGTTCAATTTTCCCATCACTCAGAATTTTTGAGCGTTGTTCATCGGAAAAACTGGCCCAAAAACCGTCCTCGGTAAAATCAGGCGCAGCTGCAATCGTCACAAGCCCGGCAATATCCACCGATGCATCCCGCAGCAATTTCAACCCAATCCAGCCGCCCATGGAGGATCCGACCAAAATTTGCGGCCCGCTCGTCACCGCATTTATCACCGCAATTGCGTCTTCGATCCATTCGCCTAAGCAGCCTTCGGCGAAAACGCCCGCGGAGCTGCCATGTCCAGAATAGTCGAAACGCAAAAACGCCCGGCCATTTTCTATCGCCCAATCGCGCAGAAAACTGGCTTTGGTGCCGGTCATATCCGACACAAAACCGCCCAGAAATACCACACCAGGTTTTTCGCCTTCGATATAGTCATAGGCCAATTTGCGCCCTTGGGCGGAGGTCAAATATTTTGGGGTCATCTCTGTCATTCCCTATCGCTGCCATAGCGCGGCGACGCAAACAAGAGCTCCCCGACCAGTAAAATTGAAAGAATTTGGCCTTAGGCCGCAGTTTCAGGGATGGCAAAGCCGGTGCTTGACCTATCCCGCTGTCTGGGGCAATCCCGCCCAATAATTAACCCGCAACCGGGCGTTCCGTGGGCGCCAAACCGACGAGGAGGCATGCATATGTCCCAAATCACTCTGACCTTTCCCGATGGGGCAACGCGCGACTATGAGGCTGGCATCACGGCTGGCGAAGTCGCGGCAGACATCTCTAAATCCTTGGCGAAAAAGGCGATTTCAGCGCTTGTCAATGATCAGCACTGGGATCTGGCCTGGCCAATTGATGCCGATAGCAATATCGCCATTCACACCATGAAGGATCCCGAGGCCGCGCTTGAACTGATCCGCCATGACCTGGCGCATATCATGGCCCGCGCGGTTCAGGCGCTTTGGCCGGATGTGAAGGTCACAATTGGGCCGGTGATCGATAATGGGTGGTATTACGATTTCGACCGGAAAGAGCCGTTCACCCCCGATGATCTTGGCGCCATTGAGGCGAAGATGAAAGAGATCATCAATCTGCGCGATCCGGTCCGCACCGAAGTTTGGCCCCGCGACAAAGCTGTGGCCCATTACGAGGCCCAGGGCGAGCCCTATAAAGTTGAGCTGATCGACGCGATTCCCGGCAATGAGCCTCTGCGCATGTATTGGCATGGCGAATGGCAGGATCTTTGCCGCGGTCCGCATTTGCAGCATACGGGCCAGGTGCCCGCCGATGCGTTCAAATTGATGAAAGTAGCCGGGGCTTATTGGCGAGGCGACAGCAATCGTGAACAGCTGCAACGGATCTATGGGGTTGCCTTCCAAAACCGTGACGAACTGAAGAAATACCTCACCTTCTTGGAAGAAGCCGAAAAGCGCGATCACCGCCGCCTAGGCCGCGAGATGGAGCTTTTCCATTTCCAAGAAGAAGCTCCCGGCATGGTGTTTTGGCATCCCAATGGCTGGACCATCTATCGCGAGATGGAAGACTATATGCGCCGCAAGCTCGACAAGGCGGGCTATCGCGAAATCAAAACCCCGCAAGTGGTGGACCGCAAGCTTTGGGAAAAATCCGGCCACTGGGATAAATACCGCGAAAATATGTTCATCACCGAGATCGATGAAGAACATGCCAATGAAAAGCGGGTGAATGCGCTAAAGCCGATGAATTGCCCCTGCCATGTGCAGGTCTTTAATCAGGGGCTGAAATCCTATCGCGATCTTCCATTGCGGCTGGCGGAGTTCGGCTCGTGTCACCGTTATGAGGCCCATGGCGCTTTGCATGGTCTGATGCGGGTGCGCGGCTTTACTCAGGATGATGCGCATATTTTCTGCACTGAGGATCAGATCGAGCAGGAATGCGCCAAGTTCATTGAGCTCTTGTCGGATGTTTACCGTGATACCGGTTTTGAGAGCTTTGATATCAAACTCTCGACCCGCCCCGAAACGCGTGTGGGCAGTGATGAGATCTGGGATAAGGCCGAGGCCGCGCTTGAAAAAGCGATCCTGTCGGTGCGCGACGATTATGAAATCGATCCAGGCGAAGGCGCGTTTTATGGGCCAAAGCTTGATTTCAAACTGACTGATGCGATTGGCCGGGAATGGCAATGCGGCACCTTCCAGGCGGATTTCAACCTGCCCGAGCGGCTCGACGCCACCTATATCGGCGCCGATGGGGAAAAACACCGTCCCGTCATGTTGCACCGCGCGGTTCTGGGGTCCTTCGAGCGCTTTATCGGCATCATGATCGAAAACTATTCCGGCAAACTGCCCTTCTGGCTTGCGCCGCGTCAGGTTGTGGTGGCCTCAATCGTTTCGGATGCGGATCCCTTCGTGCATGAAGTCGTGGCCGCGCTGAATGCCCAAGGCGTGCGGGCCGAGGCGGATATCCGCAATGAAAAGATCAACTATAAAGTCCGCGAACATTCCGTGGGCAAGGTGCCAGTGATCTTGGCCGTTGGCATGAAAGAGGTGGAAACCCGCTCTGTCACGGTGCGGCGGCTGGGACAAAAGCAAACTTCGGTCATGTCCCTGGACGAGATCGTCACAGAATTGACCCAAGCGGCGCTGCCCCCGGACCTGGCCAACCAGGGATAAACTGTAACATTTCGTGAGCGGTGGGATTTTCCGCCGCCCGCATGTTACGAAAAAACGTGATCTTTGTAACATTTGCGCCGCGCCTGACATAAAGGGCGCGGCGCATTTCAGTTTAAACCTTTGGAAATATGCCTATTTCCTGAGATACTTCACGCTTTCTCAAGCTTTCTTTCAGCCAATCCTGACACGGGCGTGATTGACGTCGCTGTGAGTGGCACAACCCTGGTGCCAATGCCTAAATTGAGGGCGTCACAGAGGATGACACCCCGGATTTAGACCCTGAGAGAGGAAATTCACATGTCCAACGCCACCAAAACCGCCGCTGTTCTGGGCGCTGTTGCTGCCGCTGTTGCCGCCACCGCCGTGACCAACCCCGCTGCCGCTGCCGGCAATGAAAAATGCTACGGCGTCTCGCTAGCAGGCGAAAATGACTGCGCGGCAGGCCCAGGCACAACTTGCGCCGGCACCTCCACAGTCGATTACCAAGGCAATGCTTGGACCCTGGTTCCCGCGGGAACTTGCGGCGATATCGATCTGCCCGCCATGGCTGACGGCACCCCGCGCGCAGGCTCGCTCGAAGCGCTAAGCCGCGACCTGCCTGCATAAGCCGCGTTAATTCCAGGGTCGCTTGTGCCCCGCTCCAGAAAGCGACCCTGGGATATTTTTCAAAAGGACCTCCATAATGCCCGATTTTGCTTCTTTGAATTCCCTGCCTGCCGCTGCGGGCGTCGGCTATAAACCGCAGCATTTCGATCAGATTATGGAAAATCCCGGACCCGTGGCTTGGCTGGAAATCCATGCGGAAAATTACATGGGCCAAGGCGGTCGTCCCCTAGCGCAGCTGCGCGCTCTGGCCGAGCGTTTCGCCATTTCCGTGCATGGGGTTGGCTTGTCGATTGGCGGTGAGGCACCTTTGGACGCGGATCATTTGGCGCGGCTGAAGCATCTCATCACCTGGCTCAACCCCGCCAGCTTTTCCGAGCATCTCGCTTGGTCCAGCCATGGCACCAATTTTATCAATGACTTACTACCCCTGCCCTATACGACGGCCACGCTAAACCGCGTTTGTGATCACATCGATCAGGTCCAGACCCTGCTTGGCCGCCCAATGCTCTTGGAAAATCCCTCCACCTATCTCGCCTTTGCGGAAAGTAAGATCTCCGAAGTTGATTTCTTGCGTGAAGTCAGCCGTCGCACCGGATGCGGCCTGCTCTTGGACGTCAATAATGTCTTTGTCTCGGCCACCAATCAGCAACTTGACCCAGTTGCCTATATCAATGCGTTTCCGATGGATCGCGTGGGCGAAATCCATTTAGGCGGCCATGATGAGGATCGCGACGAGCATGGCGCAGCGCTGCTCATTGATAGCCATGGGCGCCAAACTGCTGATCCTGTTTGGAAACTTTATGGGCAAGCGCTGCATCGCGCCGGGCCCCGCCCAACCCTGATAGAATGGGATACAGATGTGCCGGATTGGCCGACCCTGCGCGCCGAAGCCAGCAGGGCCGCTGATCTGCTCACTCCGGTGGAGGCCGTGGCATGAGCGTGACCCAATCGCAATTCACCGAAGCCCTGCTGAGCTCTGCGCGCCCCGCCCCCGAAGGCTTACAAGACCCCGCCGGCCGCCCCGCGAAAAAGCGCTTTGACGTCTATCGCAACAATGTGGCGGTCAGCCTAACCGAGGCCTTGCGCAGCGGCTTTCCGATCATTCGAAAATTGGTGGGAGACGAGTTTTTCGACGCGATGGCAGGGGTTTACCTCCGCAACCACCCGCCAAAATCGCCACTGATGATGTTTTACGGCGAAGAAATGCCCGGCTTTCTGCGCAGTTTCCCCCCCGCTAAGAACCTACCCTATCTGCCGGATATGGCGCGGCTAGAATTCGCCATGCGCCAAGCCTATCACGCAAGTGACGCGCCTATTTTTGACCCCCGCCAGCTCAACGCCTTAGGCGGCGCGGCGATGATGTCGGCCCGTTTTACTTTTGCCCCAGCGACGCAATTGCTGCGCTCAGCCTATCCGATCCACGCTATTTGGCGTCGAAATACCGTGCCGGATACCCCAAAACCCGAAATGCGGCCGGAAAACATCCTGATAACGCGCCCCGGATTTGACCCGCTTCTGACCCCGCTTGACGCGCCCGCCGCAGTGTTCACCAAAGCCCTGATCGAAGGCAGCAGCCTATCCCAAGCAGCGCTGCGGGCAGAGGCCGTCCAAGGTGATTTTGACCTAACCCAGTCACTTGGCCAGCTTTTCGCCGCCCAAGCCCTGTCCTCCCTTGCCAATTGAAAGACCGCTCATGGCCGTGCTCACCACCGCTCTCAGCCTCCATAACACCCTCTTTGCCCAGCTCGAAAAGCTCACCGCCACTTGGCTGATGCCTAGCCTCGCTCGTCTTACCTTTGCAGGTGTGCTGCTTTTCTATTTCTGGGGATCGGCAAAAACCAAACTTGGCGACGGGATTTTCGGTATCTTCGCGCCGTCAACCGGGGCCTATGCCCAGATCTTCCCCCAAAAAGCCGAGGCCGTGCTCTATGACCCCAGCCAATTCTCGGTCCTGGAAAAATTGCTGATCCTGGCCGGGACCTGGGCGGAGTTCATCCTACCGCTGCTGATCCTTATCGGGCTGTTCACCCGTTTGGCCGCGCTCGGCATGATCGGCTTTGTCGTCGTTCAAAGCCTGACCGATATTCACGGCCACCATGCGGATGCCGCCACGATTGGCAGCTGGTTTGATCGCGCCTCTGATTCGCTGATCATGGATCAACGGGCCTTCTGGGTGTTCTTGTTGATCCTTCTGGTGGTCAAAGGCGCGGGCCCTCTATCCGTCGACCGGGTTCTGCTGCACCGCACCCCTGACGAGGCCTAAAGTCCAAACACCGCCCGGCTCTGAGGCCCCCAACCAAGGTAAAGCGCGCCGTCATGCTCAATGACCGGGCGCTTTATCACTGTCGGATGCTCGGAAATAAGCTCTAATTCCGGGCGTTTCCGGTCTGTTTCGCTCAGCTGACGCCATGTTGTTGAGCGCTTATTGAGAATCGCAGGGCCAAATTCCTTCGCCCATGCCTCTAATTTTTGCGCAGGCTGCGGGTTTTTACGCAAATCCACGACATCAATCTCAAATCCCGCATCTAAAAGGGCTTTTTTAGCCTTTCGGCAGGACTCGCAAGTGGGAATACCATAGAGTATAGTCATGCTCAGGGGTTTGGCACAGCATAAGGACGCCCCGCAAGACCCCATGGCATGCTTGCCTTTTTTACGACAGGCACAAAGTATCTAGTAGGCCCTAGTATTCCGGGCTGCATGCGAAAACACCGCGCCGGCCCCCGGCGTGTTCACTACCGCCCCAAAATAGCGGCTACGACTGAAGGAGAAGCGGGATGCCCACAGGCACCGTGAAGTGGTTTAACACAACAAAGGGCTATGGTTTCATTGCCCCAGACGAAGGCGGTAAGGATGTGTTTGTACATATTTCCGCTGTCGAACGTGCCGGCATGACCGGCCTGGCGGACAATCAAAAGGTTGAATACGAATTGCGAGAAGGCCGGGACGGTCGCGCATCGGCGACAGACCTGAAAGCTCTGGGATAATTTTCACAGTAATTTCAAGCTCTTCGAGAAAATCGGAAATTTAGTTACCGACATTCTGATGTGCGGCTTGCTGCATCTGCGGATGAAGGCCTAGCCTAATTCTCGAACCCTGATGGGTAAGAATATCGCCAGCCCTTTCGCGCGGGCTGGCTTTAGCTTGATCAAAGCTCCAGAAGCGCGGCAAATTCTCGCCATTCGCCGGGGCTCATGCCACTATTTTCCTGGGTAACCTCTTGCCCGGCCAATTTCGCTTTGACCGCGGCCAAGCCCTTGCCCGAAAGATGCGCGCCACCCAAGCGGTAATCTTCGAAAGCGGCATAGGCTGCCGGAACCCAATCCTTGACCATGTCGCAGATCAAATCCGCATAAACCCGGATTTCATATTGCGCATGAGAATCGGCGCGCAAACGCAGGAAATGGAACAGATTATGTAGGTCCACTTTCCAATACCACTGAGTATAGATATTGGCCGGCAAATTCATCCGCGCCAATTCCCGCGCCAGCCCCTTTTGCCCATCCTGGCTCAGCATGTCTTCGTAATGGTCATAGGCGCGCATGGAATCGCTTTTGAGCAATTCTAGAACCCGCGCAGCTTCTTCGCCTTCCAAGGTTTCGCCGCGGCCCTGATTATTCTGAGTCGATTGTGCCGCTAATTGCTCGGGCGCTGGAATGTAGAATTCGCGATCCAAAATCGAATAGCGCGCGGAATATTCATTCACATTGGCGGTGCGATGGCGGATCCACTGCCGAGCGACAAAAACTGGCAACTTCACATGCAGTTTGACTTCGCACATTTCAAAAGGGGTGGAGTGCCAGTGGCGCATCAAATAACGGATCAAACCCGCATCATCGCGCGCTTTTTTCGTTCCAGCACCGTAGCTTACCCGCGCTGCCTGAACGATGGCGGCATCATCGCCCATATAATCCACGACCCGAACAAAGCCGTGATCCAAAACCGGATGAAGCGTATAAAGCCGCTCTTCCATCCCAGGCGATGTTGCTCGGCGGGTCTGATAAGTCTCGGCCCGCTGCGCGGCTATGGACTCGGCGATGCTTTGGGACGGGGCTGAATCGGCGGTCATGGGAACTCCAAAAATGCGGGGGATTACACCATATGCAGTAGGTCTTGCCACAATGGAAACCATATTTTGGCAGGGCTTGTCCAGCCTCGGAATGTCCTTACCTTTGCAAAAGCTGGGAAGATGCTGGCATCAAATGGGTGCGGTGATAAATCCTGGCCGCAAAGACGGGACTTTATGGCCCCCAAAACGCTTAGTCTTTTGAAAGGAGCGGGAAATGGCCCTTACTTATCTGCACACTATGGTCCGAGTGAAAGATCTAGAGGCATCGATAAAATTCTACGAGCTCTTAGGCCTGCAAGAAACCCGCCGGCGCGATAGTGAAAATGGGCGTTTCACCTTGGTCTTTATGGCGCCGCCCGGCCAAGAAGACTGTCCAATTGAGCTAACCTATAATTGGGATGGGGATGATGGATTGCCATCCGATAGCCGCCATTTCGGGCATTTAGCCTATCGCGTTGATAATATTTACGAAACATGCCGAAAATTCAGCGAAGCTGGGGTGGTGATCAACCGCCCTCCGCGCGATGGGCATATGGCTTTTGTCCGCTCGCCCGATAATATTTCCATCGAGCTTTTGCAAAAAGGCGATGCGCTGGAACCAGCGGAGCCTTGGGCAAGCATGGAAAATACCGGCCATTGGTAAGTCACTGAATTTTGTGGGAATGCTGGGGGCGTCCGCGCCTCTAGCGCGTAGAAAATCGGAAATTAAATAGTCTCAAAGGCCTTAATTTTCGGGATAGAGAAGCGAGAAGCCATTCTGGCTTCGCGAGATCCAAGCTCAATAGATATAGCGGATCTGATCGCTCCAATACCGTTCCACCCGACGTAGGGAGGTGGTGATACTATCGATGCCCTCTTGGCCGAGGATACCGCGGCTTTCTAGCCCTTCCGCGTGACGCGCAAAAAGCTCTTCGACAATGTCGCGAATATTGCGGCCTTTTTCCGTAAGACGGACCCGCACCGAACGACGATCGATTTCACAGCGTTGATGATGCATATAGCCCATCTCAACCAGTTTTTTCAGGTTATACGAAACATTCGATCCCTGATAATATCCCCGCGATTTCAGCTCGCCCGCGGTGACCTCGTTGTCGCCAATATTGAATAACAAAAGCGCTTGGACGGCATTAATTTCTAAAATACCCACGCGCTCAAACTCGTCCTTAATCACATCCAGCAACAGCCGGTGTAATCGTTCCACCAATGCCAAGGCATCCAGATAGCCGGCAATAAATACCTTTTCTTTCGCCTCAACTAAGTTTGGATGAACACTCATAATTACCTCCAGAATACACGAGATATGCTGAACATCCGCACATAATGCGAAGAAAGGTTTAATGGCTCTAATGAGGTATTGTCTGAAACTCGATTATAATGCCGCCGTGCGCGGGTTTTGCAGCGTGAAACTGCGAATTTCGGTTATCAAATCTTTAAAATGGGGGGGCATAGGGGCCTGTCCGGAAACCCATTGGTAAAGATCTTGATCATTTTCAGCCAAAAGAGCGTCGTATTGGCGCAATTCTGCATCGCTCATCATTTCGATTTTGGCATCGCAGAAACTACTTAAAATTATGTCCATTTCCTTGATTCCACGGCGCATGGATCTCATTTTGAGGCGTTTGATACGGGCTTCGGGTGATTCTTGGGACATCTGGACCCTTTCCTGGCATTGCCATTTTCGTTGCGTGGATCTTAGGATTTCCCTTAGAGGCAATGCAAGTTGCCCAAGGTCAAAACTCGCCTGGCGGGGCAAGTAATCCCAATTGATCCATAGGGAAAGTCTTTGGCATGCTTGCACCTGCCGCAGCCTGGGCCTAGAGACAGGCAAACCCTCTTGCAACCCGGAGTTTGCCATGAGCTTTCTGTCCGCCACCCTCGATCGTGTAAAACCCTCACCTACTATCGCGGTTACGACCAAGGCCAACGAACTGAAGGCCGCTGGCGCAGATGTGATCGGCCTTGGTGCGGGCGAGCCGGATTTCGACACGCCGCAAAATATCAAAGACGCCGCCATCGCCGCGATCAATGCCGGTAAGACGAAATATACCGCGCCGGACGGCATCCCAGAGCTGAAGAAAGCCATCTGCGAGAAGCTCAAGCGCGACAATAATCTGGACTATGTCCCGGCCCAGGTCAGCGTCGGCACAGGCGGCAAGCAGATCCTTTACAATGCCCTAATGGCAACGCTGAATCCTGGCGATGAGGTGGTGATCCCTGCGCCTTATTGGGTGAGCTATCCGGATATGGTTTTGCTGGCGGGCGGAGAGCCGGTCTGTGTCGAAGCCTCGGCTGAGAATGCTTATAAGCTGACCGCCGCCGAGCTAGAGGCCGCGATTACGCCGAAGACCAAATGGCTGATCTTTAACTCGCCCTCAAACCCCACCGGCGCGGCTTATAGCTGGGACGAGCTGAAAGAATTGACCGATGTTTTGCTGCGTCATCCGCATGTTTGGGTGATGAGCGATGATATGTACGAACATCTGGTCTATGACGATTTCAAATTCTGCACCCCGGCAGAGGTGGAACCGCAGCTTTATGACCGGACTTTGACCGTGAATGGCGTGTCGAAAGCTTATGCGATGACCGGTTGGCGGATCGGTTATGCGGCCGGGCCCCAGGCTTTGATCGGCGCTATGCGCAAGATCCAGTCGCAATCGACCTCGAACCCCTGTTCCATCAGCCAATGGGCGGCGGTTGAGGCGTTGAACGGCACGCAGGATTTCATTCCCGCTAATAATGAGGTGTTCAAGCGCCGCCGCGATTTGGTCGTGTCCATGCTGAACGCCTCCGAAGGCATCACCTGCCCGACCCCCGAAGGCGCCTTCTATGTCTATCCGCAAATCTCGGGCTGCATTGGGAAAACTAGCGCGGGCGGCACAAAGATCGAAAATGACGAAGCCTTTGCCACCGCCCTGATCGAAGAAAAAGGCGTGGCCGTGGTCTTTGGCGCGGCATTCGGCCTGAGCCCGGCTTTCCGGGTCAGCTATGCCACGTCGGACGAAGCCCTGACCGAAGCCTGCACTCGGATCCAGGATTTCTGTGCCTCGCTGAAATAAGTGCATTCGCGCCGGGCTTGACCCGGCGCCTCTTTGGGTCTGTGTGGCCAAAGCCCTTTGACCTCTCTGACATGGGCCAGGCCAGCAGGTAATTCTGCCACCGCCAGGCCCATTTTCACCTGCTCCAGCTTTCCCAATCCCGCTGACATATCGCGCTTTCGCCAAGCTCCAAGCGCCGCTTGATCCCCGTCAAAGCCGCAAAGGCTAAGATATGCTTTGCTTACTTCCGCAGCCAGCTGTGCCTTCGATGGGCAATCCAGCGCAGCGCTCCGGCGTGAAAGGAAAGCGGCATGAGTATTTCCCATCATCCTTCCCCATCCCATCGCCCGCTTCCTGATTGGGGTTGGCATCTGGCTGTTCTGAGCTTTGTCCTGATCTGGTGGCTCATTTATCACCGCCTTGCCCCGCTGGCGGATTGGCTGACCAGCCTCTTACCCCTGGCGCGCGACAGCCATACAGGCGAGGCCATCGCTTTTTTCCTGTATGATGTGCCTAAGGTCATGATGCTGCTTGCGCTCATCGTCTTTGCCATGGGGGTGGTCCGCAGCTTTTTCTCGCCCGAGAAAACCCGCGCGCTTCTTTCGGGTCATCGCGAAGGGGCGGGCAATGTGCTGGCCGCGGGCCTTGGCGTGCTGACGCCTTTTTGCTCTTGCTCCGCTGTGCCGCTCTTCATTGGCTTTATCTCGGCGGGTGTCCCGCTTGGGGTGACCTTCTCCTTCCTCATCGCCGCGCCTATGGTCAATGAAGTCGCTTTGGTGCTGCTCTTTGGCCTCGTGGGCTGGCAAGTGGCGGTGACCTATCTGGGGTTTGGCCTGGCGCTTGCGGTGGTGGCTGGGTTTGTTATCGGCAAGCTAAAACTCGAAGCCTGGCTGCAGGACTGGGTGCGCGACATCCATTCCGGCGCGAATGCGCCCGGTCTCATCGATGAAGAGGCGCTAAGCCTCACCGACCGCTATCGCCTTGGGCTTCAAGCGGTGCGAGACATCTTTGCCAAGGTCTGGCTATGGATCCTTTTGGGCATTGGGCTTGGCGCTTTGATCCATGGTTATGTGCCCGAGGATCTTATGGTGCGCATCATGGGGGCCGATGCCTGGTGGTCCGTCCCCGCAGCGGTCATTATGGGCATTCCCATGTATACGAATGCCGCCGGGGTGATCCCGATTGTCGAAGCGCTGCTGGGCAAGGGCGCGGCGCTTGGCACTGTGCTGGCCTTTATGATGAGCGTGATCGCCCTGTCTCTGCCGGAAATGATTATCCTACGCCAGGTCCTGACCCTGCGCTTGATCGCTGTCTTTATTGCTGTGGTCGGCAGCGGGATTTTGGCGGTGGGCTTTTTGTTCAATCTGATCTTCTGAAAGGAGGCGGCGATGAAGTCTGTGAAAGTCTATGGCCCAGGGTGCAAGCGCTGTGAAACCACGGCCGAGATGGTGCGTGAAACGGCGGAGCGGCTGGGCATCGCAGTAGAGGTAGAGAAAGTGACCGATGCCCGCTCGATTGCCATGGCAGGGGTGATGTCTACGCCGGGCATCGCGGTTGAGGG
This sequence comes from Mangrovicoccus sp., assembly GCA_049603835.1. GTDB lineage: Bacteria > Pseudomonadota > Alphaproteobacteria > Rhodobacterales > Rhodobacteraceae > Mangrovicoccus. The sequence continues at coordinate 172,129 of JBMYSZ010000004.1, forward strand.
CAAGCTGGTGCATACGGGCGGTTTGCCAGATGCCACCAAGCTAGAGGGCTGGCTAAGCGCCTAAGCCCTGCTTGTGCCCGCCTAAGGGTCGCCCATGGGGCGCTTATGGACCAGTAAACGTGAACCGCTTTAGGTCCAAGATAATTGCGGGATTTTGCGCCGCCAAAGTCGCCATAGCAGCGTTGCGGCGGCCACGGCTAGGCCAAGCACCAGGCCAGACCATACCCCATAGGCTCCGAACCCGACCCAAAAGCCCAAGATATAGGCCACTGGCGCGCCGATGACCCAATAGCTGATTGTGGCCAGGATCATCGGTATGCGGGTGTCTTGCAGCCCGCGTAGCAGGCTAATTGCCATGACTTGCATCGCATCCGTGGCTTGGAAAATTGCTCCTAGGATCAGCAACCCACTGCCCACGGCGATGATCTGCGCCCGCGCTGGATCCTCGGCGCCGATAAAGAGCCCCACCAGCAGTTTCGGCATACCGATCATCACCGCCATGCCCATAGCGGCCACGCCAAGCGATAGGCCAATCGCCACCAAAGCCCCATCGCGAAGGGCGACGGGATCGCGCCGCCCCATGGCTTGCCCGACGCGGACCGTCGCCGCTTGGCTCAGCCCAAGATGGATCACAAAGGTCATCGTCGCCACTTGCAAAGCGATGCCATGCCCGGCCAATTCAACGGCCCCGATCCAGCCGATCATAATGGCCGAGCCGGAAAATAGCGCGGTTTCAGCCAGGCTCGCCACACCAATGGGCCAGCCCAGGCGGAAGACCTCGCGCAGCTCATGCCAGTCGGGGCGCCAGATCCGGTGGAAGAGCTGATGCTCGGGGAAGCTTCGCTGCGCATAGGCCGCAAGGATCGCTAAGCTGGCGCAATGCATGATCAGCGATGAAATCGCCGCCCCCCGCGCGCCCAGCTCGGGCATACCCCAATGGCCAAAGATCAGCGCCCAGTTCAGCACCGCATTCACCACCGAAGCGGCGATGGTCATCCAAAACACGATCTGGGTGCGCTCCATCCCCGCCAAATAGCTGCGCAAAAGCATGGTCGATAGCGCCGGGATAATCGCCCAGCCGGTGATCGACAGATACTGCCCAGCCAGCGCGGCAATGGCGGGCTCTTGGCCAAGCGCCAGGAACAGCCGTTCCCCCAGCAGTAAAAGCGGTAGGATCAGCAGGCAAAAGCCCAAAGTCGCCCAAAGCCCCATACGGGTGATCCGGCGCAGGCGGGTGATATCGCCTTGGCTTGCGGCCTCCGCCACCAGTGGCGTGACCGCCCAGGCAAAGCCCGACCCGACAATAAAGACCGACATAAAAAGCGAGCTGGCAACCACGACGGCCGCCAGGGCCTGGGCATCATACCAGCCCATCATCATCGTATCCGTGATATGGATCGAGCCCTGGGCGATATTACTGCCCACGAGGGGCAGGCCGAGGCCCAGCAAGGCGCGGGCATGACCGCCATATGATAACCGCTTCGTCATGAGCCCGCTTAATCAGGGCGCAGCAGCCATGTCTAGAGGGCCTACCTGCGGGGCATGGCAGATATGCGAAAGCGAGTCCTAGGCCCCTCCGGGAAATGCACGCTAGACCCCAGCGTTTTTGCGCTCCGCAGCGGAGTAATTGGAAAAATGCCCTTCGCGCGCAGCAGCGGCCCGGCCCTCTTTCAGGCGTTGAGCGCTTTTGCCAAAGGCGGCCGGTTTGGACACGCGCTGCGTCGCATCCTCGCCACCACATTCAGGGCAAACCGGAGCGGATGTGTCAGACATACTGCGCAACAGCTCGAAATCGGCGGCGCAGCTCGGGCAGTGATAAGCATAGATCGGCATGGGCAGGGCTTTCGATCAAGGGCAAGACAATTGCCAGAAGGTAAATAGCCCTTGCCCTCGCGCGAATTGATCTTGGTCAAATCCCTGCTTTGCGGCGCAAATTCCGTCACCCAATCGCTAATTTTCAGGCGCTCGCCCGAGTCTTGCCCGAAAACCGCGCATTCTGCCCCCTCTTGCCGGAAAGCCGCCGTTGCCCTAAGCCGCCCCCGCTGCTCTAATGCAGTCACAGAATGAAAAGAGCAGTGCGATGGCCGATGATCTTCTAGCCGGGGGCGGGGCGCCCGAATCCTATGATGCTTCCTCGATTGAGGTGCTGGAGGGGCTTGAGCCTGTCCGCAAACGTCCAGGCATGTATATCGGCGGCACGGATGAGCGCGCGCTGCATCATTTGGTGGCCGAGGTGCTCGATAACTCTATGGACGAAGCGGTGGCCGGCCATGCCAATCGCATCGAGGTAGAGGTCAATGCCGATCACTCCGTCACGATCCGCGATAATGGCCGCGGCATCCCCGTCGATCCGCATCCGAAATTCCCCGATAAATCCGCGCTAGAGGTGATCCTGTGTACTCTGCATGCGGGCGGGAAATTCTCTGGCAAGGCTTATCAGACCTCTGGCGGGTTGCATGGGGTTGGGGTCTCGGTGGTCAATGCCCTATCAGATCATGTGCGGGTCGAGGTGGCGCGCAATAAAGTGCTTTACGCCCAAGAATTTTCCCGCGGCATCCCACAAGGCCCGGTGGCCGAGGTGGGCGCAGCCCCGAACCGGCGCGGCACTAGCGTGACTTTCCACCCCGATGCAGAAATCTTTGGCAAGCTGCTGCTGAAACCGTCGCGGCTGTTCAAGATGGTGCGCTCTAAGGCTTATCTTTTCTCAGGCGTCGAAATCCGCTGGAAATCGGCGATTGAGGATGGCGACACGCCGCAAGAAGCCACCTTCCATTTCCCCGGCGGTTTGGCAGATTACCTGCAAGAAACTCTGGGTCAGGCCGCGACTTATGCGGAGCGCCCTTTCGCGGGCAAGGTGAGCTTTGAGGAAAAGTTCAACCAGCCCGGCTCAGTGGAATGGGCGGTGAATTGGACGCCGTCTCGGGATGGCTTTATTCAGTCTTATTGTAACACCGTTCCAACCCCCGAAGGCGGCACCCATGAGCAAGGGTTTTGGGCGGCGATCCTCAAATCGCTCAAGGCCTATGGCGAGCTGGCAGGCAATAAAAAAGCGGCGCAGATCACCCGCGATGACCTGATCACCGGCGGCTGCGCTTTGGTCAGCTGCTTTATCCGCGAGCCGGAATTTGTTGGCCAAACCAAAGACCGTCTGGCCACGACCGAGGCCGCACGCATGGTCGAAGGCGCGGTGCGGGATCGCTTCGATAGCTGGCTAGCGAGCGATACCAAATCCGCCGGGGCGATCCTCGATTTCCTGGTGCTGCGCGCCGAAGAGCGGATCCGGCGGCGGCAAGAGAAAGAGACAGCGCGGAAATCAGCCACCAAGAAACTGCGCCTGCCGGGCAAGCTGGTGGATTGCTCCCAAAGCGCGCGGGATGGCACAGAGCTGTTTTTGGTGGAGGGCGATTCCGCGGGCGGCTCCGCTAAAATGGCGCGCGATCGCAAGACCCAAGCCCTGCTGCCCCTGCGCGGTAAGATCCTCAATGTGCTGGGCGCGGCCAGCTCAAAACTGGGCCAGAATGCCGAGATCAATGATCTGTGCCAAGCGCTAGGCGTGGCCATGGGCACGCGGTTCAATATCGATGATCTGCGTTATGATAAGGTCATCATCATGACCGATGCGGATGTGGATGGCGCTCATATCGCCTCGCTGCTCATGACGTTTTTCTTTAGCCAGATGCGGCCTTTGATCGATCACGGGCATCTATATCTGGCCTGCCCACCGCTCTACCGTCTGACCCAAGGAGCGAAGCGGGTTTATTGCCTGGATGAGGCAGAGCGCGATGATTGGCTGACCAAGGGGCTGGGCGGCAAAGGCAAAATCGATGTGAGCCGGTTTAAAGGCCTTGGCGAAATGGATGCGAAGGACCTAAAGGAAACCACCATGGATCCTGGGTCTCGCAAACTGATCCGCGTGTCGATTGACGAGGATGAGCCCGGCGAAACAGGCGATCTGGTGGAACGGCTCATGGGCAAAAAACCGGAAAAGCGGTTTGAATATATCCAGGACAATGCGCGTTTTGTAGAGGAGCTTGACGTTTAAGACACAGGCGGGCTCTACTCTTTAGGGATTTTGGATAAAGCTGGCGGGCTATCTGCCATCTTTGTCCCCTATGGCATTGGATATGGGCGCATGGCGGAAATGCGGGGCTTCGTCATTCGCAATATTATACAATTTTACCACGAGCGGTATAATATCGATCCTAGCTTTTTCATCTGCGGCCTGATTGATCGCCTATCCGCCCGTTCACGGTCCAATCTTGAAGACGGGCTTCGGCAGGCAGCGGCGAAAACCAAATCGAAATAAGAGCCCGCCTATAAGCTCCCCAAGCCGCTGTGCGTTTTTGCGCGGCGCTTGACCTTTGATGTTTTTATATGCATATAAATTATGACTGGGACGAAGAAAAACGCCAAAGAACCCTCGCCGAACGCGGTGTCGATTTCGCAGAGGCGGCAGGGTTTGAGTGGGAAACAGCGCTGATCGTCGGAGATAAACGGCGTGATTATGGCGAGCCGCGCTTTCGCGCCTTAGGGCTGATTAAAGGCCGGTTATATGCCATGGTATTTACTCCGCGCGGCGATATGGTTCGGATCATCAGCCTAAGAAAGGCCAATGCCAGGGAGCTAAAGTTATGGACAAAGAGCTAAGAGCCGACACGCCAGACGACGAGAACCCTGAATGGACCGAAGAGAGTTTTGCTCAGGCGCGCCTTGCGGTTGATATTCCCGCCTTAGCGCATCTGGCCAAACCCGGCCGCCCAGCCCTACCCGAGGCGGAGAAAAAGCAGCGGGTGACGATGTATCTTGACCGCGATGTGATTGAGACGCTGAAGCAGGGCGGGCGCGGCTGGCAAACACGGGCGAATGCGAAATTGCGCGAAGTCCTTGGACTTTAGAGTAGGATGGGCAATATGCCCATCTTTGCGAAAGATTTGCCAAGGCGTGCTAGCTTAGCCTCTCTCAAACAGGCGATGGGCAAATTGCCCATCCTACGAAATTTTGCCCGCCAGAGATCTGTCGCATGCGTTTGATTATATTGCTCTGCCTTTGCCTGGCCGCTTGCACCAACCGTCCGCTAACCGAAACTGAGGCCGCTTTCCTGGCCACCACCCATGGGGGCGGGCTCGATACCTCCAGTGTCCGCATCACCAAGGGCAATCTCGTGGGGCAGGTCCTGCATAGCCGCCCGGCCCGACCGCAGATCGCGTGTCGCGAACGGATCTATCCGCCCGAAGAGCCCGGCACCGAGATCAAGGGATCGGTCGCGGGTATTGCGCTTTTCGATCGGCTTTTGGTGGCGAAATGGCTGTATCGGGAAAACTTCCTTACCGGCTATCCCGAGACCCTCCCCCTGCCCCAAGCCATGTTTCTTGCCCATGAGGCCACCCATATTTGGCAATGGCAAAACCGGGCTCAAACCGGCTATGCCCCTTGGAAAGCCGCCGCAGAACATGCGCGCTATGACGATCCTTACCTCTTCACCACCGCCCGACAGAGCTTTCTCGATTATCCCTATGAGCAGCAAGCCAGCCTGGTGGAGGAATATGTCTGCTGCCGCGCGCTTGATCCAAGCGGCGCGCGCACAGAGCGGCTGCGCGCGCTGCTTATGCCCTATTTCCCCGATCTCGCAACACAAAGCGGCGCGCGCAAAATCGCTCTGCCCTGGCGCGGGGTGCAGGTTGAAGGGATCTGTAGTTAACGAGTTTCCCGAAACGCTCTAACGCGCTTCTCACGGCAAGGTGACGCCAAATATGCGCAAAAACCACTATGCTCCGCTGCAACACCCATCGGAGACCCCCATGCGTTTGCTCGCCTTTATCCTCGCCCTCCTTTTTCCTGCCTTCGCGCCGCCAGCCCAAGCCGCAATCACCCGGCCCGGCTGGGTCAGCCAAGACACATCCAAAACCTATGCCCAGCTGATCGAGGCCGTCAAAACCGCCGCTGCCGCGAATGGTATGGGCGTGGTCACCCAGGCCGGCCCCACCGGCGCGGCCAAAGCGCGGGGCGTCACTATTCCCGGCAATCGGGTCATCGGCCTCTTCAATAATTTCTTCGCGGTACGGATCCTGGGCCTGTCCACCGCCGCGATGATCGAAGCGCCGATCCGGATCTATATCACGGAAAATCCCGATGCGACGGCGACCCTGTCCTATAAGACGCCCAGCCATGTCTTTGCCCCTTATAGCGACGAAGGCGGCGCGGCATTGCAGCTTGCGGCCGAAGAGCTGGACGCTATATTCTCCCGTATCGCAACGGAAGCCATCGAGCCTTAAATGCGCCATTTCGACGAAATCTATGACATTGCCGCCAAACGAAAAGGCGGCGCCGCCGCGATCGAAGCCCAGCTAGAGCGCCCCAAATCCACAGCCGAGATTTGCGCCATCCCAGAAACCGCCTGGCTCACCACATTTGCTCGTGGGATCATGGCGGTGGGCCTGAATTGGAAAGTGATCGAGACGAAATGGCCGGGCATGCTAGAGGCCTTCAAGGGCTTTGACGTGGATGCCTGCGCGATGATGAGCGAAGACTGGTTTGACGAGCTGATCTCGGACCGGCGCATCATCCGCCATGGGGCGAAAATTCAATCGATCCGCGATAACGCCGTCTTTTTGACCGAGCTGCGCAGCCAGGGCGGCGCGTCCCAGGTCTTTGCCACTTGGCCGCGCGAAGATTTCGCTGGGCTTTTGGCGCTTTTGAAAAAGGACGGCTCGCGCTTGGGCGGCAATACTGGTGCCTATTGCCTGCGCCATATGGGCATCGACAGCTATATCTTGACCCGGGATGTGACCGGGCGCCTGATCGCGGAAGGGGTGGTGGACAAAGCCCCCAGCTCCAAACGCGCAATGGCCGCGGTGCAAGAGGCGTTCGATATTTGGGCGGCGCAATCCGGGCGTAGCTTTACCGAAATTTCGCGAGTGCTGGCCTTTAGCGTCTAGACGCTGGGCGAAGCGTCCTGAGCCTGCAAAGCTGCCTCCAGCTCGGCAATCCGGGTCAGCAGCTTTTCCGTTGTGGCCTCCACTTGGGGCAAGCTAAAGCGCTGCGGGATATGTTGCGGGCAGTTCCAGTCAAACCCCGCCACTTGCACTAGCATCCCCCGCTCCACCCGCGCCGTAATACCCGGCTGCAACAACTGGGTCATGCGCGGATCTTGGGGGCCAATCACCTGCGCCTGGCCCAGCATTTTCAGCCGCCGCTTGGCCAAATAATCCATAAAGAACAGGCTCACCCGATCAGAACCGCGCAAATTGCCGGTCGTAATATATTGACGATTGCCCGCATATTCCGCCCAGCCGATCAGATCCGGCGCCAGTAATTTGACAAAGCCCATCGCCCCGCCGCGATGCTGGATATAGGGCCAACCCGTTTCCGATATACTGGCCAGATAGAAGCTTTCGCTCTGGGTCAGAAATTCGGCCTCCCGCTGGGTGATCTTTGCATAGCCATCCTCGGGCAAGCGCGCGCCTTGCTTGTCATAGGCGTCACGGCTGCCTGCTTCTGATTGCAGCGCTTGAACCTGCGGGGTGAAGGCGATGTCGTGAAAAGCATGGGGCATAATTGGGCGCTCGCGCGGTTGTGTGGATAGGCTAGAGCCTTAGCTGTGCATTTCGCTTCGTCACCGCAATGGGCCGCTTTAAGCTTCACCCAGACGTGAAAGGAGCCATCATGCGCCTTATTGCTATCTTTCTCGCTGTGTTTGGGGCTTGGGCCGGTTGGGCCAGCTGGGCCGAAGCGCAGGATCAAAACCCGGTAGTGGATCTAGAGCTGGTGCTTTTGGCCGATGCCTCGGGCTCTATCGATTGGCCGGAAATCCAGTTTCAGCGCCAGGGCTATGCTACGGCGATTACCTCGCCCGAAGTGCTCAAAGCGATCCGCTCGACCGCTTACGGCAAAATCGCGGTGAGTTATGTGGAATGGGCCAGCGCCGGAAGTGAAAATATCGTCGTGCCATGGATGGTGATCGAGGATAGCACAAGCGCCAACGCTTTTGCCCAGGCCTTGCTACCGCCGCCCCGGCTGGCTTTTGGCCGCAATGCGATTGGATCGGCGCTGCTTTTTGGCCAAAGGATGATCGAGGAAAACAACATCGAAAGCTGGCGTCAGGTGATCGATTTCTCTGGTGATAGCGCCAATAACTGGAATGGGCCCAGTGTGGAAATGGCGCGGCGCGAAGTGTTAGAGGCCGGGACAGTGATCAACGGGCTGGCGATTTTGTGCCGTGCTTGCAATGGGCGGCCCAGCGGCGCGGATCTAGAGCAACGCTATCGCGACGAGATCATCGGCGGCCCCGGAGCATTTGTGATCACAGCCGAAACCGCTGAGAATTTCGCCGATGCGGTCAAACGCAAGCTGATCTTGGAAATATCGGGGAAAATGCCAGGTGCGGATTTGGCACATTTAAAATAAGCTATTTATTGGGCAAGCCACCAGACAAGTGGTGTGTCGAAAGGGAAAATCCCATGTCCAATCTACCTTATGCTTTGATTATGCTTGCGGCGGGGATCGGCGTGCCGGTACTTGCCGCGATGAATGCCCAGTTGGGGATGCGGATCGGCTCGCCCGCTGCGGCGGCGCTGGTGCTCTTTTCAGTGGCTTGGATAATGGGCTTGGTTGTGACTTTGACAACCGGGCCCCAGGCTTTGACCCAGGCCCCTTTTCAGCCGCCGCATTTGTTTTTGGGCGGGCTTTTGATGGCGTTTTATGTGCTTTCGGTGACCTATATTGGGCCGAAATTCGGCATCGGCAATGCCATTTTCTTTGTGCTGTTAGGGCAGTTGATCTCTACCGCCGCGATTGATCACTTTGGGCTGTTTGGCGCGCAGGTCAAACCCCTGGCGCTGCAGCGCGCGGCAGGTCTGGGGCTGATGACAATGGGGATTTTGCTTGCCGTTAGGGCCTAAGCGCGGGCTGGATTTCCCAAGAAGATAACGTTTCTTAAACGCTTTAGCCCTCGACAAGCCGCCCCTTATCCAGCCGCAGCACCCGATCCATGCGCGCGGCGAGGTCCGGGTTATGGGTGGCGATCAAGGCCGCCAGCCCCTCGCCTCGCACCAAATCCATCGTGGTGGCAAAGACCCGTTCGGCCGTGTCAGGGTCCAAATTTCCCGTAGGCTCATCGGCGAGCAGAACCGCCGGGCGATTGGCTAGGGCCCGGCACAAGGCCACGCGCTGCTGCTCACCGCCAGACAAAGTGCCGGGGCGATGCGCGGCCCGAGCCTCTAACCCCACAAGCTGCAACAATTCTGCCGCGCGCGCGCTGGCCGCCGCTGCGCTGGCGCCGCCTGCTTGCTGCGGCAAAGCGATATTTTCCAGCGCCGAGAATTCCGGCAGCAAATGGTGAAACTGATAGACAAAGCCCAGCTTTTCCCGGCGCAGCTGGGTCCGGCCTCGGTCATTCATGGCACTCGTCGCTTGGCCAGCCACATGGACCTGGCCAGTATCCGGGCGGTCCAGCAATCCAGCAATATGCAATAGCGTCGATTTCCCTGCCCCGGATGGCGCCACCAAAGCCACCATTTCCCCCGCATGCAGGCGCAGCTCTGCCGCGTCCAACACACGAATTTCTCCGGGGGTGTTTTTGCGATAGATCCGGCTGACCGCATCGAGTTGCAAAACCGGATCACTCATAGCGCAGGGCCTCCACCGGGTTCATCCGCGCCGCGCGCCGGGCCGGGAAAATCGTCACCACACAAGACATGCCCAGCGACAAAGCGACGGCTGTGATCACATCGCCCAGCTGTAGCTTTGCAGGCAGGTAATAGATGCCGCGAATGGACGGATCCCAAACCCCGCCGCCCGAGAGCATATTTACCGCCGCAAAGATCGGATCGATATAGAGCGCGAACAAGCAGCCCAAGATCACCCCCGCCAAGGTTCCCGCCAGCCCGATAGAGACACCGCAAAGGAAAAACACCCGCAGCACCGCCCCTTCGGTCAGGCCAATCGTGCGCAAAATGCCGATATCGCGGCCTTTGTTTTTCACCAGCATAATCAGGCCCGAAGTGATATTCATCGTCGCGATCAGCACCAGAACCGAGAGGATCACGAACATCACATTATCCTCTACCTCTAAGGCGCGCAGATAATTGCCATTCGCCTGCTGCCAGGTCAGGAAACTCGCCTCGCCGCCAATCGCCCGAAACAGGCCCGGCATGATCCGGTCCATAGCTTCGGGGCGCTCTAGGGTGACTTCGATCAGATCGGCGCGGGATTGGCGGTTGAAATAGCCCTGCGCCTCAGCAAAGGGCATATAGACCCGAACTTGGTCGATATCATAGCGTCCCGCCGAGAAGATATAGACCACCTCATAGCTGGCAATGCGCGGCGAGGTGCCAAAAGGCGTCTTCGCCCCATCCGGCGAAATCAGCTTAACCCGGTCGCCGATCGTCACCCCCAGCTGACGCGCCACGCCAGAGCCAAGCGCAATGCCTTCGGGCAGGCGGTCCAGATCGCCAAGCGCGGTTTCGGGATCAGCGATACGAGGCAGCCGGGCAAGATCGCCAGCCGTGATCCCAGTGACCTGCACCCCGGCGCTATTGCCAAAGGCGGAGGCAATGACAAACCCCCGCACCACCGCCGCAGCTCCGGTCACGCCGGGGATATCGCGCAGCTTTTGCGCCAAGGGGCTATCATCGGCCAAAGTCCGATCAAGCGAGCCATCTTCGCGGATTTCACCGATCCCATAGACCGAGATATGCGCATTCGCCCCCAGGATCGTATCCACCAGCTCGGCCCGAAACCCTGCACGCACTGCCAAAGTGGCGATCAGAGCAAAGACCGCCAGCGTGATACCGATCAGGCTGATCCAGGTCATCACACTGATCCCGCCTTCGGCACGGGTGGCGCGCAGATAGCGCCAGGCGATCATGCGTTCATAGGCGCAAAAGGGGCGGGTCAATGCAATCTATCCCAATCAATTTCAGAGCTTTCGCACACCACGCGGAACATCAGCGTGCCGGTCAATCCTGCCTCTGCAGTGGCCACGACCATGGGTTCGGCCCGGCCACGGGTTTTCTTTGTGCTATAGGTAATAACCGCTTCGGCTTCTGTCACCGCCTCGGCCATAACAAATTGCGGCAAGACCGGCTCTTCGGCCTCATCAAAGCTATTCACTTCCAGGAAAAAACAGCCAGGGCGGTATTTATTGGCAGCGATCAGCTTGTCCCGGAATTCTGGATACCGGCTGGGACGCACAGTGCCGAGGCGAGATTTCTTTGGATCATTGGTTGGGATATCGAGTTCCAACACCCCGCCCACCGGCAAAACCTGGCGGATCACATAAGAGCTGGGATTAAGACCGGCCAGCAGAGGGTCGGTGGTGCGAAAAGTCAGTTTAGAGACGAAAATCTCTGACCGGCCATCATTGATCAGCCCAATGCGCAGCACCGCCTGATCCTCTGGCCCCACACGCGCATGCACCGCTGAATAGAGCCGGGCGGAGGTTTTCGGGAAAAGCACAGACAGGGCTTGCGGTGCCAAAGCGATCCCGGCGGTGATCAGCGATAGCAAAGTGGCCAAACCGCCCGCCAAAGCAAGGATGCGGAATGTATAGCGGCCCGCGCGCTTTTGTCGGGTGCCGCAATGAGGGCAAAGCTTTGCCCCCTCTTGCAAGATCTCGCGACAGGCCACACAGCGCGGCGATATGGCCTGGGGCTCGCTCATCCTAGGCGGCGGTGAAGCCCGCAGCCAAATGCGGCGCATAGATTTCCGCCACTTTTGCCACCGCATCCTCCGGCGCCAGCTCAATGCTTTCGCCGCTGCGACGATTGGTAAGTTCCACCACGCCGTTTTTCAGCCCGCGCGGGCCAACCGTGATGCGCCAAGGCAGGCCGATCAGATCCATGGTTGCGAATTTCGCCCCGGCCCGTTCATCGCGATCATCATAGAGCGGCTCTAGACCTGCGGCCAAAAGCTTGGCGTAAAGATCTTCGCAAGCGCCATTCGCGGCCTCATCACCCTGCTTCAGATTGACGATCCCACAATGGAACGGCGTGACGCCTTCGGGCCAGATAATACCGTTATCATCGTGATTGGCCTCGATGATCGCGCCAAGCAGGCGGCTGACGCCAATCCCATGGCTGCCCATCTCGACCGGGACTTGTTCGCCATCGCTATTTTGCACGGTCGCGCCCATGGCTTCGGAATATTTGGTGCCGAAATAGAAGATCTGGCCCACTTCGATGCCCCGTGCGGAGCGGCGGCGCTCTTCTGGGATTTCTTTAAACAGCGCCTCGTCATGGGTTTCATCGGTGCGCGCATAGCGCAAAGTGAATTCTTCGAGCACGCCTTGGCACTGTTCCACATTATCATAGTCAATCGCGCGATCACCGAAAGTCAGATCGGTGACTTCGCTATCATAGAACACCTCGGATTCACCGGTTTCGGCCAGCACCAGGAATTCATGGGTGTAATCGCCGCCAATCGGCCCGCCATCAGCGCGCATCGGAATGGCTTGCAGCCCCATACGTTCATAGCTGCGAAGATAAGTGACAAGATGGCGGTTATAGGCATGCAGCGCATCTTCGCGGGTCAAATCGAAGGTATAGCCGTCCTTCATCAGGAATTCGCGCCCCCGCATCACGCCAAAACGCGGGCGGATCTCGTCGCGGAATTTCCACTGGATGTGATACAGCGTCAGCGGCAGATCTTTGTAAGACCGCACATAGGACCGGAAAATATCCGTGATCATCTCTTCATTGGTTGGGCCATAAAGCATATCGCGATCTTGCCGGTCTTTGATGCGCAGCATCTCTTGGCCGTAATCGTCATAGCGCCCCGACTCGCGCCATAGATCGGCGCTTTGCAAAGTCGGCATCAAAAGCGGGATATGGCCCGCGCGCTGCTGTTCTTGATGAACGATATCTTGGATGCGGTTGAGCACCTTAAAGCCCAAAGGCAGCCAGCTATAGATCCCCGCCGATTGCTGGCGGATCATCCCGGCGCGCAGCATCAAGCGATGGCTGGCGATTTGCGCTTCGGCAGGGGTTTCCTTTAGGACCGGCAGGAAATAGCGGCTGAGGCGCATGGGATGTCTCCAATAACAAGCTGCGGCGTCAGAGGCGGTTTAAGTGCCTGCGAGCCCCGGCGCAAGCGCCTGTAAAGGGTTCTAGAACGCGTTTTCGCACGTTTGAAAACCGGATCTCGGGCGCAAAGGCATTGGGCCATGGGCATCTTGGGCTCATTGCCGGGCAAAGCGATCCGGCGCCCAACAAATCAAATAGGAAATCCCATGTTCAAAGATCTGAAAATTTTCGCCCTTGCCGCCAGTTTGATTGCCGCGCAATGGGTCGCCCCGCTCAATGCCGCGCCCATGCCCAGAGCCTCCGAAAGCGAGGCCTGGGCTTTAGTGGAAATCGACACGCCCCTGCGCGGCCAATTGCGGCAATTGGCGGGCATGGTGGGCCATGGAACCGTGACCCTGCATCCGGCAGATGGCAGTGCTTGCAAATCGATCAATGTGCGTTTCGCGGCCGGCGGGTTTTGGGGACAACAGCCGGTTAGCACCTCAGAATCGAGGAATGGACCGATCAAATTGCTGATCGATGAGCCGCGCGCTTTCAAACTGCTCAGCCGAGGCCGGGATGTGGTCAGCGACGAAGATTTCCCCGCAGATCTCACAGGCTATACCGTGATCTCGGGCTTTCCGCACCAAACCGGCTTTGTTATCAGCCCCAAACGCGGCCCGCTTGGCTATTTCTTTGGTGCGCGCCAGAAACGGGTGACCTGCCCGCAATTGCCTCAGGGTTTGGCGGCGGCGCGATAGGCCGAAGGGGTCTGGCCGGTGATCTCGCGGAAGCTGCTATTGAAGCTGGATTTTGACACAAACCCAGCCTCTAGCATAATTTCCGTCACCGGCAGATCCGAGCCAAGCAACAGCTTTTGCGCATGGGCGACGCGATGCGCGTTAATATAGCGCGAGAAATTGCTTTGCCCGGCGCGATTGACCGCTTGCGACAAGCTGCGGCTGGGCACGCCAAGCCGCCGCGCCATCCGCGCCAAAGTCAGCTGACTATCGGTGTAAAGACTGGTTTCGGCCAGCATCGCCTCTAGCCGGGCGAAAAGCGCTAGATCCTCCGGGCTGGCGGCTAGGTCGGCTTTCTCGGTGGGGGCGGCAGATGCGGTTTTCGCCTCGGACCGCGCCAGCAGCCAAGGCAAGCCAAGCGCGGCAGACAGCACCACCGCCAGGGTTAGGATTGTCGTGGCGATTCCGAGGGAACTGCGCAAAGCTTCGGGCCCAAAGATCAACAGCCGTAGGAAAATCGCCAAATCCGTGAGCATAAACATGCCACAAAGCAAGATCACCGCCGCCAAACAGGCCCGCACCAGCCGGGCTTGGCCGCTCGTGACATGCACGAAGCTTTCCGGAGGGCAGCGCCAGAGCAGCCAGAGGCGCCAAAGATAAAAGCCAGTCTGCACCGGGATCAGCAAATCCGCTAAGGCAAGCCGCGACCCCGCCACAGCCAGCATCGCAAACCCCGCCGCAAGCCCGTGGCTTTGGCCGATTTTGCGCCAGGGATAGGGCGGCTCTTGGGTAAGTGCTGCGAAACCGAGATAGACTAGCGGCATAATCGCCAAAGCGAGAAAGGGCTGCGCAAGACCTGCCCAAGCCCAGCCATAAGACAGCCGAAGCCCCAAAAGCAGGCCCACCATGGCAAAACCGCTTAGCGCCCCGGCTTGCAGCCACCGCGCCGCCGTGGGCATATGCGGCGCCCGCAAAACAGCCGCTGCCGCGATCCCAGCCAGGATCGTCACCACCCATGCAACAGGAATTTCCAGCATTGCCCGCCTCGCTATTGTCGAAGGCGTTTCTACCTTTCGCTGGCAAAAGGTCAATTTGCGAAGCTGGCCCCAATGGCGGGGCCAAGCTATTTGTCAAAGACGGTCGGCGATTACGCCGCGCGGCGACGCAGAGCGGCCAGACCACCCAGAGCAGCCAGGCTCAGCGGCAAAGCTGCTGGCAGCGGTACGGCGGCCCCCGCTTCTTCCAGCGAATAACTTGCGCGATTGCCAGCTCCGAGATTCGAGCTCGCATCATAAGCGTAGTCATCCACTTGATCGGCAAAGATGCCGAAATCATAAAAAGCGACACCATCCCCCGCATAGTAATCATAGCTGCTGCCATCCAGCGTCAAAAACCCGGCGACCCCAGACTTTTCAAAAATCTCTGATAGGGAGGAGTTGATTGTGGCGGTGAACGAATTGCCGCTAACGGTGAATGTGGAGGTGACGATATTAGTGATCGTATTTCCATCAACCCCCAAATCCCCAGTAAGTACGGCACTATAGGCCGAGCCATTGGCATTTGTGTAGGTAAGGTTATAGGTCGCCGCATGCGCAGCGGACACCCCAACAAGAGCTGCCGTTGCGAAAAGTGAAGCAAGAGTTTTCATGGAACACACCGTGGTCAAAGAGTCGATTTCTTCACATATGCTAACAAATCAGTAAATTCGTTAAAGTTTTTTTCACAAATTAAACCATC
Source organism: Mangrovicoccus sp. (assembly GCA_049603835.1). Lineage (GTDB taxonomy): Bacteria > Pseudomonadota > Alphaproteobacteria > Rhodobacterales > Rhodobacteraceae > Mangrovicoccus. Next base: position 187,604 of record JBMYSZ010000004.1, read on the forward strand.
TTATTCATACACAAAATCGTTACTACAAATAATCAGATTTTTACTGTGATCCGCCTGCTATAAGATGCGCGCACCCTAATTGGCCCCGCATTCGCCCTTGTCAGAATCCTCGCAATAGGCGAGGCCAGGGGCAGCCTTGCGTATCATTGACTCTATTTGCATGAAGGGGGCCGCCGATGGGATTGCCTGTAGAAACCCAAGCGAAAATTTGGACCGTTGCCGCGATCATTTTTTGCGTCTTGCTCTGGTTTTTGGGCAATCAGCTTTTGCCTTTTGTGATAGGCGCGGCGATTGCCTATTTCCTGGATCCCATAGCCGATAAATTCGAGGCCTGGGGGTTTAGCCGCGCTTTGGGCGTTGCGGTTATTTCCGCCGTGGCCGTGCTGATTTTCGTGATGGCGCTTTTGGTGGTTGTCCCGGCGCTGATCAATCAGCTGGTGTCTTTCGTCGAAGCCCTGCCCAGCTATGTGCAGCAATTTCGCGACTTCCTAGCCACGCGCTTCCCCGAGCAGATGACCGAAGGCTCCACCCTGCAAAATAGCCTGAACTCCGTCGTGGAAGCCCTGAAATCCAAGGGTGGAAAGCTGCTGAACACCGCTCTGTCTTCGGCGATGAGTTTTATCAATGTGATCATGCTTTTTGTGATTGTGCCGGTGGTGAGCATTTATCTGCTGGTGGATTGGGACCGGATGATCGCCCGGATCGACGAGCTTCTGCCCCGCGATCATGCCCCGGTTATTCGGCGGCTGGCCTCCGAAATCGATGACACTCTGTCGGGCTTCATCCGCGGCCAAGGCACGGTCTGTTTGGTGATGGGGGTTTACTACTCCATCGGGCTGATGCTGTGCGGGCTGAATTTTGGCATGCTGATCGGCACATTTGCCGGGCTGATCACTTTTATTCCCTTCGTAGGCTCCATTCTTGGCGGGCTTTTGGCAATTGGCGTGGCGATCGTGCAATTTTGGGACGCGCCTTTGATGATTGCGCTTGTGGCGGGCGTGTTCTTTTTCGGGCAAATGGTCGAAGGAAATGTGATCACACCCAAGCTGGTGGGTGAATCCGTTGGGCTGCATCCGGTCTGGCTGCTACTGGCCTTGTCGGTCTTTGGGGCGGTGTTTGGCTTTGTTGGACTGCTGGTGGCCGTACCCTTAGCGGCGATGATTGGCGTTTTGGTGCGGTTTTTCACCGAGAAATACAAAAGTGGCCGCCTCTATCAGGGATATATCGGCGAGCAAGAGCGTCAGGACCGCGCGGAACAGGCTGAGCAAAGCTTCGAATGATATGCGACGAGCAATATCTGCTGGATCTGCCTATCGCTGACAATCTTGGCCGCGGTGATTTCCATGCCGCGCCCTGCAATGCGACCGCTTTGGCCATGATCGAGGCGCCCCAAAGCTGGGGCGGGGTGCCGCATTTGCTGATCGGTCCTAAAGGCTCGGGCAAAACCCATTTGGCGCATATCTTTATGCAAGCCTGTGAAGGCCGGATCCGTCAGGCCCTGGACCTGACCGAGGCACTTTTGGCCGACGAAGATCAGCCACGCCCCTTAGTGGTGGAAAATTGCGACAGGATCGGCGGCCAAAAGCTGCGTGAAGAGATCCTGTTTCATCTTTATAACCGCTACAAAGCCACCCAAGCGCCGCTCTTGATCACGGCCAGTCGTGAGCTGCGGGATTGGGGGCTGACCCTGCCGGATTTGGCCAGCCGGTTGGGCGCTTGCCTAAGACTTACGCTAAATCCACCAGATGACGATACGTTACGCGCGGTGATGGCGAAGCTATGTGTTGATAGACAGCTTGCAGTCCGGCCCGAAACCTTGGATTATCTTGTGATCCGCATCGACCGCTCTTTTGCTGTGGCGCGAGAGATCATCCTTGCCCTTGATGAATTATCTTTGCGCAGCCAGCGACCGCCCTCCAAGAAATTGGCAGGCGATGTGCTGAAGATGTATGACTCTGGCCAACTTGGCCCCCTGCCCGCTTATGGAGACCTAAAATAACCATCGCCTTCCCCCCATCCGATCGCCCAGATCTTGTCGCCTCTGCTGATTTCCTCAATGGCGGCTTTCCCGACGCAGTGGAGCTAGCGGATTTCGACCCGCAAAGCCCGCAGCGGTTTTTCAACCGGGAATTATCATGGCTGGCCTTTAATTGGCGGGTGCTGGAAGAAGCGGATAATCCCAAAGTGCCTTTGCTGGAACGGGTGCGCTTTGTGGCGATTTCAGCGGCGAATTTGGATGAGTTTTACACGGTGCGTGTGGCGGGTCTGCGCGAGCTGGCCAATGCGGGCAATACCACACCGGCGGCGGATGGGCTGACCCCGGCCGAACAACTGGCTCTGATCGATCATGATGCGCGCCAGCTCATGGCGACCCAGCAACGCAGCTGGACCAAGCTGAAATCTGCCCTAGAGGCCGAAGGCATCGCGGTAATCGACCGGCGCAGCCTGACCGAGGCCGATAAGCAGCGGCTGGAACAGACTTTTCTAAGCCAGGTTTTCCCGGTTTTGACCCCTCTTGCTGTGGATCCGGCGCATCCTTTCCCGTTCATTCCCAATGGCGGTTTTGCCCTGGCTTTGATGTTGGAACGGCGCACAGATGGCAAACCGCTGCGCGCGCTTCTGCCGATCCCGAACCAGGTGGACCGGTTCCTGCCTCTGCCCAAAGACGCCAAAGGCCGGGAGCGGTTTTTGCCGCTCGAAGAACTGCTGCTGACCCAGTTGGATTGGCTTTTCCCTGGATATGAGCTGAAGGGCGATTGTGCCTTTCGGGTGTTGCGGGACAGCGATCTAGAGGTCGAAGAAGAGGCCGAAGATCTGGTGCGCGAATTCGAGGTCGCGCTAAAGCGCCGCCGCCGGGGACAAGTCATTCGCATCAAGATCTCTGATGGCGCCCCGCCAGAGCTGCGGCGGATGATCACCGAACAGCTGCATCTTGCTGGGCCCGAAGTCATCGATGTGCGCGGCATGATCGGCGCGGCGGATCTGAAAGAACTGGTCTCGGATCGGCGCCCGGATCTGCTTTGGCCCAGCTACACCCCCCGTGTGCCCGAGCGGGTGCAAGATTTCGAAGGCGACCTTTTCGCCGCTGTTCAGCAAAAAGACATCCTTCTGCATCACCCTTATGAAAGCTTCGATGTGGTGGTGCAGTTCCTGCGCCGGGCGGCGAGCGATCCGAATGTGGTCGCGATCAAACAGACGCTTTACCGGACCTCCCATGACAGCCCCATTGTCGATGCGCTTTGCGAAGCGGCGGAGGATGGCAAATCGGTGACGGCTTTGGTGGAACTCAAGGCCCGCTTTGACGAAGCCGCGAATATCCGCCAATCGCGCAAGCTGGAACGCGCCGGGGTGCATGTGGTCTATGGCTTCACCAATTACAAAACCCATGCGAAAATTAGTTCGGTGGTGCGCCGGGAATCCGGTCGGCTGGTGACCTATACCCATTGGGGCACCGGCAATTACCACCCGATCACCGCCAAGATTTACACCGATCTTAGCCTTTTCACCTGTGACGAGGCTTTGGGCCGCGATGCGACCCGCGTGTTCAATTATGTGTCGGGCTATGCAAAACCCGTGGCACTGGAAAATCTGTCGATCTCGCCGATTTCGATGAAATCCTTCTTGATCGAACAGCTCGAAGCCGAAGCCGCCCATGCCCGCCAAGGCCGCCCGGCCGAGGTCTGGGCCAAGATGAATTCGCTGATCGAACCGGATATCATCGACGCGCTTTACAAAGCCAGCCAAGCCGGGGTGAAAATCACCCTGGTGCTGCGCGGCATTTGCGGTGTGCGGCCAGGGATCAAGGGACTTTCGGAAAATATCCGTGTGAAATCCATTGTGGGGCGGTTTTTGGAACATTCGCGCATTGTCTGCTTCGGCAATGGCCAGGGCCTTCCGAGCGATGCGGCGCGGGTGTTTATTTCTTCCGCGGACTGGATGGGACGCAATTTGAACCGCCGGGTCGAAACCCTGGTGGAATGTCAAAACCAAACCGTCAAAGACCAAATCGTCAGCCAGATCATGGCCGCGAATTTGCGCGACGAAGCCCAAAGCTGGGTCCTGCGTCCAGATGGCAGCTATACGCGCCCCTTGGATCCGAGCTTGGAAAACCCGTTCAGCTGTCACCGGTTCTTTATGGAGACCCCTTCGCTTTCCGGGCGCGGGACGGCTGGGGATAGCGATGTGCCTCGGTTGACCGAACCGCGGCTGGCCCTGGGACCCGATGAGGCAGCGGCAATTGATTGACGGGCCAAGCACTCTGGTACACAAGACTGTGCAACTGGAAGTGCATGGAAGATCACCTGACGATGGACGAGGATTCCTGGGCAATGTTCGGTCGCCCGATCTTTGACGATCCCGCGGCTAAATCCCTCGCACGGGTCGGTGTTGTGGATGTGGGCTCTAACTCGGTCCGGCTGGTGATTTTTGACGGCGCGGCCCGCTCACCGGCCTATTTTTTCAATGAAAAGGTGCTGTGCGGTCTGGGCGCTGGCATGGCCGAAACCGGTCATCTGAACCCCGATGGCCGCCAGCGCGCTTTGGCGGCGCTGCGCCGGTTTCAAGCAATTGCAAAAGGTATGGGGATCGCACCCTTGATGGCCGTGGCCACAGCAGCGGTGCGCGAGGCGAAGGACGGTCCCGCGTTCAGGGAGGAAATTGAACGCGAAACCGGACTTCGCCTTGAGGTCATTGATGGCCGCGAAGAAGCGCGGCTTTCGGCGCAGGGGGTTTTGCTTGGCTGGCCCGAAGCGGATGGGCTGGTTTGCGATATTGGTGGCTCTTCGATGGAGCTGGCCTTGGTGCAGAATGGCGAAATCGGCTGGCGCGAAACCTCGCCTTTGGGGCCTTTGGAACTGGCCAAACTGCAAGGCGATGAAGGCACACTGAATGACTGGATCACCAGCCATTTGCGCGCCATGCGAGAGGATTTACCCAACCCGCCCAAGCGGATGTATCTGGTGGGGGGCTCTTGGCGCGCAGTGGCCCGGCTGGATATGGTGCGGCGCAGCTATCCTTTGAAAGTCTTGCATGAATACCGCATTTCCCCCGAAGGCCTGGCCGAAACCCTTGACCTGGTCGAACGCTCTGACCCAACAGAGCTGCGCAAGCGGGCCGGTGTGTCGGGCGACCGCATGGCGCTGATCCCCCTCGCCAGCCGTGTGCTTGCGGGGCTAAGCAAGGTATTGGCGCCCGAAGAATTCTATATTTCCAGCTATGGTCTGCGCGAGGGGCTTTTATATGAAAGCATGCCCAAGGATTTGCGCGCACGCGATCCGCTGATCGAGGCCTGCCTCCATGCCGAAGCCCGCAATGCCCGCGTGCCGGGATTTGGCCGGATCCTGTATGAATTCTTGCGGCCCCTTTATCGCGACAGCTCGCCAGAAGAGCTCCGGATCATCAAAGCCGCCTGCCTGCTGCATGATGTGAGCTGGCGCACCCATCCCGATTACCGCGCTGAGGTCTGTTTCGACTATGCCACCCGCGCCAATCTAGGCGGTCTAACCCATAGTGAACGGGTGTTTTTGGGCCTGGCCTTGATGCATCGCTATAAGAATTCGCGCGGAGGCCGGGCCAAATCTCTGCTGTCTTTGATCGATGAAGCCGCCGAGAAAAAGGCCGAGATCCTGGGCAAAGCCATGCGATTTGGCGCCATGTTCAGCGCTGAAAGCCACCCGGATATGGGGCTGCTTGAACTGGATTTGGAAAAGGAAACCCTTAGCCTGCATCTAAGCTCCAGCTCGGCAGAACTGTTTGGCGAAGTGGCTTTGGGCCGGTTCCAATCCCTGGCCCGCGCGCTGTCGCTCAGCCCAATGGTCGTGCAACAAAGTTAACGCTAGCCACGTTCAGCGATGATCTCTTCCCAGGCGCGGTTCACGGCAATCAGCCGCTGTTCGGCCATTTTCACCGCTTCTTCCGGCAGGCCACGGGCGGTGATCCGATCCGGATGGCTTTCGCGCACCAGCATTTTCCACGCTTCGCGCACCGTCGCCAGATCCGCATCCGCACTGACCCCAAGCACGGAATATGGGTCGGGCACCGCATCGGGCACAAAACGCGCCCGCAGCGAACGAAATGACCGGTCCGGCACTTCAAAAATCTGCGCCACATTCTGCAAAAACGCGTCTTCGCCCGGATGATAGACCCCATCCGCCACGGCAACGAAAAATAGCCCTTCCATCAAATCACACAGGGCCGGATCGCTGGGACCAAACATTTTGCGGATGCGCCGGGCATAATGTTCGTAGCCCGCCACATCTTGTCGGGCGAGATTGAAGACGCGGGCGGCGTTATCCTCTTCGGCTTTGGGGATATGGAAAACCTGGCGGAACGCCGCCACCTCATTGCGGGTGACCTGACCATCGGCCTTGGCCATTTTCGCGCCCAAAGCGATGACGGCAATGGTAAAGGCAACGCTGCGCTCGGGCGGGGCCCTGAGCCGGTCAAAGACCTCTGCCAGCGGCTCCCCTTGCGCAAGCGCGGAAACTGCGGCGCCTATGCGCGACCAAATCGACATGCCCTCTGCTAGCGCAACCAAAGGCCAAACACCATGCGGCGCGCGGACCACGCTTTGGCGGTGTGATTTTGGCGCGGGCTCCCTTTTGCCGCCGGGTTAAGATATAGTTGCGCCCGAATGAAGCAGCATCCCGGAGCCGCAGTCCCAATGGCCGATCCGTTATATACTGGCAGTTGCCGCTGCGGCGATATCCATATTTCGCTGTCTGTCGCGCCGATCATCACCATGGCCTGCCATTGCAAGGGCTGTCAAAAGATGACCGCCAGCGCCTTTTCGCTAAGCGCTTTGGTGCCAGATGCCGCCGTGGACTTCGACGGACCAGAGCCCGTTCTGGGCGGCGCCATGAATCCGGACCAACGCCATTATTTCTGCCCCAATTGCATGAGCTGGCTCTATACCCGGATCAATGGGCTCGACGGTTTCGTGAATTTGCGCAGCTCGCTCTTGGATGACGCGGCGGGCATGGAGCCCTTCGTGGAAACCTGCACCGCCGAGAAACTCCCCTGGGCCGAAACCAAAGCGCAACGCTCCTTCGACGCCATGCCCACCGAAGAGGGCTTCCGCGAGGCGATCGGCGCTTATCAAGCCACCGTGAAGGCGAAAGGGTGAGCGCCCTTAGGCTCTTTCACTTTAGGTTTACGCGATAAAGTCAGACCACCCGCCGCTGATCTTCTGCGCCTTGGCTTTCCCAGCACTCAAACCCTCACCCTCGCCCGCGATAGCCCGGCACGCCCTGATCGGGGATCCAGACACCGGCAGGCAGCTCGCCGGTTTGCCAAAAGACATCGATGGGGATGCCGCCGCGCGGATACCAGTAGCCGCCGATACGGAGCCAGCGGGGGGCGAGGAAATCTTGCAGACGCCGCGCGATGGAGATGGTACAATCTTCGTGGAAAGCGCCGTGATTGCGGAAGGATCCTAGATAGAGCTTTAGCGATTTGCTCTCGACCAACCAGTCACCAGGCACGTAATCGATCACCAGATGGGCGAAATCTGGCTGGCCCGTCATCGGGCAAAGCGAGGTGAATTCCGGCGCGGTGAAGCGGATATTATAGTCAATATCCGCTTGCGGGTTTTGCACCCGTTCCAGCTCGGCCTCTTCGGGGCTGGCGGGCAGTTTGGTTGCGCCGCCAAGCTGGGTCAGATTGCTATAGATGCTCTCGCTCATGGCTTGGCTCCTGTCACTTGTTTTGACGGGACACCAAGCATGGGCGAGGCGCCGGATCAAGTCCGGCGCGAGGTCACTCAGCGGCTTGGGGTTGGCGCGCTTCGCTCACAATGGTCAGGATTTTGCGCGCCGCATCGGGGATATTCGTGCCCGGCCCAAAGATCGCTTTGACCCCGGCATTATAGAGGAAGTCATAATCCTGGGCCGGGATCACCCCGCCGCAGATCACGATGATATCCTCAGCACCCTGGGCCTTCAGCTCTTCGACCAGCTGCGGGGCAAGGGTTTTATGGCCCGCCGCCTGCGAACTAATGCCGACCACATGCACATCATTATCGATGGCATCTTGGGCGGCCTCTGCCGGTGTCTGGAAGAGCGGGCCTACATCCACGTCAAAACCGATATCGGCAAAGGCGGTTGCGATAACTTTCGCGCCTCGGTCATGCCCGTCCTGGCCCATTTTCACCACCAGCATGCGCGGGCGGCGCCCCTCGGCCTCGGCAAAGGCTTCGATATCTTTTTGAATGGCCGCAAAGCCTTCGTCGCCTTCATAGGCCTCGCCATAGACCCCTGCGAGGGTTTTCACCTCGGCTCGGTGGCGACCGAATTCCTCTTCCATGGCCATGGAGATTTCGCCCACAGATGCCCGCGCCCGCGCGGCTTCCACGGCGGCTTCGAGCAGATTGCCGCCCTCTTTCGCCCGGCGGGTCAGCTCAGCCAGGGCTGCAGAACAGGCGGCCTCATCCCGCTCGGCACGCATTTTCTCTAGCCGGGCCACCTGCGAGGTCCGAACGGCCGTGTTGTCGATATCGAGAATATCGATCGGGTCTTCTTTGTCCTTGCGGTATTTATTAACACCAACAATCACCTCATCGCCCCGGTCGATCATCGCCTGACGCTTGGCGGCGGTTTCCTCGATCCGCAGCTTGGGCATGCCCGAGGCCACAGCCTTGGTCATCCCGCCCATGGATTCCACCTCTTCGATCAGCGCCCAGGCTTTCTCGATCAGCTCATCGGTGAGCGCTTCAACATAATAGCTGCCCGCCAGCGGATCGACGACTTTGGTCACGCCGGTTTCCTCTTGCAAGATCAGCTGGGTGTTGCGCGCGATGCGGGCGGAGAATTCGGTGGGCAGGGCGATTGCCTCATCCAGCGCATTCGTGTGCAGCGATTGGGTGCCGCCAAGAACCGCCGACATGGCCTCATAAGCCGTGCGAACGACATTGTTATAGGGGTCTTGCTCTTGCAAACTCACGCCCGAAGTTTGGCAATGGGTCCGCAACATGCAGGAGCGCGGGTTTTGCGGGTTGAACTCGCTCATGATCCGGTGCCAAAGCGTCCGCGCCGCCCGCAGCTTGGCGGCCTCCATGAAGAAATTCATGCCAATCGCGAAGAAAAAGCTCAGACGCCCGGCGAATTTATCCACATCCATCCCGGCGGCAATGGCGGTGCGCACATATTCGCGGCCATCGGCGAGGGTGAAGGCGAGCTCTTGCACCAGATCGGCGCCAGCCTCTTGCATGTGATAACCCGAAATCGAGATCGAGTTAAATTTCGGCATCTCATTAGAGGTATATTCGATAATATCCGCAATGATCCGCATGGAGGGTTCTGGCGGATAGATATAAGTGTTGCGCACCATGAACTCCTTCAGAATGTCATTCTGAATAGTCCCCGACAGCACGGATTTATCATGCCCCTGCTCTTCGCCGGTGACGATGAAATTGGCCAGCACCGGGATCACCGCGCCATTCATAGTCATCGACACCGAAACTTTGTCCAGCGGGATCCCATCAAACAGGATCTTCATATCCTCGACACTATCAATGGCCACACCGGCCTTGCCAACATCGCCCACCACGCGATCATGATCACTATCATAGCCGCGATGGGTCGCTAGATCGAAGGCCACGGAAACACCTTGCTGACCAGCATCAAGCGCTTTGCGGTAAAAGGCGTTGGATTCCTCTGCCGTGGAGAAGCCCGCATATTGCCGGATCGTCCAAGGGCGGCCCGCATACATGGTGGCCTTCACGCCGCGGGTGAACGGGCCTTCGCCGGGGATCGTGCCCATATGGCCGAGCTCGGCGGTATCGGCCTCGGTGTAAAGCGGCTTCACCTCGATGCCCTCAAGGGTATTCCAGGTCAGGCCATCGAGCGGCTTGCCGCGCAATTCCTTTTCGGCCAGGGCTTTCCAGGTGTCTAGCTTATCAGTCATGGGCGGGGCTCCTGTAGAGACGGGGGCAATATAATTGCGCCAAGTCTAGCTCCACCATAAGGATTAGCAAACGCGGCGATGTGGCCGCGCTGGCTTTTCCTTTGCTTAGCCGCGCTTGCGACCAAACAGTACCGCTAAGGCTGCAAAGCCCGCAAAGCTGACAGGCACTGGCGTCATACAGGCCTATGGAAAGAGGCTCATCGCTCCGATATCACTAGAAAATTGTCCGCGCCCCTCTAGCCGCCGATCCTGTCTATGCCAATATATAAGCCTAAGAATGAGAGATCCGATGCGCACGACCTTCTTTGCACTATTGGCCGCCCTAAGCCTAATGCCCCTAACACTCCGCGCCGCCGAGCAGAGTCCCGAGCTGCCCATAATGCCCATGCCCGAAAGCCTGGCAGAGCTGCAATGGATCGCCCGGCCGGTGATTGTTTTCGCCGATACGCCAAATGATCCGCGATTCATTCAACAAATGCAGCGTCTCACCGCCAGGCCCGCGCCCCTGATCGAGCGCGATGTGGTTGTGATCACAGATACGGACCCGGCCGCTCGCTCGCCCTTACGGCAAGAATTGCGCCCGCGCGGTTTTTCCATGGTGCTGATCGGCAAAGACGGCCAGGTCAAGCTGCGCAAACCCGCCCCTTGGGATGTCCGCGAACTCACCCGTGTCATCGACAAAAGCCCAATCCGGCAGCAGGAAGTCAAAGACCGGTTGAACTAGAGCTTTCAAGAAAACCATGGGGCCCTAGGGGTCACTTTCCCGATCGCGCAAAGTCAGAACCCGCGAAAAAGTGAGGCGATCAGTTCTCGAAAAACTATTGCAAAATTGACCATTTCCGCCAAATGTACCAATACATCGAAATTACCGATCAATTTTCAAATATCACCCATTAGAACATAAGGGAAACACTCCCAATCTTCCATATCTTTACCATCAGATATTTGATTTAATTAACGCTGTCTGAATTTGGGGAATGACAATGTATGCGCTCGCTGACCTCCATATTTTAGCACAGGGATCAGATGAGGACCTAAACTGGATCATCGATTTGGCCTGCGAAAGGCTGAATGCCGATTGCGCTGTTCTGGCAATGATCGACGGGCCGGGGAGTGAAATGGCGTTTCTCCCGCGATGCCGCGAAGCCGTCACAGAGCTTTGCGATTGCGGAGAAGTCGCACATGCCCCGTCGCAATCAACCTTTTGCGGCCATGTCCAAGCCTCGGGCCAGGTTCTCGCTGTGTCAGATTTTCGGTTGGAAAAACGGTTCCAACGCTGTGAATTCGCCGAAAACGAGGGATTTGAGGCGTATCTCGGGGCTCCGATTTTCGGACCAGCCCAGGATTGTATCGGCAGCCTCTGTGTATTGACCAATCATCCGCGCCTTTGGACCGAGCAAAACCGAAAAGAGCTGGTGAAATTCGCGAATTTAGTGAATCGGCTGGTGCTTTTGCGGGCCTCGCTTCAAACGATAAAACTGATTTGCCGCCGCCCAGTTCGCTTGCAAAATGCATGAGGTCTCATCATTTCGGGCATGCTTATAAAACAATTATGAAACAATGCCGTGGTGTGTTAATTTATTGTTGTGAAATGACATATAGTTTACTAAATCATCGACCTGGGATGACGGGATTTAGTTGGGCAAATCTGCTCTGAGGATAGGCAATGTATTCGATCAATGAACTCCAATTGATCCGCGACCTACCGGATCAGGATCTCGATTGGGTGCTTGACCTTGTTGCAGCCCGCACCAAGGCCGATCATGCCATTTTGACAATGTTGGATGAGGATGGGCAAAACGCGATCTATCTGCCGCGTCCCAGGTTTTCATGGCAAAATGACGCTAGTTTTTCACGCCGATTTGGACCCCATTATTGCGATTTGATCCGCACAACCGGAAAAACAGTCTGCATTAATGATGTCAGACTGGAAAAACACATTGAGCCCAGCGCATTGATGGTCGAAAATGAAATCTTCGCCTTTCTGGGCGCGCCCATTTTAGATCCAAATTCCGAAGTGATCGGGACGCTTGTCGCGCTGTCAAAACATCCGCGTCTGTGGAACAAAACCGAAAAGAAAGATATCGAACGCTTCGCGGGCTTGGTTAATAAAATGGTTTTGCTGCGCGCCTCGCTCGAAACCATCAAATGCTTGGCCGTCGAAACGCAACAAGAGCGGAAAGGCTCGTAAAAAAGAATTGGGCGCCTAAACGCCCGATCCTGGTCATTTTGCGCCGCGCGACCCTATTCGAATTCCATAATCACGTCATCAACCGCTAGGCTGTCACCCGCTCCAGCATTGATTTTTGTGACGACGGCTTTTTTCTCGGCGCGCAGGATATTTTCCATTTTCATCGCTTCGACAGTGCAAAGCGCCTGGCCTTCTTGCACCTCGTCGCCAATTTCCACATCGACCTTCACGATCAGACCAGGCATCGGGCAAAGCAGCAGTTTCGACGTATCCGGCGGCAGTTTCTCGGGCATGAGTGCGGCCAATTCCGCTGCACGCGGGCTGCGCACATGGACTTTCAGATCCGCGCCACGGAACCGCATGCGATAGCCGCTGGTGATCGGTGTGACTTTGATTTTCATGGTCTCGCCATCGACCATCATATCGGCCAAACTATCGCCCGGCGTCCAATCGCCGGTGACACGCAGCGACGCCCCATCGGCAAAGCTGATCGTAGAGCCCTCAGCATCCGCCGCAATCGTCACCGGATAGCTTTCGCCCTGCAAAGTGACGACCCATTCTGTACCGACCAGACGTTCGTGGTTATCCATACGACCCGAAATCCGGGTGCTGCGAATATCCGCCACCCGAGACATCGCCGCAGCCGCGGCCGCAACTTTGCGCAGCTGGGCTTCTGCCAGGGTCACACCTTGGAAGCCATCGGGGAATTCCTCGGCGATGAAGGCAGTGGTCATCGCCCCATCGATGAAGCGCTGATGATCCATCACCGCCGATAGGAAAGGCAGGTTATGACCGATGCCTTCGACCTCAAACCCGTCCAATGCATTACGCATTCCCTCAATCGCCTCTGCTCGGCTTGGCGCCCAGGTGCAGAGCTTTGCGATCATCGGGTCATAGAACATAGAGATCTCGCCGCCGTCATAGACGCCCGTATCATTGCGCACCACCAGATCCCCAACCGCGCCCGGTTTGGTTCCCGAGACATAGCCTTCGGTTTCGGCTGGCGGGCTGTATTTGGTCAAACGGCCAATAGAGGGTAAGAAATTGCGATACGGGTCTTCGGCATACAGCCGGTTCTCAATCGCCCAACCGGTCAGGGTCACATCCTCTTGGGTAAAGGGCAGCTTTTCCCCAGCCGCGACGCGGATCATATTTTCCACCAGATCGACACCAGTGATCAGCTCGGTCACCGGATGTTCCACCTGCAGACGGGTGTTCATTTCTAGGAAATAGAAGTTCTTATCGCCATCGACGATGAATTCCACCGTCCCGGCGCTGGCATATCCCACCGCCTTGGCCAAAGCGACCGACTGCTCGCCCATGGCTTTGCGGGTAGCTTCGTCCAGGAAGGGGCTTGGCGCTTCTTCAACGACCTTCTGGTTGCGGCGCTGGATCGAACATTCGCGCTCGCCCAGATAGACACAATTTCCATGGCTATCGGCCAGAACCTGAATTTCGATATGGCGCGGCTGGGTGACGAATTTCTCAATAAAGATCCGGTCATCGCCGAAACTATTGGCCGCTTCGTTTTTCGAGGATTGGAAACCTTCACGCGCCTCTTGGTTATTCCAAGCGATCCGCATCCCCTTGCCGCCACCCCCAGCGGAGGCTTTGATCATCACCGGATAGCCGATCTCGCCCGAGATCTTTACCGCTTCTTCCGCGTCGCCGATCAGGCCCATATAGCCGGGAACCGTGCTAACGCCCGCTTCTTGGGCAATCTTTTTAGAGGTGATCTTATCGCCCATGGATTCGATCGCACCTGCAGGCGGCCCAACAAAAGCAACGCCCGCCGCTTCTAACGCTTCCGCGAAAAGCTTATTCTCCGACAAAAACCCGTAGCCCGGATGCACTGCCTGCGCGCCCGAGCTTTTGATCGCCTCCATGATCTTGTCGATCACGATATAGGATTGGTTGGCCGGCGGCGGGCCGATATGGATCGCCTCATCGGCCATCTGCACATGCAGAGCCGCGGCATCCGCATCGGAGTAAACGGCAACCGTTTTGATCCCCATCTTGCGCGCGGTCTTAATTACCCGGCACGCGATCTCGCCTCTATTGGCGATCAATAGCTTATCAAACATGCTTTTGCCCCTTCACTCCGCCGACGGCTGAACCATGAAACTGGTCACATCTCTTCATTGGCGGGTTTACGGCAATTTCACAAGATCCCGTGACGAGCGAATATGTCGCTGCCTGCCCCGCCTCACCCTATTGCCGGAATTATGATAAAATTAGGCTTCGCACGGCTAATCAATTTGGCAAATCCATTTTGTTCATACAGTTCAGCCCGCCACTTGCCGCTTATGAAAAAGAGATCCGTTTGCTCCGTTTAAGAAACTTTCCGAGCTTGAGCCACAAAAGCCTGATCTACGCTCTTTTGGGCTTGGGACTGCTCATTTGCCTCGCCCCTCAATATGGGCAGGCCGGTGTGATCACAATCGACCCGCAACCTTACGGCCATCCTATGACCGGTTGGGAAGGCACGCCTGAACTGGTGGAAAATCCCTTTGACCCGGCTTGGCTTGCGACCCTCAAACCCCGGTTAACGCGCCTGGTCGACGAGGTTGGGATCAACCGTATCCGACTGGAAATCCGCTCGGGCTCTGAAACCGATATTCAAGCGATCTCGCAATTTATGACCGGGCAAATCAGCTATGAAGACTGGAAACCGATACGCTATAATCCGGCTAATGATAATGACGACCCCAATCACATTAACTGGGATGGCTTTGATTTTGCGGAACTTGATTGGCAAATCGAAGCTTATGCCATGCCCATGGCGCAAGCTTTGCAGGCCCGAGGCGAGCGGCTTTATATCAATATCTGCTATGTGAATTTCCGAGAGGGCATGTATTTTCACCGCGACCCCGAGGAATATGCAGAATTGGTCCTAGCCACCCATCTGCATTTACAAGAAAAATTCGGCCTTCGCCCAGATAGTTGGGAAGTCATCCTAGAGCCTGACCTGATGAATGATGGCTGGACCGGCACAGAGATTGGCCAGGCTATTGCAGCATCAGCCCGGCGCTTGCAGGCATATGGGTTTGAGACCAAATTTGTCGCCCCCTCTGTCACAGATTTCCGCAATGCAGAGCCTTATTTTCGCGAAATCTTGGCGGTTCCCGGCGCGACAGACCATATCTCCGAAGTTTCCTATCATCGATATAAAGGCGCAACGCCCCGCCGGCTTGCCTCATTAGCAGAGTTAGCAGAGGGCCAAAATCTACCGCTCTCCATGCTGGAATGGTGGTTTGGGAATGGACAATACCCGGTCCTGCATGAGGATTTATCGGTCGGGCGTAATATCGCTTGGCAAGGCAGCTCCCTGCTTCAGCATTTTCAAAGTGGCGAAGCCAGCCTCGCTTTGGATAGTCCGGTTCGGTCCTATATGGTCGTTAACAGCTTGTATTTCCGCAATATTCGCCTGGGTTCCCGACGGATCGGCGCCACATCCGGGCTTTTCGCATCGCTTGATCCAGTGGCCTATGTGAATCCCAATGGCAGTTATGCGGTCCTGGCCATGGCTTCAAAGGCAACGGATGTGGATATTCGGGGTTTACCGGCTGGGCCATACCGAATTGAAATCGCCAGCGAAACGGGGCAGCGGCTGGCAGATCTCAGCCACAGCATTTCCCAGGGCCAAGAGCTGCAATTTCAAATGCCTGTCAAAGGTGTTTTTGCGGTGGTGGCCGATACATCCTCCCGCCCTTAAAAAAATACGCGGCCCGATGGGCATCGGAGCCGCGTTGAAGAGGAAGGGTAAATTTGCACTCACACATCGCATTGAGCCACCGCTCAGCGACAGTTTGATCATGCCGGATTTGACAAAATTTTCGAAGCTTTGCAGATGGTGCGCCGCCATCGACGTGACAAAACCCAAAGAAATGCCCATTTTTTCCGCAAGCATGTCCAGCTTTAAGGCGCTTTCGGCTCGATCAACCGAATGCGCCCAGAACCACGGCAATCTAATGCGTTTCGCGCAAAAGGTTTTAGGAAAAATCGATAATGCTGCCGTCAAAAGCCTGAGGGAAACTGAGTTCCGCTTGCTCTAGATCGAGCTGCAAAAGCGCCTCATAATCCGCCGGATCAAAGGGATCCTCTGCTGGGATCACTTCTCGCCCGAACAACCAAGATAACCGACCCGCATCTAGATTGCCGCGCTCAAAGGGCTGATCGCCGAAATGCGCCACAAGTGCGGCCATGAAATACAGATCCGCGCGCCGATCCGCTGGCTTACGGTCTTTGAACCGCTCGCGCCGCGTCAAAGGCGTGACACCCCGCGGATTCGCGCGACGGATGGTAAATTGAAAATCGGTCCCGGGCATACGCCCGGGAAAGCCACGGTGTTTGATCATATCGGGATCGAAAGCCCCAGTTGGAAGCGTTAGATATCGTCTTTCACCGCTTCATAGATCAAACCGCCGGCCGCGCCAACCATCGCGCCTTGGGCCGCGCTGCCGCCGGTCACAACAGCGGTCCCCGCGCCCAAAGCCGCCCCTGCGCCGGTCGAGACCGCGCCGCTTTTCAATTGCTGTTCGGTACATGCGCCAAGACTAGCAGCGGCCAAAGTCAGAACGGCAAGTGTTTTCCAGGTCATGTGAAGCTCCTTTTTTATCATCAAGGACTCAACGCCTGGCGGGTGAAATATTTCCCAGAAACTTAAGAAACCTGTTTTCGGGCCGCATGCGCGATCCAGCGCGCTCGCTTCGTTGGATCGGTCAGCAGCGCCGTTATTTGCGCTTCGGCCAAGGCTTTCGGCCAAGAGCGACCGCTGACTTGCCCCCCGGCCTGAACGGTTAAGCCTTTGGCGTGGCGCTTTATTTTCACTACAGGAGAAAAGCCGCGCAAATTCTGCAACTCCCGCCACAAATCTTTGCGGATCTCATGGGCCAAAATATGGCGCGACGCTTCCGGGAATTCCGACACCGCGAAAAAATCCATCCGAGGCGCATGGGGGCGATGCAGCCAAAGCGCGCCGCCCTCCTCTCGAATGACCCATTTGGTCATGGCCGCTTTGCGATCATGTCGATTTCCACCAATGCGCCAACAGCCAGCGCCGTGACACCGATTGTGGTGCGCGCCGGGCGACGGTCCTCGGGGAAATAGCTCGCATAGATTTCGTTAAACGTCGCATAGTCGCGCTCAAACTCGGTCAGATAGACCCGGCATTGCAGCACATCCGCCAGGCCAAGGCCGATCTCGCTCAGCACAATTTTCAGGTTTTCCATCACCCGACGGCTTTGCGCCTCGATCCCATCCGGCAAAGGCGCGTCAGGATCAGCCGGATCGGTGGGCATTTGACCAGTGAGGAAAACGAAACCATCCGTTTCCACCGCATGGGAAAAGGGCGCAACGGGACGAGGGGCGGAGGACAGAAAATGAAACTCAGTCATGCTCTTTGACTAGCAGAGCCAAAGCGCTCCCGCTAGCCTGAGCTGCTGCTTTGGTGGGAAGGAGCCGAAAGCTCCTCCCCCAAAGACATCACAACGGGATATTATCGTGCTTTTTCCACGGATTGCTTAGCTGCTTATTGCGCAGCGAGGCAAAGGCGCGCGCCACCCGGCGACGGGTCGAGCGCGGCATGATCACCTCATCGATGAAGCCCCGCTCCGCTGCCTTAAAGGGATTGGCGAAGTTATCTTCATATTCCTGGGTCCGGCCTGCAATTTTATCCGCATCACCCAGCTCAGAGCGATAAATAATCTCCGCCGCGCCTTTCGCACCCATCACCGCAATCTGCGCGGTGGGCCAGGCATAATTCAGATCCCCGCGCAAATGCTTGGACGCCATCACGTCATAAGCCCCACCATAAGCCTTACGCGTGATCACAGTCACTTTCGGAACGGTCGCTTCACCATAAGCAAAGAGCAGTTTCGCGCCATGTTTGATCACACCGCCGAATTCCTGACCCGTCCCCGGTAAGAAGCCCGGCACATCCACTAGGGTCAGGATCGGGATCTCAAAACAATCGCAAAAGCGCACAAACCGCGCCGCTTTGCGCGAGCTATCGATATCCAAACAGCCCGCCAGAACCATGGGCTGGTTGGCCACCACGCCCACGGTAGAGCCCTCGATGCGCATAAAACCGGTGATGATGTTTTTCGCGTAATCTTCTTGGATCTCGTAGAAATCGCCCTCATCCCCGATTTTCAGGATCAGCTCTTTCATATCATAGGGCGTGTTCGGATTATCCGGGATCAGCGTATCAAGACTATCCTCTATCCGCGCCGGATCATCGAAGAAGGGGCGCACAGGCGGCTTTTCACGGTTATTGAGCGGCAGGAAATCCACCAAGCGGCGGACTTCGGCCAACGCCTCTACATCATTATCAAAGGCACCATCGGCCACCGACGACTTCTTCGTATGAGTGGTCGCACCGCCCAGTTCCTCGGCGGTGACAACCTCATTAGTCACGGTTTTCACCACATCAGGGCCGGTGACAAACATGTAAGACGTGTCGCGCACCATAAAGATGAAATCGGTCATGGCCGGCGAATAAACCGCGCCACCCGCACAAGGCCCCATGATCACCGAAATCTGCGGAATCACGCCCGAGGCTTCGACATTTTTCTGAAATACTTCCGCATAGCCCGCCAGGGACGCCACACCTTCTTGGATCCGCGCACCGCCCGAATCGTTCAGCCCGATCACCGGCGCGCCATTGCGCATGGCCATATCCATGATCTTACAGATCTTTTGCGCATGGGTTTCCGAAAGCGAGCCACCGAAAACGGTGAAGTCTTGGGAAAACACATAAACCTGGCGGCCATTGATCGTGCCCCAGCCCGTGACCACCCCGTCGCCGGCGGGTTTTTCCGCTTCCATGCCGAAATCGGTGCAACGATGGCTGACGAACATGTCGAACTCTTCAAAAGAGTCTTCATCAAGCAATAATTCAATTCGTTCCCGCGCCGTCAATTTGCCTTTGGAATGCTGGGAATCGATCCGGCGTTGGCCGCCGCCCAAACGTGCGGCTTCGCGGCGGGATTCGAGCTCTGCCAGGATGTCTTTCATTAGAATTAGGCCTCTCAAACCGGCTGGAGAATGCATGTCCCCTTTGGGAAACGGTATTTTTGACGGTTTTGCAATGCGTCCTTTGGAAATCTCGACATAATCCAGAGCTCCAACAGCGGATTAGCCCGAAGTCTCGTCAGAATTCCTGACCTGCTGCAAAAAAGTCTTAATAATCGGTTAATCCTAATATATACACCTAGCAAAGCTAATTTGCGCCAGCTCACCGCAGTCAAATCGATCAGATTGGTCTTTTGCGAGCAAAGCAACAGCCAGACTGCCGGCATATATACTGGCTTTGGCATTTCCGCGCTCATGCGTGAGCGCCAAACCGCCGCGGGCCCCAAACCGCGGCGGTTTTTTCGTTTTACCAGGCGTTAGAAACGCAACCAATTCACGAAACCATCACACGCCCTCTTGCACCGGGCGGGGCCATCTCTATAAACCGGCGCGATTTGCCCACCGTTAGAATGAAAGCTGCCGCGCCCATGCCTAAACGCACCGACATTTCCTCCATTATGATTATCGGCGCGGGGCCTATCGTGATTGGCCAAGCCTGTGAGTTTGACTATTCCGGCGCGCAAGCCTGTAAAGCGCTGCGCGAAGAGGGCTATCGGGTGATCCTGGTGAACTCTAACCCGGCGACGATCATGACCGATCCGGGCCTCGCCGATGCCACTTATATCGAGCCGATCACTCCAGAGGTCGTTGCCAAGATCATCGAAAAAGAGCGCCCCGATGCGCTGCTGCCAACCATGGGCGGTCAGACCGGGCTGAACACCTCGCTGGCTCTGGCCGATATGGGTGTTTTGGAAAAATTCGGCGTCGAGCTGATCGGCGCGAACCGCAACGCTATTGAAATGGCCGAAGACCGCGCCCTGTTCCGGGACGCCATGGACCGCATCGGCCTGGAAAATCCCCGCGCCACCATCGCCAATACGATCGAAGAATGCATGGATGCGCTGGAGCATGTGGGGCTGCCCGCGATTATCCGCCCCGCCTTTACCTTGGGCGGCACGGGGGGCGGCATTGCCTATAACCGCGATGATTTCGAAGCCATCTGCCGCAGCGGGCTGGATGCCTCGCCGGTCAATCAGATCCTGATCGACGAGTCGCTTTTGGGTTGGAAAGAATATGAGATGGAGGTTGTCCGCGACAAAGCGGATAACGCCATCATCGTTTGTTCCATCGAGAATATCGACCCGATGGGCGTTCACACGGGCGATTCGATCACCGTGGCCCCGGCGCTGACCCTGACCGACAAAGAATATCAGATGATGCGCAATGGCTCGATTGCCGTGCTGCGCGAAATCGGTGTGGAAACCGGCGGCTCCAATGTGCAATGGGCGATCAATCCAGCCGATGGGCGGATGGTCGTGATCGAAATGAACCCGCGCGTGTCGCGCTCTTCGGCGCTGGCTTCTAAGGCGACCGGCTTCCCGATTGCGAAAATCGCGGCCAAGCTGGCGATCGGCTATACGCTGGATGAGCTCGATAACGATATCACCAAAGTCACCCCGGCAAGCTTTGAGCCGACGATTGACTATGTCGTGACCAAGATCCCGCGCTTTGCCTTTGAGAAATTCCCAGGCGCCAAGCCCGAGCTGACCACCGCGATGAAATCTGTGGGCGAGGCCATGGCCATTGGCCGGACCTTCCATGAATCGCTGCAAAAAGCGCTGACCAGCTTGGAAACCGGTCTGACCGGCCTTGATGAAATCGAGATCGATGGCGCGCCAGATGTCACCGCGATCCGCAAAGCTTTGTCCGAGCGCACGCCAGATCGGCTACGGATCATCGCCCAGGCCATGCGCCATGGCTTGATCGACGAAGATATCCAAGCCGCCACCGCCTTTGACCCGTGGTTCCTGTCGCGCATCCGCGAAATCGTCGATGCCGAGGATGAAGTGCGCAAATCCGGCCTGCCGCTGGACGAAGCCGGGCTGCGCCGCCTGAAAATGATGGGCTTCACCGATGCGCGCCTGGCCAAGCTAACCGGTCGGGACGAGGCCAATATCGCCCGCGCGCGTCAAAATCTGGGTGTGCGCGCTGTGTTCAAGCGTATCGATACCTGCGCCGCCGAGTTCGAGGCCCAGACGCCTTACATGTATTCCACCTATGAAGCCCCGGTTATGGGCGAGGTTGAATGCGAAAGCCGCCCGACCGAGGCAAAGAAAATCGTGATCTTGGGTGGCGGTCCGAACCGGATCGGCCAAGGGATCGAGTTTGACTACTGCTGCTGTCATGCCTGTTTTGCTCTGACCGATGCGGGCTATGAGACCATCATGGTCAATTGTAACCCGGAAACGGTTTCCACCGATTACGACACCTCCGACCGCCTCTATTTCGAACCGCTGACTTTCGAACATGTGATGGAGATCCTGGCGACCGAGAAAGCCAAGGGCACGTTGCATGGCGTTATCGTACAGCTTGGCGGCCAGACCCCGCTGAAGCTTGCCAATGCGCTGGAAGCGGCGGGGATCCCGATCCTTGGCACCTCGCCCGACGCGATTGACCTGGCCGAAGACCGCGAGCGGTTCCAAGCCTTGGTCAATGAGCTGGAGCTGAAACAGCCGAAAAACGCGATTGCCTCTACCGATGCCGAAGCTATCGCCGCCGGGATGACCATTGGCTTCCCGCTGGTGATCCGTCCGTCTTACGTGCTTGGTGGCCGCGCCATGGAGATCGTCCGCGATCAAGCTCAGCTAGAGCGCTATATCTCCGAGGCTGTGGTGGTGTCTGGCGATAGCCCGGTTCTGCTTGATAGCTATCTCTCCGGCGCGACCGAGGTCGATGTGGATGCGATTTCTGATGGCGAAACCGTCTATATCGCGGGCATCATGCAGCATATCGAAGAGGCGGGCGTGCATTCGGGCGATAGCGCCTGCTCCTTGCCGCCGCATTCTCTGCCAGCCGATATCATCGCTGAAATGGAGCGCCAGACCCGCGCTCTCGCCCTGCGCCTGCAAGTGCGCGGCCTGATGAATGTGCAATATGCGGTGAAGGATGGCGAAGTCTATCTGATCGAGGTGAACCCACGCGCCTCCCGTACCGTGCCCTTCGTGGCCAAAGCCGTGAATTCCCCGATTGCAGCGATTGCGGCGCGGGTCATGGCGGGTGAAAACCTGGCAAGCTTCGACGCGCCCAAGGTGAAAACCGATGGTTATGCGGTGAAAGAGGCGGTTCTGCCTTTCGCGCGCTTCCCTGGCGTTGACACTCTGCTTGGGCCGGAAATGCGCTCTACCGGCGAGGTGATGGGCGCGGATGAAAGCTTCCCCATGGCCTATCTCAAAGCCCTGCTTGGCGCGGGCTCTGATCTGCCGGATGCGGGGACGGTTTTCTTGTCGATCAAAGAAGATGACAAAACACCGATGCTGGTGGAAACCGGCCAAATCCTGCGGGATCTGGGTTTTGAGATCCTGGCGACCCGTGGCACCGCTGAATATCTGGCGGAAAATGGGGTAGAAACCCAGGTGGTCAACAAAGTCTATGAAGGCCGCCCGCATATTGTCGATGTGATGAAAGACGGCAAAGTGGCTTTGGTGATGAACACCACCGAAGGCGCGCAAGCGGTTGAAGACAGCCGGTCCATGCGCACCGTCGCTTTGATGGACCGCATTCCCTATTTCACCACCCTGGCTGGCAGCCATGCCGCAGCCCTCGCAATGCAAGCCCGCCGCAGCCATGATATCGGTGTGCGCAACCTGCAAGAACAATAGAGCCAGGCGCAAAGCCTGCTCATATCAACCGCAGTCCCTCCCTTGATTGCCAAACTCTTGGCCATCCAAGGCGAGGGAGCTGCTTTGACGGGCGATGCGAGCCGCTTTACTTATCCGGTTCCGCCATGGCCCGCCGCCGCGCAAGCCCGCCGGTCAACATGATGTAATCATGCACTTCCGATAACATGAAATGCCGCGTGTCCCGATCTTCGAGCTGGCGCACAACATCCGCATCCCCAGCCCGATATTGCGACGCGAAAATACGGAATTCTTCGGGCAGGGTCAGATTAAACTGAGAGGGTTTGATCAAAAGCCGGATCATCCGCTCAAATAGCAATTCATAGCGATCATCGGGCGGTTCCATATAGATCGCCTGAACCTCTTCGCCATATTGCGCGAAAATCCGCAGATAATCATCGAGGGTCGGATTTTCTTGGCTCATTGCGGTCTCTGGCTCAATGGAATGGCTGACCCAAGATTAGCGCATTTTTAACTTTCGGCCCATTCAGCGCGCCGCGCCCCGCCGCGCCAAAGCCCGGCTTTGCCGATTTCGCAGTCATTTGCCCAGGCCGATGCCCTAAGGCTATTCAGTCGGAAAAGGCGGTTACAGCCCAAACCCCGCATAAGGCAGAAACCGCACCATATCGCCTTGGGTCACATGACGGCCTTCATCGCCCAGCTCGACCAGTCCTTCGGCCCAAGCCAAGCCAGAGATGCGCCCCGATCCCTCCGAGGCAAAGACCTCCACCTGCCCGGCCGGGTTCAACCGCGCCCGCAGATATTCCCGCCGGCCCGGCTTTTTGCGCTTTTCAAAAGCGGCAGGGACCTCAAAGCTCAGCGGCGCGGCCCAGCCTTCGCCCGCCATCAGCGACAAGGCCGGGCGCGCGAAGATCAGGCTACAGACCAAAGCCGCCACCGGATTGCCCGGCAGGCCAAACATCGGCATGCCCTGCCACATCCCCAAAGCCAGCGGACGGCCCGGTTTCAAAGCAATGCGCCAGGCGGCGATTTGGCCCTCTTCCCGCAAAAGCGCGGACACATGGTCCTCATCCCCTGCCGAAGCCCCGCCGGAGGTCAGCAACACATCCGCCCGTTCTGCCGCCTCATTCAGCCGGGCGCGCAAAGCATCGCGGTCATCGCGCACATGGCCCAAATCCACCGGTTCCGCATCCCAAGCCTGAGCCAAAGCCAAAAGCATCGGGCGATTAGCGTCAAAAGTACGCTGCGGATCAGCGGTACTGCCTGGCGCGGCCAGCTCATCGCCAGTGGACAAAACCCCAACCCGCAACGGCGTATAAACCGGCAGCTCCGCCACACCAACAGCAGCAGCCAGGGCCAGATCCACCGGGCGCAAGCGTTGGCCAGCTTTTAGCGCAAGCTCTCCGGCCTCGATATCTTCGCCCGCTTTTCGGGTATTGGCGCGGGGTTTTGGCGCATCACGAAAGGCCACTTCGCGCGCATCGGCGCGGCAATCTTCTTCCAAAATCACCGTATCCACCCCGTCAGGCAGCAAAGCACCGGTCAAAATACGGATCGCGTGGCCCGGCGGCACCGCCCCGGCAAAGGGTTCCCCGGCTGCAGCGCGGCCATCCACCAAAGGCAAGTGATACGGCCCCTCGCCCAGGCTTGCCGCCGCATAGCCATAGCCATCCACTGCGGAATTCGCCCCCGGCGGGTTCGAGCGCCAAGCAGTCACATCCTCCGCCAGCACCCGACCCAGCGCTGCATCCAGCGCCACAGTTTCGGTTTTCGTTACCCGGTGCAGCCGCTCCTTCAGCAGCGCCAAAGCCTCATCCACCGGCACCCAATTCACCCCCGGCGGCAAAGCAAAACAATCATCGCGAAGCGGGGGCAGATCTACCATGGGGTCTCTTTCTGTTACTCACAAAGCCAGGTCTTGGGCGATAAATTCGGCAATACGCTGGGTATCATCCAAGTGGAATAATGGCACAGGCAAATCCGCCAGGACAGCATCGCTTGCTACTGCTTTGATCGAAGAGTCTCCGGGCGCGAGCAGTTTTTCCCCGGTTGCTTGACGCCAGGCCTCGATTTTCGGGTGATTGGCGCGTTTGAACCCCTCAACCAGAACCAGATCCACCGGCGTCATCTTGGCCAGCAACTGATCCAGCGGCGGTTCTTCCGCATCGCGCAATTCATGCATCAAAGCCCATCTTTGCCCCGAGCTCAGCAAGACCTCACAAGCGCCTGCCGCGCGATGGCGGAAACTATCGCGGCCGGGCTTGTCCACATCATAATTGTGATGCGCATGTTTGACGGTAGAAACGCGCAGGCCGCGGCCCGTGAATTCCGCCACCAAACGTTCCATCAAGCCGGTTTTGCCGCCATTTTTCCAGCCGGTGATGCCGTATAGCTTCATGTTGTGCCGTCTTTTAGCAGGGCTTCGGCCTCGGCCAAATCCTCGGGCGTGTTGATATTGAAAAAGGCCTCGGTTGCGAAAAGCGTGCTGGCAGAGCCGAAATGATCGGCGAAATGCACCACGCGGCGTTGATCCTTGGCCAAAGCCTCGCGCAGCGCGCTTTGCAACCGCACCGGCCAAAGGGCAAAGGTCGGCTGCCGGATCAAGCGGCCCTCTTCCATGATAGCGGCCATGGCGATGGGGGTTTTGGCTTTCTCGGCGGCACGGATCAAACGCTCGACCAGATCTTCGGGGAAAAACGGCGTATCGGCCGCGACCGTGACGATATGGTCATAGCCCAGGCTTTCAGCCCAGATCATCCCCGCCAGAACCCCCGCCAAAGGGCCGGGATGGTCAGGCACCGGATCGGCAATGACCGGCAGGCTATATTCGGCCAAACGCTCTTTCGGGCCATTGGCATTGATCGCGATGGCGGGCAGCTGCGGCGCAAGCCGGTCGATCACCCGGTCGAAAAGACTGCGCCCGGCCAGCACAGCCTCGCCCTTATCGCCACCGCCCATGCGACGTGCCTGGCCGCCTGCTAAAATTATCCCTGCCGGTTTCATCGCGTCCCCCCTCGACATTATAGCGCGAAGCCTAGCGCGCCCATTTCTGGTGACAAGCCAAACCCGTCAGATCCGCGCGACGGGCAGCTCGCGAAACCGCGAAGCTTTCACGAGCTGCCCGGCTCTGCCTATCCCGCTGCACCTTTGCGGCGCGATTTTGCACTTTCCTCTGGGACTTGCGCTAAATCCGCATCCCAGACCAAGCGCTCTTGCCCCGATAAGCAGACAAAGCGTTTGCCCTTCATCCGGCCGATCAAGGTCATGCCAACCTGCTGCGCGATCTCCACCCCCCAAGCGGTAAAACCCGACCGCGATGCCAAAGCCGGAATTCCCATCAAAGCAGTCTTGATCACCATCTCAGAAGTCAGCCGCCCAGTGGTATAAAGCAGCTTATCCGCCGCGCCCGCCTGGGTCGAAAACATCCAACCCGCGATCTTATCCACCGCATTATGGCGCCCCACATCTTCCATATAGACCAAGGGCTGATCCCCTTGGCACAGCACCGTGCCATGGATCGCCCCGGCTTCGAGATAGAGGCTTGGCATCGTATTGATCCGATGCGCCAGCCGGTAAAGATCCGAGGTCCGCACCGTCGCGGGGGGCAGGGCCAGGCCGTCCAGCCCCTCCATCATATCGCCAAAAACCGTGCCCACCGCGCAGCCGCTGGTGCGAGTTTTCTTGGCGAGTTTCGCCTCGTGATCGGTTTCGCTGGCCGTGCGCACCACCACTACTTGCAAATCCTCGTCATAATCGACGCCGGTCACTGTTTCGCTATCGCGCAACATGCCTTGATTGCGCAGAAATCCCAAAGCCAGATATTTCGGGTGATCGCCAATCGTCATCGCCGTAACGATTTCGCGGCTATTGAGATAAATCGTCAAAGGCCGCTCTTCGATCACCGAAAGATCCAGCTCTGCGCCCATGTGATCCACGCCCCGGATCTTGCGCAATAGCCCCTGGGCGCCCGGATCAGGCGCGATCACCATAGATTTGATCGCCTCGTCCAATTGCAACTCCTCGCTCAAAGGCGTAGCCGCCTTGCATCTTTGCTTAGCCTAGGATCATCGCCCCATGACCACCAGTCATACTTCCGCCTTTTGGCACGGCTTTTGGGCCGGGTTGCCCTTTGTTTTGGTTGTTGGCCCTTTTGGCCTGCTCTTTGGGGTGGTCGCGACCGAGGCCGGTTTGGATATCGTGCAAACCATGGGGTTTTCCATTTTGGTGATCGCAGGCGCGTCGCAATTCGCCGCCTTGCAATTGATGCTGGATAACGCCCCGACAGTGATCGTGCTGACCACAGCCCTGGCGGTTAATTTGCGCATGGCCATGTATTCCGCCTCGCTCGTGCCGCATCTGGGGCAAGCGCCTTTGTGGCAAAGAGCGATTGCCAGCTATTTCCTGGTGGACCAGTCCTATGCGGTCAGCCAACCCTATTATGAGGCCAGGCCCGATCTGAGCATGCGGCAAAAACTGGCCTTTTTCGCGGGTTCAATGACGCCGGTTGCGCCGGTTTGGTATCTCTCGACCCTTCTGGGCGCCGTGATGGGGCAACAGATCCCGCCGGAATTCGCGCTGGATTTCGCCGTGCCGATCACCTTCTTGGCTCTGGTCGCGCCGGGGCTGAAAAGCTTGCCGCATGTTTTGGCGGCGCTGACCTCTATCCTGCTGGCGCTGGCCTTTGCCTGGGTGCCTTACAGTCTAGGCCTGATCATTGCCGCCGCCGCCGCAATGGCCGTGGGGGCCGGATCGGAACTCTATTTTGAAAAAAGGGCCCAAGCATGACCCTGTCTGACCCGAAAATCTGGGGGATTATCTTTGCCCTCGGCCTTGGCACTTTCCTGATCCGCTTTTCTTTTCTTGGGCTGGTGGGCGATCGCCCCCTGCCCGAATGGCTGATCCGCTGCCTGCGCTATACGCCCATGGCGGTTCTGCCGGGTCTGGTGGCGCCGCTAGTGATCTGGCCCGATGCCACCGGGGGCGAGCCGGATCTGCCGCGCATTTTTGCCGCTTTGGCCACGATCCTTGTGGGGCTGGTCAAGCGCGACACGCTTTGGGCCATTGGCGCCGGGCTGGTCACGCTTTATGCCAGCCTGGCCTTGCTTGGCTAAGAGCCGCCCCTAGCCACCAGTTGCGGGCAAGGGCGGCAAAGGCTCGGGGAATGTCCCATCGCCCACCGCAATATAGCCGCCCAAACCGCCGATATCTTCGCGGCCGCCGGGACTATCGTCATAATATGTGTCGGTTTTCACCCCTGGCAGCTGCGCAAAAGCCCGGCTGGCCCCATCGGGGAAAAAGGTTTTGGGGAAATCTTCAAAACCTGGCAATCCGCTTAGAATTTCCGTAGTGCGCAAAGTGCAAAACGCGTCCATCACCGGCCCAGCGGTTTTCGCCCGCTCCAATGCCAATCGCGCGGTTTCCGCCGAAACTGGCACGACTTGCCGGCGTACCGAATAGGTTTCGCGAGCGTGATAATCCACATACCAGGCTTCCATTGCATCGGTGAAACCGTAATGCAGATCATTGATTTCGGGCGCTTTCGGATGGCGCCAACTGCCCGCGGGGTCAAACACAACCCGTTCGGGCCCGTCGATCACCAGGCCTGTATGCGCGCCTTTGCCCGTGGCATTGCGCACCATCGTATAAAGCGTGATCGTCGGTTGCCGCCCGCTCACATAATGGGCCTTAGCCACATCTTCTGCAGGGGAAATCTGCGGCTCGGCACAAGCCGATAAAACCGCCAAAGCGCAAAGCGCGAGCATCCCCGCGCCGCGCTGCCGGGTCTGACTTAGGCGCCGACCAGAGCCAAAAAGACCAAAAAGACGAAAATTGCGATCACCGATTTGATGGTGAAGCTGACAAAGCCGTCGAATGTTTTCTGTTGGGCTGTGATATCCATCGAGCCGTGTTTGTGTTCCGCCATGAGAGCCTCCCTTTTCACGCGTTGTCTTTGGATAAGGTGATTCAGCGCGTCTGTCACCCACCCAGTTATCTCTAAAGCTATTCCATTGAGCGGTCACACCAAACGCCACAGCCATGCTCCATCTTCCTGCAAGTCTCGGGCGACTTCGCCCTTTCGATGCAGATAGTTCAGATGTGCCACCGCCTCCACTAAGGCGTGACCATATTCACCCCCGCGAATGTCACGCTTGAACAAAGGCATAAAGCAGTCGCAAGCCGTGGCAGGGGATTTGCGCAGGTGATCGCGCAGCCGCTCTAGCGCGCCGATGTGATTATCGATCAATTGGATCAACCTGGCGGGCAGCCCAGTGAAAGGTAGTTTATGACCCGGCAAAACAAGGTGATCCTCGCGGGCAAAGGGCTGAAACTTGGCGCAGCTTTCAAACCAGTCGGTCAGCGGATCGGCCTCGGGCTCTGTGGCATAGACGCCAATATTGGGCGAAATGGACGGCAGAAGCTGATCCCCGCCCAGAACCAAGGGCGCATCTTCGCACCAAAGCGTCGCCTGTTCCGGCGCATGCCCACCGCCAGTGCGCACAATCCAAGACCGCCCGCCCAAAGTGATCTGGTCGCCATCGGCAATCCGGGTAAAGCCCAAAGGCATCGGCGCCACCACATCCGCGAAATTGAACGGGCGCTCTTGCATCCGCTGGGCCAAGATCTCTGGCGCCATACCTGCGCGACGCCAATGGGTTAGGGCTTGCTGGGTTGGCAGGGCTTGTTCATCTAGCTGCAACATGCGGGAAAACAGCCATGCGGTGCGGGTGGTGACCAGCTCGGCCCCGAATTCGGTCTGCAGCCAGCCTGCCAGGCCCATATGATCGGGATGGTGATGGGTCACCAAGACCCGCGCCACTGGCCTGCCCCCTAAAGGGCCTGCCAGCAAATCTTGCCAAATACCGCGGCTGAGACGGCTGTTGAACCCGGTATCGATAACCGTCCAGCCCTCGGGCTCGTCAAAGGCAAAGATATTCACATGATCCAAGGCCATAGGCAGCGGCAGGCGCATCCATAAAATGCCTGGCTCGATCTCAACCGCAGCGCCCCTAGCGGGCGGGTCGGGAAAAGGATAGCGGATCCCTTCGCCCAGATCGCGACTTGCGTCATCCATGATGCACCCTTTACAAAAGCCTCGGCTCTGCCCTGACCCAGCGAGCGCCCGGGATCAACTGGCCAAATCGCCCAAGCTTAGATCGTAAAGCGCATCATTGCCCATGCGAGCTTCGGCCAAATAGCCGCTATATTGGGGTAAAATCCGAGAAATATAGAATTTCGCCAAACTAAGGCGCAACGGATGATCCGGGCTAGTCGTGGCGCAAGCGGCTTTCAAATGAGCATCCGCGCCTAAGATCCGGGCAAAGCCGCGCCCATAGGCCAAAGCCCCGCCAAAGCGTTCGGGCGCAGGACAAGCCAACAGAACTTCGGTGGTTTCACGCAAGCTTTCGGATGCGGCCCAAACCGCATCGGCCAGTTGCGGTTGGCTTGCCCGCGCGGTTTCCGCATCACGCTGAATTTCACCGATCAAAGCGAAAGCCGCCGCGCCATTATCGGCCAATTTTCGCCCCGTCAAATCCATGGCCTGAATACCATTCGTGCCTTCATAAATCGACGTCACCCGCACATCGCGGTGAAATTGGGCCGCGCCGGTTTCCTCAATCACCCCCATACCGCCGAAAACCTGCACCGTATCCTCGGCCACATGCATCCCGGTTTCGGTGCCACAGATCTTTGCAATCGGTGTGAGAAAAGTGGCACGGGCGGCCCAAGCCTGATCACCGCTGGCGGCCATATCCAAGGCCTTGGCACAGCTCAGCGCCAGGCAGCGCGCGGCAAAGATTTCCGCCCGCATATGCATCAGCATGCGCCGCACATCCGCGTGATCGCCAATCGGTCCGCTTTTAGCCAAAGGCGTCGGGCCTTGGCGCCGCTCGCGGGCATATCGCAGCGCATGATCAAAACTGGCCTGAGCCACGCCGATCCCCTGGGCCGCGACCCCCAGACGGGCATTGTTCATCATGGTAAACATCGCCGCCATGCCCCCATGAGGCGGGCCCACCAGCCAGCCGGTCGCGCCGTCAAAACTGAGGCTACATGTGGGCGAGCCATGGATGCCAAGCTTATGCTCCACCCCCATCACCCTGATCTGATTTCGCCCCCCCAGGCTGCCATCGGGCTTTGGTAGAAATTTCGGCACGAGAAATAGGCTAATCCCTTTGATCCCCGGCGGTGCATCAGGCAAGCGCGCCAAAACCAAGTGGCAGATATTTTCCGCCATCTGATGATCGCCATAAGAAATGAAGATCTTTTTGCCGCTGACCGCATAACTGCCATCGCCGCGCGGCTCCGCCTTGCTGATCAGAGCGGCCAGATCACTGCCGGCCTGCGGTTCTGTTAGGTTCATTGTGCCGGTCCAACGACCGGAAATCAGATTGGGCAAATAGAGCGCTTGCAATTCAGGGCTCGCATGGTGGCATAGCGCCTCGATCTGGCCTTGGGTCAAAAGCGGGCAGATTTGCAGCGCCAAACAGGCCCCGGCCATCATTTCATTGACCGCCGTGCTTAGCGTCAAAGGCAGACCCATGCCGCCCTGTTCCGTTGGGGCAGAAATGCCAACCCAACCGCCACGCGCAATTTCCTTATAGGCAGCACCAAAGCCCGGCGCATCCCGGACCGCGCCATTTTCCAGCCGCGCACCGCTGACATCGCCAAGCCGCTGCAATGGTTTCAAGCTGTGCTCACAGAGTCTTTCCGCCTGCTCTAAAATAGCTTGCCGTAAATCTGCCTTAGCCTCGGCAAAATGCGGCGTCTGGGTCAGCGCGTCAAAATCGATGATATGATCAAATATAAACCGAAATTCGGCGGCGGACATGGGCCAGGCTTTCTCCTTGGGTCCCAGATGACTGGTAATTTCGTTCCAAATCAGAGAATGTGCGCCGCCAGAGGAGAGTGCAACTTGAACGCCGCGTCACAGATAAAAACTGAACTATTAACCTCGACGAGCGAAGATATTTCCCGCGCGGCAGAGCTGTTGCGCACGGGTCAGTTGGTCGCTTTCCCGACGGAAACGGTCTATGGGCTGGGCGGGGATGCCAGCAATGACCATGCGGTGGCAGGTATTTTCGCGGCAAAGGCGCGGCCGCAATTCAACCCGCTGATTGTGCATTTGCCGGATCTGGCCAAGGTCGAAACTTATGCCGCGCTGACGCCCCGTGCTCGTGACATTGCCGAGCAGCTTTGGCCCGGGCCTTTGACCCTGGTTCTCCCTTTACGGGCGGGGGCGGGTTTGTCGCCTTTGGTCAGTGCCGGACAGCCCAGCCTTGCGGTGCGGATTCCCGCGCCTCAGCTGGCGCGTGACTTGCTGACCCAAGCGGATCGGCCCATTGCCGCGCCATCGGCCAATCCTTCGGGGCGGATCAGCCCAACCACAGCCGATCACGTCATCTCTGGCCTGTCGGGGCGGATCGCGGCGGTGTTGGATGGCGGTGCCTGCCAGGCTGGGGTTGAATCCACGATCTTGGATCTGACCGAGGATCAGCCGAAATTGCTGCGACAAGGGGCAATTGCCCAAGAAAGCCTGGCGGAGATTCTTGGCGAGCCGCCCGCAACTGCCGCGCCCATTACCGGTGATGGCTCCAAAGCGCTGAAAGCACCGGGCCAGCTCAGCAGCCATTACGCCCCGCGCGCATCGGTTCGGTTGAATGCCTCAGCGCCGGATCCCGGCGAAACGCTTTTGGGCTTTGGTGCGGTTGATACAGCCTGGAATCTGTCGCCAAGCGGGGATGTGGTCGAAGCGGCGGCGCGGCTTTTCGCACTGCTCCATGCTATGGATGCAGATCCAAAGATCACCGCCATCGCTGTCAGCCCTATTCCAGAAACAGGCCTTGGCCGCGCCATCAATGACCGGCTGCGCCGTGCGGCGGCGCCTCGGCCCAACTAAGACTGCCCGCCCAAACTCAGGCGCGCCCAGCAGCAGCGGAAAGAGTGAATGGGTCGATCCCGAGATCGCCAAGCGCCGCGCCCCATTTGCCGCCATCATCAGCGCCAAAGATCAGATCCTGGCGCGCATCGCCAATCAGCCAGCCATTGGATTGAATTTCGGTTTCCAATTGCCCAGCCGCCCAGCCGGAATAGCCCAAAGCCAATATCGCAGCGGCCGGTCCCTGCCCTTTGGCGATATCTTGCAACACATCCACAGTCGCCGTCATGCCATAGGTCTTATCGATCTGCAGGGTCGAGTCGCTGCCTTGGTATTCGCCCGTATGCAGGACAAATCCCCGACCATGCTCCACCGGGCCACCGAAATAAATCCCAGGCTCGCCGCCATCAATTTCCGAAGTAATCGACAGCCGTTCCAGCAAATCGCCGAAACTAACCTCTGGCGCGGGTTTATTGATGATCAAACCCATCGCCCCTTCTTCGGAATGGGCACAAATATAGATCACGCTTTTTTCAAATCGCGGATCGCCAATGCCAGGCATCGCAATGAGTACGCGCCCGGTCAGGTTGAACTCTTCGATATCACTTTGCATGGGAAGGAGTGTCTCAAAGCAATATTAACCTTGCAAGGATTCTCCACCTCAAATTTAACGGACTCTCGCTAGCTTGTGACTTCTGATTACATTTGCAGCCATGTATACAAGGCTTCATGGAAAAAATGACGAGTTCTAACGCGCTGGCCTTTGGTCTTGCCGCCCTGCTTCCCCTTGGCCCTGTTGCGGCCACTGCAAATCCTCTGCCGAATGAGGAAACGCTGATCCAGCTCGACCTGGTGTCTGGTTGGGAAATTGCGCCGGGGCAACATATGGCCGGGCTACGCCTATCGGTGGCGGATGGCTGGAAAACCTATTGGCGCGCGCCAGGCGATGCGGGGGTGCCGCCGCGCTTTGATTTCTCGGGCTCCGAAAACCTGGCCGATGTGACGGTGCATTGGCCCATGCCCGAGGTGTTTGACAGCTGGGGCATGCAGGTTCTGGGCTATACTGGCGAGGTCGTCTTGCCGATCGAGCTGACGGCGATTGACCCGACCCAGCCCATTCACTTGGCCGGTATTGCCGATTTGGGTGTGTGCAGCGATGTCTGCCTTGCGGTGACCATGCCGATGCAAAACCAGGGCGAACCAGCCCAGCAAAGCATTCAACGCGCCATGGGCGATCTGCCACAAAGCGCGCAAGAGGCGGGCGTTGGCGCCATGGCCTGCCAGGTGACCCCCACCAGTGACGGTGTTCAACTGACCGCAACGATCGAGCTACCAAAACTTGGCGGTAAAGAAATCGCTGTGGTTGAAATGCGCCGCGAAGATGTGTGGATCTCGATGCCGCAGCTAGAGCGCCGGGGCAAATCCTTGCAGGTGCAGGCGGATTTCGTCCCGCCCGAGGCCGCGCCTTTTGCGTTGGATCATAGCGAGCTGCGCCTGACCCTTTTGGGTCGAAAAGGGGCTGTGGAATTCTTCGGCTGCCCGACGAGCTAAAGCATTTTGCGCAAAACGTTCTAGCTGGCTCGCCGGGTTTTGCGCGAAATCGCCCCGGCCGTCACCGCGAAAGCCACAAGCCCCGCCAGGATCACCCCAAATGCAAAACTGCCAAACCAGATGGTCATGGTCTGGGGCAGCCCGAATGCGGCGGCCAAGGGGCTTTGCTGGGTGAGGATCGGCATGCCTAGGGTCAGCGCGCCCCAAGCGGCAAAGACCAGTGCCAGTCCAAAGCTCATCAACCGTACCGGCCCCGCGCCAAAGCGGAAACCGCGCCGCAATCCGCGCAGCGCCTGGCCCAGATCCTGGCCAATCGCCAAAAGCGCGGGCACCAAAACCAGCACCAGAACCATTCCGACCCCCAGCCCATAGGTCAGCGTCACCACAGTGGGTTTGAGGAATTGGGCATCGCGGGAGCGCTCAAATAATAGCGGCGCGAGCCCCAAAACCGTGGTCAAAGTGGTCAACAGAACCGGCCGCAAACGCTGCGCCGTGCCATCAATAATCGCCGGAACCAGACCGCGGGATTGGGCCTCTTCATCCACTGTGGTGATGAGTACGATAGAGTCATTGATGATGATCCCGGTCATGCCGATCAGCCCCACAATCGAGAACATCGACAGGGGCACTTCCCAGAAATAATGCCCCCAAAGCGCGCCCACCAAACCGAAAGGTATAATCGCCATAATCGCCAAAGGCCGGGTCCAGCTGGCAAAGATCCAGGCAAGCGCCAGGAAAATCCCCAGCAGGCAGAGCAGAAACCCATATTTGGCATCGGACAGGAAGCCGCGCTCTTGCTCGGCCAGACCTGCTATTTGATAGCTCACCTCGAAATCGCCTTGCAGCTCTGGCAGCAGCTCCGTTTCGATCTGCTCCATGATCTCTGTAGCGCGGCTGGCATTTTCTTGGTCCAGATCGCCGGAAACTTCCAGGATAGGCAGATCATTGATCCGGTTGATTTCGCCAAAGCCCGTACTGCGGCTGACCGTAACCAAATCGGTCAAAGGCACATATTCCCCCGCATCCGTGCGCATCAGCATCGAGGTCAGGAAATCAGCGGTCTTTTCACCATCAGGCATTTCCACCCGGATACTGGCAGTGCGCAGCCCCGATGGATAGGTCGCCGCCTCGATCCCATTCAGGCGATTGCGCAAAGCACGGCCCAGCTCGTCAATGGTAAAGCCCAAAGCATGGCCTTTGGCGGTGAGGTCTAAGACATACTCATCCTTGTCATAGGCGAGATTATCTTCGACAGCGGAAATTTCCGGGATTTGTCCCAAACGCTCTTTGAGCGCCTCTGACGCCGCTTTGAGCTGCCTTAGATCCGCACCATAAAGCTGGATCGCTACCCCATCCCTGCCCGGTCCAAAGCGGAAACTGCGAAAGCTAAGCGTCTCGGTCAGGGGCAGGCGCGTGACCTCTTCTTGTACCGCGCTTAGAAAGGCGCTGACCGAATAGGGCCGGTCATCCGAGCCCACCAATTCAATCGCGATCGAGCCCAGCAAATCCGCATCCGTATTCGCCGCCGAGGCCAAGCCGCGCCCGGTATTGCCGCCCACCTCGCTGAGGACATAGACCAGCGGGTTGCGGCCATGCTCCGCCTCAAAACGCGCCGCGACTGTTTCCGTGGCCCGCTGGATTTCGCGCATTTGGTCAAACGTATCCTCGCGGCTGGCACCGGGCAGCATCGCGAAATTGCCGGAAATCGAGGACCGCTCCGGCGGATTGAAAAAGCGCCAGGACACTTGCCCCGAGATAACCAAAGTCCAGCTGAGCGCCAAAACCATCAGGGCCGCCGCGACCACCGGATAGCGCAGGGTAATGACCCAGCCAACAAAGGGGCGGAACCCATGGTCCCGGATCCAATCAAAACCGCGATTAACCTGCTCGGAGGGCCAATCATACCAGGCTTGGCGCGTGGATTTGGCCAGAGCATGGGCCATGTGATTGGGCAGGATCAAAAAGCATTCCACCAGCGAGGCCAGCAGCACCACAATCACCGTAAAGGGAATATCGGCGATCATCTCGCCAAAACGGCCACCAATAAAGGTCAGGCCGAAAAAGGCGATGACGGTGGTGATTGTCGCGGTAAAGACCGGCAAAAACATCCGCCGCGCAGCATTTCCCGCTGCGATTTGCGCCGGTTCGCCTAATTTGCGACGGCGGTAATCCGCATGTTCGCCGACCACAATCGCGTCATCCACCACGATACCCAAAGTGATGATCAGGCCAAAAAGCGAAATCATATTCAGGGTAAAGCCCGCCACATACATCAAGGCCAGTGCCGCCAGCATCGCCACCGGGATGCCCGCCGCCACCCAAATCGCGGTGCGGGCATTGAGGAACAAAAACAGCAAAATCACCACCAAGGCGAGGCCGGTCAGCCCGTTTTCGGTCAGGATATTAAGCCGCTGAGATATGGCCTCGGCTCGGGTGCGGATCAGATCGATTTGCACCTCTGGAGGCAAAATGGTTTCGAATTCCGCCGCGACTTCCTCGACCTTGTGCTGAATGGCGATAGCATCGCCTTGGGGCGAGCGATCCACCCGGATCGACAGTGCCGGGTTTTCGCCGACAAAATAGGCGCGCTCGCGGTCGATCCCCGGATCATAGACCCGCGCCAAATCCCCAATTGTCAGGGTAGAGCCATCATCAAGCACCCGCAAAGGCACAGACGCGACCTCTTGCACCGCGCGTTGCGGCACACCTGTGCGCACACGGGCATTGGCGCCAGCCACATCGCCGGCCGGATCGGTTTCAGCCGCCCCCGCGATCACCTCGGCGATTTCCGCCATGGTCACATCATAGCGCATCAAATCCAGGCTGCGCACTTCGACCACGGTTTGCGGCGCCGCATAGCCGCGCACAGTGGTGCGGGTCACCCCGGCTTGAAACAGCTTGGCGGTGAATTCATCGGCGAAGCGGCCCAGCTGCTCCACCCCGACGGGGCCTGTGATCACAACATCCGTCACCCGATCGCGCCAAACGCTTTCAGAAATTTCAGGGGTCTCCGCATCCTCTGGCAAAGTGGTGACGCTGCCCACCGCGCTTTCCAAATCGCGCATGGCACGATCGGCATTCCAGCCCGGCTCAAACTCGATTTCGATACTAGCGCGGCCATCTCGCGCCCGGCTAGAAGCGCCGATAATCCCTTCGACCGCCAAAACCGCAGGCAAAAGCGGCTCGATAATCGCGCGGTCCACATCTTCGGGGCCCGCGCCATCCCAAGTCACATCAATGTCGATTTCATCAACCACCACATCGGGAAAGAACTGCGCCCGCATTTGTGGCGCCGCGGCAAATCCCGCAGCAATCATCAAGATCAGCAGCAAATTCGCCGCCGTCCCATGTGAGGTGAAATAGCCAAGCAGCCCCTGGACGCGCTGTTGTGCCTCTTGTCGCAAGCGCCCCGCCATGGCTTAGCTCCCCATCCGTTGTTCCAGCCTCTCGACCATTTCGGCCGGCACCTGCTCTTGCCGCAGCTGGCCGAGCATCCGGGTTTTGACCTCATCCGGCAGGCGGCTATTGCCTTCGACAAAAGCGATCAGCCGAGCCCGCCGTTCTTGGCTAAGGGCTAGCATCGCTTCGGCTTTTGGGGTTGAGCCATCCCGCGCCACAGGTTTGATTTTGATCCCATCGCCCAAAAGCGGGGTCCGCTCGGCGACGATCTGGCGGCCCTCTAGATTTTCGGCCAGGATCAGCACTTCGTTATCTTGGCGGCGCAAAAGCTCTACCGCGGCGCTTTGCAAACGCTCGCCCTCGCCAACAACCAGCACCGTCCCATCCGCGCCATAGGCCTGAGCCGGAAGCCGCGCGGCGCGGGCCAGGCGGGGTTCTTGCACCCGCACAGTCACGAAATCGCCGGGCCGAAATCCTGCGGGCTGATCGATCCGAGCAAAGATCTGCCGCCCGGTCTGCCCCTCTGCCACCACCGGGCTTTCACGCAAAATCACCCCAGGCGCCACCAGATCCAGCCCGGCAACTTCCAGCACAACCTCAACCGGCACGCCGGTCACCATGCCGCTATCATTCAAAAGCCGCGCATGCTGGGCGGTGGAGACGCGAAATCCGACTTCCAGAGCCTCCGGGTCCACCAAAACGCCGATCTTTTCATTCAGAGACAAAAGCCCGCCTTCGACCACTGTCACATCGCTGAGCGTCCCAGCAAAGCCTGCGCGAATTTCCGTGTCATCCAGAAGCCGCTGGGCCTCGCGCAATTCGATTTCAGCGCGGGTCAGAGTTGTTTTCGCCTGATCAATCCGCGCCTCTGCGGTTGCCAAAGCCTGCCGCTGGGACACCACGGATTGCCGCGCCGATGAGGCCGAAAGCGCCGCCTCTTCTACCGCCGCGCCCGTGCCCACACCTCGCGCGGCCAAACCCTCTTGCCGCTCCAGCGCTTTTTGCCGAAGCGCTGCTTGCTCTTCGGCAGCGCTTAGTTCGTCGCGCGCCAGGACCAACCCGCGTTCTGCATCGCGCAAATCCGCCTCGGCCTCGGCCAGATCGGCGCGGGCCACATCCAGATCCGCCTTGGCCGTCGCCGGATCGATTTGCACCAAAAGCTGCCCCGCATGCACCCGGCCGCCATCTTGGAAATCGCTATCCACATAAACCACACGCCCCGTTGAGGAGGCGCGCAGTTCCAAAGTGCGGCGACTCAGCACTTGGCCATAAGTCTGCAAAACCGGCGCTTCTGGCCCATGCGTGACCGTCACCACATTCGCGGTCCGCACGATTTCACGGTCGAAACTAGGGCGGCCCTGATCGGCGCGGGCCTCTTGCACCGAAGTCACCACACGTGCCGCGCCAAGCACCAAAAACCCAAGGGTCAGCGCAAATAAGCACAGTCCAATAACCGTCCGCGTCAGAAATCGCATTGCAGTGATCCTTGCCGAAATCGCCTTTGATCAGAAGTTAGGCGCCAAATTTCTCGCGCCAAGTGCCCCTCTGACTTTCTACGGCTGGGTAAATTGTCTCCGTCGACGCTTATCGCGAAAATATCACTTTCTGCGTAAATGTTCATCTAGACGCGGCATGATCTCGACAAAGTTACAGGGGCGGTGACGGTAATCGAGCTGGCGGACCAAAATTTCATCCCATGCATCTTTGCAGGCCCCCGGACTTCCCGGCAGCGCGAAAAGATAAGTGCCGCCCGCAACCCCACCTGTGGCCCGGCTTTGCACCGCCGAAGTGCCGATTTTCTGCATGGAAACAATGGTGAAAACCGTGCCGAAGGCGTCGATTTCCTTTTCATAAACATCGCGATGCGCCTCGACCGTCACATCGCGACCGGTCAAACCCGTGCCGCCGGTGGAAATCACCACATCGATTTCGGGATCAGCCACCCAAGCGCGCAGCTGATCGGCGATCTCGGACCGCTCATCGCGCAGAATTTTGCGATCCGCCAAAATATGCCCCGCGCTTTCCAACCGCCCCACCAAAGTGTCGCCAGAACGGTCTTCGTCAAAGCTGCGACTGTCAGAGACGGTCAAAATGGCGATGCGAACCGGGTGGAAGTCGAGGGTTTCATCTATGCGGGACATGGGGCGGGGCTCCGTTAACTTTCGTTCAATTTCGCGCGCAGAGCCAAGAGATCAGCCCAGGCTTCGCGTTTGGCATGGGGGCTGCGCAGCAAATAGGCCGGGTGAAACATGGGCAGGCAGGGCAAATCCGCCGCCTCGGCCCATTGCCCGCGCAGCCGCGTGATGCCACGCCGCCCGAGCAGAGCTTCGCAAGCGATATTGCCCATAAGCACCAAAATCTCGGGCTTGGCCAATGCGATATGGCGCTGAATAAAGGGCAGCATCATCGCCATTTCATCGCGCTGCGGGTCCCGGTTTTGCGGCGGACGCCAGGGCAGGATATTGGTGATATACACCGCATCCTCCAGGGTCTCGGCTTGGCGCGACAGACCAATGGGCGCCAGCATCCGGTCCAGCAACTGCCCGGCGCGCCCCACAAAGGGCTTGCCGTGAATATCTTCGTCCCGGCCTGGTGCTTCGCCGATAATCATCACCCGCGCCCCTGGCTGGCCATCCGCAAAAACCAGACTGCGCGCACCCTTTTTCAGGCCACAATGGGGAAAATGCGCCAAGGCATCATGCAATGCAGGCAAATCAAAGGCCCCGGCTGCGGCTTGGCGAGCGGCCTCGACCGGATCCTCGTCTGGCGCATCTTTGAGCGGCGCGGGGGCGGCGGCGCCAGCACCCACAGACGGGGCCTGAAACTGTGGCTGAGCCGCCCGAGGCGCTTGGGGCGCGGCTTTGCGCGCAGCCTCCTCGGCGGCTTGAGCATAGCGGTCCACCGGTGTTTCGCCGATGGTTTCGCTGGCCCCCAGCTCGATCTGCCATTCCAGCAGCAGCAAAGCCTCTTGTGATGTGAGTCGGTCCATCCTCTCCCCCGGCCCTCAAGGGCCACCGCGCTAATCTAGCCTGCCCGACCGCCCTTGCCCAGAGCCTGCCAAACCGTTAGATGCGAGGCGCGAACCAGCGGACAAAGCCTATGATCTTTCAAGCCAAACATCTTTTGGGCATTGAGCCCTTGCACCCGATGGAAATTCAAACGCTGCTGGATCTGGCCGATGACTATGCGGACCGGCTGCGAGCGGGGCAAGCGGTAGAGCCGAATTTGGCCGGTCTCACCCAAGTGAATATGTTCTTTGAGGCCTCCACCCGGACCCAGTCGAGCTTTGAGATCGCCGGTCAACGCCTGGGCGCGAATGTGATTTCCATGGCGATGCAGGCCAGTTCGATCAAAAAGGGCGAAACCCTGATCGATACTGCGGTGACGCTGAATGCGATGCGCCCAGATTTGCTAGTGGTGCGTCACCCGCATTCCGGCGCGGTGGATCTTTTGGCGCAAAAGGTCAATTGCGCGGTGCTCAATGCCGGGGATGGACGCCATGAACACCCGACCCAAGCGCTGCTAGACGCCCTGACAATCCGCCGCCACAAAGGCCGGTTGCAGCGGCTAAATATCGCTATTTGCGGCGATATTGCCCATAGCCGGGTGGCGCGGTCAAATATCCTGCTGCTGCATAAAATGGAAAACCGGGTGCGGCTGATCGGCCCGCCGACTCTGATCCCCTCGGGCATGGAGGCCTGGGGCGTCGAGGTCTATGACGATATGCGCAAGGGGCTGGAAGGCTGCGATGTGGTGATGATGCTGAGGCTTCAGCGCGAGCGGATGGATGGCGGCTTTATCCCGTCAGAACGCGAATATTTCCACCGTTTTGGCTTGGATGCGGAAAAGCTAAGTTATGCCAAACCCGACGCGATTGTGATGCATCCCGGCCCGATGAATCGCGGTGTGGAAATCGATGGCCAAGTGGCCGATGATCCGCAGCGCTCCGTTATACGCGAACAAGTCGAAATGGGCGTTGCGGTGCGTATGGCGGCGATGGATCTGCTGGCCCGCAATCGCCGCGAAGCCCAAGGAGCCGCCTGATGCAGGATCCCAAAGATCCCCGCGCCAGTGGCATGGTGGCCCTCGCCGCTTTGGGGGTGATGGCGGCTTTGGTTATAGTGATGGTGGTGATGGCCGGATGA
Source organism: Mangrovicoccus sp. (assembly GCA_049603835.1). Classification (GTDB taxonomy): domain Bacteria; phylum Pseudomonadota; class Alphaproteobacteria; order Rhodobacterales; family Rhodobacteraceae; genus Mangrovicoccus. The sequence goes on from JBMYSZ010000004.1 coordinate 229,379, forward strand.
GCACGAATGACCCCTCAGGCTGGGAAGACTTCCTAGAACCCGGTGAAACCCTGTTATGGCAGGGGCGCCCCTCCTCTCGGATCATCTGGTCGGATCTAGAGCCGGAATCCCTGGTCTCAGGCCTCATTTTCGGCGGTTTCGCGATTTTCTGGACAGCGAATGCGCTGAGCACAGCGGCGGGCAGCGGCCTGCAGGGCCTGCTCCTTCCCCTTGCGGGCCTGTTCTGTGTGGGATTGGGCGGCAAAATCGCCGGCGGTGATGTCATTTTGGATGCGTATCGCCGCTCCAATAGCTGGTACAGCCTCACCGATCGCCGTGCCTTTATCGCGACGAAACTGCGGGGCAAGCGCCAGTTGCAGACCTTTCCGATCACCGACCAAAGCGCCCTGGTATTAGAAGACGGTACGCCCGGCAGCGTCTATTTCGCCAAATCCGATGGCAAAGCCTCGAAGCGGATCGGCTTTCGCCAAATCGAAGAGGCGCGGGCCGTCTATGACATGATGCGCCAAGTGGCGCGGGGGCAATTATGACCGACCAAGCACAGCTTTTCACCAATGCCCGCCTGATCGATCCAGAGGCCGGGACGGAAACGGCGGGCCAAATCTTGGTGGAGCGCGGCCAAATCACCGAAATTCTGCCCCCTCAGGCCCAGATCGACCCTGCCCGGCTCGGCCCTGATGCGGTAATCGATTGTGGCGGCCAGGCTTTGGCGCCTGGTTTGGTGGATATCGGGGTGAAAGTCGGCGAACCGGGCGAGCGCCACAAGGAAAGCTTGCGCACGGCCGGGCTCGCGGCGGCGGCGGGCGGGGTGACGACGATGGTGACCCGCGCCGATACATCCCCCGCGATTGATACGCCCGAAGTGCTTGAATTCCTGGCTCGTCGCGCGACCGAGGCGACGCCGGTGCAAGTCGCACCCATGGCCGCTTTGACCAAAAGCCGCGAAGGCCGGGAAATGACCGAGATCGGTTTTCTCCTTGATGCTGGGGCGGTGGCTTTTTCCGATGGCGATAAGGTCGTGGCGAATACCAAAGTCTATTCCCGTGCGTTGACCTATGCGCGCAGCCTTGGCGCGCTGGTGGTGGGCCATATCCAAGAGCCGGGCCTGTCCAATGGTGCAGCGGTGACGTCGGGCAAATTCGCTAGCCTGCGCGGCCTGCCCGGCGTATCCCCCATGGCCGAAAGACTGGGGCTAGAGCGGGATTTGGCCTTGGTGGAAATGACAGGTGCCCGCTATCACGCCGACCAGGTGACCACCCGCGCCGCCCTGCCCGCTTTGGTTCGAGCGCGCGAGGCCGGGCTTGATGTGACGGCGGGGATATCGATCCATCATCTGACGCTGAATTCGCTGGATGTGGGCGATTATCGCACCTTCTTTAAGGTCAAACCGCCGTTGCGCGATGAAGAAGACCGGCTCGCCATGGTAGACGCCGTCGCAGCCGGGCAGATCGATGTGATCTGTTCCATGCACACGCCGCAGGACGAAGAAAGCAAACGCTTGCCCTATGAGGCGGCGGCCAGCGGCGCGGTGGGGCTAGAGACGCTGCTGCCTGCCAGTTTGCGGCTTTACCATGCGGGACATATGCGCCTGGCCCAGCTTTTCCGAGCGCTGTCCTTTAACCCGGCGAAACGGCTGGGCTTACCTGGCGGGCGGTTAAGCGCAGGCGCTCCGGCGGATATGGTGCTGTTTGATCCGGATGCGCCCTTTGTGCTGGACCGCGCGGCTTTGCAGTCGAAATCGAAAAACACGCCTTTCGATGGCGCGCGGATGCAAGGCCGGGTGCGCGGCACTTGGGTCGGCGGAACAAAGGTATTTGGCGCATGATCCCTGTGATCACATCCCCGATTTTGGCTTTGGCTCTGGCTGCTTTGGGCGGTTACCTTTTGGGTGCGGTGCCCTTTGGCATTGTTATGGCACGGCTTTTCGGGCTGGGAGATCTACGCAAAATCGGCTCTGGCAATATTGGCGCGACGAATGTTTTGCGCACCGGCAATAAGCTGGCAGCTTTTCTGACCTTGGTGCTAGATGCCGGCAAAGGCGCGATTGCGGTGCTGCTGGCCCGTGCTTTGATCAGTGCAGATGCGGCGCAATTTGCCGGGTTTGCTGCGTTTTTGGGCCATTGTTTCCCGGTTTATCTAGGCTTTAAGGGCGGCAAAGGTGTCGCGACATTCCTCGGCACTCTGCTGGCGCTGGCCTTCCCTCTGGGTCTGGCGGCTTGCGCGACTTGGGCGGTGATGGCTGCGGCGCTGCGCTATTCTTCGCTATCTGCGCTGACGGCGGCGGCGCTTTCTCCGCTTTGGGCTTGGGCGCTTGGACGTCCCGATCTGGCCGCGCTATGTATTGGGCTGGCTGCTTTGGTGTTTTACCGCCATGAGGCCAATATTCGCCGCCTTCTGGCCGGGGATGAGCCCAAAATCGGCCAAGGCAAAAAGTGAGCGACGCCTTTGGGGCCGCGCTGAACGCCCTGCCAAGCGGCAGTTTTCGCGGTGTTTTTGACGGGCGGCATTATGTGATCACAAAGACCCTGTTCAATTCCGGGCGTAGCACAAAATTGGTGGCCGAAGCCCTGGCAGGCGGCGATTATATCAGCCTGAACCATTACCAATTGGCGGATGGGCGCGGGATTTTGAAGCCTTGCGAAATGCCGGCAGATAAAGTGACCAAATTTGTTTTGGGCCTGCGCCTGATGCCGCAGAACGACACGCCCTGATCCAGAACGAAGCTTTTGCCGAGTCACCGACCCCGCCGCGCCACGCATCACGGACCATTGCGCCACCATTCAGCAGCGACTACGCAAATTGATCAATCGCACTGACCGTGAGCGGACAAGGCTGCCCGCCAAAGAAAGCCTTCAGCACCTCTTTAAACATCGCTTCCTCGGGCCGTGCTAAATGAAATAGCGTCGCGCAAGACCGCAGCTTCGCGGCGTCAACCGACCCCAGAATTTCCACCACCGGCGCATCGCGATGAAATAGCATCGCATCCATGGCGGCCAGCAAACGGAGTTCTAGGGTCGGATGGCGCAGATATGACCGCGCCTCGTCCAAATTTTCGATCCCATAGAACATGGACTTGTCCGAATGACCATTCCCGCGCAATTGCGGGAAGATATACCAAATCCAATGGCTCGCCTTTTCACCGGCCAGAATTTCCCGCATGGCCAGGGGATAGTCACGCTCTTGCGCCTGAATAAAACGGTCCAACTTGGACATGAACTGGGATCCTCTCAAACGGGCGAGCGGAAAAACTCCACCCGCTTAAACCGTCTTGGCCCATAAGGGGTGAAGAATTCCCAAATCCTGCCCCAATTCGGACCAGTTTTTGCCGTTCTAATAGGAGTAGGCGGCGTAGATTTTAGTCAGATCTTCGTTCCAATCGCCATGATAGCGCGCCAAAAGCTCATCTGCTGGGGTTTGGCCGCTGTCCAGGCTTTCACGTAAGGCATTGAGAAAATGGGTTTCATCAGCGATCAGCCCGCCAGCACCCGGCATGGCCCGCGCTTTAAGCCCGGCTTCGGCAATCGCGACAACTTCGCGCGCGATATCGCGCATGGATTGCCCGCCCACTTCTGCCTGTAGCCCATCCACCGAGGCCGCCACGCGCCAAGCTTCGCGCGTTTCCGCATCCCAGCCTTTGGCCAGATCCCATGCGGCATCCAAAGCCGTTTGATCATAGGTCAGCCCCACCCAGAAAGCCGGAAGCGCACAAAGACGCCGCCAAGGCCCACCATCCGCGCCGCGCATTTCGATGAATTTCTTCACCCGAGCTTCGGGAAAAATCGTGGTCAGGTGATCGGCCCAATCGCTAAGCGTTGGCTTTTCGCCGGGCAGTGCGGGCAGCTCGCCTTTTAGGAAATCGCGGAAGGATTGCCCAAGCGCATCCACATATTTGCCATCGCGATACACGAAATACATGGGCACATCGAGCGCATATTCCACCCAAGCCTCAAAGCCAAAACCTTGCTCAAAGACGAATGGCAGCGTGCCAGTGCGCGCCGGATCCAGATCGCGCCAAACCCGCGAACGCCAGCTTTTATGGCCGTTGGGCTTCCCCTCTAGGAAGGGCGAATTCGCGAAAAGCGCGGTTGCCACGGGCTGAAGCGCCAGGGCCACCCGCATTTTCTGGACCATATCCGGCTCTGACGCGAAATCCAGATTCACCTGAACCGTGCAGGTCCGATACATCATCTGTTTGCCGAGCTTGCCGACCTTATCCATATAGCTGGTCATCAGCTTATAGCGGCCCTTAGGCATAACCGGCATTTGCTCATGGGTCCAAATCGGCGCGGCGCCGAGGCCGATAAAGCCTGCGCCGATCTCATCGGCAACCGATTGGACTTCGCGCAGATGCTGGTTCACCTCGTCACAAGTCTCATGGATCGTCCGCAAAGGCGCACCAGAAAGCTCTAGCTGACCGCCTGGCTCTAGGCTGATATTCGCGCCATCCTTTTGCAGGCCGATAATATGGCCCGCCTCTTCGATGGGCTCCCAGCCAAAACGGTCGCGCATCGCATCCAAGATCGCCTTGATCGAGCGCGGCCCGTCATAAGGCAACGGGTTCAGCGTATCACGGCAATAGCCGAATTTCTCGTGTTCGGTGCCGATACGCCAGTCATCTTTCGGTTTGCAGCCCGCAGCCAGATATTCGGCCAGTTGCTCATGCCGCTCGATCGGGCCGCCGCCCTCTTGGGGGATGGACATCTAAGGATGATCCTTGTTCTTCTATCAATTTCTGTGACCTGCGGTTTTGAACCCGCTATGTCAACCAAGCCATGTGGAGGGGGCGCGCTGCCACAAGAGCTTGGGGCCTTGATTTTGCGCAGAAAGGGCCGCTGAAAGCTGACTCATATGCAAATTGGGCAGGGTTGCAAAGGAATCCAGCAGATTTTCAGCGCCTTTGGCTGTCACGGGAATGTGCATGACCGGCTCGCCAATTCGGCCTAATTTCCAGACGGGAACCGCGCCGCTTGGATCCAAAGTCAGACTTTGCAGAGTGTCAAGCGCGACCACCCCGCCACCTTCGGGCCCGAAATAAGCGATTTGGCCTTCGGTGGTCTCTACAATTCCCGGCCCCTGCGCCGCCATGGCCCGCAACCGTCCCCGTGGCAGCCCCGTAAGGATCAGACCACAGCCCAAAGCCAAGGCCGCTAAAGCGATCCAACTGAGCGGCGCGCGGTAAGCGGCGAAACCGTAAACGCCCAAAGCGGCAAGCCCGCTTCCGGTCAGAGCCTCGCGCCATTGCCGCGCCCAGAGTTTTAGCTCGGGCCGGATCATTGGGCAGGGATCTTTTGCGGTGCGCTGAACATAACCAAACTATAATCGCCGATTTGGCGATAGCCCAGGGCCCGATAAGCCCGCTCCGCCGGCTCATTCGCAGCAAAAAGGATCGACCGGCTCACCCCTTTGCGCCGGGCCTCAAGCAGTTGCAGCGCCACTGCTGCCCGCGCATAGCCATTGCAGCGCAATTCCGGCGGCACATAAACAGCGCCGATTTGCACCACATCGGGCAGGCTTGCGTTAAAACCCGTAAGCGCCACGGGCTGGCCATCCTTGAAAAGCACCCGATGCGTGTCGCGCGCCATATAGGCAGTGACATCTTCCACAGCTTTGAGCTGCGCAGTCGCCAAGGTTTCGCCCAATGTGTCCCTGCGATAGGCCGCTCGCCAGCCAAGCAGCACCGAGTCCGAAGCAGAACGTAACGGGAAAAGCTCTAGCCCCTCTAGATGCGGCTCGATCAGATCGTTCAAATGCAACTCAAAAAGCGGATCGACCGTATTGAGCTGCATAGGCGCGAGCCCCAGATCTAACTGCTCCATAATTGCCGCGACCTGATCCGCTGCGCCAATCAGACCGATCAAAGTTTCGCCGCGCAGTTGCTCGATGAGATCCGTGCAGTCGCCAGGATGCGGAATTTGCGGCATGGCAACGCCTTCGGTGGTGAGCCCCATCGCCCCGCGGATCGGATCGCCACTGACCCAAACCCGCATCGCGCGCAGGGCCTCGCCCCCAATGCAGCCATGATCCCGTAAATTCATCAGTGGAAACATAGAGCTGGCCAGATAGCGGCGGTAAAATGCCTCTAGCTCGCTTGCATCTTGGGCGACCGCCGGACGGGCGGGGCTCATGCCCAATCCCCAAGATGCGCCTGCCATAGGGTCAGCGCCGCAACCGCCGCCGTATCCGCGCGCAAGATGCGTGGGCCAAGACTGACCGGGAAAGCGGCCTCCATCTGATGCAAACGGCTGCGTTCTTCGGGCGAAAAACCGCCTTCGGGGCCGATCAACACCGCCCAAGGGCTTGCCGAGGCGTCCGTTTCGGTCAGAGCGGCCAGGCTGGTTGCGGGCCCGACCATCGCCTCGTCGCAAAACATCAGGCGACGACCCGTGGGCCAATTATCAAGAAGGACGCTTAGCTTGGACAACTCGCCCACCTCGGGCACATAAGTCCCGCCGCATTGCTCTGCCGCCTCGACCGCATGTGCCTGCAACCGGTCCCGGCGGATCCGTTCAGAATTGGTAAAGGCGGTTTGCACAGGCTGGATATGCGCAGCCCCCAGCTCGGCGGCTTTTTCCACGATGAAATCTGTGCGCGCCTTTTTGATCGGCGCGAAAACCAGCCAAAGATCCGGCGGCATCTGCAAAGGGCGGGTTTGTTCGACACAGGCCAGGTCTCCGGCCCGTTTCGCAGCCCGCGTGACCGTCGCCAGATATTCGCCATCGCGGCCATTGAACAGCAAAACCTCGCCGCCGGTCTGCAGCCGCATCACGCCAAAAAGATAATGTGCCTGGTCCTGGGTCAGAGGAACAGATTGCCCCGGCCCAAGCGGGTGCTCTACATAGAGTCGAGATCGTATCGTCGCCATAGGAGCACTCATATGACCGGGACCCAAGAAGGGCCAGAGGCTGGAACCGTTTCCGACGCAGTTCACGGCAATTGGGTGGACCGTTACGCGCCGTCATGGAGCCGCCCCTATCTGCGCCTCAGCCGTGCGGACCGCCCCATTGGCACCTGGCTGCTATTTCTGCCCTGTCTTTGGGGTGTTCTGCTCGCGGCGATTGAAACCGATTGGCTGGGGGGGCAAGGCATTTGGATCATCCTTGGTTGCGGTGCCGGGGCCTGGCTGATGCGCGGGGCGGGCTGCACCTGGAATGATATCACCGACCGAGATATCGACGCCAAGGTCGCGCGCACCCGGTCGCGCCCGATCCCGTCAGGCCAAGTCACCGCACGCCAAGCCGCGATTTGGATGTGTGCCCAAGCGCTGATCGCATTCGGCATTTTGCTGACATTCAATATGGCGGCGATTGGGCTTGGCATCGCCTCGCTCGCTTTGGTCTGCATCTATCCTTTCGCCAAACGCTTTACCTGGTGGCCGCAGGTCTTTTTGGGTCTGGCCTTTAACTGGGGCGCGCTTTTGGCTTGGACGGCGCATACGGGCTCGCTGGGGCTGCCAGCCGTTTTCCTGTATCTGGCCGGGATCTTCTGGACGATTTTCTATGACACAATCTATGCCCATCAAGACCGCGAAGATGATGCGTTGATCGGAGTGAAATCCACCGCCCGGCTTTTTGCCGAAAATACCCAAACCTGGCTGAAAGGCTTTCATGTGGCCTCGCTGATCTGTTTGGCGGTGGCGGTGGGGCTGGTCTTTGCACAAGAGCCGCGCTCTCCGGCGGCGGTCGTGGCGGCTATGGCCGGGGTTTTGGCGATGGGCATTCATATGGTTTGGCAAATGCGCAAGCTTGATATCGAAAACCCGGAAATTTGCATGCATCTGTTCCGCGCCAATCGCGATACTGGTTTGCTATTTTCTGCCGGTCTGGCTGCAGCGCTTGCCTTTTGATTGCAGCACTCCTGCAATAGCGCTAGCTCACATCTGCACAGAAATGACCAGTTCCATATGTTGTTTTTGGAGCTGGGCAATTGCCGGTTGTATGAGGGCAAGATGAACGAGTTTTCCCGCGATGCGGAGATGGGGCAAGGTCCACAAAGATGAGGACAGTCACCGCACTTAAACTAGGCGTATTGGGCCTGGCCGCCGCTGGCGCCGGGGCTGCGGCCTATTTCGGCGTCGAAAGATTCGAGGCGCATCACCTGGCTTTGGGGCAAGCCGCCATTGAAGAAAGCGGCCAAAATTGGGCCGAGCTGGATATCGACGGATTGACCCTGCGGATCACCGGCGAAGCCGAAAGCGAGAAAGCCCGTTTTCGGGCGATGACCGCACTGCAAACGGCCCTGCCTCGGTTTGAGGTCAAAGACGAGATCACGGTTGCGGAACAGCTTGCGGCGCCGATGCCGGAGTTTCGGGTGGAAATTCTGCGAAGCGGCCAGGATGTGACATTGCATGGTTTGCTGCCGGGCACGACCAAAGCCGCAGCCGCCCTGCCCGCATTGATCCAAGAGCTGAACCCAGAGCTGAATGTCTCCGATATCTTGGCCCATCGCGATAGCCCTGCGCCGGAAAACTGGTCTGATGCCTTGGAATTAGGGCTGAAAGCGATCCTTGCACTGCCTCAATCGCGGGTGGAAATCACCGGCGACGCAGTATTGGTCAGCGGGCTTTTGCTGGATCAATCCGAACAGGCCTTGGCCGCTGAACTAGAGGCCGCCGCCCCTGATAGCCTGGCCCTGACCATCAATCTGCAAATCCCGCGTCAAGTGCGCAGCCCCTATACGACAACCATCCTAGGCGCGGAAACCGGTCTGGCGCTAGAAGGCTGCCTGGCCCCGGATGCCGAAAGCCTTGAGGCACTGCAAAATCTGGCGCAAGAGCTGGGCGCCGCACAACCCGACTGCGAAGAGGCTTTAGGCGCCCCCGATAGTGATTGGACTGTGGCCTTGCGCGCGGGCATGCAGGCCTTGGCCGATCGTCCTGGGGCGCGTCTGATCCTGTCGGATCTAACCGCCAGTTTCATTCCTGGCGATGCCCTCTCGCCGGAGGCGCGCAACGAAACTCAGGACGCGCTGCGCCGGGATCTGCCCGCCGCCTATCGGCTGCGCATGATCCTGCCCAGTATTGAGGCGAGCGGGGCAGTGGCGGAATTCCTAGCGCGGAAATCGGAAACCGGCGCGGTGGATCTTTCGGGCCCGCTACCAAGTGCCGAGGCAGACGCGACTTTGGCCACTCTCGCCGCCGCCCGTTTCGGTGAGGCCGAGCTGACGCGCGCCAATGCATTGGGGACCGGCCTGCCCCAAGATTGGATGATGCGCGTTTTCGCAGCGCTGGAAACGCTCGACAGTCTGGAAAGCGGTGAAATTTCCGTTCGCCCGGATATGGTGTCGGTGACCGGCATCTATCCGTTTGACATGACGGAGGCGGATATCTCTGCTCGCCTGGCCACGGCGCTTGGACCGGAAACGGTGATCACGCTTGACCTGACCGCCGCGCCGGAGCCGGTAGAAGAGGAAGAAGAGACCGGCCCAGATCCGCAAACCTGCCTGACACAACTTAATGAAGTTCAGCTGGCTGGTAAGATCACTTTTGAGCCGGGCTCCACCCAAATCGGCGGCGATGGTCTGACCCGGATCAATGAGATCGCGGCCATCATGCGCGACTGCTCAACCGTGACCTTCGAAATTGGGGGCCATACCGATAGCCAAGGTCGCGAGGAAATGAACCTAGCGCTAAGCCAATCCCGCGCCAATTCGGTGATGGATGCGCTTGTGGCCCGCCGGGTGCCGCCCAGTCAGCTCACCGCCAAAGGCTATGGCGAAACCCAGCCCATTGCCGATAACGGATCAGAGGCCGGGCGCGAAGCCAATCGGCGCATTGCCTTCCGCCTAAGCCTGCCAGCCGAGCTTGACCCAGAGGCCCAAGAGGATAGCCAAAACGATGGATAATTACACTCTGATCGCAGCGGTCGCGGCGGCGCTATTTGGCTGTTTTGCCTTTGGATTTATGACCCATTGGCTCTTGGCGCGGCTGACCCGTGTCTCTGACGCAGAGCTCAGCGACTATGACGCCATGGCCGAGGCCTTGCATCAGGCCGAGATGAATTATGCGCTGGCATTGAAAGAGATCGAAACTCTGCGCCGGGACAGCGATGTCGCCATTGGTGAATTGCGCGCGGAGCTGGCTTTGGCGCGGGAGCAATCCGGCGCCGATAGCTAAACAGCCAAAGCCTCAGCTAGGCCTCTTGCCCATCCCATCGGCCTAGCGCGGCCTCGTCCTCGATGGTCGCCTCAACCCAGGCTTCCCCCTCGGCGGTGATTTCCTTTTTCCAAAAAGGCGCGCGGGATTTCAGGTAATCCATCAGAAATTCCGCCGCTTCAAAGGCCGCGACCCGGTGCGCCGCCGCAGTGGCCACCATCATGATCGGTGCCGAGGGCTCTAGACGGCCATAGCGATGGATCACCAGCGCATCCGCCAGATCCCAACGCGTGCAGGCCTCGGCCCGAATGGCTTCGATAGCGCTTTGGGTCATGCCTGGGTAATGCTCGATTTCCATCGCTACCAAGCCGCCCTGGGCAAAATCCCGCACCACGCCAGTGAAACTGACCACCGCCCCCACGCGATCGAGATCTTGGGAAAAGCGGTTCAGCTCGGCGCCCTGATCGAACGCGGCTGTTTCTACGCGAACTCGCTGCATCTTAGCCTCACTTGCCCTGATCTTAGCCGCCGGTCATGGGAGGGAAGAAAGCGACTTCGCGCACCCCCGCCAAAGGCGCATCGAAATCCGCCAATTGCTGGTCCAAGGCCACCCGGATCGAAGCCACATCCTCAAAAGCCGCCGCATAGCGCGGCTCGCGCTGTTTCAGCTCGGCCACCAGCTCGGCCACGGTGCCGGCGCTGGTTTGTACCTCTTCTTTTGCCTGGCCAATCCGTTCCCGCAACCATGCGAAATACAAAACATCCATTAGTGTTTCTCCTCCCCTGCCTCTGCTAGATAAGGCATTGCTTTGCGCAGGTAATCCCAACCGGTTATCGCGGTTAAAACCCCCGCGATCCAAAGCAGGATCATCCCTAAGCCAAGACCAAAACTGCCGATCATCGCAATCCACCAAAATCCGCCACGCTGTTCCATAAGCGTTTGGTAGGATGCGGAGGTTTCGGCGATCGCCATCCAATTATGCAAATCAGAAAAGCCATAGGACACCAGCAAAACCGCAATGGCCACCATCTGCGCCGTGGTTTTCCATTTGGCCAATTTCGTGACCGCTAGGCGCCCTGCATCCGCGCCCAGAAACTCCCGCAATCCCGAAACAAACACTTCGCGCAGAAAGATCACCGATGCGGGCAGAATGATCCAAGGATCCATCGCTGACAATGCCAGAACCACCGCCAAAGCAATGATTACCATTGCCTTATCTGCAATCGGGTCGAGCATCGCGCCAAAGCGGCTTTGCTGGTTCAGCTTTCGCGCCAACCAGCCATCCACATAATCCGTCACCGAAGCCCCAATAAACAAAGCGAAGGCCAACCAATCCGCCAAAGGACGCGCAAAGAATACAAAGACTAGCGCAACAGCAGGAGCAGCGGCGAGACGAAAAACCGTCAGGATATTGGGAATTGTCCAAGTCATGGCCTGTCCTAGCGCGAGCGGCCCAGAAGGGAAAGCTACTGTGACATTCATTCCGACTTAATAGCTGTGGCTTATGGCCTGCAAAAGAGGGGGAGAAAGGCCGCCATTTATGTCCGTTGATCGGCAATTATCACAAGCAAAGTCATTTATCCGTCAGGGCCGCCCCAGCTTGGCCGCCCAACAATATTTGGATATTTTAGACCGGTTCCCGAAAAATCAGCGGGCTTTGACCGGTTTGGCAGAGGCTATTCGCCAACCCGATGCTCAAACCGTGGAAATTCTGGCGGACGAGCTGGAAACCCTGCGTTTGGTTTATAAAACTGGCGATCTACAGACGGCTTTCGCCATTGGCAGTGCATTATTGCCCAAAGCGTCTCACATCCCGCAATTGCGATCTAATCTTGGAGCCATCGCGCTGGATCTGGGCGACACGCAACGGGCCAGTGCGGAATTTGAACTGGCGGCAAAATTGGATCCGACCCAGCCCGTGGGTTGGCTAAACCTGGCCGCTGCGCAATTGCGGGCCGAACGCTATGTAGAGGCTTTGGCCGCAGCCGAGCGCGCCTTATTGCTTGCCCCGAAAAATGGCCGTGCGCAGGTGGTTTATGCACAAATCTGCATCGCAATGGGTAAAGTGGCCGAGGCTTTGGATATTCTCAGCCGCTATACCGGCACCGGCCCTGAAGAGATGGAGGCACGCATTTCCCTAGGCGTGGCGCAAGAAAGCGCGGGCGATAAGGACGCGGCGCTGGCCACTTGGGCCGCTGTGCTCGACAAATATCCCGGCAGTGCTGCCGCGCTCTATAACTATACCGCGATTGCCAAAGCGACCGCCGAAAATAACATGGCCGATCAGGTGAAAGAGGCGATCACCAAAGAACGCCATGCAGCCGCGCCCTCTAGCTCGGCCTTGACCCATCTGCATTTCGCAGCCGCCAAAATCCATCACGATCTAGAAGAATACCCCCAAGCCTTTGATAATTATCGTCTGGGCAATCTGCTGAAGCGCGAGGAAGAGGGTTATAATTCCGAAGAAGACCAGATGCGGATGAATTTCGTGAAGTCTAACTTCCCAATTCAAAATTTCCCGCAGCTCCCCTCAGATGCAATTGCCGCGCCGGGAAGGCCAATTTTCATCGTGAGCCTGCCGCGATCGGGATCGACTTTGATCGAACAAATCCTGTCGAGCCATAGCCAAGTCACGGATGGCGGCGAGTTGGACACGCTCACCCATGCGGTGCGCGACACTGGCGGCGTGACGGCCCCGATCACGCCCGACCGTCTGGCCGATATCCGCGATCGCTATTTTAGCGGCATCCAAGCGCGGGGCATTTCCGGGCCAGTCTTTACTGATAAAATGCCGCTGAATTTCCGTCTGATCGGCTATATCGCTCTGGCCATTCCCGAAGCCTCGGTCGTGCATATGATCCGCGACCCGCGCGCCACATGTTGGTCCATGTATCGCCGCCTGTTCCCGCGCGGCGCGGCGGGGGGCAGTTTCATGTATGGGCTAGAGGATCTGGCGAAATACCATCACATGTATCGGGATTTGATGGAATTCTGGGAGGCACGGCTACCAGGCCGGGTCTATCACCTGGAATATGAGCGCCTGACCGAACAGCCCGAAGCGGAGACGCGGAAATTGCTGGAGGCTGTGGGGCTCGATTTCCAAGAAAGCTGCTTGAATTTTCACCAAAATGCCCGATCGGTTTCGACCGCCTCATCGCAGCAGGTACGCCAACCCATGTATCGCGGCAGCTCAGAAGAATGGAAACATTACGCCGACTATCTGACCGAGGCTTGGGGTGATCTAAAGAAATTCGAGCCCAGCCAAGGCAAAGATCAAAAAACCACTGTGAAACTTAGTGCTTAGGGCGTTTCGCCTGGCTGGGTCATGACTAACCCACCAGGCGAAACCCCATTGGCCTAATGGATCAAAGATCCGCCATTCACATCCACTTCGGTGCCGGTGCAATAAGAGGACAGATCCGACGCCAAAAACAGCGCACAACCGGCCACATCACTGGCTTCGCCGGCGCGGCCCATGGGAATACCGTCGAGAATTTGGGTCATCATATCCGGAGTCAGCGCCCCGCCGGTGATATCCGTTGCGATAAAGCCCGGACAAATAGCATTGATGCGCACATTATCCGGCGCAAATTCGCGCGCCATAGCTTTGGTCAGCCCCAAAATCCCGGCTTTCGCCGCCGAATAATGCGGCCCACCAAAGATCCCGCCGCCGCGCTGCGCCGACACAGAGCTAAGATTGATGATCGAGCCGGATTTCTGTGACTGCATTGTCGGCAGCACGGCTTGGCTCATGTAAAGCGTGCCGCGCAGATTGACATCCAACACCGCGTCATAATTTTCCGGCGCAATCCCCATGGTTTTCAGCGGTTGGGTAATGCCCGCATTATTCACGAGAATATCGATCTGCTCCGTCACGGATTTCAGCGCCTCAACTACCGATAGGCAGGCGTCTTTGTCGGTCACGTCACAGGCAAATCCCAGATGATCCGGCCCAATATCGGCAGCCGCAGCTTTGGCCGCCGCCTCATCCAAATCCAAAATCGCCACCGTCGCGCCATGCTCCGCGAACAGCGCCGCGGTGGATTTCCCCAAACCACGGGCCGAGGCCGCACCGGTCACAATGGCGAATTTATTGTCTAACAGCCCCATAAAGGCATTCCTCCCAGTTAGATTTGGCCGCGATTACAGCCAAGAACGGATTTGCGCGCCGACCTGGTCGACCGATAATCCATACATGTCGTGAAGTTTGGGCAGAGAGCCCGCTTCGAGAAATTCATCAGGCAGGCCGATCATGCGGAATTTCGGCGACCGCCCATTCAGCAGCAGAGATGTCGCAACCGCCTCACCTAAACCGCCGGTTTTGCTATGATTTTCTGCCGTCACCACCAGGCGGTCGGATCTATCGACCTCTGCCAGGATTGTGTCCACATCCAAGGGCTTGATGGTCGGGCAATGCAAAACCGCCAGATCTATCCCGTCGGCTTGCAGCTGTTCGGCAGCATCCAAAGCCCGCATCGTCATAAAGCCCGAAGAGATCACCAGCGCGTCTTTGCCGTCTTTGATCAATTGCGCTTTGCCCAGCTCGAATTTGTAATCCGGCTTATGCTTGGTCAGGACTTTCGGCACTTTGCCGCGTAGCAAACGCGAATAAATCGGCCCCGAATGCGCCACCATCTGCGGCACCATCCCCATAATATCATCCGCATCACAGGGATCGATGATGGTCATATTGGGCAGGCCCCGGAAAATCGCCAGATCTTCGGTGGCTTGGTGACTGGGCCCGTAACCCGTGGTCAGCCCCGGCAAAGCACAGACAATTTTGACCGGCAGATTTTCCTCGGCGATGGCCATAGCGATAAAATCATAGGCCCGGCGCGAGGCGAAAACCGCGTAAGTCGTGGCGAAGGGCAGAAAACCTTCCCGTGCGAGCCCAGCAGCGGCGGAAATCATCACCTGCTCGGCCATACCCATTTGGTAAAAACGGTCGGGCAAATTCTGCTCTAGGATATGCAGATCCGTGTATTTCCCCAAATCCGCCGTCAGCCCGACAATTCGTTCATCCGCCTTAGCGGCCTTGACCACCGCCTGACCAAAAGGCGCGGCGACCGTGTCATAACCTTCGGCCGCGAGCGATGCGATCATCGCCGAAGTGGCTTCGCGCTGCTCTTTGGGAATGACTTTGCGCGGCTCATATTTACGCGCCATGGAGGCAAGGGTCATTGCGGCTTTCCTTCTTCCAACACGCTGAGCGCTTTGCTCCATTCCTCGGCTTCGACCCGCACGAAATGGGTGATTTCGCGGCTTTCCAGGAAAGGCACGCCTTTGCACATGGTGGTGTCGAAAATGATCGCGCGCGGGCCGGGATGGTCGCTATTGCGCGCCGCATCCAAAGCCGCGACGACCGCCGTTAGGTCATTTCCGTCGCATCGCTGAGTGTGCCAGCCAAAGGCCTGCCATTTTTCCACCAGCGGTTCGGAACATAGCATTTGGGTCGATTTGCCATCCGCTTGCTGATCATTGAAATCCACCAGGCAAATCAGATTATCCAACTTGTGATGGGCGCCGGACATGGCCGCTTCCCAGGTGGAGCCTTCACCCAATTCCCCATCGGACATGAGGTTATAGATAAAGGCAGAATTCGCTTTGCGCTTTAGGCCCAGAGCCATTCCCACGGCGATTCCAAGTCCTTGCCCCAAGGATCCACCGGTAATTTCCATCCCCGGCGTATAAGAGGCCATACCCGACATGGGCATGCGGCTATCATCCATGCCATAGGTTTCCAGCTCTTCCTCAGGCAGGATCCCGGCCTCCATCAGCACCGCGTAAAGCGCGATGGCGTAATGGCCAATAGAGAGCAGAAACCGATCCCGCCCCTGCCATTCCGGATCTTCGGCGCGGTAGTCCAAGGCATGAAAATAACAAGCGGCCAGGACATCGGAAATGCCCAATGCCTGACCGATATAGCCCTGGCCTTGGACTTCCCCCATCAACAGCGCTTTGCGTCGGATATTCCAAGCGCGTTGCTCTAATGAGGTGTTTGAAATCGCCGCATCGCGACTAAGTTGTGTCATCGCTTCCCCCCGAGCGCTTTGTGCTCGGATTGAGTAGCAAGCCCTGGCAGCCGGGTATTTTAAGAAATTTTAAAATTATAATTAGCTGGGCTTAATATCGCGCCAAAATATGCCTCATCCCCCAAAGATGAGCATTATTCACGCCAATTCCTAAGCAAGCGCCCCGGTTGGTGGCGTCAATTCCGGCAAATTCAGTTCTGACATCAGCCAATTGCCGAAGGCACGGGCTGGGCCGGACAAGGGCTGCGCCTGTGGCATCACCAGATGATGGCCAATATAGCTGATATTTTCGCAATTATGGACAAAAGGCGCGATCAGCCGGCCTTTGGCAATTTCGTCTTGCGCTAAGCTAAGGGAATCCAACGCTATTCCCATGCCATTTGCCGCCGCGGACACGGCCATGAAGCTTCGATCAAAGCGCAAGGGGCGGTTCAGAGCCTGTACCAAGCCATTTCTGCGCAGCCATGTATCCCAGCGAACTTGCTTTTGGTCGCTTTGAATAAGCGGGAAATTCGCCAGATCTTCGGGATGACGCAACTGCCCCGCAAATTGCGGCGCTGCCAGCGGTGTCACGGTTTCGGTGCCTAAAGGGATGGCCAAAACGCCCTCTGCCCGCACTGGACCATACACAATATCAAGATCATAAGCACCGGATGTGAAGTTTTCATAATCCGTATCCGCAGCCAGATGCAGCTCTAACTCGGGATAGAGCCCTGTGAACCGATCCAAGCGCGGCATCAGCCACATCGCCGCAAAACTGGGCGCCGCATGCAAACGCAAAACCGTAGCACCGCGATTGCCCACATCCTCTAGACCCAGGCGGATTTCTTCAAAGGCCGTGGTGAGCCGGGATAAAAGAGCTAGGCCTTCGAGCGTCGGCTCTACCCCGCGGCCCGTTCGGTTGAATAGGCGTAGGCGCAGGGCCTCTTCGAGCTGACGCACCGAATGGCTAATGGCGCTTGGGCTTAGCCCCAGCTCATCCGCTGCCCCGCGAAAACTGCCATGACGCGCCGCCGCTTCGAAGCTGCGCAGCATGGAAAGAGTGGCTCCTCCGATCATGCCAGGCAAGCTGCATGAATTTTCCTCATCTATCAATGAGCTTTCGTCATTTGCGCCGCCAGATCCAAGCCGCGTAGCAAAGGCACAGAGGTTAAACCATCCAGTCGATCACGGGAGTCCCGGAAATGTCCGATATTCAACGCATGGCCAATGCTATTCGGTTTCTCAGTATCGATGCGATTTTGGAGGCCGGTGAAGGCCATCAAGGGGTGCCGCTGGGCATGGCAGAGATTGCCGCGACGCTTTACGCCAATCACCTAAAGGTGGATCCCGGCGCCCCGCTTTGGCCAGATCGCGACCGGGTGGTCTTGTCCAATGGCCATGGCTCGATGCTGCTATACTCCCTGCTTTATTTGTCGGGCTATGAGCATGTGACTTTGGATGCGCTGAAAAGCTTTCGCAAATTGGGCTCGGTCTGCGCCGGTCATCCGGAGATCGAGCAAGCGGCCGGCATCGAAATCACCACGGGGCTTTTGGGTCAGGGCATTGCCTGCGCGGTGGGGATGGCCGTGGCCGAAGCTCGTCTGGCCGCGCGATTTGGCCCGGATTTGGTCAATCACCGGACCTGGGCTTTTGTAGGCGATGGCTGTTTGCAAGAAGGGATCGGGCAAGAGGCGATTAGCCTGGCCGGGCATCTGCGCCTTGGGAAACTGACTTTTCTGTGGGATGACAACCAGATCACCGATGACGGCGCGACCGAGTTATCGATTAGCGAAGACATTCCCGCCCGCTTCCGCGCTGCTGGCTGGCATATTCAAGAGGTCGATGGGCATAATATCGACGCAATTGATGCGGCGATGGAGGCGGTCAAGCATGATCCGCGCCCATCACTCATTGCCTGCAAAACTACAATTGCCCGTGGCATTGCTCGACTTCAGGGGCAACGCGGTGGCCATAGCGCCCCCTTAACGCAAGAGGATGCTCTGCAAGCGCGGCGCGATTTGAACTGGCCGCATGGGCCTTTCACCATTCCCAATGATGTGCTGTCCGACTGGCGCGATGCCTCCAATGACGCCGCCGAAGCAAATGCCGCCTGGGCTCAGCTCTTGCTGGATCATTCCGAACGGGAAGAATTCCTGCGCTGGACGGAACACCGGCTGGGCGAAACCTGGACGGAATTTGCCCAAAGCCTGCGCGATGATGCTCTGGCCCAAACCGAACCACGGGCAACGATCCTGTCTTCGGGCGATGTTTGCGACCGTCTGAGCGCCGCTATGCCCGAAAGCCTGGTTCTTTGCGCAGACCTAGAGGCGCCGACCAATCACAAACGGCGGCGCGCTGCGTTCAGCTCGGAAAATCGGCGCGGCACTTATGTGCACTGCGGCGTGCGCGAACATTTGATGGGGGCCATGACCGATGGGATCGCCGCGCATAAGGGGCTGCGGCCGATCAATGTGACCTATCTGGCCTTTGCAGATTATGAACGCCCGGCGATGCGCATGGCGGCGCTGATGGGCCTGCCCGGTATTTTCGTGTTCAGCCATGACAGTATCGGCGTGGGGTCGAACGGCCCGACCCATCAACCGGTAGAGATCTTGGCCAGCTACCGCGCCATGCCAAATTTCCTAGTCTTCCGCCCTGCCGATGCGGTGGAAGTGGCAGAGGTTTGGCAGATTGCCCTTGAGCACCCCCAAACCCCCAGCATGCTGGCCCTGTCGAAACAGCCCACGCCTTTGATCCGCCAGGACAGCGCGGAAAATCGCTCGCGGCGCGGCGCTTATGTGATCAGCCCGGCGAAAGGCGAGCGGCAGCTGACCTTGATTGCCACCGGCACGGAAGTTGCCATCGCAGTGGAAGCGCAAACCATGCTGGCCCAATCCGGTATCGACGCCGCAGTCGTCTCGATGCCCTGTTGGGAGCTGTTCGAGGCCCAAGACCAACATTATCAAGCCGCCATTCTGGGGCAGGCTCCGCGCATTGGCATCGAAGCCGCGATGAAATTCGGCTGGGAAAAATGGCTGCGACCAGAGGATAAATTCGTTGGTATGGAAGGGTTTGGCGCTTCTGCGCGGGCCGAAATCCTCTATGATCATTTTGGGATCACTGCCGCGCAGATTGCGGCTCTCGCCCAGGCCATGTGCGAAAAATCCATGGCTTGATCGCGGTTGGCGTTTTAGGGTCGGATCTGGCGTCCCACTCATCACATGTCCCAAATGGGGCCGCCTGCCTGAAGGTCCTGCCGCGAGTTGTAAAGTCCAATGCCCGAAACCGATCCCCAGATATTGCGCCAACTCTTTGATGTGGCGGTGAAATCAGCCTTGCCGCGCAATGTCTTGCCGCAAGTTTTGCCACCAAAGCCCAGCACCGGGCGGCTGGCAGTGGTCGCGATTGGCAAAGCCGCCGCCGCCATGGCCGCCGCGCTAGAGGATCATTGGGGCCCGGCCGATGGCATTGCGCTGACCCGCTATGGGCATGTGGTGCCCGTTTCAGGCATGGAAGTGATCGAAGCCGCCCATCCTGTGCCCGATGAGGCGGGTCAGGCCGCTGCGCAACGTATCTTGGATCTGGCGCAAACTTTGGGCGAAGGCGACCAGCTGGTGGTGCTGCTCTCTGGCGGGGCATCCTCGCTGATGACCCTGGGTTTGGGGCAGATATCCTTGGCGGAGAAAGTTGCGCTGACCAAAGAGCTGCTGGCCTCGGGCGCGGATATCACGGAAATGAACACGGTGCGGCGGCATCTTTCCGCGATCAAAGGCGGGCGGCTTGCCAAGGCGGCTTGGCCCGCGCGCTGCGTCACCTATGCCATTTCCGATGTGCCGGGCGATATCCCGACGGCCATTGGATCCGGTCCGACCGTGGGCGATCCAACCACGCAAGCCCAGGCGCGCGAGGTTCTGGCGCGTTACGGGATCACCCCGACCCAGGAAATCGCGCGGGTTTTGAATGATCCAATAAATGAAAGCCCGTTTGAGGATGACCCACATCTTTGCCGAGCCGAGTATCACCTGATTGCCTCGCCGCAGATGATGTTAGAGGCGGTACAAGCCGCTGCCCCCCTGCCCTGCCATATGTTAGGCGACGCGATCGAAGGCGAAGCGCGGCAACTGGGCCGGGCCATGGCGGGCATGGCAAAAGCCATTGCCGAAGGAAAATCGAGCTTCAAAGCCCCCTGCCTGCTGATTTCGGGGGGCGAAACCACGGTGACCTTGCCCAAAGGCTGCAGCGGGCGCGGCGGGCGGAATGTGGAATTCTTGATGGGATTTGCCGCTGGGATTGCCGGATGCGCTCAGATTTCCGCTCTGGCTTGCGACACGGATGGGGTCGATGGCGCGGCGGAAGTGGCCGGCGCCGTGGTGGATGGGTGCAGCGCCGAAAAGGCGGAGGTCAGCGGCTATCCCCTGGGTAAAGCGATGAGTAATTACGACGGCCATGGTCTGTTCGAGCGGCTAGGGGATCAGGTGATTACCGGCCCCACCCATACCAATGTGAATGATTTCCGCGCGATTTTAGTGCGTTAGCGCGTTCCCGGGCTGCGATATCCCCTGAAATGCAAAAGGGCAAAGCCACCGGCTTCGCCCCATTATTCATATAAATCTGCGCATTGCAGGAAACCAATACCGTTTCACGTCAAACGCGAAAGGCTTTAGTCCAGCTGATCCATCGGCAGAGCATTGAGCTGAGCATAGTTTTCTGCGCCCACGCGCTCATGCAGCTCCAGCTGGGTTTCGAGGAAGTCGATATGGCCTTCTTCGTCCTGCAGCAGTTTTTCAAAAATCTGCATGGTCACAAAGTCGCCAGCCTCACGGCAATAAGCCCGCGCCTCTGCATAAAGCGCGCGCGCGTCATATTCCGCGGCCAGATCGCATTCCATGCATTCTTTCGGGTTTTCACCGATGCGCAGCGGATCCAACACCTGCAGATTTGGGTGACCTTCGAGCACAAGAATACGCTCGATCAGCGTATCTGCATGCTCCATTTCCTCAATGCTTTCCTCACGGCTTTTCTTCGCCATTTTGCCCAGACCCCAATCGTCCTGCAGACGATAATGGAGCCAATATTGGCTAACTGCGGTCAGCTCGTGACGTAGGGATTTGTTGAGATACTCGATTACCTTTGGGTCGCCCTTCATGAGAGGCCTCCATCTGAGAGTGCGTGCGCATGTCGCAAAGTATTGCTGGCACTTCAAGATTTTCATTTTTTCGCATGGTTGACAAGAACAGAGGCATGCATCCACCGCATTCCGCTCTTTTGCCCAGAGCACGGAAAATTTTCCCAGGGGTGATCAAAGTATCTGGATCTGAGGCCCGCATCCAGTTGATGGCAGAGCCAATATCGTGATCGGTAATCGCGTGGCAGTGACAAACAATCATAGGACAGCCTTCTCAGACAATTTCATTCATGCCGGTTACTCTGCGTTCGGCGCCACAATAACCATACTAAAATGATAGGAATTATAACTGACGAAATTAGTCAAGAAGTTCCTGCCCTGCCGTTAGATCGCATTTTCCGCAACCATAGGCTGTTAGGCGATTTGAATGGGACCGCAAACCGCATCCGAATAGATAAGTAATTGTTTTTGCTTTACATTCATCGCCCTGCGGAAAAATCTATGGATTAAAACGCCTTGAAGTGTCAAAGTGACCTGCTCACAGCGACCCAAAGGAAATGCCTTATATCTGAGCAGTATGCTTGGGTTTAAGACAGTCAGAGAACTAAAAAAGGCGCCGCAAAGGGCGCCCTAACTTACTCTTTTAGTCAGTGATTCAGGCCCCCATGAGGCTGTTCACCGCCCGCGCAATGACCAGCTCCTCATCGGTTTGGATCACCCGAACTTTCACGCGACCTTTGGAAATGATATCGGCGCCACGTTCATTCGCCTCGGGGTTGAGCTCTACCCCGAACCACTCCATGCCGTCGAGGATCTGAGCCCGGATGTTTTTCGCGTTCTCGCCAATCCCGCCGCAGAAAACAATCGTATCCAGCCCGCCTAAGACAGCCGCCATAGCGCCAAGCTCCCGGCGGATCCTGAACACGAAATAGGCGATTGCCTGTTTTGCAGCCGGGCTGTCAGACTCTTCCAGCTCGCGCATATCATTGGAAATCCCCGACAGCCCCAAAAGCCCGCTCTGCTTATAAAGGATGTCGCTGATTTCTTCGGCGGTTTTACCCTCTTGCTGCATAAAATAGAGCAGCACGCCGGGATCAAGCTGGCCGGACCGCGTGCCCATGCACAGCCCGTCCAGCGCGGAAAAGCCCATAGTCGAGGCCACGGACCGACCATTGAGAATAGCCGCCATAGAGGCGCCATTGCCCAGATGGCACACCACGATCCGGTCCTTATAACTGCCCGGGTCAATCCGGGCGAGTTCGGTGGTGATATAGTCGTAGCTGAGCCCGTGGAACCCATAGCGGCGGATCCCAGCGTCATAATATTTCCGCGGCAAAGCGAATGTGTCATTCACCCAAGGATGGCCGCGATGGAAAGCCGTATCGAAACAGCCGATCTGAACCGCGTCTGGGAAAGCCTCCATCGCGGCAAGAACACCAGACAGATTGGCAGGCTGATGCAGCGGCGCGAAAGGCTCAAACTGGCGTAAGGTTTCGACCACTTGCAGGTCAAGCTTCACCGGTTTTTCGTAAATCGTCCCGCCATGCACCACACGATGGCCAACGCCAGTCACCGGCTCCCCGTCCAAAACCGGTTTGATCGTTTCGATGATCGCCTGCACGCCTTTGGCGTGATCGGCCTCTCCGATATCGGTTTTGGTCTTATCACCCTGCCATTTCAGGGTCATTTGCACATGCGACGAGCCGATACCTTCGATCAGACCATTGCACAGCTCTTCTGGGCTATCCCCCGAGGAATAGACCGAATATTTCAGCGAGGAGGAGCCCGCATTAATCGTCAGAATGCGTCCCATTACGAAATGAACTCCGCATAGAGCGCGGCGATGGCACAAGAGGCCAGCCGCGCTTTGTCGTCATCGGAGCGCGAGGTCAGGATCACCGGGCATTTCGCCCCCAACACGATGCCGCCTGCTTCCGCATGGGCCACGAAGGTCAGTTCTTTGGCCAGCATATTGCCGGATTCGATATTTGGTGCGATCAGAATATCAGCCTGGCCCGCCACCATGGATTTAATGCCCTTCGTACGCGCGGCCTCTAGATCCATCGCATTATCCATGGCCAGAGGGCCATCAACGATACCACCGCGGATTTGACCCCGCTCCGCCATTTTCGACAGGATCGCCGCATCCAAGGTCGAAGGCATTTTCGGATTGACGGTCTCAACCGCTGACAAGACGCCAACTTTCGGCATCTCGACCCCCAAAGCCCGCGCCAAGTCGATAGAATTCTGGATAATATCCATCTTGGTTTCGAGATCCGGCGAAATATTAATCGCCGCATCGGACACAAAGAGAAGATGGCTAAGCCCCGGCACATCCATCACAAAAATATGGCTCAGGCGGCGACCGATGCGCAGGCCACCATCGCGCTTGACCACCTGCCCCAAAAGCTCATCCGTATGCAGATGGCCTTTCATCAGCGTTTTGGCTTTGCCGGAATGGATCATCGCCACCGCTTCGGCCGATGCAGCGCGGTGGTTGGGCTGATGGATCAGTTCATAGCCGGAAATATCTTTGCCCAGCTCTTCGGCGGCAGCTTTGATCTTGGCCTCGTCACCGATCAGAATGGGCAAAATGATTGTATGTTCTGCCGCTAAAATCGCGCCGCCCAGGGAGTTAGGCTCTTCCGGGGCGACCACGGCTGTGGGCATGGGCGGCATGGGCTCTGCCTTAGCCAGCATTGCATCGAAATGCACATGACGCTGGACCTGGAGACCTGGCATATCCTCTGTGTCGAAGCTCGCCTCAAAATCAGGCGCGATCACTTCGGCTTTGCCCTCAACCACCGGCGTCCCATCTGCCAGCGCAACAGAGGTATCGAACACAGCCAAGCGATCCGCGCCTTTATCCACCAGCTTGACCTTGATGACCAGCTGATCCCCGGCATTTGCCCGGCCCACGAAATTCAGGGTCTGGGATTTATAGACAGTGCCAGGCCCAGGCAGCTCATTGCCCAGAACCGAAGAAATCAGCGCGGCAACCCACATACCCGGCGCCACAGCCTCATTCACACCGTCATTATCGCCGTCTTGATGCGGCAAATGCATTGGGTTCAGATTACCCGACGCATGGGCAAAGATGAATAGGTCGTCGGCCACGCAAACGCGATGGGCCTCGGCCTCCATCCCTATTTCCAATTTATCATAGGGGGTGTTGCGAAGGACTTTGTTCATTTTCGTGTCTCTCTACTGAAAAACGTGATGTCACTCGGCTGCAGTTTGTGCCGAGGCGCTTGATTTACTCACGTCCAGCATTGTCGCCATTTGATCGATCATAGCTTTGGTTTCCGGGGCCATTTCGGATTCTGCCCCGACCACATAACGCACCGCATCCATGGCCGCTTCCCGCTCCGGTTTACCCGCCAGCAAGGCAGGCAAACTATTCAGCGCGGCCTCTGGTGCGTAATGGGCGATAACCGTTTGCTCATGGATCAATGTCACCCGTGCATCCACACTCATTTCGCTGAGCGGCGGACGCGAATGCATGACCTCCATAGAGCGTTCCAGCCGGTCATGGCGCAGATCCGAGCGGGTGCCCGCGACCAAGACCAACATGCGAATGATCGCCTCGGCCAGCCCGCCTTCGGTCACGCGGGTCATCAGCATCTGAACTTGCGGCAGATCACCAAGACGCTTGGGGTCCTTTTTCGTCCGCTGAACATTGCGCGGCGCCCCATAGGCCAGCATTTGCGGTGTGGACCAGATGGAGAAGAATGTGGTCTCCATCATAAATTCCCGCATATCCCGCAGACCATCCCACGCATTCAGCACCATATCGCCAAAGATCTTTTCAGCGGTCAGGAAGGGATTTTCCGGGCCCACCGGCTGGCGCGCGGCTTTGATTTGCTCGGCGATATGCGCCACATGACTCATGCCCGGATTGCCACTGTTAAACATGGCGCGAGAGGTGCGCATCACATTTGTCTGGCGGTTGAGATCCGCCATATCCTCGGTCACGATCTGCTTGACCACTGGGCGCAGCGTGGCGTCGTAAAGCTCTGCCAGGGTTTCAGAAAAGCGAGCAACAGGCGCGAACGAGGCCTCGTCGCCGCGATCTCCGGTCTCGGCTGTGATATCGGCAAAGGTCCGTTTGGCGATGGACAGCTTAAACTGCTTGTCATCGCCATGGCCCATGACTTCGTCGATCTTGATCTCATAGAGCCCAGGCGCCAAGGCCTCGATAGTCGCCAAAGTATTGGCCATTTGGCTATGCTCTTTATTCGCCACCGACGAACTTACGAAAATGCCCAAATGCCCCACTTGTTCATGGACCATATAAAGCACCCGCTGACCGATGATTTCGATCTCTTTTTCATCAGCGTAAGTGTCCATGATCCAATTCAGCGCTTGCGCTGGTGGGGTGATATTATCGCCATGGGACGCGAAACAAATGATCGGCGCGCGAATTGCCTTTAGGTCGATATGGCGGCCCGGCTCTAGCTGCGCTTGGTTTTTGCCAAGCTTATTGCCGACGAAAAGATTTTCCACGATCCACTGAATTTCTTCGGTGGTCATCATAAAGAAGCCACCCCACCAGCGTTCGAATTCAAGGAAATGCTCAACGCCAGTATCGACATTGCGATAGAGGGAGAAATACTTATCCCACCAGGTCCGACCGGGATTCAGCCCTTCGAAATTCAGAACCAGATTTGAGCCGTCGAAAACGCCATTGCCCATATCGCCCGCGAAAAGCGCCGGGGTGACGCCACCCGCCAGACCGCCGGAATAGCGCATGGGATCTTGGCCCAGTTTGCCACCCCAATAGGACATGGGCGCGCCATTCAAAACGATAGGCCCTGCAAGGTCAGGATTGGTTGCGGCCAAGACAGCAGTCGCCCAACCACCTTGGCAATTGCCGATGACCATGGGTTTAGGTGCTTCGGGATGGAGCCGCTGCACTTCGCGCAAAAACGCCGCTTCCGCCTCAGTCACATATGCTAAGGTTTGGCCCGGCTCCGGCATAGGACGGAAGGCCACGAAATAAACCGGACTGCCATCTTTGAGCGCGACACCGACTTGGCTGTCTTTTTTAAATCCGCCAATCCCTGGACCATGGCCCGCCCGCGGATCGATGATGACCACCGGGCGTTTGGTATTGTCGATTTCCATGCCTTCGGGCGGCAAAATCCGCAGCAGGAAATAGTTGCAGGGATGCGGTTGATCCTTGCCATCCATGACCAGCTCGCTGTCATAGACCAAAACCGGCGGCGTACCGTCAGCGATATGCTGCAGAAAATTATCGCTGCGCTGACGCAACGCATCGAGAGTTAAGATATAGCGCTCACCCGCATCCCGTAGGTAAGACGAATAAGCAGAGGCAAGGCCAAGCGAAGCTGATGCGGTCTGGATCTGCTCCTGCATGACTTGGAGGTCAGCCTGCAGTTGCGCATTGATTTCGCGAGAAACCCCATTGGCGCGTTCCACACGGCGGCTCACCACTGTGCGGATCATTTGTCCCTGATCCGCCGCTTGTTTCGCGACGGTTTGGATCTTTTCGGAGCTCATTTGATCTTGCATGGCCTATGCCTCGTTTCTCAAAAACTTGTTAGCCGACGATGTGATAGCCACCATCGATTGGGTGGATACTCCCCGTGACATTTGCCGCTTCTTGGCTGGCCAAAAACGCAGCATATGCACCGACATCGTCAATCGTTGCCAGCTGGTGGGTCGGAGTCCGCGCCGCTGTTTTGTCCATCAGCTCGTCAAAATGGCCGATGCCCGATGCCGCGCGTGTTTTTAAAGGTCCGGGCGACAAGGCGTGCACAGAAATGCCCTTGGGCCCAAGTTCAGCCGCCGCATAGCGTGTCACCGATTCAAGCGCCGCCTTCACCGGCCCCATGATGTTGTAGTGATCAACAACCTTTTCAGACCCATAGAAGGTCACGGTCATACAGGTGCCGCCATTGGGCATAAGCGGTTCCGCCAAACGGATCATACGCAAGTAAGAATGTACCGAAACATCCATCGCGACGCCAAAACCTTCGCGGGATGTATCGACGACACGGCCATGCAGATCATCTTTTGGGCAAAAGGCGATCGAATGCACCAGCGTGTCCAATTTACCCCATTTCGCCGTGATTTCTTCGAAAACCGCCTCTAGCTGACCTTCTTTGGACACGTCCAACGGAAGGATGATCTCCGATTCGAGCTCTTCAGCCAGAGGCCGCACATAGGGCTCGGCTTTCTCATTGAGATAGGTAATAGCAAGCTCTGCACCTTGTGAATGCAGGGCTTTTGCGATCCCCCAAGCTATTGAACTGTCATTTGCTACACCGACGATGAGCGCTTTTTTACCGGATAAAGAAAACATATCGGCCTCCATTCTGCAGTGCAGCATAGCATGGTTTTATGACAGTGTGACTTTGGTTAATATGAGATCGATAACTTGACGCAGGACTGTGCTTAACCGGCTATACACCTAGAAAGGCTAGAGCAAAGAAAACACTAGGTGATGCCCATGAGTTCTGAGTCCCTTGCTCCGATTATAATCAATAAAAAAATTGAAGAAGCCGGTGAAGGCCATCATGGTGGCGCCTGGAAAGTGGCCTATGCGGATTTTGTGACCGCGATGATGGCGTTTTTCCTGCTGATGTGGCTGCTAAATGCGACAACCGAAAAGCAGCGCAAGGGGCTGGCCGACTATTTTTCTCCGTCGATTCCAGTGCACAAAGTATCCGGTGGTGGCGATGGTCAATTCTGGGGCGATAATGTGTTTGCCGATGAGGTATTAGCCCAAAGTGGCACCGGCGCGGCCATGGAAAAGCCGACCTCTGAAAATCAAGCTAAGGGCAGCACAGGCGTTGAATTGGCAAAGCAGGAAACGCCGTCCCAGGCGCAAAAGAATATGGCCGAGTCCGAGCATCTGTTAGAGCAATTACAGCTGCGCGGCGGGGAAAGCATGGCACAATTGATGGATCTTCGGCATGTGGTCAGCCGCATTACAGATGAAGGTGTAGTTTTCGATGTTTTTGCCCTACCTGGCGAGCCGCTATTTTGGCCAGGGACAAATGAACCAACCGAAGTCATGCTCGAAGTAGCGAGATTACTCTCTGAAATCATAAACTTAGCGGCCAATGATATCGCGGTGAATGCTCATCTCGCATCCTTGCCCGTCATGGTCCGCGAATACCCTGTTTGGGACATCTCCCGCGCTCGCGCGAATATTGGGCGAGAATTATTGGTGAAAAATAGAGTTTCTGACAGACGCTTCCAGCGGATTTCCGGCTTTGCCGACCGCAAACCCATGACCGATAACCCGCTAGAGGTTAATAACAATCGGTTCGAGTTTATTCTCCTTCGCTCGGATGTTTAAAGGAAACTGTTCGCAATTTTAGCCGTTAGCCGCCCATTAAGCCTGTTCCTGCTAGCATCACCTTCAGACGCAAAGTCGACGATGCAGAAAGGCGCAGATTTAAATGACGATTTCCTCTTCATTAAATGCCGGTGTTATGGGGCTGAGCTCCAATGCCACAAAGCTGGCAACAATTTCAGATAATATCGCCAATTCAAGTACCTATGGGTACAAACGGGCCGAGGCCGATTTTCATTCCATGGTGATTTCTGATCCCGGCGGCTCATATTCTTCGGGCGGTGTACGCGTCACGACTCAACGCTTAATCGATGAAAGCGGCCCCCTCATTACGACTTCCAACTCCACCGATCTCGCGGTTCGCGGGCGCGGCATGTTACCGGTCACGACCGAGGTCGCCGTAGAAGTAAATAACGGCACATATCCGATGATGCTCTCGACGACTGGCTCATTTCGGACCGACGAAGAGGGTTACTTAAAATCGGAAACCGGATTGGTCCTGATGGGTTGGCCCGCAAATGCGGATGGCACCATTCCGACTTATCCCAGGGACACAAATGACGGCCTCGAACCGATTAAGATCAACGTCAACCAGTTCGGTGGCGAACCCACCACCGAAATGAGCCTCGGCCTCAATCTGCCCGCAACAGCTACCGAAGCAGATGCGAGCGGCGTTGGGACAACCGAAGTGCTTAAGGTCGAATATTTCGACAATCTCGGAACATCTGAGTCTGTGAGCTTTGATTTCGTCCCCACAGTTCCTGTTGCTGGGGCAGCGTCTAACGAATGGACCATGCAGATCACGGACTCTGCGACACTTCCCGCCGGAACGGTGATTGCAGAATATACATTAGTGTTTGACGCATCTCGTGGCACTGGTGGCACATTGCTTACCGCCACTCCGACCTTCGCTCACGCCGGAACTGCATATGACAATACAACCGGGGAGTTGGTCATTATGGTCGATGGCGGCCCGATCACCATAGATATCGGCGTCCCTGGAAATTCCGATGGCATTAACCAGCTTTCCGATGCCTTTGCGCCGGTAAATATCTCCAAAGACGGGTCAGCTGTTGGCAATATGGTGCAAGTGGAAGTAGATGCAAATGGCTATGTCCACGCACTATATGACATTGGGATCACACGCACAATTTACCAGATTCCACTCGTGGATATGCCAAACCCCAATGGCCTAGTTTCTCTCGACAACCAAACATATCAAATCTCAAATGAGAGCGGGTCCTACTTCCTTTGGGATGCGGGCGACGGCCCAACTGGCGATATTGTCAGCTACGCTCGTGAGGAATCTGCCACAGATGTAGCAAATGAATTGACGCAGCTCATTCAAACTCAGCGAGCTTATACATCGAATGCAAAAGTCATCCAAACAGTAGACGAAATGCTACAAGAAACCACAAATATTAAGCGCTAAAATCAACAGTTTAAGGATCGCACGTCATGAGTATTTCAGGTGCACTGACAAACGCTCTTTCCGGCCTAACAGCTGCGGCGCGTTCGGCAGATATTGCAGCATCCAATATCTCCAATTCAATGACCGAAGGCTATGGCGTGCGAGAAGTGGTTCTTTCTTCACGCGTGGGCGGCGACTCAGGGGGCGTTAATGTTTCCGGGATCATTCGCCATGAGGATAAAACACTCCTCGCGGATCGGCGTAGCGCCGATGCCACCGTGGGAAACGCGACCGTAAAAAACGAGTTTTATACATCTCTCCAATCGGAGCTAGGCCTCCCGAACGTGGCAGGCTCACTAACTGATTTGATTTCAGAGCTTGAAGCGAGTCTGACCCTCGCCACACAAGCGCCCGAGAGTGAACCGCAATTAGCGCGGATCCAAGAAGATTTGGTCCGTGTGCCAGACCATCTCAATTCAACTTCTGACGCCATTCAAGATCTCCGAGTTAGAGCGGATCAAAAAATTGACGCTGCGGTTGAAACACTAAACACCAATCTTCAAGCTCTTGAAGACATTAACTACAAGATTAGGCGCCATGTGGTTCTCGGCCATGATGTGTCCGCCATGCTCGATCAACGCCAAAAATTGGTGGACGAAATTTCCGAGATAGTCCCGGTGAAAGAATTGGATCGAGGCAATGGATTAATCGCGCTAATGACAGCTGATGGCACAATGCTTGTCGATGGACCAGCCGCTGAAATTAGTTTCACCCCGACTCCAGTAATTACCCCCGACATGACTTTGGCCAGCGGCGCATTATCTGCGCTAGAGGTCAATGGAGTTCCGCTGGATCACACTAAAACTCCTAATCCTATTCAGGGCGGAGTACTCGCGGCTCATTTCACGGTTCGCGATAGCTTAGCAATTGATGCGCAAACGAACCTAGATGCGTTTGCCAGGGATTTGATTGAAAGGTTCGAGGATCCGGCCGCCGATCCCACACTAGTCGCTGGTAATCCCGGTCTTTTCACTGACAACGGAGTGCTTTTCGACCCTTTAAATGAAGTTGGGATCGCCGGCAGGATAGAAATTAATCCACTCGTCGATCCCAGTTCTGGTGGAGCCCTATGGCGGATCCGGGACGGCCTGGGAGCCGCGGCACAAGGCCCTTCCGGCGACTCTTCAGGACTCATTGCCCTCTCCGAAGCTTTGACCAATGTTAGAGCGCCGGTTTCAGGGAACTTTTTTGGCGGCGCAAGATCCGCCTCAGCGCTGGCTTCGGATGTTGTTTCAATAGTTAGTGGTTCTCTTGAACGCTCTGAAACCACAATAGTATTTGCCGCAGCACAACAATCCGCCCTCACAGAGCTGGAGCTCCAAAATGGGGTGGACACCGATTACGAAATGCAACGCCTTTTACTCATCGAACAAGCATATGCGGCAAACGCTAGAGTAATTGAAGTCATCGACTCCATGCTTGATGCATTAATGAGGATCTAAAAAATGTTCACTCCAACGGTTGGCGACTTAACTCAACACTACCAAATTTCGCGGCAAAACTCGACTTTGCGCCAACAATTACAGTCGCATGTCAAAGAGTTAGCTTCGGGTGAAACTTCAGACCTTTCAAAACTGCTGTCTGGCGACATGACAGCAATCGCGGGGATCGAGAGAGGACTAGACTTAAACTCTGCTTATGCCGACACCATTACCACTGCCACAGCCATTTTGCAGGGCCAAGCGGATGCACTTGCAAAAGCACGCGCCAATGTTACTGAAATTGGCACCGATTTACTCACCGGAGCAGAAGCAACCGATCCTTTTCACCGAGAATCGATCTTGCATGAAGCAAAAGTAGAATTTGAAAGTATTGTTGCAGCCCTCAATACTCAAGTAGCTGGTAAAGCGCTATTTTCTGGCGCTGAGGTCCAGCAACCATCGCTCAGCTCCAGCACAAGTATTTTGAGCCAACTGGGTGCTGCAGTTAGCGGCCTTACGACTACAAGCGCAGTTCTTGCCGCGGCCGACGCGTGGTTTGACACTCCTGGTGGTGCATTTGAGACTTTAATTTATCAGGGTTCTTTAACATCCGACCTAGAGTTCAAAATTGCGGAAGGGCAATCTGTTACCCTGGATGTCAATGCAGGCAATCAAGATCTGAGAGATTTAGTCAAAACTTTTGCGTTAGCTGCATTAGCAGCGGATGGTCTACTCGATAACCCAGCGGCAGAACAGCAACTGTTCATGAAAACGCTTGGAGAAAATTTGATAAACCAAGATCGAAGTTTAATAACGGTCGAAGCCAGGCTTGGAGCAAAGACCGAAAAGCTGGAGGAAATTGAGGCCGCCAACTCAGCGGAGAAATATGCCCTTCTAACAGCGCGGCAGGATTTAATTGGGGTGGATTCCGCTGAAACAATTATGAAGCTGACACAGTTGGAGACCCAGCTTGAGGCGATGTACACTATGACAGCGCGTATCTCTAGGCTGTCACTAACGGAATTTCTTTGATGCGATTTCTCTTTCTTGTTTTAACTTTATGCTGTGCCCTTGCGCATGAAACAAGTTCAGCAGAAATCAGGCTCAAAGACTTAGTCAATTTCGATGGTGTCAGAGGCAACGATCTCATTGGATATGGGCTCGTGGTGGGATTGAATGGTACCGGCGATGGCATCAGAAATGCGCCATTTACCGAAGAAATCATGGCCAATATTTTAGAGCGCCTAGGCGTAAATGTGAGTGGTGAGCAATTTCGCCCTAAAAATGTCGCGGCTGTTTTTGTAACATCGACATTACCGCCGTTTGCGAGAGTGGGTAGTCAAATAGACGTTACGGTCTCAGCAATCGGCGATGCCAGCAGTCTATTGGGCGGAACATTAATTATGACACCGCTCAATGCTGCGGATGGAGAAATATACGCAGTTTCCCAAGGAACTATTATTGCAGGTGGAGTAGCGGCTGAGGGAGATGGCGCAAAAGTTGTTGAAGGAGTGCCCACATCAGGAGTGATTCCATCAGGAGCCAGAGTGGAGCGCGAAATTGAGTTTTCCTTTTCCGATATGTCGTCTTTACGGCTTGCCCTTCGAAGCCCAGACTTTTCTACGGCAATAGCGATAGAAGAAAAAATAAATGGGCGGATCGGAAAGCGAATCGCGTTGGCGGTCGACTCAGGAACTGTAGAATTGGATATCGCGAACTCAGGACTGGGATCACCCGCAAGAACCATAGCAGCGATAGAAAACATTTTAGTAGAACCACAGCATAAGGCGAGAGTCGTTGTAGATCAGAGATCTGGAACAATCGTCATGGGAGAAAATGTAAGAATTTCACGAGTGGCGGTATCACAAGGAAATCTCACCCTGAGGGTCCAAGAAGAGCCTCTGGCAGTCCAACCCAATCCATTCAGCGACGGTGAAACAGTCATAGTTCCAAGAACCAATGCCGAAATTGACGAAGAGCAAGGAACAGGCCTCGCCGAAGTCACTGGCGGAACGGATTTATCGGAGGTTGTCGCCGGTCTAAACGCCTTGGGAGTAAAGCCGAGAGACATGATTGACATTCTAAAAAGCATTAAAGCAGCTGGGGCACTTCACGCAGAGCTAGTTGTAAAATAATCTATTATTAATTCCTAAATGTCGCGCAAATTAGAGGTCAATATCGAATGAATTAGTCTCGATGTGATCTGACCTGTCCCCACTATGTCAAGGTGACCTGAGACCTTAAACCTCCTCCACTTTTGAGTAGGATCCGTCCCAAGCATTGGAGATGGAAGATGAAGAAGTCACGGTTCAGCGAAGAACAGATCATAGCGATGATTAAGGAGCAGGAGGGCGGTGTTCCAACTGCCGAAGTTTGCAGGAAGCACGGCATTAGCACGGCGTCGTTTTACAAATACAAATCGAAGTTCGGAGGGCTGGATGTATCAGATGCCCGCAAGCTGAAGGCGCTGGAGGAAGAGAACGCCAAGCTCAAGAAGCTGCTGGCAGAACAGATGTTGGACAACGCGATGTTGAAGGATGTCGCCTCGCGAAAGTGGTAACGCCCGTCGAGAAACGGAGAGCCGTTGGGCATTTATGCAAAGAGCATGGCGTGAGCCAACGGCGGGCGTGTAATGTGCTGTCAGTCGATAGGTCGAGTGTGCG